>NZ_LMJT01000036.1 GCF_001429395.1 Allobosea sp. Root381
CCTGCCGCAGCTTCGCGACGATCTCTTCAGGCTTGTGCTTCTTCTGCGGCATCGCGGGCATCCTCCAAAGGCTCAAAAAGCCTACTTCAGGGAGGGCCACTTTTCAGGGGGCAGGCCACAGTCTCGGATCGCCACCCGCGCAGCAGTTCGGCACAGTGCCGGCCGCTTGCGCCGCGGCCGGCGGTTATGAGCTCGACCACTGCCTGCAGAAGGCTTTCGCGCAGGCCGATGGCGCGCTCAACGCAGCCTATCGCAAGACGCAGGCCGTGGTCGCGGCCAACACCGATCTCTCCACCCACCAGAAGAAGGCCTGGCAGGCGGACCTCGTCGCAGCGCAGCGCGCCTGTCTCGGCTTCCGCGACGCGGACTGCAAGTTCGACCTGGTCGGCGCGGAGTGGAATTTCGGCAGCGGCACAACCGCCGCCCAGCACCAGCGCATGTTGAACTTGACGCTCGCGCGCGCCAAGGAATTGCTGGAGCGCTACCCGCAGTCGTGACGCGCGTCCGGCGCCGGAGGCGCCCTTACGGGACGATGCGACGGAAGCCGACATAGCCGCCGTCGGCATCGAACAGATAGTCGAACACGTTGAGCGCGTGGACGCTTGTGTTGACGAAGGTCGGCCGGTTCTTGCCGCCGACCAGCACGATGCGGCCCGGCGTCGCCGGATCGCCCGCGTCCGCCGCTGCAAAGCCGTAGCCCGGCGGCTGCGCCTCGCCCTCCGCACCGAAGCGGATCGAGAGCTTCGTGCCGGGTGCCAGCGTCATCCCGCCGGGGGAGGCCGAAACGGTGCGACCCGCCTCGCGGTCGGCCGGAACGGTCAGGTACATCACCGAGACGCCGGTATCGATCAGGGCCGTGCCGCAGGCCGGATCCGTTCCGTCGAGAGCGACGCAGGCCGGCAGCGGCGCCCAGTCCTTGCCGTCCGCGGCCTTGCCGAGCTTCACGAAGCCGAAGGTCCCGCGCGTGTTCGCGGACGTCAGTCCGACATGGACGCCCTCTCGCGTCACGACATAGCCGCGGCGCGCCGTACCCGGCGTGTCCATGCTGCCCATCCCTGGCAGATTGAGGAACGGGTTCTTGTCGGGCGTGCTCTGCCCTTGATGGTCGCTCTCGCGGGCGAAGCCGATGCCGATCATCGCGACATTGCGCGGCGCATCGCTAGGCGTGCAGTCGCGAGCATTGTCCGCGCAGTCGATGCGCTCGACCGCGAGCACGGGCAGCGGCTTGGTAACGACACGGGCGTCGCCGGCGCCGCCGATCGTGACCGGCGTCGCCACCCAGCGGCCGCGCATGATCCGCCCCGAACTCGAATAGGTCAGCGTGCCCGGCCCGATCTGGATGAGCGCGTCGATGCCCGGAATGCTCGCGGCTGCGACGACGATGCCGGTCGAGCCCGTGTCCATGACCGCGTGGACCGGCGCGCCGCCGAAGCTCATGGCAAGCATCGGCGGAATGCTGCGCGGGGCACCGGGCGCGCCGGCATTCAGGAAGCGCAGGAACGTGCCGTCACGGTGGTTGTCGAAGCGCGGCTGCGCATGAGCGGAACCGAGCGGGGCGATGGCGAGGCCGACCGCGACGACAAGGCTGGCGGGGATGAAGGAAAGTCTGATCACGAATGTGCCTCAATGCCGGGTCGGACATGCCGTCGTCGATGCCTGCTTGCACGCGCCGAAGCGCGCGTCCGCGCGGATATTGCCCCGTCGATGTGAAGGAGCTCTTGCCGACATGTCGACAATCCGTCGCGCGGCGACGGCACAGAGCGGCTCGCGCTTGAGTCCAGGCTCGAAAGCAACAGCGGCAGCTCACATCCGTCGGCCGCGATGCGCCATTAGCTGACTCTCGACACTTGCCCAAAAGCGGACTTTCGTCGCGATGCAGTCAGGCTACTTTGTCACCTGAGGCCAGCATTCAAGCCCGATGTAAATTCGCGTGCGAGGTTGATGAATTGCTTGAACGCAGCGGAAGGGTTCTTTCGACCAGGGTAGTAGAGGCACAGCGGCGCCACGGGCTTCATCCAGTCATCGAGGACGCGGATCACGTGGCCAGTTGCGAGGTCTTCACGAACGTCCGATTCCATGAACAGACCCAGGCCGATCCCTCGTAGGACGGCGGTACGAGAAAGGCTGGCCTCGTCGAGGGTTATGGGTCCTTTGACGTCGATCTGGACCGGCTGGCCATCTTTCTCGAAGTGCCACTTGTAGATGCCGCCATTGGGCAGCCGGATGCGGATGCAGGTGTGATTGAGGAGATCGAGTGGCACGCGTGGCGTGCCATGCGTCTCCAGATAGGTCGGTGAGGCCACGACGACGTAGGATCGGGCCTGGCCGATCGGAACAGCGATCATGTCGCTGGGCACGAAATCCGCGCTTCTGACGCCAAGATCGAAGCCATCGGCGACGACGTCGAGCAGGCGCCCCTCGGTCACGAGGTCAATATGCACCTGCGGATATCGGCGCAGATACTCCAGTACGAGAGGCTCCAGGATCTCCCGGGCTGCTGTCGGGAACGCGTTGATCCTGATCGTCCCGGACGGCACCTCCTGCTGAGACATCGCGCTGTCCATGGCGCTGTGGATGTCGACCAGCGCAGGTCCGATCTGTTCGACGAAGTTGCGCCCTGCATCGGTGAGCGAGACGCTCCGGGTCGTCCGATTGAACAGGCGGACGCCGAGCTGCTTCTCGAACTTCGCGATCAGGTTGCTCAGGGCCGTCGTGGAAACCTGGAGTTCCACGGCCGCCGCCCGGAACGACTTCCGACGTGCGACCGCCATGACGGCATCCAGCTCGATGAGGTTATGGCCGATCATTGTCCCGAATTTCGCAACGTTTCATCCCATTTTATCCCGATTATCAATCTCGTTGTCCATCGCTAAGTTGATGTCCGTGGAAGCAACCGCAGAGGAAAGATCTGAGCAGATCAGTCGGCGGCAAAATCTACCGATGCCATCACATGAGGAGTATAATAATGTCCCTTGAATTTGCTACGCCGATCGCGCGGTACTTTACTGCCGATCTCGATCCCAATCCTCAAGCGATGGCCGACTGCTTTTCGGACAACGCTGCTGTCCGGGACGAAAACCACGTTCACACCGGTCGCGACGAGATCCGTCAGTGGAAGGTGGACTACTCGAAGAAATTCACCGCGACGTCGACCCCGATCGCGATCGCCCATGAGCGCGGCCGCACCGTCGTCACCTGCCACGTCGCGGGCGACTTCCCGGGCAGCCCGATCGACTTGCGTTATTTCTTCCGCTTGGAAGGGGACATGATCGGCGAGCTGGAGATCACCCTGTGAACCCGTTCATCAGCCTCGAAGGCAAGCGGGCGCTCGTGACGTCCGGCACACGCGGCGCAGGCGCCGCGACCGTCAAGCTCTTCCGCGAGCTGGGGGCCAAGGTCCTGACCAGCGCCAGGTCGAAGCCGGAGGACCTGCCGGCCGAGATGTTCGTCGGCGTCGATCTCACGACGCCGGAGGGCTGCGCGCAGCTGGCACAGGCCGTACGGGAGCGTTTGGGCGGCGTCGACATCATCGTGCACATGCTGGGTGGCTCGTCGGCCCCGGCGGGCGGGTATGAGGCGCTCACCGATGAGGAATGGCGCAAGGAGCTGGATCTAAACCTGATGCCGGCCGTTCGCCTCGATCGCGAGCTGGTGCCGGCGATGACGGAACAAGGCAGCGGTGTCGTCGTCCACGTCACCTCCATCCAGCGCGTCATGCCGCTGCCGGAAGCGACGATCGGTTATGCGGCGGCGAAGGCGGCACTCGCTTCCTACAGCAAGAGCCTCTCGAAGCTGATCTCCCCCAGAGGCGTGCGGGTCGTCCGTGTCTCGCCCGGATGGATTGCTACTGAGGGGTCTGTTCACTTCGCCGAGCGCCTCGCCGAGCAACAGGGCGTCAGCGTCGAGGCAAGCACGAAGATGATCATGGGTTCGCTTGGCGGAATTCCGATCGGCCGCCCGGCCAGCACCGACGAAGTCGCGAGCCTGATCGCTTTCGTCGCCTCGGACCGAGCCGGAAGCATCACCGGGACCGAATACGTCATCGATGGCGGGAGCGTGCCGACGGTCTAGGCGGCCTCTGCCCTCAGCATTAGCCCCTGGGGCCGGGGTCGATTCCTGGCTCTCCTACGCCTAAGGCGCCGGTATGGGCGTAGATCGCATCGCGAAGTTGCCGGATCAGCTGGTTGAGCTTCCCGAGTTGCCCAACCGTCTGGCCGGACGCTTCGAGCAGATTTGCGTTCAGGCAGCCGGCACGAAAGCGAAGAGCGTCGCCTTCCCGGGTGAGCGCGATGATGACCTGGCGCTCATTCTCGGGATTGCGGGTGCGACGCAGCAGTCCGGCCGCCTCCATTCGCTTCAGCAGCGGCGTCAGCGTGCTCGACTCCAAAGCAAGCTGCTGAGCGATGCCGCCAACGGTCTGGCCATCCTCGCGCCAGAGCACGTTGAGCACGAGGTACTGCGGGTAGGTCAGCCCGAGACCGTCCAGCAAGGGCTTATAGGCCCGCTGGATCGCGATCTCGGCGGAATAGATCGAGAAGCAGAGCTGGTCTTCCAGCGGCACTGGCGGAGCGGTGGTCGCGTCGGTCATCGGCAGGCCTTTCACTGCGGATCACGGAACAGTGATCTCGAAAACATATATCGCGACAAATGTCAGATTGACAAGGATGGCGATAACCGACAAATATGTTATCGCAATAACAATTATTGCGATATTCAAGTCAAAGGAGCGCTCTCATGACCAAGTCCATTCGCAACACCCTTCTCGCCGCAGCCGCCATCGGCGGCATGTCGCAGGCCGCTCTCGCCCAGACTGCGAGCACGGCGCGGCCTGCCAAGAATGTCGTTCTGGTTCACGGCGCTTTCGCCGACGGATCGGGATGGCGCGGCGTCTATGACCTGCTAACCGCTCGTGGCTACCGCGTGACGATCGTCCAGAACCCGCTGACCTCGCTCGAAGACGACGTCGCCGCCACCAAGCGGGCGCTCGACAGGCAGGACGGACCCACGATCCTCGTCGGCCATTCCTGGGGCGGCACCGTCATCACCGAAGCGGGCGTCGATCCGAAGGTCACCGGCCTCGTCTATGTCTCGGCGCTCTCCCCCGATGCCGGCGAGACGACGGCCCAGCAGTACGAGGGGTTCGCCCCGGCGACCGAGTTCGTCCTCGACAAGGCGCAGGACGGCTTCGCCTTCGTCGATAGCGCGAAGTTCAAGGCCGGCTTCGCCCACGATGTCTCCGATGCGGATGTCGCCTTCATGCGGGACTCGCAGGTGCCGATCAANCTTCGCCTTCGTCGATAGCGCGAAGTTCAAGGCCGGCTTCGCCCACGATGTCTCCGATGCGGATGTCGCCTTCATGCGGGACTCGCAGGTGCCGATCAACCTCTCGGCCTTCGGCACCAAGCTGAAGAACGCCGCCTGGCGCACCAAGCCGAGCTGGGCCGTGATCGCCAGCAAGGACAAGGCCTTCGATCAGGCGATGCTGGATCACATGGCCAAGCGCATCGGCGCCAAGGTCACCAAGGTCTCGGCCAGCCATGCGCTTTTCATGACCCAGCCCAAGGTCGTCGCCGATGTGATCGACCAGGCCGCTCGCCAAGCCGCTGCTGCAGCGAAGTAGCCGGCCCGCCGCGTCCCGCGCGGCCCCCTGAACGGCCCAGCGCCGAAATCGAAAGAGCAACCGATGACTGACAACTCTGCCCCCGGCGATGCCGGGGGCCTGGAAAGGCGCGCGCGTGAAAACCAGGCGGAGCGCAAAGCCAACCTCAAGACCACTTACGACTTCATCATCTGCGGCGCCGGCGCGGCGGGATCGGTGATCGCGCGCCGGCTGGCCGAGAACCCAGCCTGTGCCGTACTTCTGATCGAGGCCGGGCGCGACGACGAAGCGGAGTCCGTGCTGGATCCCGCTCTGTGGCCGACCAATCTCGGCACGGATCGCGACTGGGGGTTCCAGGCCGAGCCCAACCCGCATCTCGGCGGCCGGGCCCTCCCGATGTCGATGGGCAAGGGCCTCGGCGGCGGCTCTAGCGTGAACGTCATGGTATGGGCGCGCGGCCACCGCAGCGACTGGGACCATTTTGCGGCGGAGACGGGCGATCCCGCATGGAACTACGACTCGGTTCTCGACATCTATCGTCGGATCGAGAACTGGCAGGGCAAGCCGGATCCCAAGTACCGCGGTACCACCGGGCCGGTCTGGGTCCAACCCGCTAAGGACCCGAGCCCGATCGCCGGTGCCTTGCTCGATGCGGCGGAAGGTCTCGGCATCCCTCGTTTCGATCATCCCAATGGTGAGATGATGGAAGGCGTCGGCGGAGTTGCCTATACCGACATGCTGGTTCGCGAGGGACGACGACACTCCCTGTATCGGGCCTATGTCCGGCCGATCGCCGATCGTCCGAACTTGACGATCCTCACCAATACGGTCGTTCGGCGCGTGCTGTTCGAGGGACACCGCGCCATCGGCGTGGAGCTCGAACGAGCCGGCTCGATCTCGGCTATCAAGGCGAGCACGGAGGTCGTGATCTCGGCCGGTGCGATCAATACGCCGAAGCTGCTCATGCTCTCCGGCGTCGGCGATCGCGACGAGCTGACGCGGCTCGGCATTCCCGTCGTCCAGCATCTTCCCGGCGTCGGCCGCAATCTGCAGGATCACGTCTCGTTTGGCTGCACTTGGGAGTACCGTGAGCCGATTCCCCCGCGCAACAGCGGTAGCGAAGCGAAGCTCTACTGGAAAAGCCGTCCCGACCTTACAGAGCCGGACTTGCTCTTCTGCCAGGTGGAGTTCCCTGTCCCGAGTGAGCGAACGGCACAGTTAGGAGTTCCGGTCCATGGCTGGACGATGTTCGCTGGGCTTGCCCAGCCCTTTAGTCGAGGTCGGATACGTCTGAGTTCTTCAGAGCCAAACGACAGGCCGGTCGTCGATGCCAACATGCTGTCGGATCCGCGCGACCTCGAGGCGGCTCGGGCCTGCGTGAAACTCTGTCGGGAACTCGGCAGCAGCGACGCCTTCCAGCCGTTCGTCAGCGCCGAACGCATCCCTGGGGCCGGTCGGCAGATCGACGACGCATTCATCCGTGATGCTGCGGTTACCTACTGGCATCAGTGCGGCACCGCCAAGATGGGGGCGGACGACATGTCGGTCGTCGATGCCAAGCTCGCGGTGCATGGGATCGGCGGTCTGCGGATTGCGGATGGTTCGGTGCTGCCGCGTGTCACCACGGGCAACACCATGGCGCCTTGCGCAGTCGTCGGCGAGCGGGCAGCCGAGGTAATGCGACGGCAATACGGGCTATAAAGTACCTGACTTTCTCACGATATGTGCTGAAGCGCGCTGCCCGCGCTTCAGCAATTGCTGCATGAGACTGGAGAGCATCGATTCTCGCATCGAGCATCGTCGCGGGCTTTCCGGTTAGACGACCGCGCCGCGCCATTAGCAGACTCTAGCTCACTGCCCGGAAGCGGACGTGCGCGGTGCGGCACGACTGGAACCGACCCGCGGCAACCTTTGCGGTTCGTCGCTCAACAGTCCAAAAGTAGCCGGTGCGCTGTCCGGAAGGCCAACTGCGCGCCACGGGGAAAGATCGAACGATCGTCATAAGTCATCAGAGCATTTGGAAACTGTTTCTGCGCTAACAGCATCGGAAAATTGTCTGACCAAAGGTGTTGCCGATGGTTCCTGCACAGTTCACGACGCATGGCCTGCCGACGCACGAGCAGCTTAGGGCTTGGCGGGCCTGGTATGAAGGGTTATTCGACGTCGTGCTCAGCGACAATCGGGCAGCAGGGTGCCCGTGCTCGACAACTGTCTGGTCACTACCGGAATTCGGTGTCTCGACCGTCAAAGCGCCTCGTCTCACCATGACACGAGAGACGTCTCATCTGCGCTCGAACCCTATCGACCATTGGGTCATCACGATCGGAACGCGCCGGACTGTTGGTTCAGCGTCTGGAGTGCCACTGAATGTGCCGCCGCAGACTCCGTTCGTGGTTTCGCTCGGGCGGCAGCTAACGAGTCGAAGGCCCGCCGACGAGCGAACCCATCTCTTCCTCCCACGCGACGCATTTCGAGAGCTCGCGCCGCTCCTCGATGCGGCTGAGGCGACACCACTGGAATCTCGGCTCGGGCGCCTGCTGGGAGATTACATCCTGCTTATCCGGCAAAGCCTGCCCGATCTGGCGGTATCGGACATGGCTCGGTTCGCAGGCGCAGTTCGGTCGATGGTGCTAGCTTGCATGGTGCCATCATCTGACCGCTTTGAAGAGGCTTGCGTTCAGGTCAATCTCACGAGGCGTGAGCAGATCCGCCGGTTCATTGACCAGCACCTCCGAGAACCAAGTCTTGACGCTCAGATGTTGTGTCGCGAGCTTGGGGTGTCACGCACGCAGCTTTATCGCCTCTTTGAGCAGGATCGCGGCGTATCACACTACATTCGCCACAGGCGTCTGTTGAGGTGTTACGGCCTTCTGTCGGATCCCTCAAACACATCCGCGATCAACGTGATTGCGGATCAGCACTGCTTCGAAGACGCATCGAGCTTCAGCCGTGCGTTCAAGCAGGAGTTCGACTGCAATCCTCGGGAGGTCCGCGTCGCATCGGTGGCCGGCCAGAAAATCGCTGAAAAGCGTGCAGAGTTTGCCGGGGAGTACCGAAACCTGGACGAGTATCTAAAGGGGCTATGATCCCCATGCCTCGTGAGGCTGGGAAAGCAGGCGAACCGGGAGCACAGCAATGAACACCGAGCGAGGCGCATTGCTGCTGTCGATGGTCGCAGCTCTAGTGGATGGCGTGGCTGCATTCACTTGATAAGCGTCAGATGCGTACGAAGCGCGGACGGACGCACGGCCCGGGCATTCGATCATGACCAGGTCGCCCGACCATGTACCTTCAAGCACCTCAGGCTGGTCTCCGTGGATGATGAAGCGGCCGTGGTAAAGTGCAAGGGTCGCATCAATTCCCTCCAGATAGCGGACGTTATCAGGGCCCATGGTGACGTCGGTCAAATGGGCGATGGCGTATGTAGTCATGTCGATCTCCGTTTTGGTGGATCGAACCTCGCGGCGCACCTAGACAAAGTCGATTACCTGACGGGTTATCGCGGCGCTCGTTGACCCACCTATGCGTCATTTCCGAGCGAACTCCGACAATGAACCCAGGTCCTGTTCGGGTTAGATGCGACAGAAGCCGAAACTGGCCCTCTGTCGGGAAGCCGACATTCCGTGATCCCGGTTTAGATGACAGCCTGCCGAGCTGGGTGCGAGGGTGAGCGCAGGCATCGTCACAACGATCTCCAGTGCCCGCGACCGGTGCAATCGCGTTCACTCATTCGCGTTGACAGCATCCAAGATCACCTCAAACCGGCCCCACGGCATGACCTCGTTGAAGTAGTGCGCTTCGGCCTCATGCCATTGGCGCTCCCAGGGATCGATACTGCCCTCTCTCGCCAGCAGTCTTGCTTCGCGCAAAGCGTCTGAAACGGTCACTAGGACTTTCATGTCGATGAGGTCCGCGAGTTCCGGGCGAGCCGAATAGACGCCCTCTAGGATAACGACGGATCGTGGTGAGAGCTCAGTCACGCTTGACTGCAGTCTTCCGTCAAAGGCATCCCAATCGAACGCGCGCCAACTGGCAGCGCGTCCCTGCCGCAAGACGTCCAGCACGGCGCGCTGGTGGGTCCAGTCGATACAGTCGGCAGCGCGGAGGGCTGGGGCGTCCGACCTCAACGCGGTACCGCCGGCGAAAAAGTCGTCGCCGTCGATGATGGCCGCTCCTAAGACGTCGGTCATTTGTAGTGCCAGTGTCGACTTGCCGACGCCGCTACGTCCGTCGAGCGCGATCACAAACGGCCTTTGGGTATTAGCTGAAACCAAACGGATGTGACGTGCGAAGGCGTGAGCATCGTAATGGTGAAGTGGCATCTCGCGGCCTATCAAGAACGGGGCTTGTGACTGGCAGTGGTACGGATGCTGCGTCAAGATGCGCATCACCAATCCATGCGTCCGCGTCGCGGCCCATCCGCTCTGAGCAGTGTCTTCTGCACGGGCGCTCGTGAGGCAGCGCCTGAGGACATCGATGCCGTTGTAGCCGACGCCACGCACCAGGCAGTTGCAGCGCGCGATGTCGTGCAGGGTTAGGAGACTAAAGCCAATGCAATTATGCGCTAGGCTCGCTTGATTGGCGATGGGGGAGCCGGTTTGTCGCCGAGGCGTTCGGCTAGCGCTGGCTTGTGTCGCGACCCGTCTGAGCACCCCTTGACCGTACCGAGGGCCGTGGGTGACGCTGCATAATGGGGCTGGTGAATGGTGGTGCGCATCGGGCGATGCTTGCACGTACGCCGTTCCCGACCGTGGGCCGGCATGCGTTCGGAAGCGACAAGCAACAGGGGATTCAAATGGACGAGACGAATATCGGAAGCTTGATCGCAGAAGTGAAAGACGGCCGTCTCTCAAGGCGCACATTCCTGCAGAAGATGGCTTCTGTCGGCATTGCCGCGCCGCTAGCAACACAAATCCTGATCTGGAATGACGTAGCAGAGGCTCAGCCGGCCTCAAGATACAAGCCGACCAAGGCAGGCGGCGGCGGGCCGCTTAAGATACTACTTTGGCAGGCGCCAACTCTTCTTAACCCGCATTTCGCCAGCGGCGTAAAGGATCAGATCGCCACGCGAGTATTTTACGAACCCCTGGCTGGTTGGGACGAGGAGGGCAATCTCATTCCGTTCCTCGCGGCGGAGATACCCTCCAAACAAAATGGAGGTGTATCTGCTGACGGCAAAATCATTACCTGGAAGCTCAAGCGCGGCGTGCAGTGGCATGATGGTACGCCATTTACTGCAGACGATGTCATATTCACCGCAGAATATGCGGCCGATCAGGCAACTGCGGCCTATACTTCCGGGACTTATAGAGAGTCGAAATTCGAGAAATTCGATGACTATACAGTCAGGGTGATCTTCCCGGACGCAGCGCCATTCTGGGCCACCGCGTTTGTCGGCGTCGCCGGAATGATCATTCCGAAACACCATTTCGCCGATTACAAGGGCAATAATTCACGTGATGCACCCGCCAACTTGAAGCCTGTTGGAACCGGTCCATACAAGTTTGTCGAATTCAAGCCGGGAGACATTCTGACCGGCGAACGTTTCGCGGATTACCACGTTAATGTGCAGCCGCATTTCGACACGATTGAAGTCAAAGGCGGCGGTGATGCGGTTTCTGCGGCGCGCGCTGTTCTCCAGACAGGCGAGTACGATTACGCCTGGAACATCCAGGTTGAGGATGAAGTGCTGAAGCGGATGGAAACAGGCGGAAAGGGCAAGGTTATCGCCGTGCCAGCCGGCGACCTGGAATTCATCATCTTGAACCCCACGGACCCATGGACGGAGGTCGACGGGGAGCGTTCCAGCGTCAAGACCAAGCACCCGACCTTGTCCGATCCTAAGGTGCGTGAGGCGATCAACCTATTGATCGATCGCGACTCGATCCAGAAGTTCATCTATGGCCGGGGAGGCACTGCGACGGCTAGCTTCGTTAACGAACCCGCCCGGTTCAAGTCGAAGAAGCTCACCTACGAATTCAACATCGATAAGGCCAATAAAATCCTCGACGAGGCCGGATACGCACGCGGCGCTGACGGGATCAGAGAGAAGGGTGGGAAGAAGCTCAAATATGTATTCCAGACGTCGATTAACGCGCCACGCCAGAAAACGCAGGCCATCATAAAACAAGCTTGCCAGCGGGCTGGCATCGATATCGAACTGAAATCGGTTGCCGCCTCGGTTTTTTTCTCGTCTGATGTCGCCAACCCTGACACCTATACGAAGCTTTATTGCGACATTGAGATGTTCACCTCTGTACAACCCCAGCCCGACCCGGAAAGATTTCTCCGCCAATTGATTTCGTCGGAGGTCGCGAACAAGGATAACAAGTGGCAGGGCCGCAATGTCTCCCGACACACTGACCCCGAGGTGGACAAGGCGTATCAGGCCGCTCAGAAGGAACTGGATCCGGAGAAGCGTGCAGCCCTAATGATAAAAGCAGATGAGATATTCTGTTCCGCACACGTCATATTGCCGTTGCTATCGCGAAAGATAGTCGCCGTATCTGCCAATAGCCTAGTTCCCGACATATCGGGCTGGGACACGACGACTTGGAACATTGGGGCCTGGTATCGCACTTGACCACGTGTGCCCGGCCCGGTTGCCCATTAGAGCCTGGCCGGTGCGCTCTTGAATGCGTGCGTCGATACCATCATGCTGGCGCACTGGCCATCTGGCGTTGGACCAGCTTTGTCGGTGTTGTCAGAGTCGAGCGCAGCACAAGGCTCGTCAGGAGCCGTCCCGGCGTGGCGCGCATTGGATTGCCCGAAACAGGACATTGCCGGAGGCTCTACGCCCTGTGTGGACGGCTCTCCTTTGGCAAGGGGTTTCGAACGCTTTTCCAGGTCTGGTCGGTGCGGCCATGTGTTCGACCTGTTGGTGCGGCGCGCA
>NZ_LMJT01000037.1 GCF_001429395.1 Allobosea sp. Root381
CAGCGTAGAACATCGCGACTTCCTCCCTCTTGGATCTGTCGAGATCCTAACGGGAGCTTGACCCCTCGCGGGTCCGCCCGATTACGCATGCTTCTGGCGCACTTCGACGAAGGAAAGCACGTTCCGCCGCCGGTTAAGAGCATGAACGGAAGTGTGACAACCCAAGATCGCCTTCGTATCGGTGGCGTCGGCCTCGCCTGGCCCGCGCCTATGGCTCGATCTTTGCGGGCGGCATCCGTCGTACCGAATGGGGGGCGACGCCGGCAGTCGATCATTTGAGGCCAGTCGTGGGCATCAAACGCTGATGGCCATGCCGTCTCGTTGAGGGTCGGCGCCGCCCTTGCAGACGCCGTCGATCATCTCGATGGCATGCACTGCGGCGAACGGGAACGTTTGGGCCGAGCGCTTGACGCCGTAGCCGGCCGCCTCGAGCTCGGCGCTGACGCTGCGCCTGATGCGGTTCGAGATGTCGATCGTGTTGGACACCGCCATGATCCGCGGCGCCGCGACGGCCTCGAACGCCGACATGCCGAAGTCTAGCACGTTCGAAATGGCCTGGGCGACTGCCGGCGCGATGTAGCTGCCGCCCGGCGCGCCCACGACGATGCGCGGCCGGTCGTTCTCGAAGACGATGGTCGGAGCCGCCGAAGAGGAGCGCCGCTTGCCGGGCGCAATCGAGGCCGCTCTTCCGGGCCGCGGGTCGAAGCGGCTCATGGTGCCGTTGTACATGAAGCCGAGCCCATCCGAGATGGCGCCCGACGGGCTGCCGAGCGTATGGGTCAGCGCCACGGCGTTGCCATCGCGGTCGACCACCGAGACATGGGTGGTTTCGCGCTGCGAGCGGTCCAGGCGCTCGATCGAGGCGCGCTCGCCGCGGCGGATCGAGGCCGCGTGCTCGGCCGCATGCTCCTGCGAGATCAGCCGGGCGACCGGAACCTCGACATAGGCCGGATCACCCATGTAGCGATCCTTGTCGATCGTCATCCGCTTCATCGCCTCGGCCAGCAGCGTGATATGCGCGGCTCCGCCATGGTGCAGCGAGCCCACGTCGAACTGATCGAGGATATGGAGCATCTGCAGCATCGACATGCCGCTTGCCGGCGGCGGGCTGGTCGAGATGCGGCGCCCGCGATAGCTGCCCCAGATCGGCTCGGCAACCGAGAGCTCATAGGCGGCGAGGTCCCGCTCCGTCAGCAAGGCGCCATGCGTAGCGAAGTCGGCCGCGATTTGGCCCGCAAGGGCGCCCGTGTAGAAATCCTCCGGCCCGGCCTTGGCGAGATGCCGGAGCGTCGCCGCGAGGTCGGGATTCTCGAGCAGGTCGCCGACGCGCTTCAGGCTGCCGTCGGGTCGGAAGAACACCTCGCGGGCGGTCTTGCTGTAGCGCAGCTTGTCGGCCGTGTTGACCTCGCCGCCGCCCTTCTGGTCCTGGCTCCAGAACCAGTGCATGTGCGGACGCACCAGCACGCCGGCCTCCGCCTGGCGGATCGCGGGTGCCATGACATCGGCCCAATCCATCGTGCCGTAGTTTGCAAGCGCGTGGGCGTAGCCCTTGACGCTGCCCGGTGTGCAGACGGCGAGATGCCCGAACTCGTTGATCCCGCCCTCGAGCAGGAAGGCGAATCCATCCCGCGTCTGGCCGCGCAGATGCTTCAGCCACATGTCGGGCGTCGCCGAGAGCGAGGCCCTGGCATAGAACTCGACGATCGCGTGCACGCCGCGCTTCGGCATGTAGAGCTGCATCGAGCCGAAGCCGCCGATGCCGCACATCAACGGGTCGACGACGCCCTGCATGAAGGCGCAGGCGATCGCGGCGTCGATGGCGTTGCCGCCCCGTTCTAGGATCTCGGCACCGGCCTCCGCAGCCTCCGGCTGGGGGGCGACGATCATGCCGTTCTGCATCGCTGTCATGGTCGCTACCGCATTCTAATTGTCGGTTGCGGCCGCTGCGGGCCGCAGATCGAGGATCAGTTCCCTGCCCTGGGCTCTCAAGGTTGCGCCGTTCGCCAGCGCCGCCTCGATCAGCCGGTCGCGCTCCCGCGGCTCGTCGTCGACCGCGCGCTCGATCGTGCGGTGCATGTCGTCGCGGCGGACGAAGGAGAGGGCGATCCGCGCGATCGACCCGTCCTCGATCTCGGCGCGCATCGCCATGCCGACCCAGTCGGTATGGGCGTGGCTGTCATGGGCGTAGAGGAAGGAGAAGTTGCCGCCGCCATAGATGATGGGCCGCCCGGCATGAAGCTCGATCGGCAGGATCATATGGGGACCGTGGCCGAGCACGAGATCGGCGCCGGCATCGATCGCCGCATGGGCGAATTCGCGCTGATAGGTCAGGATTTCGGCGCGGAAGCCCCAATGGAACGAGGCGGTGACGATGTCGGCGCGCTGACGCAGCTCCGTGACCGCTTCCGCGACTTCGGCCAGCGACTGCTTGTCCGCCCATGTCATCACCTCGGGCGGCACGCCGGGGCGCGTCCTGGCGGCCTGCTGGTCGAAGCGGGGGCGATAGGCCGTCCCCGCCTTGATGATCGCGACGCCGGGGCGGCCGGGCTGAGCCTCATGGCCGTCCGGCCAATAGACCGCTGTCCGCTGCAGGAATCCGTAGCGGAGCCCGTCCCGCTCGACCACCAGCGACGCATAGGCGCCCTGCGGGTCCAGCCCCGAGCCGACCTGCCCGATGTCCGCATCGGCGAGGGCGGAGAGCGAGGAGGCGATGGCCTCTGCGCCGATATTGACGTTGTTGGCCGTTCCGACGACCTGCAGCCCCCCGCGTTTCAAGAGCTCTGCCGCCCGTGTCGGCACGTAGAAGCCGCGCTTCTCCGCTGCCTGTTCGGCGACGTCGAACAGGCAGCATTCGAGATTGGCGAACACCATGTCGGCGGCCGCCAGCCGGAGGCCGAAGACATCGAAGATCGCGGAAGGGTCGGCGACGCCCTTCAGATTGACGTCGCCGAGCAGATAGAAGGAACGCGAGCGCATCGTCAGGTCAGTTCTTCTCGGTTTCCCAGAGCAGCGGCGCGCTGAACACGTTGGACGCGTAGCCCTTCACGCTCTTGCGGCTCGCCCCGACGCTGAGCGTGTTGAAGATCGGAATGATCGGGACCTGCTCGATCATGGCCACATGGAGCTGGTCGAAGAGCTTCTGCCGCTCCGCGTCGCGGGTCTCGTTGGTCACCTGCCCGAGGATCTCGAGCGCCGCCTTGTCCTCCCAGACCTTGCGGGGCTGCGAGTCCTTCGGGCCCATCACCGCCTCGTAGGTCAGGGCCGCGTCCATGCGGCTCGAATAGCCGAAGGCCATGATCTGGTAGTTGCCCTTCTGCCAGCGATCCTGCTGGGCGCCCCATTCGAGCACCTCGACGGCGGAGTTGATGCCGGCGCCCTGCAGCATGGACTGCAGCACGATCGCGGTGTCGAAGTTCGACTGGTTGCGCTTGTTTGTGATGATCGTGATCTTCTCGCCCTTGTAGCCGGCCTCCTGGAGCAGCTTCTTCGCGCGGGCCGGATCGTGGCTGAAGCCCTTCTTCTGGACCTCGCCGTAATAGGGCGAGGCCACCGGCACGAGCGAGTTGTTCGGCGTGGTCAGGTCGTAGGTCACGCTGCCGACGAGCTCGTCGAAATTGACCGCGGCCGCGATCGCTTGCCGGAGCTTCACGTTCGAGAGCAGCGGGTCGCGCGTCTGCAGGGTGAAGGTGGTCGGCGCCAGCCCCGGCTGGACGCTCACCTCGATGTTCGCATCGGCCTTCAGCTCGCTCGCCTCCGAATATGGCAGCCGCGGCAGGATATCGATGTCGCCGCGCACCAGCGCCGCCTTCGCCGTCGCCGGGTCGCTGATCACGACGAAGCGCACCTCGTCGACGAGCGGGCGCTTGCTGCCGACATAGCCGTCAGGCGAGCCGCCGCGGTTCGCGTATTCCTCGAACTTGACCAGGTGGATGTATTCGCGCTGGCGCCAGACGCCGAGTTTGAACGGGCCGGTTCCGATCGGCTTGTCCCAGCTGCCGTCCGGCTTGAGCGAGGAGCGATGGACGATCGCCGTCATGCCGCAATCGCTGCGGGCGATGTTGGCGAGGAACAGCGGGGAGGCCTCGTTGATGCGGATGACGACGGTCAGCGGATCCTTCGCCGTCACGCTCTCGACCTTCAGGCCGATGCGGCCGTCGAAATCGGTCAGGCAGCGCCAGTTGGTCTTGGGATCGAGATAGCGGTTCCAGCTCCAGACGACATCCTCGGCCGTGAGCGTCTCGCCATTATGGAATTTCACGCCCGAGCGGAGCTTGAAGGTGTAGGTCAGGCCGTCCTGGGAGACGTCGACCGTCTCGGCCAGAAGCGGCTTGGTCACGCCCTTGGCATCGTAGCCGACAAGGCCCTCGACCATGTGCAGCACGACCAGATCGGTGTTGCCGTCGCGGTTGACGCCTGGGTCGGTGCTGCGGATGTCCGCGTCCTGGTGAACCCTGAGCGTCGCCGCATTGGCGACGCCGCCGGCCAGGCCGAGCGCCACAAAAGCAGCGGTGATGATCCGCGTGTTGTTCAGCATTACGTTCCCTCGTTTCTTGATGGTTCAGAACTGGACGTCGGCACCGCGAGCGAGCGGATACCGGGCGAAATGGGCGCCGAGCGACGGCATGCGGGCGACTTCAATGAAGCCGGCTTCCGGGTCCATGATCAGGGTCGCCGTCGTCGAGGAGTGGTAGCCCTTGTTGCTGGCGCGCGGCGGCCTGCAGACCGAGTAGGGCGTACCGAGCGTATCGGCGAAGGCGGCCTTCAGATCGTCGACCGAGAGCTGCGCGCCGTCGAGCAGCTCCTTCACGCGCATGTAGCGGAAGATGCTGTCCGGCGAGCCGGGCACCCCGGTCTCCTTGAGCTTCGTCAGCGCGGCGTTGCTCACCCAGTGGTTGGCGTGAACCGCGAGCCCGTTCTCCGGATAGATCACGAAGGTCTCGTCCGGGGCGCATTCGAGGTTGATGGCGGTGCCGAGCTTGCTGCCGAGCAGGAGATTGCAGGAGCAGGCTTTCGGCGCCGCGTAGATCACCTGCACGGCTTGCGCGAAATGCTCCTGCTCCAGCGCTTTGCGCCGGATCAGCGGTAGCGGGATACCCGCCTGCGAATAGTCGCGATCCGACGACAGCCCGTTGCCGTTCAGGCAGATGCCGGCACTGTTGAGCCCGTAGCGGGCAAGGCCGCCGGCCTCGACGAATGTCAGGAGATCGGGCCCCTCCTCGCGCAGGACGCGGAGCATGATGATCGTGTCGGCGCAGTCGACGCGATTGTCCCAGTTCTGGCCCTGGACATAGCGACCTGTCGCGCTGCGGCGGGGCAGGACGCCGACGCTGGTGCACTCGTCCGAGCCGCGTTCGGCGGTGCGGGCAGCCTGCGCCATGATCTCCGTGCGCGCGTTGATCATCAGGATGTCGTCGAGCGAGACGCCGGCCCCGTCCGCGATGCCGCGCATCTCTTCCAGATAGCTCGGCTCGAAGCGCTCGATCTCATGTGCGAAATCGTCGAGCAGGGTCCGCAGGTCGCTCTGCGCGAAAGCCAGCTTCGCCAGCGATTTCGCATAGATCGCGACGCTGCCGAGCACGCGCTCCTTTGCCTGCGTGCCATGCGACAGGCCGCGCTGATAGGCGTTGCCGGAGACTTCGATGAGCGGAAAATAGAGTTGCTGGGTCGTCATTGCAGGGCCTTCAGGAATGCCGAGTTTCGACGCGGGTGTCGGAGGAATCGCCCAGCCTCCAGAACAGCCTGACGCCGCCCTCGGGCGTGCTTTCGAGGCCTGGGACGGCGGAGAGGAGCTTCTTGGTGTAGTCGTGCCGGGGTGCGTCGAAGATGGTGTCGCGGGGGCCCTGCTCGACGATGCGGCCCTCGTTCATGAC
>NZ_LMJT01000038.1 GCF_001429395.1 Allobosea sp. Root381
CTGCACAAACCCAACCCACTTCACGGGCCATCTCAACCGTGGCCGCCAAGCCCACCATGCATTAGATTAAAACTGGGCCACCTGATGGGGGCAGGCCAACTGACGCAAAGGCCGAAGGCTAAGGTGTACCAGGAACCGTCCTTAGTTCCCCGGTATTTGGTGGTAGCTGTCATCGTCGCCATGCTGCGATCTCACTCTTCCAAAGAGTGTCACGTAGAGACGGCCGGCGATGTAGCCTTTCGTCGAGCAAGGCTATCGCCTTCGTGGCCTCGCCACTGCGCATCAAAGCGACCAACAGTGTGTCCTCGACGAGCTCGCGCTGTGCACCGCTGCCGCCGATCCGCGCAACCTCGCCCGCCATAGGTTCGAGGACACGAACACAATCGGCATAATTGCCATCAGCGAATGCCAATGCAGCTCGGCAGATCGCCGGAACGACAGGCCCGGCCGCCATCGCGCCGTCCTCAATCAGTTTTGTCAGGGCGCCGACGCGTTCCGAGGCCGCGAGCTTGTCACCCGTAGCGGCGGCCAACAGGCCGATATGGGCGTCGATGAAGGCGAAGCCGGGCTTGGCAAACTTCGTCTCGGCATAGCTGCGCGCGGTCTGCCACAGGCTGGCCGGAACCTTATGGCCGTAAATATGGAGTCGCCAGAGCAGCGAGACGGTGTCCGTCAGGATATTGATCGGCGCGCCCTGCGATACCGACGGCTGGACATGCGTCTGGTAGACAGCCAGAGCCCCCGCCGGATCGCCACGCTCCAGCGCCGAGAGCGCCTGATGCCATGCTAGATGCCCGTGCAGGACGCCAGAGCGGTCATAGGTCGGCAGCCAGCGCGAGATAAGCCGCTCCGCCTCGGCTCCGGCTCCGTCCTCGAACATCGCATGAGACAACGCGTGGGCACCGTTCGCGTTGGCCGGTCGCAGGTCGAAAGCACGCTGCGCCATGTCGCGGCCGAGCCGGACCGTGCCGTTCTCGACATGCGACCATCCGCGATACGTCAGGAACCACCAGTCATCCGCTTCGAAGTGGTGCGCGTGCATCCGCTTGAGCCCCACAGGATGCGCCCATCATCGTACGACGACTGTGACGTCCTATTCGCGGAAAGATCGGCGGGTATGTGAGCGAGGTCCGTTTTCAGGGGAACACCGTATGTCCGAAATTGGCGCACCTCGCCCCACTTGGATGGGACGATTCAGCGCGAAGCGCACCTCAAGCGGGCGCGGGCGATGGTGGTTCGTGTATATTCGGCGGCAGCGCGGTGAGGATGCCGATCGCCGGCAGGAATGAGCAGACCAGGAAGACGAAATACATACCCTGCCATTCGGCGAGCGCTCCCAGCAAGGCGGCGCCGATGTTTGCGCCTGCGGAACAGAGAGTTGACCACTGGTCGAGCCAACTGAGGGGACCGAGATTGCGACCAAGGTTCCGCGAAGCGTCAGAAGCTGGATTGTTCCCACAGGACCGCGTAGGCTGACGCCGGGGATAGCGGTGACTGAGCCGTGGCAACGGCACAGGAATTCCAATGCAAGCTCCAACAGGGACCAGGATACTCGTCCTCGAAGACGAGGCGATTATCGCCCTGGATCTCGAAGGCATTCTCTCGGACGCCGGCTTCGAGATCGCGGCGAACATCCCGACATGCGCGGCCGCGTTGGAATGGCTTGAGGCCAACAACGCCGATGGGGCGATCCTCGACCTGACCCTGTTGGACGGCCCTTGCGACGAGGTCGCCCGGCGCCTGGTCGCAGCCAACATCCCGTTCCTGGTCTTCTCAGGAAGCTCGCCTGAAAGCGGAGTGGTGGACCCGGCCCTCCTGATGGGCAGCTGGCTGGGCAAGCCGGCACCGTCCCGGCGCATCGTCGCCGCTGTCTTGGCGCTAATGAGCGTGCAGGTCTAGCTCACTCCCGAGGACCCAGGCCGCCCAAGCTGTTGGCGACGTCGTCGGCGGCCGCGTCGGCCTCCTGGTCCTCGCGCCGGATATCGTCCGCCGTCTTCGCATTGAAGCTCAGCCCGGCCCGGTAGATCTCCGTGCCGCCCTCGTCCTCGACCTTGACGCCAAAGTCGGCATGCTTGCCGTCCGGCAGCTTCTCGCGGGCCATCTCCGCCAGTGCGACTTGGGCGTCGTCGGTCGCCGCCTTGGTGCTGGGAAAGTGGATGGGCTCCTCAGAGTGCTCGCCATCCGAATTGTCGGTCGTGACCGTGAATTTGGGCATCTGTCCGCTGCTCCAGCCGCCATGGCCGGATGTGGAACGGTGGAGCGCGACTACTGTTCCTCCCGAGTCCTCAGAGCGGCATGCGGAAGGTGAAGCATGTCTCTTCGGGCGTGGATGTCACCTCCAGCGTTCCGCCATGCGCCTTGGCGATCTCCGCGCAGATGTAAAGACCCAGGCCAAGGCCTTGCTGGCTGGGTTTCGACGATGCGCGCACGAACGGCTTGAAGAGCTCGCCGATCACGGCAGGTAGGATAGCCTCGCCGCCGTTCGAGACACTGAGTTTGAAGACCTGCGACTCCTCATGGGCTCGTACGATGACCGGCATGTCGACCGCACCATGCGTCAGCGCGTTGCCGACGAGGTTCGAAAGCATCTGGGCGATGCGGGCGTTGTCGCAATCGACCTTCCCGCCGATGTGGATCTCGCTGACGATCTCCCGGTCGGGATGCGCGGTCCGCAGTTCCGTGACCACAAGGGCGAGGGTCTGCTCCAGATCCCCGTAGACCTGGCGCTCAAGCGCGAGCCCGCCACCGAGCCGCCCGCGCGCGAAATCGAGCACGTCGTCGATCAAGTCCGACATCCGGCCGACGCTCGCCCGCATCATCGCCGTGAGGCTGCGGATCTTGGGGAGGTCCTCGGTCCGGTCCTGCAGGCGCAGTCCTGCCTCGACGGATGCCAGGGGATTCCTCAGGTCGTGCCCGAGCACGGCGATGAACTGCTCGCGGGTCTCGCCCGTCTGGACCTCGGTCGCGAGGCTCGCCCTGCTGGCCGCCAGTTCCTGATGGGCGTCGAGGTGGAAGGCGATCAGTTCCGCGAAGAGCTTGAAGGTACCCAGAATCGCCGGCGTGTTCAGCTTGTGCGGCTTCGGGTCGATCGCGCAGAGGGTTCCGAAGAAGCGGCCGTCCTTCAGGATGATCGGCAGCGAGATGTAGCTTTGCAAGCCATACATCGCGGGCGTCGGATGCGAGCAATAGGTCGGGTCCTCGGCCACGTTGTCGATGACGACGACCGAGCGGTGGTCCCGGATCTCGTTGCAGATGGTGGTCTCGACCTTGAGCTCACCGCCGGGGGGCAACCCGAATGCGATCTCGTCGCGGACGCCGCAGGCGACCCAGCGGTCCTCGGTCACGCGCGCTATGGCGGCGAAGCCCATGCCGGTCGTCCGGCAGACGACGTCCAGGATGGTGGGGACGGAATCGATGTTCGCGATGACATCAAGGTCTTCTTGGAAGTCGTGCAAAAGTTTGGGCTCAAGCTGGGAGGGACCGTCGTAGCACGCGAGCCAGGCATCGGCTAACTTGCGCGCGATCAGGTCGACCAGCTGGCGATCAACGAATGCGCCGCGACCAGGTCGCCGGGCTTGGGGATCGAGGGTGGCGGGGAGGTCAGACCCTCGCCAAGGTAATGGATCGCGGCCATGAAGGCGTTCCGCGAGAACGGCTTGGCGATGACGCCGTGGCCGCCAGCGAAGTCCGGCGGGACCTTGGCCGGGTTCGCGGTCACGAAGATGATGATCGCGTCGGACCAGCGCTTCCGGATCAGCGCGCAGACGTCCAGGCCGTTGGTGCCCCTGGCGAGATGCATGTCGACGAAGGCCAGGTCTGGATCGATGGCCGCATCCAGCGACTCGACTTCGTAGAGGGACGTCGCCTCGGCGACGACGACATGCCCGCTGTCCTCGACCATAGATTCGACATCCATCGCGAGGAGAGCCTCATCCTCAACGATCAGGACCTTCAGGGGCTTCGACCTTGCCATTCAGTGGACGCTCTTCATTGTCAGCGTGACGCGCGTGCCCGGTTCCAACCGGTCCCACGTCACCTTGGCCCCCGCCTGCTTCGACAGCCGGGAGATCAGGGTGCGACCCAAGCCGTCGCTCTTCTTGTCGAGATCAATGCCATGCCCGTCGTCCTCGACGGTCAGGACGTAGTCGGCGCCGTTGCCTCGCGCGGACAACTTGATCGTTCCGCTGCGGCCATCGTTCAGGCCATGTTTGATGACGTTGGTAAGCATCTCGTTAAGGATGAGACCGAGCGAGGCCGCATAGTCGGATTGGACCTCAATCGGCTCGATGTCCACGACCAGCTTGATGTCGCCACGTCCGCTGGCGCCGATGACGCCGGATGCCATGCTTTCGGCGAAGCCCGCGATGTCGAACTTAGTGACGTCGTCGGACTGGTACAGCCGGCGATGCACCGTCGCCAGGGCGTCGATCCGCTCCATCATGGCGTCCAGCTTCGCGGTGATGACCGGGTCGTCGATCTGGCGCGACTGAAGACGCAACAGGGCGCCGATCATCGTCAGGTTGTTCTTCACCCGATGATCGACCTCGTGCAGCAGGAGCGTCTTCGCATTCAGCGCCGCCTCAAGATCCACCGTGCGCCGCCTGACCTTGGCCTCACTTTCGGCCAGTGCGGCCTGCGCCTTCGCCAGACGCTGCTCGATGACGACGCGTCCGGTCGTCTCGGGCGTGATGTTCAGCACCGCCGCGATGCTGCTGTCCTCGTCGCGCAGCGGGGACAGCGCATAGTCGAAATAGGCGGTCTCTATTCCGCCGCCGTCGAGACGAGCCATGGCGAACGGGGCGTCCGCGAAATGGACCGGTTCGCCTCGCTCCCGCACGCCCTCGAATTGGGGCTTCAGCTCGTCCCAGATCTCGGCCCAGACGATGGAGCCGGGCTGGCCAAGCGCCGCCGGATGCTAGGCGACCAAGATGCGACGATAGGCGTCGTTGTAGATAAGGGCGAACTCCGGACCGGACCATAGGCAGATGGGGAAGGGGGAATCGAACATTGACCGCACCATCGTCCGGATGGCGGGCGACCAGCCTGTAGTCAGTCCTAGGGGGCTCTTCGACCAATCCAGGTCCCGAGCGTGGGAGCGAACCTCGCCGGGTCCCGCGAATAGCTGGCCGGCGTCTGCCCGGGCATCGCTGTTAGAAATCGCGCTCTCGTCTGCCACCTAAACCGGCCCTCGAACTCACCCGGAAAAAATCGATGCTCAGCGCGTTCCGGGGGGTCCGCAAGAACCTGGCTGCACGGCGTTCTCGACTTCGATCGGCAGTAACTCGCGGGGCGCCACGTTGTTTCCGCGAAAGGCGGCCAATTTTTTTGTGTTCTCTGTCGGTATTTTGTGTTGGCGCTCAGCCCCATTTGCAGCAGCGTCAAGAACGAACTTCTGCAGATACGAAACGTCTCGCCATCCCGCGTACTGTCGTCCTGCTCAGGAGGCATTATCTAATAACGATCGCGAGCACGTGGCCTTAATTCAGCTGATAGAAGGCGGCGCGCTCCCCTGACGGTGACAATCGACGACCCATTGATTGGCATAAACTAGTGCGATTGCCATCTTGAAACGAACGTCCGGTTTGTGGAGCGCAGTCAACTTCTGCTTCTGGCGGATACCGTTGAAAAAGTCGCTGTTGCTGGGGGCATGAAGTCCTGATTCAGTTGTCCTTGGTCGGAGGGCGGCGCGATGATGGGCGAACGGCGGGTGGCNGATACCGTTGAAAAAGTCGCTGTTGCTGGGGGCATGAAGTCCTGATTCAGTTGTCCTTGGTCGGAGGGCGGCGCGATGATGGGCGAACGGCGGGTGGCGCAAGARGCTCTGTTCTACGAGTTCAGCCTGGAGCGCCACGTGCCGGCCGGTCACTGGGTGCGCGCCATCGATCGCTTCGTCGATCTCTCGGATGTCCGCGCGCATCTGCGACCGTTCTACAGCGAGATGGGGCGGCCCTCGATCGATCCGGAGCTGATGATCCKGATGCTGCTCATCGGCTATTGCTTCGGCATCCGCTCGGAGCGGCGCCTTTGCGAGGAAGTGCATCTCAAYCTGGCCTATCGCTGGTTCTGCCGGCTCGGGCTCGAAGGCGACGTCCCGGATCACTCGACCTTCTCGAAGAACCGGCATGGCCGCTTCCGTGACAGTGATCTCCTGCGCGAACTGTTCGAGAYGACGGTTCGGTGCTGCGTCGCGGAAGGGCTCGTCGGTGGCGAAGGCTTTGCGGTCGATGCCAGCCTGATCAAGGCCGACGCCAACAAGCAACGCTCGGCCGAAGCGTCCGAGCCGGTCGATTGGGACGATCTCGCCCGGACACGGCGCTCGGTGCGCGAGTATCTCGACACGCTCGACGAGGCCGCCTGGGGCGCAGCCAGCGAGGCCAAGCCGAAGTTCGTCTCCCGCTCTGATCCGGCGGCGCAATGGACCGGAGCCCTGAAGGGCCATGCCTTCTTCGCTTACGCCACCAACTATCTGATCGACCTCGATCACGCCGTCATCGTCGATGTCGAGGCCAGCCGTGCCATCCGGCAGGCCGAGGTCGGCTCGGCCCGAACCATGCTTGACCGGACGCAGGAGCGCTTCGGCCTCTGGCCGGCCCGGCT
>NZ_LMJT01000039.1 GCF_001429395.1 Allobosea sp. Root381
GCACAAACCCAACCCACTTCGCGGGCCATCTCAACCGTGGCCGCCAAGCCCACCATGCATTAGATTAAAACCGGGCCACCTGATGGGGGCAGGCCAGCAGCGGGAGCGGTCCCCGACGAACTCATGCTCGATAGCTCCCATGTGAAGACGCATCGCTCCGCTTCCGGCGGAAAAGGGAGGAGTGGACGCAGGCGGTTGGCGTATCGAGGGGCGGCCGAACAACCAAAATCCATTGCCTGGCCGATCGTTGCGGCAGGAACGTCGCCGTCGCGATAACCCCGGGCAACATCGCCGACATCAGCATGGCTATGCCCCTGCAGGAGGCCATCGCGCCGGCAAAGCGTCCCGTCGCAGACAAGGCCTATGACCGATCGACTGCGAAACTGGCTCGGCGATAGACGGATCGAGGCCGTTATACCAGGCCGCGCAATCCGAACGCCGTCTATTCTCTCAACCGCCCCGCCTACGGCGCCGCAACATCATTGAGCGCGCGTTCGGGAAGCTCAAAACTGGAAGCGCATCGCCACCCGCTACGACAGGCTTGCTTTAAGTTTCCTCGCAGCCATCGCACTCGTCGCTCTTGCGACGCAATGGCTCAAATGGGTCCCCTACCTAGAACGTCTTCTTGCCCACGACAAACTGAGACACATTGTTCGTTCGCGCATAAATCCGACCAATATACTCCCCCATCACGCCTAGGCAGACGAGGTTGATGCCGGCGCTAAGGAAGATCGCGGCGAGGATCGAGGCCCAACCAGGTGGGATGCCCGGCGAGCTCAGTCGTTCAACGACGACAACCGCGAACATCAAGAAGCTCAGCAGAGCCAGAATGAACCCTAGGAGACTGGCTGCTCGTAGAGGTAGGATCGACGAGCCTGTAACCATCTTGAGCCATAGGGAAACTAGGCGCCTGAAATTATACCCGCTTTCACCCGCAAATCGGTCCTGGTGGTCGATGTCGACTGACGTAATAGAGCCGGTCGCAGACAAGATCAGTCCATCTATATAGGTATAAGGTCCATCGTAGCGGATTATCTCGTCAACGACGCCACGATCGATCGCCTTGAACGATGAGAGGTACAGACCTGCCGGTTTGTCGAGTAGCCGCGTGGCCATCCAATCGTTGAGACGGCTTCCCCATTGCTTCCAGGTGGCATGCTTGCGCCCGCGATAGTTCGTATAGCAGACGTCGTGACCATCCTCGATCTTCTTGACGATCTGGAGGATAGCACTGGGCGGGTGCTGCAGATCATCATCCATTATGACGACGATGTCGCCGGTCGCGTGATTGAGACCCGCCATAGTCGCATTGTGTTGGCCGGCATTTCGACGAAGGGAGATGCCTCTGACGAAAGGCCTGTCCTCAGACAAGCGCTCTATGACACGCCAACTACTATCCGGGCTACAATCGTTAACCAACACGATCTCGAAATTCGCTTCGTACCGGCTTCCTGCCAGCGCTCCGGCGATTTGGTCCACCAGCGCGTTCAAGACGGTTTCGCTACGGTAGACCGGCACCACGATCGATAGCCGCCGCATTGATCAGTTTTCCCCAATTTCAAAGGTCGCGTATGTCTGATCGCAATATTCGTTGTCACGCTTGTCGACTGTGATCTCGACCGCTCCAGGCGACACCGGTAGCGGGACGCGATGGGAGGTCGCCGGAGTAAGGGCCCCTTGCCAAATCTTCTTTCCAGATTCTGATACAGAAATCGTCACACCGTCAGCGGTATCGCAGGCGGGCGTGTTGACGGCGCCGAGGCGAAATTCGACCGCGGAAGGGATCGCGCCCATGCGAGGATCAAATGGAATTGTCACGCTGGTCGGGCCATCAGCGTCGGGGTGCAAGGCAATCGTGTTGGGAGAGGCCAGACTGCCATGCCCCCACCGAGCAGGCTCGGACACAGCCCTCATAGCCAGCGGGATACCAATCGTCTGTTGGTAAGCCGCGGGCCAGGCAGGATAGGTCTTCGCGAAAACTGCAAGGAGCTCACCAACCTCCTCTGCAGTGACGCCGCGGACACGACGGAACTGGGAGACCTGCATGCCAGGCAAATTGTACACGCGCTCGAGCACGAAGGCTCGGCCAAATCCGCGGCGCTCCAGGAGCATCCCATTCGGCACCGTCACCGTCTGCTGACTATTCGCGGGAAGATGAATCTGATCAGGAGAGACAGCCAGGGCCACATCTGCACGAAGCAGTTCGAAGGTGAACATCTTAAACTTATCGACGTGGTCGATCAAGTCAAAGCGGGGCCGGAGCGAAGGCCTTATCTCGGATAGCAAAGTATCGGAGAACACGGCGCTTGACGCGAAGACGACCAGCCGATCGTTCGGCCGTAGGCTGCCCTCGATTTGGGCGGCCGCCGCAGTGAGGGCCTTATAGCCTGCCATGCGGAGCGGCCGGAGATCCGGCTTGGGCAGGATAGTCGCCGCCAGTGCGGGGATGCGTCCCTGCCAGGGCGAGAGCGAAGCAACGAAAATAGCACATGCGCCGGCGGCCAACGCGATCGTCGCTGCTTGTCGAGACTGCCCCTGGAAAAGCCGCACGGCCTCGTTGCAACCTGCGATGATAAGAACGAACGACCACATCGCGACGGGAAGGAAATGATGGTCGCCGAAGCGCTGCGTCCGGGTGAAAAGGACGTACGTGATCATGGCTGCGAAAAGGCAGAAGAGCAGCCGCTCATTCCGGAACCTCAGAGCGGACGATATCCCCGCCGCCGCGGCTACAAGGCCCAAGGGCGTGAGCCAGCCCACAAGTGCCGCAAAATGCTCCTTCGCGGGCCATTGGTACGCGTCGTAGGCATCTGCGTAGGACGTTTTCAGCGCTCGGACTGCCAACTCAGACTGGAACGCAAATGTCAGCGTCAATGCCAGGATGCCCGCTACGAACAAACCGCCGAGGACCTGGACGAGTCGCTTCTTCAGCTCGAACGGCGCTCTGACGGCCGCTTCGACCAGCGATGCGGCAGCGGCTGCCGCGAAGAAGGCGACTACGCTGAAGGCGAACCAGCGCCGGAACAGGAAGGCTGACCAGAGACAAAGGCCAATCATGATTCCGACCCGAACCGGGGCTCGGCGAAGGAAGTCGCTCCGGAATAGCAGCCAAGTCGCGCCAGCGAGCCCGATCAGACCTATGATATCGAGATAGCCCCGCAACGTGGGACGCCAAAGAGGTATGAAGGTAAGCGTCAGAATGAAAATTGTCCAAAAGGGCAGCACCCGCCGTTCGCCAAGCGCCATGCGAGTAACCGACGCGAGTATCGCTACTGTCGGCAATAAATAGAGAACCGCGATGCCGCTGACGTAGGCAGTCCGGCTGCCACCAAAAATCAGATAAACCGGAAGCAAGGGCACGACCGGGCTGGCGTTGTAATCAGCGACGCGAACAGTTTGTTGTACAAAGCGAGCCCACGACGCATCTCCGCGCGAGGCCATTTCACCGACATCCTGGAAGGTATGCCAATATGCGCCTAAATCCCAAATATAGATTGGCTGTTCAATTTTAATGTAAATCGCACACAATGCGATGACCAGCAGCGATAGAAATGCAGCAACGCCCGTGCTGCGCCAGAAAGTCATGATCGCTACGCCCACCGAATTGATTGCCAGAGATCGTGCTGCATGTTACCGGATCCGACCTCAATCGGATTTCCCTTGGTTATTGGCCGCGATGAAAAAAGCGACTGAATTTGACGCATACAGGTCGAGCTACGCTGAAACCGTCAACGGTTCAATAGCGTTCTCGGGCCTCAAAGTTGATTATTTCGCAAGGGCCAAAGCGGTCCGTCTGCTCGATCTCATTGCGCAGCAGATCGGCGATCCGCACGAGGTCTCCGTGCTGGATGTAGGCTGCGGAGTTGGCACCTACCACCCGCTCCTTCGTGGGTATGTCCGCTCGATCAGCGGGGCGGACCCTTCATCGGAATGTTTGGCTGAAGCGCGTCTCGCGAATGCCGACGTCGACTATCGCGACTTCGACGGTGGAGTAATCCCGTTCGACGACAACAGTGTGGACGTTTCGTTCGCTATCTGCGTGATGCACCATGTTCCGCCGGCCCAGTGGCCCGCATTCGTGCGGGAGATGGCGCGGGTAACGCGGCCGGGGGGGGTCGTGGCGATCTTCGAGCACAACCCGTTCAACCCGCTCACTAAGCGCATCGTTTCCCGCTGCCCATTCGATGCTGATGCCACCCTCCTATCAAAGAGAACGGCTGAGCGTCATCTTATTGATGCCGGGCTGGCCCGCGTGGCCGGAAGCTACATTCTCGCCGTGCCAGCCATTGATGGCTTCATGAGAAAGGTCGACGACGCGCTCTCCAGCCTTCCCTTCGGCGCGCAGTACGTCTCCTATGGCATCGCTCGATAGTCTGGTCAGCCAGCATCGCCCGCTCGTGGCGCGCCTTTTGCGTTTCGCCGCGATCGGGCTCTTCAATACGCTCGCCTATTTCTGCCTCGCCAGTTTCCTTCAATCTGGGCTCGGCATAGCAACGTACTGGACCTCCTACCTAGCCTATTTCATACTGGTCCCCGCGTCCTTCATTGGCCACAAGCGATTCACGTTTAAGTCCGATAGACGAAGCTCTCGCGAGTTCGGTCGGTTCATCGTGGTCCAGATGCTCAACCTGGGGATAATTGCTGCAAGCAACTTAGCTGCCGAGCGATTTGGCGGGCCAAGCTGGGCCACTTTCGCGGTGATCAGCATCGCCATTCCCGTCGCCAATTTCATTGTGTTCCACTGGGTATTTGCGGCGCGGCGTGGGTGGCCTGCCCCCTGAAAAGTGGCCCTCCCTGAAGTAGGCTTTTTGAGCCTTTGGAGGATGCCCGCGATGCCGCAGAAGAAGCACAAGCCTGAAGAGATCGTCGCGAAGCTGCGGCAGG
>NZ_LMJT01000040.1 GCF_001429395.1 Allobosea sp. Root381
ACAGAAGCCACCAGACTGCGAAGAGAAGCGTGACCCGCGTGAACGAGCCCCGGCACAGGCTGCAATCCGAGCTTGACCCAACTGCCCGATTAGAGAAGCAGACTCTTGGCACCTGCCTGAAAGCAGACCTGAATTCGCCCGCGTGGCACGGCCCGTCCGTCGCACGCGATTGCGTCGTTGGGATGCCAATAGCGACTGGAGGATACGTCTCTACTTTTTGGATATTGCGGTGCGCTCCCAGGAGCATATGCTTCCGATCGATCTCTCGCCAACTGCGCTAAACCTCGTCAGAGGAGAGCTGCATGGAAGTTGTCGACACAGCCGAGATCATCGTTTTGGTCGACAATGCGAGCGATAGCCTTTCCTCGACGCCCGACAGTGTCGAAACGGAATTCGCGCGGCACCGCCGCCGAGGCATGCCATGGCTTTCAGGTAAGTGCCTATGCTGCGCGGCACATGGGCTTTCCTGTCTGATCACGGTGACAGCTGGGGCGACCCGGCAAACCTTGCTGTTCGATACTGGCCCCGAGGAATGGGTGTTCGAGCGCAATGTACAGCGGCTAGGTGTCGATCTTGCGCCGGTTGGCGCCCTCGTGCTGTCACATGGGCATTGGGACCATGGTGGTGCGATGCCGCAGGCATTGCAGATGATCGGCATGGCGAACGGAGGTCAGCCTGTACCGACCTTCATGCATCCAGACATGTTCGCGCTCCGCGCTACCCGCTCCGCCGACGGCCAGTTTCGGCCCATGGAGTTGGTTCCGAGCGAAGCTGTCCTAAGCGGCTGCGGGGGGCGTGTAATTGTGACCCGTAACGAGCAGCTGGTGCTGAACAGGGCTTTCTACGTCAGCGGCGAGATCCCACGCGTTACGCCATTCGAGCGCGGCTTCCCTGGTCAGCATCGTCAGACTGTGACCGGTGAATGGGAACTCGACGAAATCATGCTAGATGAACGCTTTGTAGCGATCAGCCTGTCTGGCAAAGGATTGGTCGTGTTCACCGCCTGCTCGCACGCTGGTCTGATCAACGTCTTAAGTCACGCGCAAGCGAGATTTCCGACCACTCCGCTTTACGGCGTGTTCGGAGGCTTTCATTTGTCGGGGAGTACCGAGGCCATCATTCCGGAGACCGTCAAGGCGCTGGCATCGTTCGATCTGCGTTTGATCGCTCCAGGCCACTGCACAGGGTGGCGGGCTGTCAGCGCGCTGGCCGGTGCCTATGGCGAACGAGTGATACCCATGTCGGTTGGCAAGACGTTTCGGCTTTAACAATGCGCGACGTCTCGGAGACATGCCGAGCGATCTGAAAAATGTCACTGAAAGGCAATGTCTGTTCGTTCAACGGAAGCCTCCTAAAGAGAGCTACTTCGGTCTGGCGCCATTTGTTGACATTCGGTCGTTGCCCGAAATCGGACGTTGCAGCACCAGCTCGCTTGCCTTGATGTTGGCGATCGAGCCTAGGATCATCAGGTCGAAGGCATTGAGCTGTCATGCTCCGGAAAATGGCGCTATCCCTGCCGAAAATCCGGAGACGACAATTCATATGGCTGAAACTGAAGGCTCGCCTCGCAAGGGCCTGAACCTGCGACTGCTCGAGATTTTCGCGGCAGTGGTCCACGCAAACGGAATGACCGGTGCCGCGACCGCGCTGGGCTTGACGCAGTCGGCGGTGTCGCAGGCCATCGCCAATCTCGAGACCTCCGTAAATGCGCGCCTGATCGATCGGGGGACGCGGCCGCTAAAGCTCACTCTGCTCGGCGACATCATCTACCGGCGTACGATCGAGATTCTTGATCGCGTGCAGGATTTGGATCGCGCGATCGAGCTTCAGCTCAACAACGCCATCCCGATGCTTCGCCTCGGTGTCGCCGACTCGGTGGCTAGTACTGCTGGCCCGCATCTCGTGCGTAACCTCGATAGGCTCGCCGCGCAGTTCATGATCTGGTCCGGAGCAAGCGAGGCCAGTGTGCGCTCTCTAGCCGAACGCAAGGTCGACTTCATCCTCACAGCTGAGGAAGCGCCGCCTGAGGCGGAGTTCGTCAGCATTCCGATATTCGAGGAGCCTTACGTCCTGGTGCTGCCGATTGAGCTCTCGGAGCCGCATTATACGCTCGAAACGCTGATCGCCGCGGCGCCCTTCATCCGCTACGGGAATCAGTCTTTCATAGGCTTGGCAGTCGACGCCTATCTGCAGCGCAACGGCGTTATGCCGCCAAATCGATACCGTCTTGACACCTCAGACTCAGTGCTTGCGATGGTTGAGGCCTCGATGGGTTGGACGATCAGCACCCCGCTCGGCATCCTCAAGACGCGCATCGGCTCTCCGCGCTTCCATTGTCTTCCCTTGCCGAGCCCGGCGCCGACCAGGCGAATATCGCTGGTAGCGCGCCGGGCGGAGGGCGAGGCGCTGGCCATGCAGATCGCCGACGCCGCACGCAACGCGCTGGTCGAGCATTGCTTGCCGGGCTTGAAGGACATCGCACCGGGAGCCGTGTTCCGAAGCGAATTTTCGTAAGAGTCAGTGCGCGGATCTCACGCCACGGCCCGCCGGCAGAAGGCTCGAGATCCAACACTTGCCGATCGGATCCCAGTCCGGCGATCCGCGGCTTGCAGCTACAAAAAAGCGACCGCCGGGGTGCGGCGGTCGCTTCGATGGTGAGGACGGTGCGATCGCTTAGGCGGCGACGGCCT
>NZ_LMJT01000041.1 GCF_001429395.1 Allobosea sp. Root381
TTACGCGATGATCGTTGCGACGACGCCGGCGCCGACGGTACGGCCGCCTTCACGGATGGCGAAGCGGAGCTTCTCTTCCATCGCGATCGGGACGATCAGGTGCACTTCCATGGCGATGTTGTCGCCAGGCATCACCATCTCCGTGCCCTCGGGCAGGTGCACCACGCCGGTCACGTCCGTCGTGCGGAAGTAGAACTGCGGGCGGTAGTTGGTGAAGAACGGGGTGTGGCGACCGCCCTCCTCCTTCGTCAGGATGTACGCCTCGGCCTTGAACTTCGTGTGCGGCTTCACCGAACCCGGCTTGCACAGGATCTGGCCGCGCTCGACGTCCTCGCGCTTCGTGCCGCGCAGCAGCGCGCCGATGTTGTCGCCGGCCTGGCCCTGGTCGAGCAGCTTGCGGAACATCTCGACGCCCGTGACGGTCGTCTTCACGGTGTCCTTCAGGCCGACGATCTCGATTTCCTCGCCGACCTTGACGATGCCGCGCTCGACGCGACCCGTCACCACCGTGCCGCGACCCGAGATCGAGAACACGTCCTCGACCGGCATCAGGAAGGGCTGGTCGATCGGGCGCTCGGGCTGCGGGATGTAGTCGTCCACCGTCTGCATCAGCGCGACCACCGCGTCATGGCCGATGGCCTTGTCGCCGTTGTCCAGCGCGACCTTGGCCGAGCCCTTGGTGATCGGGATGTCGTCGCCCGGGAAGTCGTACTTCGACAGGAGCTCACGGATCTCCATCTCGACCAGCTCGAGCAGCTCGGCGTCGTCGACGAGATCGACCTTGTTCATGAACACCACCAGCGCCGGGACGCCGACCTGGCGCGCCAGCAGGATGTGCTCGCGGGTCTGCGGCATCGGGCCGTCGGCAGCCGACACCACCAGGATCGCGCCGTCCATCTGCGCGGCGCCCGTGATCATGTTCTTCACATAGTCGGCGTGGCCGGGGCAGTCGACGTGGGCGTAGTGACGCGCAGCCGTCTCGTACTCGACGTGAGCCGTCGAGATCGTGATGCCGCGGGCCTTCTCCTCGGGAGCCTTGTCGATCTGGTCATACGCCGTGAACGAAGCCCCGCCCGTCTCGGCCAGGACCTTCGTGATCGCAGCCGTCAGCGACGTCTTGCCATGGTCGACGTGACCAATCGTACCAATGTTGCAATGCGGCTTCGTGCGAGCAAATTTCTCTTTGGCCATNCGTGATCGCAGCCGTCAGCGACGTCTTGCCATGGTCGACGTGACCAATCGTACCAATGTTGCAATGCGGCTTCGTGCGAGCAAATTTCTCTTTGGCCATGACACCCTTGTCCTCGAAGGCGGCCCTTCGGGCCCTTGAACGCGGGTCGCATAGGGGTTTTCCGCGGGAAGTGCAAGGGAAGCGACATGGCAGGCGCCGGCCGCCTCCGGGCGCATTGCCCGGGCCACATGATCGAACTGTCCGAAAGCGGTTTCGCGCGGCGCGGCATGCGATTAGGTTGCGCGCGCCTTAGAACATTTCCACCCAGGGAAGAAACGAATGCCTCGCCTGAGATCCGCCACCTCCACCCACGGCCGCAACATGGCCGGCGCCCGCGGCCTCTGGCGCGCCACCGGCATGAAGGATGGCGATTTCGGCAAGCCGATCGTCGCCGTGGTGAACTCCTTCACCCAGTTCGTGCCCGGCCATGTCCATCTGCAGGACCTCGGCCAGCTCGTCGCGCGCGAGATCGAGAAGGCCGGCGGCGTCGCCAAGGAGTTCAACACCATCGCGGTCGATGACGGCATCGCCATGGGCCATGACGGCATGCTCTACAGCCTGCCCTCACGTGAGCTCATCGCCGACAGCGTCGAATACATGGTCAACGCCCATTGCGCTGACGCGATGGTCTGCATCTCGAACTGCGACAAGATCACGCCCGGCATGCTGATGGCCGCGATGCGCCTCAACATCCCGACCGTCTTCGTCTCGGGCGGGCCGATGGAGGCCGGCAAGTACATCGCCGATGGCGTGCTGAAGAAGGTCGACCTCGTCGACGCCATGGTTGCGGCCGCCGACGACAAGCTTTCCGACAGCGAGGTCGACGCGATCGAGCGTTCCGCCTGCCCGACCTGCGGCTCCTGCTCGGGCATGTTCACCGCCAACTCGATGAACTGCCTGACCGAGGCGCTGGGCCTCGCCCTCCCCGGCAACGGCTCGACTCTCGCGACCCATGCCGACCGCAAGCGCCTCTTCGTCGAGGCCGGCCACCTGATCGTCGACATCGCCCGCCGCTATTACGACCAGAACGACGAAAGCGTGCTGCCGCGCAATGTCGGCTCGTTCAAGGCCTTCGAGAACGCGATGACGCTCGACATCGCCATGGGCGGCTCGACCAACACCGTGCTGCATCTGCTGGCGGCGGCGCATGAGGCCGAGATCGACTTCACCATGGCCGACATCGACCGGCTGTCGCGCGGCGTGCCGGTGCTGTGCAAGGTCGCGCCTGCCGTCGCCAACGTTCATATGGAGGATATCCATCGCGCCGGCGGCATCATGGCGATCCTCGGCGAGCTCGATCGCGCCGGGCTGATCGACACCTCCCTGCCGACGGTCCACAGTGCCACGATGGCCGATGCGCTTGCGCGCTGGGACATCAAGCAGACGTCCAGCGAATCCGTGCGAACCTTCTACAGCGCGGCCCCCGGCGGCGTGTCGACGCAGACTGCGTTCAGCCAGAGCCGGCGCTATGAGGAACTCGACCTCGACCGCGAGGCCGGCGTGGTCCGCAGCGCCGAACATGCCTATTCGAAGGATGGCGGGCTCGCCGTGCTCTTCGGCAACATCGCGCTCGACGGCTGCATCGTGAAGACCGCCGGCGTCGACGCCTCGATCCTGACCTTCTCGGGCAAGGCCGTGATCTTCGAGAGCCAGGACGCCGCCGTCGAGGGCATCCTCAACAACAAGGTCAAGCCCGGCGAGATCGTGCTGATCCGCTATGAGGGCCCGCGCGGTGGTCCCGGCATGCAGGAGATGCTCTATCCGACGAGCTATCTGAAGTCCAAGGGCCTCGGCAAGGCCTGCGCCCTGATTACGGACGGGCGCTTCTCGGGCGGCTCGTCGGGCCTCTCGATCGGCCATGTCTCGCCGGAAGCAGCCGAGGGCGGCGCGATTGGCCTCGTCGAGAGCGGCGACGTCATCACCATCGACATCCCGAACCGGGGCATCACCCTCGAAGTCTCGGACGAGGAGCTGGCGCGCCGCCGCACCGCGATGGAGGCGAAGGGCAAGGACGCCTGGAAGCCGGCCGCGCCGCGCAAGCGCAAGGTCTCGACCGCCCTCAAGGCCTATGCCGCGATGGCGACCAGCGCCGCGAAGGGCGCCGTCCGCCAGGTCGACTGACAAATCGCAGCAAATATCAATATCTTGGCGCGAGCTTCGGATTCAGTTTCCGAGCTCTCGCCGAGCTTGCTGGATCAGTGCAGCGAAACCGCGACCGCTCTCTCCTCCCGCAGGAAAAGTCCTCGCGGAGGCGGCACGACGCCGAGGGCGAAGAAGAGGCCGATCAGGAGCAGCCGCCGGCGCCATGTCGGACGCTGCTCCTCATAGGGCATGGCTGCGAGGATGGCGCGTGCCTCCTCCGCCAGGCTGGACGGCACTGACAGCGAGACGCCTTGCAGCGCATGCCCGTATTGCAGCGCGACCGACATCATCTGCCGCGTCTGTGCGGTCACGACGATATCCGCAGCCTCCAGCGCCGCGACCGCGAGCGCGGTTTCCGGCACGCCATATCCCCAGCCGACGACCGTCGAGTCCGACGGCCTCATCGTGCCGCCCCGCCGGCCCCGCCGAACACCCTGCGATAGCGTTCGACCGTCTCGGCATCGCCCGAGACCTTCTCCGGATTGTCCGACAGCTTCACCGCCGGGCGCCCGTTTGCCTTGGTGACCTTGCAGACCAGCGACATCGGGTCGAGCGCGCGCGAGCCGTCCGGGGAGCAGCCGACGAGATCGTTGGTCAAATCTGTGCCCCAGCCGAAGGCCATCCGGACCTTGCCGTCGAAATGGCGGTAGACGCGCTCGATCGCATCGACGTCGAGCCCGTCCGAAAAGACCAGCAGCTTCTCCCGCGGATCGCGCCCGCGCTCGCGCCACCACGCCATGATCTCCTCGCCGGCGGGGACGGGCGGCGCCGAATCGGGCCGGAACCCCGTCCAGTCCGCGACCCAGTCCGGCGCGTTGCGCAGGAAGCCGGTGGTGCCGAAGGCATCCGGCAGCGCGATCAGGAGGTTGCCGCCATAGACCTGGCGCCACTCGTCGAGCACACGATAGGGCGCGCGCTGCAGTTCCGCGTCGCTCTCGGCCAGCGCTGCCAGCACCATCGGCAGCTCATGGGCGTTGGTGCCGATCGCCTCGACGTCGTTGTCCATCGCCAGCAGCACGTTGGACGAGCCGCTGAAGGCCGGGCCGAGCCCCTCCTTCAGCGCCTCGACGCACCAGCGCTGCCAGAGATGGCCGTGGCGCCGGCGCGTGCCGAAATCCGACAGGCGCAGATTGGGCAGCTTCTGCAGTCGCTCGACCTTGTTCCACATCTTGGCCTTGGCGCGGGCATAAAGCACATCGAGCGAGAAGCGCTTCTGGCCGACCATGACACGGCGCGCGCGCAGCTCGTTGATGATCGCGAGGGCCGGCACCTCCCACATGGTGGTGTGGGTCCAGGGCCCCTCGAAATGCAGCTCGTACTGCCCGTCGACCCGGCGTAGGTCGTATTCCGGCAGCTGGAAATCGGCGAGCCAGGCGATGAAATCCGGCGAGAACATCTGCGTCTTGCCGTAGAACGAGTTGCCCGCTAGCCAGATCAGCTCCTTCTTCGAGAAGCGCACGGAGCGGGCATGGTCGAGCTGCGCCCGCAGCTCCGCCTCGTCGACGATATCGGCGAGCCGGATATGCTTCGAACGGTTGATCAGCGAGAAGGTGACCTCGACCTGCGGGTGGAAGGCCCGGATCATCTGCAGCATCAGCAGCTTGTAGAAATCCGTATCGAGCAGGCTGCGAATGATCGGGTCGAGCCGCCAGCCGTGATTATAGGTCCGCGTCGCGATATCGGTGACGGTCATGCTGGCGTCCTGTCGGCCGGTCCTGTCTCAACGGCGCGCATCAGAACAGCGCCTTGAGCGCAAGAGCAAGCGATGACGAGGCAAGCGACGGCCAGGCAGCAGCCCCCAGCGAAAGCACGGCGAGCGCTGCGAGCAGGACGCCGAGCAGCGGCAGCACGGCCCGGAACACGGCGCCGGGCGGGACGCGGGTGATGCCGCTGACGACATAGACCAGAATGCCCAGCGGCGGCGTCAGCCCGTGGATCATCAGATTGACCACCAGGATGACGCCAAACTGGATCGGATCGAGCCCGGCCGCGACCGCGACCGGCAGCAGCAGCGGCGCCAGCAGCAGGATCGCGGCGCCGATGTCGAGGAAAAGCCCGGCGACCAGCAGCACGCAGTTCGCCAGCAGCATCACGGCATAGGGCCCGCCCCCCAGCGCCGTCACCAGCCCGGCCATCCGGTCCGAGACGCCGTCCAGCGCCAGCAGGAAGGCGAAGGGCGCCGAGGCGCCGATCAGCAACCCGATGGCCGCCGTTTCCGTCGCCGTGCTGCGCAACGCGGCGAGGACGCCACGACCGTTCAGGCTGCGCAGCAGCAGGCAGGTCACGAGCGCATAGGCCACCGCGAGCGCCGACGCCTCCGTCACCGTGACCACGCCGAACCGGATGCCGGCGACCACGACGATGCCGAGCCCTATCGCGGGCAGCGCGCCGACGAAGCTCGCAGCGCGCTCGCGGCCGCTCGCCTTCGGCGCCGCATCGACGACATGCCTCACTGTCAGGTGGATGCCGATCGCGAGCGCGATCGCCAGGACGCCGCCCGCCACGAAGCCGCCGACGAGCAGCGAACCGACCGAGAGATTGGTCGCCGTCGCCAGCAGCAGGAAGGCGATCGAGGGCGGGATGATGTTGTCGAGCATCGAGACGCCGGCGACGATCCCCGCCGCATGGGCCGGCGGATAGCCGCGCGCCACCAGCGTCGGCGCCATCACCTTCGCGCCGAAGGCGGCATTCGCGACCGACGAGCCCGACGCCCCCGAAAACAACACGCTCGACACCAGCGACGTCTGGGCGAGCCCCGCGCGCCAGTGCCCGACGAGAGAAGCGGCGAAGCGCACCAGTCGCTCGGCGAGACCGCCCGAGGTCAGGAGCTCGCCGGCGAGAAGGAAGAACGGGATCGCCAGCAGCAGGAATTTCGAGACGCCCGCAACCGTGTTCTGGACGATCGCCGGCTCCGGCATCAGGCCACCGAAAGCGCCCGCAATCGAGGCGCCCGCCAACAAGGCGAGTGGCAGCGGCACGCCAAGCAGCAAGCCGGTTGCCGCGAGCAGCGCAGCGCCGAGGCTCGGCGTCGTGAGGATCAGGCCCGAGGGAAGCTGCGCCAGCTCGTAGAAGGCAAGGCCGAGCGTGAGCGACGCCAGCGCACCGCCCCAGCCCCGGTCGAGCGCCGTGCGCAGCGTCAGGACGAGCACCATCAGCCCGCCGCCCAGCGCGAAGGCGGCGAAGCGCAAGGATTCCGGCAACCCAAGCACCGTCGACGTGCCGCCCACCAGCATCGCGACGCCGGTGCCGCCGAAGGCGAGCAGCAGCGCTCCCTGGACCGCAATGCCTCCGGCGAGCACATCCGCTACCCGGCGCCATGCAGGCGGAAGCAGGCGCACCAGAACGTCGAGCCGCATCGACAGGACGCCCGTCATGGCGAGCGGCGCGCCGACCGCGATCAGCGCGACATGAAGCCAGATCGCCAGCTCGTCCGACCAGACGAAACCGCCGCCGAACACATAGCGCCGGACGACCGCAGCCATCACCACCAGGAACAGAGTCGCCAGGATCGCGGCCCCGAGCCAGCCGAGCGTGGCTTCCAGCGCGGCCAGCAGGCGCGCCGCCGGGGCGCGGCTCGAGGCCGGGGCGGGCCCGCGATCATCCATCCTGCCCTGCCCGGCCAATGCTCGGTTCCCGCCTCTGCCAGCCCCGCCGCGGCGAAGCGCGATTCCCGGCGACGCCGGGGATATACCAGCATGTTTCGCACCCGGCGCAACTCGGTCCAGGCGGAGCTGCGCCGCGTTGACAGGTCGCCCGGACTCGGCGAGGACCACGGCCGCCCGCTCGCCGGGCTTGCCTCCGCGACCGTCTTCAAGGCCTGATGGCGACATGAGCGAAACTGAGCCGACTTACGACCTCGCCGTCATCGGCGGCGGCATCAATGGCTGCGGCATTGCCCGCGATGCGGCCGGCCGCGGCGCCTCCGTCGTCCTGTTCGAGAAGGACGATCTCGCCAGCGCCACCTCCTCCGCCTCGACCAAGCTGATCCATGGCGGGCTGCGCTATCTCGAGCATTACGAGTTCCGGCTGGTGCGCGAGGCGCTGATGGAGCGCGAGCGGCTCTGGGCGATCGCGCCTCACATCATCTGGCCGCTGCGCTTCGTGCTGCCGCACCACAAGGGCCTGCGCCCGGCCTGGCTGCTGCGGCTCGGCCTGTTCCTCTACGACCATATCGGCGGCCGCAGGAAGTTGCCTGCGACGCGCGCGCTCGACCTGGCGCAGGACCCCGCCGGCCGGCCGCTCAAGGACGACCGCGCCAAAGCCTTCGAATATTCCGATTGCTGGGTCGAGGATTCGCGGCTCGTCGTGCTGAACGCCATGGATGCAGCGGCGCGAGGCGCTTCGATCCACACCCGCACGCGCGTCGTCGCGGCCGACCGCGAGAACGGCTTCTGGCGGATCACCGCCGAGAGCGACGGCAAGCGGACAAGCGTGCGGGCGAAGGCTCTGGTCAATGCCGCCGGCCCCTGGGTCGGCGAGGTGCTGGGCGGCGTCGTCCGTTCCAACACCAGGGCGGCCGTCCGCATGGTCCAGGGCAGCCATATCGTCGTGCCGAAGCTCTATGAGCACGACCGCTGCTACATCTTCCAGAACGCCGATGGCCGCATCGTCTTCGCCATCCCCTATGAGCGCGACTTCACCCTGATCGGCACGACCGACAGCGACTTCCGGGGCGACCCGACCGGCGTCGCGGCGACGCCTCGGGACATCGACTATCTCTGCGCCGCGGCGAGCGAGTATTTCCGTTCGCCCGTGACGCCGCAATCCGTGGTCTGGACCTATTCCGGCGTGCGCCCGCTCTATGATGACGGCGCCTCGAAGGCGCAGGAGGCGACGCGCGACTATGTCCTGACGCTCGACGCTCCGCAGGGTGAAGCGCCGCTGCTCTCGGTCTTCGGCGGCAAGATCACGACCTATCGCCGGCTGGCCGAATCGGCCCTGGCGAAGCTCGCGCCACATGCCGGCTGGGCTGGGCGCGCCACCTGGACCGTGAGCGGCACCCTGCCCGGCGGCGACTTCGCAACCGATGGCTTCGAGGCGCAGGTGGATGGCATCGCCGCGATCCATCCCTGGCTCGCCCGCACCACTGCGACGCGGCTGGTGCGCGCCTACGGCACGAAGGCCCGCGACATCCTCGACCGCGCCGACAGCATGGCCGATCTCGGCCGGCATTTCGGCGCCGACCTCTACGAGCGCGAGGTCCGCTATCTGATGCGGACGGAATGGGCGAGGCACGCCGCCGACGTGCTCTGGCGGCGTAGCAAGCTCGGCCTTCGGTTGACCGAGGCCGAGCGGGACGCGCTCGAACGCTTCATGGTGGAGCAGGCGGCGCCAGGCTGAAGCGCTTCACCGTCATCGCTGGATCGGCTGAGCGATAAAGCGCGTCAGGCCATCCTTTTCGCCGCGACGGCGGTGATCTCGATGTCGTGGCCGGGCGAGGCGAGCTTGGCCTCCACGGTGGCGCGGGCCGGTGCCGTTCCGGTGGGAACCCAGGCATCCCAGACCTTGTTCATCTCGGCGATCTTCGAGATGTCGGTGAGGAATATCTGTACGCTGAGGATGCGCGTCTTGTCGCTGCCGGCAGCCTCCAGCGTCTCCTCCAGCAGCGCCAGAACCTCTTCGGTCTGCTCGCCCAGCGGCCGGCCCTCGGTCTTCTCGGCGACATGACCGGCGAGGAAGACGATGCCGTTGAAGATCGCGGCGTCGCACCAGCGCTGCGTCACTCCGATGCGTTCGATATCCATGGTCGATCTCCTTCGGTCGTTGGTCGTCGGGCTCCTGCTCAGGGGCCTGCGCAGGGAAGCGCGAAAGAGCCGCGCCACCCCCAACTAACCGAGGAGGCCGGCGCCGTCAGCCACCGATGATCACCTTCGGCAGGCCGTCACGGCAGCGACACGGCAGCGACACGGAGAAGATTTGCGCCGAGAACGGCACGCTGCCGCCTGTGGCAGCAGAAAATGACAGGGAGGGATTGGAGCGGGTACCGGGAATCGAACCCGGGTATTCAGCTTGGAAGGCTGCTGCTCTACCATTGAGCTACACCCGCGCTTCCCCCGAAATTCCCCAGCGGCGGCCGGAAGTCAAGCCACCGCGCGCAACCGGCCGCGGGTTTCTGGCCGGGCGCGGGCGGCTAGCAGAGAAGACGCGCCTTCCCCAGCCGGAATTTCACGCCGCAACGGCGCGCGCCTGCCCGGCCCGATGGGCATGGGCCGCGAGCGGCGGGCGGAAGCGCTTCAGCCGCAACGCGTTGGCGACGACGCTGACGCTGGAGAGCGCCATGGCGAGCCCAGCGAACATCGGCGACATCAGGATCCCGTAGGCGGGATAGAGCACGCCCGCCGCCACCGGGATCAGCACCGCATTGTAGCCGAACGCCCAGAACAGGTTCTCGGCGATGTTGCGGAGCGTCGCGCGCGACAGCGCCACCGCGTTCGGCACATTGCGCAGATCGCCCGACATCAGCACGACATCGGCGCTTTCGATCGCGATGTCGGTGCCGGTGCCGATGGCGAGGCCGACATCGGCCTGGGCGAGCGCCGGTGCATCGTTGATGCCGTCGCCGACGAAGGCGACCTTCGCGCCGCCCTCCTGCAGGCGCCGGATCACCTCGACCTTGCCGGCGGGCAGGACCTCGGCCGCGACCTCGTCGATGGGCAGGCCGCGCGCGACGGCCTCGGCCGTGCGGCGGTTGTCGCCGGTGATCATGACGATCCGCAGGCCGAGCGCCCGCAGCGCCTCAAGCGCCTCGAGGCTCGTATCCTTGAGCGTATCGGCCACGGCGAACACGGCCGCGAGCTTGCCGTCGATCGCGGCATAGAGCGGCGATCTGCCCTGTTCGCCGAGCCGCGTCGCGACCGCCGCGAAGGGCGACACGTCGAGACCGCGCGCCGCCATCAGTCTGTCGGCCCCGACCAGCAGCGCCCGCCCCTCGACGATCGCGGAGACGCCGAAACCGGGCTCGGCCGCAAATCCGTTCGCTTCCGGAACGGCAAGGCCGCGCCGCCGCGACGCCGCGACGATGGCCTCCGCAATCGGATGCTCGGATGCTGCCTCCGCCGCGGCGGCGAGGCGCAGGACCTCATCCTCTTCAAAGCCCTCGGCCATCACGATGTCGGAGAGCTCCGGATGGCCCTTGGTGATGGTGCCGGTCTTGTCGAGCGCGACCACGCTCACGTCCCGCAGCACCTGCAGCGCTTCGCCGCGCCGGAACAGCACGCCCATCTCGGCTGCCTTGCCGGTGCCGACCATGATCGATGTCGGCGTCGCCAGCCCCATGGCGCAGGGGCAGGCGATGATCAGGACCGCGACCGCATTCACGATCGCCAGCGACAGCGCCGGGCTCGGCCCGAAGATCATCCAGATGGCGAAGGTGAGCGCCGCCGCGGCGATCACCGCCGGCACGAACCACATCGTCACCTTGTCGACGACCGCCTGGATAGGCAGCTTGGAGCCCTGCGCCGCCTCCATCGTCCGCACGATCTGGGCGAGCAGCGTATCCGCGCCGACCTTGGTCGCGCGGAAGCGGAACGAGCCCGTCTTGTTGACGGTGGCGCCGACGACCTCCGCGCCGCGCTCCTTCTGCACGGGAATCGGCTCGCCGGTGATCATCGACTCGTCGACGAAGGACGAGCCTTCGACCACCTCGCCATCGACCGGAAGGCGCTCGCCCGGCCGCACCACCACGATGTCGCCGGTCCTGACCGACGCCACGGACACGTCCTGCTCGCGCCCCTCGCGCAGCACCCTGGCGGTCTTGGCCTGGAGCGTCAGAAGCTTGCGGATCGCATCGCCGGTGCGCCCCTTGGCGCGGGTCTCGGCATAACGGCCGAACAGCACCAGCGTGACGATGACGGCGCCCGCCTCGAAATAGGTGTAGTCGAGCCCGGCCGGAAGCAGCGCGGGCAGGAAGGTCGAGACGACAGAATAGAGATAGGCCGTCGTCGTCCCCAGCATGACCAGCGAGTTCATGTCGGGCGCGCCGCGCAGCAGGGCGGGCCCGCCCTTGCGGTAGAACTGCAGGCCCGGGCCGAACTGGACGATGCTCGCCAGCAGGAAAGCCATGTAGCGGACATTCTCGGCCCCGACAGAACCGGCGAGCCAATGATGCAGGTCGTCGAACAGATGCCCCCCCATCTCGACCACGACGATCGGGACGGTCGCCAGCGCGGCGATGATCAAATTGCGGCGCAGCCCGGCGAGCTCCGCCTCGCGCGCCTCGCTATCGCGGTCGGTCTGCGCAGCTGCATCCGTGACGGGCTCGGCCGGGTAGCCGGCTTTCGCCAACGCAGCGGCCATGGCAGAAACGGTGTCGGCACCGCCGACATAGCGGGCACGCGCCCGGCCGGTCGCGAGGTTGACCGTACCGTCGAGCACGCCGGGCACGTCCTTCAGAGCCTTCTCGACGCGGCCGACGCAGGAGGCGCAGCTCATGCCCTCGACCGCGAGTTCGAGCGTTTCTTCGCGCGGCTCGTAGCCGGCCACCCGGATCGCATCCAGCACCGGCGCGACCGCCCCGTTTTCGCCGAGCGAGATGGTCGCGCGGTTGGTTGCGAGATTGACCGTGGCAGCCTCGACGCCCGGCACCGCCAGGACAGCCTTTTCGACACGCCCGACACAGGAGGCGCAGCTCATCCCGTCCACGGGGATGGCGATCCTGTTCGTCTGTGGGCTCCGCCGGACGATGTCGTCCGCTCTCGTCTCGCTGATGGTCATCTCGCCTTCCAAACCGGTTCTCGGCAGTTGGCGGCAAGATGGAGCTTCCCATCATGGGAAGGTCAAGGGGTAATCGGGGCGGTTCGTCAGAGGCTCGCCGAAAGCTCCCAGCCCTCATCCTTCGAGACGCACCTGCGGCGCTCCTCAGGATGAGGCTCGAATGATGGGGCTCTCGGAACTGGACGCGGAGCGCTCAGGTGATACGCCGCACGCTGGCGGCGATTTCCTCGGGCTCGAACAGGCGTTTCCAATCCGGCTTCAGGATCGTGTCCTTGCCGAAGACGATCGCCTTGTTGCAGGCGTCGGAGAAGACGCCCTGCACCTCCTCGAAGATGACGGCCGCCAGGATGTTCATGTGCCCGAGCAGGAAGTCGCGGGCCGCCTCGCGCGGCACGCCGCGTGCGACCGCCTCCTCCATCGCCTCGCGCATCGCGTCGAGCAGCGTGGCGCAGACGGTCTCCGACAGGCCCGGTTCGAGGATCGCCATCTGCTCGACCGTAACCCGGTGCGAGCGCATCACCGGCGCCCAGATCGCGCGTGCGACCTCCTCGCCCAGCGCATAATGCGCCTCCGGCCCCTGCATCAGCGCATTGACGATGTGCTGCTTCGCCGCGATGCCGCCGAAATGATCGGCCTTCGCCGCCGGCTCGGTCTCGTCGTTGAAGATCGGCGGATGGCAGGGATGCGTCACGAAATAGGTGATGTCGGCCCGCTCCGGCAGGTGGCCGGCATGGGGCGCAGCGGCATCGAGGATCACGACGATCGTGCCGGTGGCAAGCTTCGGCAGCAGCGTGCTAGCAACCGCGCCGACGGCCGTGTCCGGCACGGCCAGCACGACCACATCCGCGCCGTCGATCGCGACATCGGCATCGACGCAATCGACACCGAAAGCCTCCCGCACGCGCTCCTGGCCGGCCGGGCTGACCTCGACATGGCGGGCGGTGAAGCGCGATCTGGCGAGGTTGCGCCCAAGGCGCATCCCCATCTTTCCACCGGCTCCGAACAGCGCGACCACCGTCATGCTTCATCTCCCCGCCAGGCGGCGATTTGTGCGAAAGTTCCGGCCTGATGCCCTCGTCAGCGCAGCGGCGGAGCGTAGAGAACGCCACCCATGTTCCAGAGTTGGTTCAGGCCCCGCGGAATGCCGAGCTTGGAGCCCGCGCCGAGATTGCGCTCATAGATCTCGGCGTAGCTGCCGGTCGCCTTGACCGCCTTCACCGCCCAGTCGGCATCGAGGCCGAGCCCCTTGCCGAAGCCGCCCTCGGCGCCGGTGAAGCGGCGCACATCCGGCTTCTGCGACTTCAGCGCGTCATCGATCGTGCTCGAGGAAATGCCGAGCTCCTCGGCGTTGATCAGGGCGAAATTGACCCACTTCACCACGGTGAACCAGGGAAAATCATCGCTGCGCACCACCGGCCCCAGCGGCTCCTTGGAGATCACGTCCGGCAGCACGATCGCCTCCGAGGGCTTCGCCAGCCGCAGCCGCTCGCCATGCAGCGCCGACTGGTCGCGGGTCAGCACATCGCACTGGCCCGACTGGAAGGCCGCGAACGCTTCGGCGGCGCTGGGGAAGGTCTTCTCCTCATAGGTCATCGAATTCGCGCGGAAGAAGTCGGCGAGGTTGAACTGGGTGGTGGTGCCGGCTTCGACGCAGACCTTCGCCTTGTCGAGTTTGAGCGCATCCTCGACGCCGAGCGCGCGCTTGGCCAGGAAACCCTGCCCGTCGTGATAGGTGATGCCGGCGAAGGCGAGACCCAGCTCCGCCTCCCGCCCGAGCGTCCAGCTCGAATTGCGCGAGAGCAGATCGACCTTGCCCGCTTTCAGCACCTCGAAGCGCTGACCCGCCGAAAGCGGCGTGAAGCTCACCTTCTGCGGATCGCCAAGCACGGCGGCAGCGACCGCGCGGCAGAAATCGACGTCAAATCCGACCCAGTTGCCCTGTGGATCCTTGTCGGAGAAGCCGTTCAGCCCTTCGCTCACGCCGCAGTTCAGCGTACCGCGCTGCTTGACGGCCTCGAGCGTTCCGGCTCCGGCCGGTGCCGACAGGCCGATAGCCATTGCAGCAGCCGCGACGAGTCCGGCATAGCGCCGGTGGATCCTTGATGCCTTCGACATGCCTGTATCCCCCGATCCTGGCGAGCCGTCCTGACGGCGCCGGTTACAGCGTGGCCTTGTGGCGGATGATCACCTTGGTCCCGACCGGCACCCGCTCGTAAAGATCGGCGACATCGCCGTTGGCGAGACGGAAGCAGCCCGACGAGATCGCCTGGCCGATCGTCTCGGGCTGGTTGGTGCCGTGGATGCGGAAGACCGTCGAGCCGAGATAGAGGGCCCTTGCCCCCATCGGGTTGCCGGGGCCGCCGGCCATGAAGCGCGGCAGATAGGGCTGGCGCTGCAGCATATCCGGCGGCGGGCGCCAATCGGGCCATTCCGCCTTGCGGCTGATCTGCACCTGCCCGGACCACTGGAAGCCCTCGCGGCCGACGCCGATGCCGTAGCGCAACGCCTTGCCGTTGCCCTGCACGACATAGAGGAATCGCTCGGCCGACTGGATGACGACGGTTCCCGGCGCCTCGTTGGAGCGGAACAGCACCATCTGGCGGGCATAAGGCCCTTCCGTGATGGAGACCTCCTCCGTCGAGACCCGGCCCGGCTCATCGCCGATATCCATGGTCTCCTGGATCGCCGCCGGCGGTCGCTGCTGGGCGAGGGTGGGCTGCGCCAGCGCAAGGCTCGCGACCAGTGCGGCTCCGACCAGGCCGGCCGAGGCCGGAAGCGTTGTCGATCTTGTCATGTTCCCTCCTCCCGCTCAGCGGCAGCGCACATAGATGAAGGTACCGTAGCGGCGATGGGCGTCCGGATCGACGAAGCGCATCACCAGCATCGAATCCGTCGCGGACAGAATCTCGCGATCCTGCGGATCGCCGGCCGGTGCCTCGAAGCCGAGGAAGGTCCGGCCGCCCGCGCCACCCTTGAGCCTGAGCTCGTAGAGCTTGGCATCGTCGGCGACGTGCATCATCACGCCGTCGTCGGGCCCCTTCTTGATGACATAGGGCTGGTTGCAGCCGGCCTTCGCCTGCGCCTCGGTGCGCTTGCGGTCCTTCTCGGTGTGGAAGGAGGCGATGCCCCAGCTGCCTATAAGTTTGTCCAGCGCGATATTGGCCGGCATGACGGCCGCGACCTGCGTCGCGCGAGGCTCGTCGCCCCCGGAAAGACAGCCGCCGAGCGTGAGCGCCACGCCGAGGACGAGGAACGGCACGATGGCCGGCCTCCGAGCATCATGCTTGTTTCCGCTGACCACCATCCACCCCCTTACGCGCTTACGTCATGCGAGCTCGATCGACAGACGGCGAAATAGGGCATGGTTTCGGCGAGAGGGCAATCGCCGCCTGCGACGCCGGCAGGGCTGTCGCATTTAGACCCTCAGCCCTCATCCTGAGGAGCGATCCGTCAGGATCGCGTCTCGAAGGATGGTTCAGATGGCGCTGACGGCGAAAACGGGAGCATCCTTCGAGACGCAGGCTGACGCCTGCTCCTCAGGATGAGGGCTCAAAAAACCAAATGCGACTTCCCTGGCCACTCCGTAGTGCCGAGCGCGGCCCGGTGTGGGATCGGGGTCGAATTTCGACGATAAATCAGGCGCCTGGAAAAGGATGGTGGGGGAAGCAGATGACCCATTCGTTCTCTACTGCAACGTTTTAGCGCAGGGTGCGGGCAAATCGGCTCCCGTTGACTTGAAAGGGAAATTTCACTCCCTCCCCGCACCGCTAGTTACGTGCTCGCCGCGATCCGCTTTCGCCTTCTTGGTTGGAGGCCCGGCCGGAGAGAGATAGTTCAGTGATTGCGATGCGTTTGCCAAATAGCTAACGCCCAGTTGTTCCCCACCCATTCCCATTTTGCCACCCAACGTCAGCCTAAGGAGGCGGTACTAAGGTGCCGTCGCGCTTGTCTCGCGTTCCCCTTAGATTTCCCCTGCAGGCGAGAGCAAAACCGGATCACATTCGGCTTGGCACTCGGATCGGGTCCACGTGCTAGCCACCCGAAACTGCAGCCTTCGACAAAGACACATTTCCGGAGAGCGCGCTCGGTCCGCCATAAGACCCGCAGTTGGAGGCTGGCTTTGCCCAAATAATGGCAATCCCATTTTAATGAGTACGCTCCTCTTCATCAACCTCCAAAAAGTCGTCGGGTAAATCAAGATCGGTGATATCCCACTCCGCAAACAATTCCTTTAGCTGAGCGCCGACAGACTCAACAAGGTTGCGCTCAATAATGCGAACTACGCGCGCATCCGCGACTGTAAAGCGATACACCGGCTTTCCACCAGCCTCGCTTTGCGAAGTTCCACTTTGAATAACAAGACCTGCATCTTGCCAAACTTTGATTTTATTACGAGCCCCCTGCCCCCCAATCTTGAATGCAAACTGAACATCGCTGTTAACAAAATTCACCTGCCCAAGGCGAAGAACTTGCTGCAAGTATTTTGGATTGAACCACTTCCCGATTGTTTCGACCGAATACTTATCAAGACCGGCATCCAAGGATGCTCTGTCAATTAGGTCACTGGCATCATCCCCTCGGGCATCATGCTCACGAATGATGGTATCAAGAAGCTTAATAAGTTCACGAGGCGAATTAAGGGAGATCTTACATATTTCTGAGAAAGTCGCCTCCGTATCGAGATCGTTAGCGAGGAAATCCTTGAATTCAAGTTTTCGCTCCGAAAAGAATCTAATTCGCGCATCAATCATTTCGCGCAGGCTTTGAACCTTCCAACTGATAGTGGCATGCGCAATCTTATCTAGGCGAACTGGATGCTTTGCTTCGAAATGGTCCTTAACTTTTACCCACAGAAAAAAGATAAATGAGAAATTAGCCACCTCTAGCAACTGAATCTGCGCGAGAAGCGGATGTATCAGCGAAGCGGTCGCCTCAGATGAATTTGCGGTAGACTGGATTTCGTCGATTTTATCTACGAGAACCACTACTCCAGTGAACCCAAATGCGCCTACGAACTCGACGAGCTTCGATAGGATGGCCCGAGGCGCATTTGGCGAGTCACCCACTAATGACTTTAGCAACGCTTCCGCAGGCGCCGTGATATCGACATCGATTCCGAGCTGCCTCTTGGACAAGCTGCTAACCACAGCAGCCACGACCTTCGCCGCCGCCGCCCATCGCTGCGACGCCCACACCCGCCCTTTGGTTGTCCAAGCGCTGTCTAGAATCCGCAGCGCTTCGGCCGTAGACAGTTCACGATCTGCCTCGTTTACAGATAAATAGAAGCCTTTTAGCAGTGCTAGTATAAGGGTCCGCTCAGAGTCATCTAGACCCTCGGTAAAAACTTCACGATCCTCGGGCGTCAGCGACGACAACCATACCAGAACCTGCTCAACAACACAGTACCCGACGAGTGAAACTATATCCCGGTCGGTGAGGCGACCTTTCTTAAATTGCGCCTCAATTCGTGAATAATCTGTTAAATTAACAACAAATGGCAAGCGTTTACTGTCTTTATTGTCAACATATACTTTCCATATCTCGTTAAATACAGTAATTCTAGTGGCGCTCTTGCCTGCCCCTCTGTCGCCGAACAATATGAATGTCGAAAGACCGTGCGCTCTTTCTGAGATGGCCTGCAGATAGGGCGGACGGATCGCGTAATCAGCAATATGGGGCTCGGTCTCGGCCGTATAATGCTCGAATGGATTGCCTACCAGGCCTAGTCTAGAAACGAAACTATTCATCCTGTCGATCGCCCGTTTGCGGTTGGTGGCGGCTAATAGAATCGTCGATAGTCACTTATGCGTACCGAATCCGAGCCGAGCAAGCTCCAGACGCCTCGTTGACACACACTGGCGGACAGGGCGGGATTAGCACCAGTTCGTTTATGCCCATTTCATTGAGGTTTCATGCCGTATCGTTAGACGAATTGTTGCACGTTCTGTTGTACGAAAACGGACCTCACCCCGGCCGCCAGTCACGCGCCAGGAGAGGATGAAGACGAAGCCGGCGAGCATGCCGATGGCAGTGACAAGCAGGCTGTCCGATTTCAGCCGTCGCTCGAACGGGCCCGGCTCGTCCATGGCGAACGCCGCTCAGAACCGGGCTTCACGCGTCCGGCCGCGAGCCTCGAATTCCTTGCGGAGCTTACGGGTGTAGGGCACGGTCCTGTCGCCACAGGTCGGGCAGCGGTAGCTTTTCATCGACGCGATCAGCGTCAGCACGATCCAGACGATCAGCCAGACGCCAAGGGTCACCAGCGTCAGCAGCAGATGCAGCACATGCGCCGGCTTCTGCTTCGTCGCCAGCACCGGCGCCTCGCATGTCCGGCAATAGGCCCGTTCGGTCTTCTCGCCCATGATTCCCCCGCCTATTTGTCCGAGTCACCGCCGACGCGTTTTCGCTTTTCTCGGCGTGAGGGCTCGGCCGGCAGCATGTCCTCCTTGCCGCCATCGATCAAGGTGAGGCCGGACATACTGGGCGGCAGGTCGGGCGGGCCGGGCCGATACAGGTCCGGACAATAGCCGCCGCACTTCATCCCGTACTTTTGCGGCTTGCGAGCCGGGTTGCTTGCCGACCACCAGCAGCCGGCGATGAACTGGCTTTCGAGCCAACCCAGTGAAGCGTTCGGGCCGTGAGCCGCGGCGAGCACCGCTAGCCGGACATTGGCGGCGCGCCTGCACACCATGCAGGCGAAGCGGACAACCACATAGGGATATGCGCGCAGCAGCGTGTCTCGATCCGGCGTTTCACGGCCGCTCACGGTTCTTCGTCGGGTGCCGGCGGCCGCGCACCATATGAGAACAGCCCGCGCAGGAAGCCGCGCGACACCGAGCGATCGGCATCTGCCAGCAGGACCGTCATGTCATGCAGCAGCGCACGGATCGCAGCGCGCTCCGAGCCATGCTCGGCGATCAGATCGTCGATCTCGCACTCGATTTCCGTCTGCGGATCGGTGTCCTCCAGGCGTTCGGCCGTCATCGCTTGCGTCCTCGAAATTGAGAACGTAATGAGAACAAACCAACTCGGAGAGTCAAGCCATGGCGAGCGTCGACACCTTCTTCCTTCAGCCCTTCAAGACGCATCGGAAGCGTCTGGTTCCAGGCCAGCGCGTGCCCGCCAAGACGAAGCAACACGCCCTCAATGAAGGCGAGCGGCTGGGCCGCACGGCCGAGGGTGTCGCGGTGATCCACGTCACCGCCGACGATGAAACCGGCGAGGTCAGCGCGCTCGACGTGCTGGCGCGTCATGGCGCGATCCCGGAGGAGTTCGAGGAGCAGATCCGGGCGCTATAACGCCGAACGCGCGCAAGTCGGGGGCGTGGGCTAGTTGGGAGCGAATGGCGATGCTATGCGGACGCCCTCGCTCCTATGACCGAAAGGGACGTCGGTGGATCAAGATAGCCTTGCGACGCTGGACCGTTATCTGACCGAACAGTATGTCAATGTAGAGGGATGGTGCTGGGAATATAACTGGCAACCCATTCAGTTCCTAGCACAACGACAATCTGAGCTTTCTCAGCACATAGGGCCGGTTGCAGAGATCGGCGTTTTTCACGGCAAATTCTTCATCGGCCTAAACCTCCTCAAGGCGAAGAGTCGATTTACGCACACTGTAATCGATGTGTTTGACATGCAACAATTCTCCATGTCTGGAGAAGGAAAACGAATTCGTGTTCCTAAAAATATAAGCGATCAGCAACTCGATAAATTTAAGTTTAATGCTGTTTCCGCCGGCATAGATGTTGATGCTTTATGCATTATCAAGTCCGATAGCACAAATCTACTTAGTCGCGAGATTGAAGCTGCCATAAATAATTACTCTAAATTCTCTTTTTTCAGCGTCGATGGGTGCCACGAATTTACGCACGCATACAGCGACTTAAATCTTGCGATGGAGATGACGGACCATAACGGCATCATATTTATGGACGATTATTTGCACGCTCGATGGCCAGGTGTTCATGAGGCCGTCGCCAAGATGATGTTCTGCGGCGCGCCCCGCTTCGTACCCCTGTACTACGTGCACAACAAGCTGGCGATGTGCCACGTCAACCTTCACAATGACTATCTGGAAGGCCTATTCAGGTTCCTTACAGAGAGGCACCCGGCGACAACAGTCCGAAGGGTGACGCGATATGGCTGGCCCACTCTCACAATCGAGCCAAAATCCGGATCGCCCGTCCTGGCCCTATAGGCCGTCTGCATTTGGCGATCGAAGTCGTCGATCAGCAAGAGATTACGGACGCCGCGTATGAGACGCTAGCCAAGGCGCAGCAGCGCCAGATTTCGGGCAAAAGAGACAGCCTCTCAGGTCGGCTTGGCACTCCGCTAGCAGCATGTTAGCGCAGAGTTCACACTGCCTGAGGGGGAATAGATGCGCATCCAGATACCTTCGCGTCCGGGACGCGAAATGCCTGCACTCTCGACGCTCGATCTGAGAGAGGCCAATTGGAGCGCAATCGTCAGAATGATGAGAGACACAGGCCTTTCCGGTTATGAGCCGGAAACGATGGCCGCGGCCTGCGCAGTGATCGATCGCCTGGGCGCTCGCGACATCTTGGACATCGGCGCCAACATTGGCATCTTTTCGCTGGTCCTGAAGGCAATCTATGGCGATAAAATCGCGGTCACCGCGTTTGAGCCGACACCGGAGATTGCGCTCAAGGCGGAGAGAATCGCTGCGAGCAACAACCTGAATATCGGTTTGCATAAGGCTGCTGTGGGAGCCGAGGAAGGCACCGCGACGCTCTACCTTTCCAACGCCTCCGACGCTTCTAACTCACTGAATTCGGAGTTCAGGAAGCCAATTGGCACGGTTGACGTGCCCCTGACGACGATTGACGCAATCACTTCGTCAATTCCGGCACCGCAGCTGATCAAGATCGACACGGAGACGACGGAGCCTGACGTTCTTGCCGGCGGCCTGACCTTCATCAGGAACACGCGCCCCTGGATAATCTGCGAGGTGCTTTACAGCGTGACTGAGGAGCAAATCCGATCGGTGATCGAATCGATCGGATACTATCCCTACGCGTTGCGCGGAGTTGCACTGCAGGAACCTGACGCGATCCTAGGCGACAAGGAGAACAGGTTCCGGGATTACCTATTTGCTCCCGAGAAGCCAGACGCTGCTTTCAACGAAGCCTATCTCGACTGGGTAGCCGCTTTCAGCAAGGCTGGTCTGGCTCCGGCGACCTAGCTTCAAGCTTCTGCTAGGGCCGCAGCTTCAGATCATCTTTACCAAGCACGAAGAAATTGTGGCTTGAGATGCCGCGCCATGCGAGTTCGGGGATGCCCAGATCCCGGAGCTCGTCGGCGGTGGCGAGTTGATCAAGATCCGTCACCGCAAGCGGAAAGAGCATACCGATCGTCCGCTCAATGTCCTCGCGCCCGAACCGGCGGACGTGATCGTTCTGGAAGAACCGCTTCTCACGCTCCGTCGGCGTAAGACGGCCTAGATCCGACTCGTAGTATCCATGATGGATCGGGACGCAAAACACATGGAAGCCGGTCGGCTTAATGGCGCGATGCAGATGGTACAGTACCGCCGTCTCATTACACGGCAGGTGCTCCATCACATGTGAATGCAGAACCAGATCATAGGCTTCGCCCGGCAAGCCCTCGACATCTGTCACCAGGTCCATGCGGCGGACGTCAAGATCCGCTGCATACCGCGACGGATCGATATCATAGCTCTCGTAACCGTCGCCCACCGTAGCCTTGAGATAGCGCCCGATTCCCGTCTCAGGCGCGAGGTGCATGACGCGCATACCCGCTCGAACCAAACCCTTGGCGTCGAGGATCAACTTCAGAGCTCGCGTTCGCTCCACTGAGCCGCAATCCACACACATGGCGAGAGCACGGCCGTTGAAGTCCTTAAAGCTGTGCGAGCCGCAGAGATTGCAAATGCTCATAAAGACAAATTCCCAAGTAAAGACAGCCGGCTCGGCGACCGTTTAAGGACGTACATTAGTGCGATGACTCAATCCAAATGACGCGCTACAAGGCGCTCAATCTCGGCCCGATGTCCAGTATCGGTGATCGATGCGATCTCGTTAGCCAAACGATCGGTAAAATCGGCAGGGCCGAATTTAGCAGCCAAGGCCCGGCATCTCCACATATCGTCCCATCGCTTGTTCGAATGGTAGAAATTGGAGATTTCCCAGTAACGCCTCGGCACATACTCGTCGAAAATGCCCCGCGACTGCATTTCGTGCCCGTACGTGTTGCGCATAAAGTCAAAGCTTTCCTCGACTTTTTTACCGTCACGTTGTGTTGAGAAGTGATATTGCACCGCCGGCTCATCTGCATCCGTTGAAACCAGCATGCGCTCGCTGGAAAGAAGATACCGGAGCAGCCAGTCGGTATCCTCCGAGCGGTGCAGAGCCTCATTAAACGGGCCGACTTCTCGATAGGAGGCCGTCGCTGTCATTGACGCCCATAGGTACGCCCGGAATTCGCCAGTCAGGATATGCTTGATCGGATCCTTGAAATATTTCGAGAAATCATAGCGCTTCCTATCGATCCACACGGGCGCGAAGGTCATCAGATAGGTGTCGCCGGGGTAAGTCTTATTGATCATGTGCCAGACCAATAGGTACTGGTATTGTCTGTCCAGCTTGTCTGGTCGATAGTAATCGTCGGCATCCAGCCAAGTCAGGTGATCAAATCGAGCATTTGCGACGATGACATTGCGCGCCGCCGCAACACCACCGTTGGGGACCCGGATAAGGCGAACGATATCGGGATGCATCAACTGGTAGCTGAGAGCGATGTTTGCGGTTGTATCGTCACTGCCGTCATCGACCACTATGATCTCGAACGGCAGCTTGATCGTCTGCGAGAGAGCGCTGTCAATGGCGCGCTCAAGGGTCCTGCGCGCATTGAATGCAGGCAAGCCAATTGTGACGCCGTTCAGCATGCGAGCCCCTCAGATCGAGCGCGAGCAATTTCTTTCGCCCATTGATCATAAACATGGCGTGGAGCGAAACGCTCGACGGACTGGCGCCCGGCTTCTCCGAGTTTTTGGCGTAGAGCGGGATCAGACGCAAGCTGGTCAATGGCGACGGCCAGAGCATTGACGCTGCGCTCGACCAGAGTGCCGTTCTCGCCAGAGGTGAGCAGCCAGTTGACCCCCGGACAATCCTCGAAGCCAATTGCGGGAAGACCGGCAGCCATCGCCTCGGTCAGCGCCAATCCCCAGCCCTCATAGAATGAAGGAATCACGAAGACGTCTGCATCCTCTAACTCAATGTCCGGATTATCCGTTTGGCCACGCAGAAACACCTGCCGTTGGGCCATCAAGCGTCGCACCAATCGAAGCAGCGCCTCCTCTTCCGGGCCAGATCCAAAGATGTGTAGATCCCAGCCTTCCTTGTAAGCCTGCGACGCGCAGAAGGCTTCGATCAACAGCGAGAAGCCTTTCTGTGGAACCAAGCGGCCCAGGCCGATGATCTTCCTGCGGCAGCTCCGCGGGCGCGAGGGCGTCTTGAGTGGTACGGCATTCGGAATGACCACGGATTTCTGACGGACGAATTCAGGCATCCTTTCAGGGAAAGCCGGCATCAGGAAATGGACAGTCCTTGCCCGCCTCAGGAGTTCGATCCTGAGATGTCGATCGACCTCGTCGCTGCCGTGCTTCCCAGAGTAATAATCGATCTCCGGGTCGTTCTGATTCGTGACAATGATGGGATACTCATATCCCAGCTCGTAGAGCAAAAACGTCGCCGTGTGCGGCATGAAGGTGAGGATGACGTCCGGATTGATCGCTCGGATGCTATGGCCCCACTTCTTTCGCAGCGAACGATTCGCTTTCGCCCAGGCGCGAATGCCAGGGTCGGGCTCGATCTCGCCGAGAAGGTCCGCGCCGACGTTGGTGCCGTCGACGGGACACACGATCTTGACCGACTGGCTGACCGGGAATGCCGGTGTCTCGCCGTGCTTTGTCTCCGAGAGAATATATACCTGATGGCCCGCGGTAATGAGCCAATTGGCCATATCGCTCATATTTCGCTCGGCGCCGCCGGAGAGCCCGAGAAAATGCTTGTTCGCGAGAACAACCCTCACGATGCGAAATCCTCTTTGAAGCTGTCGATATACCCCTGAACGGACACCCTGACCGCGTCCGGATCGACGCCGGCCTCCGTGTAGGCCTCGAGGTGCTTGTCGATCACGGCCATCATGCAGGAGCGAACGACGTCTGCATCCCGCCCACCCCGGGCGAAGTTGAAAATGGCCAATGGCGGGCTTGGCAGAAATTCGATCCACCCGCCCAACCGGAAGAAACGGATCAAATAATCCCAATCCTGCGCCCTCTTTAGCGCTGGATCGAAATCACCGATCTGTCGCTTGAAGGCCGTTTGCATGATGGCGAGCTGCGAAATCGGTGTGTTATCGCCCTTGAGCACGCGCGCAAGCCCATAGCCGGCCTCGCCGTAGCCGACGTAGAAATTCTTGACTCGTTCCGTGCCCTTGTCGAGATCGACGTGGTGGATGTTTCCACAAACCATCAGCTTTGAGACATCGCGTCCGGCTTCGCGCAGGGAGGTGATGCGATCGAACTGACGCTGAAGCTTGTCCGGATACCACTCGTCGTCGGCATCGAGCATCGCATACCATTCGCCTCGGGCGTTTGCCGACAGGGTGCTCCGAGCAGCGGGCCGGCCCAGATTTCTTTCATGCTGGATCAGCCGGACTTGCGGATAGCGCTCAGTCAGCCTCCGCACGGCATCCGGCGTCCCGTCTGTGGAGCCATCGTCCACGACCAGAATCTCATACGGTCCTGACCATGACTGGTTGAGAACAGAGGCGATGGCCCGGTGGATTGCGGAACGTTCGTTGTAAACAGGAATACCAATCGTCAGCTCGAGCATTCGCACCTCGCCTCCCGCGCGGGACGCGGTATACCGGGTTTGATGAAAATTGGAACAGCTACGACATCCCAAAGACGTGCGCAGATTTCAGCCCGCCAGATTCAGACGGAAATTACGGATCGTGGAACAGAAAGGTCCGGGTTGGGGCGAGGGCTCGCCATAGATTCCTAGTTTAAGAAAAGGCGGAGACTCGTCATTGAAGGCGTTCGGCCCGCTGCGGCGACCAACAAGCTTGCCGTCTTTGAAAGCCTCGGCCTCACCTGACCCATCGAGCGCGAGCCGATATCGAAGGTGGAACGCAATCCATTTTGACGCCTCGGCCCCTTGCCCGCGGAAGACGCGATATCCCTGAATTGAGGAGCCCGGTCCGATGCAGCCATTGGCAGCTGGCTTTGAAATGCTGTTAGGATCAAAGGCGCCGCCAAGATCCATCGCATCTCCGGGGAGCGAGCGCAGCGCTGCCATTGGACAGCGCCACTGCTCTCCGGCATCCGGTCGCGAATGGATCTGGAACAGGATAACAGCCGCCGTTGGATTGGCGGCCGCCTCGTTCAGCTTCAATTCGAAGCGCAAGTCGAGAAACCTCTGCCTGATGTCAGGGCCGGTGAGATAGACTTCGCAGCGCCTGACTTCCTTGGTCATCTCTCGTACGCAGAGCGTAACCGAGTTGTCCGATGCGTTTCGTTGAATCGTGCCGCGATCACAGTCTGTCTTGACGGTCCAACCAGGGAGCAATTCTCCGCCGGGCAAGGGACTCTCAGCACGGGGAGCCAACGGCCAGAGCAGCATCGCAAGCAGAACACCGACGATCAACATCACCCCAGCCCTCGCCGAACAAAAAATGCCCGCCACCCCAACTGGAGCGGCGGGCACAGCATAGAATATCAACGGCCTGAAGACAGCAGCCCGCCAGGAGTTATCAGGACTGCGAAGCGTCCGATCGCGGCGGATAGAAGGGCGGCGGCGGCCCGTCGCGCCAGCGCCGCGCCCATCGGATCAGCGCGTCGCAGATCGTCATGCCGACCAGCCCCAGCGAGAAGCCGAGCGAGCCCTCGATGTCGCCATAGGGATAGCTCCACAAGTCGAGCCATTTGCGGGCGATCGGCGCCGCCAGCGGCGTCCCGTAGCCGGCAACGGCGGCGCCGACGACGGCGGAGCTGATGCGCTGCGTCCAGGAGAAGCCATGCGATACGAGGCCCCGGACGAGGCCGCCGAAGACGCCGGCGACGGCATGGGCCGACTTCACTCCGATCAGGGCATGCAGCCAGTCGGCAGGGGGAGGCAGGTCGGCCATCAGCGGGCACTCCATCCGCAGGCGCCGACGCCTCGCGCGTTGTGCTGGTCGATCTGCGTCCGCGTCTCGGCCGTGTCGCCGCTCGAGCCGTGGATCGCACGGAAGATCCGGCAGCCGTCAGTCGCGGTCGAACTGACGCACCCGGCTGCGATCAGCGCCACCGCGCAGGCGATCGACTTCCCTCTGAGCCGCATTGGCGGCCTCCTTCTGCTGGTGTTCGAATTCGAGGCGCACAGCCGCCTCGCCCTGGCGGCGCTGGTCGCAGCCATAGAGCCCGATGCCGAGGGCGAGCGCCGCCACGGCCCAGGCCTGCCAGGGCAAGGAGCGAACGGCAGTTAGAAGCGCGAGAACCGTGCTCACGCCGGCACCGCGACGTCGAGCGCGTCGGCCAGCGCCGCCGCCTTCCGCTGCGCCAGCAGGCGCCAGACGATGCCGCCGATCGTGACGATCGCGCCGGTGACGACCAGCGCCGCGACGACGTTCGCGATGACGGGGCTGCCGCCGGCGAGCGGCGCCAGCGCGTCCTGCGCCTGCTGCAGCGCGCCGCCGAGGCCGCCCGTCGCGAGACCGCCTCCGATCGCCGCATCGCCGCCAGCCGGCGAGGCCGGAAGCTTCGCCTGGTCGAGCGTCGCCTTGGCGTTGCCGCCCTGGCAGAAGACCGGCTCCGGGCCGACGCTGCCGCAGGCCCAGGCCTGCCCGGTCGCCTCGACGCCGGCGACCCGACGCGACCAGCCACGGCCGAAGTCGGTCCAGGTCCGCAGCGCCCGTAGGAAGGTCATGCGGCGGGCGCAGATCGCAGCGATCAGCGCATCATGGTCGGGATAGGCTGCCACGGCCGCCAGCGTCGCCTCGCCGATCTGGCCATCGACACGCACGGTCCCGAGCGCCCGCTGCAGCCACTTGACGCTTTGCGCCGGCCCGGAATTGACCGCGCCGTCGAAGACGACATAGTCGACGCCGGCCGGCAGATCATCGCCGCGGATCACGTCCCAGTACTGCACGCGGTAGATCTCGTCGCGCTCGGCCGGCTCCATCAGGAACACGTCGCGCCGCGGCCGGCCCTTGCGGCTGCGATAGCCGTCATAGACGCGCTGGATAACCCCCTGGTTGGTGCGCCCGCCGGGGTCGCGGGGATGATCGACCTTGCCGCCCTCATGGACGAGGACATGCTTCAGCGCCTTCGCGTAGAGATGCGACGTCATGGATTACTCCGGGCATGAAAAAGCCCGCGCTAGGCGGGCGGGGTACGGCGTAACGGCAGGCTATGCTCACCCAGCCGTAAGCAACCGGGCATCGAGCCGGAACCGCGCCAAATGGCCGGCATCGCCGAGATGCAAATCGTCGCTTGCCAGAGGATCGGTGCCGGCAAGATCGCCAGCCTTCAGTTCCGCGTTAAAATCCACAAAGGCAAAGCCCTTTCGGGCACACATCGCGCCAAGAGCGCGCGAAACCTCGGAGGCGGTGAAGTAGTATGTGGCCGAACCACCCTGCTCGCTGTTGGCTCGCGCAATAGGCGGCGAGTAGACGACAGGCTGGATGCCTTCTCGATTGGCCAACAGCCAGGTCACGATCGATTCGACATTATCGGCAACCTTGCTTGGCTGACGCGGCGAGCTCGTCGCACTCCGGTCGTTCGTCCCGAGCATGATCATCGCGTGGGTGGCGCCCGCCGGGACGGCGCCAGACAGCAACGCGCCGCCCGAGAGCCACTGGCCTGACGCCGTACCGATGAGGCCCTGATTGAGGACCTCGACGGATCGATAATGCTCGATCGCCTCCAGCCGCAGCGCGATCGACGTCGAATTATTGATGATCCGGACATCGTGGCGGCCAAAGTCAACCTCCACAAGCTCGGAAAACCCAAAGGCTGCGGGCGATTGATAATGCGAGATATCTTCAGACACTGGGACACCATCGACGACGACATCGAAAGTGCCCGCCGGATCAACGTTGAGCTTGGCGAAGCGGATGGCGAACTTGTCGCCCACGAAGGAAAAGCGCAGCTCCTGGCTCGGCTGGATGTTGATCTCCTTCGCCAACGCAGACCCGCTATTTCCCGGGTCAGAAGCGGACGGCGAGGTGACCTTTACACCGCTCGCAGTGAGATAGACGCCGAAGGCAGGATGGCGGATCGGATCGACCAGCACCGGATCGACATAGCGGCCTGAGCCGGCCTGCGGCTCAGTAAGGCCGTTACCTGTAACCCAGCCACTTGCGCAGCAGGTTGGCCCAGCTTGCGCTRCTGAGATTGTCCCTCACGTCGGAYAGAGCATGGCCGCGCGGCTCGGTCGTGCTGTTGCCAGTCGCTGACATGCCCCAGGTATTCGAATCCCCGATGAGGACGAGAAGGATACTGCGAAGATCGTCCTGCAGAGCGCTACGGAGATCGTCGATAGCGTTGTTGTTGGCGACGACCTGAAGCATGTCGACGTCGCCACGCAACTCGTCGACCATCTGGGCGAGTTGAAACGAGCGCCGTGGACGAACGCAATGACGCCAGTTCGGATAGCCCGTGCGCTCGACCGTAATCGCGCTGCGGCTCCACGAGGCCCAGAAGCCGGTGAGATAGAAATTGCTGGTGCGGGCGCCGGCATCGTTGATGCCGAAGTCGATGCGCACGATTTGCTTGCCGGCGGTTACGGGGGCGGCGGCATGATATCGGCGGACATTGGTCGCGACGACCTCAAAGGCGCCAGGGGCCGCACTGAGCTGCACCTGCTGGCTGGTGCCGTCGAGGAATCGAAGAAAGGCGTGCAGGGCGCCCGCACTCGTACCGAACGTCCAGCCACCATCGGATGATTTCACCAGCACCGAGAGAAAGACATAGCCGCCGGCCGCAAGTGGCGAGACCTCGGCCACGACAAGGTTGCCCGACCCGCCATCCGCCGCAAGGACAGAGAGCGCCGTCGCGCAGCCAAGCGCGTTGAGATAGGCGTCCACGATCTGCGTGAACCGCGCTCGATAGCTCGCCGTCGAGGCATAATCCGGGACGAAAAGCTTGACGTCCTTGGCGCCCTCTGCGAGCGAGCCGTTCTCGTATAGATTGGCCAGCGTCGAGCCGACCGCCGTGTTGTTCGCCTCGGCGATCGCACTATTCAACTTGCCGCGCGACAGCGGCCCCTCCTCGGTGGCACCGAGTGGATCAATAGCCATGGCGATGTCCTGTGGTTGGGAAGTCTAGAAGCTCTCGACGAGCGTCAGGCTCGGATTGCCGAACCTGCCGAGATCGAGGGAGAGGTCACCGTCGCCGAGATCCTGAAGGACGCAGCGCAGGCGGAGGTTCTTGAAATCGGCGATAGCRCCGCCCGAAACGGCCGAACGCAACGGTGGCATGATCTTGACCTGCCATGATCCCGCCSGGCGGCTGGTCATCGTCCATGGCGACTGGCCCGCGCTCAAGGCGAGGTCGGGTCGGGCAGCCAGGGCGAACCGACATCGTCATCACCCGGCTCGTCCACCACCTCCGTGATGAGATGCAGCCGGTCGCCGCCGAGCGAGAAATGATATCCCGGCGCGATGGTGACGCCGCCGGCGAAGAGGTTGATCGTGGTCGCCCGCAGCGCCGTGGCATCGGCGATCGTGACGGAGGAGCCGACAGCCAGAGCACCTGGCGCCCGGTACATGTCACACAGAGCGAAGATCATCTCCTCGCCCTGGCGCAGCCGGGCGAGCATCGCACGATAGGCCGCKGCCTTCTCGCGCGTGTTGACGACGAGACCGGTCAGCGGAACATGCCAGAACCCGGCATCACCGATGACACGCTGCTCACGGCCGGTCGGCGAGCGCCCTCCCGTACCTCCGTGATGAGATGCAGCCGGTCGCCGCCGAGCGAGAAATGATATCCCGGCGCGATGGTGACGCCGCCGGCGAAGAGGTTGATCGTGGTCGCCCGCGGCGCCGTGGCATCGGCGATCGTGACGGAGGAGCCGACAGCCAGAGCACCTGGCGCCCGGTACATGTCGCACAGAGCGAAGATCATCTCCTCGCCCTGGCGCAGCCGGGCGAGCATCGCACGATAGGCCGCGGCCTTCTCGCGCGTGTTGACGACGAGACCGGTCAGCGGAACATGCCAGAACCCGGCATCACCGATGACACGCTGCTCACGGCCGGTCGGCGAGCGCCCTCCCGTKGCAGCCAGATTGCGCAGCACCGGCTCACCCGCGCGGGCGCGCAGGGCTGAATTCCATGTGATCGTCATGCCGAGGTCAGCTCACCGTCGCGGAGATCGGGCCCGTCGTGCTCGATGCGTCACCCAGCCCGGAGCGATTCAGGGCGCGGGCCCAATAGTCGTATGTTCCAGCAGAGAGGCCGCTATCGACCATGTCATAGGCTTGGTTCGGCGACAGGTTCACCGTTGCCACAATGGAGGCCGAGCCAAAGCCGGCGCCTGAAGTCGCGCGGTAGAGCCGAACAGCGCCGAGGTTGGGGCTGCCCGGGGCCGTCCAGGCCAGCAAGACCTGGCCGGTGCCGCCATTGGCGACGAAGCCCAGAGGCTGCCCGGTCAGAAGATCATCGGCAACAGCCGTGAGCGGTCCGGCCGGCGTCCAGTCCGAGACGGCGCCCCCCACCGCAAAGCGCACCTGGAACTCATATGACGCGCCGTCGCTGAGCAGCGGCGTCCAGGCTTTGAGGCCATCTGCGTCGAGCGCCATCGGCGCCCAGTCGCCAAGCCCCGCGCGGGCATACTGAGCCTCGGCCACGACATCGGCACGCGACGACGCATCCCAAGACAGCCCGAGGCGAACACCGACCTGGCCCGCGATATTCGGGCGGTCGAAATGCGTGATGAGGCCAGTCGGGGCGGCGATAGCTTGGATCTGGCCGATCGGCGCCGGCGCAATCGGCTTCGGCGGCTCCTCAACCGCCGCGTTCCAGCTCCATGCGCTCTGTGGCATCGCGCGGAAGCCGAGATCGCAGCCGGAGACATCGCCGCGCAGGGTGAAGGCCTCAATCTCGCAAGGCGCGTTCATCAGCGGGTTGAGCCCATCGCCCAGCGGATCATAGGTGATGTCGACCGCCTTCTCGCCCAGGACGTCGAGCGGCATCAGGTCGGTGGCGATCGAGCCCTTCCAGAGCGGGTTGTCGCGCGCCATCATGATCTTGGCGAGCCGAGCAGCCTGGGTATATTCCGGCACCATCACCAGATCGCGGACTTCCTCGATCACGCCGATTGCTGCCTGGGAAGGGAGATCGTCGCGCGGCGCCAGTTCGGTCGGCTGGTAGTAGTTGTTCGGCTCGGTGTAGCTGACCTTCAGCCGGTTGTAGCTGTCGAGCTTGTCATTACCCTGCGTCAGTGCCGCGCCGGTGATGTGCTGCGACGGGATGTTGATCAGCGGACCCGTCCATGCGCCGTCGCGGATGCCGATCTTGCCGGATGGCCCCTGATAGAGCGTCGCGTCGCAGGTCGAACACAGCCGCGCCAGCGCAGCCTGCGGCTCCTCGTCGAAGCCGATCGTGCCCCAGGTGCGATATCGCGCGACCGGCGTGCCGTCCTTACGCGGCACGTTCTCCGAGCAGCGCAGATGAAACGCCTGGAAGCTCGGCACATCGATCTGACTGAGATGGCGGCGATAGCCGTCCGGGCTGCGCAGATAATCGAGGATGACGGCGCCCGAGTTGTCGTTCCAGAGCCATGTTCCGGGGTTCTCGGGATCCTGACCCGGCGCGGTCACGTCCCAGATTTTCTTCCCGCGGACAGTGAAACGCAGATTGGTGTAGGCGCCCTGCGGATAGACCAGCTGGCGGTCCTTCTCCTTAACGCCCTTGAAGACGACGCAGACATGGGCGATGCCACGCAGCCGATGATCGGCCGTCCATGTCTCGGGGAAATTGGTGGTCAGCAGCAGCGCCGCCGTCTGGCCGGGCGTGCCGAGGTGGCGCTCGAAGAAGACGGTATAGAGCGGATAGTCGATGACGTTGCCGCCGGCCTCGCCGAGGTCCGTGGTCACCTTGCGGTCGCCGATCCAGTATTCGGCGATGCCGTCGATCTCATGCGAGCAGAGCATGAGAGACTGAAACAGCGCTCCATAGCGGGCATCCCAGAAAGCCCGCGTGCCGCCGACCATGGCCTGCCCATAGATGAAGCGCCGCGGCCCCATCGCTTCGTTCAGCGTGGCCTGCTGGCGCTCGCGCAACGGCTTCTGGGCCGACAGCGTCTGCATCGCATAGCTCGCGCCGACCAGCGCGCCGGTGATGACGATCGAACCGACGACATAAGCAGCTGTGGCAGAAGCCGCGAGCGTAGTGGCCCCGACCGTGGTCAGGACAGCCGCCCCAACAGCAACTGGCATTAGATTCTCCAGGCTAGCAGGGGCGTAGCGGGAATAATCGCTAGACCCTCAAGTGATTTCAGCGCCCACTTGTCGCCGAGACAGAGCGCCCCCATCGTTCCGGCGGCCGTATCGATCAGGCCAACATCGCCGAGAACAGGAACCCCGGTTTCCTCCAGCCCAGCGGCGGACATCACCCGTCGAGCCAGAGCCAGAAGCCCGCCTTCGCCCCGTAGAAGGCGGGCACAGGAGAGCTCGTCGCGATAGCGTGCACTCACTCCGACCAAAGGGCTGATCCCGCGTTCGGCCGCGACCCAGGCACAGGGCCAGGCGCAGCAATCCCGCGTGCGCCATACGAAGGGCAAGCGGACGCCGTCCGCCATGAACGCGGCGAGCCGCTCGGACCGTGTCGACATGGTCAGGAGGGCCAGCTGATCGTCTTGCCAGGCAGGCTCGCCACGAACTGGCAGCCGAGATCGCCCGGGTAACGTGCTTGCTGGTCGGCGTCCGTATAATAGCCGTGGGGAGGCTTGCGCCGCCCAGCCCAGATGTTCTCGGCGGTGAGTTCGACCGTGTAGACGCCGTCGGCACCGGCCTTGTAGGTCATCACGTCGAGCGTGCCGCTCCAGGCATGGCGCCGCGGCCCGCGCAGCGTCCAATCCTCATTGAAGAGTTGCACGAAGACCGCGCAGTCACGCCCCTTCACCCGGTCCGACTGCTGCTGCGCAAGCGTCATGATCCGCGGATCGACGCCGGAGAGCGAGAAGCTGACCTGCTGCGACGCCGTGCCCAGCGGCATCGCCAGCCCCGAAATCCCGGTGACGCCGGAAGTGCCTTCCCAGAACTGCCCGTCGGACGTCTGGAGCGGACCAAAGCCGGTCCAGTAGAAGCGCGGGTCGCCGACGAAGTCGAACCAGGCTAGCAGCGCCAGCCGCGCGACCGGGCCCGTGACGGCCGCGGCATCGGCCCCGAGGAAGCTCACGAGCCGGACCGCTGATGCTGCTTGCTGAGCAGGCCCGGCATCTCGGCCTTCAGCATCGCATTGTTCTGCGCCAGAATGGCGCGGAACTGCCCTTCCGACATCTGCGAGCCGCGCGCGTCGATCTGATAGGTCGGGGCCAGGGTGAGGGAGCCGGACGAACGGCCGCCGGCGGCCGAGGGGATACGCGGCAGGATCCTGCCGGCCGTGTTCGGAACGAAGACCTCCGGGCGTTTCTCGCCGACAACATAGGCCTTGCCGGCCGAGACGGGACCGCCCTTTTCGCGGAAGCCGCTGATCAGACCGCCGATAAGGCCGCCGACATTACCGTTGCTTCCCGCCGTCCCGAAGATGCCGGCGAGCGGGCCGGAACCCATCAGCGCTGCCTGCAGCGCCGCCTTGGCGAGCTGCTTGATCAGATTCTTCAGGACGTCCTCTGCCTTCTCGCCGTTCAGGATCAGATCGCTGAGCGAATCCGTGATGGCGTCTCCGAAGAAGCGCTGCGCCTCCTGCGCAGCCTCGAGCGACCTGGTGACCTCCTCGACCCGGACCTTCGCGTTGGCGTAGCCCGTGGCCGCCTGCTCGATCTTCAGACGCATTTCGTCGGTGATCGGGATGTTCGCCTTTTTCGCCGCCGTTTCGAGCTCCAGCGCAGCACGCGCCTTCTCGCGCTCGAAAGTGCTCTTGCCGACCATGTCGGCCTCGAGATGCAGCGCCTTGGTGCGCTTCTCGATCTGGATCAGCTCTTTCTCATAGGCGTCGAGCTTCGCCCTTGAGGAGCCGCCGCCGGCGCCGCCCGTGTCGCCGGGAACCTTGTAATCGGCTAGGCTGATCGGCGGGCGTTTGCGGACCGAGACGGCGAGCGGGGCCGAGCTCGTGCCGCGGCGGGATTCCCGCTCGAGCTCACTCAGCTGGTCGAGACGTGTGATCGCCGCCGCCATAGGAGACAGGCACGGGCTGGCGAACGACGGGCAAGAAGTCCGAGGCCGAGAGCGGGATTCCGTTCTCCTGAGCGTAAGCGAGGAGGATCAGGTGATGCTTTTGGGGGATCAGCCCACCGGTACCGCCCTTGTCGCGGGGATGCTGCCACCGATAGGGTGCCGTGTAGGCTGCCCCGGTGATGGTGCTGACGACCTTCGGGCCGCCGAGACGCTCGATGATTGCTGCCGCCGGTTCCATGGCGGCAATACTTCTGTTTTTCCGAAATCCCTGTCAAGCGAGATTCAGGTTTTTCCCGATAGCAATAGCGTTCTGGAAAACAGAAACTCCGGCTCGATGAACCACGAGCTGATCGCCTGGATAAAGCGCGGACTGATGAACCCCGCGAAGTCGAAGGGAGGCATTGCCGCCGCCCTCGGTCGCTCCGCGTCGACCGTGACCGACATTCTCAAGGGCGAGCGCGCGATCAAGCTCGATGAGATCGGGCGGATAGCCGCTTACCTTGAACTCCCTCCGCCGGCCTTGCCGGGGGTGAGTTTGAGCGTCCCGCCAGAGGTTCAAGCTGCAACGGAAGGCAATCTGTTTCCGGTGACCGTTGCTGGCCCGGTGCAGGCTGGCGCGTTTCTGCCTATCGACGAGTATGATCAGTCGACCCCGGAGACCTTCTTTGAGCCGGTCGATCCTGAATTTCCGCGAGCGCGCCGAACGGCTTTTGATGTCATCGGCGACTCGATGAACCAGCTAGCGCCAATTCCAATCCTGCCCGGCTCGCGCCTGATCGCAGTCAACTATGAGGATATCGGGATTCCATTGCGGGACCGCATGGTTGTCGTCGTGCAGCAGGAGCGCGAAGCCGGTTTCCTGCGAGAGTGGTCGGTGAAGCAGGTCGAGCTGCTCGATGACGAGATCATTTTCCATCCGCGATCGAGCAATCCGCGTCATAAGCCGATCATAGTCAGGCGCGACCTGCAGGCTGATGACGGCAAGACGGTTACCGTCCTGGCTCTGGTGCGCGAGATCAAGAACAGAGTTCCTGTGTTCTGATCAAAGCGCCATTACAGAGATCCTTCACGCCGGTGACGGTCGCGATCGAACTCTCGCAGTCGCTGCATTTGAAGCGCTGGCTGCTCAGGAAATTGCTTTCCAGAAGCTCGTCGATATCCCCGGGGGCGTCATCTGCCTCTGGCGGGCACAGTGTCGTGCCGTAATCCTTCTGGCAGTTTAGGCAACGGACATAGACCTTAAACGCGATACTCACCGGTCACCTCCCAGCGGACTTCTGTTCTCATTGTGTTCACGGCTGGAGGAGAGTCAATTCGCCCCGTCTGACGCCTCCGCGCCTCCTGACAGAATCTGTCACTTCGACTTTACCCTTGACAGATTTCTGAATTCCCGAAATCAATACTCCATCGCAACCCGATGGAGGCCGCGCCTTGCTCTCCGCTCCCAACATCTACGTCCCGCGCCAGACGCACCCGGCCGTCGAGCTCGCCCGCCGCTACCGCCTTCGCCGCACGCTGCAGAGCTGCGCCGAGCTGGTCGCGGTCGGCCTGTTCTGCGGCGGCGTCCTGTCCTGGTCGTGGGTGGCCGAGCAGCATGTCCTGGCTTCCGCCCAGCCGGAGCCTGTCATGCTTGCCCACGCTACGCCCACCGCCCGCCCCGCCCGCAGCTCGGTCGCGGCCGACATGGCGGATTTCATCACCCGCCACACCGCATCGAATGGCGCGGTCACCCGCGACGACCTGCTGCTCGATTTCACTGACAGCCAGATCGACGAGCATCTCGAATCCGCCAAGCGCATCGCCCGCAACGCCGGCAAGGCCCGGCGATGAGCGGCGCCTTCATTGTCCCGGCGAAGCAGGTCCAGCCCGGCACCCAGCTTGTCTGCGATGGCGGCTTCACCTGTCTGGCAGATGGCCAACAGGTCACCGTTCAGGCCAGCCGCGGCGGCTCGCTCTACGTTCCGTGCGACTGCGGTCAGCATGACCTCGAGGGCCAACTCGATATGGCCGGCGAGAATTATATCGGCTTCATGCTGGCAGGTGACGCATGAGCGGCGCCGCGCCGGCCATCTCTGCGGCGCGTCCGGCGCGGGTTCTTCCGCCGGAGCGCCGCCTCACCATGTCGAAGCGCATCGCGCTCGGCTTCCTGCACACCGGCGCGCTCTTCCGCGAGCCGGGCGGCGTCTGGCGCTGCCGCGCCTTCCCGGCCGAGCGCGTGCTCGACAGCACGGCCCGGGCCCTGGAGCAGGACGGCCTCGCCCAGATGCAGGAATACGAGGGGCATCACGGCCAGCGCCGCGCCTGCCTCTCGCTCACTCTGGACGGCATCGCGCTCTATGCCCGCGCCGGCGGGCATCTCGCCGGCCGACGCCCGCCGCCCGTCCAGGCCGAGGGCGTGCTGCGCGAGACCGAACTCGCCCTCGGCGAGATGGCCGAGCAGGAAGCCCGCCTCGCCAAGGCGCTCGCCGCCATCGACTGCGAGGCCCGCGAAACCCGCGCCGCCTCGCAGCGGCTGGACGAGCGCATGGCCGCGATCGAGGCTGCCGCGAAGCGCATCGACCATGAGCGCGCCAGCCTCGCCACCAGCCGGCAGACGCTCGGCGCCTTCACCGTCCAGGCCGCCGAGCGGATTGGGGCGGCGGTATCAGAGGCGCAATCATGCTGACGCGCCGCTTCCTCCTCGCAGCCGCAGCTGTGACCTCTGTCGCCGCCGCGATCCCGAAGCCCGTTGCCGCGGCCATCTCGGGAGAAGCCCCGGCACGACTGCCCGCATGGGTCGTCGGGACACCCGGCGAATACAACTGGGAGATCATCCGAGCACGAACGGAAAGCAGGGCCATAAAGCTCTGGACCGCCGACAACTGCCAGCACGACTACGAGGAAGACGAAGACGGCAATCCCGAGAGCCCGTGCGAGTGCATGGCCTGCGCGTGGGAAGTTGGCGCCAGCCGCGTGCCCGAGTTCGACGAGATCACCCGCCCGACGCCGGGCGACTGGATGCGCGCCGGCCTTGGTCACACATGCAGCCGCTGCGGCGATGAAACTGACCCGCAGAATTCTGGTCACGCCATCGGCGACGAGGCCGTTTGCGATGACTGCCTGACGCCGGAGGAACGCGACTCGATCAGGGAGGCACTGGCGTGACCTATCCCAGCAATTCCGGAGGCGAGATGGACGATCCCGTTGCGGGCGACCAGCTGAAGTCCATCGTCGAGCGCATCGAGCGCCTCGAGGAGGAGAAGAAGACGATCGCGGACGACATCAAGGAGGTCTACGCCGAGGCCAAGGGCAACGGTTACGACACCAAGATCCTCCGCAAGGTCATCGCCATCCGCAAGCGCGACGCCAACGAGCGCGCCGAAGAGGAGGCGATCCTCGATCTCTACCTGCAGGCCGTGGGGGATCGGGCATGACGCGCCCCCTCCACATCCCTCTCACCCCCGGCCTGCCGGATGCCGGCGCCTCCGGCCAGTATCTCGGCCGGGACGCGAATGGCGCGGTCTACATCCTGCGCTGGCACGAGCGCGAGCAGTGCTGGGGCGCGCTCGGCTTCGCCAGCGACTGCGTCAGGCCCTGGGCCCATCTCATCCTGCTGCGCGGCCGCCGCGCCGGCTTCATCGTCGGCCATGCCGAGGGCCCGCCGCTCTCGGCCACGCGCCGCCTGGCCGAACGCTCCGCCATCAGCACGGCCGAGGACGAGCTGGTCAAGCCGCAGGACGCCGCCCCGCTCTGGCAGGGCCTGCTCTGGCCGGTCGGCCCGGCGCTCGGCGCCTTCGCCCTCGCCCTCCTCGCAAGCTGGAGCCTGTCATGACAGCACAGTCCGTCACGCACTCGATCACCGATCTCGCCGAGAGCTTCGGCACGACGCTCCGCGCGCTGCGCTTCTACGAGCAGCGCGGCCTGCTCCAGCCGGCGCGCGATGGCGCCAACCAGCGCATCTATTCCGAGGCCGACCGCGAGCGCGTCGCCGAGATCATGCTGATGCGCAAGCTCGGCTTCACCGTGCGCGAGATCAAGTCCGGCCGCTTCCCGCGCGAGAAATTCGCTGAGCAGCTCGCCCTCGCCCGCCGCCAGCGCGACGAGCTCGACCAGGTCATCGCCGAGCTCGAGCAGAGGGCCGCGGCATGAGCGACCGACCCGCTCTTCTCCAGAAGGAGCTGGATAAGCTCTTGTCGGAGTGCTTCACGCGGACGCAGCTGCACACCATGGCGATAAAGCAGCACATCGAGATGCGCCGCTTCTTCTTCGCCGGCGCCAAGGCGTTCTCCAGCCTCTTGCTGGAGAACGTGTCGGAAGGCGACGACCCCGCCGCCTCCGACATGGCGCTGCTGCAGGCGCTTCAGACCGAACTCGCCAACTTCGGCAAGGATGTCACGGAAGGGCGCGCCTGATGCTCGCGTGCCGCCCGATCAATGAGGCTGTCGGCTGATGCCCCGCACAGCCGCCAAGGTAACGCAGGCAGACATCGCCCGCACCGTCCGTGCGGTGGCGCAGGCGCGCGTACAGGCTGTGATCGAGGTGGCACCAGACGGCACCATCCGCGTCCTCATGGGCTCCTCTGCGCCGGTTGTGGCCGGTCCGGCGAAACAATTTGAGGCCGAGGAAGAGATCGTGATGTGATGGGGGACATGCCCCGCCCTCGCCCGCCCCATCTGCATACGGAGCTGACCCGGCACGGCCGGCGCGTCTGGTATTTTCGGCGCGGCAAGGGCGCGCGCATCCGAATCGACCATGACTATGGCTCTCCGGAGTTCATGGCGGCCTATGAAGCGGCCCTGGCCGGCGAGGCGCCGGCGAAGCCGGGCCGTGCTGCCGCCGGCACGCTGCGCTGGCTCTGGGATCGCTATCGCGAGAGCGCGGCCTGGGCCGAGCTCTCGCTCGCGACCCGCCGCCAGCGAGAGAACATCATGCGCGGCGTGCTTGATACGGCCGGCGACAAGCCCTTTGCCAAGATCACCCGCAAGACGATCGTCGCCGGGAAGGACCGCCGCAAGGCGACGCCGGCCATGGCCCGGCATTTCGTCGAAACGCAACGCGGATTGTTCCGCTGGGCGGTCGAGGCCGACTATGTGACCGAAGATCCGACGCGTGATGTGAAAATCGGCAAGGCGAAGACCGAGGGGCACCATACCTGGACGGATGATGAGTGCGACAGGTTCGAGGCGCGCTGGCCGCTCGGCACGCGTGAACGCCTCGCCTTCGACATCCTGCTCTATACCGGCTTCCGGCGCGGCGATGCCGCAATTTTTGGCAAGCAGCATGTCCGCAACGGCGTCATCTCGCTGCGCACCGAGAAGAGCCAGGGCGCCGTGCAGGTCGTCCTGCCCCTCCTCCCGCCCTTGGCCGAATCGATCGCCGCCACGAAGACCGGCGACCTGACCTTCATCGCCGATAAGAAGGGCCGCGGCCTTTCCAAGGAAGGCTTCGGAAACTGGTTCGCAGAGGCCTGTGTGGCAGCAGAGGTGCCTGGCCGTGCTCACGGCCTGCGCAAGGCCGGCGCGACGCGCGCCGCGAACAACGGCGCCAGCGAGTCGGAGCTGGAAGCGATCTTCGGTTGGCGCGGCGGCGGTATGGCCTCGCTCTACACGCGAAAAGCCAACCGGGAAAAGCTCGCCCGCAAGGCGGCGAATCTGCTGATGCCGGAACCAAAATCGAACGTCTATTCCCGCACCTCATCATCCGGTGCGGGAACCAAGCCGAATTCTGATGATAATTCAGGCGCCTAGAAAAAGGATGGTGGGGGAAGCAGGACTCGAACCTGCGAAGGCATAGCCAGCGGATTTACAGTCCGCCCCCTTTGCCGCTCGGGACATTCCCCCGCCTGCTCCAAACCGGCGCCAGGGCCGGGATCGACCGGTATGTCACTTTCGCGACGACCGGCAGGCGCGGCCGGACTTATGGTGACCGGGCCGCGCCATGTCAACGGCAAAAAGGCCGGGCTTGCTCATTCTCCCCGCTGCATTGGCGGGGCCAGCCCGAGATGCCCCATCACGAACGCGACCCGCGCCTCGACGCTGGCGCACGGCAGCTCGACGAGCTCATAGCCCTGCTCGGCGTAGGCGTTAGCGACCATTCGGCACGTCCGCTCCGCCTCGTCGAAATCCTGCCGCCGTTCCGCATCCTGGCCGAAGATGGCCTGCCATGGCGGTGCAAGCAGGACTTTGCGCGCATAGCGGCACCGCCCCATGGCCCGGCAGAGACGTTCGGGCACCGGCAGGCCGCAGAGCCCGAGATAGCCTGCAATGTCGGGAATGCCGCGGTCGAAGATCACCGGGCCTTGTCGTTCCTGCGCGTCGCGATGGGATTTGAGGTCGGCGGTCAACATCAGTTCCGCAAACAGCGCGCGATCCGCCCATGGCAGGCCGTTGCCTCCGGCCGCGCTTTGCGCCTGGATGACGGCGCGCCCGGCCTCGGGCATCGTCGCGAGGCCGCGCCCGGCCAAGGCTGCGATCAGCGTGGTCTTGCCGGCCCCCGGCCCGCCCGTCACGACGATGAATGCGTCGGAGCATGCGCTCATCTGGTTATTCTCCCCGTGATTGGTGAAAGCGAGGCGCGTGCGGGCTGGTCAAGACGGCGCCGTCATGGCACGGCAGGCGCCTGTCGCCGCAGGAGAAGCAGATGCCCGCGCCGTTCCGCCCCAAGCCGGCCCGAGCCGGCGCGCATTTCGCTGGCCGCGCCCGCCGCCCGGACGGGCCGCCGCCGCATCGTCCCGGCGACATCGACGAGGCCGTGCTCTATGGCGTGCACCCCGTCATCGAGGCGTTGCGCAATCCCAGGCGCCGCCATCGCCGGCTGCTTGCCACCGAGAACGGCCTGAAGCGCCTGCAGGACGAGATCGGCGAGCTGCCGCTCCAGCCCGAGATCGTGCGTCCGTCCGAGATCGACCGGCTGCTGACGCCCGATTCGGTCCACCAGGGACTCTATCTGGTCTGCGACCCGCTGCCTTCGCCCAGCCTCGACAGCCTGCCGGACGATGCCGTGGTGCTGGCGCTCGACCAGATCACCGATCCGCACAATGTCGGCGCGATCCTGCGCTCCGCCGCGGCCTTCGCCGCCGCGGCCGTGATCGTCACCATCCGCCACTCCCCGGCCGCGACGGGCGTCCTTGCGAAATCGGCATCCGGTGCGCTCGAGCATGTGCCGCTGATCGCGGTGCGCAATCTCGGCGACGCGCTGCAGGAACTGGGCAAGCGCGGCTTCCAGCGAATCGGTTTCGATTCCGACGGTGAGGTCGCCTTCGACGACGTCGTGCTCACCCGTCCGCTCGTGATGGTGATGGGCGCCGAGGGCAAGGGGCTGCGCCAGCGCTCCCGCGAGCTCTGCGACCACGTCGCGCGACTGGAGGTGCCGGGCACCATCACCAGCCTCAACGTCTCGAACGCGACCGCAATCGCCCTCTACGCCGCCAGCCGGCGGCGCTGACGGCCTCAGCGACCGGGCACCACCAGCAACAGCGCGCCGGTCTCGGCATGGGCGAAGCGGCTGCGCTTGCCCTGCTGCGAATCCGCTCCCGCGATCCGGATGACGCGCGTCACCGGCCGGTCGGGCCTGCCTTCGAGCCGATAGGTCGTCGGCTCCGGCGTCGGCTCGCGCACGATTCCCGCCCGTACCGGCATATTCTCGAACGAGTTGCGATCGATCCAGCGGGGCGAGGTTTCGATCTCGACCGATGGCGATGACGCCGGCATTGCGCCCGCCGGCCAGCCCCAGGGGTAACCAAAGGAGGTGAACAACGCTCTCCCCCGCCCCCGCCGGTCATGCAGGCCATGATCGCCGCGCAGCCGCGCCTGCTGCCGGATGGCGCCATAGCGCGATCCGGCAGGCAAGGCTCGCGGGAACTGGGTGGAGACGACTGCCCTCCCGGGCGTGGCGAGGAAGCCCCCGCCCCGGCCCTCGGCGGCACCGGTCTCGACAGCGGAAAGACCCAGCGCCGCAAGCAGCAGGCCACAGCGAACCGTCGTGATGCGCGACATCTGCAGCCCCCTCCCGATCCGTCTTCGGCCCTTCCGGGAGCTGATTATAAACGGATCGTTAACCTTGAGAAGCCGGCGCGCCACCGCTGCGACCGTCTCCGAAGGATAGGGCCGACTGTGATGCCGCAGACGCCGTCGGCGCCGGCAATTCGACGACATACTCGCTCCTTCCCTTAGACGAAGTGCTTGATTGCACAGTCATCCCCTCGCGCGCATTGCTTTGCGTCAGACCGGTTTCGCTGGGCCTGCGGGCTCGGAAACCGGCATGGAGGCATCGCGTCGACAGAAGGCGAGCCACGCCAACACGGGCAGCGCGGATCGTCCCGCTGCCGGGGAAACTTCAGGGGAGACAACGCCATGAGCATGGCAGCAAATGCAGCGGGGGCGAAGACGACGCCGCGCCCCATGACCAAGGAAGAAAAGCGCGTCATCCTGGCATCGTCGCTCGGCACGGTGTTCGAGTGGTACGACTTCTACCTCTACGGCTCGCTCGCCGTGATGATCGGCGCGCACTTCTTCTCGGCCTTCGACCCGAACACCCGCGCCATCTTCGCCCTGCTCGCCTTCGCCGCCGGCTTCCTTGTCCGTCCGTTCGGCGCGCTGTTCTTCGGCCGCCTGGGTGACCTGATCGGCCGCAAATACACCTTCCTCGTCACCATCGTGATCATGGGCGCCTCGACCTTCCTGGTCGGCCTCTTGCCCAGCTACAACACCATCGGCTGGATTGCCCCGGTCATCCTCATCATCCTGCGCATGCTCCAGGGCCTGGCCCTAGGCGGCGAGTACGGCGGCGCGGCGGTCTATGTCGCTGAGCACGCTCCCGTCGGCCGTCGCGGCTTCTACACCTCCTGGATCCAGACGACCGCGACGCTCGGCCTGCTGCTCTCGCTGATCGTCATCCTGGTCATCCGCGTCAACATGGGCGAGGCCGACTTCGCCGCATGGGGCTGGCGCATTCCCTTCCTGCTCTCGATCTTCCTCCTCGCGATCTCGGTCTGGATTCGTCTCCAGATGCAGGAATCGCCGGCCTTCAAGAAGATGAAGGAAGAGGGCACGGGCTCCAAGGCGCCGCTTTCCGAGGCCTTCGGCCAGTGGAAGAACGCCAAGATCGCGCTGATCGCGCTGTTCGGCCTCACCATGGGCCAGGCCGTCGTCTGGTACACCGGGCAGTTCTACGCGCTGTTCTTCATCCAGAGCATCCTGAAGGTGGACCTCTATTCGGCCAACGTGTTGATCGCCTGGGCGCTCATCATCGGCACCGGCGGCTTCATCTTCTTCGGCTCGCTGTCGGACCGGATCGGCCGCAAGCCGATCATCCTGGCCGGCTGCCTGATCGCTGCGCTGACCTACTTCCCGCTGTTCGGTGCGCTGACGAAGGCGGCCAATCCGGGCCTCGCCGCGGCGCATGAGAACGTCAAGGTCGCCGTCGTCGCCGATCCCGCGACCTGCGGTTCGGTGTTCGATCCGGTCGGCGTGCGCACCTTCACCGCACCCTGCGACGTCGCCCGCCGTACGCTCGCCACGCAGGCCATCGTCTATACGATGCAGCCCGCCCCGGCCGGCACCGCCGCCAAGGTCACCGTCAACGGCAAGGACGTCGCCATCGACGCGGGCTTCGCCAAGGCGATCGCGACCGAGGCGACCGCCGCCGGCTATCCCGCACCGGGCGATGCCCGCATCGTCAAGACCGGGTTCTTCGGCGCGCTCTTCGGCGGCCAGTCACTGACCGTGATCGGCATCCTGACCATTCTGATCATCTACGTCACGATGGTCTACGGGCCGATCGCGGCGGCGCTGGTCGAACTGTTCCCGACGCGCATCCGCTACACCGGCATGTCGCTGCCCTACCACATTGGCAACGGCTGGTTCGGCGGCCTTCTCCCGGCGACCTCGTTCGCCATGGTGGCCGGCACCGGCGACATCTTCTACGGCCTCTGGTACCCGATCATCTTCGCTCTCGCGACATTCGTCATCGGCCTGCTCTTCGTGCCGGAGACCAAGGATCGCGACATCATGACCTACGACAACTGAGCACAAGCCCGGTTCAGTTCTGACCGACGATACCGGACCCCGCCTTCTCGAAGGCGGGGTTCTTTCGTTCCGATCGTCCGTATTGTCCCGGCACAAGCTCCCGACCAGCCGCCGGCAGGGCCGAGGCTCGTTCTCCATCTTGCTCTGGCGGTGTCCGACTGGTAACGGCTGCAGGCGGACGCCGGGTCGAACCCGGCGCCTGCCGATACCAAGCTAGCCTCGCCCGCAGGGAGAGGCCTATCGGCGCCGGCGTAGCACAGCGGTAGTGCAGCGGTTTTGTAAACCGAAGGTCGGGAGTTCAATCCTCTCCGCCGGCACCATTTTTAAGATGGCTTCGACAACGAGCGAAGCGTTCGATCGGTCGGATCGTCAACCGCTGCCGATAATCTTGCCCATTTTTTGCAAAACGGGCTTTGACGGAGCAGTCGTTGCCGTCAGGCCATTCCCGATGATCTTGCCATCGTCAACTTGAGGCAGCGCGCCGACATCGGTTCCCTGGATGCCGACATCGGTCCCCTGGATAGAGAGGGAAGCAGCAACATTCGCCGAGAGCAGGGGCGAAAGCGTGGGCGAGGCGTAGGGCTTGGTCATGACGCCCTCCTTGAGAACCCCAGCGGCATAACCTACCAGAACCTCCAGGCCGCAAAAAGACCCGGCCCCGCGCGAACGAGGCCAGGCCCATTTTCGTCCGACAATCCCATGCCGCGCTGGGCATCTCGTCGGTAATGTCGGGTAACGCGACAAGCCGGGAAAGGTTTCATGGCCGGCGCGCAAAAATCGCCCGGCCCATCGAGGCGCCGACGATGACGGACTCAGCCACCGTCTTGCCTGTCAGGCGGCGAAGTGGTTCAGCTCTCCGCGCCGCAATGCGAAGCGATCATGGACAGACCCGAAAACCTCCTTGCCCTGGCCGATCGCTGCGAGGGCACAGCCAAGCCGGACCGAGCCCTCGATGCCGACATCTACGAGGCCCTGGGCTACAACGTCCGGCGCAAGCCGAAGCATCTCGTCAGCCGGAACGCGCCGATGGGCGGGATCTATCAGCAGGGCGAGCTGTGGAAGGCGCTCGGCGCCGTCAGCGCCAATATCGACGTCGCGGCGAGGTTGCTGCGCCAGAAGGCGCCCGGCTGGAGTTGGAGCTTGCAATGCGTCGCGGGCGATGAGGAGGCCGGCTTCCAGGCGCTGGTCGCCGAATGCTCCGGCAATGGCGCGATCGGCTCGCTGGCGCTCTGCGCGGCGATGCTGCGCGCCTTCGCCCGCAGCGACCTCGCATGCCGCGCCGGTGCCCTGCTGAAGCAGAAGTGACGTTCGCGCCCGCAACCTCACGAAAACTTGACTGTTTTCCGTGCAGCCGGTGAAGCTGCGGCGATTGAACCGGCTGCGCCGCCGGCTAGGGTCTCGCCCGGGCTCCGCCCGAGCCCTGGGGAGAGCAACATGACTCAATTCGACCTGACGCGCCGAGGCGCGCTCGCAGGCGCCGGTGCTCTGGCCGTTGCCGCCACACTCGATCTGCCCGGGCTCGGCCCGGCCCATGCGCAAGGAGTTCCCGTGAACCAGGCCCCCGGCTTCTACCGTTACAAGATCGGCGACATCACGATCACCGCCATCAATGACGGCTTCGGTCGGCGCCCGCTCGAGGGCTTCGTCCGCAATGCCGAACTCGCCGACGTGAAGAAGGCCATGGAGCAGGCCTTCCTGCCGCAGGACGCGCTGAACATCACCTTCACCACGCTGGCGATCCAGCACGGCGGCAAGCTCACGCTGATCGATACCGGCAACGGCGATTCGGGTGCGCCGACCTCCGGTGCCTGGGCTGGCAACTTCAAGGCGGCCGGCTTCGACCCCAAGGACGTCTCCACCGTCGTCTTCAGCCATTTCCATGGCGACCACATCAACGGCTTCCGCCTCAAGGACGGCACCGCGGTGTTTCCCAATGCCGAGGTCATGGTGCCTTCGGCCGAATGGGCCTTCTGGATGGACGATGCCAAGGCGAGCGCGGCGCCCGAGGCCATGAAGGGTGCTTTCGCCGGCGTCCGCCGCGTTTTTGGCCCTGTCGCCAAGGATGTGAAGCAGTTCGAGGCGGGCAAGGAGATCCTGCCGGGCATCACCGCCGTCGCCGCACCGGGCCATACGCCGGGCCACACCGTCTTCGCCGTGGCCTCGGGCTCCGGCAAGCTGATGGTGATGTCGGACACGACGAACCACCCTGCCCTGTTCGTCCGCAATCCCGACTGGTCGGCGGTGTTCGACATGGACGGCCCGCAGGCTGCCGCAACCCGGCGCAAGCTGCTCGACATGGTCGCGGCTGAGCGCATGCAGGTCGCCTTCTACCACGCCCCCTTCCCGGCCACCGGCCATATCGCCAAGGCCGGCAACGGCTTCGAGCTCGTGCCGGTGCAGTGGAGCACCGCACTCTGACACGCCGCCGGCGAAGCTGACGAAAGCGAGGCCGGGGGCAACCCCGGCTTTTTCATGCCCTCTCGCCATCCGGCCCTTTTTCTGGTCCCCTGCTCGCGATCCTTCCCGAGCCCGTGCTAAGGCACGCCTGCGCCAGGACCGCGCCCCGCTTCAGGACTGCCGATGACCGATCGCTTCCAGGCCATCTCCTTCGTCGCCAGCGAGACGCAGGAGGCGCAGGCCGCATTGGCCAAGTTGACCGAGCGCTACGGCCAGGCGGAACCCGATACCGCCGACGTCATCGTCGCGCTCGGCGGCGACGGGTTGATGCTGCAGACGCTGCATCGCTTCATCGGCACCGGCAAGCCGATCTACGGCATGAATCGCGGCTCGGTCGGTTTCCTGATGAACGAGTTCCGCGAGCGCGGCCTGCGCAAGAAGCTCACTGATGCGGAACGCAGCGTCGTCCACCCGCTGTCGATGACCGCCTTCGACATGGACGGTACGGTGGTGCGGGCCGAGGCGATCAATGAGGTATCGCTGCTCAGGCGCTCCTACCAGGCGGCCAAGCTGCAGATCTCGGTCGACGGACAGGTGCGGCTCAGCGAACTCGTCGCCGACGGCGTGCTTCTGGCGACCCCGGCCGGCTCCACCGCCTACAACCTCTCCGCCAACGGCCCGATCCTGCCGCTCGACGCGCCGCTGCTGGCGCTGACGCCGATCTCGGCCTTCCGTCCGCGGCGCTGGCGCGGCGCGCTCCTGCCCGACCATGCGCGGGTGACGATCGACGTGCTCGAGGCAGAGAAGCGCCCGGTCAGCGCCGTCGCCGACCATACCCAGATCGACAACGTCGTGCGGGTGGAGATCGAGATCGACCATTCGATCGATCTCGTCATGCTGCACGACCCCGGTCACAGCCTGGACGAGCGCATCCTGCGCGAGCAGTTCGGCTACTGAAGTCTCGACCGCGACCCCGTCACCACCGGCTCGCCGGAGCGACTCAGGCGGCCTGCCGCAGATCCCCGATCTCGAGCTCGACCAGCAGCGCCGGGTCGGTTTCGACGAGATAGGCCAGCGCCGCATCATCCGCGAGCGAATCGGCCAGGGCCCTGGCCTCCTCGCGGGCGGCCTCCGCATCCATGCGGCGCAGCAACCCCATCAATGCGCTGCCTTCCGCATTGCCTTGCGTCTCGCAGGCGATCAGCACCTCGCGCAGTAACGCGCGATCGATCCCTCGCCCCGATCCGCCGGCATCGAAGCCGCGTACATTCAGGGCGGCAATCGTCGCCGTGAAGGCGGGCTGGAGAGCATCGGGGAGCCCGGCCTTGCGGTAGAGCGCCTTCAGGCCGGCTCCGCGCCGGTCCCGCAGCAGCGCAGCGACACGCCTCTCCGGCAGATCGGACAGCACAACGAAGGCGGCCTCGGCCAGCGCCGGCTCGCCGCTGAGCAGGGAGCGCAGCATCAGCCCCGGCGTCAGGCGCCCGGTGTCCCGCAGCACCTCGACGATGGCCGGCGCATCGCTCGCCTGGCCGCCGGCGGCAAGCGCGACCGCGACGCGCTCGGTCGCCTCGCGTGCGAGCCTGGCGCTGCGCTCCGGCGTCAGCCAGCCGCAGCCCGAGACGAAGCTCGCAAGCGCATCGGAAACCCGCGCCGCGATGGCCTGCCGCAAACCGGCGGGAAGGTCGTCGCGTGACAGCAGCGCCTCGCGCAGCGCACCGCATTCGCCCTCGCGCTCGATCATGCGCTCCAGCGAGAAATCGGGAATGTCGGCGGTACGGTTGCCCGCCAGCGTCACCAGCGCCTCCTCGCAGCCGACCTCGGCCAGCGCCGCGCAGACGCCCACCGGCAGATGCGGCCGCTGCGCGATCGCGCGCTGGGCCAGCCTGTCGCCGACCGCGGCGGCATCGACCAGATCGGCCTCCGTCAGCACGGGCGAATGCGCCAGCACAAGCGCCGTCACCTCGCTCTGATCCGCGATCAGCCCGAGGACGAGGTTGCGCGGCGCGCGCGCCGACGAGGCGACCTCCTCGGCGATGGCACGGCGCACCCGCGGCGAGGGATCGTCGATCAGCGCGATTAGCGCGGTCTCGGCCTCGACGCGATCCTCCTCCGCCATCCCTGAGCGCAGATAGGCTCCCGCCAGCGCGGCAGCGCCATTGGCACGTTCTTCGGCAGTGGCGGTGCGGGCCCAGAGCAGGAAGCGGCGGACGATCATGAGCCGTTCCGCTGGACCATGAAGGAAGAGAGATCGAGCGGAGCCCGGCGGGTTCGGCCCGCGGCGCGCTCCTGCACGGCGACGGTCGGCTGGGTAAGCTCGACGGGCCGCGACGGCGGCAGCGGCGCAGTGACCGGGCTTGCCGCGGCGACGTTTGCGGCATTGGCAGCGGCGGCATCCGCAGCGGTCGGGGCTGTCATGGTCGCATCGCTCGTCGTGCGGCGCGGGAAATAGCGGTCAGCGGCATCGAGCGCGGCCGTCCGCGTGCCATCGGCGCGCGGGGTGGCCCAGAGATTGGCGACGGCCCTGGAAACCGGCTGGCGCGAGCCTTCGGTCGAGAAAAGGCCGATCAGCCCCTTGGCACGCTCCGGGGACAGCGCGGCTGCGATTTCGGCCGGCTTGTCGGCGCCCTGCCCGGCAGCAGCTTGGGCGGGCGCGGTCGTGGCGGCGAGCTGCGTGTTGGCGTGGCTTGCGGCAAGCACGCCATAGACCTCCTGCACGCTGCGCGCCCGGCCGCCCTTGTCGAAGAAGATGCCGCGATTGGCGGCGGCGGCTTCCGGAAAATCCTTCGCGGCGCTGCGCGCCGGATCGCTCGTCGCCGCGCGGATCAGGTCGGATGCACCGCGCGCACCCAGCACATGCGCCATGTAGAGCTCGCCCGCATGCGGCTGGCGGCCGAGCGAACCGGCGAGCTGCTCGCGGTTCTTCTGGGTCAGCGCCCCGGCCATCACGGCCGCGACCTGCGGATCCTTGCGAAGCTCGAGAATCCTTTCACGGGCTGCGGGATCGGCGACCGTCAGGCGCCCGCCCGTCTCGCTGATCGCATCGGCATAGCTGGAGAGCCCCTGCTTCGGCCCTTCCTGCTTGACCATGGCAAGCCAGGTCTGCTCGATGAACTGGAACAGGCCGGTCGCGCTCGATGTCCGGGCCTTGGCATCCGGCTCCAGGGAGGATTCCCGCTGCGCCGTCTTCAACAGGTAGTCGAAACCGGCGCCGGTCTTCGCCGCACCATCGCGGATGGCGCTGACGACGGGGTTGGCCGGCTGGGTTTCGCGCGTCTGCGGCGTGGTGAACAGGAACATCGAAGATCTCGGGCGCGAACCTGCCGCCGGTGCCTGCCACATGTCGCGGCATGCGATGTGGAGACTGCCCCAATTATGGTAAGCGAACGGTTAATCGGCCTGAATCGCTGGGGTTCCCGGCGGCCGGGCCCGCGACATGGAGGATGTCGATGCCAGAACTGAAGCGCCACAAGCGTGGCGGGATCTATTTCGAGGATTTCGCCATCGGCGCCGTCATCGAGCATGGGCTGACCCGAACGGTCACGCAGATGGACAACATGCTCTTCTCGAACCTGACCCTCAACCCGCAACCCCTTCATATCGATGCGCATTTTTGCGCGACCGAAACCGAATGGGGCAAGCCGCTGATGAACTCCCTGTTCACGCTCGGGCTGATGATCGGCATCTCGGTCAACGACACAACGCTCGGCACGACGATCGGCAATCTCGGCATGACCGACGTCACCTTCCCGGCCCCGCTCTTCGAGGGGGACACCGTCAACGTCACCACCGAAATCGTCGCGAAGCGCGAATCGCGCTCGCGGCCGGATGCCGGCATCGTCGAATTTCAGCACCGCGCCTACAAGCAGGACGGCACGCTGGTCGCGCAATGCCGCCGCCAGGCCTTCATGCGCAAGCACCCCGCCCCAACCACCACCGTCGCGGTCTGACCGGCATGCGCTCGCTCCTCTTCGTTCCCGGCGACAGCACCCGCAAGCAGCAGAAGGGCCTTACCAGCGGCGCCGATGCGCTAATCCTCGACCTCGAGGATTCGGTCGCGCTCGACGCCAAGTCGCAGGCCCGCGAAATCACCCGCGCCTTCCTGGAGGAAACCCGCACGCTTCCGCGCCGCCCGCGCCTGATCGTTCGCGTCAACGCGCTCTCGACGGGGCTGACCGAGGCCGATCTCGACGTGGTGATGCCGGGCGCCCCGGATGCGATCATGCTGCCGAAATCGGAAGGCGGCGTCGATGTCAGCCATCTCGCCGCCAAGATCGCCGTGCGCGAGGCCGAAAGCGACCTCCCCGACGGCGGGACCCGGATCATCCCGATCGCCACCGAAACCGGCAAGGGCATCTTCGGCCTCGGCAGCTATGCCGGCGCGACGCATCGCCTCGCAGGCCTGACCTGGGGGGCGGAGGACCTTTCCGCCGATCTCGGCGCCGAGACCAACCGGCTCACCGACGGCTCCTATGCCGATCCCTATCGGCTCGCCCGCGCACTGACGCTCTTCGCGGCTTCCGCCGCGCAGGTTGATGCGATCGACACCGTCTTCACGGCGTTCCGTGACACGGACGCCTTCCGCACCGAATGCCTCGCAGCCCGGCGCGACGGCTTCACCGGCAAGATGGCGATCCACCCGGACCAGGTCGCGCCGATCAACGAGATCTTCGCGCCCTCGCCGGAAGCACTGGCGCGAGCGGAGGCGATCATCGCGCTGTTCGAGGCAAATCCCGGCGTCGGCGTGATCGGGCTCGATGGCGAAATGCTCGATCGTCCCCATTTGATCAGGGCGCAGCGCATCAAGGCGCGCGCTGACAAACTGGCTGAATGAACCGCTGGAGGCGATTCGAATGACTCAGGTTTTCGAGGTTTCGGGCATGCATTGCGGCGGCTGCCTGTCGCGCGTCCAGCAGGCCGCGAGCAAGCTCGCGCCGGGCACGACCGTCACGCTCGATCCGCCGCGGCTGACGCTTCCGGAAGGCGCGGCGCTCGACGCGGGCGCCATCAATGCAGCGCTCGCCCCTCTCGGCGATTACCGTGTGAAACCTGCGCAGGCCGGCTGAGCCGGCGCCCCGGCCTCAGCCGCCCGGCGGGCGCTGGAGCGAGAACAGGTGGTCGACCTCGGCATAATCGGCATAGCCGCAGCGCGCGACCGGATGCGCCGCGACCGTGTCGAAGCGGCCATCGCGGATGAAAGCCTCGTCCATGAAGATGCCGACGACCTGCCCCAGCACCAGCCAGCGCTCGACCTGGTTGCCGTCGAGATCGGTGAGCTGCTGCACGGACAGCGTCTTGCACTCCAGCGCGGCCGGGCTCCCCGCCACGCGCGGTGGCCTGACGAATTTCGAGTCCGCCATCTCCAGCCCGGCATGACCGTATTCGCTCGTGCCCCGCGGCAGCGGCGCAGAGGTCTGGTTCATCTGCTGGACCAGCGCCTTCGTCACCAGCGAGCAGGTGAACTCGCCGGTCTCCTCGACGAAGGCGATCGCATCCTTCTTGCCCTCGGAAGAGAACATCACGATGTGCGGCCGCGTCGAGACGGCGTTGAAGAAGCTGTAGGGCGAGAGATTGACCTCGCCCTGCGCGCTCATCGCCGTGATCCAGCCGATCGGCCGCGGCGTGACGATCGCCTTGAACGGGTCGTGCGAGAGGCCGTGATCCTGAAGCGCCGGCGAATAGATCATGAATCCGCCCCGTAGTGGCTGACGATCTGCGAGAGGGCGGGCCTGTCGCGGTCGGACGGCACCGACCCCGGCGTGCCGAGATGGATGAAGCCGGCCATGCGCTCGGTTTCCGAAAGGCCGAAGGTCGTGAGCACGCTGCGGTCGAAGGAGAACCAGTTCGTCAGCCAGGATGCGCCGAAGCCCATCGCCTGGGCTGCAACGAGCATGTTCATGCAGACCGCGCCGGCGGAAAGCTCCTGCTCCCACTCCGGGATCTTCACATGCGGCGCGGCGCGCGAGACCACGCCGACGATCACCGGGGCGTGCAGCAGCCTCGCGCGCTCGAACTCGACCTGCTCGGGCTTCGCCTCGGGATTACGATTGCGGAACGCCTGCGCCACCACCTCGGCGGCCTTGATGCGGCCCTCCCCCGAGAACACGATGAAGCGCCAGGGCACCAGCTTGCCGTGGTCCGGCACGCGCGCCGCGATGGTCAGGAGCTCTTCGAGCTGGCCGGCATCTGGGCCTGGCGCAGAGAGGAACTGCGGCGGCACGGACCGGCGCAGCTTGAGCAGGGAAAGCGTATCGGTCATGAAGCATCCGGTTGCGAAATCTCGCTCCAGACCTAGTGGCTCGCCATGATCAGGACAAGCGAAGCTGCTCAGACATGGACGCAAGGGTATCAAGGGTTGTGAGCATGTTTGAACTGGACGGCTTCGAGAGAGGCGGCCTTGGCGTCGTCGCGCTGCTCGCGGCCATGCTCGCTTTCGCATCAGCGCCGGCCTCGGCTCAGGCCCAGCCCGCCGTTACGGCACCGAATCCCGGCGACACGATGTCCGCGCCGGTCGAGCCCGTACAGGCTCCGCCCGGGGTAACCGCGCCACTCAGCCTGTCCGCGCAGTTCGCCGGCGAGCGCAAGCCGATCCGCTCCGGCCTGGTCTGGCGCGTGCTGAGCGAGACCGCCGACGGCTCGCCGCCGCGCATCGTCGCCCGCTCCGCCGAGGCCGAACCCGTCTTCGCGCTCGAGCCCGGCACCTATCTGCTGCACGCCGCCTATGGTTTTGCCAGCGGCACCAAGCGGCTTTCGCTTGGCCCGCAAGGCCTGCGCGACCAGATCTCGATCAGCGCCGGCGCCCTATCCCTCGCGGGCTCGATCGGCGACGCTCCGATCGCGCCCGCCCAGCTCAGCTTCCAGGTCTTCGTGCCGCTGCAGGGCAACTCCGAAGGCCGCCTGGTGGTCGGCAATGCCAAGGGCGGCGAACTCATCCGCCTGCCCGAGGGCACCTATCATGTCGTCTCGACCTATGGCGATTCGAACGCCATCCAGCGCGCCGACGTGAAGGTCGAATCCGGGAAGGTCACGGATGCGACGCTGCATCACCGCGCCGCCCGGGTGACCTTGAAGCTCGTCGCCGCCGCCGGCGGCGAAGCCTTCGCCGGCACTGCCTTCAGCGTGCTGACGCCCGGCGGCGACGTCATCCGCGAGGCGATCGGCGCCTTTCCGCAGGTCATCCTGGCCGAAGGCGACTATGTCCTGATCGCCCGCCAGGAGGGCCAGGTGCATTCGCGGGATTTCAAGGTGGAATCGGGGCTCGACCGCGACATCGAGGTGTTGGCGCAGTAAGTCCTGGCTCAGTAGCGCTGCCGGCGCTCAGTCGGTCCGCCGTGGGAAGACCGCGATCTCCGGCTTCGGGCCGGTCACGGCTGCGACGATGCCATCGGCGATGCGGATGCCGAGGCAGCGATAGCCGGCATCGACCACATGCATCCCGTCCATGCCGACCAGTTCCTCGGCGCTGAAGCGCTTCGTGCGGGCCCAGTCCCGCATGATGCCGTAGCGCGGAAACACCGAAACGCCATTGCCGTCGGCCGTCTTCTTCAGCACGGCACGGTAGTCGTCATATTGCGGGTACCGGCTCTCGCGCTGCAGCCAGGGCAGGTCCATCATCACCATGTCGATGCCGGCGGCCTGGACCTTGCGGATGCCCTTGCGCAGGATCTTGGCAAACTTCTCCTCGCCGGCATTGCCGATCGCCTCGGTGACGCCTGTCTGCCAGATCACCAGCGAGGGCTTGAGCTCGATCACGTCGCTGTCCATGCGCATCAGCATGTCGAAAGCCGACTGCCCGCCGACGCCCTTGTTGACGACGCTCACCTCGATATTCGGCAGGCGCCGGCGGAGCTCCGCCTGGACCACGGCGGGGTAGCTCATATCCTCGGCGCTGGCGCCGGCGCCGGCCGTGGTCGAGGAGCCGATCGCGACGATGGTGAGCTTTCCGGTTTCGCGCAGCGCCGCACGGGCATTCGGCAGGACCGGCTGGAAGGGCGTCTGGGCGGCTCCGGCGCGGCAGCGCAGATCGTTTGCCGCTGCGGACGGCATCGGGCCGACAAAAGCGGCCACCATCCCCGCGAGAAGGGTCAGTGCAGTTGCGCCGAGGCTCGCCGCGAGGGCGCCGGGGCGTCTTTCGCTCCGGGTAGCGTGATCGACTGGTACCACGTCAAAAACATCCCTAGCCCGATCAGCAATGTAACGCCGGTCAGGCAAACCAGCAACTGAGGCACCAAGGCGAAGCCGGTCTCGGCCATGACGATCTGGCCGATGATCGCCAAAACTGTGCCCGCGCAGAACACGTCGAGCGAGTGACGGCCGACGACGGCCAAGGTCCTGCCGGCAGCGTGGCTCAACAGCCCCGCCCCCGCCGGCAGCCAGCGGATCGCGAGCCACGCCAGCGCCACGACATGGAAGACGCGGCTCCAGGCGAGATTGGTCTTGTCGGAGCCGAGCTGGACCAGATCGAGCCAGTCGCTGAGGAACCAGACGCCGAATGGGTTGCCGGTCGATGTCTTTGCGATGACGCCAAAGGCGATGAAGGCGAAGGCGAGCGCGTCGAGCCAGAGCAGGCGCGGCGCCGTGATTCCGTTGCGCGCGGCCTGGCCGATGATCACGCCGAGTACGAAGACGACCTGCCAGGCGAAGGGATTGAAGAACCAGCCGGCGGCATGGACATTGGTCAGGTTCAGGCCGAACCAGACGGCCGTCTGCCAGATCGTCAGCGAGATCAGCAGCGCTCCAGCGGGACTGATGCGGACGGCGAGGTAGACCAGCGGAAAGGCGGCGAGCAGGACGATGTAGAGCGGCAGGATGTCGAGATAGGACGGCTGGTAGCGCAGCATGAGCGCATCGACCAGCGCCTCGAACGTATCCGAGAAGAACGGCTGGATGTTGATCGCCTCGACATAGAGCGGGTTCTGCGTCCGCGTCACCGCGGCCGCCACGACGCCGCAGACGATGATGAACACCGCGAGATGGGCGATGTAGAGCGTCCAGACGCGCGCTCCGATCTTCAGCGCGCCGACACCGAGGCCACGGCGCTCGATCAGCCCGCCATAAGCCAGCGTGGCCGAGACGCCTGCGAGCAGGACGAAGATGTCGGCCGCATCGGAGAAGCCGAAATTATGCGGCATATAGGCCGAGACGACGTTTCCCGGCATGTGGTTGATGAAGATGATCAGCAGCGCCAGCCCGCGGATGACGTCGATCCGCGCATCCCGCTCCACGCTCGACGGCGCGCTGCCCGGGCGACGACCCAGGAAAAAGAAGCGGGAAAGGGAAGCGGTCTGCGTCACCAGCGGCGTCCGGCTAGGAAGAGCGTGTCACGAGGAACGCGCCAGGCGGCGCTGCGTTCCCCAACATGAACGTCCGCCAACGGATTCGTTCATCTGGCGTTCATAAAACTCGGACGTGCCCGCGTCACCCGGTAATGCTTCACAAGCCTGTGTAGATGGCGTCGCACCCGCGCAGACGGAGAAGCAATGACCGGGAAAGACGGCGAGATTCCGTCGCAATGCGGCCGCGCCCGAGAATGCTTATTTTGGATGCCACCGCTCCGCCTTTCCGGGGCTTCGCGTCAGCGAAGAGCCCGAAACCCAGACCGATGCCGTTTCCGCAAGGAGCCTGCGCTCTCCACGAGCTTAGCGATGAAGCGCATCGGCTCTGGGTTCCGGGCTCAGGCCTGCAGCCTGTCCCGGAATGACCGAGCCCAGCACGCACTAATAAGGCGGCTCGGCATAGACCAGCTTGCCGTCGATCAGCAGCCGCTTGATCGCCGCCTCGCCGGAAGCGGAGATGGCCGCGACCACCTCGATCCGGGCGCGCTCGGTCGTCTCGATTGCGCGCCCCTTCCCCTGCGGCACGAAATAGCTCTCCAGCCCATAGGCTATGCGCAGACGCCGTCGCCCGGAAGCGCAGTCGGAACGCCCGTCCTCGTTGAGGGCGCAGGCGCCGGTTGACTGCACCCGGCCCGCGATCACGAGTTCGCCCGCCGCCACGGACGGGCGCATCTTCGCCACGCCGCGGGCTGTCGCGAAACCGTCCGCATCCCGCGCGAGCGTGACGAAGACGGCATCGCCGCGCCGGAAGCCGTCTTCGCCGCCGGCCGGGCCTTCGACGGTGCTGATCGGATAGGCTAGGATGACATAGTCGCCGCGGAACAGGTCGCGCGGATCGACCGGAACCGTCCTGAGCCTGACCTCCGTGCCGCTGCGCAGGATGCCGGCGCGGCTCTCGACCAGCGCGAGCAGGCCGCCGCACAGCAGCAGCATCGCCGCCAACGTGCGCCAGAGCAGCGGGACACGGCCGATCAGGGCCTGGGCAGAGGGCAGCCGCATCACAGTGCCTTCTCCGCCGGGCGTACCAGCCGCGCGAACAGGCGCCGCGCCGCGCCGGCCAGGACCAGCAGGATCATCCCCGCCGCGAGGAAGAACAGCGACTGGTCGAGCAGCGTCCCGATCGTCTGCCAGAGCAGGATTAGGATCGCCACGCCGAACAGCGCCGAGCCTGCGAGCGTAAGGCGCCGCACCCCGCCCGTGACGCCGGCCACGACCAGCGCGATCGCGATTGCCAGGACGAGCCCCGCGACGAAGGCCTTGCCCGGCAGCCCAACCACGCCGCCGCTCCAGAACACCGCCGGCACCAGCAGGGCCAGCACAAGGCCAGCCGCCAGCGGCCAGGCGAAACGCCGCTCGCGCGCCAACGCGGCGAAGCCTGCGATCAGCACGAGCGCCACCGCATAGGAGGCATAATTCAGCCAGATCGCGGTGCCGGCCTTCGATTCATCGGCATCGAGAATGCGGATCAATTCGACATTGAGCACCAGCACCAGCCCAAGTAGTCCCCAGGGCAGGCAGCAGGTCAGGAGCGAAGGCCCGCCGCGATCCAGCGCCCAGCCTCCAAGTACGACATAGGCCGAGGACACGGCGAGCGCATAGGCGAGCAGCCCGTAGTCGAAGCGCAGCTCGATCCAGTTGCCCGGCAGTTGTGCCAGCCAGAAGCCGAGCGCCAATACGGCGAGATGATGAACCAGCCGGTTGCGCGCCGAAAGGGCGAGCCACAGCGCCGGCAGGTAGAGCAGGAGGAAGGCGGCATGGAACTGGCCCCCGCCCTCCTCCCAACGCCCGCCGCTCCAGGCGCAGAGCGCGACGAAGACAACGGCGAGGGCGCCGTTCGAGCGCAGCAGCAGCGCCACTGCCAGTGCGCCCAGCGCAACCAGCAACGCGCCCGCAGGCCAGTCCGCCGGCAGGTGGTACATCTGGCCGATCAGGGCGATCCCGGCCCCGAAGAGCAACACGGCGCAGGTCGCAGCCGCATCGCCGCCGGCAGGCGAGCCCTTGCCTTCCAGCCGCGCCGCGACGCCGAGCGCCGCGACCACCGCACCGAGGATCATGGCGAGCTTGACGAGCCGCGGTATCTCCTCCCAGTTCGCGGCGACGAAGGCGGCGACGCTGGAAGCGATAAGCAGGCCGCCGAACAGCCCGAGCAGCGCCGGCAGGCGAAAGCCGCCCTCCGCCGCGACCTGGTGGCGGATCGCGCCGGCGGAATCTGCGCTGAGCAGCCCCTCACCGACCCAGCGTGTCAGATCGGCATCGAGCCGCTTGCGATAGGACCCCGTCAGCATGGCGCGCAATCTGGCATGGCGAGCACGGACTTTGCTAGGGCGCCACCGTCATGCTCACCCTCGTGGCGAGCATCCACGTCTCGAACCCGGCCCTTCATGAAGGAAGGCGTGGATGGTCGGGACAAGCCCGACCATGACGCGAGAGACGATTAGCGCGCCGCACGCACCGCCTTGACCCGCTTGAGATCCGGCGGCGTCGCCTCGCCGACCATCGCCTCCAGCATCGCGTCGAGCGACATCACCGTCTGCGCCTGGCTGCCGAGGCGGCGCACCGTGACTGTCCGCTCCTCCGCCTCGCGCTTGCCGACAGCGAGAATGACCGGGACCTTGGCCAGCGAATGCTCGCGGACCTTGTACGAGATCTTCTCGTTGCGCAGGTCGGCCCGTGCCCGCAGGCCGGCCGAAAGGCAGGCCATGGTGACGTCCTCGGCATAGGCGTCGGCGTCCGAGGTGATCGGGCAGACCAGGATCTGCTCCGGCGCGAGCCAGAGCGGGAAATGCCCGGCATGATGCTCGATCAGGATGCCGGTGAAACGCTCGAGCGAGCCGCAGATCGCGCGATGGACCATCACCGGCTGCTTCTTCTCGCCGTCCGAGCCGATATAGAAGGCGCCGAAGCGCTCCGGCAGGTTGAAATCGACCTGCGTCGTGCCGCACTGCCAGTCGCGACCGATGGCGTCGCGCAGCACATATTCGAACTTCGGCCCGTAGAAGGCGCCCTCGCCCGGGTTGATCTCGGTCTTGATCCGGTTGCCGGACTGCACCGCGATCGTCTCGAGCACCTTGGTCATCACCTCCTCGGCATGGTCCCAGACCTCGTCGGAACCGACGCGCTTCTCCGGCCGCGTCGAGAGCTTGATGACGAGTTCCTCGGTGAAGCCGAAATCCTCGTAGACCGAGAGGATGAGCTCGTTGATCTTCAGGCACTCGGCCGCGAGCTGGTCCTCCGTACAGAAGATATGCGCGTCGTCCTGCGTGAAGCCGCGCACGCGCATCAGCCCGTGCAGGGCGCCGGACGGCTCGTAGCGGTGGACATTGCCGAACTCGGCCAGCCGGATCGGCAGGTCGCGATAGCTCTTCAGACCGTGCTTGAAGATCTGCACATGGCCGGGGCAGTTCATGGGTTTAAGCGCGAAGACCTTCTGGTCCTTGGTCGCGTCGTTCGGATTCTCGAAGGCCGAAGCGGACTTCACCGCGAACATGTTGTCCTGGTACCAGCCCCAATGGCCCGAGGTCTCCCAGAGCGACTTGTCGAGGATCTGCGGCGCGTTGACCTCCTCGTAATCGGCGGCGAGGCGCCGGCGCATATAGGTCAGGATTTCCTGGAACAGCCGCCAGCCCTTGGAGTGCCAGAACACGACGCCCGGCCCCTCCTCCTGGAAGTGGAACAGGTCCATCTCGCGGCCGAGCTTGCGGTGGTCGCGCTTCTCGGCCTCCTCGATCTGCGTCAGATGCGCGTCGAGTTCCTCCTGCTTCGCGAAGGCGGTGCCGTAGATGCGCGAGAGCATCGCGTTGTTGCTGTCACCGCGCCAATAGGCGCCGGCTACCTTCATCAGCTTGAAGGCGCTGCCGACCTTGCCCACCGAGGTCATGTGCGGGCCGCGGCAGAGATCGATCCAGTCGCCTTGCGCATACATCTTCAGCGACTGGTCGGCCGGGATCGCATCGACCAGCTCGACCTTGTAGCCCTCGCCCTTGGCGGCAAAGAATTCCTTGGCCTTGTCGCGACTCCAGACCTCCTTGGTGAAGGGCTTGTCGCGCGCGATGATCTCCCGCATCTTCTTCTCGATGGCGGGGAAATCCTCCGGCGTGAACGGCTCGTTGCGCGCGAAGTCGTAATAGAATCCGCCCTCGATCACGGGGCCGATCGTCACCTGGGTACCCGGGAAGAGCTCCTGGACCGCTTCGGCGAGGACGTGGGCGCAGTCATGCCGGATCAGTTCCAGCGCGCGCGGGTCCTCGCGGTTGAGCAGTTCGATCTTCGCATCGGCGGTGATCGGATCGGCCAGGTCGACGACGGTGCCGTCGAGAGCCATGGCGACGGTGCGCTTGAGCAGCGAGGGCGAGATGCCCTTGGCGATCTCGGCACCGGTGATGCCGGAGGGGAATTCGCGCTTCGCGCCGTCGGGAAATGTCAGGGAGATCGTCATCGATCGGATGTCCTGCTCACTCGGGGATACGAGCCCCGTAAGACAAGGCCGGATACATGGCTGGGCAAGTACTCGGCTGAGCTTGCGCGAGGATGCCCGTATCCGGGTGAAGGCACCACCGAGTCGCCCCGCCTATACGAGCCGCGCCGCCGAGGCAATGGCGGCGCTCCATCCCGTCCTGGAGGAGTTTCGCCGATGATCCGCCTTCTCGCCGCCGGCCTGCTGATCGTCCTTCCCGCCGCGCCTCTTCTCGCCCAGCCGGCCGCCCTGCAGGCGGTCTGCGCGAAGGATGCCACCGCGCTCTGCCCCGGGGTGAAGCCGGGCGGCGGGCGCATCCTGGCGTGCTTCAAGCAGAAGAGCGACCAGCTCTCCGCAGGCTGCCGCTCCGCCCTGCTTCAGGCGCGCGCCCTGCGCTAAAGCTCAGTCGAGTTCGATCTTCGGCGTGTTGGTGCCGCGCCAAAGGCCATAGGCCCAGGGCCGGTACCAGCGTGCATCGGGCGGAAGTTCCTCGCAGACGAGATCGATCCCGCTCGTGCCGAACGGCGTGCAGCGGCAGATCCGGGCTGCGCCGACCCAGCCGCCACGCCAGAGGCCATAACGCTGGATCGCCTCGTCGGTATAGCTCGAACAGCTCGGCCAATGGCGGCATTGGCGGCCGATCAGCATCGACAGGCTGAGCTGGTAGCCGCGAATGACGACATGGGCGGCACGCCGCGGCAGCAGTCTCAGATGCCGCACCTGTGCGAAAAGGCGTGACAAGCCGCGCTGCGATGCCATTTCATCGCCCTCGTCATCAGTGTCGAGATTCGCCATGCACCGTTCCGTACCGACCCCGCTTCGCCATGGCGCCGCTGCACTGTGCCTGGCGGCGGGGCTCCTGCTCCTGCCAGGCGCCGCGACCGCCCAGCATCGCACCAACCTGCTCTGGCTCGAGCCCGGCAAGATCGAGATCGCCAAGATCGTCGGCCTGCCGCCCGCGATGAACTCGCCGGAGCAGAGGGCAGAGTTCGAGGAGGTGTTGCAGATCACGCTCAACCGCACGCCGGAGCGCGAGAAGGCGGCCATCGCCGACCAGTACCAGACGCTCGCCCGCTTCCTCGAAGGCGCCGGCATCCCTTTCGCCGGTAACGAGCATCGCGAGGTCCGCCTGCTGTTCCGCGAGGCCCAGGTCGAGCTCGGCCTCGTGCTGCTCAGCGTCCGCCGCATGACCAACCGGACGCGGCCCTTCGGCGTCTGGAACAAGGTCCGGGTCAAGCCCTGCCCCGGCGCACGGCCCGACGGCACCTCCTTCCCGGCCGGCCATGCCGCGACCGCGGCACTCTACGCCGAATTGCTCGACGAGGCCGCGCCCGAACTCGCCGCCAAGTTCGAAGAACGGGTCAAGGACTATCAGGAGAGCCGGCTGGTCTGCGGATTCCATTATCGCAGCGATCTCGCCGCCGGCGACAGGGCCGGCCGTGCGGTGGCCAAGGCGCTGCTCGCCGACCGCGCCTTCCGCGCCCGCTTCGACGAGACGAAGCCGGAGATGCGGCTGGCGCTCGGGCTGAAATAGCCTCCGCGAAATCCTCACGCGACCGCTTGCCGGCCGCGCTTCTGCTCGATCTGCCCGATCGCGTCGAGCACGGCATCGAAGGTCAGCATCGTCGAGGCGTGGCGCGCCTTGTAGTCGCGCACAGGCACCAACACGGCGAGATCCGCCCATTTGCCTTCGGGCGGTTCGGCGTTGTCCTTGAGGATCGCGCGGGCCTGCTCGCGCACCTCGCGCAATTCCTCGGCCGTCGAGCCGACGACATGGCGCGCCATGATCGAGGACGAGGCTTGGCCGAGCGCGCAGGCCTTCACCTCATGGCCGAAGCCGGTGACGACATCGCCGTCCATGGCGAGGTCCACAGTCACCGTCGAGCCGCAGAGCCGCGAATGGGCGCGGGCGGTGGCGTCCGGAGCGGACAGGCGCTCCAGAAGCGGAATGTTGGCCGCGAGTTCGAGGATGCGCTTGTTGTAGACGTCGCTCAGCATGTCGTGCTCTCCAACGGCCCTGGAGCATTGCGCGAAAAGTGGGAACCGGTTTTTCGCAGAAGCAATGCTCTGACAGCCTCTAGAGTGACCGGCGTTCGACACCAATATAGGATGGAAGATCGGATGGCGGGAGAGCCAACCAACCGGGCCCTGCCCCGAACGACGAACCTGTCCCGAGCGTCCAAGCTGCATCTGGTAAAGCGAGGCACCACATGAACCCTGTGGTCAAACCCTTGTCCGTCGACCGGGCCATCGGCCCCTTGGTAGACAAGCTTCCGGTCAAGCGGCCGACGCAGGAGCAAGCCGAGGACGCCATCCGCACCCTCATCCTTTGGGCGGGCGACGACCCGTCGCGCGAGGGGCTGCGGGGAACGCCGCGCCGCGTCGCCAAGGCCTATCGCGAATTCTACAAGGGCTATGGCGACGATCCCGACCACATCCTCGACCGCGTTTTCGAGGAGGTCGAGAGCTATCAGGACATGGTCCTGGTCCGCGACATCCCGTTCTATTCGCATTGCGAGCACCACATGGTGCCCTTCGTCGGCAAGGCGCATATCGGCTATTACCCGTCGAAGGGGGTGGTGGGCTTGTCGAAGCTCGCCCGCATCGTCGATGTCTATGCCCGCCGCCTGCAGACACAGGAGACGATGACGGCGCAGATCGCCCAGACGATCGACCGCGCCCTCAAGCCGCGCGGGGTTGCCGTCCTGGTCGAGGCCGAGCACATGTGCATGTCGATGCGCGGCGTGCAGAAGCAGGGCTCGTCGACGATGACGACGCAATATACCGGCCGCTTCAGCGACCCCGCCGAACAGGTCCGCTTCTTCACCATGGTCAAGTCGCCGGGTCTCTGATCGGCGTCACGCAGCAATCACGAGCCGGAGTTCCATGCCCGCCTTCCCTTCCGCCCCCGACAAGACCGCGCTCGAGGAGAGCATGGTCCTCGCCCCCCGCTTCGATGCCAACGGCCTCGTCACCTGCGTCACGACAGACGCCGCGACCGGCGAGCTCCTGATGGTCGCTCATATGAACGCCGAGGCGCTGGCGCGCTCGATCGAGACCGGCGAGGCCTGGTACTGGTCGCGCTCGCGCGGCGAGCTCTGGCACAAGGGCGCGACCTCGGGGCAGATCCAGACCATCGTCGAGATGCGGGTGGATTGCGACCAGGACGCGCTCTGGCTGAAGGTCGACGTCGCGGGCGACGGCGGCTGCTGCCACACCGGCCGCCGCTCCTGCTTCTACCGGCTGAAGCCGCTCCGGGAAGATGCCGACAAGCCCCTCACGATCGCTTGAGAAGCCGGCGCTCACGGGGATTTGCAGCGCGCCTTCACGCTCCCGTCAAACGCGGCCCCTATCGCCGGGAATAGAGCGGCAGTGACGAATTGCTCACCGATCTGCGCGATGCTGCGCCTTCCCCTGGGAGGAACCGGACGATGTTCTGGGATGGAGCCGTGCGGCATGCCGTTGGACCTGCCGGAAGTGGAACGCCGATGAACGAGACGATGACCGGAACGCCGGAGCGCAACGGCCGGCCGAAGATCGGGCTCGCGCTGGGCGGCGGCGCCGCCCGCGGCTGGGCCCATATCGGCGTCCTCGAGGTGCTGACCGAAGCCGGCTACCGGCCCGACGTGATCGCCGGGACCTCGATCGGCGCGGTCATCGGCGGCTGCTTCGCCGCCGGCAAGCTGGGCGCGATCACCGACTTCGCCGGCAGCCTGACCAAGCGCCGCGTAGTCGGGCTGATGGATTTCCACATTGGCGGATCGGGGCTGATCGGCGGCGGCCGGCTGAAACGCCTGCTCGAGCGCGACCTCGAGGGGGAGCGCATCGAGACGCTGCCGATGCGCTTCGCCGCGATCGCGACCGAACTCGGCACCGGCCACGAGATCTGGCTGACCCGCGGCCCGCTGGTCGAGGCGCTGCGCGCATCCTACGCGCTGCCGGGCATCTTCGACCCGGTCAAGCTCGGCGGGCGCTGGCTGATGGATGGCGCTCTGGTCAATCCCGTGCCTGTCACGGCCGCACGGGCGCTGGGCGCCGATATCGTGATCTGCGTCAATCTCAACAGCGACCTGATGGGGCGCGGCACCACGATCCAGAACCATATCTCCGAGCCGGACCCCGAGGTCGTGCCCGAGATCGACCTGCGCCCGACTTCGCGCTGGCTCGATGGCATCACCGGCGCGGCGCGGCGGGTACGCAGCCTCGTCGGCGGGCCGAGCGAAGAGCGGCCGGGCCTCGCGGGGGTGATGATCGACGCCTTCAACATCACCCAGGACCGGATTTCGCGATCGCGCCTCGCCGGCGACCCGCCGGACGTCATGATCGGCCCCAAGCTCGCCCGCATGGGGCTGTTCGACTTCCACCGCGCGGAGGAGACCATCGAACTCGGGCGACAGGCGACGCGGCGCATGCTCGAGGACATCGAGGCCGCCATTGCCAGCAGCCGGATCGCCGTCTGACTGTCCCGTTTTTTCTGGGGAACCGCACCGTCATCCCGGAGATGCGCTGCTGCGCAGTTCGTCCGGGCCGGAGCGTGCCGGATCTTTGACGGAACCACGCCGTCTTTCCCGGGCGTCGCGTCAGCGAAGAAGACCGCTGCCGTTTCCGTAAAAGGCGCATGCTGTCGCTGAGCTTATGCGATGAAGCGGCATCGGTTCTGGGTTCCGGGCTCAGGCCTGCGGCCTGCCCCGGAATGACTGCGTTTTCGTGGAAATCAAGCCATCGCGATATAGTCGCGCATCGCGCGGCTTTCGGCCTCGATCGCCGCAACCCGGTGCTTCACCACATCGCCGATCGAGACGAGGCCCGTGACGCGGCCGTTCTCGACCACCGGCACATGGCGGAATCGCCCCGAGGTCATGATCTCCATCAGCTCGTCGACGCTGGTCTGGGGCCGACAGGTCACGACCTTCGAGGTCATCGCGCGCGAGACCGGCAGTTCCAATGCGCCGGCGCCGGTCTCGCCCAATGTGCGGATGATGTCGCGCTCGGACAGGATGCCGACCAGTTTTCCGTCCTCGCCCATCACCACCACCGCACCGATGCGCCGTTCGCTCAGCGTGCGGATCACCTCACCCAGCGTGCGGTGCGGCTGCACGGAGACCACGTCATGGCCCTTGTCGGCCAGAAGCTGCTCGACATTCATCGCGTCTTCCTCCTTGCGGTGGCGCCGTCGCCCCGGCGCGCAGGACTTGTCTGTCCCTGCGGCCGCCGACGGGAATCACGTGCCGGGAAGGCCGCGGGAACGCTGCGAATGATGCAAGTGTGGGGGAAGAGGACGAAGCAGGCAAGCAGTCCTGCGCCTGCCGCGCCAGCGCCTTCAGCGGCGCAGCGCGCCCTTGTCGAGCAATGGGAACAGCATCAGCCCGACGAGGAACCCGCCGATATGGGCCTCCCAGGCGATGCTGGTCTCCTCGCCCAGGATCGGCACCAGCCCGGCCCCGAACAGGATATTGGTGATGAACCAGATCGCGATGAACAGAAGCGCGCGCGAGTTCCGCCAAAGCTGCCCCATCGGCTCTGCCGGGATCGCCCGCACGACGGCATCGTCGGCGAGCGAGCCGAACCGCAGCCCCGGCGCGAAGACGAAGCGGATCGCCGCCGCGGTCGCGCCCGAGACAGCCGCGGAAGCGCCGACGAGCGGCAGCACGTCGAGCTCGCGCGACCACCAGTGCAGCAGCGCCCCACCGATGGTCGAGAGCCCCATCAGGGTGAGGAAGGAGCCGGTGCCGAGCCGGCGCGCCACAGGGCTGCCGAAGGCCGCGAGCCAGACGAGGTTCGTCACCAGATGCAGCCAGGAGCCGTGCAGCAGTCCGTAGCTGAGAAGCGTCCACAGCCGCGGACCGCCATCGGCCAGCAGCAGCCTAACCAGTTGCAACCGGTCAGCCAGGTCCTGCCCCTGCACCGCACCGGCCATGGCGGCGACGAGGTCATCGATCCGGTCCGGCGCCAGCCACAGGCTCAGGCGCGCCGGGACGAAGGCCAGCCACGACATCAGCACGTAGTCGTCATAGGCAGAGAGCAGCTCCCGGCCGCCCTGAATCAGGACGAGCAGCAGCGACAGCCAGACGATCGCTGTCGGCAGGTTGAGGGCGGGTTCGCGCTGGCTGGACGGGGGCGCGGCGGGAGGGGTGTGGGACATGCGCGGCAACCTTGCCGAAGCCGGCGCCGGTGGCAAGCGAGCGCCGCCGCCGGCGCGTGAAAAAGGGGGAGCAGCCATGAGGCGCCCCCCCTTCCCCCGGCTGTGCGGGCGCTCCCTTTTTTGTGACGCGGGCGCCTCTGCACCTCCCCCCACCGGCTCGTCTGGCTTCAGGCTCCAACGTCCGACCAATGCGGACAATTTGATAAGCATTTTAAGCAGTTATCCACAATCTAAACGCTTCGTTAACCCTAACGCCGCGTTTACCCGAAAAGCCACGGGCTAGCATGGCAAGACGGCATGCCGCCTGCGACCTTCGCTGCACGAAGGACTGATTCGTCCCTCCGCCGGACGTTTCTGCACCATCGCGGGACGCCGGGTAGGCGAAAGCCTGGAGCCGGCAGCATTGGGAAGCGGAATGAAGAATACGAGCACCCGCCTGGTTTTCGAATACTGGGACGTCCTGCGGGGCGAACGGGCTGCACCGGAGCGCGGCGAGATCGAACCTGGCGCCTTGCGCCATGCCCTCGCCGACACCTTCGTGCTGGAGAACGAACCGATCGGCCCCGTCTTCAGGCTTGCGGGAACGCGGCTCTGTGCCCTGCTTGGCCACGAACTGCGCGGCCGGCCCTTCACCGCGCTGTGGCCGGATGTCGAGTCGCAGGCGGAAATGCGTCGTCTGACCCAGACCGTGATGGACGAGACTGCCGGTGCCGTCGCAGGGCTCGCCGGCGAGACGCGGGCCGGTTCGCCGGTCTATCTGGAACTGCTTCTGCTGCCGCTGCGCTATCGCGGCCGCACCCATGCGCGCATGCTCGGCGCGCTCTCGGCCACGGCGGCACCGGAATGGCTGGGCCTCGACACCCTGGACTCGATGCGGATGATCTCGCTGCGCATGCTCTGGCCCGGCGTCGGCCTGCGCCCGCAGCCGCAGCCGCCCGTCCGCTCCTACCCGCCGAAATTGATGGTTTTGCCGGGCGGCCGCGCCTGACTGGCTAACGATACGTTAACCCCCGCCCTTATAGGATCGGCTGAAATCAGGCTGATCTTTGATGTTGAGCGCCCTTCAAACGCCCCGCGCGGCCACACGCACTGCCGAGCGCAGGCGCCATCATCGCATGAAGGTCGTCCTGCTGGGCCGCTACATGCTGCCCAACCGCATGGAATATCCCTGCCAGACGATCGACATCTCGCCGGGCGGCCTCCATCTCGCCGCGCCCGCCCGCGCCAATCCCGGCGACCGCGTCATCGTCTATCTCGAGCATCTCGGCCGCATCGAAGGCTCTTGCGTGCGCACGACGATGGAAGGCTTCGCGATGACCATCACCGCGACCAGCCGCAAACGCGAAAAATTCACCGCCCAGCTGACCTGGCTCGCCAATCGCGAGGAACTCGGCCTCCCCGAGGATCGCCGCCATGAGCGGATCGTCCCGCGCAACCCGCGCTCTGTCGTGACGATGGACGACGGCACGGAGCACGTCGTCCGCATCATCGACATCTCGCTCTCCGGCACGGCGTTCACCACCGATCTCGACCTGCCGATCAACACGCCGGTTCGCATCGGCTCGACGCCGGCCAAGGTGCTGCGCCGTTTCGACGGCGGCTACGCCGCCGAATTCCGCTTCCCGCTCTCGGCCGACCTGCTCGACGAGAACCTGGAACTCTGAGGCTCGCCGCGGCAGGGAGGCGAAGCCGGTCCTCGCGCTTGCGCAACCCGGCAGCACCGGCGATAGCCGTCGGCGATTCCAAACCGCTGAAACGCCGGCCATGCCGTATAAGCTGATCATCTTCGATTTCGACGGGACGCTCGCCGACACCTTTCCCTGGTTCGCGACTGTGCTGAACGGCGTGGCAGACCGCTACCGCTTCCGGCGGATCCAGCCGGACGAGGTCGAGACGCTGCGTGGCCAGAGCGCCCGGCATCTCGTCGCGCATCTCGGCGTCGCACGCTGGAAGCTGCCCTTCATCGCGAGCCATATGCGCCGGCTGGCGGCAAGGGATAGCCACGGCATCGCGCTTTTTCCGGGTGTCGAGGCCATGCTGCGCCAGCTCCGGCAGGACGGTTTCGTGCTCGCGATCGCCAGTTCCAACTCGGAGAGCAACATCCGCCGGGCGCTCGGCCCCGAGCTCGCGGCGACGTTCACGCATTTTGCCTGTGGCGCCGGGCTGTTCGGCAAGGCGGCAAAATTCCGGCAGCTCGCGAAGCAGGCCGGAATCGCGCATCGCGACAGCCTCTGCATCGGCGACGAGATCAGGGATTTCGAGGCCGCAGGCGACGCCGGCATGGCCTTCGGAGCCGTCAGCTGGGGCTTTACCAGCGCCGCGGCCCTACAGGCACTCGGGCCAACCTTCATGTTCTCGCATCCCGAGGAGATCGAGGCGCGATTACGGGCTGATGGCGCCGCGGACTCGGCCTGACCCTCCGCGCTTAGAGGCCGTATGGAAACGCCAGCTCTCATCCTGAAGTCTGGCCTAAGATCCGTTGTGTGATCTCAAGCGCCTAACCACGCTCATTCCCTGGCCGTCACTCCGTGCCAGCGGCGCAGACCCGGAATGACGGCCAGGGGCAAACGAGGGCTCTTGTAAGCGCTCGTTTCAGTCCCGGCCATGCTCCTCATCATTGCGGCTCATAGGCCTGCGCGAGCCTCCGCCAGCCCGACGCAGGGTTAATCAATTGAAATTATCGGCCGGCCCGCTATAATTAACGAACTCTGAAACCAGCGCTCAAATTTGTTACCACCGCGTTTTCGGGGGATTTATATTAAGATTTTTTCGCGGTATATCCCCGCGAATTCAATAGAATTGTCTGTATTCGCTTCAAACCAAATCCATGCGCTGACGGCATCGTCCACCCCAGGGACAGAAAGGGGACGACATGCTTCTCAATCATCGCAATTTCTTCGGTTCGGCTCTGGCTATTCTTGTGGCCGTCGGCAGCGCAACGATAGCCCAGGCCCAGCAGGGCAGCGCGGGAATTCCCATCGCCAGCCTTCCGGCCGATGCCTCGGGCGATGCCCGGGCGCCCTATGCCTGGAACGACTTCTGCAAGCGCAGCCCGGCCGAATGCCGCGTCAATCCCAACGAGCCCGAGCGCGTCGAGATGACGCCCAAGCTCTGGAAGGCGATCATTTCGATGAACCTGCGCGTCAACCGCGAGATCGAAGCCATCACCGACGAGGAACACTGGGGCGTCGTCGATCGCTGGGACCTCGCCGAGGACGGCAAGGGCGACTGCGAGGAATTCGCTTTGGTCAAGCGCAAGCGCCTAGCCGAGGCCGGCGTGCCGCGCCGGGCCATGCTCGTGACTGTCGTCATCGACGAGGAGAATGCCGGCCACGCCGTGCTGATGATCCGCACCGATCGCGGCGACTTCATCCTCGACAACAAGCGCAACGCCGTCCTGCCCTGGAGCCAGACCGGCTACATCTACGTCAAGCGCGAGTCGCAGCTGCGTACCGGCTGGACCTCGCTCGGCGGCGCGCAGACCGCGACCGTCGCATCGGTTCGCCGGAACTGACGGGAGTTCGGCCGCCGCCGGCTTGCCGCGGCGACCGTCAAAACGAGATCGGAGGGGCGCCTGCCTCTCCGGATGGATGGCGAGACTTGGTCACGTCCCCACCCACCCGTCCCTAAGGCCGGGTTTCGCCACAGGGCCGGCCCCCTCCCCGGGGCCGGCCTGCCGCTTTTCGGTCTCTTTTCAGTCCAGCCGCACCAGGCCGGCGGCGAACTGCTTCCAGCGCGCGGCATAGCCGCGAGCCGTGGCGGCAATACCGGCGGCTGCCGCCTCGTCCAGCGTGCGGATCGCACGGGCCGGCGAGCCGACGATCAGCGAGTTGTCCGGGAATTCCTTGCCTTCGGTGACGAGCGCATTGGCGCCGACCAGGCTGTTGCGGCCGATCCGGGCGCCGTTCAGCACGGTCGCGCCCATCCCGACCAGACTGTTCTCGCCGATGATGCAGCCATGCAGGATGGCACGGTGGCCGATGGTGCAGCCTTCCCCGACCACCAACGGATAGCCCATGTCGGTATGCATCACGCAGCCTTCCTGGACGTTGCTGCCGGCACGGATCTCGATCCACTCGTTGTCGCCGCGCAGCACGCTGCCGAACCAGATGCCGACATCGGCGCCAACACGGATCTTGCCGATGAGATGCGCATCCGGAGCCAGCCACCATTCTCCGGCCGGCGGCGTTTCGGGCTTCAGTCCATCGAGCGAGTAGAGCGGCATGTCAGGCATCCTTCAGGCACGGGCGGCCCCGACAGGAGTGGCCGGCTCACGCCGTTGCCGTCAAGTACCGACCAGATGAAGCAGGTCGAGCACGACACGCCCGCTGGCGATGCTCCAGATCGAGGCGACCATCCCGGCCAGCATCACGAACATGAAGGGCCGCCCCTCGCCCCGCCGGCTGCGCGCCGTGTTGCGCAGGATCAGGAAGGGCGCGCAGAAGACCACCACCGGAACGCTCGCCACCGCCGCCAGCCCGCCCGACCGGAGCAGTTCGAAATCGACGCGCTGCGCCGTGAACAGCTCGAAGGCGCTGGCCAGCAAGCCCGCGAAGGCAAGACCGATGAACAGCGATTGAAGCGCTTCGTGCGCAACGGGGTCGATCGACACGGGCGCAGATCCCCAAGGGTGATGGCCCGGAGCCTGCCGTATGGTTTATGAAGTGTGAAGAAGAGCCTTGAGCAATGGTTAACGTCGCGGCCGGCATGGTTTACGGGGCATTAACGCGCTGATGCTTGACTGGCGGAGCATCTCCCCAAGGCGCCGCCCGTGACCGCATATCACCCGCAAGACCTGATTCAGGACTCTGTCTACGACCCGGCCGCGCAGCAGAGCCTGCGCGCCCAGCACGGGGCCGGGCTGGCGCATATGGTCCGCTCGCGCCTGAAGCGCCCGCGGCCGCCGCTGCCTCGGGCGGACGGCGCGCTGCTCAAGGCGACGGCTGCGATCATGCTGGCGGGTGCGCTGATGACCGGGCTCGCCCACCATCTCACGCAACGCGGCGCGGCGACCGAGCCTGTCGTGCAGCCGGCCCGGATCGGCGAGGTTTCGTTGATGGTGCCGCAGAATTTGACCGGCGCCGCGGAAGACGATGCCAGCCAGCTCGTCGGCATGGTGCGCTTGCGGCTGGATTGGCCGAGCCTCGGCCCCGCGCAACCTCAGAACCGCCAGCGGCTGCTCGTGACGCTCAGCCCCCCGGACAAGGTCAACGAGCCGCAGACGCAATTATCCGTCTATGCCCGCTTCCTCACCCCGACGGTCTGGTCCAATCCCGGCGGGCTCGTGGTGCGCGGCTTCCGCAAAGGCTCGCCCTATCAGGGCGACGAGCTCTATGTCTCGGTGCCGGACGGGCGCGGTTTCGCGGCACGCTGCCCGCTCGAGAACGGCCGGCTCGATCTCGACGAGCTCTGCCGCGTCACCTTCCGGCATCGCGGCATGGATGTGAACATCCGTTTTCCGCGCGCGATCATCGCCGACTGGGAGCTGATGCTCGGCGGCGTCCGCCGCACCATCGACGTCATGATGCGCTGAGGCCCCGCCAGCAGCGGGAGCGCACCAGGCAGGCGGCCGAATCGGGCGCCCGCCTGCGCAAAATCCCTCAATCCTCGAGGTCGACGTCGAGGATCGCCATGGTGAAGTTGAACGAGCGGTCGCCGTCCTCGTCATCGACATGGATGATGCCGATGAACTCCTCGCCGAGATAGACCTCGGCCGAATCCGTCTTCTTCATCCGCGCGCGCACGCTGATGGCGTGGTTGGCGAAAGTGCGCCGCAGGTAGCCTTCGAGCTTGGCGAGTTCTGTCTTGTCCATGGTCTCTCGTCCTTATCGGTTGGCGGGAGCGATGCCATGATGGGGCCGGGAGGGCAAGCAAAAGGCTGTTCGGCCCCTGCCCCGCCGCCCGTTCCCGCGTCGCGCCTGGCCCGCATGGCGAGGGCCGCCGCACCGCACTGCCGCGCGCGGCATGATCGTGCCATCTTGCGCGCACCCGCGACCGCCGATGACGGATACCCTCATGACGCCCTGGCTTCCCGCTGCCCTGAACTATGTCTCGAGCTGGCTTGCCTACCAGCTTCGCCACCACGGCCAGCCAGGCTGCTCGGTGGCGATCGCCAGCGGCCAGGAGGTCGTGCTGGAAGCGGCCTTCGGCAGCGCCGATCTGGCCACGGGCGAGCCGCTGACGCCGCGTCACGGCTTCCGAATCGCATCCCATTCCAAGACCTTCACGTCGGTCGGCATCCTGCGCCTCGCCGAAACCGGAAGGCTGCGGCTCGACGATGCCGTCGGGACCTATGTGAGTGGGCTGCATCCCGAGGTCGCGGCGCTCACCCTGACGCAGCTCCTCTCCAACAGCGGCGGGCTGACCCGGGACGGCGCCGACAACGGCCAGTTCCGTGACCGCAAGCCCTTCCTCCGCAAGGCCGAACTGCTGGCCGACCTCGCCTTGCCGCCCGTCCTGCCGTCCTCGCAGCGCTTCAAATACTCCAATCACGGCTTCGGCCTGCTCGGCCTGGTCATCGCTTCCGTCACCGGCGAGAGCTATGACGACTGGATCTCCGAGAATGTCGTCGCCGCTGCCGGCCTGACCGAGGCCGAGCCGGACATCGACCGCTGGGCGCCGCGGCCGCGCGCCAAGGGCCATAGCGGCCAGCTGCCGCTCGGGCGCCGCATCGTCATTCCGGCCGACAGCCCCGGCAACGACATGGCTTCAGCCACCGGCTTCGTCGGCACCGCGGCCGATGTCGTGCGCTTCTTTTCGCAGCTCTCGCCCAAGGCCGAGCGCAGCATCCTGTCCCCGCAAAGCCGCCGCGAGATGAGCCGCCGCCTCTGGCCGGACTCGGAGAGCGAGCTCGGCCGCCATTACGGCCTGGGCACGATCTCCGGCGGCGACGGCGACTGGGCCTGGTTCGGCCATTCCGGCGGCTTCCAGGGCGTCATCACCCGCACGGCCATCCTGACCGAACAGGGCCTGACGATCTCGGTGCTGACCAATGCCGTCGACGGCCTCGCCCATCCCTGGCTCGACGGCATCATCCACATCCTGAAGCGCTTCTCGAAGCTCGGCGCCCCCACGCCGGCGACGGAAGCCTGGTCGGGCCGCTGGTGGTCGCTCTGGGGCGTCATCGATCTCGTGCCCTTCGCCGACAAGGTGCTCTGTGCCAATCCGGCGCTGTTTGCGCCCTTCTTCGATGCCCCCGAGATCAAGCTCGAGGGGCCCGATCTCGGGCGGATCGCGAAGGCTTCCGGGTTCAGCAGCCCCGGAGAGACCTGCCGCCTCGTCCGCGGCACCGACGGCAAGGTCGCCTCCGTCCAGATCGCCGGGGGGCATCTGCTAACCGAGGCGGAGCTCCAGGCCGAGATGACCGAGCGCTACGGCCAGCAGGCTTCCGCCTAGGCGCCAGCCGCCACACCGACGATGCCACGCATTCGCCGCCTTCGCCCCCGATCTTCTCGGCGAGGGCCAGCGGATGCGTGTCGTCGCCTCGATCGCCATGGCAGGTCTTGTCGCCTTGGGAGCCTCGCAGCCGCGCGCCCATCAGGCTCCGATGGGCTGGGACTATCCATATCACTGCTGCTCTGGCGCCGACTGCGCCCAGATCGAGGCCGAGGCCGTGCGGGAAAGCCCTTATGGCTTCGTCGTCACGATCCTCCCCGGCGAGCATCCGATGTGGCCAACCGAGCGGCGCAAGAGCCTCACCGTTTACGTCCCCTATGATAAGGCGACCGCCTCCCCCGACGGGCGCTGGCACCTCTGCATCAACGATGCGGGCGATCTGCTCTGCTTCTTCGCACCGAGCGGCGATTCGTAATGCGAGACCGCCGGGCCGCTGTCCGAAATTTTGTTCGGTATCTGCTCCCGCCTTGGGTTATCCATAGGTAACCTTCCAGCGAACCAGCCTCCCAGCGCATCGAGAAGCAGGCACCGGCCATGAGCCCCATCGAAGTCGGCGGCATCGCCTTCCTGTGCGTCTTCGGCGCCGCGTCGATCGGGATCCTGCTGCGGGCACGCGTGCCCGACCATCACCTGAGCGCCGACTCGCGCGACGCGATCAAGCTCGCCATCGCGGTGATCGGCACGCTGTCGGCGCTGGCGCTCGGCCTGCTGATCGCCTCGGCGAAGCGCTCCTTCGACGAGGCCGGCCAGGAATTGCGGACGACCGCGGCGCATATCGTCCTGCTCGACCGGGTGCTGGCGCATTACGGGTCGGACATCGCCGCGACACGCACCACGCTGCGAGTCCTGCTCGAGGGTCGTCTCCGCGAAGGCCGCGCCGAGGACCAGCGCGTGGTGAGCGACGGAATGGACATCGAGCCGGTGCAGGATGCGCTGCGCGGCCTTGCTCCCCAGACCGACGCCCAGCGCTGGCTCCAGATCCGGGCGCTCAATCTGACCGCCCAGATCGCCGAGGCACGCTGGATGCGCACGGAAACGGAAGTGTCCGGCTTCCCATCGGCCTTCCTCGCCTTCCTGATCGTCTGGCTGACCCTGCTCTTCGGCTCGTTCGGCCTGCTGGCGCCACCCAACGCCACGGTCATCGCGATCTTCCTGGTCTGCGCGCTCGCGATCACCGGAGGGCTCGTCCTGATCATCGACATGGATCATCCCTATCTCGGCATGATCCAGGTCTCCGACGCGCCGCTGCACCGGGCGCTGGAACGGCTCGGCCGCCCTTAGAGCGGTGCGCGCGCCCGACAGGTCACCGCATGTAATGCAGCTCCCGGAAGCGCGAGCGGAATGCGGTCACGTCGGCCGCGACCGCCGCGGCCGGCCGCGAACCGTTCAGGCCTTCGGCGATGTAGCGGGCCAGTTCCGGCATGTCGGCCGGCGCCATGCCGAAGCGCACGATCTCCGGCGTCCCGAGCCTGAGACCGTTCACGTCGCCGGCAACCTCGGCCAGCGGCAGGCCGATGCCGCAGCTCAGGATGTTGACCTGCCGCAGGCGCTTCGCCGCCGCCTGCCCGCCGCCATAGGGCGCCGCCTCGATGGCGAACTGGTGCGAGGCGGTGATGCCGCGGTCGCGCGCGAACACCGGGATCTGGTGCTCGACCAGGGCCTGCGCCAACGCCTGCGCCGTCTGCGCCATCATCGCGGCGTAAGCCCGCCCATGTGCCTTCCAGTCGAGCAGCGTGATCGCCAGCGAGGCCGACTTCGCCGCATCGAAATTGGCTGTCAGGCCGGGATAGGCCACCGCATCGAGCCGGCGCGCGATCTCGGCGTCATTGGTGACGATCAGCCCCGATGGCGGCCCGCCCAGGCTCTTGTAGGTGCTCATCGTCATGAGGTGAGCGCCCTCTTCCAGCGGCTGCTGCCAGCCCTGGCCGGCGATCATGCCCGACATATGCGCCGCATCGAACAGCACCAGCGCACCGACCTCGTCGGCGATGGCGCGGATCTCGCGGATCGGATGCGCGAAGAGATTGAGGCTGCCGCCGATGCTGATCAGCTTGGGCTGCAGCCGCAACGCATCCTCCCGCAGCCGCGCGATGTCGACCGTATAGTTCACTGGATCAACCGGGGCGGGATGCGTGACGATGCCGTAGAGCCCGGCCGCGCCGGCGCCGTGATGGGTGACATGCCCGCCGATCTCGCCCGGCGGCGCGATGATGCAGTCGCCCGGCTTGGCCGCGACCATGAAGGCATAGAGATTGGCGATCGCGCCGGAGGGCACGCGGATCTCGGCATATTTCGCGCCGAAGACCTCGGCCGCGAGTTCGGCGGCGATGACCTCGATCTGCTCGATCGCCTCCAGCCCCATCTCGTATTTGTCGCCCGGATAGCCGAGCGACGGCCTCGCGCCCAGCCCGGCGGCCAGCGCCGCCTCCGCCTTCGGGTTCATCACATTGGTGGCGGGGTTCAGGTTGACGCAGTCACGCTCGTGGATCGCCCGGTTCTCCACCGTCAGCGCGCCGATCCGCGCCTCGATCGCATCCAGCGACAGGCCCGCGACGCCGGCGGCGACCTCCAGAACATAGTCCTCGCTCGGTTGCGGAACCCAGTCGCGCCTGCCCAGAGCCGTCATCGTCATCTCTCCCGAAAGAACGCGTGATCGCGTTCTCGATCAATCGTTTAGAGGCGCATTCACCGATCAGGTCGCTTCAACCTGATCGGATCCGGCTCCAGGCGCGAAAACCCTTCCACAATCCACCGCATCAGAGCGGTTTGCGCAGCGTCGCGCAAACGAGTAATCCTCGCTCCGAGGCCGAGAAATTCTCACCCTTTTCGCCGGACTTGCCCCATGCCCGTCAAGCCGCCGCGGCCGCGCCTGCCGTCCCTCAACGCGCTGCGCGCCTTCGAGGCGGCGGCGCGCTGCGAAAGCTTCGTCAAGGCGGCCGAGGAGCTCGGCGTCACCGCCGGCGCCGTGACCCAGCAGATCCGGCAGCTCGAGGCTTGGCTCGGCTTTCCGCTGTTCCGGCGGCTGGCGCAGGGCGTCGTGCCGACCGAGGCCGCGCTCTCTGCTCTGCCCCGGCTGACGCGCGGCTTCGACACGCTGGCGCAGGCGGTCCAGGGGCTGCGCGACAGCGATACGGGCCGCGCCTTCAGCATCGCCGCCCTGCCCTGCATCGCCCAGCTCTGGCTGTCGCCGCGCCTCGCCGATCTGCAGCGCAACTGGCCGCAGCTGCATGTCTCGATTTCGGCGATGGAGGAGCCGCCCGATCCCCGGCGCGACCCGCACGACCTGGCGATCTTCTACCGCGAACCGGGCACGATCCCCGGCGCCGTCTGCCTGCCCGACGAAGACACGATCCTGCCCGTCTGCAGCCCGGGCCTCGCCAGCAAGATCCGGCTGCCTGGCGATCTCGCCGGGCAGACCCTGCTGCATGATGCGGTCTGGCGCTCGGACTGGGCCCGCTGGCTCGCCTTCGCGGGCGGCGCCGCCGATGTCGATGCCGGTCGCGGCCCGCGCTTCTCGCTCTACAGCCTCGCGCTCGATGCGGCGCTGTCCGGCTCGGGCGTGCTGATGGGACGGAGCAGCCTGATCGTCGGCCATCTTCGCGACGGCCGGCTGGTCGCACCCTTCGCGACGGCGATGCCGCTGCGCGAGCGGCTGACCTTCACCGCCTCGACGCAGGGCCGCCCGGATTCGCGGCAGGCGGAGATCGCCGCCTGGCTTGCCGCCTCGACGTAAGAGTTGTCTGCCCCCCTCAGCCCTCATCCTGAGGAGCGCCGTAGGCGCGTCTCGAAGGATGCTCCAGTTGTCTCCGGAACCTCCTGGAGCATCCTTCGAGACGCCGCTCCGCGGCTCCTCAGGATGAGGGCTGGAGTTCTAAAGCGGACTTTGAGGGCCCCCCTCAGATATGGGCGCCGCAGTCGCCTTCCAGGATCTGGTCCATCGAGCGCGAGGGCTCGGCACAGCCGGCCTCGCCGACGACCTTCGCCGGAACCCCTGCCACGGTCATGTTGCGCGGCACCGGCGCGAGCACGACGGAACCGGCCGCGACGCGGCTGCACTGGCCGATCTCGATATTGCCGAGAATCTTGGCACCGGCGCCGATCAGCACGCCCTTGCGGATCTTGGGGTGGCGGTCGCCGCCCTGCTTGCCCGTGCCGCCCAGCGTCACGCTGTGGAGCAGCGAGACATCGTCCTCGATCACCGCCGTCTCACCGACGACGAGTCCGGTGGCATGGTCGAGGAAGACGCCCTTGCCGATGCGCGCCGCGGGGTTGATGTCGGTTTGGAAGACCTCCGACGAACGGCTCTGCAGATAGAGCGCGAAATCCCGCCGGTCCCGCCGCCACAGCCAATGCGCCAGCCGGTGGCACTGCAGGGCGTGGAAGCCTTTGAAAAACAGCAGCGGCTCGAGGACGCGATAGCAGGCCGGGTCGCGGTCGAGCACCGCCACCACGTCGGCGCGCATGCCCTGGCCGATCGTCTCGTCCGCGGCGAGCGCCTCGGTAAAGGCCTGCTCGATCAGGTCCGCGGTCACGGCCGGGTGGCTGAGCCTGGCCGCGACGCGATGGCCGACCGCCGCCTCGAAGCTCGGCTGGTTCAGCACGGACGCGACAATCAGGCTGCCCAGAGACGGCTCGGCGGCGATGGCGAGCTCTGCCTCGCGCCGCAGCCTGGACCAGATCGGATCGACGCGGTCGAGGCCGGTCGCAAGATCCCGCGCTTCCGCGGCGGAACGCCCTGACGGCATCATCGTTCTCCAAAAAAACCGTTCGGCGATGGCAATACTAGCACTGGATGGGACGCTCGCGCCAAAGATGATTTGCCGGCCACCATTGAATCAATCTGCGAAGCAGCGGATTCAAATTGTCAGCGGATACCCGCAAGGCCTTGGTAAATCCAAGTTTTTTCGCGAAACCGCCACGCAAAACCTCGTTTCTCACAAGCGCGACAGGAATGCCAGCACTGCCTGCTTGTGGCTCTTGTCGCCGACCGCGAGGTTGTGGTCGCGCCCCTCGATGTCGAACGCCTCGGCGTCCGGGATCAGCGCAGCCAGTTCCCGCCCGGGGCCGGCGACATCGTCCGCCGTTCCGACGCTGACGAGGGTCGGGACCGCGATGCGGCCGACCTCCTCGACGCTCAGAACCTGCCGCGAGCCCCGAATACAGGCAGCCAGGGCCTTGAGGTCGGACTTCGTCGCCTCGGCGAAGGCGCGGAACATGCGCTGCATCGGGTCGGTCAGCCCATCGAGCGACGGCGCCTCCATCGCGTCGGCGATGCCGAGCGGCAGACCGACGCCCTCGACGAGATGGATGCCGAGGCCGCCGAGCAGCAGCCCCTTCACCCGCTGGGGATGCGCCAGCGCCAGATGCGCCGAGATCCGCGCCCCCATCGAATAGCCCATCACGAAGGCGCGGGGTATGTCGAGATGGTCCATCAGCCGGCGCACATCCTCGGCCATGACCTGGGAGGAATAGGCGGCGGGGTCGTAAAGCTTCTCGCTCTCGCCATGGCCGCGATTGTCCAGCGCGACGACGCGGTAGCCCGCATGGGTCAGGGTCTTCGTCCACTGGGTGTTGACCCAGTTGACCATATGGCTGGAGCCGAAGCCGTGGACGAGCACGATCGTTTCGTGCCGCGGCTGGTCGCCAGTGGGCGCGAGATCGATAAAGGCGAGATTGACCCCGTCTGACGAGAAGCTTTGCATGGCGAACCGTGGTGATCGGCGTTGAACGTCGCCCTTCACCTGCCATGCCGGAAGCGCTTTGGGTAGCGGCCTCGACGCAGCTTGCCTATGAAGGCGGCCATGAGCGACGCGTCCGCCCTTGCCGGCCTGCCCCCTTCCCGCTCGCGCTTCGACATTGTCGACCTCGCGCGCGGCCTCGCATTGCTGGCGATGTTCGTCTTCCACTTCGCCTATGACCTATCCTCGCTCCGGCTGATCGATTTCGACGTCCAGTCCGAGCCCGGCTGGCGCTGGTTCGCGCGGCTGATCGCCGGGAGCTTCCTTACCCTGGTCGGCGTCAGCCTGGTGCTGGCGACCCGCAACAGCCTGAACCGGCACGCCTATCTGAAGCGCCTCGTCATGGTCGCGGCCGCAGCGGGGGCGGTGACGCTGGCGACCTTCTTCTTCATGCCGCAGAGCTTCATCTTCTTCGGCATCCTGCATCAGATCGCGCTGGCGAGCGTGCTGGCCCTGCCGTTCCTGCGCCTGCCGACGCTGGCCGTCGCCGTCGCGGCGCTGATCGTCTTCGCCATGCCCGCGCTCGTCGCGCATCCGGTTCTCGACCAGCCGGCGCTGCTCTGGCTCGGCCTGTCGCGCGTTCCCGTCGTGACGGCCGACTACGTCCCGGTCTTTCCCTGGTTCGGCTGCGTGCTTTTGGGCATCGTGCTGGCGCGGCTGGCCCTGCCGCGGCTGGAATCGTCACGCCTCGCGACCTGGCGTCCCCGGGGCCTTCCCGCGCGGATCATGGTCTGGGGCGGCCGGCACAGCCTCCTGGTCTATCTTGTCCACCAGCCCGTCTTCATCGCCACGCTTTCGCTGGTGGCGTTTCTGGTGCCGGCGCCCGTCAAGGAGGGCAACGCCTTCCAGATCATGTGCGAACGCAGCTGCACCGCGCAGGCGGCCGCCGATTTCTGCGCCAGGGCCTGCGCCTGCACCGTCGAAACATTGAAGCGTGAGCAATTGCTCAGCCGCGCCGTCGGCAATGCGCTGACACCGTCCGAGACGCAGCGCCTCAGCGAGATCGCGCGGAGCTGTTCCCCGGCCCGGTAGGTTTACCGGCAGCGACAAGCGCGCGCTGGCATCCTGCGGCCGGACGCGTTAAGTCTCCGCGCAGAGATAACCCTGCAGGGCACGATCATGGCCGATCACGGCATTCCGCATTTCCACAACGACGCCGGCGTCGCCGTCATCCATGTCAGCGCGCATGAGTTCATGTGCATCGGCGCCAAGCCGCCCTTCGACCATCCGCATGTCTATCTCGACATGGGCTCGGACCACGAGATCGTCTGCCCCTATTGCTCAACGCTGTTCAAATACGACGCCTCGCTGAAGGCCGGCACCTGCTCGCCGCCGGAATGCGCGCATCAGGAAGCGGCCAAGGCTGCCTGAACCGAGGCCGCTCCTGCGACACGGGTTCTGAGGGGCACCCGCGTCACCCCAAATCGACTGCTGAAGGCGTTTCGCTGTGTCCGCTCCTCATTTTGCCATCGCCGGCGCTGGCATCGGCGGGCTGACGATGGCCCTGTCGCTGGCGCGTCGCGGCATCGCCGCCACCGTCATCGAGAAGCGCACCGGCTTCGGCGAGCTCGGCGCCGGCCTGCAGATCTCCCCCAATTCCGGGCGCGTGCTCGATGCGCTTGACCTCGCGCTGCCGCTGAAGCGGGTCGCCGTCAGCTCGCACGGTCTCAGGATCCGGCGCTGGCGGGATGGCCGCGAGCTGCTCGAGATGCCCACTCATGCCGAGCGGCTGCCGACGCCGTTCCGGATGCTGAAGCGCAACGACCTGCATACGGTGCTGCTCGATGCGGCCCGCGCGATGCCGAATATCCGCCTCATGGTCGGGCGTGCCGTCCAGGGCGTCGCCCAGGATGAGGAGGGCGTCTCGGTCAGGCTCGAGGGCCAGAACGGCGGCGGCGAGAGCATCCGGGCGCTCGGGCTGATCGGCGCCGACGGCCTGTGGTCGCGCGTCAGGGAGCTGACGGGAGACACCTCTCCCCCCGTTTTCACCGGCTACGAGGCCTGGCGTGCGCTCGCGCCCGGCGCCAGGACCGACAAGCCGCGCGTCGGCCTCCATCTCGGCTCCGGCCGTCACGCCGTGCATTACCCGGTCGCAGGCGGCCGCGAGAGCAATCTCGTCGTGATCCGGCAGACCGGGGAAGCCCGCGAAGGCTGGTCGCATGACGGCGACCCTCAGGTCCTGACAGAGCATGTCGCCAACGGCTCGCAGGCCCTGCGCGAACTCGTCGATTCGGCGCGCGGCTGGCAGGTCTGGTCGCTGTTCGATCGAAAGCCGGCGGCCATGGCCAAGGGGAGGATCGCCCTTTTGGGCGACGCCGCGCATCCCGTCCTGCCCTTCCTCGCCCAGGGGGCTTCGCTCGCGATCGAGGATGCCGCCGTGCTGGCGCGCCTGCTGGCCGAACATCTCGAGGCCGACGGCGAGCAGGCCGTGCCAGCGGCGATGGCGGCCTATGCGTCGGCACGCTCGGCCCGGGTGGCGCGCGTCCAGGAGGCCAGCCGCGGCAATGGCCGCACCTATCATCTCGGCTGGCCCTTGAGCATGGGGCGGGACTTCGCGCTCCGGCGTCTCGGGCCGAACGGGCTGCAGCGCCGCTACGACTGGCTCTACGATTGGCACGACGGCTGACCTGCGGCACGAAACCTCGCAGGCGCATCTAGCGTTCGCCGCATTTCGTACCTAGCTTTCCGCTTCACCCAACAGGACGAAAGGCGACATGATCCGCGTTAATCTCTACGAGCAGCTCGGTGGCCGCACCGCCCGCATGCCCCGCTGGGCCGCCTGGCTGGCTATGGCGGCGAGCCTCGTCGTCGGCATCGTGCTGTTCCTGGTCGCCGCGAGCCTCGCCCTCATCCTGATCCCGGTCGTCGCGATTGCCGGAGCGATCGCCATCTGGCGCCTGCGCCGCAGGATGAAGGCCGCCGGCATCGACCCCTCGGCCCCCTTCCCGCAGCAGCGGCGCCAGCCGGGGCATGGTGAGATCGTCGACGCGGAATACCGCATCATCGACCAGGGCGAGCCGCCGCGACGCTGAACCTCGGACCGAAAAGGGGATCCACTTTTCGGGAAAATCCAATGTCACGACAATAAGATAGATCGACACGCGGCGCCCGATCGGACGCGCGGCGATCCGATCCTCAGGCCGCAAGACGCGTCAGCACGAGTCCCGCCGCCGCGCAGGCCGCGAGCGTCGGGATCATCCCGAGCTTGAAGCGCAGCATCGCGAGCATCGCCGCCGCCGACAGCAGCGCCGCGCGCCAGTCGAGCGAGGTCAGGACCGGCCAGTCCGGCGACAGCCCGAGAAACGCGGCCGGCCGCACCTCCCTGAACATGACATGCAGGCCGAACCAGAGCGCCAGGTTCATGATCACGCCGACGACGGCCGCCGTGATCGCGCCGAGCGCCGCCGAAAGCGCTTGGTTGCCCCGCAGCGCCTCGACATAGGGTGCGCCGAGGAAAATCCACAGGAAGCATGGCGCGAAAGTGACCCATACCGTCAGCATGGCGCCGAGGCTGCCGGCCAGCAGCGGCGCGAGCTCGCCCGGCGCGCGATAGCCGGCCAGGAAGCCGACGAACTGCAGCACCAGGATCAACGGGCCGGGCGTGGTTTCGGCGAGGCCGAGCCCATCGATCATCTCGCCCGCGAGCAGCCAGCCATGGGTATCGACCGCCGCCTGCGCGACATAGGCCAGCACCGCATAGGCGCCGCCGAAGGTCACCACCGCCATCGTGCTGAAGAAGCTGCCGAGCTGCGTCCAGACGCTGTCCCAGCCGGTCCAGAGCCAGAGCAGCAGCACCGGGCCGAGCCAGAGCGCAAGCCAGCTCGCGAGCACGCGCAGTGCCCGCCCGGCCGAGGGCCTGACATGGTAGAGCCGGCCTTGCGCCAGCAGCGCATCGACCAGCCCCTCATCCTGCACTGCCGTATCGCTACGGCCGGTGCCGCCGCCGAACATGCCCGGCCGGACGCGATGACCGAGCCAGCCAAGCAAACCGGCCCCCAGCACGATCGCAGGAAACGGCACCTTGAACAGGAAGATCGCGACGAAGGCCGCGAAGGCGATCATCACCATCGCCCGGTTGCGTAGCGCGCGCCGGCTGATCCTGATGCCGGCCTCGATCACCACGGCTAGCACCGCTGCCTTGATCCCGAAGAACAGCCCCTCGACCAGCGGCGCGTCGCGATAGAGCACATAGAGGATGCTGAGCCCCAGCATCACGGCCGCGCCGGGCAGGATGAACAGCAGCCCGGCGATCAGCCCGCCGAGGGTGCGGTGCATCAGCCAGCCGATATAGACCGCGAGCTGCTGCGCCTCGGGGCCCGGCAGCAGCATGCAGTAGTTGAGTGCATGCAGGAAGCGCTCCTCGCCGATCCAGCGCCGCTCCTCGACCAGTTCCTTGTGCATCAGCGCGATCTGCCCCGCCGGCCCGCCGAAGGAGAGCAGCCCGATGCGCGCCCAGACCCGCGTCGCCTCGGCCAGTGTCGGCAGGGCACGGGGAGCATCCAGCCCCCTGTCCGTCGTCACGCTCGTCATGTCAGCGGCCCTGCGCCCGAATGCGGCCCGCAGGCCAGTTATGGGTTTCTTCGGTTGCATCCCGGCACCAGCGATAGAACGCGTCATAAAGCAGCATGCCGGCGTTCAACTGCTCGAGATCATCCCTGAACATGCGCGACAGGCCCAATGACGCGGCCAGCAGCCCTGCGGCCTGCGGTGACTGATCGAGCGTCGCGGTGTCGGCAGCACGCACGATCAAAGCCAGTCGGTCGAGAGCCGGTGTGGAGAGGCCGAATTCCTCGACCATCACGTCGAAACTGCAGAGAGCGCCGCGATGGCTCCAGAACACGCCTTCGACATCGAAGGGCGTCGCTCCGAAGCGCTCCGCGACCCCCTCCACCTCGGAAGGCGAGACGAACAGGAAGACCGCGGCCGGATCGACAAAACGCCGGATCAGCCAGGGACAGGCGATGCGGTCGACCTTGGGCCGCGTGCGGGTCACCCAGATCGTGCGGCCGGCCGCATCCCGCTGCGGCACCTGCGCGGCCGGGATCAGCGGCAGGCCGGCATCACGCCAGGCTTCGAATCCGCCGGCAAGGATCTCGGCCTCGCTTCCCTGATGGCGCAGCCAGGCGGCGACGCCCTCGCTCAGCTTCAGGCCACGCTGACACGACACCACGACGCGGCGCCCGACATAGGCAGCGGCCCATGACGGAACCGCGGCATGGCCCAACCTCACTGAGGCGGGAAGCAGCCTCGGATCGGCCGCGAAATCCTCGTCGTCGCGGACGTCGACGAGGGCTGGGCCATCGGGCAGGCCGAGCAGCCGCCCGAGCTGGGAAACAGTGATCTCGATGTTGGAAGACATGGCGTCCATCCCTTCAATTGAGGACCATGGACGCGAACCTTGGGCCGAAGCCTCACGGGGTCGTCGCGATAAACCCCTTGTCGGGATTACACCATGGCGCGACGACGCCCGTCAACGGCGAGAGCCGGATCAATCGATCCGGCTGACCAGGATCTTGTCGATCCGGCGGCCGTCGAGATCGACGACCTCAAAGCGCCAATGGCCCTTCTCGAAGACCTCGCCGACATTGGGCAGATGGTTGAGCTCGGCCAGCACGAAGCCGGCGACCGTCTGGAAGTCGGCATCCCGCGGCATGTGGACGCCGAGCTCATGCGAAAACTCGTCGACCTGCATCCAGCCCGCGACGAGCCAGGAGCCGTCCTCGCGCTGAACGATCGGCGGCTCGCTGGTCTCCTCCTCCTGGAAGGCGCCGATGATCGCTTCCAGCACGTCGCCGGGCGTGATGATACCCTCGAAATGCCCGTATTCGTCGAAGACCAGCGCCATATGGACCCGCGAGGCCCGGATCTCGCGCAGCACATGCAGCGCGCCGGTCGTGTCCATCACCACCGGTGCCTCGCTGACGAGGCTGCGCAGGTCGTGCTTCTCGCCCTTGGAGAGGAAGTCGATCAGCTCCTTGACCACGACGACGCCGACGATCGAATCCGCCTCGCCGTCCTGGACCGGCAGGCGCGAGCGGCGCGTGGCGCGCAGCTGTTCGCGGATTTCGTCGGCGCTGTCGGTCAGATCGATGACCTCGACCTCGCGGCGCGGCGTCATCAGCGCCCGTGCCGAGCGGTCGGCGAGGCGCATCACGCCCGAGATCATCTCGCGCTCGTCGCGCTCCAACACGCCAGCGGTCTCCGCCTCGGCGATGATGGTGCGAACTTCCTCTTCGGTGACGCGCTCCTCCGACTCGCCCTTGTGGCCGAGCAGCGCGAGCACGGCCTTGCCCGAGACGTCGAGCAGGAAGACCAGCGGCGCGCCGATCGTGGCGAGCAGCCGCATGGCCGGGGCGACGCGAGCCGCCACCCGCTCGGGATCGCGCAGCGCGATCTGCTTGGGAACGAGTTCGCCGATGATCAGCGACAGATAGGTGATGGCGACGACCACGAGGCCGACGCCCAGGCCGTCCGAGACCGCGGGGGTGAAACCCTGCGTCATCAACCATTCCGACAGGCGTGCACCCAGCGTCGCGCCCGAAAAGGCGCCGGACAGAACACCGACCAGCGTGATGCCGATCTGTACGGTCGACAGAAAGCGTCCGGGATTGTCGGCAAGGCGCATCGCGGCGGACGCACCTTTGTTGCCTTGATCGCTGAGTACCTTGAGACGGGCCGGGCGGGATGAGACGACAGCGAGCTCAGACATGGCAAGAAGACCGTTGATCACGGTCAGGGCCACGACGATCAATATCTCGGTTAACAAAGCAGTCCGTGCCATGCGAGGCCGCACTGTTGGCGGGTCGCTTCGAGCCTCCTTATAGCGGATGTTCCCATTATGGCGATGGGGCAGGCGAAAGATTTGGGAAACGACATATGAAGGCCGCTCCGCCCTCCCCCTGGCAACCGACCGGCGCCGCAGCCGCCGACCCCCGCCTGCGCGCTCCCGCGGCCGCTCGCAACCGTGACGCGATCCTTGCGGTGCTGCGCGAGGCGCTGCCGGCGACAGGGCTCGTGCTCGAGATCGCCAGCGGCTCAGGCGAGCATGCCGTGCACTTCGCTCGCGCCTTCCCCGAACTGACCTTCCAGCCGAGTGACCCCAGCCCGGAAGCGCTGCGAAGCATCGAAGCCTGGATCGCCGAAAGCGGCGCCCGCAACATCAGCCAGCCCTTGCTGATCGACGCCGCAGCCCCGTCCTGGCCGGCGCTCGACCCTGCGGCGATCCTGTGCATCAACATGATCCACATCGCGCCCTGGTCCGCCGCGCAGGGCCTGTTCCGTCAGGCCGGCCGGCTGCTGCCTCCGGAAGCGCCGCTGATCCTCTACGGCCCCTTCCGGCGCTCCGGCCGGGAACTCGAGCCGAGCAACGCCGCATTCGACGCGAGCCTGCGCGAGCGCAATCCGGCCTGGGGCCTGCGCGACCTCGGCGATGTCACCGCGCTGGCGACGGAAGCCGGCTTCGGTGAGCCGGAGGTGATCGAGATGCCGGCGAACAATCTGAGCGTGGTGTTCAGGCGGCGGGCAGAGCGCTGACGCATCGGACCGAAAAGTGAGAATACACGTTTCGGGAAGATCAGATGCCAAGACAAGGAGATAGATCGACACTTCGAATCCGACCGGACGCGCCGATTCCCGCTTTGATGTCGCGCCGCTGCAGGAAATCGGCGTAGTCCTCTGCCGTGCTCGGTTGCAGTGCCGAAGCCAGGGGTATTCCGCCGGCCTGCGTCCTCTCGTCGTGGAAGAAAAACGTCGAAATCCCGCCGGGCACGAACGCATTCAGCGTATCGAGGAACTCCTGCCAGGATGCCTCGCCGAGCAGCGGGGCATCAGGTCGGTCAGCCGGCGCTCCGCCGCCATGCTTCCCCATCCAGCCCCCGCATATCCCGCCCCCGCCATACCGCGCCCGCTGCGATCCTCCCGAATTCACCCGTTCGGGGGATGCGCGCCGCCGGCTCGCAGGTTTGTCTAACGACGCTTCAACGAGGAACTCCCCATGCGTCTCATTCCTTTCCTGCGCGCGGCTGCGCTCGGCGTCGGTCTCGCAATGCCCGTTCTGGGCCTGCCCTTCCCCGGCTTCGTCTCCGATGCCGAAGCGCAGATCGTGCTCCGCCAGGAGCGCACGTGGTCGCCCAGTTCGCAGCAGGACAGCGCGAGGCTCCGCGAATCGAACAGGATCTACCAGCAAAGAGACCAGGCCCGGCGCGAGGCTCTGCGCCGGAACGCCGAGGACAACCGACGCCGCTGGGCGGAGGTTCAGCGCTTCCAGCGTGAAAACTCCTTCGATCGGCAGCGTGAGCGTGCGCGAAATGCCGGCCCGAGCACCAGGCAGCGATCGTCCGGCGCACCGCGCTGACGCGTAGCCGATGCGTTCTTCGTGGCTCGCGAGGTGACAGGAGCTTGACGCCGGCAGGTCCCGCATCGGCCCGGCGTATCTGGTGCGGACGGCGGGGATCGAACCCGCATAGCCTTGCGGCTGAGAGATTTTAAGTCTCTTGCGTCTACCAGTTTCGCCACGTCCGCCTGATGAGAGCGGTAGCGGCGCGACGGCCGACACGCAAGCGCCGCAGAGGCTTATCCGCGAAAGCTCAATGGCGCCGGGCCGGCTTGTACCATTCGACGCCATCGGGATCGACATAGAGGCCGGGCGCCACGTCGGAGCCGATCGCCTTCTGCTGCATAGGCACCCGCACGGTGTCGTCGCGGTCGCCGCGCTTCACGTAAGGGCCGCCCTGCTGGGCACCATGCCCCTGCCCGCCGCGCGAGGCCGCCTGCCCGACCGTGCCCTGCCGGCCGGCCACCTTGTCCTGCAGTTCCGTGACGGGCCGCCCGGCAAAGGCGATGCGCCCGCCGCCCTCGACCACCGGCAAAGCACGCCGCGTAACCCCGTCGCCCGTCACACGAACGCCGGTGAAGCGTGGCACATAGGTCGCGCCGCCCTTGCCGAAGCTGTCCCAGCCGCGGGTTGAGATCATCTGGGCACCACAGCGCTTGTGGCTGCGCTCGCACAGCGCCCGCGATGCATAGCGCGGCGCCTTCTGCTCGAACTCGGCCCGGGCGTTCCGATAGGCGAACTCGCATTGCTGCGCCGTCAGCAGCCCACCCGCGATGCACTCGTCGCGCCGCTCATAGACCACGCCCTGAGCCGCTCGCTCCGCCTGGGCGATCGAATCGGACGGGGCGGCGAAGAACAGCGCAGGTGCGAGCGCGGCGGCGCGTAAGGCCGCCGCGAGCGAGATGGCGGAGAGTGTCATCATGCGGTGCAACATACGCATGATTGTGGCCTCACAGCAGCGAGCGCCGCGATGCAGCCAGCTCCCGCGTCGCGCCGTAGTCGATCTTGCCGCTGCCGAGCACGGGGATCGAATGCGTCACCAGGATGGCGCGCGGCACCCAGAGCTCTGGAAAGCCCTGCGCCTGGGCGGCTTCCTGCAAGACGCCGCGCTCGGCATCCGGCTTTTCGGTGACGAGCACGAGCTGTTCGCCCTTGCGCGCATCCGGCAGCGCCACGACGACATGGTTCTGGTCGGGCCACAGCCCGGACACCATCGATTCGACCGCCGCCAGCGAGATCATCTCGCCGCCGAGCTTGGCGAAGCGCTTGGCGCGCCCGCGGATGACCACGAAGCCTTCCTCCAGCGCAACGATGTCGCCGGTGTCGTGCCAGCCATCCTCCGGCGGCACGATCCGGCCCGGTTCATCGGCGCTGAGATAGCCCGCCATGACGTTCGGCCCACGCACGCAGAGCCGGCCGCCTTCGGTGATGCCCTCGATCGGATGGAGCTGCGCCTCGATGCCGGGCAGGAGCTGCCCGACGCTGCCCTCGCGCATCGCCTTCGGCGTGTTCACGGCGATCACCGGCGAGCACTCCGTGCAGCCATAGCCTTCCAGGATCGTCGTGCCGTAGGGCCCCCACATCCGGCGCGTCTCCGCCTTGACCCGCTCGGCCCCCGCCACGACATAGCGCACGCTCTTGAGGTCGTCCGCGTCCGCAGCGCGCGCATATCCCTGGAGGAACGTGTCGGTCGCGAGCAGGAAGGTGGCGCCGGTCTCGGCGATCAGCTTCGGCACCTGCTTGTAATGCAGCGGGCTCGGATAGAGCACGCACTTCATGCCGTGCAGCAGCGGCACCATCAGCCCGGCCGTCAGCCCGAAGGAATGGAAAGCCGGCAGCGGGTTCATGAAGACGTCCCGCTCCGAGATCGCCCCGGCCGCATGCGCAAAGACCTGTCGCGCATTCGAGACCAGGTTGGCATGGCTCAGCACCACGCCCTTCGGCTTGCCCTCGGTACCGGAGGTGAAGAGGATCACGGCCGGGGCGTCCGGCGCAGCCTCATGGGAGCGGTGCACCAGCCCCGGCGCAAGGCTCGCCAGCGCGCCGAGCGCCTTGTCGAGGCTCGTGATCTGCTTCCGGACATCCTCGAGATAGACGATCCGCCTGCCCTCACCGAGCGCCTCCAGTTCGTCGTCGAGCTTGCCCTGGTCGACGAAGCGCCGCGAGGTTACGATCGTCTTCAGCTCCGCGAGCTCCGCGGCGGCCCGCAGATTCTTCACACCCGCCGTGAAGTTCAGCAGCGCCGGCACGCGCCCATAGGCGGTGAGCCCGAACAGCGTCACCGCCATGGCCTGCATGTTCGGCAGCAGCACGCCGACATGCTCCTTCGCGCTGGTAAGGGCGGCAAGCTTGCGTCCCAGCACCAGCGCGCCGAGCACGAGATTGCCGTAGCTCAGTGGCTTGCGCTCGGGGTCCTCCAGCGCGATCCGCGCCTTGCCGTGGCGGGAGACGGACTGAAGCAGCCCCCTGAACAAGGTGATCCGCGCGCCTGCGGCATCGAATGGCGGCGGGGTCCTGTCGGCTTCGGCCATGCTTGGTTTCGCTCCGGCTGGCGGGTCGTCTGCACCTCTAACTAAGCCCTGGCGGCCCGGTTGCAATGAAACGCCTGTCGCGCGGAGGCGACGGGCCGACGCAGGGAGCTCCGCCGCGCCTCAGCCCTTGTGGTCCTTGGCGATCGGCTCGACATAGGACAGGCCCATGTCCCAGGGGAAATAGATCCAGGTGTCCTGGCTGACCTCTGTGACGAAGGTGTCGATCGTCGGCACGCCGGCCGGCTTGGCATAGACGGTGGCGAAATGGGCGTTGGGCAGCATCTCGCGCACCACGCGGGCGGTCTTGCCGGTATCGGTCAGGTCGTCGACGACGAGGACGCCCTTGCCCTTGCCGTCGCCGATCGCCTTGATCGAGGGCGCGACGTCCTTCAGCACCCGAAGCTCGGACTGGTTCTTGTAGTCGTGATAGCTCGCGACGCAGACCGTCTCGATCAGCCGCAGGCCGAGCTCGCGGCAGATGACCGCGGCCGGAACCAACCCGCCGCGGGTGATGCAGACGATCGCCTCGAAGGGCCCCTTCTCCGCCAGGCGCCAGGCGAGCGCACGCGCATCGCGATGGAACTGGTCCCACGAAACGGGAAAGGCCTTGTTGGACGTCGGTTCGGCCATGGCGCTGGGCTCCGGGCTGAGATGGCGGCGCAAACGCGCCCTGCCCAGTCGGAAACCCTATCGGCGCGCCGCTGGCAAGAGGCGATGCGGCAGCCATCCCCAGAAGCGGCGCCGCTTCTGCTTTATCAAAACGCGGTCCAGCCGGACGCACTGCCCCCGACGACGAAACGCTTGGTCCTGTAGCTCGGCGTGCCGGTTGCCGAAGCCTGCCGTTCCATGCGTGGCTCGGCCTGCGGTGCCACTTGCCCGCCAAGTCTGTACGCCGCAACCATGCCGTTCAGCGTCGCTGTGTCCCGCAGTAGGTCCTGCGCGACCTTGGCGCTCTGATCGGCGAACAGCGCATTCTGCTGGGTCAGCTCGTCCATATGCGCGACCGTGCGCGCCATCTCGTCAATGCCGTTGGACTGCTCGGTCGTCGCCTCGGCGATCTCGCCGACCGTCGCCGCAACCCTCGAGGCCGCCTCGACGATCTCGCCCAGGGTCGTGCCGGCATCCTTGACCAGCCCAGCGCCGACCTGGACCTGCCTGGTGGAGTTCGCGATCAGTGCCTTGACCCCGTTGGCGGAGTCGCCGCAGCGCTTGGCCAGCGCTCGCACCTCCGACGCCACGACCGCGAAGCCGCGCCCGGCATCGCCCGCCCGCGCCGCCTCGACCGCCGCGTTGAGCGCGAGCAGATTGGTCTGGAAGGCGATCTCGTCGATCATCGCGATGATCTCGGAGATGCCCGAGGAGGCCTGTTCGATGCGCTCCATCGCGCCGACGGCTTCCTTGACGATCGCGCCGCCGCGCGCCGCGACGCCGCTGGCCTCGTTCCCGAGCGCGACCGCCATGCGCGAATTGCCGGCGCTGTGCTTGACCGACGCCGCGAGTTCCTCGGTCGTGGCTGCGGTCTGCTGCAGGCTCGCGGCATTCGCCTCGGTGCGCTCCGCCAACTGGGCACCGTCGGCGGAGATTCGGGCCGAGGCCGCATCGATCCGGCCCGATATGTCGCGCACCGCGCCGACCATGCCGGCCATCGTTTCGATGAGGTCGTTGACCCCGGCGCAGAGCGCCGCGACGTCGCCGGCCTTGCCTTCGAGCCCGACCCGGCCGGTCAGGTCCTTGTCCTTGGCGCGGGCGATGACCTCGCCGGTCTCGCGCACCGCGGCCTCGAGCTGCTGGCCCTTGTAGCTCGCGGTGATGTCGGAGGCGAACTTGACCACCTTGTAGGGCCTGCCGCGCGCATCGATCACCGGGTTGTAGCTCGCCTGGATCCAGATCTCGCCCCCGCTCTTGCCGATGCGGCGATACTGGCCAGCATCGTATTCGCCGCGGCCGAGGCGTTCCCAGAACGCCTTATAGTCCGCCGTCTCGCGCTCGGTCGGGTCGACGAACATGCGGTGATGCTGGCCGACGATCTCCGGCAGCGCATAGCCCAGCACCGCCAGGAAATTCTCGTTGGCGTGCAGCACCTTGCCGGTGAGATCGAACTCGATGACCGCCTGCGCCTTGTCGATCGCCCGGCGCTGGCTCTCCAGATCGGCCAGGCGATTCTTCTGCTCGGTCACGTCTGCGGCGTATTTCACGACGCTGACCGGCCTGCCGCCGGCGCCGAGGATCGGGTTGTAGCTCGCCTGAATCCAGACTTCCCGGCCGCCCTTGCCGACGCGGAGAAACTGCCCGCTGCGGAACTCACCCCTGGCGAGATCGGCCCAGAACTGCTTGTAGGCCGCGCCCTCACGCTCGTCGGCCGGCATGAACATGCCGTGATGCTGACCCTTGACCTCGGCGAGCGCGTATCCTGTCACCGACAGGAAATTCTCGTTGGCATCGAGGATGCGGCCGGTGAGGTCGAATTCGATCACGGCCTGGGAGCGGTTGATGGCGATGACCTGCCGCGCCGCGGCGCCGCCCGAAAAGCGCTTCGAAAACAGCGACATGCGTCCCCTCTCGTCGAAGGCGGCGCCCTGCGCCGCCCTTGCAGGCCGCCCGTCCGCACCGCACCCGCAGGGCTGCAGAATCGAAGGGATCGCGGGACACCCACGCGACGCGTGAAATTTGCACGCGAAAATTGAAGAACTCTTTAGAAGCGCACCAATCTGGAATAATCGCCGCAGCAGAATAAAGAATTCACCCGTCGAATACGACGACGCAGATAAATTGATCAAAATCAAGAACGAAAACGATTAGTACTGACCACAAGGCGGAATAAACTAAGATTAAGTTCATCGCATGCCCCAAGGACATCAGCTCAATTTTGCCTGCTCAGCGGCGAGCATGTCTTTGATAGCGTCCATCGCCCGGCGCAGCTTCTCCGGATCGCGCGAGCGCGCCACGACGTTTGTGTCAGGCCCGGCGTCCGAGAAGAACGGATAGGAGCCGATCGAGACATCCGGATGCATCCTGGCGACCTCAGCCAGCGCCGTCCCGATATCCCCCTCGCGCAAGCCCGCCCGGACGGTGTCCGACAGGATCTTCACCCCCGTCGTCAAGGTCGGCGCGACAACGTCGAGCATCGCCTGCATGATCGAGGGCACGCCCGCCATCACATAGACATTGCCGATATTGAAGCCCGGCGCCTTCGAGACCGAATTGGCGATGAGCTCGGCGCCCACGGGAATGCGTGCCATGCGCAGCCGCGCCTCGTTGAGCTGGTCGGCCGGGAAGCGTTCGGACAGCATGGCGACCGCCCGCGGATCGAGCTCGATCGGGACCCCGAAGGCCGCCGCGACCGAATCCGCGGTGATGTCGTCATGGGTCGGGCCGATACCTCCCGTCGTGAAGACATAGCCGTAGCGGGAACGCAGCCCGTTCAGGGCGGAGACGATCTCCTCCTGGACATCCGCGACGATGCGGACCTCGCGAAGCTCGATGCCGATATTGGTGAGATACTCGGCGATATAGCCGATATTCTTGTCCTTCGTCCGTCCGGACAGGATCTCGTCGCCGATGACAAGGATCGCGGCCGTGACGATCGCCGGGGTAGAACTCGCATCGCTCGCAGTCATGGCCGGCTCCTGGCTTCGGCGGCACGCGATCGTTTCGCCGCACCGCTTCGGCTTCTAGAGCTAGGGGTTTGCCGGCAGCGGCTCAAGCGCCCCGACTGCACGCCGTCATGCACGCAGGGACCGGGCGGCGACGCGGCCTAGCTGGAAGCTTGCCAAGACCGGCCTCGATCCGGCAGGCGCCGTCGGCGGTCAGCGAGCCGTCACCGTCGGCACCAGCGGGACGAAGCCCAACACTACCCGGTCACTCAGCCATCATTCGATGAGTTGAGCTCATCGGGCTTCATCCCCTCGTCCGGCGAGGACACCTTGGCGACGTGCCGCAGCGCATCGTTGATCCGATCCTGCCAGCCCGGGCCACCGTCCTGGAAATAGGCGAGCACCTCGCTGTCGATCCGCAGCGTGACCATTTCCCGGGTCCCCGGGAGGGGCCTCGCCTTCGCCGGTGGCGCCGCCGGCTTTGGCGCGGCCGGCTTGAACAGCTGCTCCGCCCGGTCTCGGGCACTGGTAGGACGGCGGGTTCGATCGTTGTTCATGGCGTCGCTACCTTGCGCTCGTAGACGAGATTGAGACGCGTCTGGGCCAGCAACGCATAGCCGCTACGCTCGAGCAGGGCAGGAAGGTCGCTCTGCCAGCGCTGGCGCGAATCCTCGACGATGATGAAGCCCGGCCAAAGGCTTTCCGGCGCATCGCGCAGGAACGGCTCGAGGATCAGGTCCTCCGCGCCCTCGACATCGAGCTTGATCGCGTCGAGCCGCTCATAACCCTCGTTCTGGACGAGCGAGAGCAGCGTCATCGCCGGCACCCGCACCGTGCTGCCGGCGCTGGAACGCAGGATGCGAACGCTCGATTCGCCGCGATTGGTCGGGTCGATGAACAGCGTCAGCTCGCCCGGCTTGTCGGCCAGCGCGCAGGCGACCGCCTTGACCGTCCCGAACGGGTTCTGGGCGATGTTGAAGGAAAGCCGCGCGAAAACCTCCGGCTGGGGCTCGACCGCCAGGATCCGCGCGCTCGGCCCGGCCTTGGCCGCGACGAAGAGCGAATAGGCGCCGATATTGGCCCCGATATCGATGAAGCGGAAGCCGTCGCGCAGGCGCTCCGCCAGGAGCTTTCGCTCCGGCGAGTCGAAATATTGCGGCGTAAAAAGGACGCGCTTCTCGCAGACATTGCCGTCGGGATAGAGCCGCATCTTCGCGCCCAGCGATTCGATGTCGACGGGCCTGCCGTCGAGCGAACGCACGCCGAGGCGGCGCAGCGCATAGGCGATCTTGCGCCCGAGGAAGTTGTCGGACGCGCTGCGCGTCCAGGCGATGATGCGCGAGAGACCGCGGCGCGGCGCGAAGGTGCCGTACGGCTTGTCCTCCGCCTGGGACTGTTCGATGATGGCCATTGCGCCAGCCTGATACACCCGGCCGCGCTCCGGCGCCAGCCGGACGAGCAGTCGCCGGTGCCGCGCGATCCGGCCGGCTCCCGGCCACCGGGCGGGATGCGGCTTGCGCCTGCGGCCAAAGCCAATAGATATGGTCGGCGAGGAGCTGTCCGGCGAAATGACCTTCGAAGAAACATTGGGGCGAGGCCGCATGCGTGAGCCCGCCATCAAGATTCATGGCCCCGAGGCTTTCGCCGCGATGCATAAGGCCGGCCGCCTGACCGCGGCGGGCCTCGACATGCTCATCGACCACGTCAAGCCGGGCGTGACGACCCAGCGCCTCGACGACCTCGCCTATCAGTTCGCCATGGACAACGGTGCTTATCCGGCGACCCTGTTCTACCGCGGCTACACCAAGTCGATCTGCACCTCTATCAACCACGTCGTCTGCCATGGCATTCCCGACGACAAGCCCCTGCGCGAGGGCGACGTCCTGAACATCGACTACACCCTGATCGTCGATGGCTGGCACGGCGATTCCAGCCGGATGTATGGGGTCGGCGAGATTCCCCGCAAGGCGGAGCGGCTGGTCGAGATCACCTATGAATGCCTGCTGCGCGGCATAAAGGCGGTACGCGCCGGCAATACGACCGGCGATATCGGCTACGCCATCCAGCGCTTCGCGGAAGCCGAACGCTGTTCGGTGGTGCGCGACTTCTGCGGCCACGGCATCGGCCAGCTCTTCCACGACACGCCGAACATCCTGCACTATGGCAGCCCCGGCGAAGGCATCGAGCTGAAGCCCGGCATGGTCTTCACCATCGAGCCGATGATTAATCTCGGCAAGCCGGGGGTGAAGGTGCTGTCCGACGGCTGGACGGCCGTGACACGGGACCGCTCGCTCTCGGCCCAGTTCGAGCATCAGATCGGCGTCACCGAAACCGGCTGCGAGATCTTCACGCTCTCGCCCGCCGGGCGCGACAATCCGCTCGCCCGGCAATGACCGAGCAGGCGGGGGACGGCATGAGCCGCAAGGCAGCGCCCGCCCCGCCCGCGGCAGACGCCGCCGCTCCCGCCCCTCACTATCACGGCCATCGCGAGCGCCTGCGCGACCGCTTCCAGGAGGCTGGGGCGGATGCCCTGCCCGATTACGAACTGCTCGAACTGCTGCTGTTCCGCTCGATCCCGCAGCGCGACGTCAAGCCGCTCGCCAAGGAGCTGATCCGGCGCTTCGGTTCCTTCGCCGAGGTACTGGGGGCGCCGGCCTCGCGGCTGACCGAGATCAAGGGCGTCGGCCAGGGCGTGGCGCTCGACCTCAAGATCGTCGAGGCCGCCCTGCACCGCATGGCCAAAGGCGCCGTCGCCAAGCGCACGGTGCTGTCGTCCTGGTCCGCCGTGCTCGACTATTGCCGCACCACCATGGCCTTCGCCGAGCGCGAGCAGTTCCGCATCCTCTTCCTCGACAAGAAGAATGCCGTGATCGCCGACGAGGTCCAGCAGACCGGCACCGTCGATCATACCCCGGTCTATCCGCGCGAGGTGGTGCGCCGAGCCCTCGAACTCTCGGCCTCGGCGGTGATTCTCGCGCATAATCACCCCTCGGGCGACCCGACACCGTCCGGCGCCGACATGCGGATGACCCGCGAACTGGTCGACATAGCCAAACCGCTCGGCATCGAAATCCATGACCACGTCATCGTCGGCCGCGACGGCCATGTCAGCTTCCGTGGCCTCGGCCTGATATGACGCGGCCCGATCTGGCCCGGCTCTCGGTCAAGCGGATCTACGAGCCGCGGTCGGAGACGGACGGCGCCCGCATCCTGGTCGACCGTCTGTGGCCCCGCGGCATCGCGAAATCCGCGATCGATGTCTGGCTGAAGGATCTCGCGCCGAGCGACGATCTGCGCCGCCAGTTCCACGGCCGGCCAGACCGGTGGGACGAGTTCCGCGCCGCCTATGCGGCCGAGCTTGGCGGCACGAAGGCGCAGGCGGCGCTGGACATCCTCGGCCAGAGGTTGGCGCAGGGCCCGGTGACGCTGCTCTACGCCGCGCGCGACGAGGATCACAACAACGCCATAGCGCTGAAGCTCTGGCTCGAAATCGCGAAATGATCTCTGCTCAACCATGAGGCAGGTCCCGCCGCACGGCTGACCAATGTCCCCCTTCCCGTAGCCTTGCGAATGCGCATAGGCTGCTCGAAACGGGGGAAGACGCCTGCATGGCCGCATTCGACGAGATGACCGGATCGGGAGCCGAACTGAGGCCGGCCTATGACGCACTCGACCGCTGGCTGAAAGAAGCGCCGCCGGAGATGCTCGCGCTGCGACGCAGCCAGGCGGAGCTGTTCTTCCGCCGCATCGGCATCACCTTCGCCGTCTATGGCGACGAGGAATCGACCGAGCGGCTGATCCCCTTCGACATCATCCCGCGCGTCCTGACCAAGCCGGAATGGACCAGACTGGAGGCAGGCCTGCGCCAGCGCGTCACCGCACTCAACATGTTCCTGGCGGATGTCTACGGGCCGAAGGAATGCCTCAAGGCCGGCATCATCCCGCCCGATCTGGTGTATCGGAACGCCTGCTACCAGCTCGACATGGTCGATTTCGCCGTGCCGCACGGCATCTACTGCCACATCGCCGGCATCGACATCGTGCGCGTCGATGCCGATACCTTCTATGTGCTGGAGGACAATGCCCGCACCCCGTCCGGCGTTTCCTACATGATGGAGAATCGCGAGGTGATGCTGCGGCTCTTCCCGGAGCTCTTCGCCACGCACCGCGTCGCACCGGTCGACAACTACCCGGACCAGCTGCTGGCGACGCTGCGTTCGGTCGCGCCGCGCACCGCCTCCTCCGATCCCACTATCTGCCTGCTGACGCCGGGCCAGTTCAATTCTGCCTTCTACGAGCACTCCTTCCTGGCCGACAAGCTCGGCGTCGAGCTGGTCGAAGGCTCCGACCTGCTGGTCAAGGACGACGTGGTCTACATGCGGACCACGCAGGGGCCGAAGCGCGTCGACGTGATCTACCGCCGCATCGACGACGACTTCATCGACCCGCTCGTCTTCCGCGGCGATTCCGTGCTGGGCGTGCCCGGGCTGATCGGCGCCTACAAGGCCGGCAACGTCACCTTGGCCAACGCCGTCGGCACCGGCGTCGCCGACGACAAGGCGGTCTACAGCTACATGCCGGAGATCGTGAAGTTCTTCACCGGCGAGGAGCCGATCCTGAAGAACGTGCCGACATGGCGCTGCCGCGAGCCCGACGCCAACGCCTATGTGCTCGACAACCTCGAGAAGCTCGTCGTCAAGGAGGTCAACGGCTCGGGCGGCTACGGCATGCTCGTCGGGCCCCACGCCAACAAGGCGCAGATCGAGACCTTCCGCCGCAAGCTCAAGGCGCAGCCGGAAGGCTTCATCGCCCAGCCGACGCTGGCGCTCTCGACCTGCCCGACCTTCGTCGCCTCGGGTGTCGCGCCGCGCCATGTCGACCTCAGGCCCTATGTGCTCTCGGGCGCCAACGGCATCTCCTGCGTGCCGGGCGGATTGACGCGCGTCGCGCTGAAGGAAGGCTCGCTCGTCGTCAATTCGAGCCAGGGCGGCGGCACCAAGGACACCTGGGTGCTCGATGCATGATACCCGCCGCCCGTCGGATACGTCCCGCCTCGTCGCGAAAAGGCCCGAACTGACTATGCTCTCGCGCACAGCCGACAGCCTCTACTGGGTCTCCCGCTATGTCGAGCGGGCCGAGTATCTCGCTCGCATCCTCGACGCCACGATGCGGCTCTCCAACCTGCCCTCCTCCTATGGCGGCGCCGGCAGCGAATGGCAGAGCGCGGTCGCCACCGCCGGCTGCGAGGACACCTTTGCGAAAGCCTATGGCGAGGCCAATGAACGCAATGTCTGCGACTTCCTGACCTTCAACCCCGACAACCCGTCATCGATCCGCAACTGCCTCGCGCTCGCCCGCTCCAATGCCCGCGGCGTCCGCACCGCGCTGACCTCCGAGATGTGGGACGCGCTGAACGGCGCCTGGCTCGAGCTTCAGCGTTTCGAGAAGAAGCGCATGGACCGCGAGGAATTCGCCCGCTTTCTCGACTGGGTGAAGAACGTGTCGCTGGTCTTCGACGGCTCGGCCTACCGCACCATGCTGCGCGACGACGGCTACTGGTTCTCCAGGCTCGGCGTCTATATCGAGCGCGCCGACAACACCGCCCGCATCCTCGACGTGAAGTACCATGTCCTGCTGCCGGCGAACGAGCAGGTCGGCGGCTCGCTCGATTACTTCCAGTGGACGACGGTGCTGCGCGAAGTCTCGGCATTGACCGCCTATCACTGGGTCTATCGCGAAGCGGTGAAGCCGATCCTGATCGCCGACCTGCTGATCCTGAACCGGCGCATGCCGCGCTCGCTCGCAGCCTGCTACGAGAACATCTCGCGCTTTCTCGACCAGCTCGGCGATTCCTATGGCCGGCACGGCCCGGCCCAGCGCCAGGCCCGCAAGACGCTCGCCAATCTCTCGAACACGAGCATCGACGACATCTTCCAGCACGGGCTGCACGAGTTCATCGAGGACTTCATCACCGAGAACAACCGCCTCGGCGGCACCATCTTCGAGCAGTATCTGCAATAAACCAGCGTCGCGGGCTCGCTTCATGCGGCAGCGGCGGTTAAGAGACAAAAGCGAAACGGGGCAGCCCCTCACAACCTGGCAGCCATGCGGATCCGGATATCCCACTCGATCGCCTACGCCTATGCCGAGCCCGCCCGGCATATCACGCAGATCCTGCGGCTAACCCCGCGGGACCATGACGGCCAGCACGTCATGTCCTGGCGCATCGAGCCGACTGTCGACGGCCGCCTGCGCGCGACGCAGGACGCGTTCGGAAACATCGTGCACAGCTTCTCGGCCGACGGGCCGATCGCGGAAATGGCGATCAAGGTCGATGGCCTGATCGAGACGAGCGATCTCGCCGGCGTCCTGCGCGGCACGGCCGAGCGCGTCCCCGTCGACGTCTTCCGGCGCGAGACCCTTCTCACTGCTCCCGACGAGGCGCTGCGCAGGTTCTCAGCCGAGGCCACCCACGCGGCTGGAACCCCGCTCTCGCAGATGCACGCGCTGATGGAAGCCCTGCATGCCGGGGTGGCCTGCATCGAGACGGACGAGCGCACCGGCGTCGGCGCGGCCGCCGCCTTCGCCGCGAGCGAGGGCATCGCGCAGGACGTCGCGCATATCTTCATCGCCTGCGCGCGCCATCTCGGGATGCCGGCGCGCTATGTCTCGGGCTATGTCGCGCAATCCGAGAGCTTGCGCCACGCCAACGGCGCCCATGCCTGGGCCGAGATCCATCTCGACGACTACGGCTGGATCGGCTTCGACGCCGCCAACAACCTGTGCCCGACCGACACGCATGTCCGTGTCGCCACGGGGCTCGATTTCTCCGGTGCCGCTCCCGCACGCGGTGCCCGCGCCGGCGGCGACGGCGAGGCGCTGGCCGTCCGGATCAGCGCCCGCGAGGACGGCTCTCGCCTCACCGAGCAGTGAGGCTTGCCAGCGGGTGGCACGGCGTCGCACCGGGTGGCCGCGCCCCGCACGATGTGCGAGACACCGCGCGATAACGGGACGCGAAAGCAGGAACAGTGCCTTGACCTATTGCGCCGGACTTCTCGTCCAGGACGGGCTTGTGATGATCGCTGACACCCGTACTAATGCCGGGCTCGACGACATCTCGACCTTCCGCAAGCTGCATGTCTTCTCATGGCCCGGCGACCGGACCTTCGGCCTGATGACGGCGGGAAACCTCTCCATCAGCCAGTCGGTCGTCAGCATCCTGCATGAGGGACTGCCGAACGCCGAAACCGGCGAGATCGACACGCTGCGGAGCGCGGGGTCGATGTTCCGCGCGGCGCAGCTGGTCGGCCGCGCGATCCGCCACGTCCATGCGGAAGACGGGGACGCCTTGCGGGAGGCTGGCGTCAAGTTCGATGTCTCGATGCTGTTCGGCGGCCAGATCAAGGGCCAGGCGATGCGGCTCTTCATGGTCTACGGCGCCGGCAACTTCATCGAGTGCGGCGTCGATGCGCCCTTCCTCCAGATCGGCGAGCACAAATACGGAAAGCCAATTCTCGACCGGGCGATCACCTACCAGACCCATCTCTACGATGCGCTGAAGATCGGCCTGATCTCGATGGATTCGACCATGCGCTCCAATATCGGCGTCGGCCTGCCGATCGACCTGATGGTGCTGCGCCGCGATGCGGACGAGCCGGAGCTCATCCGCCGTATCGAGGCCGGGGAGCCCTATTTCCACGACCTGCGCGAGCGCTGGTCGGCGGCGCTACGCGCTGCCCACACCGCCATACCAAGGCCGCCCTACGCGCCGAAGTCAGCCTGAGAAAAGCTCCGGCTGCGTAACTGCGTCAACGGGATATCAAGATTCCCTTGCGATGTTCCGCGTCCATGAGGCCCCTTTGGGACTGCTGATGCCGTCGCCGTTCGTCGCGAAGTTGACCAACGCGGATGCTTCCGCGCGGATGCTGAAGAGCTCTGTCGCGACCCTCGGCTGCGCCTTCCTCATGGTTCTGGCCGCCGCGGCGGCGGTCATCATCGCGATCACGAGCGATGCCAATCGGCTTGAATCCGTGCGCCAGCGTGAGCGTATCGATGCGGCGATCGAAAGCCAGATCCGCCTACGCGAACTGCGTTTCCGAAGCCTGACCGCCGGCAGCAGTCTGGACAGTTCCTTTGCCGGCCCGGCCCCGTTGGCGGCGTTGCAATCGGCCTTCTCCCGCCTCGGCAGCCTTTTCCTCGAATTCGACGGGGCCTATGTCGTCTCGCCCTCCGGCGTCGTCTTCGCCGGCATCGAGGGCGACGCCCCCGCGGGCCAGGCAGGCTATGACGGTCTCAAGCACATCATCTCGTCGCTTCCCGGCACGATGGACCGCGCCGCATCGCCGATGCGGGAACTGTCCGATGCCCGCGGCGGTCCGGGCACCGCCTCATGGGCCATCGCTCATGACGGATTCGAAGCGATCAGCCTGATCGTGATGGACGTGCCCCCGCGCGCCGGATCGCTGGTCGCGCAACTGCTCGGGCCTCTGAAGATCGTCGGCTATCGCCGCTTGTCCGACACGGCGCTGGCCGACCTGTCCGAGCGCTACCGCGTCGCGAACATCCGCATCGTCGGCGAGATGCCGGCCGACCCACTCTCCAGGCGAGCCCTGCCCTCCGCCGACGGCACGACCCGGGCCTGGCTGACCTGGTCGCCCGACAGGCCGGGCGATGCCATGCTGCGCCAGTTCGTCTGGGCCCTGCTCGGCGTCGGCCTGCTGTTCGCCGCGATCTTCGCCTTCGTCGTCCACCGCCTGCGCAGCGCCGCGCATCAGATCGCCATCCGCGAAAGCCAGATTCAGCGGCTGGCCGGGCAGGACGAGCTGTCGCTGCTGCCGAACCGGCGCACCTTCGACGTGAGGCTCGACCAGGCCCTGGCGCAGCTCGACCGTTCCGGCGCGGGCCTCGCCGTCATGCTGATCGATCTCGATCGTTTCAAAGCCGTCAACGATACCTATGGCCACACGGCCGGCGACGAGCTGATCCGCCAGGTCGCGCAACGGCTGTCGAAGGTCGTGCGCAGCGGCGACACCGTCGCCCGCATCGGCGGCGACGAATTCGGCATCATCCAGACGCATGGGCATTTCCCGGCAGGCTGCGTCGCGCTGGGCGAGCGCATCCTCGCGAGCCTGACCGAACCTTTCGTCATCATGGGCGTCACGACCACGATCGGCTGCTCGATCGGCATCGCGCTCGCCCCGCAGGACGCGACCGAGCGCGAGGACCTGCTGCGGCTGGCCGACACGGCGCTCTATCAATCGAAAAATGGCGGCCGCAATCGCTATTCCTTCTTCGAGCCGCAGATGAATCGCTCGCTGGCCCTGAAGCGGATGGTCGAGGACGATCTGCGCCGCGCCATCGCCCAGGACGAACTCGTGCTGCACTACCAGCCGCAGGTCTCGGTCGACGGCGCAACGATCGTCGGCGTCGAGGCGCTGGTGCGCTGGAACCATCCGCAGCACGGCATGGTACCGCCGGCCGAGTTCATCGACATCGCCGAGGAGCGCGGCCTGATCGTGCCGCTGAGCGAATGGGTGCTGCGGCGCGCCTGCATGGAGGCCCAGCGCTGGCCCGGCCTGCGGCTCGCGGTCAACGTCTCGCCGATCCAGTTCCGCCACAAGGACTTCGTCGCCAACGTCATCCGCATCATCGACGAAACCGGTTTCGATCCGGCGCAGCTCGAGCTCGAGCTGACCGAGGGCGTGGTCGTGGACGATGCCGATGCGGCCGAGGTGGCCATGATGGACCTGCGCGCCCATGGCGTCGGCCTGGCGCTGGACGATTTCGGCACCGGCTATTCGAGCCTTATCTATCTGCGACGCTTCGCCTTCGACAAAATCAAGATCGACCGCTCCTTCCTGGAATACATGGAGACCACGGGCGAATCCGCGATCCTTGTCCATTCCATCGCCCATCTCGGACGGGCGCTCGGCCTGCGCGTCTGCGCCGAGGGCGTCGAGACGGCCGAGCAGCACCGCTTCCTGCAGGCGATCGGCTGCCACGAGCTGCAGGGCTTCCTGTTCTCTAAGGCAGTTCCTGCCGATGAGATCGACCGGCTCCTGACGCTCGAAAGCCCCTTCGCCGAGGCGCTCGAGGCCGCCTGACGGCTTGCGTCAGAAGAACAGGCCGTGGATTCCGCTGAAGATGGCGTAGGCGAAGCCAGCGCTGAGGGCGAGGCCGAGCACGCCGACGGCGGCCCCGGCGATGATCAGCACCCCGTCGCGCTCCACCAGTCCAAGGCCGACCAGGCAGACCGCGACGCCGAGCGGGATCTGCCCGATGAAGGGCGCGGCCACCACGAGCCCAAGCGCCAGCACGAGGATCACCACGCCGAGCACGGGAATGGCAGAGGCGCTGCCGAGCATCGTCAGCCGCGGCCGCGAGAAGCGTTCCAGCCGGATCAGCACCGGCACCGCCCGCGCAACGGCGCGAGACAGGTCCTTCTTGGCGATGCTGCGCGCGAGCAGCGCCTGCGGCAGCCAGGGCACGGCCCGCCCGGCCAGCATCTGCACGGCCACCGAGGCGAGCACGAGGCCGCAGACGAGCGGGATCGGCGGCGGCATCGGCAGGCAGTTCGGCAGGCCGAGCAGGACGACGAGCAGCGCGTAGGCGCGGTCCTTCAGCGCGGCGATGATCGAGCCTACCGCGATGCGCTCTCCCGGCAGCGCCGCCAGCGCGATGAGGAGACCGGACGTGCGCAGGGGTGATGACACGGGATCAAGCCGGCCCGGAGGGGAGCACGCGCCTCAAGCATCGGATCGAGAAGCGGAACGCGCTCTTCAAAAAAATCCGACGCTAAGACAAGGAGATAGATCGACACTTAGCATCCGAAAGGATGCGTCGATCTAGCATGCGCCGGTTGCGGCCAACAACCCGCGCCAATGCGGGGGCGCGGCGCCAAAAACGACGGGTCGCCGGACGGGAGCCGGAGTCAATGCAGCGTCAGCACGCCGTTGACGTTGACGAACTCGGCCGGCCGGATCAGCCGCGAATGCGCGATCGTCACCGAATGCAGCGGGCCATCGAGCTCGCGCTTCCAGAAGTCGAGGAAACCGTGCAGCAGGGGAAAGCGCGGCGCGAGGTCGTATTGCTGCCAGATATAGCTTTGCAGGACGGCAGGGTGATCCGGCATGCGATAGAGGATCGTTGCCGTCGTCAGACCATATCCAGCCAGTTGCCTGAGGAAGTCGGAGTCGGCCATGGCCCTCTCCCGTCGTCGGCATATGGTGAAAGCTTAGCATCTTCTCGGAAAAGCTGCGCGCTTCTGGTTAACAAAAGCTTGCAAGCATCGCCGCGCCCTGCTGCAATCCGGCCCGACAGCGGCCTGCCGGGACGCTGTGCGCTGGGGGGCGTGCGTGGCGTATGGGCGTGTGATCGCTGGAGCGAGGCTCGCGGCCGTCGCGGCGGTGGCGTTCGCACCGCCCGCCCTCGCTAATGGCGAGGAGAGCGAAGAGCGTCTGCCACTCTCGACCGTTCTGTTCGCCTCGCTCGAAGCCGGCCCGGCCAAGACCTTCGCCGCAATCGGGATGAAGAAGGCGCTGACCGGCGGCCTCGCCGACAGCGGCTTTCGGCTCATGGTCAAGGTCGGCGTCTCGCAGGAAGAGACGCAAGCGCGGCGACCGCACGGCACCACCTACAAGGGCGAGGCGCAGTCCCTGCTTGGCTATGAATGGCGGATCGGCAGCACCTTTCTCGCGCTGTATGGCGGCACCGACTATGAAGGCGAGCAGCACGAGGCCGCTGCCGGCTCCGTTCTCCTGAACCGCTACGGAGCGCGCCTTCACGGCGACCTCTGGATGACGCCGCTCACCGGCACGATGCTGCAGGCCAGCTTCTACGTCTCGACGATCAACGGCCGCCTCTGGGGCCGCGTCGCGCCCGGTTGGCTGCTGCCCCGGGACATGGGTGTGGGGGATCTCTACCTCGGACCAGAGATCGAAGCCTTTCGCGAGCGCGAATACGGCAAGCTTCGCCTCGGCCTTCACCTGACCGGATTGCGGCTGTTCGGCCTGAGCTGGCGCCTCTCGGGCGGCTGGCAGAGCACCAGCGACCGCCCCTCGGAAGCCTACGCCACGCTCGGCCTCCACTGGCAGCGCTGAGGCACTAACCTTTCACCGCCGCCAGGGCCTCCGGCGTATCGATGTCCAGCGCGATGGCGGGGTCATCGAGCGGCACCTCCATCAGCGCCTCGCCCGCCGCATCGAGCAAGCGTCGCGCGCCCTGGTCTCCGTCCAGCTTCGCGACTTCGGCGAAGAGCGCGCGCGACAGCAGCACGGGGTTGCCACGCTGCCCGAGCAATGTCGGCACCACCGCAAGGGCCTCCGCGCTCTCGGCAAAAACCTGCGCGAGACGGTCGATCACTGCGCTGGTGACATTGGGCATGTCGCCCAGCGAGACGACGACGCCGGTTGCCGTCTCCGGCAGGGCCGCGAGCCCGGCCTTGACCGAGCCGGCGAGGCCGCTGGCGAAATCGGGATTGTGCACGAGCTGGACCTCGAGCCCGTCCAGTGCCTGCGCGACCGCCTCACGCTGATGGCCCGTCACCACGATCACCGGCCTTGCGCAGGAGGCGAGTTGCGCCTCGACCGCATGGCGAAGCATCGGCTTGCCGCGCACGGTTTGCAGCAGCTTGTTGGCCTCGCCCATGCGCGTTGAGCGGCCGGCCGCCAGCACCAATCCCGCCACCGGTGCGGCTTCCAGATGCGCCGGGGCGCGCGGCTGCGGCCGCGAGACGATCTCCATCAGCAGTCCGCCCACCCCCATCGCCTGGATGTCGTCGCGCGTCACCGGGATGCCTGCGAGGAAGCGCTGCAGCACCCAGTCGAAACCGTTCTCCTTGGGCGAGCGGGCGCAGCCCGGCGCGCCGAGCACCGGCTTCCCCGCGAGTTCGCCGATCAGCAACAGGTTGCCCGGATCGACCGGCATGCCGAGATGCTCGATGCGCCCGCCCGCCGCCAGCAAGGCCTGCGGGATCACGTCGCGCCGGTCGGTGATGGCGGAGGCGCCGAAGACCACGACCATGTCCGCGGTCTTTGCCTGCGCAGCGATCGCCTCGGCCAGCGGAGCCTCCTGATGCGGCACGCGCAGATCCGCCGCGACCCTGGCCTCGGCGGGTGCCAGGCGCTCGGCCATCACCCGTAGCGTCTTGTCGACGACCGAAGGCTTGAGCCCCGGCAGCAGCGTCGAGATCACCCCGACCGCCAGCGGCCGATAGGCCGAGACCGCGACCGGCTTCGCCGCGCGAAGACCCGCGAGCGCATCCTCGACCAGCGTCGCCGGCAGGCCATAGGGAATGATCTTGACAGTGCCGACCATCTCGCCTGCGACGACCGGCTTCATCAGCGGCAGCGTCGCGGCCGTGATCGCCTCGTCGACCCGGTTGAGCCGGTCGATGGCGTCGGCATCGATGGTCAGCACGCCCGGCGTCGCCGCGAAGAGATTGACGCGGCCGGTGAAGGCCGCTTCCGTCACGACCCCGCGCCCGGCCAGCGCAGCCGCGAGCCGTGTCGCGGCCTCGTTCTCGCCGATGTCCCCGGCCTCCAGCCGCACAGCGACGACTTCCGAGAGCCCGGCCTCCCGCAACCGGGCGACATCGGCAGGCGTGATCGCAGCGCCCTTCTTCACGATCGCCGCGCCGGCGCGCACCGTATGAGCAGCGATGCAGCCGGCCGCCTCCGCGACGGGAACGGGCCCGAACTTCATGCCGGCTTCCGGCGCGGTCCGCGCAGCGTGGAGACGATCTCGCCGAGGATCGCGAGCGCGATCTCGGCCGGCGATACCGCGCCGATGTCGAGGCCGATCGGGGCATGGATGCGGGCGGTGTCGGCCTCGCCGAAGCCTGCGGCCGAAAGCCGTTCGAGGCGCCGACCATGCGTCTTCCGGCTGCCGAGCGCGCCGATGTAGAAGCAGTCCGAGCGCAGCGCCGCCTCGAGCCCCGGATCGTCGATCTTGGGGTCGTGCGTCAGCGCAACGAAGGCCGTGTAGGCATCCAGCCCAAGCGTCGCGATCGCCTCGTCCGGCCACTCCGCCAGCAACCTTACATCCGGAAAGCGCTCCGCCGTGGCGAAGGCCGTGCGCGGATCGACGATGACCAGGTCGAGGTCCAGCAGCTTCGCCATCGGCGCCATGGCCTGCGAGATATGCACGGCGCCGGTGACGATCACGCGCGGATGCGGCGCCTGCACGGTGAGGAACCAGGACCTGCCATCCGCCTCGACCATGCCGCTCTTGGCCATGCGCAGCTGCCGGTCCAGTGCCTCGGCCAGCGGGTCGGCAGCCATGTCGCCGGTCTTCACCAGCCTCTGCACGCCGCTCGCGACATCGGTCACCAGGATCGTGGCGCGGCGCGCGGTCCGTTCGGCATTGAGCGCGGCAAGAACCCCCAGTTCCATCGGCTCAGCCTTTGTCGACGGCGAGCTTGAGGCCGAGCCCGATCATCATCGAGCCGCCGATCCAGCGCCCGAAGGCGAAGCCCGAGCGCGTCTTCTTCATCAACCTCATCACGGTCGAAGCGCCGAAGACGGTGACGACATCGGCGGAGGAGAAGGCGAAGTTGACGACGGTGCCGAGGATCAGGAACTGCACCCAGACCGGCAGCGCCGCCGCCGGATCGACGAACTGCGGCAGCAGCGCGATGAAGAACAGCGCGACCTTCGGGTTCAGGATCTCGACGATGAAGGAATCGAGCAACGCCCGCTTCACCGTCTTCGGCGGCGTGATCGGGGCGTGCGCAGCCGCGAGCTGCGAGCGGATCATGTTGATGCCGAGCCAGACCAGATAGATCGCGCCGGCGATCTTCACCGCGAAATAGAGCTCCGGCACATGCTTGAACACCGCCGAAAGGCCGAAGGCCGCGGCCATGACATGCACGTAGCAGCCGAGATGGATGCCGAGCACCGCCATGAAACCGGCGCGCCGGCCATGGGAAATGGTCTGCGCCGCCGTGTAGAGCAGCGCCGGGCCGGGGAAATAGGCGACGAGCAGCGTCACCGTCGCGAAGGCGAGAAGCGTTTCCCCGGAGGCCATCAGCTCACCTTTTCGACATAGACTTTGATGCTGCCGCCGCAGGACAGGCCGACCTTCCAGGCGGTTTCGTCGGCAACGCCGAATTCGAGCGTACGCGCCCGGCCGTCGGCGATCACCTCGGCCGCCTCCTCGACCACCGCTCCTTCGACGCAACCGCCGGAGACGGAGCCGAGGAAGTTGCCCTCCCCGTCGATGACGAGATGCGAGCCGACCGGCCGAGGCGCCGAGCCCCAGGTCTCGACCACGGTCGCGAGCGCGACGGAGCGGCCGGCCTTCGCCCAGGTCTCGGCCGTCGAGAGGATGTCGCTGTCTGTGCTGATCATGTCCGATTCTTCCGGTCCGACCCCGGTGCCCCATCTTAGCTGCGGATTGCTTTAGAAGTGCATCAACTTAAGCATAGCAGACGCAGCTTGCGAGCATGCGAAGCGCCGTTGCGTCACAAGCCTCGACGCCGGGCGAGGAGGCCGCTATCGCTCGCCGGTATCAGGACCGGAAAAGTCGAGTCGGACACGTGGACGGCATCGTTCTCCTGCATGGCATCGCGCGTCGCTCCAACTCGCTGGCGGAGCTCGAACGCGCACTCCAGGCCGATGGATATCGGACGCTCAACCTCGACTACCCGGCCCGCGACCACTGCATCGAGGATATCGTCGCCGCCCTGCGCGAGCCGATCGCGCGGTTCTGCGACGCGCCCGACAGCCGGCTGCATTTCGTCACCCACTCCATGGGCGGCCTCGTCGCCCGCGCCTTCATCAACCGCCATCGGCCGGAACGCCTCGGTCATGTGGTGATGCTGGCGCCGCCCAACGAAGGCAGCGAGATCGCCGACCTGCTGCGGAACAACGCGCTCTACCGCGCCTTCTTCGGCCCTGCCGGCGCCGAACTCGTGACGGCGCGGCCCGATGCGCTCTGCCGGATCCTCGGGCCTGTCGACTATCCGCTCGGCGTCATCGCCGGCGATCGCTCGCTCTATCCGATCTCGTCGCTGCTGCTGCCCTGGCCCAATGACGGCCGCGTCTCCGTCGCGCGGACCCAGGTCGCGGGGATGGCCGACCACATCACGATCCACAGCACCCACCCGCTGATCATGCGCAACCGCGAGGCGATCGCGCAGACGCTGCACTTCCTGAAGCACGGCCGCTTCGAGCGGCTGGAAGCCTGAACCGAGCCCCCACTGAATGCGCCCGCAACAAACGGCCATTCCGGGGCGCCCCGGAACGACGGCCCGGTTCCGACTTCAATCAGCCGCCTACCCGGCCCTCTTGAGCCAGAGACGCGGATCGCTCCGCGCTTCCGCGGCCGGCGACAGCGCCGCGCAGAGATCGGCCATCGCCGCGAGATTATGGATCGGCCGGAACGAATCGACATGCGGCAGCATCGCCCGGATGCCGCTGGCGCGGGCCTCGAACTGCTCGAAGCGCAGCAGCGGGTTGAGCCAGGTCAGCTGCCGGCAGGACCGGTGCAGCCGGTCCATCTCGAACGACAATTCGCAGTCGAGATGACGCTCCAGCCCATCCGTGAACAACAGCACCAACGCGCCGCCAGACAGCACGCGCCGCGACCAGATGCGGTTGAAGCTGTGTAGTGCCGTCGAGATCCGCGTCCCGCCTTCCCAGTCCGGCGCAGCCTTGCCGGCCAGGGCCAGCGCCTCGTCCGGGTCACGCGCCCGCAGCGAGCGGGTGATGTTGGTCAGCCGCGTTCCGAAGACGAAGGAATGCACGCGCCGACGCTGCTCGGTGACCGTGTGCAGGAAATGCAGGAAGATGCGCGAGTACTCGGCCATCGAGCCCGAGATATCGACCAGCGCCACGATCGGCGGGTGGATCGCGGCCCGCTCGCGAAAGGCGAGATCGATCGAGCCGCCGCCGCCCCGCAGCGAGCGGCGGAAGGTCCGGCGCGGATCGATCCGCCGGCCGCCATGCGCCGGCTGGAAGCGCCGCGTCACCACCAGATCGGATGGCAGACGCAGCTCGGAGACGAGCTGATTGGCGCGCGCGATCTCGGCCGCGCTCATCTGGGCGAAGTCGCGGGATTTCAGCGTCTCGCGGTCGGAGACCGTCAGCCGCGCGGTGAGCTCTGTCAGTTCGACCGGCGCCTCTTCCTCGCGCCGCGGCGGCGCGAAGGCCTCGGCCACCCGCAGCGCGCCGGCCTCCTCCTTCTGCGGCGCGGCGTCGGCACCGGGCGAGACGGGAGACATCTGCGCCATGATCTTCTCGATCAGGTTGCGCCGCCGCCAGAACAGCCGGAACGCCTGGTCGTAGATCGCGCTGTCCTCATGCCGCTTCACGAAGATCGCATGCAGCGCCCAGTAGACATCCTCGCGGCCGCCGAGCGCGCCGTCGGCCAGGGCCTCTACCGCCTCGACCACGGCGCCCGGCCCGACTCGCAGGCCGGCGATGCGCAAGGCGCGGGCGAAATAGGCGACGTTCTCGGGTAGCTTTCCGGTCATGACTGGCGTCGGCACCCTCTTCCCTTCTCCCGGATGGGAGAAGGTCGCCCGGAGCGCCGGATGAGGGCCTGCCGGTACCCCATCAAGCCGCGGCGGTCCCTCATCCCTGCCCTTCTCCCACACGGGAGAAGGGTTTCCCGCGCCCTTCGATCAGGCACCGTCAAGCTCACGGCCCGGTCTCGGTCATGTAGACCTTCTGCACCACCTGCCATTTGCTATCGACCTTCAGGAAGGAAAGCAGGTCGGTAAAATAGCGCGGCGGCATCTGGCATTTCACTTTCACCAGCGCCAGCGTCGGCCCGACGAGGTCGATCGTCAGGATATGGTCGCCGCGCGCCATGCCGGTGGCCTTCGGCGCCGGGCGGGCCGCGACCGCCGCCAGCCACGCGTCGCGCGGAACGATGCTGATCGTGCCATCCTCCTGCGCCGTCGTCAGCGCGCTGGTCGGATGGAAGACATGGGCGAGCTTCGTGACATCGCCCTCATACAGGCCATCGAGATAGGTCGTCGTCGCGGCCTCGACCGCCCTGAGATCATTGTACATCCTGACTCCTTCCGCCTGTCCCCGGAGAAGAATGGCCGCCCCGGCTTGCACTGTCCTTGACCTGCCGCATTTCGCTACGTCAGCCGCGCGTCTCGGCCTTGGCCTGGTCGAGCAGCTCCTTGACCTTGGAGCCCTGCATCGCCTGGATATCGTCCTGATACTTCAGCAGCGCCCCCAGCGTGTCCGAGACGAGGGCGGGGTCGAGCGCGACGGCGTCGAGCTCCACCAGCGCGGTCGCCCAGTCGAGGGTCTCGGCGACGCCCGGCGCCTTGAACAGCTCTTCCCTGCGGATCGCCTGGACGAAGGCGACGACCTGTTTCGCCAACTTCGCGGGAGCGTGCGGGGCGCGCGCCTTCAGGATCGCGAGCTCGCGGGGGGCGTCCGGATAGCCGACCCAGTGATAGAGGCAGCGCCGCTTCAACGCGTCATGGATCTCGCGGGTGCGGTTCGAGGTCAGGATCACGATGGGGGGCTCGGCCGCCTTGAAGGTGCCAAGCTCCGGGATCGTGACCTGCGAATCCGCCAGAACCTCGAGCAGGAAGGCCTCGAAGGCCTCGTCCGTACGGTCGAGTTCGTCGATCAGCAGGATCGGCGCACCGCCCTCATGCGGCTCCAGCGCCTGCAGCAAGGGCCGCTTCATCAGATATCTCTGCGAGAAGATCTCGCCTTCCAGCCGCTCCCGATCCGCACCGCCGCCGCCCGCCTCGGCGAGACGGATGGCCATCATCTGCCGCGCATAGTCCCATTCATAGACGGCGGAGGCGAGGTCGAGCCCCTCATAGCATTGCAGCCGGATCAGCTTGCGGCCCAGCGCCGTGGCGAGCGTCTTGGCTATCTCGGTCTTGCCGGTGCCGGCCTCACCCTCCAGCAGCAGCGGCCGCTTCATCCTGAGCGCGAGGAACAGCACCGTCGCCAGCGCGCGGTCCGCGACATAGCCCTGCGACTGCAGGAGGCTCAGCGTGGCATCAATGGAGGCGGGCAAGGCGGACATCTCGGACATCGCAATCAGCATCCAGTCACAAAACTCGTCACCGCCGGAAGCAGCCGGCGCCCGCTTCGCCCGGCCGCCCCGCGCTCAACCCGACGATCACGCGAACCAGATCGCGACAGCCGCCATCCCGACCGCGGCACTACGACGGATCGCACGCTCGCGGGCCGGATGGAAGAGCAGCGAGCGCGCAGCGCTCGCCCCAAGCACCAGCGCGGCATGGATCGCGGTGGCGATCGCGACGAATGTGCCGGTCAGCAGCAGAAGCTGCTCGCGCTCGGGCGGTACCGGCAGAAACAAAGGCATCACCGCGACATAGAACACCGCGGCCTTCGGGTTGATCAGGTTCGTCGTCAAGCCTCGCCGGAACGACAAAGCGATATCCTCGCCCATCGTGGAGGATGGCTCGCGCCAGGCATCGAACGCCAGCCAGAGCAGATAGGCGACGCCTGCGACGCGCAGCACCGCGGCTGCAAAGGGATATTGCGCACTGACGAAAGCGAAGCCGAGCGCCGTCAGCAATCCGAGCGCCGCGAGGCCGACAGCGACGCCGGCAACCGCCGCCATTCCGGCGCGCCAACCTCTCGCGAGGCTGAGCGCGACGAGATAGCCCATATTCGGCCCGGGCGTCAGTTCGGCGATGACGGCGGTCAGGGCGAATTCCCAGAACCGCACGTGCCAAGGCCGGCCGGCGGCACTACTTCCCGGTGGCCTGCGCCACCGCCTGCCGGGTCATCACCCCGATCAGATGGGCCCGGTACTCGGCATCGGCATGGATGTCGCCATTGATGCCGTCGGCACTATGCTTGAGTCCCTCCAGCGACTTCGGCGCGAAGCGCGCCTTCAGCGCCTCCTCGGCTTCCGGCCAGCGGAACACGCCGCCCTCGCCCGCCCCCGTCACCGCGACGCGGATGTCGCTGCCGCGCTTGGCGACGAAGACGCCGACCAGCGCGTAGCGCGAGGCCGGATTGCGGAACTTGGCGTAACCCGCCTTCGAGACCAGCGGGAACACCACCTTGGTGATGATCTCGCCCTCCTCCAACGCCGTCTCGTAGAGGCCGGTGAAGAAGTCGTCGGCGGTGATCTTGCGCTGGTTCGTGACGATGGTCGCACCCAGCGCCAGGCAGGCCGCCGGATAATCCGCGGCCGGATCGTTGTTGGCGACGGAGCCGCCGATGGTGCCGCGATGGCGCACATGCGGATCACCGATATGCGAGGCGAGATAGGCGAGCGCCGGAATCGCCTCCTGCACATCGGCCGAGGCCGCGACCTCGGCATGGGTCGACATCGCGCCGATGACGACGGTGCGGCCCTTGCGCGCGATGCCCTTGAGGTCGGCACAGGCGCCGAGATCGATCAGCGCGCTCGGCGCTGCGAGCCGCTGCTTCATCGTCGGCAGCAGGGTGTGGCCGCCGGCGAGGATCTTGGCTTCCTCCTTCTTGGCGAGCAGGCCCGCAGCCTGACGCGCCGAGGCCGGACGGTGATAGGTGAAAGCGTACATGATCAGTCTCCGCTTCGTTCTGGGGCCGTCATGCTCGGGCCTGCCCCGAGCATCTCTTCGAAGGAAAGCGCCAGCGGCGCCTCACCTTCACGAGATGGCCGGGTCGAGCCCGACCATGACGCAAATTCATTCCGCCGCCATTCTCGTGACGCTCTTCTGCGCCGCGCGCCAGACCGCCTGGGGCGTCGCCGGCATGGCGATGTCCTCATGGCCCAGCGCGTCGGTGATGGCATTGATGACGGCCGGCGGCGCGGCGATGGCGCCGGCCTCGCCGCAGCCCTTGATGCCGAGCGGGTTGGAGGGGCACGGCGTCACCGTCATGCCGACCTCGAAGGACGGCAGGTCGTCGGCGCGCGGCATGCAGTAATCCATGAAGCTCGCGGTCAGCAGTTGCCCGTCGGCATTGTAGCGCGCGCCTTCGAGCAGCGCCTGGCCGACGCCTTGGGCGATGCCGCCATGCACCTGCCCCTCGACGATCATCGGGTTGATGACGTTGCCGAAATCGTCCACCGCCGCCCAGCGCTCGATCTTCGTCACGCCCGTCTGCGGATCGATCTCGACCTCGCAGATATGGACGCCGGCCGGGAAGGTGAAGTTGGTCGGGTCGTAGAAGGCCCCCTCCTTCAGCCCCGGCTCCAGATCCTGCCCGTTGAACTTGTGCGCGATATAGGCCTGCAGCGCGCAGGAGCCGAAATCGAGTTTGCGGTCGGTGCCCTTCACCGCGAAATGCCCGTCGGCGAAGTCGATATCGGCCTCGTCGGCCTCGAGCACATAGGCCGCGACCTTCTTGCCCTTGGCGATCACCTTGTCGACGGCCCTGACGATGGCGGACATGCCGACCGCGCCCGAGCGCGAGCCATAGGTGCCCATGCCCATCTGCACCTTGTCGGTATCGCCATGGATGATCGAGACATTGTCGATGGGGATGCCGAGCCTGTCGGAGACGAGCTGGGCGAAGGTCGTCTCATGGCCCTGGCCGTGGCTGTGCGAGCCGGTCAACACCTCCACCGTCCCGATCGGGTTCACGCGGACCTCGGCGGATTCCCACAGGCCCACGCCCGCACCGAGCGAACCGACGGCCGCCGAAGGCGCGATGCCACAGGCTTCGATATACGAGGAAAAGCCGATGCCGCGCAGCTTGCCGTTTCGGGCGGAGTCGCGCTTGCGCTTGCCAATGCCCTTGTAGTCGATGATCTCGAGCGCCTTCTTCATCGAGGCGGCGTAGTTGCCGGCGTCGTACATCATGATGACCGGCGTCTGGTGCGGGAACTTCTTGACGTAGTTCTGCATCCGGAACTTGGCCGGGTCCTTGCCGAGCTCGCGCGCCGCCACCTCGACCAGCCGCTCGACGACGAAGGTCGCCTCCGGCCGTCCCGCCCCGCGATAGGCATCGACAGGCGCGGTGTTGGTGTAGACCGCATCCACCTCGCAATAGATCGCCGGGATGTCGTATTGCCCCGAGAGCAGCGGCGCGTAGAGATAGGTCGGCACAGAAGACGAGAAGGTCGAGAGATAGGCGCCGAGATTGGCCGTCGTCTTGACCCGCAGCCCGGTGATCTTGCCCTCCGCATCGGTCGCGAGCTCGGCATGGCTGACATGGTCGCGCCCATGCGCGTCGGAGAGGAAGGCCTCGGTGCGGTCAGAATTCCACTTCACCGGCCGGCCGACCTTCTTCGCCGCCCAGACGCAGACCGTCTCCTCGGCGTAGATGAAGATCTTCGAGCCGAAACCGCCGCCGACATCCGGCGCAACGACCCTCAGCTTGTTCTCCGGCGCAATGCCGATGAAGGCCGAGAGCACGAGCCGGGCGACATGCGGGTTCTGGCTCGTCGTATAAAGCGTGAAGACGCCGTCGCCGTCATCGTAGTCGCCCACGGCGGCACGCGGCTCCATGGGGTTCGGCACGAGGCGGTTGTTGACGAGGTCGATCCGGGTGACGTGCTTCGCGGCCCTGAAGGCGGCCTCGGTCTCGTCCTTATTGCCGAGATGCCAGTTGAACACCGTGTTGTCCGGCGCTTCCGCATGCACCACCGTCTTGGCACCGGCGGCGCTCGCCGTGTCGACCACCGCCGGCAACACGCCGTAATCCACCTCGATCGTCTCGGCTGCGTCGCGCGCCTGCGCCAACGTCTCGGCGACGACGACCGCGACATGGTCGCCGACATAGCGGACCTTGCCCAGCGCCAGCGCAGGATGCGGCCCCGCCCGCATCGGCGAACCGTCCTTGTTGTGGATCATCCAGCCGCAGATCAGCCCGCCGACCTTGTCGGCGGCGAGATCGTCGCCGGTGAAGATGCCGAGCACGCCGGGCATGCCGGAGGCGGCCGTGATGTCGATCGCCTTGATCGTGGCATGGGCGTGGGGCGAGCGCAGGAAATAGGCGTGCGCCTGGCCGGGCCGGTTGATGTCGTCGGTGTAGCGCCCCTGCCCGGTGATGAAGCGATGATCTTCCTTGCGGCGGACTGGCGCGCCGATTCCGGTTGCCGACATGGTGTTTCCCTCCTCAGCGCGCCTCTGGCGGGCACGTCATGACCTCAAGAAATAACCCGAACGGATGGGTGCGGGCCCCGGCATCTCACTCGGCAGCCTGGCGCGGCGGCTCCTTCGTCTCCATGCCATGGCCGGCCATGGCCTCGGCCCCGGCGGCGACAGCCTTGACGATGTTGTGGTAGCCCGTGCAGCGGCAGATGTTGCCATCGAGATCCTCGCGGATCGTCTTCTCGTCGAGCGCGTGCCCGCGCCGGTTCACGATATCGACCGCGGACATGATCATGCCGGGCGTGCAGAAGCCGCATTGCAGGCCGTGATGCTCGCGGAAGGCTTCCTGCATCGGGTGCAGCGTGCCGTTGACGGCCAGCCCCTCGATTGTCGTCACCGAGGCGCCCTCGAGCGAGACCGCCAGCGTCGTGCAGGCCTTCACCGCCTTGCCGTCGACATGGACGACGCAGGCACCGCATTGGCTGGTATCGCAGCCGACATGCGTGCCCGTCAGCCGCAGATTCTCGCGCAGGAACTGCACGAGCAGCGTCCGCGGATCGAGCGTCGCGGTGACGGGTTTGCCGTTCACCGTCATGGAGAGAGTGGCCATCGGTGATCCTCCTGTGACCCGGGTCTGGCGCCCGGCTCCTGATATCGCTGAGCGGCGGCACGCATTTCCCTCGCCCGGCTTTGAGACGGGGTAAGGTAGCCCTTCCTTGGAATAGCTCGAAACGGACTGTGGACCTGGGTTTTTGCGCGGTCAAGCCGGAGGCAGCCCGACAAGGCAGGCTGTTTCGTACCGTTTCGCTGAGAATTCATTGCGCTCGGCCATGGCTCGGTCGAAATCCGCGAGATCGCATGTGCGTGTCGCATTGCCGGAATTTTAACCGGGACCATTCACCCTGAGCTGGCTCATTGGAGCGCTTTTGCCGGCGGCACGGGGGCCGATCTTGACGTCGATTTCCGAACAGGTCGAGCGCCGCCTGCGCTCGACGGGCTACGACGAGCATTCACGCATCGCGCTGCGGAGCTACCGCAAGCACGTCGACCTCGTTATCGAAGAGATCGTCGCCAAGGCGTTCTCTTACGGTCGCCAGATCCATCCCGGACTGAAAGACGACATCACGCCGCTGACCGAGAACCTCTACGCAATTACGGAGCAGCATTTCAGGCTGATCTTCGAAGGCGATTTCGACGAGCGCTACCACAACTCGATGGAGCGCATGTGCATGCTGGAGCGGGCCGTCAAGGTCGGCACCCGTTCCCGCGTGTCGATCGCAGGCGCCCTCTTCAGGGCCATCGCGACGAAGCGGCGCCTGGCCTCGCTGCTGTCTCCCGGCCGTTTCGCGAGAGACTTGGAGATCATCGAGAACGTCCTGGTCATGGACATCAATACGGCGATCACGCTGGATCATGCCCTCGAAGCCGCGGAGGCCCGGCATCGTGGTGACGCGCTCGACACTGCAGCGCATATGCTGAAGTCGCGCATCGGCACGCTCGATTCCACCATCAGCAGCGCCGTAGAGCAGTTCGTCGCTGCCGCCGACGAGACCACGCGAGCGACCGCGTTCATTCGGACGCAGGTTCTGGATGTCACGCGCGCCGCGGAAATGATGCGAGACCGCGCCCGCCAGACAGCAGCCGCGACCGAGGAAATGTCGGCCAATATCGGCGAGATCGGCCATCGCGCCCGCCAGAGCGTCGCCATCGCCACCCGCGCCGTCGAGGATGCGGAGGCGATGAACGACGCGATCGCGCAATTGCGTGAATCGACGACTAGCATCGGCTCGGTTCTCGGCCTGATCGCGGAGATCGCCGCGCAGACCAATCTGCTCGCGCTCAACGCCACCATCGAAGCCGCGCGCGCCGGAGAAGCCGGGCGCGGCTTCGCCGTCGTTGCTTCGGAGGTGAAGTCGCTGGCGACGCAGACGGCCAATGCGACGCGCGAAATCTCTCGCCAGATCACCGAATTCTCGGCAAGCGCCGCGGCCTGCGGCCAGCATGCCGCTTCGATCAGCACGACGATCGGCGAAATCCGGGGCGATTCCGAAGCGATATCGGACTCGGTCGCCCAGCAGAGCCTTGCCACCTCCGGCATCGCCCGGGACGCCGCGGACGTGGCCGGGTGCTCGGAAGGCACGATCGCCAGCGCCCAGGCCGTCGGCGACAGCCTGGAAACGACGACGAGGGCGATCGAGCGCGCCACCCTCGTCGCTTCGCAGATAGCGCTTCAGGTCGGCGCCGCGGAGGACACCGTCAGCGAGGCCCTGACGGCGCTGAGGCAGGCATCCTGACGCGGCTCAACCTTCGCTGACGGCCTTGGCGAAATTGGCGAAAAATTCGTCCGCCAGCTTCTTCGAGACCGAATCGATCAGCCGCGAACCGAGTTGCATCAGCTTTCCGCCGACCTGGGCCTCGACCTCGTAGGCGAGCAGCGTCTGGCCCTCCTCGGCATCGCTCAGCGTCACCTTCGCCCCGCCCTTGGCGAAGCCCGCGATCCCGCCCTCGCCCTCGCCCTGGATGCGGTAGCCGTTCGGCGGGTCGAGGTCGACGAGCTCGACCTTGCCCTTGAAGGTCGCCTTCACCGGCCCGAGCTTCACCTTCACCACCGCGGAGAAATGCGTGTCGTCGTCCTTGTTGAGCTGCTCGCAGCCGGGAATGCAGGCCTTCAGCACCTCGGCATCGTTCAGCTTGGCCCAGACCACGTCCTTGGCGGCCGGCAACGTCACCTCGCCCGTCATCGTCATCGCCATGGCACTACTCCCTCGCTTGCCGCCGTCCGGCTCCTGTTGCAGCCGGCCCCGCCCCGGAGCTATCCAGAGCCTTCGCGCCTATCCATGAGCAAAAACCGGCGGGAGGCACAAGCCATGACGCGCAGGCCGGCCACGACGGGGACAGCGCAGGCATGAGCGCCAATGGTTGAGCTGACGCCGCAGCAGCGCGCCGTCGCTGCCGGCGCCGCGGGTGCAGGCGCGGCGATGGCGTTGCGGATCGTCGCCGAGGCGGCGCGGCTGATGGGGGCGCCACGGCTCATCCCGATCGCCTCCGCCCATATCGACGGCGCCCTCTATCACGGCGATTCCGGCACGTTGTTCGCGGAGAGGCTGGTCGCCGACGGCGCTCATGTCGCGGTGCGGGCGACGCTGAATGTCGGCGCCTTGTCTCCGGCGGGCTGCGCGGCCGTCCGCCTGCCGCCGCATGAGCGCGACATGGCGGCCAGGATGATGCGCGCCTATGAGGCGATGGGCTGCGAGCCCTCCTGGACCTGCGCGCCCTATCAGGCCGGCCATCGGCCCGCCCTCGGAGCGGACGTCGCCTGGGGCGAGTCGAACGCGGTCGTCTTCTGCAATTCCGTGCTCGGCGCCCGCACCAACCGCTATGGCGATTTCCTCGACATCGCCTGCGCCATTGCCGGCGTCGCGCCCGATTACGGGCTTCACAGGCCGGAGAACCGCATCGCGACCATGCTGATGGACGCAACGGGCCTGAGCCCCGCCCTGCGCCGCTCCGACGTGTTCTACCCCGTGCTCGGAACCATCGTGGGGCGTGAGGCGGGCGCGGCCGTCGCGGTGATCGAGGGGCTGCAGGGCTGCACCACGGAAGACCGGCTCAAGGCGCTCGGCGCCGCCGCGGCCTCCGCCGGCGGCGTCGGTCTCTTCCATGTCGCGGGCGTCACGCCGGAGGCCCCGGATACCGACACCGCGCTCGGGCACCAGCCGCCGCGCGAGACGCTCATCCTTACGCCGCAGCTGCTGGACGAGGCGCTGGCGCGCCTCTCGACCGTGACGGGCGGCGAGCGCATCGATGCGGTGGCGATCGGCTCGCCCCATCTCTCCGCCGCGGAGGTCGACGCGCTGGAGCGCCTCATCGCCGGGCGTAGGCTCGCGATCCCGCTCTACGCCAATACCGGCCGCCATGTGCTGCATCCCTTGGAGGCGCAGGGTCGCCGCGCCGCGCTCGAGGCCGCAGGCGTGATCTTCGTCGTCGACACCTGCGTGGTGGTGACGCCGATCCTGCCGGATATCGCGGGCGCCGTGCTGATGACCAATTCCGGCAAGTTCGCGCATTACGCGCCCGGGAACACCGGCTATGCCGTGGTCTACGGCTCGCTCGGCGAATGCGTCGAGAGCGCCGTCGCCGGCCGCCTGATCAGGGAGCCGCGCGCATGGAGCTGAGCGCGGACATCCTGCTGCCCGGCCCCGGCACCGCCGGCCGCTGCCTCGCTCTCACCGCCCCGATCAGCTTCTGGGGCGGCGTCGATCCGCGCAGCGGCGCCATCATCGATGCACGCCATCCCCAGCGCGGCCAATGCATCGCCGGCACGGTGCTGGCATTGCCCGGCACCATCGGCTCATCCTCGGCCTCGGCGGTGCTGCTGGAGCTGGTCCATGCCGGCAGGGCTCCAGCCGCGCTGCTGATGAACGAGCCCGACGCCATCCTGCTACTCGGACTGGTGGTGGCGCGCGAGATGGGCTGGCCGACGCCGCCAGCGCTGCGCCTGCCCGCCTCGCAGCAGAAGGCGCTCGACGGCCGCTGGCTTCTGCTCTCTCAGGACGGCAGGATCACCGTCCGATAATCGCAAAGCCAGGTCAGGGAGACGATTTCGATGCCGATCGAGACCATCCGCGGTGAGCCGTTCAACATCCGCTTCGACGGGCCCGCCGAGGCCCCTGTGCTGATGCTGTCGAACTCGCTCGGCACCAACCTTTCGATGTGGGACCCGCAAATCACGGAATGGTCCAGGCGCTTCCGTGTCCTGCGCTACGATTCGCGCGGGCACGGCCAGTCCGTCGCCACGGACCGCGCGCTATCGATGGCCGATCTCGGCCAGGACGCGCTCGCCATCCTCGACCATTTCGGGATCGAGAAGGCGCATTGGTGCGGTGTCTCGAAAGGCGGCATGGTCGGCCAGTGGCTCGCCACCCATGCCGGGCCGCGCATGGGCCGTCTCGTACTGGCCAACACCGCCGCCCATATGGGTCCGCCCGAGCTCTGGACCGGCCGGATCGAAACCGTGCGCAGCCAGGGCATGGAGCCGCTGGTGAAGCCGACGCTGGAACGCTGGTTCAGCCCGCGCTTCCGCGAAAGCGACCCCGCAACCGTCGCCAAGGTCAGCGCGATGCTCACGACCACGCCGCCGGTCGGCTACGCCACCTGCTGCGCCGCGATTCGCGATATGGATCAGCGGGAGACGATACGCAGCGTCTCGAACCCGGTTCTCGTCGTCATCGGCACGCTCGACCCGGCCACCCCGCCCGTGGCCGGCCGGCTGATTGCGGAAGCGATCTCCGGCTCGCGCATCGTCGAGCTCGATGCGGCCCATCTCTCCAATCTCGAGCAGCCGGAGGCCTTCACCCGCGCCGTGGGCGATTTCCTGACGGAATGACGGGAATGGCGAAACCGCCGACTTCCGTCATTGCAAGCGCAGCGGAGCAATCCAGGAGGGCGTAGACCGCTGCCGCCCCTGGACTGCTTCGTCGCTTCGCTCCTCGCAATGACGGAGAGCACGTTCGAACCGCGCGAAAACGGTCAAATCGCCTCGAAACGTCGGCCGCGGTAGATCAGGCTCGTCGGGTCGGCGGCAGCGCGCCCGGCGCCGCCGAGCCCCACCACTTCGCCGATCAGGACGCGATGGGTGGCGATGTCGTGGACGGCGACCAGCCGGCAGTCGAAGGCGGCGACCGCATCGAGCAGCACCGGCGAACCCGTCACCAGCCTGCCCCAGGGCCGGGTTTCGAAGCGAGCCTCGCCTTCGATGGCGCGGCGGCTGGCGAAAATCTCGGCGAGATCCTCGGCGCCGCCGGGCAGCGTGTTGACGCAGAACACGCCGCTAGCCTCGATCACGGCAAGCGTCCGGCTCGGCCGCGCCACGCTGACCAGCACGGTCGGTGGCGTGTCCGACACCGAGGCGACGGCCGTCGCTGTCAGGCCGATCCGCCCCTGCGGGCCTATCGTGGTGACGACATGCACCGCGCTTGCGACCCGCGCCATCGCGTCGCGATAGAGCGGTGCTTCGAGCGCGGCCCGACGCACGGGCTCTACGGGGTCTGTCATCGGGCTCAAGGCTGGCACAACGGGCGGGGTTCGCCGGTCATGTAGAGACTGGCGCGCCGAAAAGCCAGACGAAGGCCGCCCGGCTAGTCCCGCGCGAGCGTCGCCAGCAGGCCGGCGCGCAGATGCAGCATGAGCGCATCGCTCGCCGCCATCGCCGCATCAGGGTCCGCCGTCGCCAGCGCCTGCGCGAAGACCATGTGATGGGCGGCCGCCGGCAAAAGATCGTCGCGCCGCTCGAAATGGTACCAGGCGCGCCGGATCAGCGCCTGCAAAGGCTCGACGGCGCGCGTCGCATAGGGGCTTCGCGCAGCGGCGGCCACGGCGGTATCGAGTTCCTTGTCGAGCCGCATATAGGCGTTCGCGTCGCCATCAGTCGCCGCGTCCCGCATCGCCCTGGCCGTCTCGATGATCTCGATCCGCTCGCTGGGGCTCGCCCGCTTCGCCGCATCGGAGGCGATCAGGCGCTCCAGCACCTCGCGCGCATCGAGCGCCGCCATGATGTCGATGGCGTTGATGCCGGCGACCAGCACGCCCTTGCGCGGCAGGATCTCGACCATGCCCTGCTGCGCCAGCCGGATCAGCGCTTCCCGCACCGGCGTCCGCCCGACGCCGACCATGTCGATCAGCTGCGCCTCGGTCAGCACCGCGCCCGGCCGCATCGACAGCGTGACGATCGCCTCTTCGAGCCTGCGATAGGCGATCTCGGTCAGGCTCGGCGCGGGCTGCGGCACCGGCACGATCTCCCTCGGGGCAGTGATATCCGACGCCGACTGCAGGCTCATGCATCCACCCTCCGCAGGCATCCGGATTGACGTGTAAAACGCCACTGATATATCAAGAACAGGATCGCACCCGGCACTGTTCCTGCAACCTGCAAGCGCAACGCAATCAGAAAGCGAAACGGGCCGGCGCGCAAGGAGCATTCTGCCATGCCCGGGCGAAGCGGCGGGGCACCCCGCCGAGACCTCGATCTCGCGGCAGCGCCGAGGCAAAACGAGACGCGCGGCGCGGCGTTCGGCGTCCTCGAGGAACGGTTCCTGCCATGAAGATCGCCATTGTCGGAGCAGGCATCGTCGGCGCGGCCATTGCACATTCGCTGCTCGACGAGGGCCACGAGGTTCTGATCCTCGACAAGGAGGGGCCGGGCTTCGGCCCGTCGGCCGGCAATGCCGGCTGGATCGCCCATACCGACATCCTGCCGATCGCGAGCCCCAAGAACCTGCGGCAGGTGCCCAGATTTCTGCTGGACCCGCTGGGCCCGCTGGCCATCCGCCCCGCCTATTTCCCGAAGCTTCTGCCCTGGCTGCTCCGCTTTCTGCTCGCCGCGCGACCCGAAGCCTTCGAGCGCTCGATCCAGGGAATCGGCACGCTCCAGCGCCGCGCCCTGCCGGCCTGGCTCGACCGCGCCGGGAAGGCCGGGCTCGAAATCCATATCCACCGGAAGGGCGGGCTCTACGCCTTCACCGATGCGAGCGCCTTCACTGAGGCGCGCCATATTGCCAACCGACAGGCAGAGTTCGGGATCAAGGTCGATGCGATCGGCCCGGAGGAGCTGCGCCAGCTCGAACCGGCGCTGAAGGACCGGTTCGTCGGCGCGACCTTCCATCCCGATGCGGCCCATATCAGCGATCCACTGCAGCTGACGCTGGCGCTGTTCGAGGCGGCGCTGGCGCGCGGCGCGGTCTTCGAGAAGGCCGAGATCACCAACATTTCGACCGGCGAGCGCCCTGCCCTGATCGGCCGCGACGGCTTCCAGCGCGTGGTCGACCGGGCCGTGATCGCAGCCGGCGCCTGGTCGAGGCCCCTGGCGGCGGCGCTCGGCGACAAGGTCCCGCTCGACACCGAGCGCGGCTACAATGTCAGTTTCCCGGGCATGACCGGCCTGACGAGCCGGCCGGTCGGCTTCGAGGGCCATGGCTTCGTCGTGACGCCTCTCGAAAGCGGCCTCCGAATCGGGGGAGCGGTCGAGTTCGGCGGGCTGGAAGCCCCGCCCAATCACGCCCGCACCAGGATCCTCTACGACAAGGCCGGCCAGTTCGTAGACGGGCTGCCGGCATTCGAGAGCGGCACATTGTGGATGGGCTTCCGCCCGTCCCTGCCCGATTCCCTTCCCGTCATCGGCACCGCCAGCCGCAACGCCCATGTGGTCTACGCCTTCGGCCACGGCCATTACGGCATGACGCAATCGACCGCGACGGGCGAGCTCGTCGCGGATCTGATAGCCGACCGCAAGCCGGCCATCGACCTTTCCCTCTTCGACCCGCGGCGTTTCTGATCCAAGAATGGCGGAGCGCGCGCCTACGACCCGCATCCTCGCCGAGCGCCATCGCGCCGCGGCGGAATCGGATTCTCAGCCAGCAAGGCCAAACCCATGAGCACTCACACTTTCTTCTGCGTCGACGGACATACCTGCGGCAATCCGGTGCGGATGGTCGCCGGCGGCGCGCCCCCGCTCAAGGGCGCCAACATGATCGAGAAGCGGGCCCATTTCCTGGCCGAATACGACTGGATCCGCACTGGCCTGATGTTCGAGCCGCGCGGCCATGACGTCATGTCGGGCTCGATCCTCTACCCGCCGACGCGCGACGACGCCGACATCGCCTTCCTCTTCATCGAGACCTCGGGCTGCCTGCCGATGTGCGGCCACGGCACCATCGGCACGGTGACCATGGCGCTCGAGCGCGGGCTGGTGACGCCGCGCGAGGAAGGCGTCCTGCGCATCGACACGCCCGCCGGCCTCGTCACCGCCCGCTACACCCGCAATGGCGACCATGTCGACGCCGTCCGCATCACCAACATCGCCTCCTACCTCCATGCCACCGGCCTGACGGCCGAGATCGAGGAACTCGGCGAAGTCACGGTTGACGTCGCCTATGGCGGCAACTTCTACGCGATCGTCGATCCCCAGAAGACCTTCACGGACATCGCCGACATCAACCCGTCGGACATCCAGCGCTGGAGCCCGAAGCTGCGGGCCGCGCTCAACGCGAAATACCAGTTCGTCCACCCGGAGAACCCGGCGATCAACGGCCTGAGCCATATCCTCTGGACCGGCGCGCCGACGAAGCCCGAGGCCCATGCCCGCAATGCCGTCTTCTACGGCGACAAGGCGATCGACCGCTCACCCTGCGGCACCGGCACCTCCTCGCGCATGGCGCAGTGGGCCGCGCAGGGCAAGCTCAAGGTCGGCGACGACTTCGTCCATGAGAGCATCATCGGCACGATGTTCCGCGGCCGCGTCGAGGCCGCCGCCAAGGTCGGCCCGCATGATGCGATCATCCCCTCGATCGAGGGCTGGGCCCGCATGACCGGCTACAACACGATCTTCATCGACGACCGCGACCCGCTCGCCCACGGCTTCCTGGTCACCGACAAGGCCTGAGCCGCCGTCGGGCCAAGGGCTTTCGTCAAAGATCGCGCTCGCATGCGCTGCCCGTCATTGCGAGGAGCGCCAGCGACGAAGCAATCCGGAGGCGGCAGCGCTCTACGCCTCCCTGGATTGCTTCGCTGCGCTCGCAATGACGCAGGCGACGCCGTCGAAGGCCTCCCGACGACTGTCGGCGGGCTCAGCCGCATCCCGTCTCCAACCTTCCCCGAAGCCCCGAAACGACACCAGAACGCGCCGTCGACTGCCCATTCCCTAGGCAGAAAGACGTAGATTGGTTTTGACAGATCGCGGGGCCGGCGCGATTGTCGAAAGCGCGAGGGGTTGCTAGCTCTGCGCATCGAACGCATCCAGCATGCGTCGGCGTCATGCCGACACAACGATAAGCCGGAGCGGACCAGAGGGGTAAAGCGTCGGCATGGAAGTGTTCCTCCAGCAGCTGATCAACGGGCTGACGCTCGGCTCGATCTACGGCCTCATCGCCATCGGCTACACGATGGTCTTCGGCATCATCGGCATGGTGAATTTCTCGCATGGCGATGTCTTCATGCTCTCGGCCTTCATCGCGCTGATCTTCTTCATGCTGATCGCCTCCTTCTTCGGGGCGGCCATGATCGTGCTGGCCCTGATTTTCGTCCTGGTGCTGGCGATGTTCTTCACGGCGCTCTGGGGCTGGACCATCGAACGCCTGGCGTACCGGCCGCTCAGGGGCTCGTTCCGCCTAGCGCCGCTGATCTCGGCGATCGGCATGTCGATCTTCCTGATGAACTTCGTCCAGCTCGTGCAGGGTCCGCGCAACAAGTCGACGCCGCCGATGCTGAACAAGTCGATCACGCTGATCGAGAGCGCGACCTACTCCGTCCAGATTTCCTACAAGCAGATCGTCATCATCGTCACCACCGCCGTGCTGCTGGCGGCCTTCTGGTATCTCGTCCAGAAGACGCCGCTCGGCCGCGCCCAGCGCGCCTGCGAGCAGGACCGCAAGATGGCCGCCCTCCTCGGCGTCGATGTCGACCGCACCATCTCGATCACCTTCATCATGGGCGCCGCGCTCGCGGCCGTCGCCGGCGTGATGTACCTCGTGCTCTACGGCGTGGTCAGCTTCCACGACGGCTTCGTGCCGGGCGTGAAGGCTTTCACCGCAGCGGTTCTCGGCGGCATCGGCTCGCTGCCCGGCGCCGTGCTCGGCGGGCTCCTGATCGGACTGATCGAGGTGATGTGGTCGGGCTATTTCTCGATCGACTACAAGGACGTCGCGGCCTTCTGCATCCTGGCGATCGTGCTGGTCTTCATGCCCTCGGGCATTCTCGGCCGCCCCGAAGTCGAGAAGGTCTAGCGGCATGACGGCGCCCGCATCTACGCCCGCCGCCCGCGAACGCGATCTCAAGGCCGCCCTCAAGGAGGCGGCCTTCGCAGCCCTCATCACCTTCGGCCTGTGCATCCCGATCATCGCCTGGGGCACGCGCCAGAACATGGACAACGTCCTGGTGCTCGATCCACGCTGGGATGCGGTGGCCTGGGCCGTCGCCATCGTCTTCGTCGGCCGCTTCCTGGTGGCGCTGCGGCAGCAGACCAAGGACAAGCGCAAGCCGATGGTACGCCTGCTGCCGCACGGCACGGTCGGCTTCTTCCAGCGCCATTCGCGGCTGTTCTCGCTGTTCGGGCTGGGCTTCCTCGTCACCTTCCCGATCATTGCGATCAATCTGGCGGGCTGGAGCGGCGCGCTGAAATGGATCGACAATTTCGGCGTTCAGATCCTGATCTACGTCATGCTCGGCTGGGGGCTGAACATCGTCGTCGGGCTCGCTGGCCTGCTCGATCTCGGCTATGTCGCCTTCTACGCGGTCGGCGCCTATTCCTACGCGCTGCTGGCCAAGAATTTCGGCCTGTCCTTCTGGATCCTGCTACCGCTCTCCGGCATTCTCGCTGCCTTCTGGGGCATGCTGCTCGGCTTCCCGGTGCTGCGGCTGCGCGGCGACTATCTCGCGATCGTGACGCTTGCCTTCGGCGAGATCATCCGCCTCGTCCTGATCAACTGGGTCGATTTCTCCGGCGGCTATGCCGGCATCTCCGGCATCCCGCGCCCAACCTTCTTCGGCACCCCCTTCAACGCCAGCGACACCGGCTTCGCGGCGAAATTCGGCTTCGAGTTCTCGCCGCTGCACCGGACGATCTTCCTGTATTACGTGATCCTGGCGCTGGCGCTGATCACCGCCTTCGTGACGCTGCGCCTGCGCCGGCTGCCAGTCGGGCGCGCCTGGGAGGCCCTGCGCGAGGACGAGATCGCCTGCCGCTCGCTCGGCATCAACACCACGAACACCAAGCTCACCGCCTTTTCCATCGGCGCCATGTTCGGCGGCTTCGCCGGTTCCTTCTTCGCCGCGCGCCAGGGCTTCATCTCGCCTGAATCCTTCGTCTTCATGGAATCGGCGACGATCCTCGCCATCGTCGTGCTCGGCGGCATGGGCTCGCTCTGGGGCTGCGCCATCGCAGCGATCGTGATGGTCGGCGGCACCGAGCTTCTGCGCGAGCTCGATTGGCTGAAGCAGGTCTTCGGCAACGAGTTCGACCCGACGAAGTACCGCATGCTGCTCTTCGGCTTTGCCATGGTCGTGATCATGATCTGGAAGCCGCGCGGCCTGATCTCGACGCGCGAACCGACGGCCTATCTCAAGGAGAAGAAGGCGATCTCGGCCGACATGGTGCAGGAGGGGCACGGCTGATGGTCACCGCCTCCCCCGCACCGCTGCTCCAGGTCGAGCACGTCACCATGCGCTTCGGCGGTCTGACCGCCGTCAACGACCTTTCCTTCGAGGCGCATAAGGGCCAGATCACCGCGCTGATCGGCCCCAACGGCGCCGGCAAGACCACCGTGTTCAACTGCATCACCGGCTTCTACAAGCCGACCGAGGGCATGATCACGCTGACGCAGGAGAGCGGCGACAACTTCCTGCTCGAGCGCATGCCCGATTTCAGGATCAGCTGGAAGGCGAAGGTCGCCCGCACCTTCCAGAATATCCGCCTCTTCGGCGGCATGACCGTGCTGGAGAACCTGCTGGTGGCGCAGCACAACCCGCTGATGATCGCATCCGGCTTCACCTTCCTCGGCGTTCTCGGCATCGGCGGCTACAGGGCCCGCGAGAAGGAGGCGATCGAGAAGGCACGGTTCTGGCTGGAGAAGATCAACCTGATCCATCGCGCTGACGATCCCGCCGCCGACCTGCCCTATGGCGACCAGCGCCGGCTCGAGATCGCGCGTGCGATGTGCACCGATCCCGTCCTGCTCTGCCTCGACGAGCCGGCCGCCGGCCTCAACCCGCGCGAGAGCCATGATCTCAACACCCTGTTGCTCTCGATCCGCAAGGATCTCGGCACCGCCCTGCTGCTGATCGAACACGACATGTCGGTGGTGATGGAAATCTCCGACCATGTCGTAGTGCTCGACTACGGCACCAAGATCGCCGACGGTACGCCGGCCGAGGTCCAGGCCGACCAGAAGGTCATCGCCGCTTATCTCGGCGTCGACGACGAAGAGGTAGAGGCAGTCGAAGCGGAGGTCGGGATCACGTGACCACCACACAGCCGCTTCTCGCCGTCCGAGGCGTCAAGACCTACTACGGCAAGATCATCGCGCTGAAGGGCATCGACATGGATGTCCATGAGGGCGAGATCGTCACCATGATCGGCGCCAACGGTGCCGGCAAATCGACCCTGATGATGACGATCTTCGGCGACCCGCAGGCGCGCGAGGGCACGGTCACCTATGAGGGCCGCGACATCACCCGGCTGCCGAGCCACCAGATCGCGCGCCTTGGAATAGCCCAGTCCCCCGAGGGAAGACGCATCTTCCCGCGCATGACGGTATTCGAGAATCTCCAGATGGGCGCGGCGCTGCGCGACCTCTCCCATTTCGACGAGGACCTCGAGAAGATCTGCACCCTCTTCCCGCGCATCCGCGAGCGCCTTCAGCAGCGCGGCGGCACGCTTTCGGGCGGCGAGCAGCAGATGGTGGCGATCGCGCGCGCCCTGATGGCGCGGCCGCGGCTCCTGCTGCTGGACGAACCCTCGCTCGGCCTTGCCCCCCTGATCGTCAAACAGATCTTCGAGGCGATCAAGGAACTGAACCGGACGCAAGGCTTGACGGTCTTCCTGGTCGAGCAGAACGCCTTCCACGCGCTCAAGCTCGCCCATCGCGGCTATGTCATGGTCAACGGCCTCATCACCATGAGCGGCTCGGGGAAGGAACTCCTCGCCGACCCGCAGGTGCGCGCGGCTTATCTCGAAGGCGGGAGGCACTGACATGCAGGGCGTCCTCTACGAAGAACCGAGCGCCTGGCTCTTCCTGCTCGTCACCGTGGTGATGGGCGGCTGGCTCGCCTGGATGACCGGGCGTGCCATCGCGCTGACCTGGCGGCCGCACTACCAGCTGGTGCTCTACGTGCTCGTCCTCGGCTGCGTCGTGCGCTTCATTCATTTCGCGCTTTTCCACGCGACGCTGCTGAGCCCGCACTACTATCTCGTCGACACCGTCATCCTGATGGCATTCGCCTTCGCCGGCTGGCGCTACAACCGCGCGAGGCAGATGACGCGGCAATATCGTTGGCTGTTCGAGCGCACCGGCCCCTTCGGCTGGAAGCCGCGCGAAGGCGTCGAAATCAAGCCCGAACTACGCTGAAAGGGTAACGAGCTTGTCGCGTGACAGACTGTGGAAAAAGCGCAAGACTGCTCTCCACGGCGGCAAAACGCGCCGAGACGGGCGGTCCGTCCAGCCCGTTCAAAGTCATAATGCAGGGGAGTCTCATCTCATGAAGAAACTGCTGTTGGGCGGCATCGCACTTGGCGCCGTCCTCGCTTTTTCGGGCATCGCCAACGCTCAGATCAAGATCGGCGTCGGCGGCCCTATCACCGGCGCGAACGCGACCTTCGGCGCGCAGATCAAGAACGGCGCGGAGCAGGCCGCCGCCGACATCAACGCAGCCGGCGGCATCAACGGCCAGAAGATCGAGATCGTCCTCGGTGACGACGTCTCCGATCCGAAGCAGGGCGTGTCGGTGGCGAACAAGTTCGTCGGCGACGGCGTCAAGTACGTCGTCGGCCACTTCAACTCCGGCGTCACCATGCCGGCCTCCGAGGTCTATGCCGAGAACGGAGTCCTCATGCTGACGCCGGCCTCGACGAACCCGCAGGTCACCGAGCGCGGCCTCTGGAACACCTTCCGCATCTGCGGTCGCGACGACCAGCAGGGCATCGTCGCCGCCGACTACATCGCCAAGAACTTCAAGGACAAGAAGATTGCGGTCGTCCACGACAAGACGACCTATGGCAAGGGCCTTGCCGACGAGACGCTGAAGGGCCTGCAGAAGGCCGGCATCAAGGAAGTCCTCTACGAGGGCATCAACCAGGGCGAGAAGGACCTCTCGGCCCTCGTCTCCAAGATCAAGGCCACCGGCGCCGACTATGTCTACTGGGGCGGCCTGCACACCGAAGGCGGGCTGATCGTCCGTCAGATGCGCGACCAGGGCGTCAAGAGCGTGCTGATCTCGGGTGACGGCATCACCACCGACGAGTTCGCCACGATCGGCGGCCCCGGCGTCGAGGGTACGCTGATGACCTTCGCGCCCGACCCGCAGAAGCGCACCGAGGCGGCCGAGGTGATCAAGCGGTTCGAGGCCAAGAACTTCAAGCCCGAGGCCTACACGCTCTACGCCTATGCCGGCGTGCAGCTGATCGCCGATGCCGCCAAGCGCTCCAACTCGACCGATCCCAAGAAGATGGCCGAGGCGCTGAAGAGCGGCACCCCGACCAAGACCGTTCTGGGCGATCTCGCCTTCGACAAGAAGGGCGACATCACCCGTATCGACTACACCGTCTACACCTGGAAGAAGCAGCCCGACGGCAAGATCACCTATGTCGAGAATTGATCCCGACACCTGATCGCAAGGCTTCAATGAGAACCGCCCCGGAGCGATCCGGGGCGGTTTTTCTTCGGAACGATCGCAAACCGGGCATGCGCCGTAGCAAGCGCCCTGCCCTGACTGGGACGCGGCGCCGCCGGACGATACGAGACCGGCATCACGATGGCGTCGAACCAACGCTGCTCGCTCGGCCGCATCGATGTGGCAATCCGATCACAGGAGGTCGAGTAAGGATTTCTTCAACTTCACAGCGTTAGTTACATGTGCAACGATCAGGTCGCTGCACCGCTATCGTAGGAGGATCTCATGCGCCTTGGCCTTGTATCCACTGCCGTCCTAGCGACATTCCTGGCTACCAACAGCTACGCGGCGGACCTTCCGGCCCGCCAAGTCCAAGCCCCGATCATCTATGCGCCTGCCTTTACCTGGGCCGGTCTCTATGTCGGCCTCAACGCCGGTGTCGGCTGGGCCGACTCGCGTAACGTCGTCGTCACCGGACCGACGGGCGCCACCTCCGCAGTTCTCTCCGGCGGCGGAAGCGACGGAACCTTCGTCGGCGGCGGACAGATCGGCTATAACTGGCAATCCGGCGCGATCGTCTACGGCGTCGAAGCCGATATCCAATATGTCGATACCGGCGGCAGCGTAGACTGGGGTGCCTACAACTGGTGGGCCAGAAGGGGTGGCAACGACGGAGGCTATTTCGGAACCGTCCGCGCCAGGGTCGGCTACGCGATCGACCGCACCTTGCTCTATATCACGGGCGGCCTCGCCTATGGCGGCATGAACACCAACCCGCTGACGGGCAACAGCACCAGCAACACGGGCTGGGCCATCGGTGGCGGCATCGAATACGCCTTCACCAACAACTGGATCTTCAGGGTCGAGGGCCTCTATGTCGACCTGAGCGAGGGCCGGAAGTCACAAGCCTTCATCAATCCGCCGGGCGGCGTCCTCCCGGCCGGGGTCTATACGGCGACCACCGATAAAGGCAACGGCGCCGGCCTTCTGCGCGTCGGAGTCAACTACAAGTTCTGAGTCGGCCCGAAACGCGTAAGGACAGATAGCTGGAACGTTTCCGCGCTCGGAGAAGCGCGAAACGTTCCAGGCTTTCAATGTTACGAACAACCCGTCGCTCTCTGCCGCGCCGCTCGTTCAGCGAAGCGCGGAGCCGCCTCAGCCCTGAATCGGTTTCAGCGGAACCGCCGTCAAGCTCCTGAGAAAGCCGGCGAACCGCAAAAGGCCGTCCGGCCACGGGCCATGTCCGGACTCGCTGTTGATGTGGCCGCTCTCGCCCGCATCGACGAATTCGGAGCCCCAGGCCTGCGCCAGTTCCTGCGCTTCCTCGGGCGTACAATAGGGATCGTTGCTGCTCGCGATCAGGACGCTGCGGAACGGCAGAATCTCGCGCCGATGCGGAATGAAATCCGCCCCCATGCCGGGGATCGCTCCCTTGGCCCGCTCGGAAGCCGGAGCGACCAGGAAGGCCCCCACCACCTCGCCCGGATGCAGATGCTCCGCCGCATGCGCGACGGCGCTGACGCCGGCCGAATGGGCGACGAGCACCACCGGCCGGCTCGCCGCCCGTACGGCCTGCACGATGCGCTCGGCCCAGAGGTGGCGCGAGGGCTTGTACCAGTCGTCCTGCTCGACCAGGCGCGCCGTGGTGAGCTTCGCCACCCAGCGGCTCTGCCAGTGATCGGGCCCGGAACCGGACCAGCCGGGAATAATCAGGATGTCGGTGTCGGAGGTTTTCATGAGGCGTAGATAGGCCTGCGACGCCCTATGTCCAACCTGTCAGCTTTCGCCGAAGACCCGCGCGAAGATCGTGTCGACATGCTTGAAGTGATAACCCTCGTCGAACATCGCCTCGAGCTGGGCATTCGACAGCTTCGCCGCGACGTCGCCGTCCTTCTTCAGGTTGGTCAGGAAGTCCTCGCCATGTTCCCAGGTCCGCATCGCGTTGCGCTGGACCATGGCATAGCTCTCCTCGCGGCTGGCGCCGGCCTGCGTCAGCGCCAGCAGCACGCGCTGCGAATTGTGCAGGCCGCCGAGCCGATCGAGGTTGCGGCGCATGTTCTGCGGATAGATCAGCAGCTTGTCGACGACCCCGGTCAACCGCGCCAGCGCGAAGTCGAGCGTCACGGTCGCATCGGGGCCGATCATCCGCTCGACCGAGGAGTGCGAGATATCGCGCTCGTGCCAGAGCGCGACGTTCTCCATCGCCGGCATGGCCATGCCGCGCACCAGGCGGGCGAGCCCGGTCAGGTTCTCGGTCAGCACGGGGTTGCGCTTGTGCGGCATCGCCGAGGAGCCCTTCTGGCCCGGCGAGAAGAACTCCTCGGCCTCGTAGACCTCGGTGCGCTGGAGATGGCGGATCTCGGTGGCGAGGCGCTCGACCGAGGAGGCGACGACGCCGAGCGTCGCGAAATACATCGCATGCCGGTCGCGCGGGATGACCTGGGTCGAGACCGGCTCGACCGTCAACCCCATCTTCTCCGCGACATAGGCCTCAACGCTCGGATCGATATTGGCGAAGGTGCCGACGGCACCCGAGATCGCGCAGGTCGCGATCTCGGCGCGGGCGGCCACGAGCCGGGCCCGGCAGCGATCGAACTCGGCATAGGCCTGGGCGAGCTTCAGCCCGAAGGTCACCGGCTCGGCATGGATGCCGTGCGAGCGGCCGATGGTCGGCGTCAGCTTGTGCTCGAAGGCGCGCCGCCTGATCGCGGCCAGCAGCGCGTCGACATCGGCGATCAGGATGTCGGTGGCCCGCGCGAGCTGCACCGAGAGCGTGGTGTCGAGGATGTCCGACGAGGTCATGCCCTGGTGGACGAAGCGCGCCTCGGGCCCGACGATCTCGGCCAGATGCGTCAGGAAGGCGATGACGTCATGCTTGGTGACGCGCTCGATCTCGTCGATGCGGGCGACGTCGAAGGTGGCATCCTTGGCCTTGGCCCAGATCGTCGCGGCCGCTTCCTTCGGCACCACGCCGAGTTCGGCCAGCTTGTCGGTGGCATGGGCCTCGATCTCGAACCAGATCCGGAACCGCGTCTGCGGCTCCCAGATCGCGACCATCTCGGGGCGGGAATAGCGCGGGATCATGTTCGTCTCAGCCTCTGCACCGCCGTCATGCTCGCCCTTGTGGCGAGCATCCACGACTTGAACACCGACCTCGACCAGCGGAGACGTGGATGGTCGGCACAAGGCCGACCATGACGATCAGCGCCGGGGATCGGCAAATCTCAAACCCACGCCCCGCGCGCGGCCTCGGCCGCCTTGCGGATTGCGGAAATATTGCCGGCATAGGCCGAAGGCCCGCCCTTGAACACGGCCGAACCGGCGACCAGCGTATCGGCGCCGGCCTTCGCGACAAGCGGCGCGGTCTCGGGCGTAACCCCGCCATCGATCTCGATCGCTATCGGCCGGTCGCCGATCAGCGCCTTCACCTGCGCGACCTTCTCGACCACGGAATGAATGAAGCTCTGCCCGCCGAAGCCGGGATTGACCGTCATCAGCAGGATGAGGTCGACATCCCCGATCAGCGCCTCGGCTGCGCTCGCCGGCGTGCCGGGGTTGAGCACGATGCCCGCCTGCTTGCCCTGGGCCTTGATCGACTGCAGCGTGCGGTGCGGATGCGGGCCCGCCTCGACATGGAAGGAGATCAGGTCGGCGCCGGCCTTGGCGAAAGCCTCGATATACGGGTCGACGGGCGCGATCATCAGGTGCACGTCGAAGAACTTCTTCGTATGCGGGCGGATCGCCTTCAGAACATCGGGGCCGAAGGTGATGTTCGGCACGAAATGCCCATCCATCACGTCGCAATGGATCCAGTCGGCCCCGGCCTCGTCGATCGCGCGAACCTCTTCGCCAAGCCTGGCGAAATCGGCGGAGAGGATTGACGGGGCGATGCGGATGGGAGCGCTCATGACGCGCGCTTTAAAGCATCGCGTGGTCACATGGGAACTGGTTTTCCTTGAAAAGCGATGTCGCGAACAGAAAAGCGGCGCCAGCCGGTCTGCGCCTCAGGCGGAGCGCGCCCTGACCGGGAAGGAGAGCCGCCTGTCGGCCTCGGCCATTTCGGCCGCTGCCGTCGCGAAGGCGGGGCGTTGCCTCAGCCGGTCATACCAGCGCGCCAGCCCCTCGAAACCGTCGAGCGAAGGCCCACCGAGCCGCAGCGCGTACAGGACCGACATGAACAGCGCGATATCGGCAGCCGACAGCAGGCCGCCGAAGAAGTCGCGGCCGGCCAGCCTTTCATCCAGCACCGCGTAATGAGCGGAGAGCTGGCCCTCGCCGATCAGCGCGTCGGCTTCCTGCGCAGCGCGGCGCATCGCATCCGAGGCCGGCGGCTCGGTCCGGTGCATCAGCAGCCGCAGGCTCGCGAACATGATCTCGTCGGCATAGAGTTCGTCGAGCCGACAGCGCGCCCGATCGACCGGGCTTTCCGGATAGAGAGGCGGCTCCGGATAGGCCTCTTCGAGATATTCGAGGATAATGGTCGAATCGTAGAGCACGAGCCCGCAATCGCTGAGGATCGGCACCTGCTTCTTCGGATTGAGCGCGACGACCTCCGGATGCCTGGGATCGTATCCGGTCGTCTGGTTGAACGGCACCACGATCCGGTCGAAGGGCAGCCCCTTCTCCCGCAGCGCGATCTCGACCTTGCGCGAGAACAGGCTCAGCGGCCCCGAATACAGCGTGATCATGGCGCGGCTCCAACTTGCGACGAAGCGATCCTCGCAAGTCCCGCGGTCAGCTGCCGTCAGCAGCCGCCTCCTGGCAGCGGATCCGAGATGCCATGCGGTTGAGCAGCCAGGGCAGCAGGTAGATCGGGAACTGCGCCAGCGCGAAGAACAGGAAGGTCGTGGGCGGCACGCCCGCCCCCAGTGCCGCGACGATCATGCCCATATTGCGCTGGCCCGCGCCGTAGCCGACCATGAAGCGCTCCGAGCGCCGCAGGAAGCGCAGGGTAAAATAGCTTGTCACAAGCCCGATCAGCGAAACCGCGAAAGCGCAGGCGAGGAAGCCGGCGACCCGCCCCGGGCTTTCCAGCGCGGCCCGCGTGACGCCGTCCATCGCGGCGACCGCGAAGAGGAAATACATCAGCACGCCGAAGCCATCGAGATTGGCCTTCATGCCCTTGATGCGGGCCATGCCGAGCCAGAAGCGCAGGATGGCGGCGCAGACCATGCCGCCGCCCACGAACATCAGCAGCCGCAGCGTCAGGACCCAGCGATCGAGCGGCACCGCGCCGCCGGCCAGAAGCTCGACCAGCACCGGCGCGATCAGCGGGCTCGCGACCGTGGTGACGATGACGCCCGCGATGATCAGCGAGGGCTCGAACCCGTAGATGATCGCAACCGCGGGCGAGGACATGATCGGCGGCGCGGCCGCCAGGATCGCGAGGCCGAGCAGCAGGCCGGGGTCGAGGGCGTCACGCCCGATCAGCAGGAAGGCGCCCCCGATCACGACGACCGGCGCCGCGACGAGCCACAGGCAGGTCAGAATCAATTTGCCCGGCTGCCGCAGAAGCCCGGCGATGATGCCGAGATCGGCCCGCATGAAGACGATCGTGGTGAAGCAGAAGATCGTCACCGGCAGCAGCGGCCGCGCCGCTGCCGAAAATTGCGGCAGCGCAAGCCCGAGGAAGATCGAGAGCGCAAATCCCTGCGTGCCGTAACGCCCGAGCCAGGCAAGGCCCGCGGCCAGTGAAACGGCGATACGCGTGAGCATGGAGGTCCGACTCGATCCCGACAGGAGGCCGACACTCGCCGATTTCGCGCGGTTTCGTCACCCGCCTTGGCCACAGCCCCGCCCTGCGTCGCAGAAAATTGTGCGCGGCGCCTCAACTCATTGGCTTCCACACGATAGGGCGGCCCTGATGGCGCAGTTCTTGCGAAACTTTCTTCAAATGACGCAAAAATGCACCGAACCGCTGACATGGCTGCGCAAACGGCTATTTTCGCAGGATTGCACTCTCAGGAGCGGGTTATGCGGACGGATACGATTGTTCTCGGCGCGGGTATCGTCGGTATTTCCGTGGCGCTGCACCTGCAGAAGGCGGGGCGCTCGGTCCTGCTGGTCGACAGGCGCGGCCCCGGCGAGGAGACGAGCTATGGCAATGCCGGGCTGATCCAGCGCGAGGGCGTCTACCCCTACGGCTTCCCGCATGATTTCGGCGCGCTCCTCCGCTATGCGCGCAACAACACCATCGACGCCTATTACCACTGGAGCGCGATCCCGAAGCTCGCGCCGTTCCTGTGGTCCTACTGGCTGCATTCGCGCGCCTCGCAGCACGAGGCGATCGCCCACAAATACGCCAAGCTGATCGAGCATTGCGTCACCGAGCACGACGTCCTCGCGCAGGAAGCCGGCGCGACCGCGCTGCTGCGCCGCAAGGGCTGGATGAAGGTCTTCCGCACCGCCGCCCAACAGGACGAGCGCCTGGCCGAGGCCGAGCGCTGGAACCGCGAATTCGGCCTGAACTACAAAGCGCTCGGCATCCCGGCACTGCGCGCCGAGGAGCCGCATCTCGACCACGGCAACCTGATCGGCGGCCTGCACTGGACCGATCCGGTCACCGTGATCGATCCGCTCGGCCTGTCGAAGGCCTATGTCGCGCTGTTCGAGAAGCTCGGCGGCAAGCTGGCCCTCGGCGATGCCGCGACCCTCCTGCAGGAGGGCAGCGAATGGAGCGTAACCCTCGCCGACGGCACCAAGGCGATGGCGCATGACGTCGTCGTCGCGCTCGGCCCCTGGGCCGACGTGCTGACGCGCAAGCTCGGCTACAACCTGCCGCTGGCGGTGAAGCGCGGCTACCACATGCATTACAAGGCGCAGGGCAACGCCGTGCTGAACCACCCGGTGCTCGACACCGAGCGCGGCTATTTCCTCGCGCCGATGCAGCAGGGCATCCGGCTCACCACCGGCGCCGAATTCGCCGAGCGCGACGCCCCGAAGACCCCGGTGCAGCTCGAGCGGGCCGAGCCGATCGCGCGCGCGCTGTTCCCGCTGGGTGAGCGGCTCGATCCCGAGCCCTGGCTCGGCCGCCGCCCCTGCACGCCGGACATGATGCCGATCATCGGCCCGGCGCCGAAGCATAAGGGCCTCTGGCTGTCGATCGGCCACGCCCATCACGGCCTGACGCTGGCCGCCGTCACCGGCCGCATGGTCGCCGAAATGGTCACCGGCCAGAAGGTCTTCGTCGATCCGAAGCCCTTCGCGCCGGCGCGGTTCGTCTGACGCGTCATCCCGTGCGCGCCGCAGCGTGGAACGCTGCTGCGCATTGCGGCGCGTGCGGGATGACACCCCTGCGTCTCGCCCCCTCGCCTCGCCTGCGCTCATTTGCGACGATCGCCGCCCCCGATTCTCAACCGAGACCTCGCCATGGCCATTGCCAATCCGCCCGTTCAGGACAACGCCTATGCGGCTGCCCTTGCTTTGCTGGACCGCGCCCCGCTGATCGACGGCCATAACGACCTGCCCTACGTCATCAGGCAGCACCGCGAGGCCAGGGGCGATGTTGGCGCCTACGACCTGACCAGGGTTCATGCCGAGGGCGACACCGACATCCCGCGCATGACGGCGGGCAAGCTCGCGGCCCAGTTCTTCGCGGCCTATGTCCCGCCGAAGCAGAAGGGGCCGGCCGGCTTCGCGCTCGCCCAGATCGCGCTGATGCGCGACATCCTCAAGCGCCATGCGGACGTCTTCCGCCCCGGCCTGAGCGCAGACGACGTGCTCGCCGCCAAGGCCGAAGGGCGCATCGCGCTGATCATGACGATCGAGAACGGCACCGCGCTCGACAGCCAGCTCGACGCGCTCGACGCCTATTTCGATCTCGGCGTCCGGCTGATGACGCTGTGCCACAACGACAGCCATGACTGGTGCGATTCCGCCACCGACGCCCCCCGGCATGACGGCCTCAGCGCCTTCGGCAAGGACGTGATCCGCCGCATGAACCGGCTCGGCATGGTCGTCGACCTCGCTCATGTCTCGCCGAAGGTGATGCACGACACGCTCGACGTGACCAGCGCCCCCGTCGTCTGGTCGCACTCCAACGCGTTTTCGCTCTGCGACCACCCGCGCAACGTCCCCGACGACGTGCTCGACCGCGTCGCCGGCAATGGCGGCGTCGTGATGGCGACCTTCGTGCCGGACTTCATCAGCCAGGCTTCGCGCGACTGGCACCGCCCCGCCAAGGACCAGTACGGCAAGACGCCGGAAGGGACCGACTCCGCGAAGGCCGAGGCCGAGATCACGCGCAGCGCCGGACCGCGCCCGAAGGCGACGCTCGCCCAGTATTGCGACCATCTCGACTATCTGGCCCAGCGCATCGGCCATGACCATGTCGGCATCGGCTCGGACTATTTCGGCTGGATCAATCCCGACGGGCTCGAGGACGCCAGCACCTTCCCGGCGCTGATCGCCGAGCTGATCCGGCGCGGCTGGTCCGAGGATAACCTCGAGAAGCTCGCGGGCGGCAACACCTTGCGGGTGATGCGGGCAGTGGAAGCGGCGGCGGGCTGAGGCCTCGCCGTCATCGCCGGGCTTGACCCGGCGATCTCTTTCCGGCCTGAGATTGCCGGGTCTGCGCTTCGCTCCGCCCGGGAATGACGCGCGAGGCGTTTCGCGCAACAACAGCATCGATCCCCATGACCGGCTCCGGCACCGACCGCACCCGCCCGCCCGTCGCGGGCCCTGCCCCCATCATCATCCTGGTCGAGCCGCAGATGGCCGAGAACATCGGGATGTGCGCCCGCGCCATGGCGAATTTCGGGCTGTCCGAAATGCGCCTCGTCGCGCCGCGGGACGGCTGGCCGACCGGCGGCGGTCTGAAGAAGGGCGCGACCTCCGCGGCCTCGGGCGCGACCCATATCCTCGAGAACGCCCGCCTCTTTCCGAGCGCGGCCGAGGCCATCGCAGACCTCAACCACGTCCTTGCCACGACAGCCCGCGAGCGCGGCCAGATGAAGCGCGTGGTGACGCCGGCCGAGGCGATGCCACCGATCGCGGAGCGCGTCACTGCGGGCGAGCGCGTCGGCATCCTGTTCGGGCGCGAACGCATTGGCCTGACCAATGAGGAGATCAGCTTCGCCGACGCAATCCTGACCTTTCCGGTCAACCCGGCCTTCGCCTCGCTGAATCTCGCCCAGGCGGTGCTGCTCGCTGGCTATGAATGGTTCAAGGCGACGGGCGGCGAGCCGCCCTTCCGCGAGAATAACCCCTCCCCGCCGGCGACCCGCGCCACGGTGCTGTCGATGTTCGACTATGTCGAGACGGAGCTGGACAATTGCGGCTTCTTCCCGCCGGGCAAGAAGCACGTCATGACCGCCAATCTCCGCGACATCCTGCATCGCCTGAGCATGACGGAGCAGGAGGCGCGGACGCTGCGCGGTGTCTTCAAGTCGCTGACCGAAGGCCCGCGCCGGCTGCGCGTGCCCAAGCCGGCCAACGGCGAATAGACCGCGCCGGCGGCCAAAACTTCGCCCGCATCGGGTGGTTGCCTGCGCTGCAAGCCGAATGGCGAAGAAGAGGCGGAGATGGACAAGAGCCCGGCGACGGAAGATCTCTCGGCTTCGCGACGGATCGATGCGCGGATCGCGGAACTCGCCGACTGGCGCGGCAGCGCCCTGGCCAAGGTCCGGGAGCTGATCCGCCAGGCCGATCCCGACATCGTGGAGGAGTGGAAATGGCGGGGCGTCCCGGTCTGGTCCCACCACGGCATCATCTGCACCGGCGAGACCTACAGGAAGGCCGTCAAGCTGACCTTTGCCAAGGGCGCGTCGCTCGCCGATCCCTCCGGCCTGTTCAACGCCAGCCTCGACGGCAATACCCGGCGCGCCATCGATCTCCACGAGGGCGACGAGCTCGAGCCTGACGCGTTCATTGCTCTCATCCGCGTGGCCATCGCCAAGAACCGGGCCCCCCGGTAACCGATCCGGCAACGCCGATCGGCCTGTCGCGTCATGCCGACTGCCGAGTGAACGAAAAAGGCCGGCCTCGAAGGGCCGGCCTGCAGGTCGGGTCTCGAAACCGCCCTGTCAGAACTGGTACTTCAGCGTCGCCTTCACCGTGCGGCCCGGCTCCGAGTAGTAGTCCCGCGCCTGCGCGAGAGCGCCGGTGGGCACGTTCACCGCATCCCAGTACTTGCGGTCGAAGATGTTGTAGACGCCGAGCTGGAGCTCGAGATCGGCGACCTGCGGCATAGGCTTCCACCAGGCCGAAGCGTTGAAGATGGCGTAGCCCGGGGCCCGGAAGCCCTGGCCGGTCCCGGTCGTCGCGGCGACGTTGTCGCGCGGCGCGGCCAGCTTGGTCGAAACCTCCGCGCCCCAACGATCCGTGCCATAGGCGACCGCGACGATGCCCTGCATTGGCGGGATCGAGTTTAGGTAGGTATTCGTGTCCTTGTTGATGCCGCGGTAGTAGGCGAACGACCCGCGCACCAGCCAATTGGCCGCGAAGGCATATTGCCCGTTGATCTCGACGCCCTGGATCTCGGCCTTGGCAACGTTCCGCGGGCCCTGGATGCCGCCCTGCGGATAGAACCTGTCGGGCGGCGCGATCTGCACCGTCTCGATGAAGTTTCGGTAGTTGGTGTGGAAATAGGTGATCGAGCCGCCGAGCGCCCTGTCGCCGAAGCGCACGCCGAGATCGATGCCGTTGCTCGTCTCGGGCCGCAGATAGGGATCGCCGATGCGCAGATAGGTTCCCGGGCCGCCGAAGCGGCCATAGAGCTCGCTGGCTGTCGGGGCGCGGAAGCCCTTCGACCACTGCGCGAAGGCGGTGATGTCCTTCACAAAGGGTGCGTTCTTGACGATGTCGTATTCGAGCCGGATACGCGGCGACCAGGCGGAGTCGCTGGAGGACGGCGGCAGGCCGACCGGCGCCGAGCCGCCATTGGTATAGGCCGGCGTGTTCTGCGGCGCTTCCTCATACCAGTCGAAGCGCACGCCGGGCGTGATCCGCAGCCGGTTGTCCAGCATGCCGATCTCGTCCTGCACGAAGATGCCGACCATGCGGCCGTCGACCTTCGGCTGGTCTGCCTGGTTGGTGTGCAGGTTGGCGCATGCCGAACCGGTCGGATAGGGCGGGCTCGGCGGGCAGGAATCGACACCGCTCGAGTACTGCTTCAGCTCGGTCGCCTGCAGTTCCGTGCCGATCATGACCCTGTGCGTGAAGGCGCCGGTGCTGAAGTTCTTGATAATGTGACCGTTGAAGCCGAAGGCGTCCTGCTCGGACTCGTTGTCGCGGCTGTACCATCCCAGCGGCCCGGTGCCGCGGGGGGTGGCCACGCGGTTGCCCCAGGCGAGAGCGTTCCGCTTGATGTTCTGCCAGTAGAGATTCGCCGACGCCTCGTCGATGAAGCCGCCCGGCAGCTTGTAGTCATAGCTCAGCGAGACGCGCTTGCGCTCGACGTCCTCGCCCGTGCGGTAACCCGGCCGGAACGCCGTCGTCGTCGCGACCGTGGCGTCGAGAGGCCTCACCCGGTCGTCGCGCTTGAAGAGTTCGCCCGTCAGGCCGAAGCGGTGCACGTCATCGATATAGTGATGGACCTTGGCCAGGAAGCCGTACTGCGTGAAGTCGGCCGGATTCGGCGCGGTGCGGGCCGCCGTTCCCACCGACTTGTTGCTGCCCTTGTTGTCCGTTTCGTGCCCGTCACGGAAGCTGCCCTGCAACAGGAAGTAAGTGTTCTGCAGCCGCGAGGCGACGGCGGCGCTGCCGAACCAGGCCTCGTCGGTGCTGTCATAGCCGGTCTTCGCCAGGGCGCCGAAGCTCTTGCCCTCGCGGATCAGGTCCTTCGGGTCGAGCGTCCGCACGGCCAGCGCGCCGCCGAGCGCGCCGCTGCCGAGCGTCGCGGCGCCGCTACCGCCGCGCAGCAGGTCGAGCGTCGACAGCGCATCGAAATCGAAGGCGTTGGTCGAGCTGCGGTTGATGCGCGTGTCGGTGAGGAAAGGCTGGCGGATGCCGTCGATCGTGGTCAGCACGCGCGCGCCGTCGAGGCCGCGGATGTTGATGCTGTTGGTCTGCCGGTTGAAGCTGATGCCGGCCTCGACGCGGTTGGCAAGGTCGCTGATGCTCTGGACCTGCTGGCGGTCGAGTTCCTGGCGCGTCGTGCGGGTCGTGGTCGGGCCGGCGACCAGCGCGCCTCCCGCCTGGCTTTCGCCCTCGACGGTGATCTGATCGAGCACGACAGGCCCGCCTGCCGCCTCGACGGCTGGCGCCGGCTGGCTGCGGCTCTGCTGCGCCAGAGCCGGCGATGCCAGCAGAACCATCGTCAAAGCTCCGAATGCGACACCCTCGCGCAGCCTGCCGGAATGCATCCCCATAGTCTTAGCCCATCCTGATCTGCAGGGCCGCACCGCGTGCAGCTATCGATAGTTTAAAATGAATACAAACAAGGCCTTATCTGAATTCGTAAGGCATTTGTCGGTTATTTGGCGACTCGATGACTGTCAATCGACATAAGACGGAATTCATAACACTGGGTCGTTTACACCACATCTTGTATTTTTACTTATTCTAAAGACCGGAAAATCGCATGCCCCTCCTCCGCCCAGGACGGCGAGCCGCCAAGCTCCCGATCTCGTGATCGCGCGACGTCTCCATGCCGCCATCTTCCTGTTGCCAGGGGCAGGGACGGCGCCAACATGAGCGCCTGACGGGATCTGACCCATGCTCGACCGCCGCACTATCTTGAGAGGCTCGGGCGCCTCCGCGGCCTCGCTGGCGCTCGGCGGGCGCGCCGCTCTGGCGGCGGATGCCGACGTCGTCGTCGTCGGCGCCGGCGCGGCCGGCATCGCCGCCGCCCATGATCTGAAGGCGGCCGGTCGCCGCGCCATCGTGATGGAGGCACGCGACCGGATCGGCGGGCGCGCCTTCACCGATGCGTCGCTCGGCCCGGCCTATGACGCGGGGGCGATGTTCATCCATTGGGCCGAGCGCAACCCTTGGGTCCAGATCGCCCGCGAGCTCGGTATCGCAACGGCGGCCGAACCCTGGGGCGGCGGCTTTCGCGTCTTCGCCGACGGCAAGCCCATGTCGGACAGCGAGCGGCAGAAACGGCGCGGCGCCTTCGGCCAGATCGATCGCCGGCTCGATGCGGCAGACCTTGCCCGGCGCGATCTTTCGATCCGCGACCTGCTCGGCCAGCTCGATCCCGCCATGTCGCGGATCGCCTCCTCGGGCCTGCTCCTCTCAATCGGGGAGGAAGCGGACAGGATTTCGGCGCGCGACTACCAGCGCCTCTGGGCGGGTGACGACCTGGTCGTCCCCTCGGGTTACGGCAACCTCGTCGCGCGCCATGGCGCAGGGCTCGACATTCGCCTGAACCAGCCTGTCAGCGAGATCCGCTGGGACGGGCCCGGTGTCGCAGTCACCACGCCGTCCGGCACGCTGCGCGCCAGCGCCTGCATCCTCACCGTGCCCGTCGGCGTGCTCAAGGCCGACGCAATCCGCTTCTCGCCGGCCCTGCCCGCGCGTCACCGCGATGCGCTGGGCGGCATCGGCATGGGCGCGTTGACCAAGATCGCGCTCAAGGTCGAGGGCGAGCGCTTCGGCATCACGCCGGGCGCGAGCTTCCTGGAGGCCGGCTCCCCCGAGCGGCTGATGAATCTCGACCTGTTCCCCGAGGGCAAGGACCTCGTCATCGCCTATTGCGGCGGCAATTATGCGCGCGAACTCTCGCGGGCCGGCCGAGCCGAGGCACGCGCACATGTCACCGAGCTTCTGACCAAGATCGTCGGCGCAGACATCCGCAAGGCGGTGACCGGCATCTCCTTCCCCGCCTGGTGGACAGATCCGTTTTCGCGCGGCTCCTATTCGGTCTGCCTGCCCGGCAGCGACGCCGCACGCGACCGGTTGGCGGAGCCGATCGGCGGCCGCATCTTCATCGCCGGCGAGGCCACGGCGGGCGGCGGCGCCATGACGGTGGGCGGCGCAACGCTCGCCGGGCGAGCAGCGGCAGCAGCCGTGACACGGCTGAAGGCGTGACCGTCAGCGCCGGCGCGGCGAAGCCATAACGCTCACAATTGCAGCTCCCAGTACTGTCCGACCAGGTCCTGCCCGAAGGAATAGTGCTTCTCCTCCGCCATCAGTCTGAACCCCTCGGCGACATAGATGCCACGGGCGGCATGCAAGATGTCGTTGGTCCAGAGCACCATGCGGCGATAGCCGGCGGAGCGGGCGAAGCCTATCGCCTCGCGTACCAGGGCCTTGCCGAGGCCCAGCCCCCTGCCCGGCCGATCGACGATCACCATGCGCAGCTTCGCGACCTCCTCCGTCTCGTGCATGACGAAGGCCGAGCCGACCGGGCGGCCTTCGAGTTCCGCGATCAGGCAGCATTCCAGGCCCGACCGGAAATCGCGCAGGAAGCCGGCCGCGATCTCGGCCACGAAAGCCTCGAAACCGGTGTCCCAGCCATAATCCTCAGCATAGAGCCGGCCATGCGCGGAGATCACCCAGCCGATATCGCCGGGACGATGCCGGCGGATGATCGCGCGCGGCCCGGCAGCCGCCCGCCCTCCTGAAAGAAGCGCCTCGGCCTCGGCCAGCACGGCGACCAACCGGTCGCGGCCGGCCGCATCCAGCCTTTGCAGGACAGCTGCCGCCTCCTTGCGGGAAGCCTCGTCGAGCGGTCGGAACACCTCCCGACCCGCCGCGGTCAGGCGCAGATGCGAGGCACGGCCATCCTCCAGGGAGCGCTTGCGCTCGAGCCAGCCCGATGCCGAAAAGCGTTTCAGGATGCGCGACAGATAGGCGGCGTCCAGCCCGATCTCACGCGCGAGTTCGCCCGCGAGCCAATCCTCCCGCTGCGCCAGCTCGTAAAGCACCCGCGCCTCGGTGAGCGAAAAACCCGAGCCATGGAGGCTTCCTCCGAGAGCACCGGCGAACCGCGTATGGAAGCGGTTGAAGCGGCGCAGCGACGCCACCGCGTGATCGATCGTCGACATGAGACATCTCCCTGTCGCCGATGCTGCGGCATAATAATGGACTGCGTCAATTAAATATGAGACGCCTGCTTCACCCCGTCTTGACGGACCCTTAACCCGCCTCTGGCGGAATCCTCTCTTCGTCACGCTGGCAGGCTCAGGGGCATGCAGGTCGATCTTCTGGCCGGAACGGCACACCGGGTCGCGGCACTGCCGCGCCCGACGCCGACGATTCTCGTCTTCGACTCCGGGTTGGGAGGCCTCACCGTGCTATCGCATGTGGCCGAGTCCCATGCCGGAGCCCATCTCGTCTATGCCGCCGACGATGCCGGCTTTCCCTATGGCCGGCTGAGTGAAGAAGAATTGGTGGCGCGCGTCCTTTCCGTGATGGAGCGCCTCGTCGCACGCTTCCATCCCGACCTGGCCGTCATCGCCTGCAACACCGCCTCGACGCTGGTCCTGCCGGCCTTGCGCGCCCGCTTCGCCATCCCCTTCGTCGGCACCGTGCCCGCTATCAAGCCCGCAGCCGCCCTGACGCGCTCGGGCCTCGTGAGCGTCCTGGCGACGCCCGGCACCGTCGCGCGCGACTACACGCGCGGGCTGATCCAGACCTATGCGGGCGACTGCAGGGTCACGCTGGTGGGCTCGACGCGCCTCGCAGGCCTCGCCGAAGCGGCCCTCAAGGGCGAACCGGTCGACGACGCCGCCATCGCCGCCGAGATCGCGCCGTGCTTCGTCGCACGCGACGGCGCCCGTACCGATGTCGTCACTCTTTCCTGCACGCATTACCCGCTACTGCTCGAACGGATGCGGCGCCTGGCGCCCTGGCCGGTCGAATGGATCGACCCCGCCCCTGCCATCGCCCGGCGCGTGACGCAGCTGCTCGGGCCGGACCGGTCCGCCGGCCGGAGCGGAGCGGGCGAAGCCATCGCCGTCTTCACAGCGGGTGCTGGTCTCACCGGCCCGCTGCGCATCGCGCTGGCCGGCTATGGGCTGGCGGAGATCACCATCGAACCTCTGCCGCTCGGCAACTGAGCGCGAACGACAGGGCGAGGCCTCACCGTCATGCTCGCCCTTGTGGCGAGCATCCAGGCCTTGAACACTGCGCTATCCGAAGGGGACATGGAGGGTCGGGAAAAGCCCCACCATGACCGCTTCGATGCGGGTTGCGCCCGAGAACGGCGCTTTCCGGTTTGACAAAAGTCGTCACAAATGGTTGTAAGCCGGCGTCGCGCGGCTCCTCACGGGGCCGCGTGGCTTTTTCCGCACCCGTGATCCGCTCTCCTTCGGGAGCCGGATCTGTCGCCCCGGCCACTTCGCCTGGGAGCAGGAGGGCGCGGTCCTCAACTCGCGAACCACAGAGGACACGCGATATGTCGAAGCGTCATGAGGCGAAATACAAGATTGACCGCCGCCTCGGTCAGAACATCTGGGGCCGTCCGAAGTCCCCGGTCAACCGCCGCGAATACGGTCCCGGTCAGCACGGCCAGCGCCGCAAGGGCAAGCCGTCCGACTTCGGTACGCAGCTGCGCGCCAAGCAGAAGCTGAAGGGCTATTACGGCTCGATCTCCGAGAAGCAGTTCCGCCGCTATTACGCCGAGGCGATCCGCCTGAAGGGCGATTCGGGCGAGAACCTGATCGGCCTGCTCGAGCGCCGCCTGGACGCCGTGATCTATCGTGCCAAGTTCGTCCCGACGGTCTTCGCCGCCCGTCAGTTCGTCAACCACGGCCATGTCACGGTCAACGGCAAGCGCGTCAACATCGCGTCCTACCAGGTCAAGCCGGGCGACGTGATCGCGATCAAGGAGAGCTCGCGCCAGCTCGCCATCGTCATCGAGTCGGCTCAGCTCGCCGAGCGCGACGTGCCTGATTATCTCGACGCCGACCACAACAAGTCGACCGCCACCTTCACCCGCACGCCGACCCTGACGGACGTGCCCTATGCGGTGCAGATGGAACCCAACCTGGTCATCGAGTTCTACTCGCGCTGATCGGGCACGCGCAGCCTTCGCGCTGCGACTGGATACGGAAAAGGCGGCTCTCGCGAGCCGCCTTTTTTGTTGCGCCGGGGCGCTCGTGCCTGCCCTCACCACCCTGCAAGGGCGCGGCCGGCGAGCGTCATCGCGAACAGGCCGAGAAGCAGGGCCGAGGCGCGGGGGATCAGGCGTTGCACCCTCGCCCCGCCCGTCGCGGCGAGCGCGCGCCCTCCGGCGAACCACGCGGCTCCCGCAAGAGGGACCAGCAGCGACATCGCCAGCAGGTGCCGGGCAGCGACCTCGGCCTCGGCGCTCCAGCCTTCCGGCATCAGCACGAAGGCGATGATCAGCGTCTTGGGATTGAGCAGCGTCGTCGTGGCGACAAGGATCGGCCGAACTTCGCCCGCGCCGGACGGATCCGGGCGGCTGCGCCACATCCGGCCGGCGACCCAGGAGAGATAGAGCGCCGCGGCGGCCTGCATCCAGGGGCGCAAATTCTCGACGCCGGCTCCGAGCGCAGCTGCAATCGCTCCCAGAACGATGACAGCCGCAAGATAAGCCGAAAGCTCGGCAATCAGCAGCGGCGCCGCGCGCGGACGGGCTGTCGCCCCCGCAAGCGCAAGCAGGGTGTTGGTTGGGCCGGGCGTGGCAAGCAGAAGCACGAGCCCGATCAGGAAGCTGCCGGAGACCATAAGCTCCGGCTACACGCCTCCGGCCCCGCGCGCCTTGCGCGGGATCAACGCGGCTGCGGGCCCGTGCCCCACCTCAGGCGCGAGGCTGCATCCTCACAGATGCGAGCCGACCTCGTTGCGGAAATAATAGCAGCCGAGACCCAGGCAGCCGATCAGGATCGACAGCGCATAGGGTCCAAAGAGACTGAGGAGAAAGACGAGGCCGATGAAGCCGCGCATACCCCACATCAACCATGTCGCCTTCATGGCCCACCTTTGCTTCGTAATGACTGCCGAACCGTAAACGCCAACACATGAATCGAAGTTGAACAGTCAGGGTAAACCGACGTTCCTCGTTATTTCGCAAGACGTTAGTCCTTGGGGCGGAATCAAGGCGGAAAGCCGCGAAAATGCCGCTTGCCGCCTGCGCAGGCAGAGCTAAGCCTTGAGTTCCCAACCACGGGAATCAGCAGCCATGACAAAGACCCTGATCGCCGCCCTCGCGCTGACCTGCGTTTCGACCTTCGCCCACGCCCAGAGCTGTACCTTGCAGGCGGGCGACAAGAAGCTCGCCGGAGCGGCCAAGACCAGCTTCCTGACCAAATGCGAGAAAGACGCAGGAGCGGCCTGCGACAAGCAGGCGGCCGACAAGAAGCTGTCGGGCGCCGCCAAGACCAGCTTCACCAAGAAATGCGTCACCGACGCTGTCGGCAGCTGAAGGCATCCGGGCAAAGTCATGCGAAGCCTTCGGCCTGCGCGCCGCATGACAAAAGGGCGGCTCCTCCGAGCCGCCCTTGATCTCTCCGGAGTGCCTGTCCCGGTCAGTCGCGACGCTCTCGCCGCTCATCTTGCCAGCGGCGCGGGCCGCGATCGTCGTTGTCGCGGTCGTAACGGTCCCGCCCGCGGCGCTCATCCATGCGTTCGCGCATTTGCTCCATACGCTCGCGGCCTTCTGCCATCGCCTGGCGCACGGCCCGGCGCGCTACCGTCTTCTGCTCGTCGCTGAGAGTTCCCCAGAGCGGGCGAACGGCATCCGCCAGCTCCTTCGAGCGTGCGGCCCGCTCGCCCTGGCGTTGCGCCCGCATGTCGAGCTTTTCCATGATGTCCGCGTCGCGGAACATCTCGCGCTGCTCCCGCCACGCCGTCCAGCTCTTGCGGCGCTCCTCGGGCTGCTTCTTCACGACGGCCTCGACAGCGTCGAACAGCGGCACCTGCTCGGGCTTCAACTTCATGTCGCTGCGCAGCCGGGAAAGGCGCTCCTCGAGGCGGGCCTGCATGCGCTCTGCGCGCTGCTCGCGCCATTCGGCCCGGCGCTGCTCGCGGCTCTCCGAGCGGTCTCGACGTTCAAAGCCATCTTGGCGGTCGGACTGGTCCCGACGCTCGGTGCGGTCCTGGCGCATGCCTCCGGGCTCCGAGCCGGCCTGAGGGATCGGCTGCGGCTGGGCGATCGCGAGGCTCGCGGCCAGCGCAGCGGCGGAGGTTGCTGCGATCAATGCGATACGTTTCATGCGTGATCTCCCATGGAAGCAGTCGATCTGGTCGCTCACCGGACGGTTTCGCTACCGGTTCTCAAGATCGCCAGCTTGGCCGTGCGGCAGTGGCCGCTCGATGGCGCGAAGATGAAAACATCGTAATGTAACACGCACCGCTCGCGGGCGTTCCATGCTCCCGCCAACGCGACAGGTTCGGCGGCTGACGCAGCGCCCCGCTCGTGATAGACGCAGCGCCATGTCCACAGACGATTTCCTCGCCCGCTTCGGCGCCGCCGGCCAGCGCCAGCCCGACCCTGTCGCCGCGGCCCAATCCGCGATGCGCAACGCCCTGCCGAAACGCTTCTACGAGGCCGCCGGCGTCGTCGAGCGCGAGGGACTGTTCCACGTCGCGCTCGACGGGCGCACCGCCCGCACCCCGGCGCGCAATCCTCTCGCCGTCACCTCGCAGCCCGTCGCGGAAGCGCTCGCCGTCGAATGGCAGGCGCAGGCCGAGCGCATCGATCCCGCCCGCATGCCGCTGACGCGCCTGGTCAACTCGGCGCTCGACGGCGTCTCCGACCAGCAGGATGCCGTGCGCGCCGAGATCGTCCGCTATGCCGGCAGCGACGCGCTCTGCTACCGCGCCGCCGAGCCGGAAGCGCTGGTCGATCTGCAAAACGAAACCTGGGAGCCGATCCGCCGCGCCGTCGAGGCGAAGATCGGCGCACGCTTCCTCCTGGCCGAGGGCATCGTCTTCGCGCAGCAGCCAGCCGAGACGCTGGCGGCCGTCACCCGCCATGTCGGCGACATCCCGGCCCCGCTCGCGCTCGCCGGCGCCCACAATGTGGTGACGCTGACCGGATCGACCATCCTGACGCTCGCCCTCGGCTTCGGCCTGCTCGATGCCGATGCGGTCTGGGCCGCCGCCCATCTCGACGAGGATTACCAGATCGGCATCTGGGGCCAGGACGAGGAAGCGGCCGAGCGCCGCGCCATCCGCCGCACGGAGTTCGACGCCGCCGTGCTGCTGCTGACGCGGGGCTAAGTCCTCGCGATGGCGATGGGACCGCCCGCAGCCTCTCCCGACGCCTATGTCGAGGCGCTGTCCGGCTGGCAGCGAGCGCTCGTCGAGCAGCTGCGCCAAGCGGTGCTGACGGCAGCCGAGCTGGACGAGCGCATCAAGTGGACCAATCTGGTCTATTTTTCCGACGGCCCCGTCCTGCTGATCCGGGCCGAAGCGGAACGCGTGCTCCTCGGCTTCTGGCGCGGCAAGAGATTGCGCGATATCGAGCCGAGGCTGAAGCCCAGCGGCAAGTTCGAGCTCGCCAACATCGTGCTGCGGGAGGGCGACGGCATCGCCCCTGACCTCGTTGACCGGCTCGTCAGCGACGCTGTGGCGCTCAACCGGGAACTCGGCGATCCGACCAGGCCGGGCGCCTGAGCCCAGCCCGCCTTGCACGAAAGCCGCAAGGCCCCGCCATGGACAGCGCGCCGCGTGCCGCTTAATCCGGAAGGCCAATCCGTTCGTCGGCTCCGGGACGTCCATCATGAAAGACATTCTCGACCAGCTCGAGGCTCGCCGTGAAGGCGCGCGCAAAGGGGGCGGCGAGCGCCGCATCGAGGCCCAGCACAAGCGCGGCAAGCTCTCGGCGCGCGAGCGCATCGAACTCCTCCTCGACAAGGACTCCTTCGAAGAGTTCGACATGTTCGTGCAGCATCGCTGCGTCGATTTCGGCATGGACAAGGCCGAGAAGATCCCCGGCGACGGCGTCGTCACCGGCTGGGGCACGGTCAATGGCCGCACCGTGTTCGTCTTCTCGAAGGACTTTACCGTCTTCGGCGGCTCGCTCTCGGAGACGCACGCCCAGAAGATCATCAAGATCCAGGACATGGCGCTGAAGATGCGCGCGCCCATCGTCGGCCTGTTCGACGCTGGCGGCGCCCGCATCCAGGAGGGCGTCGCCGCACTCGGCGGCTATGGCGAGGTCTTCAAGCGCAATGTCGCGGCCTCCGGCGTCATCCCGCAGATCTCGGTGATCATGGGCCCCTGCGCCGGCGGCGACGTCTATTCGCCGGCGATGACCGACTTCATCTTCATGGTCCGCGACACCAGCTACATGTTCGTGACCGGCCCGGAGGTGGTGAAGACCGTCACCAACGAGACGGTGACCTCCGAGGAGCTTGGCGGCGCCAAGGTCCACACCTCGAAATCCTCGGTGGCCGACGGCTCCTTCGAGAACGATGTCGAGGCGCTGCTGCAGGTGCGCCGCCTGCTCGATTTCCTGCCCGCCAACAACACAGTCGGCGTGCCGGAATGGCCGTCCTTCGACGTGCCGGACCGGGTCGATATGAGCCTCGACACGCTGGTCCCGGACAATCCGAACAAGCCCTACGATATTAAGGAATTGATCCTGAAGACGGTCGACGAGGCCGACTTCTTCGAGATCCAGGCGGCCTATGCCGGCAACATCGTCACCGGCTTCGGCCGCATCGAAGGCCGCACCGTCGGCATCGTCGCCAACCAGCCTATGGTGCTGGCCGGCGTGCTCGATTCGGATGCCAGCCGCAAGGCCGCGCGCTTCGTGCGCTATTGCGACGCCTTCGAGATTCCGATCGTCACCTTCGTCGATGTCCCTGGCTTTCTGCCCGGTACGGCGCAGGAATATGGCGGGCTAATCAAGCACGGCGCAAAACTGCTCTTCGCCTATAGCGAATGCACGGTCCCGCTCGTCACGATCATCACCCGCAAGGCCTTCGGCGGCGCCTATGACGTCATGGCCTCCAAGCATGTCGGTGCGGATGTGAACTATGCCTGGCCCTCCGCCCAGATCGCGGTGATGGGCGCCAAGGGCGCGGTCGAGATCATCTTCCGCGGCATGGATTCGGATGGCATCGCGGCCAAGACGAAGGAATACGAGGACCGCTTCATGTCCCCCTTCGTCGCGGCCGAGCGCGGCTATGTCGACGAGGTGATCATGCCGCACTCGACCCGCCGCCGCATCGCCCGCGCGCTCGCCATGCTGCGCACCAAAAGCGTCGAGCGCCCCTGGCGCAAGCACGACAACATCCCGCTGTGATGCCGGCCCGGCGGGACCGGCCGGCCGCGACCTTATACACCTGAAGGGCGACCACCCCTTAAGGCGGTCCGCGGCGCGGCGATTCTCCGCGCCGCGCCTGCGCCGGCGGCAGGCGTTCCATCGCCCCTTTACGCAGCTGCCGGCCGCGGCGCTGACGCTACCGGAAGCTTGCCGGGGGACGGCGAATAATAGGCCCTCCAACCCGATTGTTCCCTTGCTGCTCCCCCGCTATAAGGCGCCAAATCGGCGGCCCTCCCACGGCAGAGTCGGTGGGCGCTGCGGGAACGAACAACTCAGAGAGTGCGCCTATGTCGAAGCAGATCATTCTCGACGCGGACTACAAACCCTCCGACGACGAGCCGTTCATGAACGATCGGCAGCGCGAGTATTTCCGAGGCAAGCTCCTGTCCTGGAAGGACGAGATCCTGAGGGAAGCGCGGGAAACCCTCGTCACGCTGCAGAGCGAGAGCGAGAACCACCCCGACATCGCCGACCGGGCCTCTTCCGAGACGGACCGGGCGATCGAACTGCGCGCGCGCGACCGCCAGCGCAAGCTCATCGCCAAGATCGAGGCCGCGATCGCCCGCATCGACGAGGGCAATTACGGCTATTGCGAGGAGACCGGCGAGCCGATCTCGCTGAAGCGCCTGGAAGCCCGGCCGATCGCGACGCTCTCGCTCGAGGCCCAGGAGCGCCATGAGCGCAACGAGCGCGTCTTCCGGGACGACTGATCGTCCGACGGGCCGCCATACCACACGAGATCAGAGGCCCCGCCCCGGCATGGAGCGGGGCCTCTCTTGCTTATGCGGCTGAGCTGGTCGGCGCTCACCGCCTAGAGCTCGCTCCGGCGGAGCGCCGTGCCCGAAACTCGAGCGAGGCGCGATAGACCTCCGCTCCTTTGTCGTTTTCCACCTTTGCGGCGAAGACCGATCCCGGATCGACGGGCATGTTGTCCCTGACCGCATCGGAGAGCCACACCTGGATATCGTCGGCGGCCACCTTCTCGTTCGGAAACTCGATCGTCTCCTTGGTCACATCGCCGTCGATGATCGTGGTCACACGGAATTTTGGCATCGTTCATCCCCCTCAAACGGCCTGAAAACGCCGGACCTTCGCGTCGGGTTCCGTCCACGCTTCGACAATCGTCGGATCGGCGGCTGATGACAGAGCGCAGCAGCTTCCCGAAAATCGCTCGATTCATTTCACGGCCGGCGAAGACGCGCCAAATCCCCGCCCACGCTTGCGCGCGACGGCTCGAGATGAGGGGCAGCGGAGCGCCGCGAGGCGCGGGGGTATCGGGCCACTTCCATTGAGCCAGGACGCGGCGCGGAGGGATTGAGCCACCCTCCGCACGCCCCGTGGCGCTCCGCTTCCGGCGATTTGAAAACTGCGGGCCGCGCTTCTCGGCCGGTCGCTTCCGGTTCCCGCTTCCCTCGACGCCAGTTCGGCTATGCGCCTCGTCGCGTCCCAGGTCGCGAAAGCCCTCCGCGCCCGAACCTCCCAGCGAGCTCCTCGCACAGGGACCGTAGTATCCCCAGAGCGGTTCCCGCAGCCTCCCGGGACCGGGGTGCAAACCCGGCCGCAGGCGCCGCCCTCGCCTCCGCCACTGGCTTGCCTTCCGGATGGCTGCCCCTCGGGAGTGAGGTGGTGAGAGGATAAGTGCAGTGGGGGGCGCGGGGATAAATCCGACCGGAGATGTGCTCGCCGCGAATGGGCTGCACGATCGGAACCACGATTCCGCTTTCGGCCCATTGCAGCCCCTACGATGTCCATCAGCACCAGCAGGCTCAAGGTTTGGGTCGTCGGTTCGTCGGCCGTCGTGAGACCGACTGCAGCGTTGCGAGCACTTCCGAACGGGCGTATTCTCAGCCCCGATATGAATCAGCCTCTCGCGCGCCCGTGAGGCACTGATAGAACGCCTCAAACGAGCCGCCCATGCGAGGGACTAGGCCGTAGGGGATGGGCGCATGTCTCCGAAAGCTGCCATGATCATGGCCGGGCTGATCACCGGTTTGACACCTCCAGTCGGGGCTCACGATATCTACCGACATCTGAGGGACAGAGACGGCAAGAGCTGTTGCAGTAAGATGGACTGTCAACCCGCGCCCTATAGACTGACGGCAGGCGGGGTGAAAATGCTCGTGGAAGGGCGCTGGATCGATATTCCAAGCGACCGGATACAATACCGCGCTCTACTGGGCGACACAGGCGAATCCGGCGGTGGACATTGGTGCGGCTCTGGCCCCGAACCGGGCGGCTATGACCCTTACGTGCCGTATGAAACGATCTGCGCGGTTCTGCCGCCTCAGGCTGGGGAGGCTTGGCCCGACCCATCACATCGACGTGACGTTGACTTTGCGACTCGGTGGTCGCCCTGAGGTCCGCTGTCGACCCGTTGCTGACATCGGTTGCCCCCCACGGTATTCTTCGCGCATTCGTCGGGAGATGCTGCAGTGGCTGGCGGGTATTGGCAGTTCGACGGTAACGGTCCGGAGCTCTATGAGCGCTATCTGGTGCCCTCGATCACCATCAAATGGGCTGAGGATCTCGTCGATCGAGCGCAGCCTCGCACCGACGACATAGTCCTAGACATTGCCTGTGGCACCGGGGTCGTCGCACGTGTGGCGGCTGAGAGAGCGAGACAAAGTCAGGTCACGGGCCTGGACTTGAATGCCGAGATGCTCGCCGTTGCCCGCAACGTGACGGAGACGGGAACATCGATCCGCTGGGTACGAGGGAGTGCTCAGGACTTGCCATTTCCGCAAGGCAGCTTCGACCTTGTCTTGTGTCAGCTCGGATTGCAGTTCTTTCCGGATCAGGGCCGAGCTCTTGGAGAGATGCGGCGAGTTCTGAAGGACACCGGCCGCGCCGCAATCAGTGTCTACAGCCCAATCGAACGAACGCCGGGCGCGCATGCGTTCGTTCGTGCGCTGGACGAAGTGCTTGGCACGAACGCCTCCAGGGTTAAGCGGAGCGAACATTCATTCGAAAGTCCGACCCAACTTGAGATCCTGTTGAAGCGCTCCGGCTTTCAGACGGTGGATGTGCAGATCGTCGAACAGTCGATCGTATTCCCCTCGGTGCTGGACTATGTGCGCTTTCAGCTCATTGCGACGCCGATGACCGTCCTGCTGAAGGAGAGGACCGAGTCCAAACGCGATGCCATTATTGCTTCTATCGCCTCCAGCACCGCGAGTTTCTCCACACTAGCCTCGCTAGCAAATGACACGTTTTCCTTTCCGCAGGAGGCATATGTCGCAACGGCCAGCCGCTAGGTGCTTCGAGGACGTTCTGCCCAATTGAGCTGGGCCCCCGCGCAAATGGTCAGGTTCCAGCAACTACCGCAACCGACCCGTACCAGCCATTCTGCGTCTCGGTCCTCCCGTCCTGTTCCCCAAGGCAAAAGCCCCGCGTCGGGAGAACGCGGGGCTTCTTTTCCGGCCGCCTGCCCGAAAGCTTGGGGAGCGTAGCGGGCGGCCGGGCGTTTCGGCGGCTCGGGAGAGACCGCCGGCCGGTTCGGCGCGGGGAGAGCGGGGAGCGTTCCGCGCCGGCCGGATTTCGGGAAGGGCGCGGGGGCTAGAACGGCAGCAGGATGTCCATCACCTGCTGGCCGTAGCGCGGCTGCTGGACATCGGTGATCTGGCCGCGGCCGCCATAGGCGATGCGCGCCTGGGCGATCTTGGCGGAGTCGATGGTGTTGTCGGATTCGATGTCCTCGGGCCTGATCACGCCGGCGACGATCAGCTCGCGCACCTCGAAATTGACGCGGATCTCCTGCTTGCCCTCGATCACGAGGTTGCCGTTCGGCAGGGTCTGGGTGACCACGGCCGCGACACTGGTGGTGAGCGTCTCGGAGCGGTTGACCGAGCCCGCTCCCTCGCTGGAGGCGGCCGAGTCGAGCTTCAGCAACGAGCCAGAGCTCGCGCCGTCGGGCAGGAACTTGTCGAGCTTGTTCTCGAAGCCGAAGGCGTTGTCGGCGCCGACATCCTCGCCGTTCTTGCGGCTGCGCTTGGTGCTGTTGTTGAGCTGGGCCCGGTCGGTGACCTTGACCTTGACGGTGACGAGATCGCCGACCTGCCGGGCGCGCTGATCCTTGAAGAAGGCGCGCGAGCCGGTGCGCCACAGCGAGTTCGGCGCGAAGGAGGCGTGCTCCATCTGCGGCATCGGCATCTGCACGGGCTTGTAGCCCTTGGTCGCGGTCGGATCCTCGATCGGTGAGAGCACCGGCGCCTGGCCGACATTGGCGAGCCGGTCGGCGGCCCCGCAGGCGCCGAGCACGGCGCCGAGGACGAGAACGCCCGACAACTTGAGCGCACCGGAGAGCTTGAGAGCGGTCATCTTGGTCATGGCCTGGGTTCCGTGACTCGGGATTATCGGGCGCTGGCGATGCGGCCGGCCGAATTGGCCTGGACGGAAATCCGCCCGGGGCCGCTGACCGTGCCCTGCAGCGCGCGCTTGGATTGGGGATTGGTGGCGGTGACGACGTCGCCCATGGCGCCGGCATCGTTGGCCCGGCCGCGCATGGAGATCGTCAGCCCGCGCGATTCGTAGACGATGGTGACGAGGTCGCCCTTGGCGACGATCTCCTCGCGCTGGACGTCGCTGGCCCGCAGCGGCAGCCCCGCGATCAGCGCCCGGCGCGCCACCTTATCGATCGCGGTGCGCGGATCGACGAGAAGGTCGCCGAGCTGGCCGTCGCGCGGGCGACGCTCGATCTTGACATCGTCCTTGCCCAGCGTCTCGCCGCGGGCGATGGCGCGCTTCGGCACCACAACCTCGACCGTTTCGACCAGTTGGCCGCCGAAGCGCACCGGCTTCAGCTGCATCGCCGTGCTGCCCGGCACGGAGATCCGGGCCTGCAGGCGGCGGCTACGGGCATCGAAGCTCAGATCGGTGACAGCGACGGCGCCGGAGAGCTCGGGCTCGACCGCGATCGCCGGGGCGCCGCCGTCGATGGATAGAGCGAAGGCGCGGGCGTCGATGCCGTAGCGCTCCTGCAGCGCGAGCCTGACCGCAGCCTCGATGTCGGAAGCGAGGATGCGCCGCGCTTCGCGGGTCACGACGACCTGCATCGCGCCGTCGCTGTCGATTTCGCTGGCGTTGCTGATGATGCCCGCGGCGCGGGCGGCTTCGACGATTCGCGCGACCTGGATCGTGCCGGTCTCGCCGAGCGCGGGCGCCCGGAAGGCCGGGGTCGCGGCGGCTTCAGCGGAGAGCCCGTCGATCAGGTCGCCGAAGGAGACGAGATCGCGGCTGAGCCGGAGCTCGGTGCGCAGCTGCTTGCGGAGCGGCTGCCGCGCCGCAGCGGGCTGGCCGGCCGAGACGGCCGCGATCGCCACAGTGCGCTCGGCGGCGAGCGGCTGCGGGCCGATCATCGCGGGGGTGAAAAGCAGGAGCGCGGCCAGGGAAAGGCTCGAACGGATCATGAAGCTGCCTCCCCTTAGCCGCGGAACATCTGGGTGGTCGCCGACATCATCTGGTCGGCCGCAGTGATGACCTTGGAGTTCATCTCGTAGGCGCGCTGCGCCGCGATCAGCGAGGACAGCTCCGTCACCGCCTGCACGTTGCCCTCTTCGAGATAGTTCTGCTGCATCGTGCCGAAGCCCTCGCCGCCGGCGAAGCCCTCGATCGGCTGGCCAGAGGCCGCGGTCTCGATGAAAAGGTTGTCGCCGATCGATTCGAGGCCGACCTTGTTGATGAAGCGCACGAGCTGGATCTGGCCGAGCTGCTGCGGAGCGGTCTGCCCGGGGACCATGGCCTCGACCGTCCCCTGGGCGTTGATGCTGACGCTCGTCGCATTGTTCGGAATCGTGATCCCGGGCTCGACCTGGTAGCCGTCGCGGGTGACGAGCTGGCCCTGCGAATCGAGATCGAACGAGCCGTCGCGCGAATAGGTGGTGCGGCCGTCGGGGAGGCGGACCCGGAAGAAGCCCTCGCCGCGGATCGCGACGTCGTACTGCTTCTCGGTGGGCGTGATGTTGCCCTGGGTCATGACGCGGCCGGTCGAGACCGTCTTCACGCCCGCGCCGACGAAGGTGCCGGCGGGCACCTGCGTGTTCTGGTCCGAGGTCGCGGAACCGGCGCGCCGGTGGTTCTCGTAGAGCAGGTCCTGGAAGTGGATGGTCTGGCGCTTGTAGCCGGTGGTCCGGACGTTGGCGATGTTGTTGGAGATGACCTGGACGTTCATCTCCTGGGCCATCATGCCGGTCGCGGCGGTCTGAAGGGCGCGCATGGCTTAGCTCCTTTTGGCCGTTCAGGCTTGCTGGTCGGCGAGGCGGGCGATCGCCTTGCCGCGCAGCTCGTCGGTCTTGGCCAACATGTTGGCGGTGCTCTGATAGGAGCGCTGGACCTCGATCAGGCGCGTCATCTCGACGATCGCCTTGACGTTCGAGCCCTCGATCGCTCCCGGCTCGACGCGGGCTTCCGGCCCGGCCGGCAACGCCGGGGCCTGCGACGAGAACAGATTGGTGCCCTCGTTCGCCAGGGCGCGCGGATTGGCGAAGCGCACGAGCCGCAGCTTGCCGCGATCGCCCTGGTCGGTGGAAACGGTGCCGTCGGCGGCGATCCGGGGGTTGCTCTCGTTCGCACCGAAGGTGATCGCCCCGCCATTGCCAAGAACAGCCTGGCCGGACTGCGTCACGAGCTGCCCCTGGGCATTGATACCGAGAGAGCCCGCACGGGTGTAGCGCTCGCCATTGGCGGTCTGGACGACGAGGAAGTTGTCGGCGCGCAGCGCCACATCCAGCGGGTTGCCGGTGCGCGAGATCGCACCCTGCGACAGGTCGAGCGGGGTGCCCTTGTCGACGACATAGGAGAGCGGCCGGTCGCGCGCCACGAAGCTCTCGGCGCTGGCGACCGGCATGATGAATTCGTTGAAGCGCGCCGAGCGCGCCTTGAAGCCGTTGGTGCCGACATTCGCCATGTTGTTGGCGATGACATCCAGCTCGCGCGCCAGAGCCATCTGACGCGACAGGCCGACGAGAAGCGCGTTCTCCACGGCAGGTCTCCCGATTCCGTTCCGCGACCGCTTCGACGCTCCCCAGCGCAGCAGCCACGTAAACCATCCCGCAAGCGCCATGCCAGCATGGTTAATCCCGCTAACATGCTGTTTTTACTTTGAGAACACTCAGATCAAAGCCCGCGACGGAGCCGGCAGAGCCTGTCTGCCGGGCAAGATCGACCCGGCAAAAATTGCCCTCCTTAACGAGGCGTTAACCGTGGCTGCCCAGTGTGTCCCGACGATCCGCGCAGCCGCGCAGGTCGGGGAACCAGGCTGCAGGCGATGGCGAAGAAGCCCCGTACGGATCAGGACGACGCCTCCGGCGAGCAGCAGCCGCGCAGCGGCAAGAGAAAGCTGATCATGATCGGCGGCGCCGTCGCGCTGCTGGCGGTCGCCGGCGGAGGCTGGTTCATGTTCAAGAAGCCCTCGGCCGAGCAGATCGCAGCAGACGAAGCCGCCAAGAACGCCAAGAAGCCGGTCGCCTTCCTCGAGATGAAGGACATGATGATCGGCATCACGGGCAGCAGCCAGTCGGAGCGCCAGCCCATCATCAAGATCAAGGTCGTGCTGGAGACCGCGGACGCCAAGATCTCCGACGAGATCAAGCCGCTTCTGCCGCGTATCGAGGACGCCTTCCAGGTCTTCATGCGCGAGCTGCGTCCCTCCGACCTCGAAGGTTCGGCCGGCATGTATCGGCTGAAGGAGGAACTGCTGCGCCGCGTCAACGTCACGGTCTACCCGGCCAAGGTCGACGCCGTGCTGTTCAAGGAATTGCTGGTTCAATGAACCGGCAGCTAGCGACTTAAGGCAGGCCAATGAGCAGCAACGACCGCGACACCGTGGACGCCCGGAACGAGCCGCTGAGCCCGGAGAGCATGGCGGCCGAATGGGCTTCCGTGCCCGCGGTGGTCGAGGAGGACGGCGAGCCGGAGGGCGGTACCGACCGCCTGATGAGCCAGGACGAAATCGACACGATGCTCGGTTTCTCCCTCGGCGACGACAAGGATGGCCGCAACGGCATCCAGGCGATCGTCGATTCTGGCTCGGTCTCCTATGAACGCCTGCCGATGCTCGAGATCATCTTCGAGCGTCTGGTCCGCCTGCTCTCCACCAGCCTGCGCAACTTCTTCACCGACAATGTCGAGGTCACGCTGGAGAGCATCCGCTCGGTGCGCTTCGGCGACTACATGAACTCGATCTCGCAGCCCGCCCTGCTCTCAGTCTTCAAAGCCGAGGAATGGGATAATTTCGGGCTGATCACGATCGAATCCTCGCTCACCTATTCGGTGCTCGACACGATGTTCGGCGGCAAGCGCGGCCAGCCCGCCCCGCGCATCGACGGCCGCCCCTTCACCTCGATCGAGATCCGCATGATCCGCCGCGTGATCGAGCTGATCCTGGGCGACGCCGAAGCCGCCTTCAAGCCGCTCTCGCCGGTCAACTTCACGATCGACCGCATCGAGTCGAACCCGCGCTTCGTCTCGATCTCCCGCCCCGCGAACGCTGCCATCCGCGTCGAGCTCAAGTTCGACATGGAGGGGCGCGGCGGCTCGCTTCACATCCTGCTGCCCTATGCCACGATCGAGCCGATCCGCGATCTGCTGCTCGAAAGCTTCATGGGCGAGAAGCTCGGGCGCGATCCGATCTGGGAGAACCATCTCGCGACGGAGGTCTGGCAGACCGAGGTCCCGGTCACCTGCGTGCTCCACGAGACCCAGATGCCGCTGAAGCGGATGATGAACCTCGAGATCGGCGACACTTTGATGTTCGACGCCCGCCCGGATTCGAGCGTCTCGCTGCGCTGCGGCGACTTCATCGTCAGCGATGGGCGCATCGGCCGGGTCGACGACAAGATCGCCGTCCAGATCGTCAGCCCGCTGCGGCGCTCCAAGACGACCATCGCGGCGTTCGACACCAACAGCCTCGGCCACTCCTCCTGACGACAAGGCGCCCCAGATGACGATCACCCTCATCGCCGATGTGCTGGTAGGCTGCCTGCTCGTCGCCACCATCATCACCTGCTTCGTCCTGACCAAGCGGATCGAGCGCCTGAAAGCGGACGAGGCTGGCATGCGCCAGACCGTCGGGGCGCTGATCGCCGCGACCGATACCGCCGAGCGTGCCATCGCCGGGTTGAAGACCACGCTGGGCGACTGCGACCGCACCCTGGCCGAGCGCCTCCAGACCGCGGAGCGCTATGCCGCCGATCTCGCCGCCCAGATCGAGGCCGGCCAGGTCGTGATGGACCGTATCGGCCAGATCGTCAGCGCAGCCACCCTCGTCGCGCCCAAGGCCGTCGAGGAGAAGGCACTCATGCCGGGGGCGGCAAACGAGGCGACCCCGATCTCGCGCCTCGCCAGCGCCGCCCAGTCCGCCGCCGCGATCCGCGCCCGTGCCGCCCGGCGCCTCGAAGGACAGGCTGCGTGATCGAGCGGCCCCGCCTGCTTCCGGCCGTCATCCTCGGCGCCATGGGTCTCCTGGCGCTGAAGATGCTTGCCTGGACGGCGGAGCCCTATCCGGGCACGATTCCGGTCTCGGGCCCGGCCTTCGCGGCCGGAACGAAGCCGGAAAAGGAAGTCTGGGCGATGGCGAAGACGATCGCCCATGCCCATTCCCCCGACCCCGCGCTGTTCGACCCCATGACCACTGGCTCGATCGACAAGCCCGATCCCCAGAAGGAGAAGGCGGAAGCCGAGGCCAAGGCGGACGCAGCCCGTGCCGCCAACCCGCTGAACAAGGCCGGCGTCCTCAACGGCGTCGCCGCTCCGGTCTCCCCGGCCGAGCGCGCCCTGCTCGAACGCCTTGGCGAAAGGCGTGAGGAGATCGAGGCGCGGATGCGCGAGCTCGAGATGCGCGAGCGCCTGCTCGACACCGCCGAGAAGAAGCTCGACAGCCGCGTCGGCGACCTGAAGGAGCTCGAGACAAAAGCCTCCGGCCCTGCCAAGGCGGCCGCCGACGAGGCCAAGGCGATCAAGAACCTCGTCATCATGTACGAGGCGATGAAGCCGAAGGACGCTGCCCGCGTCTTCGATCGCCTAGGCCTCGACATCCTGGTGCCGGTCGTCCAGCAGATGAACCCGCGCAAGATGTCGGAGGTGCTGGCGGCAATGGCACCCGAGCGCGCCGAAAAGCTCACCGTCGCGCTCGCCACCTCCGGCCGCAGCCCCGACATCGGCCGCGTCGCGGCCGATGTCAACGCCCTGCCCGGTAACGAACTGCCCGCGATCGCGCCTGCCCCGCGGCGCTGAGCCTGTAGGCCCTTGGCCTTAACTCCCCATTATCCTTGACGCGCTAGCGTCGCGACGTTGGGGCCGGCTTGCCGGTTTCCGGCAGTGTCGCGTTGCGTGAGTATCCGGCTTTGCGTCTCCCGCGTTCCCTTGCTTTCGGCATCGGGCTCTCAGCCCTCATCATCGCCGCCGAGCTCGGCGCGCCGGCACTTGCCGCAAGCGCGACGCTGCGCGGCGAGGCGATGCCGCCGGGCTTCGGCCGCCTCGCGCTCACCTTCGACGAGCCGACCACCACGCGCATCCGCGTCTCGAACGGCGTGCTGGTCGTCGCGTTCGACAACAGCGTCAACGTCGACGTCGCCAAGATCGCCCGCGAACTCCCGGCCTATATCGCCATCGCCCGCGCCGATCCGGACGGGCGCGGCCTGCGCTTCGCCCTCGCCAGGACCTATCGCGCCAATTTGATCGAGGCCGGCGACAAGGCCTTCATCGACCTGCTGCCGGAGACCTGGAGAGGCATGCTGCCCGGGCCACCGCCCGAGGTCATCGCGGAGATGACCGAGCGCCTGCGTCTGGCCGACATCCGCGCCCGCGAAGCGGCGCGCCAGGAGCCGGAACCGCCCCCCGTGCTCGGGCTGCGCACCGCGACCCTGCCGACGCTGGAACGCCTGATCTTCGACGCACCGCCGCAGACCGCCCTGAAGCCGGAGCTTGCGGACGGCACCCTGGCCCTGACCTTCGACCGGCCGATGGTGGTCATGCCCGCGGCGATCAGGACCGCGCTGCCGGAAGGCGTGTCGCTGACCTCCCACGAGGCCGGCAAGGCGGCGACCAGGCTCGCGCTCACCCTGCCCAAGGACTGGCAGGTCCGCAGCTTCCGCGACGAGAGCGGGCTCGTGCTCGACCTGCTCAAGCCGGTGAAGATCCCGGCCGCGACGCTGGCCGACCAGGCCGTCACGACGCCGGTGGCAGCAGCCGGGCCGACCGAGAAACCAGCCCCTGCTCCTGCCCCTCCTGCCGCTCCCGCGGCCGCCGGCGAAGCGACGCCCCCGCGCGCCACCGCCGCATCGGCGCCCGCTCAGGCCGCCGCGCCCGCCGTCGACCCCGCGCCTCAGGCGGTGAAGATCGCCGCGTCCGGCACGCGGCTCGACTTCCCCTTTCCTCGGCTGACCGGAGCAGCGGCTTTCGTAGAGGCTGGAATCGCGACCCTCGTCTTCGATACGCGCGACACGATCGACCCCACCCATCTCAAGGGTCTGCTACCGCAGTTGATTGAGGATGCGACGGTGACCCGCGAAGGCAGGGTCACGCTGGTGCGCCTGCGGCTCGCCGGCCAGCCTCTGGCGCGCCTCTTCGACGACGGCACGACCTGGTCGCTGGGCTTCGGCGAGCAGGGCGGCACGCCCGCCGAGCCGCTGACGCCCACCCGCACGATGGACGAGCAGGGCCAGCCCATCGTCGCCGTGCCGCTGCGCGGCATGACCGGCGTGCATTGGCTGGAAGCCGGACCTTCAGGCCTGCCCATCGCCGTCGCGACCGCGACCGGCCCGGTAAAGCTAGCCGCCAAGCCATACCGCTTCGTCGAGTTCGGCCTGCTGCCGACGGCGCATGGCCTCGCCGTCGTCCCGCAATCTGACGATGTCGTCGTCCGCGCCGGCACCGAGCAGGTCCGTATCGGCCGCCCTGGCGGGCTGACCATGTCGCTCGATCTCCCGGAACAGGAGAAGAGCCGCGTGTCGGCGGCAGCCCAGGCGCAGGCGCCATTGCTCGACCCCGAGCAGTGGAGCAGGCTCGCCGTGTCGACGGTGCGCGAACACGAGCGCACGCTCCAGCGCGAGGTCACCGGCGCCTCACGCGCCCGCAAATCCGAGACCCGTCTCGCCTTGGCCCGCTTCTACGCCGCCAACGGGCTGATGGCAGAAGCCAAGGGCCCGTTGGCGGCGCTGATGGCCGAAGACCCGGCGATGCGCGAGAACCGCGAGGCCCTGTTCCTCAAGGGCCTGATCGCGACCCAGATGCATCGGCACCGCGAGGCCACCGCCGCCTTCGACGCGGCTCCGATCAAGGACGATCCCGAGACGGGGCTGTGGCGCGCCCTCGTCGATCAGCGGCTCAATCGCGACGCCCAGTCGCTGCTCGGCTTCCGCCGCGCGGATGCGATTCTTGACCGCTACCCGCCCGAACTGCAGGGCGAGCTGCGCGCCGCCAAGGCCCGCGCCGCGCTCGCAATGAAGGACATCACCACCGCCGAGCGCGAGATCGACGCTCTGGACGCGCTGCCGGGCGGCACCGTCGACAATGAGAACCTCGCCTTGCTCCGGGCGATACTGGACGATGTCGGCGGCCGGCCGGACGATGCGCTGGCGGGCTACAAGCCGCTCTTCGAGGCGCGCAGCCGGCCCGTCGCGGCGGAGGCGCAGCTGCGTGCGGTGCGGCTCGTCCAGGCAGAGAAGCGCTCCGACATCTCGCCCGACGAGGCCATGGCACGGCTGGAGACGGTCTCGATCATCTGGCGCGGTGGCGACCTCGAGATCGAGGCGCTGGGCGAGCTCGGTCGGCTCTATGCCGACCAGCAGCGCTGGCGCGATGCCTTCATGGTCGCCCGTCGCGCCACCGAGAACTTTCCCGAGCACGCGCTGACGCGGCGCCTGCAGGACGAAACGGCGCAGCGTTTCGCCGAGCTTTTCGGCGGCGCCGGGCTCGACCAGCTGCCGCGCATCGAAACGCTCGCCCTGTTCTACGACTTCAAGGAGTTCCTGCCGATCGGCCGGCGCGGCGACGAGATCACGCGTCTCCTGGCCGACCGTCTCGTCGGGCTCGACCTGCTCGACCAGGCCAGCGACATCCTGCGCTACCAGATGGAAAGGCGTCTGACCGGCGCGGCGCGCTCGACGGTAGCGGCCCGCCTTGCCATGGTCGACCTGATGAACAACAAGCCGGCCGATGCGCTTCGCGCCCTGAACGCGACGCGGCTCGCCGAACTGCCTGCGGATGTGAAGCGCGCCCGCCTGCTGCTCGAGTCTAAGGCCCTCTCCGACCTGTCGCGTACCGACCAGGCGCTCGACATGCTCGAAGGCGAGCGTGGCCCGGAGATCGACCGCCTGCGCGCCGACATCTTCTGGACCGGACGGCGCTGGCGCGAGGCGGGCGAGGCGCATGAACGCATCCTCGGCGACGCCTGGCGCGGGCAGGATGCGCTCGGCGACGGCGCCCGCTCCGACGCGATGCGCGCCGCGATCTCCTATGTGATGGCCGATGAGGGGCTGGCGCTGGATCGGCTGCGGAGCAAGTTCGCAACCAAGATGGCTCAGAGCAGCGATGCCCGCACCTTCGCCTTCGTCACCGGCGCCAACCGCACCAGGACAGCCGACATCCGCGAGATGGCGCGCGCCGCCGCCGCGGCCGGCGCCGACTCCCTCTCCGACTTCATGACGGCCTATCGCGAGCGCTACCCGGCCTACTCAGCCGCGATGCGCGAGAAGAAGGCGCCCGAAGCGGCCGCGCCACCGGCCGCCGAGCCCCCCGCCGCTGCGCCAGCCGCTACGCCGGCAGCGACGGGCGCGGCCTCCGAGGGCGCTGCGCCGGCTACCGCTGGGCGCAGCTAGATCATTTGCCGATCGGGTCGGATCGGCAGCTTCCGTCATTGCGAGCGCTGCGAAGCAATCCAGGAGGGCGTAGAGCGCTGCCGGCCCCTGGATTGCTTCGTCGCTTCGCTCCTCGCAAAGACGGGATCGGCGTTGCAGCTCGATCCAAAGTGCGCTGAGGCGCGACCGCCTGCGCCGCCTCTCAGACGCCGTAACTCTTGACCAGCGACCCGGCCACCAGCCCCCAGCCGTCGACCAGCACGAAGAAGATCAGCTTGAACGGCAGCGCCACCGTCACCGGCGGCAGCATCATCATGCCCACCGACATCAGGATCGAAGCCACCACGAGGTCGATGATCAGGAAGGGCACGAACAGCAGGAAGCCGATCTCGAAGGCGCGGCGCAGCTCCGAGATCATGAAGGCCGGCACCAGCACATGGATCTGCACCTCCTGCGGCGTCGCGGGCGGCGGCTCGCGCGACATCTCCATGAACAGCGCGAGATCCTTCTCCCGCACATGCCGCAGCATGAACGTCTTGAACGGCACGACGCCGCGGTTATAGGCCTCCGCCGGCTGGATCTCGCCGGCGACGAGCGGTGCGATCGCCGTGGCATAGGCCTCCCGCAGCGTCGGCGCCATGACGAAGCCGGTTAGGAACAGCGAAAGCCCGATGATCACGGCGTTCGGAGGCGCCGTCTGCGTGCCCAGCGCCGAGCGCAGCAGCGACAGCACCACCGCGATGCGGGTGAACGACGTCACCATGATCAGGATAGACGGTGCGAGCGAGAGCACCGTGATGACGGCGATGAGCTGCAAGGCGCGCTCGGCCACCCCGCCGCCCTGCCCGAGGTCGAGCGACAAAGTCTGCGCCAGCGCCGGCACGCCGAGCAACGCCACCCAGGGCAGCAGGCAGATCGCGACGAGACAGGTTCGCCGCAGGCGGCGCCATCTCGCGGGAGTGCTGGTCATGGTCACGCGCACGGCCGTCATAGCGCCCGACTCAGGCGATCGGGCCGTGCAACGCTAAGGCTGGGATTCGCCCAGCGGCAACCGGCATGGCGGCATCAAAGCGCCGCGCAGGCCGGAATCCTGTTGATCGCTCCGATCAGGAGCCCGACTTCGGATCGCGCCCGAGCAGCCGCGCGAACTCGGCCTCGATGGCATCCACCGAGAACGGGTCGATCTGCTTGGGCTCCGCCTCAGGCTCGGGCTTCGATTCGGACGTCGCTTGGGCCTTGGGCTCGGGTGCGACCTCCTCGGCCTCCGGCGCAGCAGCTTTCTCGGCGGCCGGCTCCGGCTCGTCCACCTGCTTGCCGGCGGCCGGCACAGTGGGCTTGACCTCGGCAAGTTGCGGCTCGGCTTCGGGCTTTGGCTCAGGCTCGGGCGCCGCTTCCTTCGCGACGGGTTCGGGAGCCTTGCTCGGCTTCGTCTCGGCCGGCGGCACCGGCTCGAACGGCTTCGGCGCGGTATAGGCCGAGGGCGCGAAGCTCGCCGGCTTGGGGCTGATCCGCTCGGGCTTGAGGCCGAGCGCCATTTCCAGCTCGGCCTCGACATCCGCGGGCACGGCACGCGCTGCGGACGATGGCGGAGCCGCAGCCGGGATGGCGGCCGGAGCCGGTTTCACCGGCGGCTGGGCGCGATGATCGGCGGGCTTGGGAGCGGCAACCGGCTCGGCCGGCGCATCGATGGGGGTCTTCGCCGGGCGCACCGCCGAGAAGGGCCGCTTCAGCGCCTCGTCGAGCTGCCGCGCCATATCGTCGAGCTCTCCGGCGCTGACGGTCGGCGCCGGCTCGCGCGTGAACTGCGGCGGTTGCACGCTCGGCGCGGGCGGGAGTGGCGTGGGCAGAGGCGGCGCGGGCTGAGCTCGCGAGGCTGCGGCACCGGCCAGCGCAGCGCCGACGCCCGCCACCGTGGCCGCGGCAAGAGCCGAATCGGCGTGCGGCGGCTGGACGGGCCGCGGAGCCGGCTGGAGCGGGCGCTGCGGCGACAAAAGCTCGCCGCCCGACGAGGCAACCGCGACAGGAGCCGGCGGCGGCGCGCGACGCAGGTCCTCGGCAGGATCGGGGCGCAGCGCGTCCGGCGGCACCAGCGTGTCGAAGGGCAATGGCCGGTCCGGCATGCCGAGGTCGGCCTGCACAGGCAGCGCCGCGCGTCCGCCGCTGCGCACGATATTGGTCTCGACCACGACATCGGACGCGCCGCCGATCATGACGAGATGCTCGACATTGTCGCGCCGGATGAGCACGAGCTGGCGCTGGCGGTCGAGGTCGTGGATGTCGACCACGCCGAGCCGCGGCTGCCGCGCCCGGCCGCCGCCCTGCCCCCTGATCCGAAGCCGGCCGTCCTTGATCTGTCGTGCGAACAGCCCGAGCAGCACCAGCAGTATCAGGATGACGCCAAAAGCGATGACCCACTTTTGCGCGGTCGAAAGATCGAAGCCAAACAAGCTCTGCAAGGTCTGCCTCATATGCGACGGCGGGGGCCACCCCCGGCGGCGGACAACTCCGCCTGATGTTGAACACGCTGGCTATAGCATAGCGCCCGCGCTTTCAGGAAACATGGTGAATGCGTGGTTAACGCCATCTTGCAAAGCAACGGGCATTAACCCGGCATTAACCACGCGCTCGGCAATATTTACCCAGTGAACCGGGGCGCCGCGCCGGCTGAACGAGGGATCGACGGCTATGGCGGGAACTGCCCTGGGCACAGGCGGGAACCTGATGCAGGCGCTGAAGACGCGCATGCATTTTCACCAGACCCGTCAAAAGGTTTTGGCCGAGAACGTCGCCAATGCCGACAGCCCCGGCTTCCGCCCGATGGACGTCAAGGCGCCCGCGATCGGGCCCGGGCAGGCGAATATCGGCCTCGCCCGGACCAGCGAAGGCCATATGGGGCTGACGGGCCGGCGCGCCGGCTTCGACAGCGCCCGCGCCCAGCGCTTCGAGGTCACGCCGAACGGCAACGCGGTCACGCTCGAAGACGAGATGACCAAGGTCGCCCAGAATCAGTCCGATTATCAGCTCGCCGCCTCGCTCTACAGCAAGGGCCTTGGCCTGATGAAGATCGCGATCGGCAAGGGTCGCTGAGGGCTCGCTGACGGATCAGGCAGCAGGAAACAGGCACGATGGACCTTCTCAAGAGCATCTCGGTGGCGACCTCCGGCCTGCGCAGCCAGTCCGGCCGCATGCGCGTCATCGCCGAGAACATCGCCAACGCCGATTCGGGGCCCGAACGGGCAGGCGCCGACCCCTATCGCCGCAAGATCACGACCTTCCAGCGCCGCTTCGACCGCGAGCTCGAGGCGCAGGTCGTCGATGTGGGCCGCGTCCAGCGCGACCAGAGCGCCTTCCGCACCAAGTTCGAGCCGGGCAACCCGACGGCCGATGCCGCCGGCAATGTCCAGATGCCGAACGTCAACTCGCTGATCGAGACGATGGACATGCGCGAGGCCCAGCGCAGCTACGAGGCCAACCTCAACCTGATCACGTCGACGCGCCGGATGATCCAGCGCACCATCGACATCCTGCGCGCCTGAAGGACCAGCCCGCCATGGCCACGCCCGGTTTCGCCGCAGGCGCCTATGCCTCGATCCAGGGGATGGGCGCAGGCAACCTGCTCCGCAAGCCCCTCGCCTCCACCGGGGCCGGAACGGGCAGCGCCGACTTCTCCGCCATGGTCGGCAAGGCGCTCGAAGCCACCGCCGATGCGGGCCGCAAGGCCGACGCCCAGACCGCCTCGGTCGCGATGGGTCGCTCCGACATCGTCGACGTCGTCACCGCTGTCGCCGAGAGCGAGGCCGCGATCGAGACGCTCGTCGCCGTGCGCGACCGCGTCATCGCGGCCTATGAAGAAATCATGCGGATGCCGGTCTGACGCGGCGTATCGGGACAAGATCATGACATCCGGAGCCATCCTCGACGTCGCCCGCGACGGCATCATCGTCTTCCTCAAGGCCGGCGGGCCGCTGATGATGGTCGCGCTCATCGTCGGCCTTGCCGTCTCGCTGGTCCAGGCGCTGACCCAGATCCAGGAGCAGACGCTGGTCTACGTCCCGAAGATCCTCTCGGTCTTCGCCGCCCTGATGCTGTTTCTTCCGTTCATGGGCGACGCTTTGGCGGGTTATATGGGGCGGGTCGCCGTCCGAATCGCCACGGGCGAATGAGCCTGCCGCAACTGCGCCTTGCCATGGTCCATGGCCCGGCACCGCGGCGCCCCGACTGGCGACGAGGTGCCGACGGCACGATGCAGATTGCGATTCTGCCCGAGATCAGCGCCGTCTTCGTGCTCGTCTTCGCGCGAGTCGGCACGCTCGTCATGCTCATGCCGGGCATCGGCGAGCGCTTCATCTTCTCGCGCGCCCGGCTCTCGCTCGCCTTCTTCGTCGCCCTGATGCTCGTTCCGATGGCGCGCCCGTTGCTGCGGCTGCCGCCGGACATGCCGGGTGTCGTCGGCCTGCTCGTCAGCGAGATCCTGATCGGCCTCGTCATCGGCGTCTGCGCCCGCTTCGTCATGGCCTGCCTGCAGACGGCCGGGACGATCGTCGCCCAGAGCATGGGGCTCGGCTTCGCGATGACGGTCGACCCGGCCGGCGGCACGCAGAATCCCTCGGTCGGCAATCTTCTGACCATGCTCGGCATCACCCTGGTCCTGACGAGCGATCTGCATCATGTCGCCCTCGCCGCGATCCATGAGAGCTACCACCTGCTGCCGCCGGGCGGCATGCCCGACGTCAACGACGTGCTGGCGCTGGCGGTCCGCGCCGCATCGCAGGGCTTTGCGCTGGCCGTACAGATCTCGGCGCCGTTCATCGTCTTCGGCCTGCTCTTCAATCTCGGCCTCGGCGTACTGGCGCGCCTGATGCCGCAGCTGCAGGTCTTCTTCCTGGCGATACCGGCCTCGATCCTCGGCGGCATGCTGGTGCTGCTGGCCGTCGTCGGCGTGATGATGAGCGTCTTCCTCAACGACCTCGGCGCCTTCCTGCGCCAGTTCACGGGGGGCTGACGCACAATGTCAGAGGATGCCGACAAGGAAGACAGGACAGAGGACCCGACCCAGCGAAAGCTGGATCAGGCCGCCGAGAAAGGCGACGTCCCCAGATCGCAGGAAATCGGGACCTTCTTCGTCCTCTGCGGCTTCACGCTCTCGCTCGTGGTCGCGGCAGGCTGGTCGGCCCGTGATGCCGCGCTCTCGCTGCGCGGCTTCCTGATGAACGCCCATCAGGTGCCCTCGGACGGCGCGGCCTTCACCCATGTCGCCACGCAGGGGATCCTGACCGGCTTCGCGGCACTGGGCCTGCCCTTCGCGTTCATCCTTTGCGCCGGGCTCGTCGGCGCGCTGATCCAGCACAAGCCGCTCTGGACCCTGGATCCGCTGATGCCGAAGTTCAGCCGCCTCTCGCCGATGGCCGGCGCAAAGCGGATGTTCGGCAAGGAGGCCCTGGTCAATTTCGCCAAAGGCCTGGCCAAGGTCGGGCTCGTCGGCGCCGTCGTCTGGACGACGCTCTGGAACGAGCATGACCGGCTCGAGGCCTTCGCCCAGATGAGCGTCTCGGCGCTGCTGCCGGCGACCCTCGTCCTCGCCGTCAAGCTGATGGCCGGCGCTCTGGCATTGTTCGCCGTGATCGCGATCGGCGATTTCGGCTATCAGCGCTTCACCTGGTACCAGCGCCAGCGCATGACCAAGCAGGAGATGAAGGACGAGTACAAGAACTCGGAAGGCAATCCCGAGGTCAAGGCGAAGCTCCGGCAACTGCGCACGCAGCGGGTCCGCAAGCGCATGATGGCATCCGTGCCAAAGGCGACCGTGATCATCACCAACCCGACGCACTATGCGGTCGCCCTGCAATACGAGCCCGGCATGGCGGCGCCGCTCTGCCTCGCCAAGGGCGTCGATGCCGTCGCGCTCAAGATCCGCGAGGTGGCCGGCGAGCACAACGTGCCGATCGTCGAGAACGTGCCGCTGGCGCGGGCGCTCCATGCCAGCGTCGACATCGACGAAGAAATTCCTGTCGAACACTACCAGGCCGTAGCCGAAGTGATCGGATACGTCTTGCGCCTGAAGGGCCGCCGCGCCTAACTCGCTTGAGCTTGATGCCGAAAAGTGGGAACCGGTTTTCGGACCACATCATGCACCAGACGACGCGCGCAGCCATCGGGCGGCCTGCAAGCCATGGGACGGACCACACCGCAATGGGCGGAACCACGACTGCGATCGATCGCTCCGACAAGCCCGGCCATATCGGCATCATCCTGCTCGTCGCGGGTGTGCTCGTGGGAGCTGCGGTCGCGCTCGGCTTCATCGCCAATGAATGGGCCCAGCCGCTGATCCTGGGCCTGCTGGCGCTCCTGTCGGTGATCGGGGTCTTCGGCCTCTTCGCCTTCGCGATCGGGCTGATCCAGTTCACCGGCCGCGCCGCCCGCAACGATCTCACCAAGACGGTCGTCGACCATGCCGACGAGGGCATCGTCGTCACCGAGGGCGAGAACGGCATCGTCTATGCGAACGAGGCCTATCTCGCGCTGGCGGGAGCCAAGGGCGCCAGCGACCTGCGCCCTGTCGGCAGCCTGTTCACCGGCCGCGCCGAGGTTTCCGAGGCGATCTATCGCCTGGCCGCCGCCGCACGCGAAAACCGCCGCCTCGCCGAGGAGATCAGGCTGGAGCCCGCGCTCAACGGCCGCGACGCCGTCGGCTGGTACCGGATCAAGGTCGCGCCCGTGCGCCGCGACGGCAGGCCCGCGACGCTCTGGGCGGTCGCGGAGGTGACGCCCGAGCGCGAGCGCCAGGAGAACGCCTTCCAGGAACTCCAGCACGCCATCGACTATCTCGACCACGCCCCTGCCGGCTTCGTCTCGATCGACGCCGATGGCGAGGTCTCCTATCTCAACGCGACGCTCTCGGGCTGGCTCGATTTCGACCTCGCCCGCTTCGGCTCCGGCGGCCTGCATCTCGACGACATCGCGACGCCGGGCACGGCCGCCCTGATCCAGGCGATTCGCGGCCAGCCGGGCGATGTCCGCATCGAGGTCCTCGACGTCGACCTGAAGCGCCGCAACGGCGCGCCCGTCCCGGTCCGGCTGCATCATCAGGTCGCCTTCGGCAGCGACGGCCGCGCCGGCCCCTCGCGCACGCTGGTGCTCAACCGCAAGCAGGGCGAGGCCAGCCTCGACGGCGACAGCGAGGCCGAGATCCGCTTCGCGCGCTTCTTCCATTCGACGCCGATGGCGATCGCGACGGTCGATCGCGCCGGCGCGATCCTGCGCTCCAACGCCGCCTTCGCCCGACTGACGCAGGCCGGGCCGCAGCCGGCGACGATCCACGATCTCGTCACCGCCGATGGCGGGCTCGAACGCGCGCTGGCCGAGACAATGGAGGGCCGGACCGACACAGCGCCGCTCGATCTGACGCTGGCCGCCGACGACACGCGCTCGGCCAGGCTCTATCTCGCCCCGGTCACGGCCGCGGAAGCCAGCGATGGCGAAAGCGCGATCGTCTACGCGCTCGAGACCACCGCAGAGCGCAAGCTACGCGACAACATGGACCAGGCCGGCAAGATGCAGGCCGTCGGCACGCTGGCCGGCGGCATCGCGCACGACTTCAACAACGTGCTGCAGGTCATCATCAACGCTTCCGAGTTCCTGCTGGCGAGCCACCGCCCGACGGATCCGTCCTTCCCCGACATCATGCAGATCAAGCAGAACGCCTACCGCGCCGCGGCGCTGGTGCGGCAGCTGCTCGCCTTCTCGCGCCGCCAGACGCTGCGCCCGCAGGTGCTCGAGCTCGGCGACGTGCTCTCCGATCTCTCGCTGATGCTGAAGCGCGTGGTGGCCGACAAGGTCACGCTCGACGTGCGCCAGGGCCGCGACCTCTGGCCGGTCAAGGCCGATCTCGGCCAGCTCGAGCAAGTCATCGTCAACCTCGCCGTCAATGCCCGCGACGCCATGGCCGATGGCGGCAAGCTGACGGTGCGGACACGCAATATCGCCCGCGAGGAATGCGCCGGCTTCGGCCATGCGGCGCTGCCTGCGGACGACTATGTCCTGCTCGAAGTGGAGGACAGCGGCACCGGCATCTCGCCGGAGCATCTCGACAAGATCTTCGAGCCCTTCTTCACCACCAAGGAGGTCGGCAAGGGCACCGGGCTCGGCCTCTCCATGGTCTACGGCATCGTCAAGCAGACCGGCGGCTTCGTCTTCTGCGATTCGGTCATCGGCCGCGGCACGATCTTCCGCATCTTCCTGCCGCGCCATGTGCCGAGCGAGGAGGAGATCGCCGCCGAAGCCGCGATCAAGGAAGCGCCGAAGAAGCTCGCGGCCGACCATACCGGCGCCGGCGTCATCCTCCTGGTCGAGGACGAGGACGCGGTGCGCGCGCTCAATGCCCGCATGCTGGTCTCGCGCGGTTACACGGTCCATGAGGCCGCCTCCGGCGTCGAGGCGCTCGACGTCTTCCTCCAGCATGACGGCAGGATCGACCTCGTCGTCTCGGACGTGGTCATGCCCGAGATGGACGGCCCGACGCTGCTGGGCGAACTGCGCCAGCGCAACCCGGCCACCAAGGTCGTCTTCGTTTCCGGCTATGCGGAAGAGGCCTTCCGCAAGAACCTGCCGGAGGGCGAGGATTTCCAGTTCCTGCCAAAACCCTTCACGATGAAGCAGCTGGTCGAGACGGTGAAGGCGGCGATGGCGTGAAGGTCGCCATTCGGCGGGCGGTTCGGGAGGCATGTTGGCCGCGATGTCGGACCGCTATCTGCGCCGCTACGCAATGCTGCTCGCAGCGCAGACCGCCTGCGCGAGCGTTGTTCTCGCCAACATCCATGCGGTCTTCCGCATCCTGATCGAGAACATCGGCACGCCGAACGCCTCCGCGCCCATGACCGTACTCCAGATCCTCGCCGCTGCCGCGCTCGGCCAGGCCTGCTACTGGTATCGCCTGCGCAAGGTGCCGATCCCGACGGGCTACCGGAACATCGTACTCGGACACCTGCTCGCCTTCGCCAGCCGGCTCGGCTTCATCTTCGGTGGCGCACTGTTCTCGCTCTATTTCCTGCGCCATGCGCCCATGCTGACGCTCGCCCCGCTCGACATCGCCTGGCGCGGCGCCTTGCTGATCGCGGTGCTGTTCGCGCTCTACTGCTACACGCTCGAGCTCGAACGGCTCGGCGGCGCCCTGCAGCTGCCGCCGAAGCCCTGATCTTTGGCCCGCCTCAGCGCGCCGCCGCCGCGGAGCCCGGCGCCTCGCCCTCGACCGGCCGGCCCATCGCCAGCAGCGCGATAATCGTCAGCACCGACGCCGCCGACAGATAATAGCCGACATGGCCGAGGCCGTAATTCGTCGCCAGCCAGGTCGCGATATAGGGCGCGAGCGAGGCGCCGACGATGCCGCCGAGATTGAAGGTCAGCGACGCGCCGGTATAGCGCACCGCCGTCGGGAAGATCTCCGCCAGCGCCGTGCCGAGCGGCCCATAGGTAAAGCCCATCAGTCCGAAGCCGAGCACCGAGAACAGCAGCACCCCGGCAAGGCTGTCGGCCACGAAGAGCGGCGCCACCAGGAAGCCGAACAGCGCGATCGCGACGCTCGTCCAGATCAGCGCGCGCCGCCGCCCGAAGCGATCGGCAAGCACCGCCGAGACCGGGATCATCAGCCCGAAGAACACGACGCCGGCCATCTGCACCGGCAGGAAGACGCTGCGGCTGTAGCCCAGCTTCGTCGTCGCCCAGCTCAGCGAGAACACCGTCATGATGTAGAACAGCACGAAGGTGGCGAGTGCCGCGACCGTGCCGATCAGCAGCGGCAGCTTGTGCCGCGCGAAGACGCTGACCAGCGGCACGGCGACCCGCTCCTGCTTCTCGATCGCCTTGCGGAAGGCCGGCGTCTCGGAGAGCCGCAGCCGCACCCACAGCCCGACGAAGACGAGCAGCGCGCTCGCGATGAAGGGAATCCGCCAGCCGAAGGAGAAAAAGGCCTCGTCGCTCAGGATATCGCCCAACAGCAGGAAGGAGCCGGTGGCCAGGATGAAGCCGATCGGCGCGCCGAGCTGCGGGAACATGCCGTACCAGGCTTCCTTGCCGGGAGGGGCGTTCTCGGTCGCGAGCAGCACCGCCCCGCCCCACTCGCCGCCGAGGCCGAGCCCCTGCCCCAGCCGGCACAGCGCCAGCAGCAGCGGCGCCACGACGCCGACCTGCGCATAGGTCGGCAGCAGCCCGATCGCGACCGTGGACAGACCCATCGTCATCAGCGCCGCGACCAGCGTCGCCTTGCGCCCGACCTTGTCGCCGAAATGGCCGAACAGCGCCGCCCCGATCGGGCGCGCGAAGAAGGCGATGGCGAAGGTGGCGAAGGACTGCAGCAGCGCCGAGGTCGGATCCCCGGCAGCGAAGAACAGCTTCGGGAACACGATCACCGCCGCGGTCGCGTAGATGTAGAAGTCGAAGAACTCGATCGTCGTGCCGATGAGGCTGGCGAAGAGCACCCTGCGCGGGGAATTGTCCGGCGCGGCGGCGGTGGATGATGCGGACACGGGGAAACTTTCGAAACGTCGATCGGTGAAGGCGCGCAATTAACAGAATGTGGAACGCCGTCACAACGAAATGCAGCCATGACGATATGCATTCAACGCATGTTGAGGCTGGATTAATTCCAGTCGACAGCCTTCACCGCATATCCAGGCACCCTCCTGCCATATCCTGTCAGCGACCCCGCAATGAGAACATAAAAAGAACTTGCGGACCGGAACAAACCATGACCATTGTCGCACCACCGGCGCGGATTGAGATGTCCCCGCGCCCCTGTCATAAGGAGCGCGACTCGTGAGTCAGGCAAATCTCAAGCTGGTGGAAGGCTCCTCGATGGACAAGGCCAAGGCGCTGGATGCGGCGCTCTCGCAGATCGAGCGCGCCTTCGGCAAGGGCTCGATCATGCGCCTGGGCAAGAACCAGCAGGCGATCGAGATCGAGACGGTCTCGACCGGCTCGCTCGGCCTCGACATCGCGCTCGGCGTCGGCGGCCTCCCGCGCGGCCGCGTCATCGAGATCTACGGCCCCGAATCCTCCGGCAAGACGACGCTGGCGCTCCACACCATCGCCGAAGCCCAGAAGAAGGGCGGCGTCTGCGCCTTCGTCGATGCCGAGCACGCGCTCGATCCGGTCTATGCCCGCAAGCTCGGCGTCAATCTCGACGACCTGCTGATCTCGCAGCCCGACACCGGCGAGCAGGCGCTCGAGATCACCGACACGCTCGTCCGCTCCGGCGCGATCGACGTGCTCGTCGTCGACTCGGTCGCGGCGCTGACCCCGCGTGCCGAAATCGAGGGCGAGATGGGCGACGTCCAGCCGGGCCTGCAGGCCCGCCTGATGAGCCAGGCCCTGCGCAAGCTGACCGCCTCGATCTCGCGCTCGAACTGCATGGTCATCTTCATCAACCAGATTCGCATGAAGATCGGCGTGATGTATGGCAGCCCCGAAACCACCACCGGCGGCAATGCGCTGAAGTTCTACGCCTCGGTGCGTCTCGACATCCGCCGCGTCTCGACGCTGAAGGATCGCGACGAGGCCACCGGCAACCAGGTCCGCGTCAAGGTCGTCAAGAACAAGGTCGCGCCGCCCTTCAAGCAGGTCGAGTTCGACATCATGTTCGGCGAGGGCATCTCCAAGGTCGGCGAGCTCATCGACCTTGGCGTCAAGGCCGGCATGGTCGAGAAGGCCGGCGCCTGGTTCTCCTTCGACAGCCAGCGCCTCGGCCAGGGCCGCGAGAACGCCAAGACCTTCCTCAAGGCCAACCCCGAGATCGCGGCCAAGATCGAGGCGACGATCCGGCAGAATTCCGGCCTCGTCGCCGACCGCATCCTCGACCAGGCGACGCCGACCGATGACGATCTCGACGAGGGCGAGGCCTGAGTCGGGCGCCGGCCCCGACCTCCGGTTCGGACGCGATATGCGAGGGCGGTCTTCGGACCGCCCTTTTTCGTATTCCGGCGCCCGCCGCGAGCGGGTTTTCTGGACAGGCGCAGGCGCCCTGACTAGAAGCGGTCTTTCCCGCCGGCTCGGCCGGCCTTCTGCCCCAGACCAGAGCGCAAACAGCGATGAGCGGCGTCAACGATATCCGGTCCACCTTCCTCGACTACTTCAAGGGCCAGGGCCATGAGGTGGTGCCGTCGAGCCCGCTCGTGCCGCGCAACGACCCGACGCTGATGTTCGCCAATTCGGGCATGGTGCAGTTCAAGAACGTCTTCACCGGGCAGGAGAAGCGGCCTTACGTTCGCGCCACTACGGCGCAGAAATGCGTCCGCGCCGGCGGCAAGCACAATGATCTCGACAATGTCGGCTACACGGCGCGCCACCACACCTTCTTCGAGATGCTGGGGAACTTCTCCTTCGGCGACTATTTCAAGGAACAGGCGATCACGCACGCCTGGACGCTGGTCACGCGCGAATACGGCCTGCCCAAGGAAAAGCTGACCGTCACGGTCTATTCCGAGGATGACGAGGCGCACGCGCTCTGGAAGAAGATCGCCGGCCTCTCCGACAGCAAGATCATCCGCATTCCGACCTCGGACAATTTCTGGCGCATGGGCGATACCGGCCCCTGCGGCCCCTGCTCCGAGATCTTCTACGACCATGGCGACCACATCCCTGGCGGCCCGCCCGGCTCGCCCGACGAGGACGGCGACCGCTTCATCGAGATCTGGAATCTCGTCTTCATGCAGTACGAGGAGGCGGCCGGCGGCATCCGAACCGATCTGCCGCGCCCCTCGATCGACACCGGCATGGGCCTCGAGCGCATCGCCGCCGTGCTCCAGGGCACGCATGACAACTACGCGATCGACCTCTTCGCCGCGCTGATCTCCGCGATCGCCGACATGACCTCGGTCGCCTCCGACGGCCCGATGAAGGCGAGCCATCGCGTCATCGCCGACCATCTGCGCTGCTCGGCCTTCCTGATCGCCGACGGTGTACTGCCCTCGAACGAGGGCCGCGGCTATGTGCTGCGCCGGATCATGCGCCGCGGCATGCGCCATGCCCAGTTGCTCGGCGCGAAGGAGCCGCTGCTGCACCGGCTGGTTCCGGTGCTGACGCGCGAGATGGGCCGGGCCTATCCCGAGCTGCTGCGGGCCGAGGCCCTGATCACCGAGACGCTGCAGCTTGAGGAAACCCGCTTCCGCACCACGCTGGCGCGCGGCCTCACCCTGCTTGACGACGCCTCGAAGGATCTGGTCTCCGGCCAGAGCCTGAAGGGCGACGTCGCCTTCACCCTCTACGACACCTATGGCTTCCCGCTCGACCTGACGCAGGATGCGCTACGCGCCCGCAACATCGGCGTCGATACCGAAGGCTTCGACGCCGCCATGCAGCAGCAGAAGGCCAAGGCGCGCGCGGCCTGGGCCGGCACCGGCGAGGCGGCGACCGAGAAGCTCTGGTTCCCGCTGAAGGAACGCGTCGGCGCGACCGAGTTCCTCGGCTACGACACCGAGACCGCCGAGGGCGTGGTCACCGCCCTGATCCGCGACAACGCCGAGGTCGAGACGCTCAAGGAGGGCGAGAGCGGCTTCGTCATCGTCAACCAGACGCCCTTCTACGGCGAATCCGGCGGCCAGATCGGCGACGCCGGCACGATTCGCGCGGCGGGCACGGTCGTCGCGGTCAGCGACGTCCAGAAGAAGCTCGGCGACGTCTTCGCCCATGCCGTCACGGTCAAGCAGGGCGAGTTGAAGCGCGGCGCGGCGGTCGAGCTTTCGGTCGATCACGACCGCCGCAGCGCGATCCGTGCCAACCATTCGGCGACGCATCTGCTGCACGAGGCGCTGCGTCTCGTGCTCGGCGATCATGTCGCGCAGAAGGGCTCGCTGGTCTCGCCAGACCGCCTGCGCTTCGACTTCTCGCATCCCAAGCCGATCACGGACGAGGAACTGCGCGAGGTCGAGGAGATCGCCAACGCGATCGTGCTCAGGAACGAGCCGGTGGCGACCCGCCTGATGAGCGTCGACGAGGCGATCGCCTCCGGCGCCCGCGCGCTCTTTGGGGAGAAATACGGCGACGAGGTTCGCGTCGTCTCGATGGGGACCAATCCGGCGGGCAAGACCTTCTCGGTCGAGCTCTGCGGCGGCACCCATGCGTCGCGCACCGGCGATATCGGTCTCGTCAGCGTGCTCGGCGAGGGCGCGGTCGCGGCCGGCGTGCGCCGGCTCGAGGCAATGACCGGCAACGGCGCCCGCCTGCGCCTCAACCAGGAGTCGCGCCTGCTCGACGGGCTGGCGAGCCTGCTCAAGGTTCCCGCAGCCGAGGCCGGCAACCGCCTGACCGCGCTGCTCGACGAGCGCCGCAAGCTCGAGCGCGAGCTCAGCGACGCGCGCAAGAAGCTCGCCATGGGCGGCGGTGGCGCGGCCGAGGAGCCGATCCAGGACATCGCCGGCGCAAAACTGCTCGCCCGCGCCGTCACCGGCATCGAGATGAAGGACCTGAAGAGCCTCGCCGACGAGGCCAAGGCCCGCGTCGGCTCCGGCGTCGTCGCCATCGTCAGCGTCGCCGAGGATGGCAAGGCCGGCGTGGTGGTCGGCGTCACGCCGGACCTGACCGAGCGCTTCGATGCGGTCACGCTGGTGCGTGCGGCCTCCGAGCAGCTCGGCGGCAAGGGCGGCGGCGGCCGCCGCGACATGGCCCAGGCCGGCGGGCCGGACGGCAGCAAGGCGCAGGCCGCGCTCGACGCCGTCGCGGCCGCGATGGGCTGATGGCGACCGGCGGGAAACGCCTCAGCGGCGCCCTCTCCCGTCGCGCCCTGCTTCTCGCAGCCGGGCTCGCGCCGGCGCTGGCTGTGGCGCAACCGAAGAAGCCGCCGGCGCCTCGCAGCGAGGGGCCGGCTCTCTCGACGGCGCGCAGCATCGTCGCCGGCGCCCCGCTCAGCGTCTTCCTCACCCGCGCGCCGGCCGGATCGCGGCTGGCCATTGCGCGCCCCGACGACCCGCCTCACACCGCCATCGTCGTCGTCGAGGCGCGGACTTCGGTCGCATCCCTCCCAACGCCCGGCGTTGCCGGCGCCTACGAGCTGCGCCTGACGGTCGAGAAGGACGGCGCCCCCGCCATCCTGCTGCGCCAGCCGCTGGAAACGACCGAGCCAAGCGCGACGCTGGCAGCGCCGGAGCGCGTCGGCCGCGGCCAGGCGCTGCCAGTCCGTGGGATCGGCCCTAATGGCGAGCAGGACCGCGTGGTGCTGCTAGCGCCGGACGCACCGCTCGATGCCGAAGGACCGCGCTTCTTTCCGGCCGAGAATGCGGAGGCGACGCTGGAGGCGCCCGAGGCGCCCGGCCTTTACGAATTGCGCTATGTTCTGAACGCTCCGGTCAGCGGCCTGCGCATCATCGCGCGCCGCCCCTTGCGGGTAGAGTGAGGCGCAAGCCCGCCCTCGCCGAACCATCGGCCCGAAAAGCGGCATGCGGTTTTCGGGCAGAGCCGATGCGAGATCATCGGGTTGCTTGCCTCCCGAGGCAGCCGCAATAGTGCCGGGCCGGATCGAGCCGGCCAGGAGACAGTTGCCCATGCCTTTCGAATGTACGGTCCCCGCCGTCGCCACGCTGCTCACCGAAGACGCGAAGGCCAAGATCACGCGCTGGGATTTCGAGCCCGGCGCGACGACGGGCTGGCACGAGCACGGCATGGACTATGCAGTCGTGATCATGAGCGATGCGCGCATGGCCTACGAGGTCGACGGTGTCGTCACCGAGACCGAGGTCAAGACCGGCCAGAGCTATATCCGCCCGGCCGGCGTGAAGCACGACGTGAAGAACGCCGGCGACACGCATCTGACCTTCATCGAGATCGAGATGAAGCGCTGAGCGGGCCAGCACAAGGCGCGAGGACCCCCTCTCCTGTGAGGAGAGGTGTAGGGGTGAGGTGTCGGCCGTTCGCCCAGTAGGCCGCCCCCTCCGGTTTGGTTGCGCAGCGACCGCCTCACGGCAAATTCGGTAAGCGGCCTACCCCTCACCTTGCCCTCTCCCTCCGGGAGAGGGTTCCCCGCGCTGCCCGAGCTCCCCCAGCGACCTGCCACGAAAAAGCCCGGCCTTTCGGCCGGGCTTCCGCATTCATCGCAACGCCGGAACGCCTGAAATCAGGCGGCCATCGCCTTGCGCATGTTCTCGCTGACCTTCTCGAGGAAGCCCGTGGTCGAGAGCCACTTCTGGTCGGCGCCGACCAGCAAGGCGAGGTCCTTGGTCATGTCGCCGGCCTCGACCGTGTCGACCGTGACCTTCTCGAGCAGCGCGGCGAACTTGGCGAGCTCCTCGTTGCCGTCGAGCTTGGCGCGGTGGCTGAGGCCACGGGTCCAGGCGAAGATCGAGGCGATCGAGTTGGTCGAGGTCTCCTTGCCCTTCTGGTGTTCGCGATAGTGGCGGGTCACCGTGCCGTGCGCGGCCTCGGCCTCGACGGTCTTGCCGTCCGGCGTCATCAGCACCGAGGTCATCAGGCCGAGCGAGCCAAAACCCTGCGCCACGGTGTCGGACTGCACGTCGCCATCGTAGTTCTTGCAGGCCCAGACATAGCCGCCGGACCACTTCATGGCGGACGCGACCATATCGTCGATCAGGCGGTGCTCATAGGTGATGCCGAGCTTGTCGAACTCGGCCTTGAACTCGGCCTGGTAGATCTCCTCGAAGATGTCCTTGAAGCGCCCGTCATAGGTCTTGAGGATGGTATTCTTGGTCGAGAGATAGACCGGGTACTTGCGGATCAGGCCGTAGTTCAGCGAGGCGCGGGCGAAGTCGCGGATCGAGTCGTCGAGGTTGTACATCGCCATGGCGACGCCGGCCTCGGGAGCCTTGAAGACCTCCTTCTCGATGACGTTGCCGTCCTCGCCGACGAACTTGATCGAGAGCGTGCCCTTGCCGGGGAACTTGAAGTCGGTGGCGCGATACTGGTCGCCATAGGCGTGGCGGCCGATCACGATCGGCTGGGTCCAGCCCGGCACGAGGCGCGGGACGTTCTTGCAGATGATCGGCTCGCGGAAGATGACGCCGCCGAGGATGTTGCGGATCGTGCCGTTCGGCGACTTCCACATCGACTTGAGGTTGAACTCCTTCACGCGGCCCTCGTCCGGCGTGATGGTGGCGCACTTCACGGCGACGCCGTGCTTCTTCGTCGCGTTGGCGGCATCGATGGTGACCTGGTCGTCGGTCGCGTCGCGGTTCTCGACCGAGAGATCGTAATAGTCGAGCTCGAGGTCGAGATAGGGGAAGATCAGCGTGTCCTTGATCTTCTGCCAGATGATGCGGGTCATCTCGTCGCCGTCCATATCGACGACCGGGTTGGCGACCTTGATCTTGCTCATGTGAACGACCCCTGCTGACAGATTGGAACGTTTCCGGCCTGCAGCGCAGCGGCCGCAGGCGGTTGCGCGCTTCCTAGAGCATAGGGCCGAAAAGTGGAATGCACTTTTCGGATCAATTCGATGCTGAAGCCGCCGCGAAGGACGGGCAGCTTTCGGGCAAAGAGCATAGGCGCGACGCAGATGTCTGTTGCAGTGCCGCAAAAAGGTCAGCTTCCCGGTGCATCCTGCATCGCTCGCCGCCGTCGCAACGGGACGACCGCCTTGCCTTACCTTCATCCGCCATCCGTCTCACGCCCCCTCGGGCGGGCCGGGCTCATCCTGATGCTTCTTGCCGGCTCTCCGGCGAGCGCGCGAGCCGAACAGGCCTTGCCTGCCAGGGCGGACGACGCGGCCGCCTTCGACGACAGCGAAACCCGGCTCTTCGCGCCAATTCCACGCTGGGAGGCCCCGCCGCCGCCCGTCGACGCCGTCCTCGCGACGCCGAGCTTCCTCGCCCCCACGCTCGACAAGCAGGGCGCGGCCCGCAGCCGGGCGGTCCAGAACGGCCTGGCCCGGCCCGCCATCAACGCCACGCCCATCCGCCGTGGCCTCGCCTCAACGCCATCGCGACTGCCCTCGGCCAGCGAACGTGCCGTCGGCATGCGGCTCGGTGCCGAGCAGCTTTCGCTCTCGACCGCGATCGTCACCGGCCAGGGCGGCTGGCAGCGCAACGACACGCGCCTCGACTGGAACGTCGCGCGCGGAGCGACCTCCGACAGCGACCTCCGCTGGAGCGCCGGCACAGGCGGCAATGTCCAGGCTTCCGGATCGGCTGAGCAGAATGCGCAGGCCGTGTTGGGTTATCGGCTGCAACCGCTCGACATCGTCACCCTGACCACCGAGATCGCGCTGGCCGGCACCTACAACTTCGCGGCCGATAACGGGCTCTCCTCCAGCATGACGCCGCGTGTGAAAGTGGTCGCCGACCTGACGCAGCCGCTCTCGACTCCGTGGCGCACCACCCTCGACCTCGGTGTCGGCCGGGAGGTCTCGCTCTCCGGCAACAGCCTCCACACCAACGCCTCGGCCCTGCTGCGTCTGGAACTGCCGACGCCCTGACGGCACCTCCCTTCCCGTCGCTGCGGCGCGCCGGTATGGTCGCGCCATGACTGAAGCCTCTTCCAAATTCGCCCTCGTCACCGGTGGCACCCGCGGCATCGGCCAAGGCGCCGCCCTCGCGCTCGCAGCGGCCGGCTACGACGTTCTCGCCACCGGGCTGACGGTGGAGGAGGTCGCGGCCTCCCCGCCCCATCCCGCGATTCGCCATGCGAGGCTCGACGTTACGCGCGATGACGAGGTTGCGGCGATCGTCACGACATGCCCGCGGCTGGATGCGCTGGTGAATTGCGCCGGCATGATCCAGCGCGGCGGCAAGGAATTCGAGATCGACGCCTTTCGGCTGACCATCGAGGTCAATCTCAACGGCACCATGCGGATGTGCCTCGCCGCCAGGGACAAGCTCGCCGCCAATGGCGACGCCAAGTCCGGCGGCGCGATCGTCAACATCGCGTCGATGCTGACCTTCCATGGCTCGCCCTTCGCGCCCGGCTATGCCGCCTCGAAGGGGGCGATCGGCCAGCTGACGAAATCCCTCGCTGCCGCCTGGGCGCCGGAGGGCATCCGCGTCAACGCCGTGGCGCCGGGTTGGATCGCGACGGAGCTGACGCGGCCTCTGGTCGAGGATGCGCAGCGCTCGGCGCCGATCCTCGCCCGCACGCCGATGGGCCGCTGGGGCGAGCCCGGCGATGTCGGCGGCGCCATCGCCTTCCTGCTCTCGGACGCTGCAGCCTTCATCACGGGCACGATCCTGCCGGTCGACGGCGGTTATCTCGCCGTCTGAAATGGCACGTTCGACCAATGACTTGGCGATGTTTTCGGAATCACCCCCGCAAGCCGCCCAGCCGTCATTGCGAGCGCAGCGAAGCAATCCAGAAGGGCTTGCTCGACGGCCCCTAGATTGCTTCGCTGCGCTCGCAATACGGACGCATCGACCAGACAAGAATCGTGAGGAAATGCCATGAGCACCACCAGCCCGATGCCGGTCGAGGCGACGCAGGAGGAGCGCTGGACGCCCTACCGCCACCCGCAGCCGCAGCACTCGCCGCCGGAGCTTGTGGTGCCAAACGTCATCCCCGAGGACGACCGCGTCTGGGTGCCGGTCGACGACAATGTCTGGTTCCGCCCCCTGCTCTTCTGCGTGACGCGCGGCTACTGGATGAACCTGCTCAAGGTGCGCAAGTCCGGCGTGCTCTCGCGCCATCGCCACCCCCTGCCCGTCCATGGCTATGTGCTGAAGGGCAAGTGGCGCTATCTCGAGCATGACTGGGTCGCGACCGAGGGCGCCTATGTCTACGAAGCGCCGGGCGAGACCCATACGCTGGTGGTCGATCCCGATGTCGAGGAGATGATCACCATGTTCCAGGTCAACGGCGCGATGATCTATGTCGATCCGGACGGCAAATGCCTGGGCTATGACGACGTCTTCACCCGGCTGGAGAAATGCCGCGCGCATTATGCCGGAAACGGGCTCGGTGCCGATTATGTCGAACAGTTCATTCGCTGATCAGACCGGGTGCCTCGCATTCCATCGGGCCGCGTATTCCTCGCAGGCGCGATAGGCGATCTCCCGATCCGTCATGCCGGCCGGGTTACGGCGTGACGGGAGAAACGCCTGGAACGGCGCATATCCCTGATGCGCCAGTCGCCAGAGCCTGCGAAGCTCACGAAGTGGCTCCGCATGATCGTCGACGCGCAGATCGAACGATGCGATCGGCCCTTCGGACCAGATCCGGATTGCGCAGGATTGGCGACCGCGCTTGTCGCCACCCGCTCGTTCCCCTGCATCCAGTGCGGCAAGCAGGCGCTCGTCGAAATCCAGCGCCGACGCCTCCTGATAGGCGGCCAGGGTGGCCTCCACGACCTCGGGACCGGCTAGCATGTTCCCGGCGACAGAAGCGTCTGCGCCACTCACTGAACCCGACCAGGCAAGACAAGCCGAACCCGTGAAGCAACCTGTTTCGCCGTTGCGGTCGATGATGTGCAGTTGCCGGTAATCCCGCCCTGCGTCCATTTCCGTCAGGTTCGCGATCGTTTCGGCGACGGAGCACCCTTCCCGCAGCAAGTTCAGGCCATCGATGCCATAAAATGGATTGGCGAAAGCCTGCGTGGCGATCGCCCCGACGCGCCCGGCCCCATGAGGTACGATCGATCCGACGGCGAGAGCCCGGGAAGCACAAGCGATTCCCATCGATCCCGATGCGGAGTCTCGTGCGATGATCGACCAAGTCATATGCGACGCCTCTGGCGGCAGCCTTTTCAGGCCCGATCGATACCCGTCTAAGGCAAGCCAGATCAGGAGAGAATAGCCATCATCCCAGTGAACGTCAGGCGCATTCTCAACGCCCCAGTTTGGCAAGTTCCACAGCCGCCCGCAGCTCGATATGCGCGAGCACATCGTCGAGGCGCGGATCATCTGTCGTCTCGCGGCGCAGCGACAGCGTGTCCTTGAGTCGCTGCAGCTCCGAGACCTGCACGGAGCCCGAGAGCAGCGCCGCCTTGAGCCGGTCGAGACCGTCGAGCAGGTCATGCCCGCGCCTGGCCTGGCGCTTCTTGCGCTCCTGTGGCTCCTCATAGGCCTGCACCGCCAGCAGGGTGTCGAGCGGGCCCGAGGCACTGACGCCGGCGCTGCGCGCGCTCGTCGCACTGTCCTTGCCCGGCAGTGTAAAACCGGCGCTCCCCGCGCGCTTCGCGGAACCTGCCGCACCGGCATTGGCGATGGGAGCGCGTTGGTCGATCCGGATCATGGCCGCCTCGCGAAATCGTTGCCCGGACCCTCGGCCCGGCATGGTTAACAGTTGGTAAACCACCCGGCAGAAACTGCCGCGCCGGCATTATTCGCAGTGGTGCGATGCTGTTCCCCACGCTGCCGGAATTTCGCAAACAACTGATAAATCTCGCTTTTCAATTTCTCGCCATCTGGCACGGGGATCGCAGGGGATGCGTGATCGATTGCTCCAGCCGGTGAGACCATGTTCCGCAAAGCCGCCCTGAAGTCCCTGGTGATGCCGCTGGCTGCGCTGCTCGCGTTCGGCCTCGCCATGGCGGCCGGCCCGGCACAGGCGCTGTCACGCATCAAGGACCTCGCCTCCGTCGAGGGCGTGCGCTCGAACCAGATCCTCGGCTACGGCATCGTGGTCGGCCTCAACGGCACCGGCGACACGCTCAACAACGCGCCCTTCACCAAGCAGTCGCTGACCGCGATGCTGGAGCGCCTCGGCGTCAACACGCGCGGCGCCAACATGCGTACCGCCAACGTCGCCGCCGTGATGGTGACGGCGAACCTGCCGCCCTTCGCGACTCAAGGGACGCGGCTCGACGTCACGGTCTCGGCGCTCGGCGACGCCAAGTCGCTGCAGGGCGGCACGCTGCTGGTGACGCCGCTTCTTGGCGCCGATGGCGAGGTCTATGCGGTCTCGCAGGGCCCGGTCGCGATCGCAGGCTTCTCCGCCGAGGGCGACGCCAGCAGGATCACGCGCGGCGTGCCCACCGTCGGCCGCATCGCCAATGGCGGCTTGGTCGAGCGCGAGATCGAATTCGCGCTGAACAAGCTGACGACGCTGCGGCTGGCGCTGCGCAACCCCGATCTGACCACGGCACGCCGCATGGCGGCCGCGATCAACGACTTCCTCGGCGGCGACGCGGCCGAGCCGACCGACCCCTCGACGGTCGTGCTGCAGATCCCGCCCCGCTTCAAGGGCAACATGATCCGCATGCTCACCGATATCGAGCAGCTGCGGGTCGAGCCCGACCAGCTCGCCCGCATCGTCATCGACGAGCGCTCCGGCATCATCGTCATGGGCAAGGATGTGCGCGTCTCCACGGTCGCGGTGGCGCAGGGCAACCTCACCGTCACGATCACCGAGGACCCGCAGGTCAGCCAGCCGAACGAGTTCGCCCGGGGCCAGACCGTCGTGACGCCGCGAACCAATGTGAAAGTCGACACCGAAGGCGGCAACAAGCTCGCGCTCGTCAGGGAAGGCGTGACGCTCGCCGAGCTCGTCGACGGGCTGAACGCGCTCGGCATCGGCCCGCGCGACCTGATCTCCATTCTCCAGGCCATCAAGGCGTCCGGCGCCCTGCAGGCCGAAATCGAGGTGATGTGATGAGCGCAACCCTTGCACTACCGGCTGCGAAACTGGCCATCGGCGTCGCCGGCAGCCTGGTCAGCGGCGTAGCCAATGCGCTCGACCCCGCCAAGGCCAAGGCGAAGAAGCAGGCCGAAGACTTCGAGACGATGTTTCTCGAGCAGGTCACCCAGCAGCTGATGACGACGCAGCCCGGCAGCGAGGGGCCACTCGGCGAGAACGGCATCGGCGGCGACATCTACAAGTCGCAGCTCACGCAGGAATACGCCAAGCAGATCCAGAAGGCCGGCGGCATCGGCCTGTCGGACCAGATCATGCGTGATCTGCTGCGGGTTCAGGAGCAGGCCGGCAACACGAACACGGCCCAGGCCGGCGGAGCCCCGCATGCTGGCTAACAGGCGCGTCGTCGACGAGCGGCCGCGTATCGCCAGCGCGCCGGAAGCCAGGGCGCTGATCGATGGCGTTCTGGAGGCGCTCGCGGCGCTGTCGCATCTTGTGGGCGAGGAAACCGAACTCGTGCGTGGCGGGCGCCTGCCCGAGGCGATGGCCCGCGAACCGCGCAAGACCGAACTCGCCGGCCTCTACATGCGCGGCGTCGAGCAGGTGAAGCTCAATGCCGTCGCGCTCGCCCGCTTCGTGCCCGACCAGATCCAGCGCCTGAAGGCGGCCCATCTCTCGTTCCAGGCGTTGATCGAGACCAACCAGATCGTGCTGGCGACGGCCCGCGCCGTCTCGGAAGCGATCATCCGCGATCTCGCCACCGACGCCAACCGCCCGACGCGGGCAGCGGGCTATGGGCCGGCTGCGACGGTCGGCGCCGGCGCCTTCGCCCGCCCGAATGCGGGACCGCTGATGGTATCCCGGCGCCTGTGAGCCGCCGGGATCACCACAAATCAATATTTACCTAATTCCCTTACGTAATATTCAATCATTTCTGCGATCGTCGATATTGCCGACGTGGGGAAGCGCCTGTCCCCGCGGCCGACGTTGAGCCGTGCGCTGGCGCGGCATCGAACTCCAGAAGGGAGTGAGCGATGGATTTTGGCAACCCGGGCAGGACCATGCCGGCTGCCGGCACACCAGCAATTTCCCGTGCCGACATACTCACGCCGCGCGACGGCTCCATGGTCGAATTGTCGCCCGAGAAGACCGTGCGCTCCGCAGAAGCCGGCGATGCGGTACGGATCGACATCCGGGCCCAGGAGCGCGATGCCCAGGCGCGCCGGGACGGAGAGCAGCGCAATCACGCAGCCGAGCACAATATGCGGCAGGCGCGGCACAGCCTCGACGACGTCGTCGAGCGGCGCACGATCATCGATCCGCAAACGCGCGCCGTCGTCACGCAAAAACGGAACACCGAGACCGGAGAGACCGTCTCGCAGCTACCGGACGAGACGCTGCTGAAGCTGCGCGCCTATTCCCGCGCCCTCTCCGAAAAGGCGCAGGCACAAGAGGACGAGCCACCGCCTCAACACATCGAGCGAACAGCGTGATCAGCCTTCCGACGCCCGCCTCGTGCGGGCGTTTTTCATATCGGTTCCCTGCCCTCGCCCCGGTAATCTCCGCTTAACCACACCGTGAGCGCGGCCTGATCGACCTCAATCCGAGCATCAAAATTTACCTCTTGTTACAGGCCTCCGAATGAATGTTGCCCACGTCGAGGGCAGAACGCTCCGGCGCCAGAAGGCATCATACCAGAAGGTATCCTAAAATGGCCGTTTCGCTCTCCGCCGGTGTCCGCAGCAACCTGCTGACCCTCCAGAACACAGCCGCCCAGGCTAACGGAATCCAGAACCGTCTCGCCACTGGCAAGAAGGTCAATTCCGCCGTCGACAACCCCGTCAATTTCTTCACCAGCCAGTCGCTCAACAACCGCGCCAGCCAGCTGACCGGCCTGCTCGACGGCATGTCGAACGGCATCCAGACCATCCAGACCGCCTCGAAGGGCATCGACGGCATCACCAAGCTCGTCAACTCGATGCAGTCGACGATCAAGCAGGCCCAGGCCGACGCCGCGCAGAACCGCCCGACGGTCACCGGCACCGGCACCACGCTCGCCTCCGCCACCGAGGCTGCCGTGACCAGCAAGAGCCTCAAGGACATCGCCCTCGACAAGCGCCTCGGCGCCGCCGGCACCCCTGCGGAGGTCGGGCCGCCGGCCGTACCCTACGCCCCCAACACTGCGACCGCCGCCACGGCAGCCTCGGCCGGTGACCTCGGCTTCGACCTGACCGGCACCGATGGCGACTCCACCGCCGCCAAGATGGTCATCCAGCTCGGCCGCGGCGACACGCCGACCGTCGCCAACGGCCGCCTGACCGAGATCGAGCTCGATGTCGACGCGAACACCACCGTCCGCGACGTCGTCAACGCGATCAACAATTCGGGCGTCGCCACCGCCTTCGTCGACGAGAAGGGCCTGCTGAACGTCAAGGGCACCGGCTCCGAGACGCTGCGGGTCGGCATCGGCCTCGGCGCCGGCGAGGCCGATGCCGCCGCCACCCCGCCCGTGACCGACGAGGAAGCTGCCCTGACGGCCGCTCGCGCCGCGGCCGTCGGCGGCACCACCAACGCGCTGTTCGGCCTTGCGACCGACGATCGTGTCGATGGCGCGGCCTCGTCGAACGTCACCTCGTCCACCCGCTCGAACCTGATCCAGCAGTTCAACGACCTGCGCACGCAGATCGACGAGCTCGCCAAGGACTCCGGCTTCAACGGCGTGAACCTGCTCGCCGGCGACCAGGTCTCCCTCGTCTTCAACGAGAAGACCGGCTCGAACCAGAGCAAGATGACGATCCAGGGCTCGACCCTGTCCGCCGACAACCTGGGCGTTTTGCAGGCCGGCAACACTCAGCTCGGGACGCAGTTCAACTTCCAGAACGACCTCGACCTGGAGAAGGCCACCGAGGCCCTGACCGGCGCGCTGACCTCGCTGAAGTCCCTCTCCTCGACCTTCGGCTCGCAGCTCTCGGTCGCGCAGACCCGCCAGGACTTCACCAAGGAAATGGCGAACACCCTCAAGATCGGCGCCGACAATCTCGTCAACGCCGACGCCAACGAGGAAGCCGCGGCCCTGCTCACCCTGCAGACCCGCCAGCAGCTTTCGCAGACCGCGCTCTCGCTGGCCTCGCAGGCCGACCAGGCCGTCCTGCGTCTGTTCTGATCCTTCGTCCGCAGAAGCGGGCAGCCCGCAGAAGGCGGGCCGAAGACTAAAAGAACGGCGGAGCTTCGGCTCCGCCGTTTTTTTACGTCATTTTCATGGTTTCCGCGCCGGTAACCTTACCGGCGAGAGTCGTCGATTAACGGTTTGTTATAGCTAAGGAGTGATGATCGGCCATCACCGTACAGGCGCAGAAGCGCTTCAGGAACCTGACGATGGCCAACACGATTCTCTCGAGCGGCGTCCGCAACAACCTGCTCACGCTGCAGAAGACAGCAGCGGAACAGTCGGTGCTGCAGAACCGCCTCGCCACCGGCCGCAAGGTCAACTCGGCGATCGACAACCCGGTGAACTACTTCACGGCGATGTCGCTCAACGATCGCTCGAGCCAGCTCACCGGCCTGCTCGACGGCATCTCGAACGGCATTCAGACCATTCAGTCCGCGTCCAAGGGTATCGACAGCATCACCAAGCTCGTCGGCTCCATGCAATCGACCATCAAGCAGGCACAGGCCGACGCAGCCCAGAACCGCCCGACCATCACCGGTTCGGGCACCATGCTCGCCTCGGCCACCGAGGCGGCGGTGACCAGCAAGAGCCTCAAGGACATCGCCCTCGACAAGCGCATCGGCGCCGCTGGCGATGTGGGCCCTCCCTACGTCACCAACACCGCGACCGCTGCCACCGCCAGCTCGGCCGGCGACCTCGGCTTCGACCTGAACGGACCCACCGGCGCCGCGACCGCGCGGACGATGCTGATCCAGATCGGCCGCGGCGAGACGCCGGTGCCTTCGCTCGCGAATGGCCAGCTCACCGAGATCCAGGTCAGCCTCGACGCGAACACCACGGTCCGCGACGTCGTCAACGCGATCAACAGTTCCGGCGTCGCCACCGCCTTCGTCGACGAAAAGGGCCAGCTCAACGTCAAGGGCACCGGCTCGGAGACGCTGAGCGTCGGCATCGGCCTCGGCGCCTCCGCGGCTGTCGCCGGCCCGCCGGCCCAGACCAATGCCGAAGCCGCCTTGGCGGCCGCCCGCACTTCAGCCGCCGGTGGTACCAGCAACTCGCTGTTCGGCCTGACCACTGCCAACCGCACCGACGGCGTCGATTCCTCGAACGTGACCTCGGCCACCCGCTCGAACCTGATCCAGCAGTTCAACGACCTGCGCAAGCAGATCGACGAACTCGCCAAGGATGCCAGCTTCAACGGCATCAATCTCCTCGCCGGCGACCAGCTGACCATCGCCTTCAACGAGAAGACCGGCGCCAACCGCACCAAGCTCGACATCCAGGGCACCAACCTGACCGCCGACAATCTCGGCATCTCGCAGGCGGTGAACACCCAGCTAGACGGCTTCTTCAACTTCCAGAACGACCTCGACCTCGACAAGGCGACGAGCGCCCTCACCGGCGCCCTTACCTCGCTGAAGTCGCTGGCCTCGACCTTCGGCTCGCAGCTCTCGGTCGCGCAGACCCGCCAGGACTTCACCAAGGAAATGTCGAACACGCTAACGATCGGCGCCGACAACCTCGTGCTCGCCGACTCCAACGAGGAAGGCGCCAAGCTGCTCTCGCTCAACACGCGCCAGCAGCTCTCGCAGACCGCGCTCTCGCTGGCCTCGCAGGCGGACCAGAGCGTCCTGCGTCTCTTCGGCTGACGCGGCGGGAGGGCGCGAGCCCTCCCCCTTCCCGGAAGGCAGCACGGACATGGCACTCAAGGTCGAACTCAAGCCGCGCGAGCGCATCATCGTCGGGCAGGTCGTCATCCGCAACGACGAGCAGCGCACGCGCTTCTTCATCGAAGGCGACGCACCGATCCTGCGCGAGAAGGACATCCTCACCGCAGCCACCGCCGATAGCCCTGCCAAGAAAATCTACCTGGCGATCCAGCTGATGTATCTGGCCCAGGACCCCACGCATCAGCACGAAGCCTATTTCGAGCTGGTGCGCGACTTCCTCACCGCTGCACCCAGTTCTCTGCCGCATGTTCACGAAATCAATAATCGCATCTTAAGCGGCGATCTCTACCAGGCACTGAAGGCAGCGAAGAAGCTCATAGCCTACGAAGCGGAACTCATCGATCATGCAAAGCGGGTTTAACGCTTACGCCGCCGCCGCCAAGTCGGCGCAGTCCACCGTCTCGCCTCGCGAACTCGAAGCCAATCTGCTGATGAAGGCGGCTACCCGCCTGCAGATCGTTGCGGAGGACTGGCAGAACCGCGCGAGCGAGCTGGACGAGGTCCTGACCTACAACCGCCGTCTCTGGACGCTGCTGGTCTCCGCCGTGATCGCGGAAGACAATCCGCTGCCGGTCGGGATCAAGACCAACATCATCTCGCTGGCGAACTTCGTCTTCAACCACACCTTCAGGATCTCCGCCGACCCGCAGCCGCAGCGTCTCGAGGTGCTCGTCAGCATCAACCGCGACATCGCCGCCGGCCTTCGCGGCCGCTGAAGACAAACGCACCACCGAAACGAAAAGGGCGTCGCCGCAGCACGGTGGCGCCCTTTGTCGTTGAGTGAGGGAAGGCAGGTACCGCACTCCGGCTTTTCCAGGATACGGGCCGTCACCCGGGGACAAGCTGCGAAGCAGCATATCCGGGATCCATCGCAGAGTTCCGGAGCCTTCAGATGGGTCCCGGGACAAGCCCGGAACGACGGCGCGTTTCCGAGAAATCCCTTACAGCCACTGAGAAAAGGCCTGGATGGTCACGCCGCGCGGCGGCGATTACGACCGCGCGTCGACCTATCGGAGGTAATTCGTCAGCGTAAGCTGCGACAGGATCGCAGTGGTCTGGTAGCTCGCCTGCAGCTGGGTCTGGAGCGCCAGGAGCTGCACCGCGACCTCCTCCGTCGTGATGTTCTCGACATCGGCCAGTGCCGTGGTCAGATAGGTCTTGGTGCTGTCGTGGCGCTCCTTGGCCCGCGACAGCGCCGTCTGCGCCGATCCGAGCTCGGTGATGATCTCGGTCGGCTTCTGGACGTCGCCGCCGAAACCGAGCTTTTCGCTGACCCGCACCGTCATTGCCTCGTAGCCAGCCTGCGAATTCGCATCGCCGGCGGGAAAGGTCTCGAGCGCCATCACGGCGAACTGCGCGAGGCCGACGGCAAAGGCCTCCTCGCTGGCCCGCGCCCCCGTCCCGACGATCTGGCCCTTGTCGACCTGGACCGTCGCAGTCTCGCGCGCGCGCAGATCGCCGCTTTCGCCCTTGTACCAGAACACCGTGCCGGCCGGTGTCGCCGGCTCCATGGGGTCCAGCAGCGAGGCCGGCACGCGATGCGGCTGCCGGTTGGCCGACACCGGGTCGTTGGCGTAGTTGAAGAAATCGTCGGCCGTCCAGGAAGCCGAGGCGGCGCGCAGGGTGGTCGCGGCCTCCTTGCCGATGGCGGCGCCGATCGCGTTGCGCAGGCTGTCGGCCGTCGCATCGATATCCGCCCCGATCTCGAACGATGTCGTCGGATCGCCGGTCGTGCCGGGGGCCCGGGCCGTCAGCACAACCTCCTCGGTCGTGCCGTCGGGCAGGGAAAGCGTGAATCGCAAGGTATCGCCGACCGCCGGCTGTGCCAGCACCTCGACGGAGAAGCCGTCGGGAGCGGCGAGCGGCGTGACAGCCATCGCAGCCGAGCTGCTCACAGCGGGTGGCGTCGACAGCGCGAAACCATAGGCGTCGTTGACGTCCTCGCGGGTGACCGTGGCGATCGCCGCCGTGCCGCCCGTGGTGAGGCGGCCCGTCCCGCCGACGCCGTCGGCAGCCTGCCGTTCGGCGATGAGCGTCTTCAGCCCGGCGCGCACGCCGTCGCCGTTCATGATGGCGTCGAAGCTCTCCACAGGCTGCACGTCAAAGGCCTTACCCGAAAACAGGTAGCGCCCGTTGACCGCGGAGTTCAGCAGGTCGAGCGTCTGCTTGAACTTCTCCTCGGCCAGGACCTGCGGCGCGGTTCGCCCGGTCGAAGTCTCGACATAGGTGTTGGAACGCGTGTCGTTGAGCGTCTCCGCGGTCATCTTCGCGAAGTTCTCGACCGCCTGCGTCGAGAGCTTGAGATTCACGTCGGCGAGCTTGATGCCGCTCAGCCAGGAATCGAGCGTCGCGACCTTGGCGTTGAGGTCGAGGCTGGTGCGCCGGTCCATGCCGAGATCGCCATAGCTCTCGGCCCGCTTCTGCGTGGCGAGTTGGCGCTCGAGATCGGAGAGCTGGCCGCGGCTCGTGGCGAAGCTGTTCGGCGTGGCGGAACGATAGGCGCCGGTGCCGTAGGCGGTGATGGTCATGGCGCGCTCACACTCTCATCAGGACGTCCATCATCTCCTTGACGGTGGAGATGATGCGGGCATTGGCGGCGTAGGCGTTCTGAAGCTCGATCAGCGTTGCCATCTCCTGGTCGACATTGACCTGCGAGGCCTGCTGGAAGCGGCTCTGGACCGCGGCGAGCGCCACCTGCTGGCCTTCGTCGAGGCGTCGCGCGGTTTCCACCGCCTGCCCCTGCGAGGACACGACACGCAGCACGAAGCTCGAGACTGTGGCGCTGGTCGTGGCGGTCGAGCCGTCGAGGCCGGTGTGGTTGGTGATGCTGCGCTGGCTCTGGGTCAGCCGCTCGAGCATCAGCTGCGGACGGGTCTGATCGCCCTGCGGCGTCGTCGCGTCGAAGGCGACAAGCTTGGAGCGGTCGGCGATCAGCGCCGGGTTGACCTTGATCCGCGCCGCAAAGCCGACGGCCTGCGAGCCACCCTCATAGGAGCCGGTGAAGGCGGCATTGCCCGAGCCGTCGACGAAGAAGGGCAGTTCGGCGCTGCCGCCGGAGAGCCCTGTCGCCGTCGGCCGTGCGGTGAGAGCCTTGACGTCGCGGGTGCCGGCCGCGCCGTCATCGACGATGGTCAGTACCGAGCCGGTGTTAGAGACGGTGAAGCCGCCGCCTATCGCCGCCTGCATCTGCGCCGCGACCGAGGCGGGCCCGCCGGAGAAGTCGATGCCGATGACGCGGTTGTTGGCGTCGCCGCTGGCCGAGGCCGGAAGCGGCAGCGAAGCCGCCGACTCGACGCGTACGAAGGTGAAGCGCTGCGTCGCGCCGCCCGGCGTCACCGCATAGTCGAGCGTGATGCTGTTGCCTGCCTTCAGGTCGGCCATATCGACCTCGAACCCGGTCGCCGTGCCGGTATCCACCGCCGTGCCGGCGATCTCGCGGTCCGAAAGCGCACGCGCCATCTGCGCTGCGATCTCGTCCAGCTGGGCCTGCGCCTGGACCAGCGTCTTGTCCCGCATCTCGACGAGCGCCGCGATCTCGCCCGAGCGAAAGGTCTTGTTGGCGATGGCGTCCATCACGCCACCGGAGCTGGTGGTCATCGTGATGGTGCCGACGCCGCGCCGGGCGGGATCGGTGCTCCACTGGTCGTCCGGCCCGGGCGAGGAGTGCTCGTCGAAGCCGAAAGTGACCGCGGGGCGGCCGTCGAAGATCTGCGTGCCCGAGCCGGTGACGACGCTGATCGAGCCGCGCGCGTCCTCGCTCGTCTTGATGTCCATGTACTGGGACAGCTCGGACAGGATCAGGTCGCGCTGGTCCTTGAGCCCGGCCACCCCCGCATCGTTCGGGCTGCCGACGATCCGGGCATTCACGTTCGTCAGTGCGCCGAGCAGATTGTTGACCTGCGTGACGGCGTTGGCGATGCCGCTTTCGGCCTGTCCCCGCAGCGCCTGCACGCCGTCCGACAGGGTGTTGAGCCGGGAGGCGAGCAGGCTCGCCGAATCCAGCACGGAGGTGCGCAGGTTGTAGTTGGATGGGTCGTTCTGCAGCGCCTGCAGCGCGCTGGTGAAACCGTTGTAGATCGTGTCCAGCGCCGTCGCGCTGCCGGGCGCGCCATAGAGCTTGTCGACGCTGGAGAGCATGTCGGCGCGGGTCGAGGTGTAGGCGGCCCCCGCCGATTCCTGCCAGAGCTGGTGCTGGACGATCTTGTCGAGCATGCGCTGGACCTGCGTGCTCTGCGTCCCGACCGTCAGGCCACTCAGGCTGTCGGCGGTGGAGACGGTGCGCCGGACATAGCCCGTTGTCCCGGCATTGGCGATGTTCTGCGAGACGACGCCGATGCCGATCTGCGTGGTGTTCAGCCCCGCGATCGCCGTATTGAGAGACGTGCTGAGACCCATCGCAAGCTCCTGTCGCGACTAGCGGCCCTTCTGGGCCGCGCCAAACCCTGCTTCGAAGACCTCAGCGGATGATGCTGAAGACGTCGCGCAGCATTTCCTGCGCCGTGGTGATCACCTTGGTGTTGGCCGAGTAGGCCTGTTGGGTGACGATCATCTTCGAGAATTCGTCGGCAATGTCGGTGTTGGACTGCTCGACATTGCCGCCGATGAGCTGCGATGTGCCAAGCCCGATGATCGGCGGGCCGGATTCGATCGTCTCCTCGAAGGCGCCGCCGTCGAGGCGCTTCAGGGCGTTGTCGGCGTTGAAGCGCGCGACGGAGAGCTGCGCCAGCGCGACCACCTGTCCGTTGCTGAAGGTGCCGATGACCTGGCCGTCTGCGGAGACCGACGTCCTGTCGAGCGTGCCGGCGGTATAGCCGTCCTGCCGGATCGAGCGCGCATCGATCTGGCCGCTGACGTCGCCGTTCTGGGTCAGGCCGTTGCTGCCCACCGTGAGGTTGATCGGGTTGGCCGCCGTGCTGATCATCGTGCCGGCGATCATCATCTCCGGCAGCGTGATGTTGCCGGTGCCCGGATTGACCATCTGCCCCGTCGCGTCAAAGGTGACCGCCGTGGGCGCCTTCACATAAGCCGTTGCAGTACCGGTCGCGGAGGTGTCCTGGGCGACGAAAAGGCTCCAGGTATCGGCCGTGGCGGGCGAGCCAGCGATCGGCGGAACCGCAGTCGGATCCGCTGGGACCGCAGGCGCTGCGTTGGTGGTTTTCCCCCAGCGCAGTTCGACGCTGGTCGCCTTGCCGAGCGAGTCGTAGACCGTGACCGACCCGCCGGGAATGGTGCTGGACAGGAAGTTCGTGATATTGGCGCCCTGCACCGTGTCGTAGACGGCGGGCGCGACCGCAGCCGTCACGCTCGCGCCGTCCAGAAGATGGCTTCCGCCGTTCGAGGCATTCGTCGTGCCTGGGACCGCCGGAATATTGGCGCGATACTCGATCGAGCTCGTTGCCTTGGCCGGGAACTGCTCCTTGGTGATGCGCAGGACCTCGGGCTGGGTGCCGATCAGCGAGCCCGTCACCGTGTCGATCTTCAGGCCCTTGAGATAGTAGCCAGCGCCATTGACCAGATAGCCGTTGGCGTCGAAGTCGAAATCGCCGCGCCGCGTGTAGAGATTGCTGTTCGCGAACTGCATGTTGCTGCCGACGCCGTTCAGGCGCTGGTCGACGACGAAGAAGCCATCGCCGTTGATCGCCGCATTGGTCTCGATGCGGGTCGCGTTCAGATCGCCCTGGATCGAATTCGTCGCCTGGCTGAAGGCGGCAACCGAACCCGCGATCTGCCGGTTCAGCGCCGAATCCGGCACCAGGTCCGCAAAGGTCGTGTCGACTCGCTTGAAGCCGGCCGTGCGGGAATTGGCGATGTTGCCGGAGATGTTTTCTAGCGCATAGGACTGCGCCTGCATCCCCGAAACCGCTGTCGTCAACGCGCTGAAGACACCCATGAAACCCTCACCTCGACAGGCGCCCCCCGAGGGCAGCCATAAATCCGAGTGAACGGTTGCACGGCCCGTGCCATGTGCGGGATGCTGGTTTTTCAGTAGCTTGCTTGGTTTCCGAAGCGTTTCGGCGGCGGTTTCGACCGGGCAAGATCGGCTATGGACGGCAGATTCTGCCTAGCGGCATGCCGGGTCCGGACGGACGGCAACATCATTCCCGGTTCGAACCTGCGGCCTGTTCAGGCACGCCCCCCCAGGAGGTCAGGTCGCCCGCGACATCGGCCAGCGTCGGCGGCGTCGCCTCGATGAAGGGCAGCGGCCGGCAGACCGCGAGCGCCGCGAGCCCGATCCGGGCGGTGAGCATGCCGTTGATCACGCCTTCGCCGAGCTTGGCCGAGAGGCGCGCCGCCAGCCCCTGCCCGACCACCTGCTGGATCACGGCGTCGCCGGCCGCGATGCCGCCGGTCAGGACGAGATGGTTGAGCACCTGCCGGGCCAGCCTGAGCAGGCCGAGCGTGCCGGGCCTGCCGGCATAGATACCGGCGATCGCGCGCAGCAGCCGCGCGCAGGCGACCAGCACGAAGACGACGTCGACCAGCGCCCTCGGGCTCACCGCCGTGACCAGCGAGACGCGCCGCGCGGCGATCGCGATCTGCGCCTGCGCCTGCGCGTCGAGCGGCACGAGCAGGCTGCGCTCGGTGACCGCGAGCACGTCGCGCGGCGCGAACAGCTGCGGCAGCGCCTCTTCCAGCCCGGCCCTGCCCTTCGCGGTCTGCGCGCGCCCCTTGTAGAGCCCGAGGAGGTCTCCCGCGAGCGCCTTCGCTTGGTCGAGCGTGCCGCCGGCGAGCAGCTCCGTGGCGCGCAGTCGCAGCGCCTCCACCTTCCGCTCCCGCAGGATGTCGCGCAGCACGCGTGCGAGCATCGCGAGGAGCGCCACCGCCGCCACAGCCGCGCAAGCCAGCGCCGCATAGCCGAGCGCCGGGTTCTGCCGCATCAGTTCGGTGATGGTATTCTCGACCCAGACACCCGCGGCCAGCGCCAGGAAGCCGGAGAGCCCAGCGACGAAGAGCGAACCCCAGGAGAAGCGGCGCCTGGCCACCGGCACGACCGCCGGTTCGAGCGCGTCGATCGGCTCGCTTTCCGGCAGGATCGCGACGCCGCCGCCCCGGACGACCTCCTCCATGGCAGTGTCGGGATTGGCCGGATCGAGCCTGATCGCGCGCGGAGCCTTGCTCATGCCAGCCGGTCCCCGATCAGGAATTCGAGTGCCCGGTCGAGCCGGATCTGCGGCGGCGGTCGGGTCCGCCCGCCGGCATCGGCTACCACCAATGGCGGGCGGAATCGCGGCGCCCGGATCTGCCAACGCGCCTGTGGATCGAACACGGCCTCGGGCTTCTCCGGAAGCTCGCCCGGAAAGATCGCAGCTTCCGCAACCCCGTCGAAGACCTCGCCGTCGATCGTCTCGCCCGCTTCCGGAACACCGGCGATGGCCGGCAGCTCGTCGCGCCCCTGCTTGATCCTCACCTCGCGGGTCGCCCGCACGGCGGCAAGCGCCATCGCCTCCACCCGTGCGCCGGCGCCCTGCGCACGGGCAGCGGCGCGGGAAACGAGATGCGACATCACCGCCGCAAGGCGATCATGGCTGGTGTGGTGGACATGGTCGGCCTTGGTCGCGGCGAAGAGCACGCGCTCGATGCGCGGCGAAAACAGGCTCGACAGCCACGAGTTGCGCCCGACTTCGAAGGCAGCGAGCGCCTGGCCGAGCGCCGTCTCCAGATCTGCCAGGGCCGGCGCCCCGGCATCCAGCGCTGCCAGCACGTCGACGAGGACGATTTGCCGGTCGAGCCGGGCGAAATGGTCGCGGAAGAACGGCGCCACGACGACGCGCTTATAGGCCTCGAAACGCTCGGCCATCAGCCCGCCCAGCGTGCCGGGCTGCGGCTCGGAATCATGGCCGAGATCGAGCGGCGCGAAGGTCAGCGCCGGCGAGCCTTCGAGGTCGCCCGGCATCAGGAAGCGCCCGGGCGGCGTCACCGCCACCGCTTCGGGATCGGCCCGCAGCCGCGCGAGATAGGCCTTGAACAGATCGCTCGCCGCTTCTGCCGCCAATTCGTCGGGTGGCCCGGCAGGGTCGCGCCGCGGCAGGTCGGCGAGCCAATCGGATGCGGCCGCCAGCCGATGCGCCTTGCGCGCATCGCCGACGGCCTGGCGCGACCACATCTTGTAGTCCTGCCCGATCAGGGCGAGGTCGAGCAGCCATTCGCCGGGATAGTCGACGATGTCGAGCGTCAGCGTCGCCGGCCCCTTGAACCAGCCGGCGGCGCGCTCGTAGTCGATCTCGACGCGCAGCTCCGCGATCCGCCGCGTCGATTCCGGCCAGCGCCGCTCCGGCCCGCCAAGGGCCGCGCGATGCGCCTCGTAGGGGAAGCGCGGCACGTCCGGGTCCGGCTGCGGCACGAGGCGCACCCGCGAGATCCGCCCCTCGCTCGCCGCCTTCAACACCGGCAGCTTCGCGCCCTCGATCAGGTTCTCGATCAGCGCCGTGGTGAAGACCGTCTTGCCCGAGCGTGACAGGCCGGTAACGCCGAGCCGAAGCCGCGGCTTGGCCATGCCGAGCAGGCTGTCGCCGAAGGCCAGCGCGGCATTGCGGGCCTCGTCCAGATAGGAGCGCTCGCTCACGAGACCGCGGGCCTCACTCGTCGGGGCCTTCGCCGAGCGAGGCTGGCGTCACGAAACGGTCGAGCCGGCCGCCGCGCGGGCCGAGATCGCGCCAATCTTCGACCGCGAAATCGAGGACGGCAAGGCCGCAGGTCGGATATTTCTGGCTCATCCGCGCCGCGGCATAGCGGTCGCCATGGCCGGCCAGCAGCGCCGCCAGATCCTCGAAACCGGGATTGTGGCCGATCATCAGCAGCGTCCGCACCGTGCCTTCCGTCTCCCGGACGACGTCGAGGAGCCGATGCGCCTTGGCCTCGTAAATGCGCGGCTCATTCTGGCTGGCGGGCTTCTCGGGCAGCATCGGCGCGACAAGATCCCAGGTTTCCTGGGTCCGGCGTGCCGGCGAGACCAGTACGAGGTCGGGCAGCAGCAATTCATCCGCCAGATAGCGCCCCATCACGGGGGCGGCCTCGCGGCCGCGCGCCGCGAGCGGGCGGTCGCGGTCAGCCGTCCCGGCGGGCCAGTTCGATTTCGCGTGGCGGAGAAGCATCAGGCGGCGCATGCGTCGAACCTAGTGATAAGGAGGCCGATTTGCGAGGGGCGGTTCTCGCCCCTTCCTGCCAAAGCTTCTCGGGACGCCGCTGACGCGCCGCCCGAGAATGACGCCCCTGTTCTCGCCCTCAGCGGCTCTCGCGCCGGACCATGAAGGCGAGCTTCTCGAACAGCGAGACGTCCTGCTCGTTCTTGAGCAGCGCACCATGCAGCGGCGGGATCAGCTTGCGCGGGTCGCGCTCGCGCAGCACTTCGGGGCCGATATCCTCGGCGACGAGCAGCTTCAGCCAGTCGAGCAGTTCCGACGTCGAGGGCTTCTTCTTGATGCCGGGCACGTCGCGGACCTCGAAGAACAGCTTCAGCGCCTCCTCTATCAGCCGCTTCTTGATGCCGGGGAAATGCACCTCGACGATGGCCTGCATTGTCTCGGCATCGGGAAAGCGGATGTAGTGGAAGAAGCAGCGGCGCAGGAAGGCGTCCGGCAGCTCCTTCTCGTTGTTGGAGGTGATGATCATCACCGGCCGCCGCGCCGCACGAACCGTCTCGCCGGTCTCGTAGACATGGAACTCCATGCGGTCGAGCTCGAGCAGCAGGTCGTTGGGAAACTCGATATCGGCCTTGTCGATCTCGTCGATCAGCAGCACCGGGCGCTCGGGCGCGGCAAAGGCCTCCCAGAGCTTGCCGCGCTTGATGTAATTGCCGATGTCGGAGACGCGCGGATCGCCGAGCTGGCTGTCGCGCAGGCGGCTGACGGCATCGTATTCGTAGAGCCCCTGCTGCGCCTTGGTTGTCGACTTGACGTGCCAGGTGATCAGCGGGGCCTTCAGCGCCGCCGCGATCTCCTCGGCCAGCACGGTCTTGCCGGTGCCCGGCTCGCCCTTCACGAGCAGCGGCCGCTCCAGCCGGATGGCGGCATTGACCGCAACGGTGAGGTCATCGGTGGCGACGTAATTCTCGGTACCGGCAAAACGCATGCGGAAGCTTTCTGAGGGATGGCGCTCAAGGCTAGCCCAGGAAGCTCCGAACTGGAAACCTCCCCCGCGCCGGGCCTGCGCGAGCCGGTCGGCCTAAGGCCTCGGATCGAAACGCGAATTTCGGCGGATCGCAGACGTTACGACGGTTGTCTTGCCACGATTCCGAACGCACAGTCGGCAGGCTGCCTTCCCGCGCCGAACCGCAAGGTGCTCCCTTGGCCGGAACCATCGATCCTTCGGTCTACAAGGACGCGGCCGTCGTGCTCGCGACGGCAGGCGTGATCGTGCCGATCGCCAAGAGCTTCCGGATCAACACCGTCGTCGCCTTCATGGCCTGCGGCGCGCTGCTGGGCCCCTTCGGCCTCGGCGGCCTGGTTTCCTCCATGCCGCTGCTCAGCACCATCACGGTGTCCAGCCCCGAGGCCCTGGCCGGGCCGGCCGAACTGGGGGTCGCCTTCCTGCTCTTCGTGATCGGGCTCGAGCTCTCCTTCGAACGGCTGATGACGATGCGCCGGCTGGTCTTCGGCCTGGGGCTGGGCCAGATCGCACTCTCGGCCGCCATCATCGGGACAGCCGCCTATGCGCTCGGCCAGCCGGCTGCGGCCTCGCTGATCATCGGCTTCGGACTGGCGCTATCCTCGACCGCGATGGTGGTCGAGCTGCTCTCCGCCAAGCGTCGCATGATGTCGTCCGCCGGCCGCGCCAGCTTCGCCGTGCTGATCTGCCAGGACATCGCGGTGGTGCCGCTGCTCTTCCTGGTCAGCGTTCTGGGCGCGCAGAACGGCGGCGGCTCGCTGCTGGCGGGCTTTGCCCAGGCGTTGCTGCAGGCCTTCGCCGCCATCGCGATCATCGTCCTGGTGGGCCGCCGCGCACTCAGGCCTCTCCTGCGGCTCGTCGCCTCCGCCGAATCGCCCGAGAGCTTCATGGCGGCGACACTGCTCATCGCCATCGGGACCGGGATGATCGCCGCGGCTGCAGGGCTCTCGATGGGGCTAGGGGCCTTCATCGCCGGCCTGCTGCTGGCCGAAACCGAATACCGGCGCGCCATCGAGGTCACGATCGACCCGTTCAAGTCGCTGTTGATCGGCGTCTTCTTCCTCACCGTCGGCATGGGGGTGAACCCGGCCCAGATCGCCACCCACCCCGTCGCCATCGGCGGCATCGCCATCGGCCTTTTCGCCACGAAGTCGCTGCTCGTCTTCGGTCTCGGCCGCCTCTTCCGTCTCTCGAAGGCGACGGCGCTGGAAACGGCGATCATGGTCGGCCCGGGCGGCGAATTCGCCTTCGTGCTGCTGAGCGGCGCCGTCGCCGCCAATCTCCTGGACGAAGAGCCGGCGAGCCTCGTCCTGGCCGGCGTGTCGCTGACCATGGTCTCGCTGCCCCTGCTGGCGCGCCTCGCGCGGGCGCTGGCCGCGAAGCTGGCCGTGCCCGTCGTCCTGCCCGAGGAGGCCAAGATCCTGCCGCCCGGCGATCATCCGGCCCGCGCCATCGTCGTCGGCTCCGGACGCGTCGGCCAGCTCGTCGGCAGTATGCTCGAAGAACACGGCAGGCCCTATATCGTCGTCGATTCCGACGCGACATTGATCACGACCCAGCGCCGTGCCGGCCGCCCCGCCTATTATGGCGACGCGACAAAACCCGACTTCCTGCGCCTCTGCGGCCTGGAAACCGCGCCCGCCCTGATCGTGACGATCGACAACGCCCGCGCCGTCGACGGCATCGTGCAGGCAGCGCGCGTGCTCAGGCCCGATCTGGTGATCGTCGCGCGCGCCCGCGACGCCAGCCATGCGCGGCATCTCTACGAGATCGGCGTCAACGACGTGGTTCCGGAGACGATCGAGGCCAGCCTTCAGCTGTCGGAAGCAGCGCTCGTCGGGCTCGGCGTCCCGATGGGGCTCGTCATCGCCTCGGTGCATGAAAGGCGGGACGCCTTCCGCGCCCAGCTCAAGCCGGCTGGCGCTTCGGCCCCGCCCGTTCCGCGGCACGCGCGCTCGCGGAGGTTGTGACGCCCTGCACCGGGCTCGCCGCACCGCGCGAGAGGTGCCCGGCCGCCTGCGCGGCCTGCCGGATATGGCCGTAGAACTGCGCCGCGCTGCGCTGCCAGCTATGCTCCGCGGCAAGAGCAAGGCAGGTCTCGCGCGGGATGCGAAGCGCCTGCAGCGCGGCCGAACGCAGATCCTCGTTCAGCACCGCGGCCCCGCTGCCGGCGAAGACATCGCTCGGCCCCTGCACCGGGAAGGCCGCGACCGGCAGCCCGCTCGCCGCCGCCTCCAGCAGCACGATGCCGAAGGTGTCGGTCAGGCTCGGGAAGACGAAGACGTCCGAGGAGGCGTAGATCGCCGCCAGCTCCTCGCCCTCGCGCACGCCGAGGAAGGTGGCGTCGGGAAAGGCTCGCTGGAGCTCGGCGCGCGCCGGTCCGTCCCCGACCACGACCTTGCTCCCCGGCAGCCGCAGCGACAGGAAGGCATCGAGGTTCTTCTCGACAGCGACGCGCCCGACGCTGAGGAAGATCGGGCGCGGCAGGTCGAGCACGCTCTGCGGCCGCGGATGGAACAGTTCGAGATCGACGCCGCGGCCCCAGCGCGCCAGATTGGAGAAGCCATGCCGGCGCAGCTCCGCCTCGACCGTGGTCGTGGAGACCATCACCGCCGCGGCGGGCCCATGAAAGCGGCGCAGGAAGCTGTAGCTCCAGCTCTCCGGGACCGGCCAGCGCGCCGCGACATATTGCGGGAAACGGGTGTGATAGCTCGTGGTAAAGGGCCGCTTCTGGGCGAGGCAGACCGCCCGCGTCAGCCAGCCGATCGGCCCTTCGGTCGCGATATGAATATGATCCGGCCCGAAATCGCCGATCCGCTCGGCCACGGCACGCTGTGTCGCGAGCGCGATCCGGATATCGGGGTAACTCGGCAGCCCGACCTGCCGGAAGCCTTCCGGCGTCAGCATCCGCGGCGTGACGCCGAAATCCGGCCCCGCCGCGGCCATGCGTTCCAGCGAGCGCACGACGCCGTTGATCTGGGGACGCCAGGCGTCCGTCGCGATCAGCAGGCGCATCAGGCGGCCTCGACCAGCGTCGGCACGGGCCGCGTCGGTGCGATGACCGCTACCGGTTCCTGGCCCTTGAGACGGCCCTGCGGCCAGCGGATCAGCTCGAAGCGGCCATCGTGATGCTCGACGAAGGCCGTGCAGCTCTCCACCCAGTCGCCGGTGTTGATATAGGTCAGCCCCTCGATCTCGCGATGGGCGGCGTGATGGATATGGCCGCAGATCACGCCGTCGGCGTCGTGCCGGCGCGCTTCCGCGGCGAGGCAGGTCTCGAATTCGCCGATATAGTTGACCGCGTTCTTGACCTTGAGCTTGGCCCAGGCCGAGAGCGACCAATGCGGCAGCTGCAGCCAGCGCTGCACCTTGTTCAGCGTCATGTTGAGCGCCAGCGCGAGCGTGTAGGCCCAGTCGCCGAGCAGGGCGAGCCATTTGGCGTTGCGCACGACGAGGTCGAACAGGTCGCCATGGATGACCAGCATGCGCTTGCCGTCGGCGGTCTCGTGGATGGCCTCGTCGACGAGCGTGATGCCGCCGAACTGCAGCCCCGCGAAATCCCGCAGGAAGTCGTCGTGGTTGCCGGTGACGTAGATTAGCTTCGAGCCCTTGCGCACCTTGCGCAGCAGCTTCTGCACGACGTCGTTATGCGTCTGCGGGAAATACCAGCCGTTCTTCAGCCGCCAGCCGTCGATGATGTCGCCGACGAGATAGATCTGCGGCGCGTCATAGGCCCGCAGGAATTCGAGGACGAGGTCGGCCTGCGCCCCGCGCGTGCCGAGATGCAGATCCGAGATGAAGATGCTGCGAACCTGCTTCGCGTCGTGGTCGTCGCCCATGTCAGCCGGCCCGTCTCGTTGCGATGCGTCCGGCATGTGTCCGATTTGCGTTGCGCTTTGATGACGGCGGCCGCGATCCGTGGTCTGTCCTTGGCGCAGGGCACGAAGCCTATGGAGAAACGGAATGGATCTTGGAATTTCCGGCCGCACGGCCATTGTCTGCGCCTCCAGCAAGGGCCTCGGCCGCGGCTGCGCGCAAGCGCTGGCCGAGGCCGGCTGCACCGTCGTCATCAATGGCCGCGACGGCACGACACTCGAGGCGACCGCCAGCCAGATTCGTGCCAGCACCGGCGCGACGGTGATTCCCGTCGTGGCCGACGTATCGACCCGCGCCGGCCAGGACGCGCTGCTTGCCGCCGCGCCGAAGCCCGACATCCTCGTCAACAACAATGGCGGCCCGCCGCCGAAGCCGTTCCGCGACGTGTCCCGCGAGGGGCTGCTGGAGGGCGTCGTCCAGAACATGGCGACGCCGCTGGAGCTGGTGCAGCGCGTCATCGACGGCATGATCGAACGTCGCTTCGGGCGCATCGTCAACATCACCTCGGCCAGCGTGCTGACGCCGCTCAGCGGGCTCGACGTCTCCTCGGCCGCCCGCGCCGGGCTCACCGCCTTCCTCTCCGGCGTGGCCCGCGAGGTCGCCCATGCCAATGTCACGATCAACAACATCCTGCCCGGCATGTTCGACACCGACCGGCTGAAGAGCGGCCTGACGAAGGCCGCCGAGACCAGCGGTGCCGCGCTCGAGGACATCGCCAAGCAGCGGCGCGCCAGCGTTCCCGCGGGCCGCTTCGGCGAGGCCGAGGAGTTCGGGAAGCTCTGCGCCTTCCTGGCCAGCGCCCATGCCGGCTACATCACCGGGCAGAACGTCCTGATCGACGGCGGCGCTTTCCGCGGCAATTTCTAAAAACAGAGCACTCTGTTTCTCCGAACCGCACCGTCTACCGGGTTTGATCCGGGATCCATCGGAGGGCTCCGGAGCTCCACGATGGGTCCCGGATCGGCGCTGCTTCGCAGCTCGTCCGGGACAACACCGTGCTTCCGCGAGTAATCGTCAGGCTCTCCCAGGGGCCCGGCGTGCGGTGTGCCTCCCCGCCGCACGCCTGTCGGGGTTGCAGGCATCACGCTTTGAGGCGCTGGCTGGACATGTTCTAACGACCCGGCTCCTTTTCCCGGCGCCCCGCCCTTCCTCCCCCATTGTGCCGGTCCATTGTCCCCTCTTCTTGGCATCAGCCTGAAACTGATCTCGGCGCTCGCCTTCACGCTGATGTCGGCCGGCATCAAGGCGGCCGCCTCGCGCTACCCGACGGGCGAGCTCGTCTTCGTCCGTTCCTTCTTCGCGCTGATTCCGCTGCTGATCTGGCTGGCATGGCGCTCCGAGCTGCCGCATGCCCTCAAGACGAAGAACCTCCGCGGCCACATGAAGCGCGGCGTGATCGGCTCGACCGGGATGTTCTGCGGCTTCGCCGCGCTGCAGTTCCTGCCACTCTCGGACGCGGTGGCGCTGAGCTATGCCGCGCCGCTCGGCGTCGTCGTGCTCGCGGCGCTCGTGCTGAAGGAGCGCGTGCGGATCTATCGCTGGAGCGCGGTGGCGATCGGCTTCATCGGCGTGCTGATCATGCTCTCGCCGCATCTTTCGGGAAGCACGTTGTCCCATGGCCTGCAAGCCGGGCCTGCGCTCGGCGCGGCGCTGGGCCTCGCCGGTGCCTTCTGCTCGGCCTTCGCCTCGATCGAGGTTCGCCTCCTGACGCGGACCGAGCCGACCGGCGCGATCGTCTTCTACTTCATGCTCATGACCAGCGTGCTCGGCCTCCTGACCATCTTCTTCGGCTGGCGCATGCCGGACCTTCAGGACGCAGTGCTGATGGTCGCGATCGGCATCCTCGGCGGGCTCGGCCAGATCCTGCTCGTCCAGGCCTACCGCTTCGGCGACGCCTCGCTGATCGCCCCCTTCGAGTATTCGACGATGATCTGGGCCGTCCTCATCGGCTGGTTCATTTTCGGCGAATGGCCGGTCAGCACCATCCTGATCGGCGCCGCGATCGTCATCGCCTCGGGCATCTACGTGATTTTCCGCGAGCAGCGCCTTGGCCTGATGAACCGCAAGCAGCGCGAGGTCGGCTCGACCCGCAGCACCTGACGCCGTCGCCTCTCGCCGCGGCGGGCTGGGAACCGCCTGAAATCAAGCACTTGCCGCATCGTCAGCGGCACTGCTGTCGGCGCTTTCTTCGGCGAGGCGGCCCCTGATTGCTTGCTCCGGCAGCGGCAAAGAGGCATTGTCCGCTCAGACAAACGATCGTTCGCTTGCGCAAACGATCCAGCATGCGGGGCAGCCGGACGACATGGGCATCGAGACGAAGGAACGCGGCGGACGCGAGCTCGAATCCGGGGCCCAGGTCATTTCCGGCCAGCTCGGCAAGACGATCCAGCGCCTGCGCAAGGCCTACAACTTCTCGCTCTCGGACCTCGCCGAACAGTCCGGCGTCGCCAAGTCGATCATCAGCCAGATCGAGCGCAACGAGACAAACCCGACGCTCGCGACGATCTGGCGGCTCTCCCAGGCGCTCGACATCTCGATCGAGCGCGTGCTCTCCAGCGGCGAAGAAGAGCCCTTCATCGAGAAGACGGCCCGCGCCGACACGCCGATCCTGGTCTCCGAGGACGGCAAGCTGCGCCTCGCCATCATCGGCTGGATCAAGACGGTCGAATGGCTGCAATGGTATGAGGTGACCTCCGAGCCCGGCGGCGAGCTCGACTCCGAAGGCCACCAGCGCGGCTCGATCGAATCGCTCTCCGTGACCTCCGGCGAATTCGAAGTCGAGGTCGGCGACATCATCCAGCGCGCCAAGGCCGGCGAGACGCTGCGCTATCGCTGCGACCGCCGCCATGTCGTCCGCTGCGTCGGGACCGAGCCCGGCACTGCGCTGATGGTGTGCATCCTCAAGGCTGCGGTGATGGAGTGAGATAGCCCCGTTGACGGGCACGACGGCTTGCGTCCGCAACGCAAGGGATCATACTGCCGCCTAGCTGCAATCGATATGAACCGCCGGCTATTGCTGGGCTCTGCAATGCGCGCACTCGTTGTCGCCGCTCTCGCCGCAGTTTCGGCCACCTCTGCCGACGCCCTGGAGCTGATCGGCCAGGCCGGTGTGCTCGGAGAATGGGAGCTGACCGGCAATCTCGCCGCAACCGGCGCCAGGCAGGAATTCGGCGGCCCCATCGTTCTCAAGCACACCGGAATCTGCTCGGCGGATGGGCCGGAAACGCGCGCTGGCGAGATTAGACTTCAACTGCTGGGGACCTCACGGGTCAGGGCGACTCTGACCATCGACGGTACCGCCTGCACGTTCAGGGGCAGGAAGTCGGATGCCTATGTCGGCATGATGAGTTGCTACGATCGGCGCGATGCGCCGCTCCGGTTCTGGATCAAATAGCGAATGGCCGAAGCTCGCCGGCCATTCGCCTTTCTCGCGTAGCCAGCTACCGCAGAGGTGCCGCGGAGGCGGATCTGCCGGCCCGCAGTTCGATCAGTTCCGGCCGCTGCGTGTCGGCGTCCCTGGTCAGCACCATCACCTTGGCGACGTACTGCTTGGCCTTGGCGCTGTTGCCGAGCTTGCTGGCCGCCTTCGCCGCACCGGCATAGGTCGCGAGCCGGTTAGGTTCCTTCACCAGCACAGCCTCATAAGCAACAAGCGCCTCCGTCGTCATCCCGCGGTCGAGCAGCATCGCTGCATAAAGCTCGCGCGCCGGAGCCAGCGGGCCCGGCGTCACCGGGTGCTTTTCGGTCTTGTCTTCGGCATCGGCGGCGGCGCTCAGGGCCTTCAGCGCCTCGTCATGCCGGCCTTCGGCGTAAAGCACCCAGGCGCCGGCAACCTGCTGCTGGATGGCGACGATCTCGGACCAATAGGCGTCCTTCGCGTCCTTGAGCTTGGCGCTGAGCTCGCCGAGCTTGTCGACATCCGCCTTGGCGGCCGCCGGATCGCCGGAGCGCGCCGCGCCGAGCGCACGCGCGAAATGCGTGACCGCATCCGCGTAGAGATATCGGGTCTGCCGGGGCTGGAGTGCGGCCGCAGCCTTCCAGTCGCCGCGTTCGACCACATAGCGCGCATTGCTCGCCGCCACTCCATACGGCCCGGCAAAGCGGTCGATCTTGAAGTCGATCGCATTCATTTCGTTGACGATGGCCGCGGCCTTCTTGTCCTGCGCCAGTTGGAGATGCGCATAGACCAGATAGTCCATGCCATGCGCCTGATCGTGCTGCTCGCCGTCGAGCTTGGCGACGCGCGCGGATTCGGCATTGGCGGCAATCGAATCCTTCCAATGGCCGACGCGCGTGAAGATGTGGGACGGCATGTGCTGGGCGTGCGGCGCAGCCGGCGCGATCTTGGCGTAACGCTTCGCGGCGTTCAGGCCCTTATCGGCGATCGGCGGATAGTCGTAGAGATGGATCAGATAATGCGCGACGCCGGGATGCTGAGGCTGCTGCTTGTAGATCGGCTCGAGCAAGGCTGCGCCCTTGAGCTGGTTGGCGTAGGTCTTGTCAGTCGGTGAAGCTGCGACGTTGAGAGTGATCGCGTAGCCGATCTGCGCCTCGATGTCCTTCGGATATGTCTGCGCGACCTGCTCTTGCGCCTTGAGGTAATTCTGCACCCGGGTGCGGTGGTCTATCCTATCGTAATCGACATACATCGCGCCCAGCGCATCGATGTAATCGCGTTCGCGCTGGGTCTTCGCGTTCAGCGCCTTGGCCTTCTGGATCGCGGCCAGCCCGAGCGGAAGGTTCGCGGGAGGCGGTGGCGCATGCGGATTGTAGAGAAGGCTCAGGGCGATGCCCCACTGCGCGATCGCGCATTGCGGGTCGGCCTTGAGTGCGTCTTCGAACGATCTGTTCGAGGCGCGGTACCAGAACGAATGCTGATACAGCATGCCCTGGTTGAACAGCTTCTGCGCGGCCGGTGTGCAAGACGTCTCGAAATGAACCTTGCCGAGCTGCTTGTTGGCGTTGGCTGAGATCGCGGGGCCGCAGTACAGCGCCGCCACGGCTGTGGCGGCGACCAATAGCTTTCTCATGGTGCCCTCCGTTCCGCTTCCCTCCGAACGGACCATTCGCACGCATGGTCTGGACGGATGTGCCGATCGATGAGCCCCCCTCGCTTGCCCTAAGGAAAGCTGCTCCCCGCGATTTGCGTTGTCAACGCGGGTCGAGCCTGTCTGGCGTCGCTTTCAGCCATCCCGAAGCCCTCGCTCCATCGGGCAGGTGGTCCTTTCACCCGCCGGCCTGCGGCGTCTTCGGCCCCTCGAGAGGCGGCAGCGACTTCAGGTATTCCGCCATCGCCAGCCGGTCGGCATCGGGCAGTTGCGCGGTGTTGCGCACCACCGCGGCCATCGTCCCGCCCACGCTGTCGAAATCCGGCGTGAAGCCGCTCTTGAGGAGTTCGGCGATCTCCTCCTTCGACCACTTTCCGAGCGCGTCGGGATGCTGGGTGATGCTCGGCACCCAGCCCTTGCCTTCCGGGTCCGGCCCGCCGGCGAAGCGCGTCGCCTGGACGATCGCGCCGAGCGCATTGCGGCTGGAGTGGCATTCGGCGCAATGGCCGGGGCCGTTCACCAGGAAGGCGCCACGGTTCCATTCCGCACTTTTCGACGGATCGGGCTCGAACGCCGCCCCCTGGAAGAACAGCAGTTTCCAGCCGCCGACGACGCGGCGGATGTTGAACGGGAACGGCAGTTCATGCGCCGGGGCGCGCCCTTCGACGGGGGCGAGCGTGCGGATATAGGCGAAGAGGTCGGCCAGCGCCTTCGGCGGCATCAGCCGGTAGGAGGTGTAGGGGAAGGACGGGTAGTAGTGCTGCCCCTGCGGCGAGACGCCTGCGGCCATCGCATCGACGAAGTCCTGCACGCCCCAATTGCCGATGCCGTCTCGCGTATGCGGCGAGATGTTCGGCACATGGAATTTGCCGAAGGCGGAGGCGAGCACATGTCCGCCGCCGAGCCTGAGCTTGTCGTCCTGCCCCGGCGTGGCATGGCAGGAGGCGCAGCCGCCCGCAGCGAAGAGCAGCCGGCCGTTCTCGAGATCGGGCGCCGATAGAGCGCCGATCTCCGGCGAGGGCGAGACCACGCGCGGGTCGGTCAGCACATAGAAGCCGCCGAGCCCGATAGCCGCCAGCAGGACGAGGGTGACCAGCAGACGGCGCAGGCGCAGCATCTCGCTTCTCCGGAAACGTTTCAGGCCGGGCCGGCGTCACCGCCGACCCGCGGATCATAGCGCGAAGGCGCACGACAGCTCCAGCCCGGGCGCATGAGCGGCGTGGCGCGCGCCCCGCCACTCCCGCATGGGGGTCAGCAAGGCCACCCCCTCACTTCTTGATGCGATAGACCTCGTGGCAGGCGCCGCAGTTCTTGGTCGCGTTGCCGAAAGCGGCGCGGAACCCGTCGAGATCGGCGGCGGCGCCGACCGTGTTGGCGGCCGTATCGAACCTGGCGAAGGCCTCCTTGAAGCCGGCCTGGTCCTCCCAGATCTTCGGCGAGGCGGTGGTGTCTCCGCCGGTCTTCGACGTCTCCGGATACAGGCCCGGAACCTTCTTCGCCGCGTCGGAATAGACCTTGGCGATCGCCTTGGCCTTGCCGGTATCGAAGGCTGCCTCGCCTTTCGCCATCGCCGCGCCGTCACGTGTCGCGGCCCCGACCGCCTTCATGGTGTTGCGGCGCTCAGTAATCGGATCGGACTGCGCGACGACAGCAGTCAGGCCCAGCCCGATGCAGGCGACGACGAGAGCGGTACGGATCATGGAGGCTTTTCCTCGGATGCTGCGGTCGCCGGAATGGCACCGTTTGGAACCATTCCAGATCAAACGATCACAGCGCCGCAGCCAAGTGCCATTTTCGTGAGTCATCCTGCAAGAATGCAAGCAAGCGCTTGCATCAAAGCGGATACCCGGCCTCCTTCAGCGCGTTGAAGACCTTGAGCGGCGTCGCCGGCATGTCGATCGCCTTGATACCCACCGCCCGATCGAGCGCATCGACCATCGCGTTCATCACCGCAGGGCAGGCCCCGATCGCGCCGGCCTCGCCCGCCCCCTTCACGCCGAGCGCATTGGTGACACAGCGGACGTTGCGCGTCTCGAAATGGAAGTTCGGCACGTCGATGGCCCGCGGCAGCGCGTAGTCCATGAAGGTCGCGGTCAGCATCTGGCCTTCCGGGTCGAAGCGGATTTCCTCCATCAGGGCCTGGCCGATGCCCTGGGCTGCGCCACCATGGACCTGCCCTTGCAGCATGATCGGATTCAGCGTCATGCCGAAATCATCGACCACGACATAATTCACGATCTCGGTGCCCCCGGTCTGCGGGTCGATCTCGAGTTCGCAGACATGGGTGCCGTTCGGATAGGTCGCCTCCGGCGGCTCCCAGCTCTGGTGCACCTTCAGCATCGCCTGTGTCGCGCCCGGCAGCGCCGCGATGGCGGCAAGGTCCAGCGCCTTGTCGGTGCCGACGACGCGCACCGCGCCCTCCGCGATTTCGAGGTCGCCGATGCCCGCCTCGAGCTTCTCGGAAGCGAGCTGCTTGAGGTTGTCGGAGAGGATCGCGGTCGCCTTGTCGAGCGCCGCGCCGCCGACGGGAATCGAGCGCGAGCCGCCCGTGCCGGAGCCGGTCTCGACCCGGTCGGTATCGCCCTGGACAACCCGGATGCGGTCCATCGGGATGTCGAGATGCTGGGAGACGAGCTGCGAATAGGCCGTCTCATGGCCCTGCCCGTTCGACTGCGTGCCGATCAGCACGGTGACCATCCCGTCCTTTTCCAGAATCACGGTCGAGCTCTCGGGGCCGCCGCCGCCGCAGGCCTCGATATAGCTCGCCATGCCGATGCCGCGGATCTTGCCGGCCTTGGCTGCGGCCTTGTGCCGAGCCTTGAAGCCCTTCCAGTCCGCGACATCCATGGCGCGGCGCATATGGCCCTCGAACTCACCGGAATCGTAGACCGGGCCGGTCTGGGTCTTGTGCGGCATCTCGCTCGGCTTGACGAAGTTGAGCGCCCGCACCGCATCCGGCGTCTTGCCGGTCTCGCGCGCGACCGCATCGACCAACCGTTCGATCAGATAGGCGGCCTCGGGCCGCCCGGCGCCGCGATAGGCGTCGACCGCCATGGTGTTGGTCAGCACGCCGCGGAAGCGCACATGCACCGCCGGGATGCTGTAGCAGCCCGGTGTCATCGTGGTGCCGACCCAGGGGATGAAGGGTCCGTATTGCGAGAGATAGGCGCCCATCTCGGCGGCGAGATCGACCTTCAGGCCGATGAATTTGCCGCGCTTGTCGAGCGCCATCGTCGCGGTGGAGAGGTTGGCACGGCCATGGGTGTCGGCGAGGAAGTGCTCGGTGCGGTCCGCCACCCAGCGCACTGGACGCTTCAGCTTCTCGGCCGCGACCATGGTCAGCGGGTATTCGCGATACATGAAGATCTTGGTACCGAAGCCGCCGCCGACATCCGGCGTCACCACGCGGATACGCGACTGGTCGACCTTGAGGATGTAGTCGGCAAGGATTTCGCGGGTGCCGTGGCTGCCCTGGCTGCCCAGCGTCAGCGTCCAGCGCTTCGTCGCCTTGTCGTATTCGGCGATGCAGGCCCGCGTCTCCATGTAGTTGGAGGCGAGCCGGTTGTTGACGATGGTGACGGAGACGGTGCGGTCGGCCTTGGCGAAGGCGGCATCGGCCTTGGCCCTGTCTCCCTGCTCGGCCTCGAAGGCGACGTTGCCCGGCCGGTCCGGCCAGATCTGCGGCGCCTTAGGGTCCAACGCCGCCTCGATGCCCGTCACGGACGGCAGCGACGTCCATTCGATGTCGATCGCCTCGGCCGCATCGCGGGCCTGGGCCAGCGTCTCGGCGACGACGAAGGCCACCGCCTCGCCGAGATGGCGGACGGTATCGGTCGGCAGCACCGGCACGGGCAGCGGCTTCACCATCTCGCCCGAGACCGTCGCGATCACGCCCTTGCAGGGCAGGTCGCCGAGATGGGCGACATCCGCGCCGGTCAGGATCAGCTTCACGCCCTTCATCGCGCGGGCGGCGTCCTTGTCGCGGATCCTGAAGGTCGCATGGGCATATTGCGAGCGCAGCACGAAGCCGTGCAGCGCGCCTTCGACCGCGGTGTCGTCGGTATAGCGGCCGGAACCCGTGGTGAGGCGCTGATCCTCGACACGGCGCACCGGCTGTCCGAATCCGAATTTCATGGGACGCATGGGCGTGTTCCTTCAGATAAGTCGAATGAAAGACTGGCTCAGGAGCGCGCCGAGGTCAGCCCCCGCCGAACGACCGGTCGCGATGCGCTCCATGCAAGCCCCGTGGCAGGACCCGTGTCTGGCCTCGCGCCTCAACGCGACATGCGGATCGCGGTCTGCGATGACGAGACCATCATATTATAGGAGCTCACCAGCCGGTTCGCATCGTTGGCCGCGCCGCGCCTGACGTCGCCCTTGCTCTTGCCGAGCTTCTCACGGAAGTCGCGCACCCGGCCGAGCCAGGAGCTCGCCTGGCTCTCGAGCATCGGCACGCCCTTGGGCTCGCTCTCCTTGAAGCGGTCCATCTCGCGCACCGCGCCGGCATAGTCCGCCACCGCCGCATCGAAAGCCTTGAGGTCGACGATCGGGTTCTCGTTGCTCGGCATCATATCTATGACCGCCCGCGCCTGGATCATGATGTTGCGGACCTGCCAGCGCGCCGAGCGGCCCTCCAGCTTCTCGACCGCCGCGAGTTCGCGCGCATCGAGCCCCTTCTTATAGACCCGCATCTGCGAATCGAGCGTCGCCCGCTCGGCGAGGAAGGTCTTGGCCGCCGGCACCATGGCCACGTGCAGCTTCTGCCCCTCGGCGGCGTTGTCGTCGCGGTAGTCCTTGCGCTCGTAATAGCGCTCGGCCCGGGTGATCAGCGGCGCCAGTTCCTGATAGGCCTTGGTGTAGCGTCTGACCGTGTCGTCGATTTCCGGCAGCGCCGGCTCGCTGGCCGCGGCCTCCTCGGCCTTCTTGATCTCGCCGGCCACGTCATAGAGGCTGTACATGCCGTAGCCGATCAAGCGCTCCTTGCCGGTCGGCCCCTTCTTCAAGTCGACCCAACTGACATAGCGATCCCAGGACTGGATCGCCCGCAGCGTCCGGTTCATCAGAGCGGTATAGGCGTTCGACTTGGCGATGGCGGCCTGGAGGTCGCCCTCCTCCGCCGTGGCGGCCGCCGGACGGCCCGCCTGAACGGGCTGCGCCAGCGCGGAGCCCGGCGGCACGAGCAGCAGCGTCGCCGCGCAGAGCGCGTTGCGGAGAAGGGTAGGCATCGTCATCTCATGGCTCCTGTCGCGCCCGAGGCAGGCTTTGGTGGGCGTCGGTAAGATTGGCGCCGCCGGCTCAGCGCTCGACCGGCTCGCCCTGCATGACCCAGTCGCGGAAGCCGCCGAGATAATGGCTGTCGACGTCGAGCCCGGCCGATTGCGCGAATTCCAGCGCGCGCAGCGAGCGCACGCCGGCGGCGCAGGACATAACCAGCCGCTTGCCCGGCTCGTTGGGCAGGTCGGCGGGGTCGAAACGCGAGAGCGGGCGCGAGTGCGAGCCGGGGATATGCCCTGCCGCGAACTCATGCGGCTCGCGCACATCCACGATCAGAATGGAGCCGTCTGCCAGGCCGGCCTTGACGGCGTCGATATCCAGCTCGTTCACGACCACTTCGGCATCTCCGTCGTCATTCCAGCAGCTTCACGAGATAGAGCGTGAGCGCCGGAAATGCCACCACGATGCCGAGCCGGATGATGTCGGACAGCACGAAGGGCAGCACGCCGCGATAGATCCGCGTGATCGGCACGTCGCGGGCCTGCGACGACACGACGAAGACGTTGAGCCCGATCGGCGGACAGGTCATGCCGATGCCGACGACCATCAGCACCAGGATACCGAACCAGATCGCGATATCGTCGGGCGACATGCCGAAATCGAGCGCGGTCACGATCGGGAAGAACACCGGCAGCGTCAGCAGGATCATGGCGAGCTCATCCATGACGCCGCCGAGCACGATGTAGAACGCCAGCAGGCCGACCAGCACGGTGTAGGGCGCCCAGCCCGATGAGGCGATCATTTCGGCGGCCGCTGTCGGCACCTGCGTCAGCGCCAGGAAGGCGTTGAACACCTCCGCGCCGAGCAGGATGGCGAAGATCATCGCCGAGGTCTCTGCCGTCTGGAGGATGGCCTCGCCGATGCCCGAAAGGCTGAGCGTGCCCCGCAGCACGCCGACCAGCAGCATCACGAAGGCCCCGACCGAGGCGCCCTCCGTCGGCGTGAACACCCCGCCATAGATGCCGCCGACCACGACGAAGGCGATCGCCAGTGCCGGGATGATCCCAAGCAGCGGCCGCACGCGATCCGGCCAGGCGACGCGCGGCTGGGCCGGTCCGAGCTCGGGATTGCGCCGCGTCATCAGCGCGATGGTGATGCAGTAGAACACCGACGCCATCAGGCCGGGGATCAACGCCGCCTTGAACAGCTTGGCGATGTTCTGCTCGGTCGAGATCGCATAGACGACCAGGATGACCGAGGGCGGGATCAGGATGCCGAGCGTCCCGCCGACCGCGACCACGCCGCAGGAGAAGCCTGGATCATAGCGGTAGTGCCGCAGCTGCGGCAGCGCCGCGCGCGAGAAGGTCGCGGTCGTGGCCACCGCCGAACCGCAGATCGCACCGAAGCCGGTGCAGGCCCCGATCACCGCCATGCCAAGCCCGCCGCGGCGATGGCCGACGACCGCCGAGGCCGCCTTGAACAGGTCGCCGGCGAGTCCGGAGCGCTCCGCGAAGGCGCCCATCAGCACGAAGAGCGGGATCACCGAGAGCGTGTAGTTGGCGAAGATCTGGTAGGGCGTGGTGCGGATATAGTTCAGGAACGGGTCGAGCCCGTTGAGCTGGATGTAGCCGACGCCACCGACCAGCATCATGGCGAGCCCGATCGGCAGGCGCAGCACCATCAGCCCGAGCATCACCGCAAAGCCGATGACCGCGATCGAGAAACCGCTCACGTCGCACTCCCGAGCAGGCGCCGGGCGCTGACCGCGGCCGCCGCGGCGACGAGCAGCGCCAGCGCCGAGCACAGCGCGATCGGCAGATAGCTCGGCACCTGCAGCACCATGCTGTTCTCGCCCGTGGCGAAGGCCGCGCGCGCGCCGACGGCGAGTCGCCAGGAGATCAGCGCCATCACCAGCGCGTAGAGGATGTCCCAGCCGGCATCGATGCGCCGCTGCCAGCGCAGCGGCAGCTTCAGCGTGAAGGTATCGACGAAGATGTTGCCGCGCCGCAGCTGGCACCAGGGCAGGAAGCAGAAGGCCGCGATCGCGGTCGCCATCTGCACCAGCTCGAAATCGCCCGGCACGCCGGCGCTGCCGACGAGGTCGCTGCGCAGCGTCACGCTGGTCACGACGGTCGCCGACAGGGCGATCAGCAGCGCGCCGCCGAGCAGCGCGACCATGCGCAGCGCCCGGTCGAAACCGGACGGCGCCTTCACCTCCGCTGGCGTGTCCATCGCGTCCGTCAGGCCGCCTTCTCGTGCTTGGCGAGGGCCGCCCTGGCGCTGGCGAGCAGCTTGTCGCCGTCGAGCCCCTTCTCCTTGGCGGTCTTGAGCCAGCCCTCGATCACCGGCTCGGTGGTCTTGCGCCAGCGCGCGGCCTCCGCCTCGTCGATGGCGCCGATGGTGTTGCCGCGCTTGCGGACCATGTCGGAGACGATGATCGCCTGCTCATCCCAGACCTTGCCGGCCATCGCCGCGGCGGCGGCGCCGGAATTGCGGTCGATCACCGCCTTGAGATCGGGCGCCAGCGCCTCGTACTTGGCCTTGTTCATCGCCAGCACGAAGGTCGCGACATAGAAGGTCGGCGAGCCCGGAATCTCGGTGTGGTATTTGACCAACTCCTGCACCTTGACCGAAGGCACCACCTCCCAGGGGATGACGCAACCGTCGATGACGCGCTGAGCCAGGGCCTCCGGCACCTGCGGCACCGGCATGCCGATGGCATTGGCGCCGAGCGCCCGCAGCGCCTCGCCGGCGAGCCGCGTCGGGAAGCGCAGCTTCAGACCCTTGAGGTCCTCCATCGTCTTCACCGGCTTGTTGGCATGGATCAGGCCATGATCATGCGTCCACAGGCAGAGCGGCTGGACGTCCTTGAGCTCGTCCTTGAGGTTCTCCTGCGCGTACTCGGTCAGTGCGAGCGAGTTCGGCAGGGCGCGCTTGTTGGCGATGAAAGGCAGCTCGAACGCCTCGAGCCCGGTGAAGCGCCCCGGCGTGTAACCCGGCAGCGTCCAGACCATGTCGACGACGCCGTCGCGGGCCTGGTCGAAAAGCTGCGGCGGGGTGCCGCCGAGCTGCATCGACGGAAAGATGTCGATCTTGATCCGCCCGTTCGACTCGGCCGCGACCTTGTCGGCCCAGGGCTTCAGGAACTTCGCATGCGCGACCGCGACCGGCGGGAGGAAATGATGCATCCGCAGCGTCACCTCCTGCGCATTCGCGCGGGAGGCTCGCATCACGGCGGGTGCGGCGACGGCCGAACCGGCCAGTGTCAGGAATCGGCGGCGATCGAATGTCATGACGTCCCTCCCCAAGGCTCATTTGCGCGAAGACTCGCTTACGCGATGTTTTTTTGATTGCCCACTGCGGACAGGCCGATCCCCGGCCATTTCTGACGATAGCATGATTGGCGGCGGACGGCGGCGCCGGCCTCCCGGCACCGCATCCACGCAAGAAAGATAGTTGCTGTAGCAACCATTTCCGTCAAGCCCAGCGAAGGGGCCGAGCGAAGGCACGGCCACGAGTTCACCGCGCATATGAGAAAGCCGCGCCCTGACGGGCGCGGCTCGGAACTGCGGATCATCTGCCTCGGATCAGGCCTTGGGCGGAATCCGCAACACCCAGCCGGGCAGGATGAGGTCGGGGTTCTTCACCGGAGGCGTGTTGGCCTTGACGATCTCGGTGTATTTCGCGCCCTGGCCCTTGCCGTAATGCTCCTCGGCGATTTTCCAGAGCGTGTCGCCCTTCTTGACCGTGTAGAACACCGCAGCCGCGACTTCCTTGTTCACCGCCAGGTCGGATTCGACAGAGGCGACGCCCGTGGTGTTGCCGAGCGCGAGGATGATCTTCTCCGCCTCCTCGGTCGAAACGGCCTTGCCGGAGACCTTCACCTTGTCGCCGTCGATCGAGATCTGCACGTCGGCCGGCAGGCCGTGTCCGGCGAGTTCCTTCTGCAGTTCTTCGGCGGTCGCAGCCTTCGCGGGGGTCGAGCCGAAGATCTTGGCGCCCGCTTCCTTGATGAAACTGAACAGACCCATTGCGTGTCCTCCTGGGGGCATCGGACCAAAAGTGGGATGCACTTTTCGGATGAATCCGATGCTAGGGCAAAAACGACAGATCGACACAGCGCGTCCGAATGGACGCGCGTCGATCCGGCGTCAGGCCGTCCATCAACCCCTGTCCGCGTGACAAGTGCAAGTCAGGAAAAGCGCAGCGTCGGAATTTCACGTCAGGTCAGAGACGGCCCGGACACCGCTCGTTTTCGGCAAACAGCTTGTCCGCAATGCGCCTTCCGCCGCCGCGCGGGGGCTGGCACAAGCGCTGGACCATCCTTTTCGGAGTTCCTCATGCTGAATTCAGCCCAGGCCCAGGCCATCATGTCCGCCGCCCTCGCCCATGCCGGGACCGCGGGCCTCAAGCCGCTCGCCATCGCGATCCTCGATTCGCGCGGGGCGCAGAAGCTCTTCGTCGCCCAGGACGGCACCAGCCTGAAGCGCGGCGAGATCGCGCTCGGAAAGGCGCATGGCGTCGTGGCGCTCGGGGTCGGCTCGCGGGCGCTGCACAAGATGGCGCAGGAGCGCCCCTACTTCATCGAGGCGGCGACCCATGCGGTCGGCGGATCGCTCGTGCCCGTCCCGGGCGGCGTGCTGATCCGCGCGGCCGACGGCGCGGTTCTCGGCGCGATCGGCATCTCCGGCGATACATCCGAGAATGACGAGGCGGCAGCGCTCGCCGGCATCGCGGCCGCCGGCCTCGTGGCCGAGACCGGCGCCTGAGGCTTTCAGGCGAAACCGGCCGTCAATAGCCCTGGACGGAGGAGACCACCTCGCGCGGCGGCGCTGCCGTCGCCGGGCCGAGCCGCAGCGAGTCCCTGACCGCGGGCGAAGGCCCGGCCAGCATCGAGGGCAGGAGCCCGTCGGTCTGCGCGATCACCGGCTCGTCGCGCAGCGGCGGCAGCGGCAACGGCAGATCGTCCTCGACCGCCGGCGGGCTGACCCGCTCGCGCATCTCGGCTATCGCGCCCTCGACGGCGTGGAAGCTGAAGCGGACCTTGTGGGTGCCGGCCGGCACCTGCACGGCACGGAACAGCACATTGGCCCTCAGGATCTCGGTCTCGACACCGTCCACCTGCGCCCGCCACCACGGATGCCAGATGTCGTTCAGGACGACGAAGCCGCCAGCGGCCGCCGTGACCTCGACCTCGATCTCGGTGTTCTCGTAGCGGGTGAGCCGGACTTCGCCCTTGACCAGGGACGGCCCCTCGGGCGCCGCCTCCGGTGGCTCGACTTCGAGGAGAACCGCCTGCCGCGGATCGAATTCGGGCCATTGTCCGCCCTGCTTCATGCCCTCGAAATCGGCCAGTTGCCAGCCGCCGGCGAAAAGCACCCGCGGCAGGGCCCGCGGATTCTCGTAGACGTACCCGTCCTTCGTCCGCGCGACGAGCTTGAGGTCGCCGTCCTGCAAGGAGCGGTCAACCTGCTCGATCGGCACGGGCGACGCGATGTAGCGTAGCCCCAGCATGTTCGCGAGGCGGCAGCGATAGGAGGGGAAGAGCGGCGTGAATTTGCGTTCGGAGGGCGAAGCGATGCCGTCGCGCGTGCCCACGGCCTCAGAAAAATCGGCCAGCCGCAGCGGGTTGTAGCCGAGCGTGTGATCGAAGCCGTGCACCAGCGCGGCATTGGGCCATTCGAAGCCCATCCCGAGCAGCTCGACGCGATCGCGACGCGGCGAGCCTGCGGGCTGGGCCGTCAGCCGCTTGAGCACCGCGATGGTCTCGTTATGCGTCTCCGGCCGGAGCACGTCGTAGAGCTGCGGCGGCAGCGCGGTGGATTCGTTGGGGCCGTTATTGACGCCGAGATCAGCCGCCAGAACGCCCGTCACCAGCACGGCCGCCGCGACCGGCGCCATCCCCCCGCGCCAGCGACGCAGCAGCACGAACACCACCGCCGCGGCTGCAAACCAGCCGAGCGCGAGCGCGACCGGCTTCCAGGCATCGCGCAGATGTCCTGCCTCCTGCGACAGCGCCAGAGCCAGCCCCGCCACGGCAAGCAGGATCGCTGCGGCAGCGAGCAGGTCGCGCCGGAAGGAGGTGCCGGGTTCCGCGGTCAGGATGCGGTGCAGGACATAGCCGGACAGGAGCGCGCCGAGCCCGCCCACCAGGAAGGTCGCGTCGGCCGGACGCCGGAACACCTTGACGCCCGGCAGATAGTCGTAGGCCAGGCCGAAGACCGGGGTGTAGCGGCCGAGCGCGAACAGCACCATGAAGGCGAAGAGCAGCGTCAGAGGCCGCACAGCCCTGTCCCAGAGCCAGCCGCGGGTCAGGCCAGGCGCGATCAGGAGCAGCAGCGGCAGGGCGCCGAAATAGACTTGCCCCATGTTCTGCGAGAGGAACAGCTCCTTGGCCCAGTCCGGATTGTTGTAGGGCCCCCAGAAATCGACCTTCGGGTCCAGCGCACCGAAGAGATCGCCGAAGAACGCGGTCAGCAGCGATGCCGGGTGCAGCGAACCGCGGCCCGCCTCCGCCAGATCGATGGCGGGGCGCGTCGTCGCCTCGGCGAAGAGCCAGGTCCAGAGCAGCGGCAGGGCGATCGTTGCGATGCCCGCCACGCTTGCGGCCGCGATGGCCGGCAGGCTGCGCCAGACCGCGACCCAGCCGCCCGAGACCCAATGGGCGACGACCATGCCGACCAGGATGTAGCAGCCAAGCAGAGCGACCTGGTCGGGCTCGAGCACCATCAGCCCGGCCGAGAAGCCCGCGAAGGCGCCCGCCAGCAGCGAGGAGCGCTGCAGCATGCGGGCCGTCAGCCAGAAGGCGATGGCGAAGAAGGCGAGGCTGGCTATCTGGCCGACATGTTGGACGCGCCAGGCGGCCGAGGCGCCGAAGGCGAAGACCAGCGCCGCCATCAGCCCGCCGACGGGATGCCAGTTCCGGTCGCGGAAGAACATCATCAGCGCGAGCCCGCCGGCCAGCAGATGCGCCAGCACATAGGCGTCGACCGCCCGGAAGCTTGGAGAAGGCGAGAGCAGCGCGAGGATGATCGCGGGCGAGAAGATCAGCGACTGGGGGTCTGCGACCTGTGGCGAGCCGCCGAAGACGTTGTGCGTCCAGAACGGCGACTGCCCCGAATGCAGCGCCTGCGCCAGGAACTGGATCTGCGCCTGGAAATGCGCCTTGGCGTCGAACGGGATGGTTACCGCGCCCGACAGCCAGGGCCAGCAAAGCACCGCCCAGACACAAACAAATGCCGTGGCCGCCAGCACATAGCCAGCGCCCTTCCTCGGAAACGCGTCCAACGGACCCCCCAGGTCCCCTGCAGGGCCGGGCGGCGCCACGTGGCGCCAGTCCCCGGCTAGTCGGTGGACCGGACCATGACGCCGGGCAGGTGAACCGAAACTGAATGGAATCACGGGTTCGTGAGGATGGACCGCAACAGGGTCAAGCGACGGTAACGCCGATCGCCGAAATCACCGCTTGGCCGCCAGCCAGGCGGCAAGGACCCGGCGCTCATCCGGCGTCATTCCCGAGAGATTGTTGGGCGGCATCGCATGGGTCATGACGGCTTGTGTCCTGATCGCGCGGGCCTGCGCCGCGATGCGCTCCGGCTCGTGCAGCAGCACGCCCTTGGGCGGGATCTGGATGCCGGGCCAGGACGGCTCGGGCGCATGGCACATGGCGCAGCGGCCGGTGACGATGTCGGTGACGTTCGCAGGCGGCAGCGTCAGGCCGGCCATCAGGATGGGCCGGGCCGCCTCGGCAGGCCTCAGCCCGAGCTGCTCGCGCCCTCCCGGCGATGAGGCCATCGCTACCCAGAAGGCGATCCAGAGCGCCAGGATCGCGACCACCCAGCACCACCAGGGCGATCTGGCATGGTCGGCATGGCGGATGTTGAAGAAATGCCGGATCAGCGCGCCGGCCACGATCACCAGCGCCACCAGCAGCGGGATCGTCGCCGAATTGGCATAGGTCACCGGGTAATGGTTCGACAGCATCAGGAACAGCACCGGCAGGGTGATGTAGTTGTTGTGCGTCGAGCGCTGCTTGGCGGCCTTGCCGTATTTTGGATCGGGTTTTTCGCCGGCCGTCAGCGCCGCGATGACCTTCCGCTGGCCGGGCATGATGTTGAAGAAGACGTTGGCGGTCATGATCGTCGCCATCAGCGCGCCGGTATGGATCAGCGCGCCGCGCCCGGAGAAGACGCTGGCGAAGGCCCAGCTCGCCGCCACGACATAGCCGAAGCCGATCAGCCCCAGCAGCACGTCGTGCCTCCCGAGCGGCGAGCGGCACAGCCCGTCATAGATCAGCCAGCCGACGACCAGCGCGGCGATGCCGATCACGCCTGCAGCCAAAGGCGAGAGCTGCATCACGGCCGGGTCGATCAGGTAGAGCTCGGACTGGGCATAATAGACCCAGACGAGCAGGAAGAAGCCCGAGATCCAGGTCCAGTAGCTCTGCCATTTGTGCCAGGTCAGCTCGGCCGGCATCACGGCTGGCGCGACCATGTATTTCCGCATCTCGTAGAAGCCGCCGCCATGCACCTGCCAGGCGCGCCCGCCCGTTCCGGGCGGGATGTCGGCCGCCGGCTTCAGCGAGGCGTCGAGATGGATGAAGAAGAAGGACGAGCCGATCCAGGCGATAGCGGTGATCACATGCAGCCAGCGCAGCAGCATGCCTCCCCATTCCATCAGATAGGCGTCGAGCATGCCCGGTATCGCTCCCCTACCGGCGAGACGCGCGGTGGACTTCGGCTGCAGGCAAATTACGGTTGGCGCAAGCCGGCGCGCAAGCTTCGCGCCGTCGGCAAAAGTAAGGTGGGCTTTCAACCCTCAGCCCTCATCCTGAGGAGCCGCGTGAGCGGCGTCTCGAAGGATGGTCCCGTAGGCACCCGAAGCCTCTGGAGCATCCTTCGAGACGGCCCTTACGGGCCTCCTCGGGATGGGAGCTGTGCGAAGAGGACCGGACGAAAAGGATCTGACGCATGGCGGGACTGACGACGCATATCCTCGACACCCATGGCGGCGTGCCGGCGGCCGGAGTGGCGGTGACGCTGCGCAGCGTCACGGATGGCGCGCGGGAGACGCTGAAGCAGACGGCGACCAATGCCGATGGCCGCACCGACGCGCCCTTGCTGAAACCGGAGGAAACGCAGGCCGGAATCTACGAGATCGACTTCGCCATCGGCGCCTATTTCCGAAAGCGCGGCGTCGAGCTTGCGGACCCCGCCTTTCTCGACATCGTCACGGTGCGCTTCGGCATCGCCGACACCGACCGGCACTACCATGTGCCGCTCCTCGCCTCGCCCTTCGGCTACACGACCTATCGCGGCAGTTGAGGTGCCGCGCTTGACGCCGCCTCCCCGTCATTGCGAGCGAAGCGAAGCGATCCAGGGAGCCGCGCACTCTACGAAACTGGATTGCTTCGCTTCGCTCGCAATGACGGATGCAGCATTTCCATTTCACTTCAAAACGTTACCATCCCGACCTGAATCAATCTGCGAGCGCGCCGAGCCATGACCGACAGCACCTACCCGCGCGACCTGAAGGGCTATGGCCGCACGCCGCCGCATCCGCACTGGCCGAGCGAGGCGCGCATCGCCGTGCAGTTCGTGATCAATTACGAGGAGGGCGGCGAGAACAGCATCCTGCACGGCGACGCCGCCTCCGAGGCCTTCCTCTCCGAGATCGTCGGCGCCGCCGCCTGGCCCGGCCAGCGCCACATGAACATGGAGTCGATCTACGAATACGGTTCCCGCGCCGGGTACTGGCGGCTCTGGCGGATGCTCACCGAGCGCAACCTTCCGGTCACCGTCTTCGCCGTGGCGAGCGCGCTGCAGCGCTATCCCGAGATCGTCGCGTCGATGCAGGAGGCCGGCTGGGAGATCGCGACCCACGGCCTGAAATGGATCGACTATCGCGACGTGCCGGCCGACACCGAGAAGCTCCACATCGCCGAGGCCGTCCGCATCCAGAAGCAGCTCACCGGCGCGCGGCCGCTCGGCTTCTACCAGGGACGCACCTCCGAGAACACGACGCCGCTGATGATGGCGGAGGGCGGTTTCCTCTACACCGCGGACATCTACAGCGACGAGCTGCCCTACTGGCTCGCCGGGCCGGACGGGCCGCAGCTTGCCGTGCCCTACACGCTCGACGCCAACGACATGCGCTTCGCCACGCCGCAGGGCTTCAATAGCGGCGACCAGTTCTTCGCCTATCTGAAGGACTCGTTCGACACCCTCTATGCCGAGGGCGAGGACGCGCCGAAGATGATGTCGGTCGGCCTGCACTGCCGCCTCGTCGGCCGGCCGGGACGCGCTGCGGCGCTCGCCCGCTTCCTCGACTATGTCCGCAGCCATGACCGCGTCTGGGTCGCGACCCGGCTCGACATCGCCCGGCACTGGATCCGCAACCACCCGCCGCAGGGCGGCTATCGACCCTCGGCCGTGCCGGAGGCGCTCTTCGTCGAGGTCTTCGGACGCGTCTGGGAGCACGCCCCCTGGATCGCTGAGGCGACTTGGGCCGCCGGCATCAAGACAGCCCATGACGACCCCGCCTCGCTGCATGCGGCCATGGCGCTCATCATGCGCGCCGGCTCACCCGAGCGGCAAAGACAGCTCCTGCTTGGCCATCCGGATCTTGCCGGCAAGCTCGCCGCGGCCGGCGAGATGACGGCGGAATCGGTCGGCGAGCAGGCCTCGGCTGGGCTCGACCGCCTGACCAGCGACGAGCGCGTCCGCTTCACCGCGCTGAACGAGGCCTACAAGGCCCGCTTCGGCATCCCCTTCATCATGGCGGTCGCAGGCGCCAACAAGGACGCGATCCTGGCCGCCTTCGAGACCCGCCTGAAGAGCACGCCGGAAACCGAGTTCGAGACAGCGCTCGCCCAGGTCGAGAAGATCGCGCTGCTGCGGCTGAAGGAGATCATGCGGTAGGCGGGTTCGTCATTCTCGGGCGAAGCGCAGACCCGAGAATCTCTCCCGAGAGGTGCTCGGGTCGAGCCCGCATGATGCTGCTCGCGCTACAGCCCGCTGACCAGATGCCCGCCATCCACCGCGACGACCGCCCCGCTCATGAAACGGGACGCATCGGCGCAGAGCAGCAGGAACGGCCCGTCGAGATCGGAAAGCTCAGCCGCGCGGCGCATCGGCACGCGGCCGATCAGCGCCTGGCCGGCCTCGGTCGCGAAGAAGTCGCGGTTGAGGTCGGTGATGACATAGCCCGGTGCCAGCGCATTGACCCGGACCTTGTGGCGCGCCCATTCCAGCGCCAGCGCCTTGGTCATCTGGATCAGCCCGGCCTTGGCCACCGCATAGGGCAGGACAGAGGCCGCGACCCGCTCGCCCAGGATCGAGGCGATATTGACGATGGCCCCGCCCTTGTCCTGCTTCGCCATGATCCGCGCCGCCGCCTGAGCCGCGAAGAAGCAGCCCTTCAGGTTGACGTCGAGATGCGCGTCCCATTGCTCTTCCGTGAGGTCGAGCGCACGGGCCGGATCGGCGACGCCGGCATTGTTGACCACTACGTCCAGCCCGCCGAGCGCGGCACAGGCCGCGTCAAGACCGGCCGTGACCGCCTCGACGGAAGCGACGTCCAGCGCCACCGGCACGACCTTGCCCGGCAGGGCCGCGCAGCTCTCGGACAGCGCGACCAGACGGTCCTGCCGCCGCGCGGCCGCAGCCACATGCGCCCCCTGCCCGGCCAGCAGCCGCGCAAAATGCGCGCCGAGCCCCGACGACGCGCCGGTGACCAGCACGCGCTTTCCCTTCAGATCCTCGAACATGCAGCCCTCGATGCTTTCCACCGAGGGGACACCGGCACGGCCGGGAGGTCAACCGACCCGGCGCTTGCGCCAGGCGCTGTGCGGAACCGGTCCTTCCGCTTCGCGTTTCCCGTCGAGCATGGAGGGTGGGATAGATGTTTCGGATTTTGCTGGTCATCGTAGTCGTCCTGATCGGCTACGATGCCGTGGTCCATCAAGGCATGTATACGCGTAGCATCTGGACGAGCGTCGTCGGTCTGACGGATTCCGCCGTATCCGGTGCCAAGGAGCTCGGCCGGGAGGTCCGTGAGGACACCGGCAGCACCAAGCAATGACCGGCTCGCGTCGGCGGCTCGCGACGCCCTTGCACGAAGCTTGCTGCGGTGCGGCAGTTGGGTCTGGACAGCCTGCCGCATTGCCTCGACAGTCGCGCGAGTGAAACAACCGGAGACGTGCCGCTTGACCGAGACCGCCTCGAGGGCCGCAGCCCCCGCCGAATCCGATGCCTTGATCGAGTCTCTCAAGGCGGAGATTCTGCGTAAGCTGACCTATTCGCTCGGCAAGAGCCCCGCGGTCGCACAGCCGCATGACTGGCTGACGGCCGGCATTCTCGCCGCACGCGACCATGTCATCGATGTCTGGCAGCGTTCGACCCGCGACAGCTACGCGACGGGCCGCAAGCGCGTCTATTATCTCTCGCTGGAGTTCCTGATCGGCCGCTCGCTCGCCGACACCCTCAACAATCTCGGTATCGCCGGCCCGATGGCGCAGGCCATGCGCGAGCTCGGCGTCGAACTCCCGGAGATCGAGACGATCGAGCCGGATGCCGCGCTCGGCAATGGTGGCCTCGGCCGCCTGGCGGCCTGCTATCTGGAAGCCATGGCCTCGACCGGCGTGCCGGCGCTGGGCTACGGCATCCGCTACGACCACGGGCTGTTCAAGCAGCGCATCGACGGCGGCAAGCAGGTCGAGGTGCCCGAGGACTGGCTCTCCTTCCGCAACCCCTGGGAGTTCGAGCGCCGCGAGGTCTCCCACAAGATCGGCTTCGGCGGGTCGGTCGTAGCGACGCAGAAGCCGGGCGAGGTCTTCTGGGAGCCGGAGGAGACCGTCTTCGCGGTCGCCTATGACACGCCGATCATCGGCTGGCGCGGTTGCGACGCCAATACGCTGCGGCTCTGGCGCGCCAGGGCGATGCACCCGCTCTCGCTCGACGCCTTCAACCAGGGCGATCTCGTCGGTGCCGTCGCCGAGCGCAACCGCGCCGAGGCGATTTCGAAGGTGCTCTACCCGAACGACTCCACCCCGGCCGGCCAGGAGCTGCGGCTGCGGCAGGAGTATTTTTTCACCTCCGCCTCGCTCCAGGACCTCGTGCGCCGGCACCAGCGCCAGTTCGGAACGCTAGACAACCTGCCCGAGAAAGCCGCGATCCAGCTCAACGACACCCATCCGGCGCTGGCCGTGGCCGAGCTGATGCGGCTGCTGATCGACCATCACGGCCTGCCCTGGGAGGATGCCTGGCGCATCACCAACGGCACGATCTCCTACACCAACCACACCCTGCTGCCGGAGGCGCTCGAGACCTGGCCGGTGGCGCTGATGGAGCGGCTGCTGCCGCGCCACATGCAGATCATCTTCGCCATCAATGCCCGCTTCCTCGACGATGTCAGGCGCTCCACCGAGGGGCAGGACATCGATCTCTCGCAGATCTCGCTGATCGACGAGCATCACGGCCGGCGCGTGCGCATGGCCAATCTCGCCTTCGTCGGCTCGCACAAGGTCAACGGTGTCTCGGCGCTGCACTCCAAGCTGATGGAGCAGACGGTCTTCGCGCCGCTGCACGCCGTGCTTCCCGGCCGCATCACCAACGTCACCAACGGCATCACGCCGCGGCGCTGGCTGTTTGGCGCCAATCCCGGGCTGACCCGGTTGCTGCAGGATGTCTGCGGCGACGACCTGACCGACGATATCACCCAGATCCGCAGGCTCGCCAGGCACACAGGCGACAGCGGACTGCATGAGCGCCTCGCTGCGATCCGCCGTGAGAACAAGCTGAAGCTGGCGAAGATCATCCGCCAGGATACCGGCGTCACCGTCGATCCAACCGCCCTGTTCGACGTCCAGATCAAGCGCATCCACGAGTACAAGCGCCAGCTGCTCAACATCCTGGAGACGATCGCGCTCTACGACGCGATGCGCTCCGAGCCCTATCGCGACTGGGCGCCGCGCGTGAAGATCTTCGCCGGCAAGGCCGCGTCCAACTATGCGACCGCAAAGTCGATCATCAATCTTATCAACGATGTGGCATTCGTCGTTAACAACGACATCACCACCCGTGACCGGCTCAAGGTCGTCTTCCTGCCGAACTACAATGTCAGCGCCGCAGAGCTCATCATCCCGGCCGCAGACGTCTCCGAGCAGATCTCCACGGCCGGCATGGAGGCCTCGGGGACCGGAAACATGAAGTTCGCGCTCAACGGCGCGGTCACCATCGGCACGCTCGACGGCGCCAATATCGAGATCGGCGAGCGCGTCGGCGAGGACAACATCGTCATCTTCGGCATGACGGCCGAGGAGGTCGAGGCCGCCCGGCGCGAGCCGCGGCCGAGCGACGAAGTCATCGCCGCGACGCCGCATCTTCAGGGCGTGCTCGATGCGGTCGCCGGCGGCGTCTATTCGCCACGCGAACGCGACCGCTACCTCGGCCTCGTCGACAGCCTGAAGGCCAATGACTGGTTCATGGTGCTGAACGATTTCGAGAGCTACCATCAGGCCCAACGCCGCATCGACTCGCTCTGGGCGGACCAGGGCAAGTGGTGGCGCATGTCGGTGACGAACACGGCCCATTGCGGCTGGTTCAGCGCCGATCGCGCCATCCGCGAATATGCCGAGCGCATCTGGCACGTGCCGGCCCGCGACGCGAAGGGCTGAGCGCCTTGGCCAGCGGGCAGACGCTCCTTCCCTGCCCGCTTCCCGCCCACCTCGGCGCGACCGTGACGGCAGAGGGTGTGGAATTCGCGCTCTTTTCGCGACATGGCGACAGGGTTCATCTCTGCCTCTTCGACGAGCAGGGCGAGCGCGAGACAGCCCGCCTGCCCCTGCCCTGCCGCTCCGGCGACATTCATCACGGCCTGCTCGCAGGTGCGGGCGCCGGCCTGTGCTACGGACTTCGCGTCGAGGGTCCCTGGCATCCGGAGCAGGGCCACCGCTTCGATCCGGAGAAACTGCTGATCGATCCCTATGCCGGGCAAGTCGATCGCCCGTTCCGCTGGGATGCGAGGCTGGCGCAACATGGCGTGGACACGGCGGCTTTGGTGCCGCGCTGCGTCGTCGGCCCAAACTCCGACCCTCAGGCTCAGGATAAGGGCTTTGATGGAAGCAGCCGCGCCCCGGCCTTCATCTACGAACTCGCGGTGAAGAGCTTCACGATGCGCCATCCCGGCGTCCCCGCAAAGCTGCGCGGCACGCTGGCGGCGCTCATGGAACCGCCGGTCCTAGACCATCTGCATCGCCTCGGCGTCAGCCATGTCGAGCTTATGCCGATCGCAGCCTGGATGGACGAACGCCATCTGCCGGCGCTCGGGCTCGCCAATGCCTGGGGCTACAACCCGGTGAACTTCTTCGCGCCCGACCCGCGCCTCGCCCCCGGCGGCATGGCCGATCTGCGCCGACTCTGCACGGCCTACCGCCAGGCCGGCATCGGAGTGATCCTCGACATCGTCCTCAACCACACCGCCGAGAGCGACGCGTTCGGAGCGACGATCTGCCTGCGCGGGCTCGACAACGCCGTCTATTATCGCCACGCCGCCGACGATCCCGGCCGGCTGGTCAACGACACGGGCTGCGGCCATACGCTCGCGCTCGACCGCGCCCCCGTGGTCCGCATGGCGATGGATGCAATGCGGCACTGGCGCGCCTGCGGCGTCGCCGGTTTCCGCTTCGATCTCGGCACGGTGATGGGGCGGACAGAGACCGGCTTCTCGCGAGACGCACCGCTCTTCGCGGCGATCCTGCAGGACCCGGACCTGTCGCAGGCCATACTGATCGCTGAGCCCTGGGACATCGGCCCGGGCGGCTATCGGCTCGGCGAGTTTCCCGCCCCCTTCGGTGAATGGAACGGCCGCTATCGCGACGATGTCCGCTGCTTCTGGCGCGGCGATGCCGTCTTCGCCGGCGCGCTGGCAACCCGCCTCGCCGGCTCCGCCGATCTCTTCGCACCGGGCCATCGCGGGCCGCGCGCGAGCATCAACTTCCTCGCAGCCCATGACGGCTTCACGCTGAACGATCTTGTCTCCTATGCGGCCAAGCACAACGCGGCGAATGGCGAGGACAACCGCGACGGCGACGACCACGGCTATAGCTGGAACAACGGCGTGGAAGGCGCGAGCGACGATCCGGCGATCCGCTCGGCGCGAAATCGCGACATCCGCGCGCTGCTCGCGACGCTGTTCCTGTCGCGCGGCACGCCGATGCTGGCGGCTGGCGACGAATTCGGCCGGACCCAGCACGGCAACAACAATGCCTATTGCCAGGACAACGAGGCCTTCTGGCTCGACTGGCGGGAAGCAGACGAAGACCGCGCAACCTTCGTCGGAGCGCTCGCGAGGCTGCGCCGCGAGCATCCCCTGCTCGCCGCCGACAGCTTTCTGTCCGGCAAGGGCGAGCCGCCCGATGCGCGCTGGCTGAAGCCGGACGGCACGGCGATCGCCGACGGCGAATGGGCGGGGCTGGACGCGTTCTGCCTGGTGCTGAACGGCGAGGGGCAGGTGCTCCTGATCGCGGTCAACCGCTCGCAGACGGCGATCCCGCTCGCAATCGTCAGCGCGCCGGGCTGGCATCGGACACTGGCTTCGACCGAGGCCGACGAGATTGCGACGCTGCCGGCGCGAAGCGTCGCGCTCTGGCAGCGGGATTAATGCCGCAGGTCATAGGCGTTCGGCCCATTCCCGAACGGCAACCGTCGCCCATCCGTCACACCATTATGCCATGCTGCGCCTCTGGCGGTTTGGCGGCAAGCGCGCCCGTTGCGGCATCCGAATTGCATAAGATTTTTGCACCGCACTATGGAACCATGATCACGCCGTAAATGTTCTCGTGACGCAGCACTGCTGGGGACCCTGACGATGGCCGACACGTTGAAGGAAACGGTGACCGAAACCTTCGCGTCCACCTCCGGCCACGCGTTGACTTACGCTGCTGCGGTCAAGGAAGGCCCGCTTGGCGCCACAGCGGCGCTGGCCGCCACGACAAGGCTCCTCTTCGTCACGTCGGAAATGGGCGATTTCATCAAGGCCGGCGGGCTCGGCGAGGTCTCGACGGCACTGCCGCGGCAGTTGCGCGCGCTCTGCGATGTCCGCGTCCTGCTTCCCGGCTTCCGCCAGGTCCGGGCCGCCAGGCCCAACATGGATATCGTGCGGAGCATGCCGCGCACCGCGAGCCTGCCGCCCTGGTCGCTCGGGCGCTTCGCCACCGCAGACGGCCTGACGATCTATGCCGTGCTCTGCGACGAGCTCTATGATCGCGAGGGCTCGCCTTATGGGCCGTTCGCCGGCGGCGATTTCCCCGATAACGACATCCGCTTCGCGCGGCTCTCGCTTGCCGCGGCCGAGATCGCCGCTGGCGAGGCCGATCCGAACTGGAAGCCCGACATCATCCACGTCAATGACTGGCCGTCCGCCCTGGCGCCCGGCTACATGCGCTGGAAGGGCCTCGCCACGCCCTCGATCCTCACCATCCACAATCTGGCCTATCAGGGGCTCTACCAGCCCTCGCGCATGGCGGCTCTCGGCATTCCGGACCTCGCCTTCTCGGTCAACGGTGCCGAGTTCCACGGCAAGATCTCGTTCCTCAAGAGCGGCATCTATTACGGCTCCCATGTCACGACGGTCAGCGAGACCTATGCCCACGAGATCACCACGGCCGAGCATGGCTGCGGGCTCGAGGGCCTGCTCAAGCTCCGCATGGACGAAGGACGCCTGACGGGCATCGTCAACGGCATCGACGACAGCTGGACCTCTCCCGCCGACGCAGGCGGAAGCCGTGCCCGTGGCGTGCGCCTTTGGAAGCGCCAGAACGCCGCCGACATCCGCAGGGATTTCGAGCTTCCGCCCTCGCGCGGGCCGCTGTTCTCGATCATCTCGCGACTCGTCCACCAGAAGGGCATCGACCTGTCGATCGAAGCGGCCGAGACCATCATCGGGAATGGCGGCCAGCTCGTCGTCACCGGTCGTGGCGAGCCGCGCCTGGAGGATGCGATCGAGCGGCTGGCCCGCCAGCACCCCAAAGCCGTCGCGGCGCGGATCGGATTCGACGACGCCGAAGCCCGGCGCATCTTCGCGGCGAGCGACTTCCTGCTGATGCCCTCGCGCTTCGAGCCTTGCGGCCTCAGCCAGATGTACGCCCAGCGTTTCGGTGCGCTGCCGATCGCCTATCGCACCGGCGGCCTCATCGACACCATCGAGGACGGGCTTTCGGGCTTCCTGTTCTCCTCGCCGACCGGCGAGGGGCTGACCTCGGCCGTCAGGCGCGCCCTCGACGCCTTCCGCTCCAAGACCGCCTTCACGCGGATGCGCGATCACGCCATGGCGAAGCGCTTCGATTGGGGCCGCCCGAGCCATCGTTATGCCGGCGTCTACGCCAAGGCCCTGGCGGCTTGAGTTCGCGTATGGCCCCAGCCAGGTGTCCGGCATCGTCGAGAATGCCGCCGGCGTCGCCCTGCCATTCAGATTTTCGACCATTCTGGTGTTTGACAAGGAGACTGCCATGAGCCGCGAACAGGTCGTCCGCGACGTCGCCTATGCGATCTGGGAAGCCAAGGGCAGGCCGGAGGGCCGCGATGCCGAGCATTGGCATGAGGCTGAAGCCCAGGTCGCAGCAAGCCTCGCGGGCAAAGCCACGCAGAAGCCGGCGCAGAAGCCCAGGGCGAAGCCGCCGGCCAAAGGCACGCCCGCGGCCGATCCCGACGCCGGCCCGGCCGCCAAGCCGCCCGCGAAGGCCGCAGCCACGAAGGCGGCGCCCCGCAGAAAGGGCTGACCACAGCCGCAGTGCAGACATGCGCTGCCGCGGCCGTGGAACGGGATCGCGCTCGGCGGCGTTGCATCACGACATGTCCAGGCCGCCCGTGGTGTCGGTCCAGTTGCGGAGCCCGCCCCGATGACGCGCCAATTGCCGTTGCGATTGCCAAGCCTCTCCACAAGCGAAATCATGATGCTCGAGGAGGGGCGCCATCCCGACCCCTTCGCCGTGCTCGGACGGCATCTCGTCGAGGATATCGCGCTCGTGCGCGCCTGGCTGCCCGGCGCCGCTTACGTCGAACTCGTCACCGGTGAGGGCGAAGGGCGCCGCGCCACGCCGATGATCGGCAACGGCAACGGGCTCTATGAGGCACCCTGCCCGGACGGCACGCCCTATCGCATCCGCACGGCCTGGCCGGACGGGATCAGCGAAGCCGCCGATCCATACAGCTTCGGCCTGCTGCTCTCGGACGACGATATCCATCTCTTCGCCGAAGGCCGGCATTTCGACCTCTCGACGCGGCTCGGCGCCAATCTGCGGCAATTCGACGGGGCCGACGGCGTGCTCTTCGCCGTGTGGGCGCCGAACGCCTCCCACGTCGCGGTCGTCGGCGACTTCAACGGCTGGGACGCGCGCCGCCACCCGATGCGCCACCGGCTCGGCTCCGGCCTCTGGGAGCTGTTCATTCCCGGCGTAGGGCCCGGCGCGGTCTACAAATACGCGCTGATCGCGGCGTCGGGCGAACGCCTGCCCTGGAAGGCCGACCCGCTGGCGCGCTGCACCGAGGCCCCGCCCCGCACCGGCTCCGTCGTGGCCGCGCAGCCGGAGTTTGCCTGGACGGATGAAGCCTGGCTGGAGAAGCGAGCGCGCGCACATCCGATGGCCGAGCCGATGGCGACCTACGAAGTCCATGTCGGGTCCTGGCTGCGGACCGAATGGGGCCAGATGGGCTCCTGGGACGAAGCCTGCGACAGGCTGATCCCCTATCTCCAGCATATGGGCTTCAGCCATGTCGAGCTGATGCCGATTACCGAGCATCCCTTCGGCGGCTCATGGGGCTATCAGCCGCTCGCGATGTTCGCGCCGACCGCGCGGCTCGGCCCGCCGGAGGCCTTCGCCCGCTTCGTCGATCGCTGTCACGCCGCAGGCATCGGCGTGATCCTCGACTGGGTTCCCGCCCATTTTCCATCGGACGAGCATGGCCTCGCGCGCTTCGACGGCAGCGCGCTCTACGAACATGAGGACCCGCGCCAGGGCTTCCACATCGACTGGAACACGCTGATCTACAATGTCGGCCGCCGCGAGGTGCGCGGCTTCCTGCTCGCCTCCGCCCTGTTCTGGCTCGACACCTTCCATCTCGACGGCCTGCGCGTCGACGCGGTCGCCTCGATGCTCTACCGCGACTACAGCCGCAAGCACGGCGAATGGGTGCCCAACCACCTCGGCGGGCGCGAGAACCTCGAGGCCGTCGCGTTCTTTCAGGAGCTCAACACGCTGGTCGGCGCGCAAGGCCGCGGCGCCGTCACCATCGCCGAGGAATCGACCGCTTGGCCGGGCGTTACGAAGCCGGTCCATCACGGCGGGCTCGGCTTCCATTTCAAATGGAACATGGGCTGGATGCACGACACGCTGCGCTATTTCGCGCATGATCCCGTCCATCGCCGCCATCACGGCGACGACGTCACCTTTGGCCTGATCTACGCCTTCTCGGAGAATTTCGTGCTGCCGATCTCCCATGACGAGGTCGTGCACGGCAAAGGCTCGCTGCTGGCGCGCATGCCCGGCGACGACTGGCAGCGCTTCGCCAACCTTAGGCTTTTTCTGGCGCTGATGTGGGCCCATCCTGGCAAGAAGCTGCTGTTTATGGGCTGCGAATTCGGCGCCGAGCAGGAATGGAACGTCGACGCCCCCTTCCCCTGGCCGCATCAGGACGACGCGCACCGGCAGGGCGTGTCGAAGCTCGTGCAGGACCTGAACGCGCTCTACCGCGCGACGCCGGCCCTTTACCGGCTCGACCATGCGCCGGAAGGCTTCGCCTGGGTGGTGGGAGACGACGCCGTGAACTCGGTATTCGCCTTCAGCCGCTCGAGCGCGCGGGGCAAGGCCGAGATCATGGTCGTCGCCAATATGACGCCGGTGCCACGCCACGACTACCGCATCGGAGTCGCCAGGCCGGGCCTCTGGCGCGAGCGCCTCAACAGCGATGCCAACAGCTATGGCGGCAGCGGGCTGGGCAATGGCGGTGGTGTCCGCAGCGATGCCATCAGTGCCCATGGCCAATCCCAGAGTGTCTCCCTGACCCTCCCCCCGCTCGGGCTCATCGTGCTCGAGCATGATCCGCACGCCGTCTGAGCCATCGCGAGAACCTTTGGGCATGAAGAGCGACGACCTCCTGCGCCAGCTCGCGATCAAGGCCGGCATCGCCTCTCACTGGACCGACCAGACCGGCACCGAACGCGCCGTCTCGCCCGACACCCTGCGAGCGCTGCTCTTCGCTCTCGGGCTGCCGGCCGACAGCGATGCCGCCATGCGCTTTTCGCTTTCGCAGATGGAGGGCGGCTTCAACGCGGCCACGACATCGCGCTTCACCACCGCCCGTATTGGCCAGACGGTTAGCCTGCCGCTGGCCGGGAAGCCCGGGACGGAAGTCGAGATCACGCTCGAGCGCGGCGAGCGACGGAGCGTCGTCACTGTCGAGGCAGACGACGGCACCCTCACCCTACCGGCCTTCGACGTGCCGGGCTATCATACGGTGCATACCGCGCAGGGCGACTTCACCGTCGCGGCGGCACCGAACCGCTGCGTCACATTCGCCGATCTCAACGGCGGCGCGCCGGGCTTCGGCCTCGCGGCCCAGATCTATTCGCTGCGCAGCGAGAACGACGGCGGCATCGGCAATTTCGGCGGGGTAGCTGCGCTCGGCCGGGCTGCCGCCGCTCGCGGCGCAGATGCGCTGGCGATCAGCCCGGTCCACGCTCTCTACGGCGCGGACCCTGGACGCTTCAGCCCTTACTCGCCGTCGACGCGCCTGTTCTACAACCCGCTTCATGCCGATCCTGCGGCCGTGCTACCTGCGAGCCTGCTGCAGAACCTGATCGTGCAGGCCGGGCTGGCCGAGGACATGGCGCGGCTCTCTGGGCTCGAACGCATAGACTGGCCGGCGGCGACGCCGCTGCGTCAGAAGCTGCTCCGCGCCCTCTTCGATGCTCTGCGCGCGCCCGCATGCGCGGCCGAGCCCGCTCGCGGCGATTTCGAGCGGGTGCTGGCCGAGGCCTCGCCGCTGCTGAGATCTCACGCGATCTTCGAGGTTCTGCACGCCGCGGAGCTGCGCCGTGATCCCAACGCCTGGAGCTGGCGGAGCTGGGGCGCTCCCTATCGCGACCCCGACAGCCCGGAAGTCGCAGCCTTCGCCGCGGCCCATCAGGATGAGGTCGCCTATCAGATCTTCCTGCAATGGCTGACGGGCCGTTCCTATGGCGAGGCCCAGCGCGCCTGCCGCGAGGCCGGCATGGCGATCGGACTGATCGCGGATCTCGCCATCGGCATGGACGGCTCCGGCAGCCATGCCTGGAGCCGTCAGGACGAGGTCCTCGGCGGGCTCAGCATCGGCGCCCCGCCCGACTATTACTCTGCCGACGGGCAGAACTGGGGCCTCACCACCTTCTCGCCGCGCGGGCTCGCGGCCTCGGGCTTTGCGCCCTTCATCGAGACGCTGCGGGCGGGCCTGCGCCATGCCGGGGGAGTCCGCATCGACCATGTCATGGGGCTGAGCCGGCTCTGGCTGATACCCGAAGGGGCGGGCGCGCTCGACGGCGCCTATGTCGCCTTCCCCGCCGAAACCCTGTTCCGGCTGGCGGCGCTCGAATCCTGGCGGCACGACGCCATCGTGATCGGCGAGGATCTTGGCACGCTGCCTTATGGCTTCCGCGACTATCTGCGCGAACAGGGTGTTGCCGGCCTCCGGGTTCTGCGCTTCGAACGCGCCGGCGACGGCTATGTCCCGCCCCAGGAATGGGATGCGGGCGCCGCGGCCCTCACCACCACCCATGATCTCGTCCCGACCGCCGGCTGGTGGGCGGGCTCGGACCTCCCGACGACGGATGACGGCATCGACCATCAAGGCGTCCGCGCCTGGGATCGCGGCCTGCTCTGGGGCGCCTTCCGGGACGCCGCCCTCGTCGAGGGCGAGCGGCCGGAGCCCGAGGACACGGCCCCGGTCGTGGATGCGGCCGTGGGCTACATCGCCAGGACGCCCTGCACGCTGAAGCTGCTGCCGATCGAGGACGCGCTCGGCATCCGCACCCAGCCCAACGTGCCCGGCACCACCGTGGAGAAGCCGAACTGGCGCCACCGGCTGGACGGCAATGCCGGAGCGTTGCTGGATGACGAGGCCGTGCGCGGAAGGCTCGCGCTGTTGGGGCCGGCGCGCGAGGACACATAAAATCCTCACCGTCATTGCGAGCGGAGCGAAGCAATCCAGGAGGGCGTAGAGCTCTGCCGCCCCTGGATTGCTTCGCTTCGCTCGCAATGACGGAAGAGCGCTACGCCGCCTCCATCGCCTCGGCGATCGCCTCTAGCATCGCGGTGTCGTCGCCCGCGAGCCCGTCCATCGCCGCCATACGCTGGATCACCGTGCCTGCTATCGCCTCCTCCACCGTGTCCTCAGCATAGGCGTAGAAGATGGTCGCATGCTGGCCGTCGCGGTGGCAGCGGCCTTCGATCTGCTGGAGCTGGATCGCGCTGTGGCGCATGTCGTGGATCACCAGCGAGCGCTCGCGCTCGCCCCCCGGCATCTCGCCGCGATGCAGCGAGATCGACTCCGTCACCGTGAAGATCACCGCATCGAGCTGCCCGGTCTGGAACGCGACGCGCGTTTCTTCGTTCTGCAGGCCATAACGCTCGCCATTGATCTCGCCCACGCGCCAGCCGCGCCCCCGCAGGGTATCGGCGAGCATGGCGCTGGTTTCCAGGAAGGCGACCGACACGGCGACCTGCTCGTCATTGCCCAGCAGATCGTCGCAGAAATCGACCGTGCCCGGAATCCGCAGCAGGCTCGCCTTCTGGCGGAAGCGGAGATCGGCGGCCCAACCCTGGGGCTTGCGCGTCGAGCCGCCGGCGAGGCCGAGTTCCTTGCGGAATTCGCGCCATGTCGCCTCGTAGAGCTTGCGCGACGCGGCTTCGAGCGCGACCGGCGCAAGCTCGCGCTGCACCTCGGGCCAGCCGGCTATCTCCTCCGGGCGCCGGCGCAGGCCGATGGCGTTTCCGCCGCGATAGAGCAGGTCCGCCATCGCCTTGCGGTCGTCCTCGTTCGGCTCCCAGCTCCAGTTCTTCCAGCGCCCCTTGGCGCGCCCGATCTTCAGCCGCTTCATCAGCACGCGGAAACCGTCGAGATCGGCAGTAGGCATGCCAGCCGCCCGCGCCAGCAGCGGCCCGAGATAGGACAGCTCATGCGGGGACTGGCCCGCCGTCGCGCTCATGTAGATCGTGAAGTTCGCGGCAGCCGCCATCTGCCGGCAGACCAGGCCCTGCTGCGAGTTCGGGTTGCGGATGCGGTGGGCCTCGTCGATCACGACCAGCGGCCAGACCCGCTTCGGCACGCCATGCTTAGCAAGCTCGTTGTTCTTCGCCCGGACCGAGCGCTTCTTCGAATCGGCAGGCGGCGCCAGCAGCGACTTCGTCCGCTCGAAATTCATCAGCGTGACGCGCTTCGGCGGCAGGCCGGAAAGCGCCATGCTGCGCCGCCATTGCGGGATCGCGCCCTTGGGACAGATCACCAGGATGTCCTGCTCGGGCATCGCCGACAGCGCCAGCCAGGCCGAGAGCGTCTTGCCGAGCCCGGTCAGATCCCCAAGCAGGAAGCCCGGCGCGCCGGATTCGCGTGCTGCGAGGATGACGTCGCGTGCGACGAGCTGGTGCGCATGCGGCACCATGAGGGCGCTCTCGCCCATCATCGGGCGCACATCCCCTGCCCGCGATATCCCGTGGCCGATCCCTGCATGCCCGTGCCAGTATCAAGGCCCGGCAGCATCGGCAACGATCAGCCCGTTCCGTTCGATAAATCAGAATAGCGAGCTTCCATGACCCGCGCCCAGGCCATCGCGCATGCACAGGACTATTTCGACACCGGCGCTCTGAAGAGCGACCTTGCCCGGCTCATCGCGATGCCGACCGAAAGCCAGAATCCCGACCGCGCCCCGGTCCTCGCCGAGTATCTCGAAAAGGAAATGCGGCCGCTCCTCGAAGGGCTCGGCTTCGAATGCCGCATCCTGCACCATCCGAAAGCCAAGGGGCCCTTCCTCTTCGCCCAGCGCATCGAGGACGAAAGCCTGCCGACGGTCCTCGGCTACGGCCATGGCGACGTCATCCGCGGCCTCGACGCGCAATGGAGCGAGGGCCTCTCGCCCTGGACGCTGACCGAGCGCGATGGCCGCTGGTACGGCCGCGGCGTGGTCGACAACAAGGGCCAGCACGTCATCAACATCAACGCGCTCCGCGCCGTCATCGAGACGCGCGGCAAGCTCGGCTTCAATGCCAAATACCTGATCGAGATGGGCGAGGAATCCGGCTCTCCAGGCCTGCGCGAGCTCTGCGAGGACGAGAAGGCGCTGTTCAGGTCCGATGTGCTCGTCGCCTCGGATGGCCCGCGGCTCAACGCCGAGCGCCCGACCGTCTTCCTCGGCGCGCGCGGGGTCATCACCTTCGATCTGCAGATCGTGGCGCGCGAGGGTGGGCATCATTCCGGAAATTGGGGCGGCATTCTCTCCGACCCGGCGATCCAGCTCGCCCATGCCATCGCCTCGATCACCTCGCCGACCGGCCAGATTCGCATCAAGGAATGGGTGCCGAAGGAACTGCCTCGCGCGGTGCGCGAGGCAGTCGCCGATTGCGAGATCGACGGCGGCCCGGACGGACCGACCCTCGACCCGAACTGGGGCGAGCCCGATCTCTCGCCAGCCGAGCAGGTTTTCGGCTGGTGCTCCTTCGACGTGCTGGCGATGAAGTCGGGCGTGCCGGAAACGCCCGTCAACGCGGTGCCACCGAGCGCCTGGGCTCGCGTCGCGCTGCGCTTCGTCGTCGGCATCGACCCGACCGACGTCGTGCCCGCGCTGCGCCGACATCTCGACCGCAACGGCTTCGGTATGGTCGAGATCATCATGCCCGGCACCGAGCGCTTCGGCGCGACGCGGCTCGACCCCGAGGATGCCTGGGTCACCTTCGCGATCGATTCGATCGCGAAAAGCACCGGAAAGAAGCCGGCCCTGCTGCCGAATCTCGGCGGCTCGCTGCCGAACGACATCTTCGCGGAGATTCTCGGCCTGCGCACGATCTGGGTGCCGCATTCCTATCCGGGCTGCTCGCAGCATGCTCCGGACGAACACCTGCCCTATGCCATCGCGCGCGAGGCTCTCGGCCTGATGGCCGGGCTCTACTGGGACATCGGCTCGGGCGAAGCACCTCCGGTCTGAGTCGAACAGGCCGCTCACAAGAGCCCGCCGTCATTCCGGGCGCCCGTAGGGCGAGCCCGGAATAACGGCGGGAGCAGTCCGCTCCCGTGATCGAAACCACTACTCCATAGGCTGCCGCGGGCCGCGGTCCGGCGGCAGGTCGAACGGCGTCGCGGGCGGTGCTTCCGGTGGCTTCTCCGGCGGTAGTTCCGGCGGCGGCTCGGTCGGAATGCCCTGCGGTTCCTCGTCCGGCGGCGCTTCCACCGGGGGTGCCGGCGGCACCTCATGCGGCGTCAGCGGGGGAGCCTCCGGCGGAGGCGTCGGGCTGGCAGGCTGTCCGGGATCGGCCGCATTCGTGATCGCTATCATGGCTTGGCTTGGTCCTCTTTTCGAGGATCAACGCATGTCCGCCGCCAAAGGTTCGCCGCCGTCCGCACCACCTGAAATCGACGAAGCCGGCATCGAGGATGCCGGCTTCGTATTCTGCTGCAAAGTTCCGATGCGGAACGCCGAACTATTTGAAGCTCGGCGGCGCACTGAAATCGATCCCCGGCAGGCCGCCGCCATCGCCCATGCCCGGGATCTGGATCGAATCGAACTGCTTGTCGATCGCCTGCTGGTCGAGCTGCACGGCCGAAGACTTGTAGTGCATCACCATCTGCGGAAACAGGATGACGAGCGCGACCATGATGCACTGGATCACGACGAAGGGTACCGCGCCCCAATAGATCTGCCCCGTGGTGACCGGCTCCATCCGCTTGCCCGTGATCTTGTCGATATAGGCCGACTTCGGCGCCACCGAGCGCAGGAAGAACAGCGCGAAGCCGAAGGGCGCGGTCATGAAGCTGGTCTGCATGTTGACCGCGAGGATGACGCCGAACCAGATCAGGTCGATCCCGAGCTTGTCCGCCGCCGGCGCCAGCAGCGGCACGACGATGAAGGCGAGCTCGAAGAAGTCGAGGAAGATCGCCAGCAGGAAGACCATCACGTTGACGACGACCAGGAAACCCGCCGCGCCGCCGGGCAGGCCGACGAGCAGATGCTCGACCCAGATATGGCCGTTGACGCCGTAGAAGGTCAGCGCGAAGACGCGGGCGCCCAGCAGGATGAAGAGCACGAAGGCCGCAAGCTTCGCAGTCGATTCGACCGCCTGCTTGAGCAGGTCGAACGTCATCGCGCGCTTCGCGTAGGCGAGGATGATCGCCCCCGCCGCACCCATCGCGCCGGCTTCCGTCGGCGTGGCGACGCCGATGAAGATCGTGCCGAGCACGAGGAAGACCAGCGCCAGCGGCGGCACCATCACGAACACCGCCTGCTCGGCCATGCGCGAGAGCAGGTTGAGCCGCAGCACCCGGTTGCCGATGGCGATGACGAGCGAGATCGCGATGCCGAGCATCAGCATCAGCACGGCGAAGTCGGAACCGCCCGTGACGTTCGTACCGAGCTTCATATAGGCATAGGCGAGGCCGAAGGAGATGGCCGTCACCACTGCGAGCGAGCGGCGGCGGGTCTTGCCGTCGGCGTCCCGCAGGGTCTGCGCCTCCGGCGGCAACCCCGGAACCCGGTTGGGCGCGAAGAGGCTGACCAGGAAGATATAGCCGGCGTAGAGACCGGCGAGTACGAGACCGGGGATGAAGGCCGCCTCATACATGTCGCCGACGGAGCGGCCGAGCTGGTCGGCCAGCACGATCAGGACGAGCGAGGGCGGGATGATCTGCGCCAGCGTTCCCGACGCCGCGATCACGCCCGATGCAAGACGCCGATCATAGCCGTAGCGCAGCATGATCGGCAGCGAGATGAGCCCCATCGAGATCACGGAGGCCGCGACGACGCCGGTGGTGGCCGCCAGCAGCGCGCCGACGAAGACCACCGAATAGGCGAGGCCGCCGCGCAGCGGGCCGAAGAGCTGCCCCATCGTGTCTAGCAGGTCCTCCGCCATGCCGGAGCGTTCGAGGATCAGCCCCATGAAGGTGAAGAACGGGATGGCCAGCAGCACGTCGTTGTTCATCGTGCCGTAGACGCGCTCCGGCATGGCCTGCAGGAAATTCTCCTGGAACAGGCCTAGCTCGATGCCGACCAGCGCGAAGACCAGCCCGTTGGCCGCGAGCGAAAACGCGACCGGATAGCCCAGCAGCAGGAAGACGATCAGGGCGGCGAACATCACCGGCCCGAGATTGGCGCGCAGGAAATCGGCCAGCCCGGCGGCCTGTGCGTCGCCCGTGTGCAGCAGGAAGAACGCGGCGAGCGTCAGGAGGGCGCCGGCGAGGCGCGGAGAGCGGAGTGCGAACATGATTTTTGACCCGGCGTCGCTGGGAAGGCTCAAGGGGCGATGCCCTGTTCCTTGGCCTGGTTGAGCAGCCGCTGCGCTTCGGCCTCGGCCGCGGCCGCGAGGCCGCCGGCTGTGTCGTCGTCGGCGATGACGCCGCGCATGATCGCGATCTGCTTGATGATCTCGGACAGGCCCTGGACGGTCAGCAGCGCGAAGCCGACGACGACGAGGCCCTTGGCCGGCCACTGCGCCAGCCCGCCCGCGGAGAGCGACTGCTCGTTGATGGCGTAGGAGCGCATGAAGAACGGCCAGGAGTAATAGACGGTCAGGACCGAGAACGGCATCAGGAACAGGAGATGGCCGAGCAGTTCCATCCATTGCTGGACGCGCTTCGGCATCAGGTTGCTCGCGATGTCGATGCGGATGTGCTCCTTCAACTGCAGCGTCCAGGAGGCGCACATCAGGAACACCGCGCCGAACAGCATCCATTGCAGTTCGAGCAGCGAGTTAGACGACCAGTTGAAAAGCTTGCGGATGATCGCGTTGCCGGCCGAGATCATGACCGCCGCCAGGATCAGCCACGCGACCTTCTTGCCGATCTGGCCGTTGATCGCGTCGATGACGCGGCTGATCCGCAGTAGGCCGTTCACGTGTCGATGCTCCCAAATCGCGCACGAGCCATGCTCGACGCTGGCCCGCTTTGCGCCTCGGTTATAGCAAGGCTATATCCAGCACAAGCGCTGAGGCATCTAGTCAATTTGGTCAATTGACGGGGTTTTGACGCGGATATCGACGCTCAGATGGAAAATTCGATATCTCCTACGGCGAGCGCGCAAGATCTCGCGGAAGATAAAGCTATGTCGTGACTATGAAAAGAAGGCCAACTGCGCCGCCAACCGCCGGCGTCAGGGCACGCAGAAAATCGCGTTCGAAAAGCCAGTGATCGCTAGGCCCGGCCGCCTGCGGCCAGGCGCAGCGAGCGAGAGGAAAACCGCCCGACGCCGTCGGCTCAAGACCGGAGGCACTTGCGGAATTATCCAGCGATTTCAGGAAGGTCCGTGGTGGGTGATGTAGGGCTCGAACCTACGACCCGCTGATTAAGAGTCAGCTGCTCTACCAACTGAGCTAATCACCCAACGCCACGAAGCGTTGCCGTTCAGCGGCGTCGGCCGCGTCAGGCAGGGGGCGTGTAGCAAAGCCCCCCTGCCCTGTCCACCCACCTGCGACAGAAATCTGACGGTCCGCGAAACAAAGTCTCGCGGACCGTGGATAAGTTCAGACCGGCTTGCGGTTCAGCAGGTGATAGAGCGCGATCGCGCCGAAGGTCGCGGTGCCAATGCCACCCAGTTCGAAGCCGAAGATCGGCAGCTTGAGGTCGCCGGCGCCGAGGATGAGCGCGGTCGCGACGGTCAACAGGTTCTTCGGCTCCGAGAAATCGACCTTGTTCTCGACCCAGATTCGTCCGGCCGTAGCGGCGATCAGGCCGAAGACAACGACGGCGAGCCCGCCCAGCACCGCGACGGGGATCGTGCCGATCACGGCGCCGAACTTCGGCGAGAAGCCGAGTACCAGCGCGATGATGCCGGCCGCCACGAAGACCAGCGTCGAATAGACCCGCGTCACCGCCATCACGCCCATGTTCTCGGCATAGGTGGTGACGCCGGTGCCGCCGCCGGAGCCGGCGATCATCGTGGCGACGCCGTCGGCCATGAAGCCGCGCCCGATCAGCGGGTCGAGATTGCGCCCGGTCATCACGGCGATGCCCTTGATGTGCCCGAGGTTCTCGGCGACCAGGATGATCGCGACCGGCGCGATCAGCGCCATCGCCTTGGCGTCGAACACCGGCGCCACGAAATTCGGCAGGCCGAACCAGGCTGCCGCGCCGACGCGAGCGAAATCGACCGGCGGCGCGCCGAAGCTCGAGGCCGTCAGGGTGTAGGCGATATAGGCCGCGAGGCCTCCGATCAGGATGGGCAGGCGCTGGGCGAGGCCGCGCCCATAGACCGCGACGAGCGCGACGGCGACGACCGTGAACAGCGCGATCCATTTGGTGTAGGCGCTGGCCGAGATCATGTTCATCGCGACGGCGGTCAGGTTGAGACCGATCGCGGCGACGACGGCGCCGGTCACGACAGGCGGCAGCAGCTTCTCGATCCAGTTGGTGCCGACGGCCTGGACCACGAGGCCGATCAGCGCATAGAGGGCGCCGCAGGCGATGATGCCGCCGAGCGCGATCCCGATATTCGGGTTCGGCCCCGAGCCGGCATAGCCGGTGGCAGCGATCACCACGCCGATGAAAGCGAAGGAGGAGCCGAGATAGCTCGGCAGCTGGCCGCGCGTGATGACGAAGAATAGCAGCGTCGCGATGCCGGAGAAGAAGATCGCGACGTTGGGGTCGAAGCCCATCAGCACCGGCGCCAGCACGGTCGCGCCGAACATCGCGACGACATGCTGCAGGCCGGCGATGAAGGTCTGCCCGGCAGGCAGACGCTCATCCGGCATCACCGCGCCGGATGTCTTCAACGTCCATTTCGGAAAGTAACCCATCGCCCGCTCCGTTCAGCGCCGGCCCGCGCCGGTCCCGAGCGGAATAGAGGCAAGGAATGCGCCGCGCGCCAGTTGGTCGCAGGCCTTCATCCACCGGATTCGGCGTAGCGAGGCGTCATGAACGGGGCGGGCTGTGCCGTCATGCTCGCCCTTGTGGCGAGCATCCACGTCTTGAACACCACACTCGACCAGCGAAGACGTGGATGGTCGGGACAAGCCCGACCATGACGAGAGGCGCGTGCTTACTCCGCAGCCTGCGCATGCAGCCGCGCGCCGCGCGCGATCAGCTTGTTCAGCGCCGCGAGATAGGCCTTGGCCGAGGCGACCAGCGTGTCCGGATCGGCTCCGCGGCCGGTAACCGAGGAACCGTCGCGCGAGAGCCGGACCGAGACCTCGGCCTGTGCGTCCGTACCCTCGGTGACGGCGTGGACGTCGTAGAGCTCCAGCGTCACCTCATGCGGCACGATCGTCTTGATCGCCTTGAAGATCGCGTCGATCGGGCCGTTGCCCTCGACCTCCTCGGTGACGTGGCGGCCCTCGACGTCGAGCTTCATGGTCGCGCGCTGCGGCCCGCGCGTGCCGGCGATCACCGTCAGCGATTCCAGCTTGATGCGGTCATGGGCGGTGGCGATGTTCTCGTCGACCAGCGCCTCGATATCCTCGTCATAGACATGCTTCTTACGGTCGGCGAGCGCCTTGAAGCGGGTGAAGGCGTCCTCCATCTGGTTGTCGCCCAGGTCGTAGCCCATGTCCTTCAGCTTCGAACGGAAGGCGGCGCGGCCTGAATGCTTGCCCATCACCAGCGAGGTCTTGGTCACGCCGACCGAGGCCGGCGTCATGATCTCGTAGGTGGTGTTGTTCTTCAGCATACCGTCCTGGTGGATGCCACTCTCATGGGCGAAGGCGTTCCGGCCGACGATCGCCTTGTTGTACTGCACCGGGAAGGAGCAGGCGGTCGAGACCGCCTTGGAAGCGCGCATCAGCATCGTCGCATCGATGCCGGTATCGTAGGGCAGCACGTCGCCGCGCACGCGCAGCGCCATCACCACCTCCTCCAGCGCGGCATTGCCGGCGCGCTCGCCGATGCCGTTCAGCGTGCATTCGACCTGCCTCGCCCCACCCTCGATCCCGGCCAGCGAGTTCGCCACGGCCAGGCCGAGATCATTGTGACAATGCACCGAGAAGATAGCCTTGTCGGCGTTCGGTACGCGCTCGCGGACCGCCTTGAACATGGTGCGGTATTCGTCCGGCGTCGCATAGCCGACGGTGTCGGGCAGGTTGATCGTGGTGGCGCCCGCCCTGATCGCGGCCTCGACCGTGCGGCAGAGATAGTCGATGGGGGTCCGGGTGGCGTCCATCGCCGACCACTCGACATCCTCGACCAGGTTGCGCGCCTGCGTCACCGTCGCGGTGATGATCTCCAGAACCTGCTCCTGGTTCTTGCGCATCTGGTGCTCCAGATGGATCGGCGAGGTCGAGACGAAGGTGTGGATGCGTGGCCGCGGCGCATGACGCACCGCCTCGCCAGCGCGGGCGATGTCGCCCGAGATGGCGCGGGCGAGGCCTGCGATCGTCGCGCGCTTGCTGCGGCGGGCGATCTCGGAAACCGCCTCGAAATCGCCGTCCGAGGCGATCGGGAAACCGGCCTCGATGATGTCGACGCCCATGGCGTCCAGCATCTCGGCGATCTCGAGCTTCTCCTCGAAGGTCATGGTGGCGCCGGGGCACTGCTCGCCGTCGCGCAAGGTGGTGTCGAAGATCAGCACGCGATCCTTGGAGGAGGTGGGCTGCGAGGAGGCAGTGTGGGCGGAGGCGTTGCCGGCAGGCTTCCGGGTCGAAACGGTCATGGTCGTGTTCCTGGTAGAGTTGGCGCCGCTCTCAGCAGATGCAGGGCGCCCGGGATCTGAAGGTCGTTCTCGTCACTCCCCTGAGCGCCCAGGCATGCATGCCCGGCCGGCCCTCAGGGGCGGCTAAGGAGAAGAAGGAGACCAAGGCCGGAGAGGGCTGAAGCGCGCATGCCGGCGGCCTGCGCGATGGCGCAGTCACTCATCCGGGCATGGGCGGCGGTCGAGACCACAGGCGTTCCTCTAGGCGTCCGATCATGATGTAACCGAAACCGGCACCGCGACGCAAGCATATGTCCGGCCGTCGCGGGGAATTGTGGCGCCTCCTGCCAAGGCCCTATCGTGATGCAGGCGCGACTCATGGCCGGGGAGCGCGCCCGTCCCCCCTCGGCCGCGTCGGATCAGCCGTCGATGATGCGCTACGACCGCCGGGCGATTGTCCTCGCCTCCTGCTTCTCGGGCCTTGCCGGCTACATCGACGCGCTCGGCTTCATCGCGCTCGGCGGCTTCTTCGTCTCCTTCATGACCGGCAACACGACCCGGCTCGGCATCGAGCTCGCCGGCAGCCATGGCGGCGGCATCGCGCTGGCCGCCGGCATCCTCGCGCTCTTCGTCGGCGGCGTCGTGCTGGGCTCGCTAGTCGGCCATGTCGCGGGCCGACGCCGGCCTCCGGCCGTGCTCGCGCTGGTGACGGTCTGCCTGTTCGTCTCGGCCGCGCTCGACACCGCCGGCTTCACCATGGCAGCGGTCTGCCTGCTCGCCGTGGCGATGGGTTCCGAGAACGCCGTCTTCCAGCGCGACGGCGAGGTCACGATCGGCCTGACCTACATGACGGGCACGCTGGTCAAGATGGGCCAGCGCATCGCGGCGGCGATGCTGGGCGGCCCGCCCCTCGCCTTCGTCAGGCATTTCCTGCTCTGGCTCGGGCTGATGCTGGGCGCCTGCATCGGCGCGACGGTGCATGGCATGATCGGCCTCGCCGCGATCTGGATCGCGGCCGGCGCGGCCGCACTCCTGTCGATCGCGGCCTCCTTCCTGCTGCACGACGGCTGAGGCCGCCTACCTCGAAAGGGGTATATGGCGCGAGCCATCTTCGAGGCATATCGTAGCGTCACCTTCCGTAACTGCAGCTGCTGCGCGCCGCGAATGGCGCGCTGGCCCGCTGTTCTCGCGACCCGGCACCGAAGTGCTGCCGGTCGCGACCTTGAAGGCCTGGCTTCCCGCGGACCGCCTTTTCGTCGCAATCAAGAGGAGACGAGCATGCGCCTGCCCCTTGCTGTCGCCGTGCTTTGCGCCGGTTTCGCCCTTCCCGCCACCGCCCAGGCGCCGGCCGACGCCGCCAAGCTCAAGCGCGGCGAATACCTCGTGACCATCATGGACTGCACCGGCTGTCACACGCCGGGCAAGCTGCTCGGCAAGCCGGACCACGGTCGGTTGCTGGCCGGCTCGGAGGTCGGCTTCGGCATCCCCGGCCTCGGCACCTTCTACCCGCCCAACCTGACGCCGGACCGCGAGACAGGGCTCGGCGGCTGGTCGGAGGCCGACATCGTGAAGGCCGTGCGCACCGGCGTGCGGCCGGACGGGCGCGTCCTCGCCCCGATCATGCCGTATGACAACTACGGCAGGCTGACCGATGCCGACGCCGCGGCGCTCGCCACCTATCTGAAGAGCCTGAAGCCGGTGCGAAACGCGGCCCCTCGCCTCGTCGGCCCGACCGAGAAACCGACCGCGCCCTATCTCAGCGTCGTCATGCCCTGACGGGCGGCGTTTCGCGTCGCCTCAGAATCAGGCATCGTCGGCGCAACCGGAGCATCGGGCCGGATGGCGCCATCGCCATGCGAACGAATCCGATGCTGAGACAATGAGATCGACCGGCATCTCGCATCCGACAGGATGCGCCGGTCGATGCCTTGGAGTGCCTCGATGCCGATTTCTTCCCGCTTCCTGCCGCCGCTCGCAATTCTCTGCGGGCTTGGCCTCTCCGCCTGCCAGACGCCCGCGAGTGCTCCTGCGGCGCCCCCGCCGGAACAGGCAGGGGCTGGCGTGACCCCCAACACCTTCCGCATGCCGACCAACACCGGCTGCGCCGGCGACGTCGACCGCTTCCAGGCGGTGATCGACAACGACCTCGCCACCGGCCACACGACGAAGGGCGTCCATGGCCGCGTCTCGGCCGAGATCGCCAGCGCCCGTTCGAGCTGCGCCGCCGGCAACGAGGCCCGCGCCGCCAGTCAGATCCGCTCGACGAAGGCGAAGTTCGGCTATCCGGGTTGAACCCGGCGCAGCCGGGTCGGATGAGGGTATCCTGGGTGAAACGCAGCCAGGACGGCCCTCATACGTCTGCTGCGCAGACACCTTCTCCCCCGACGGGAGAAGGAAAACGGCGGCCTTAAGCCGCCAGTCCCCGCTTCTCCAGCAGCGCGTCCGGCGTCGGCAGCCGGCCGCGGAACAGTGTGTAGGCTTCCGCCGCGTCGCGGGTGTCGCCGGCCGAATAGATGTAGCGCTTCAGCCTCTCCGCCAGTTCCGGCGAAAACACGTCGCCTGTCTCGCGGAAGGCATTGAAGGCGTCGGCATCCATCACCTCCGACCAGAGATAGCTGTAATAGCCGGCGGAGTAGCCGTCGCCCGCGAAGACATGGGTGAAATGCGGCGTCCGGTGCCGCATGGTGATCTCGGCGGGCATGCCGATGCGCGCGAGCTCTGCCGCCTCGAAGGCGAGCGGATCGACCTCCGCGGGTTCTTCCAGCGAGTGAAAGGCGAGATCGACCAGCGCCGAGGAGGTGTATTCCACCGTGGCGAAGCCCTGATTGAAGGTCTGCGCTTTCTCGATCTTCTCGATCAACGACTCGGGGATCGGCTCTGCCGTGTCGGCGTGCAGGCAATATGTCCGCATCACCTCGCGCGTCAGGAACCAGTGCTCGTAGAGCTGCGAGGGCAGCTCTACGAAGTCGCGCGCCACCGCCGTGCCGGCAAGCGACCCATAGCGCACATCCGATAGAAGCCCATGCAGCGCATGGCCGAACTCGTGGAAGAGCGTGCGCGCCTCGTCGAGCGAAAGCAACGCCGGCTTGCCCTCGGCCGGCTTGGCGAAGTTGCACACATTGACGATGATCGGCCGGACCTCGCCGTCGAGCTTGCGCTGGCCGCGGAACGCGCTCATCCAGGCGCCGGACCGCTTCGAGGCGCGCGCGAAGTCATCGCCGACGAACAGGCCGATATGGCGTCCGCCGTCGCTCTCCGTCACCTCGAAGATGCGGACATCGGGATGGTAGCCGGCAAGTTCCGGCCGCTCGGCGAAGGACAGGCCGAAGAGCTTGCCTGCGACGTCGAAGGCCGCCTGCCGCACCCGGTCGAGTTGGAGATAGGGCTTCAGCACCGCCTCGTCGAGCGCATAGGTCTTCTGCCGAACCTTCTCGGCATAGTGACGCCAGTCCCAGGGCCGGATCGGCCCGTTCTCGCCTTCACCCTGCGCCATAGCGGCGAGATCGGCGGCCTCGCGCCCCGCCCGCGCCCTGGCCGGCGCCCAGACGAGTTCGAGCAGATCACGCACATTCTTCGGTGTCTTCGCCATCGTATCGTCGAGCTTGAAATGCGCGAAGGTCGCGAAGCCGAGCAGCTTCGCCTTCTGCGCGCGCAGGCTCACCATCTCGGCGACGATCGCGCGGTTGTCGCTCTCGCCGCCATTCTCGCCGCGCTTGCTCCAGGCGATGAAGGCCTCCTCGCGCAGGTCGCGCCACTTCGAGAAGGTCAGGAAAGGCTCGATGATCGAGCGCGACAATGTCACCGCATGCTGGCCGGGCTTCCCCCGGTCGGCGGCAGCGCGCGCCATCGCCGCCTTAAGGAAGTCCGGTAGCCCAGCGAGCCCGGCCTCGTCCTCGATGAACAGCGCATAGGAGGATTCGTCCTTGAGAACGTTCTGGCTGAACTGGGTGCCCAGCGCCGCCAGCCGCTCGTTGATCGCGGCGAGCCGCTTCTTGTCCTCGGCGCCGAGCTTCGCACCAGAGCGAATGAAACCCTTGTGGCTCCGTTCCAGGAGCCTGGCCTGCTCGGCGTCGAGACCGAGCGCATCCTGCCCGGCGAAGACCGCGTCGACGCGCGCGAACAGCCCCTCATCCATCATGATCGCCGACCAGTGCCGCGACGTGATCGGCGACATCTCGCGCTCGATCGCCTGCAACGCTTCGTTGGTGTCGGCACCGGTGAGGTTGTAGAACACCCCGCCGACGCGGCTGAGCGCTCGCCCGGCCCGCTCCAGCGCCTCGATGGTGTTGGCGAAATCGGGCTTGGCCGGATCGGCGACGATCGCCTCAATCTCGCTCTTGTGCTTGGCGAGCGCCGCGTCGAAGGCAGGCCGAATATGCTCCGGCCTGATCGCTTCGAAAGGCGGCAACCGGAACGGCGTCTCCCAGCGCGCCGCGAACGGATTCTCGGCCGGCAGCGCCAGAGCCTCGGGATGGGCGGTTTCGGCAGAGGTCATCTTGTCGCTTTCGTGAGGCAAGCCGGATCGATCGCCGTCGAAGATATGTGCGAGATAGCAAGCCCGCACTGCGGCGGCTTTATCTTTGCGCGCCTTTTTCAAACAAACTGTTGATCTGTATAGAAAATTTTCTTTATCGTTGCGCGTCGCCTGTCATTATTTGTCGGGTTGTTTCCGGCTTTCGCTCCAATTTCACCGCATCAACCGCGTCGCCGCCCCCCGGATTGGTCACCCCTCCGACGCGCTCAGGTTGGCGAGCCGATCGCCGCCAACGCCCATGTCGAGATCTGGTTATGTCACCCGCGAGTTCGAAGTGCCGTTGATGACCTCGCGGCTACGCCTCGCTCTCGTGCCTGCACTCAGCGGCCAAGTCGATGGAGCAGCAGGCGGTCGAGTGCATGACGGTTGCATGACTGCGCCAAGCCGCGTGACTCTTCTTTGCAAAACTTAAACACACGATCGCGGTGCGACGGGAGAGGCACATGGCAATCGGGAGCGCCCCGGGCAGTTGGGGCAGCATGACCGCGGCAGCAATGATGGACCTTGGGCTGTGGTTTGGCGACTTACGTCTGAAGGACGGCCCGACCAAACGCCGTAGCACAACCTAGCCGCTGGTCGGGCAACAAAGTCCGACATAGTCCTCTAACGGCCAATACCGCTACCGGGCATCATGCTCGCTCTGCGAGGCCCAAGATAAACAGATGCGCGATTTGGCAGGAGGCGCTGCCACAAGCAAATCGAGGATTAGATCGCACTCGGCCTTTGGTCAAGGCTGTTGCGACCTTTCGGGCAGCTGCGTCCATGAAGATCCGCGCACTTATGATCGATTTTCACATCTGCGGCCCAGCCGCCTCGGCGGCCCGGCCCATCAAGGGGTGAGGGCGTCATGGTTGACTATATCAAGAGCGACCTGGAGTTCATTCTCAACCAGATCAAGATTTCCGAGGCTCACGCTGCTGGGCAGCCGTTGTTCGGGCCCGGCGGTCTCATCCCCGCCTACAATCTTGCCTGGGGCTTGCGCACCGTCGACGGCAGCTACAACCATCTGCTTCCGGGGCAGGAGCAGTGGGGGGCGGCGGACCAGGAATTTCTGGAACTGCTGAATCCGACATTCCGGACCATCATGGTCGATCCCGACGGACCGGGGCCGTCCGGGCCCATTCCGATCCCCTATACACCCGGCAACGATGTCGATGGACCCGGGACATTTGCCGATCCTGGCGACGTCATCGACCCGGAGGTGCGCACGATCTCGAACCTGATCGTCGACCAGACGCTCGGCAATCCCGCCGCGATCCTGACGGCGTTGCGGCGCGCCGGCATCGAAGATCCCGGACTGGCGATCACGGCTACGATCTCGGCCGCCTATGCTCCGCTGAAGGATGATTTCCGGGCCGTCGCCGATGCCCAGCGCGTCGAGGCGTCTGCAGCCGCAGCCGCGGCCGCCAGCCCTGGCAATGCCGCGCTGCAACAGGCGGCTGCCGATGCCGCTGTCTCACTTGCGGCTGCGCGGGCGACGCTCGATGCCGCGGCCGGCGTGCCCGGCGGACTTCACTCCCTGCTCACTGCCAACGGCATCGAATTGGATGGCGCCAACGTGCACCTCCCCAACATCGCGCCGGATGAGGGCTTGTCGGCTCCGTTCAACTCCTGGTTCACGCTGTTCGGCCAGTTCTTCGACCACGGCCTCGACCTCGTCAACAAGGGCGGCAGCGGCACGGTGATGATCCCGCTGCAGCCGGATGATCCGCTCTACAGCACGGCGCCTGGCGCCCTGAACTTCATGGTTCTGACGCGCGCCACGACATCCCCCGGAGCCGACGGCATCCTTGGCGACAATCCCGCTACCGCGGGTGTCGACGAGAGCCTCGACGACGGTCGCCCCGTCAACACCACGACCTCGTTCGTCGACCAGAACCAGACCTACACCTCGCATTCCTCGCATCAGGTGTTCATCCGGCAGTATGAGCTCAACGGCGCCGGCCGGCCGGCAGCGACCGGCAATCTGATCGAGGGCAACAATGGTGGCATGGCCACCTGGGCAGAGCTCAAGGTCCAGGCCAGGGAGATGCTGGGGATCCTGCTGACGGATGACGACGTCGGCAAGGTCCCGCTCCTCAGGACTGATCAATACGGCAACTTCATTCCCGACCCCGCGACCGGCTTCGCCCAGGTGATCACCGGCATTGGCCTCGACGGAATCCCGAACACGGCGGACGACATCGTGATTTCGGGTACGCCAGCCGCCCCGGTCGGCCTGACAACCGCGATCCGCACCAATCACGCGTTCCTCGCCGACATCGCTCATAATGCCGTGCCGGGTGGTGTCGCCGATGGCGATATCACGATCGGCCTCGAGAATCCGGGCAATCAGCCCGGCGTCTATGACAATGAGTTGCTCGACGCCCACTTCATCGCCGGCGACGGCCGGGTCAACGAGAACATCGGCCTGACAGCCGTCCACCACGTCTTCCATGCCGAGCACAACCGGCTTGTCGCGCACACCAAGGAGGTCGTCTTAAGCGATGCCCAGACGCTGCTCGATGGCGGCGCATCGCAGGCCGAGGCCGTAGCGTTCCTCAACGAGTGGCTGACAGTTGACGTCGCCGCTGTTCCGGCTTCGGCTGCGGGGCTCGTCTGGGACGGCGAGCGGCTATTCCAGGCTGCCAAATTCGGCACCGAGATGCAGTATCAGCACCTCGTCTTCGAGGAATTCGCCCGCAAGATTCAGCCCGCCATCAATACATTCCTGGTTCCGGACGGCTTTGACACCACGCTGAATCCCTCGATCGTGGCCGAGTTCGCCCATGTGGTCTACCGCTTCGGCCACTCGATGCTGACCGAGACGATCGACAAGTTCGATCCGACCTTCACACCCGACCACATCAGCCTGATCCAGGGTTTCCTCAATCCGACCGCTTTCGACGGCGTCGATCATGCGCTGACCGATGACATCGCGGCCGGGGCGATCATCCGCGGCATGACTCGTCAGCCCGGAAACCAGATCGACGAGTTCGTCACCAGTGCCTTGCGCAACAACCTGCTCGGCCTGCCGCTAGACCTCGCGACCATCAACCTGGCGCGTGGCCGTGACACCGGCGTCCCGTCGCTGAACGCCGCCCGTACCGAGTTCTACGCGGCCAGCAACCAGAACATCCTGCTGAAGCCCTATGAGAGCTGGGTCGATTTCGCCGGCCATCTCAAGAACGACGCGTCGATCATCAACTTCATCGCAGCTTACGGGACCCACGAAACGATCTTGAATGCCGCAACGATCGAGGAGAAGCGTGACGCCGCAATGGCGTTGGTCGGCTTGCCGCCTACGATAGCCGAAGCAGCGAATATCAGTAACGCAAGCTTCGATCTCGATTCCCTTGCCGACGGCGCGCCTAACGTCATCTCCACGGTGATTGGAAACTATACGTTCACGTCACCGATGGGCTGGGAAATTCTTGGGGCGGGTGGTCTCTTCGCGCCATCTGCCAGCGTGATCGACCAAGCCGCTCTGGCCGGAGCTAACGTGGTCTGGCTGGGCCAGGACGGGCTGCTTGCCAAGGACACCGGACTGGTTCTCGAAGGAGGGGTCAGCTATCGCCTCAGCTTTGACGTCTTCGATCGACTGGACCTCGCCTCCCAAAGTGGCGTAGCGCGCCTCGTCGCTGACGACGGGACAGTGTTGGCCTCCGCGGACATTGGCGTGGCAGCCGTCAATGGCGGTTCGGTCGAGGTGATGTTCCAGACAGCTCCGATCGCGGCCGCTCAAGTCGGGCAAGGACTGAGGATCGAAATCCAACAGATCGGAGGCAACGGCAACCAGGTCCAAATTCTGGTCGATGACGTCCGNGGCGGTTCGGTCGAGGTGATGTTCCAGACAGCTCCGATCGCGGCCGCTCAAGTCGGGCAAGGACTGAGGATCGAAATCCAACAGATCGGAGGCAACGGTAACCAGGTCCAAATTCTGGTCGATGACGTCCGTATCGACGTGTTGCGGCCAGGTGACACCGAAGCAGCGAATGTCAGTAACGCAAGCTTCGATCTCGATTCCCTTGCCGACGGCGCGCCTGACGTCATCTCCACGGTGCTTGGAAACTATACGTTCACGTCACCGATGGGCTGGGAGATTCTTGGGGCGGGTGGTCTCTTCGCGCCGTCTGCCAGCGTGATCGACCAGGCCGCCCTGGCCGGAGCTAACGTGGTCTGGCTGGGCCAGGACGGGCTGCTTGCCAAGGACACCGGACTGGTTCTCGAAGGAGGGGTCAGCTATCGCCTTAGCTTCGACGTCTTCGATCGACTGGACCTCGCCTCCCAAAGTGGCGTAGCGCGCCTCGTCGCTGACGACGGGACAGTGTTGGCTTCCGCGGACATTGGCGTGGCAGCCGTCAATGGCGGTTCGGTCGAGGTGATGTTCCAGACAGCTCCGATCGCGGCCGCTCAAGTCGGGCAAGGACTGAGNTTCCGCGGACATTGGCGTGGCAGCCGTCAATGGCGGTTCGGTCGAGGTGATGTTCCAGACAGCTCCGATCGCGGCCGCTCAAGTCGGGCAAGGACTGAGGATCGAAATCCAACAGATCGGAGGCAACGGCAGCCAGGTCCAAATTCTGGTCGATGATGTCCGCCTTGACGTGCTGCGGCCAGTAGCTCCTCTTGACGAACAGGATAGGCTCGACTTCCTCAATGCCACCGGTGCCTATGCCGGCGGTACGCTTGGCGGCCTCAACAATGTCGATCTCTGGATCGGCGGCCTGGCTGAAGAGACGATGCCGTTCGGCGGCATGCTCGGCTCGACCTTCAACTTCGTCTTCGAAGTGCAGATGGAACAGCTCCAGAGCGGCGATCGGTTCTACTATCTGCAGCGTCTCGACGGTCTTCACCTTTTCGGCGAGATGGAGAACAATTCCTTCGCCGCCATGATCATGCGCAACACGGACGCGACACATCTGCCGTCGGACGTGTTCTCTACCCCGGGCCTGATCCTGGAGACCGATATCACCAAGCAGTTCAACGACCTGGATGGCGACGGCGTTCTCGAGAGCACCGACCCCGTGGGCGGTGGCCTGCTGACCCAACTCGTCATCCGGAACGATCCGTCCACGCCCGGCAACACCGATACACACTATCTCCGCTACACTGGCGGCGACCATGTCGTACTCGGAGGTACGGACGCCAACAATACGCTCATCGCCGGCATCGGCGACGACACGCTGTTCGGGGACGGCGGCGCCGACAAGCTCGAAGGTGGCTTCGGCAACGATATCATCAATGGCGGCGACGGCGACGACATCATCACCGACGCCGGCGGCGACGACAACATCAAGGCCGGATCCGGCAACGACGTTGTTCATGCCGGTCCGGGCCTCGACCTGGTGCTGGGAGGGGCAGGCCAGGATTTCGTCTTCCTCGGCACCGACGAAGGCTCGGAAGTCTTCGCCGGCGAGGGCAACGACTTCATCTACGGCAACAAGAACGCCGAGCGCATTCTCGGCAACGAGGGCAATGACTGGATCGAGACCGGCACCTTCGACGGGGCGCCTGGCGACAATTTCGACGAAATCTTCGCTCAGGACGGCATCGACGGGCATGACGTCTTCCTCGGCGATGGCGGCTTCGACGAATTTATCGGCGAAGGCGGCGACGACATCATGGTCGGCAGTGCCGGCCGCGGAAAGATGGTCGGCATGTCCGGCTTCGACTGGGCGACCTACAAGGACAATCTCATCGGCGTGAATGCGAATCTGTCGATCCCGATCATCTTCGACGAGGCGCCGGTCCTGCCGGCGAACGCTGCGCTCGATGAATTCGAGTCGATGGAAGGCCTTTCGGGTACGCGCTTCAATGACGTCCTGACGGGCACTGAGGATGTGGCAGCTGATCGGGCACCACTCGCGCAGGGTGGTACGACAGGCTTCCGCGGAAGCGTCCTCACCGCTGAAGGCATCGCCTTGATCCAGGGCTTGCAGGCTCTGCTCGGGGCGGGTGTGACGGAGTTCAACGGTGGCGACCTCATTCTCGGCGGCGACGGCAGCGACGTGATCACGGGCCTAGCGGGCGACGACATCATCGACGGCGACCGGTGGCTCGACGTGCAGATCGGGGTCTTCGCCTCCGACGATACGCAGCACACCGGCACCCCGCTCTCGTTGCACGACAGCATGACGTCGCTCGCGGCCGCCATGTTCAACGGAACGATCAATCCGGGGCAGTTGAGCATCGTCCGGACGATCCGCAATAGCGACGACCAGCCCGACAGCGACGGCATCGCCGATGTCGACACTGCGGTGTTCTCCGGCGCGGTGGCAAACTACGCTTTAGCCTTCAATCCCGATGGCACCGTCACCGTGACGGACAACACTGGGACCGATGGCACGGATACGCTCTGGAACATCGAGCAGCTGCGATTTTCCGACACGAGCGTGGCAGTCGGCACGGCTGCAGCCGACACGCTCAATGGAACGGCTGGCGCCGGCTCCGACCTCATCCTCGGCCTCGGCGGCGACGACACCATCACGGCGAGCACTGCTTTGAACGTGATCGAGGGCGGGGCGGGCAACGACACCTTCCGCTTCGAGAGCAGCGCAGCGGCGGATGGCGACACCATTCTCGACTTCGAGCCCGGCGACAAGCTCGACCTGTCCGGCATCGACGCCGATGAAGCGCTCGCCGGCAACCAGAGCTTTACGCTGACAAGCGGCCCGGCCTTCACCGCCACCGCCCAGCTGCTGGTGAGCTACGAGACCCGAACCGATGGCGATTACACGGTGGTCTCGGGCAATATCGATGGCAACAACACGAATGCAGAGTTCGAAGTCAGCCTGAAGGGCACCCACACCCTGAACAATGGCCACTTCAACTTCTGAGGACGATAGCGGCAAGGCCGGCCCTTCGGCCGGCCTTGCTTGAGCGCATCTTTCCACCGTCCCGGCCACCGCGCCGGATCGCAACATGCGACGCGCACGCATAAACCCAACTCCACTCGACGGAGTCGGCAACGGGGCCAGATGCGAATCGTTTCTCGCCGCGGCTGGCGGAAGTCAGAACGGCGCGTGCTGGCCTGCCGTTCTATGGCTGGGGTTCAGCGGTGACGGTGATAAGCGGGCCAGCCGAACGGTCAGATAGCGGGGTTCCGGGACCAAACACCGGCCCGCTGTCGTCGCATGTCCGCTTGGCGGCAACGCGACGGAAACGACGCTGGAAAACTGCCTCATCTTAAGTAAAATCAAATATTCAAGTCGAAAAATCAACTTCTCCGAAGATATGCGCGAGATAGCGGCGCATGAAGGGTGGCATGTCGAGCTTTTCCGTCTCGGCCACGCTGCGCACGATGACGATATCGGAGAGCTCTTCCTCCTCCAGATCCTGCATTCGCCGCAGCATCAGCGTCCGGGCGGCCTCGGCCGCCATATCGATTCCGACCTCGCGCATGAAGGCGATGCGCCCCTGCTCGATCACCGCCGTCCAGCCCTCGCCGATGCTCAGTTCGTCGACACGCAAACCGGTTTCCTCGCCAAGCTCGCGCGTGACGCTGCCGGCGAGATCGAGCGTGCCGTCGGGGCGGACATCCTCGCGATCCGGCGTCCCGGCAGCGAAATAGACCTTGCCAGGATTGGCGGTGTGATCGCCCATCTTCCCACACAGGAAGGCGCCGTCATTGGCCCGCAGCGCCGCCATGGCGAAGCCGTTGCGGATGACGGGTCCGGGGTGGCCGAAATCCCGCCAGGTCATGAAGTCCGCATAGTCGGTCTCGAAATAGGACGCCTCGAACACGCCGTCGCGGATCGCCGCCTTGTGCTGCAGCATGACGCGGCCGTTGAACATGGCCGGCTTCCCGGCGCTGATCCTCGACCAATGCGCCGCGATGGCCGCGCCGTTCTCCTGCGCGAACCCCCAGCGATAGGGCTCGACCCGGGCATCGACACGGGCGAGCCGGACGATCGTGCCGTTCTCGACTCCGTCGCTCACAGGAGCACGCCTTCGCTGACGAGCACTGCCGAGCCGCCGATCCGTGCCGACGCCAGCGCACCGTCGGCAACCGTCAGTTCGAGCGTGATCTGCGATGGCCGCCCCATCTCATAGCCCTGCTCGATGATAAAGCGATGCTCGCCGTCGCCCGGCTTCTCGAAGCGCATCACGATGGCAGCGAATGCCGCAGCGGCGGAGCCCGTGGCAGGGTCTTCGCGCACACCCATCGCCGGCGCGAACATCCGGGCGTGGAAATGGTGCCCGGCGTCGCGCGTCTCGCGACAATAGACATAGGCGTTGGGCTGGTCCGCCGGCCGGATCGCCTGCGACCACAGGGTCGTGTCGAGCCGGACGCGCTCCAGGGCGGCAAGGCTCGATACCGGCACCGTCGTGAAAGCCACGCCAGCGGAAACGACGCATGGGACATGACCGTCGAAGCCGATCTCGCGGCGGTCCAGCCCCAAGGCCCCGGCGATCAGCGGCAGGGAGGACGGCGGCCCAAGCTCATCGGGCAGGCGTGGCAGCGTGAAGACCGAATTGCCGACGTCCGGTCCGCTGACGGAGACGGCGCATGTCACGAGGCCGACCTGCTCCTCCAGGATGATGACGTCTCTCGCCTTGCCCTCCGCCGCATCCCGCAATGCCAGCAGCACGGCCGAGCCCACCGTGGGATGCCCTGCGAAAGGCAGCTCCCGGCCAGGCGTGAAGATCCGAAGCGCCGCGCGATGGGGCTTGTGTGCCGGCGTCGCGACGAACACCGTCTCGGACAGGTTGAACTCGCGCGCGATGGCCTGCATCGCGACCGTGTCGAGGCCGTCGCTGTCCAGCACGACCGCCAGCGGATTGCCGGCGTGGCGCCTGGTGGTGAAGACATCGAGCGTGACAAAGCGGCGTTTCATGGCGTCATCCTGGGGTCACCCTGCCGGGATTTCGAGTTCGATGGTGAGCGGGCAATGGTCGGAGGCCTTCGGCCGGTCCCAGCCGACGCGTGGATAGCGGTCGGCGCAGGTCGCGAGCCTGGCCATGGAGCGGTCCGGCTCGCGCGGGTCGAGCGGCACGCGATAGGGCAGGCCACGCCTGATCATCTGCATCGCCGGCGTCGGGTTGGCTGCCGCCAGCGCCGGCGACAGCAGGATGTGGTCGAGCGGCATGTGGCTGTCGATCAGCCGTTCCTGGCTCTCGGACCAGTAGCGCCTGAAATGCGTCCAGCGCTCATGCACCGGCAGCGTCTCCATCGGGTCTATGGCGAAGTCGTCGAGCAATGGCTCGATGCCGCTGTCGCCCTCGTCGATCCGCTCGGCCAGCGGCCCGAGCCCATATCGATAACCGTTGAGGTCCCCGAGCACGATCCAGTTCGCCTCGCGCCAGCCGCCGCCGAACCGCTGCTGGATCAGCCATTTCACGGCGCGCGCCTCGGCCCGGCGAACCGGCAGCGTTGCCTCGCGGCCATCCTCGCGGCCATTGTTCATCGATTTGAGATGGCAGCCGAACAGGCTGAGCCGCCGCCCGTCGAAGGTCAGCTCCACCTCGAGGCAGTCGCGCGCGAACACCTTGCCGTGCGGACCGATGCCTAGCAGGGCAAGCTCGCGGTCATGGACGCCGGCCTCGGCGAAGGTCACGTCCTTGTGCGACCGGATCGCGACCTGCTGGGGCCCGAGAAGATCGCGCCGTGCCGCGAAGCCGATATCGATGTTGCGCCGGTCGTTGCCGTCGATCAGACCGAAATGGCCGTAGCGGAAATCCGCGATGCGGTGGACGTAGTTGGCGAAGAAGGCCTGCAGGCTGGCGAGCGAATCCACCTCCTGCAGCATCCAGAGATCCGCCTGCGCCTCCGCCAAAGCGAGCGCCGTCATCTGGCGCTTGTCGTCCTCGAGCGCCACCGCCAGCGAGCGCTCGACCGCGTCGCGCTCGTCGCTGCGCGGGAAATGGAACAGCGACATCGCCGCAGCGGTATCGTTGCGCCCATTCGACGAAAACCGGTGCCGCGTCAGCAGGTTCTCGACGTTGAAGGTCCCAACGCGCAGCTTCATTGCGCTTTCAACACGGCTCAGAGCGCTTCCAGCTCGAAGAGCCGCGACGGCGTCACGAACTCGTCCTGCGCCGCGACGGTGAGGATCTCGCGCGAGCCCGCCTCCTTGGTGCGCTTCAGCAGGCCGAAGATCGAGGCCGAGGCCTTCGCCAGCGCAGTCGCGGCGGATTCCTCGCGCAGGTAATGCACGAAGAACAGCGCCGCGATCGCATCGCCCGCACCATTGACGCTGACGTCGAGCTTGGGCGTGCGGACGCGGAAGGCCCCACGTGAATCGGCGGCCATCATGTCGATCGCGTCGTCCGGCGTCTCCTCGGTCTGGAGCGAGGTCACCAGTACCACCTTGGGCCCGGCGTCGCGCAGCGCCTCGACCGCGCGATGCGCATCGGCGATCGTCCTGATCTCGATATCCGTCAGCAGCTCGAGCTCGAACTGGTTGGGGGTGACGATGTCGGCCGCGGGGACGGCCTGCTCGCGCATGAATTCCGGAATGCCCGGCCGGACGAAGATGCCGCGCCCGACATCGCCGATCACCGGATCGCAGCAATAGAGCGCCTTCGGATTGGCCGCGCGCACCTGCTCCACGGCCGAGAGGATCGCATGGCCGATATCGGCCGAGCCCATATAGCCCGAGAGCACGCCGGTGCAGGACGGCAGCACCCCGCGCTCGGCGATGCCCTCCATCACCTCATCGATCATGCCGCCGTCGAACACCCGCCCCTTCCAGGCGCCGTAGCCGGTGTGGTTCGAGAACTGCACCGTGTGGATCGGCCAGACCTCGACCCCGAGACGCTGCATCGGGAAGACGGCGGAGGCGTTGCCGACATGGCCATAGGCGACATGCGACTGGATCGAGAGGATGTTCATGGCGGCAGGAGAAGCCTTCAGCGAAACGACGCGGCGAACCTAGAGCATCGGACCGAAAAGTGGAATCCACTTTTCGGACGAATCCGATGCTTAAACAAAGAGATAGATCGACATAGCGCATCCGGCAGGACGCGCGGCGACCCAACTTGCCGCGCCGCACGCAAATCGAAAGCATCCGTGCAGGCGATCACCGGTTCGTATCAGGCCTCGCCCAGCCGCATCACACCCGCCGTATCGGTGAACTGGGTGATGTTGCGCACCTTCCCGTCCTCGAAGACGACGATGTCGAGGGCCTCAAAATTCTGCGTCCGCCCCGTGGGTATGAAGGTCACGTCCGCCCGCCAGCGATGCGCCGCGCGATCCCCCTCGACGATGAGGTCGAGTGTCTCGAACTTCGAGAAGGCGAATGTATGGATAAGGCCGGCCATATGCTCGCGGACCGCCGCACTGCCGGAATGCGGATGGCAGGCCGGCCCCACCTCGGGCGCTCCCATCAGATGGAAGCGGCATTCCGGATGGAAGTAGGACATCACCTTGTCGAGATCGCCTTGCACCCGCGCCGCATAGGCGTTCCTGAGCAAAGCCTCGATCGCAACGCGCTCGGTCATCTTGGCTCTCCTTGGGTAAGGAGAGTGAGCTTGACCGAGGCGTTGCGGGAAGTCGAGAGGGAGCATGTTCCGCTCCGAAGCATCCCGGCCTCTCGCGGAACCAGGACGTCATCCAGGTGCTCCTACGGTCGCCCGGGAAGACGACGCGATCGCATCGCCAGCCGAGATCCCGCCTTGCTTTACGAACCCGAAGCGGCCTTCTTGGCGAAGCTGTCGATGAAGGTCTTGCCGAGATCGACATTCGACGCCGCGAGTTCCGGATCGAGCAGCTTGAGCGAGTCGTACATGCTCTTCATCGCGTCGGGCGTCGAGATGCCGGTGCGCGAATAGCTCTCCTGCGAGTTCTTCACCGCCCGCAGATAGAGCGGCTTGTCGCCGAGGTGATATTCGGTCGGCACCAGGTCCGCGACATCCTCGGGCTTCGCGGTCTCGAGCCATTTCAGCGACTTCATCAGCGCGTTGACCAGCTTCTGCGTCGTAACCGGGTTCTTCTCGGCGAAGTCGTTCTTGAGATAGAGCACGGCGGCCGGGTTCGCGCCGCCGAAGAGCGCCTTGGTACCGGCCTCGGTACGCGTGTCGATGAGCGCGACCACGTCGCCATCGGCCTCGAGCTTGGAGGTGACGGGGTCGAGATGCGAGATCAGGTCGACCTGCTTCTGCTTGATCGCGGCGACCGCGCTGGCGCCGGCGCCAACACCGATGATCGGGGCATCGCTGGCCTTCAGCCCAGCCTTGACCATCGCGTATTGCGCGGTCAGCGCGGTCGAGGAGCCCGGCGCCGTGACGCCGATCTTCAGCCCCTTGAAATCGGCCGCCGTCTTGATCTTGTCGGCGAGGTCCTTGCGCACCGCGATGGTGATGGCCGGGAAGCGCCCGAGCTCGATCACGGCGCGGATATCCTGCCCCTTGGCCTGCATGCGGATGGTGTGCTCATAGGCGCCAGTGACGACGTCGACAGAACCGCCGACAAGGGCCTGCAGAGACTTGGCGCCGCCGCCGAAATCGTTGATCTCGACGTCGAGCCCCTCATCCTTGAAGAAACCCTTCTTCTCCGCCACGGTCAGCGGGAGATAGTAGAGAAGCTGCTTGCCGCCGACGCCGAGCGTCAGCTTGGGCTTTTCGGCGGTCTGCGCCAGTGCGCCGTAAGGGGCGAAGCCTAGCGAGGTCGAAAGGGCGAGCGCGGCCAGCGCGCCGCGGCGGGACAAAAACATGGGTGTTCCTCCGGGTTGGACGATGTCGCCTCTTCTGACGGGCGCATTCGCGAAGAACATAGGCGAGGTCGAGCAGCCGGAGCAAGAATCCCGATCAGGCCTACAAACAGTCATAACCATCCGACGTTTCCGCACATGTCCACATGGTGCAACAGCGCGGCGAGGGCGGGCCATGAACGAGGTACGGATTGCTGTATTCGTGTTTGTCTGCCTGACGGCGGCGTCGCTGGGCACGCTTTTCCTTTACGAGCGGCTGCCTTCGCATCAGCGTCAGGATGACACCCACGCCGTGGTTCGGCTGATCGCCAACACCTTCATGGTGATGACCTCGCTGGTGCTGGGCCTGATGATTTCCTCGGCCAAGGGCAGGTTCGATGCGGTCAACCGGGACGTGCACAGCTATGCCACGGAGCTGATCCTGCTCGACAGGATGCTGGTTCTCTATGGGCCCGAGGCGAGCGAGGCGCGCCGGGAGCTGCGCTCCTATGCGGAACGCGCCGCCAATGGCAGTTGGAACGCCGAAGGCGGGCATTCCGACACGACCGCCGAACGCTTGCTGGAGAATCTGGGAGCCGGGTTGCGGGCCCTCGCGCCCAGCCGGGACCCTCAGCTTTCGATCTGGAACGACATTCGCGACCAGTATCGCAAGGTTCTGGAGTTGCGCTGGGCGCTGGTGGAACAGGCCGAGGGCTCGATCCCGCGGCCGCTCGTGCTGATGCTCGTCGCCTGGCTCATGCTGATCTTCACGACCTACGGCTTTCGGGCGCCGCGCAACGCGGTGATCGTGACGAGCTTCGTCGCGGCTGCGGCGCTGATGGGCGGAGCGATCTACCTGATCGTCGACATGGACGCGCCGTTCGAGGGGCCGATCCAGGTCTCGGCCGCCCCGCTGCAGAGAGCGCTCGCCGAGATGCGCCGCTGAGGCATGGTGATCTATGTCGTCGTCGAACTCTGTCCCGGTCGCCAGACGAGGAGCCGCTTCTCCACCATGGTCACGAAGGAATCGATCGCGATCACGAATATGGCCAGAATCAGCATGCCCGAAAACACGCCGGTAACGTCGAAGACGCTCTCGGCCTCGTGGATCTTGTAGCCGAGCCCGGCAGACGAGCCGAGATATTCACCGACCACCGCACCCACCAGCGCGAAGCCGACCGAGGTGTGCAGGCTCGAGAACATCCAGGTCAGCGCCGAGGGCCAGTAGACGTGCTTGAAGAGCTGACGCTCGTTCATGCCGAGCATGCGCGCGTTGGCCAGCACGGTCGGCGAGACCTCGCGCACGCCCTGATAGACGTTGAAGAAGACGATGAAGAAGACCAGCGTGAAGCCGAGCGCGACCTTCGACCAGATACCCAAACCGAACCAGAGCGCGAAGATCGGCGCCAATACCACGCGGGGCAGCGCGTTCGCGGCCTTGATGTAGGGATCGAACACCGCCGCCAGCAGCGCGTTTCGCGCGAAGGCGAAGCCGAACAGGATGCCGGCGGCCGAGCCGATGACGAAGGCCAGCACGGTCTCGGTCAGCGTGATGCCGAGATGCCAGTAGATTTCGGTGCCGGTCAGCTGTCGCCAGGTCCGGGCGAGGACGTCGATCGGCGTCGAGAAGAAGAACTGCGTCGTCTTGACGTCGCCGAACAGGCTCGTCGTGGTGACGACGTGCCAGATGGCCAGGGCGACGACCATCACCAGCGCCTGCAGCACCAGCAGTTTCACGCGGTTCATGAAGCTGCTCCTTCGACCAGTTCCTTGCCCTCGCCCATCGCGTAGGCCTTCTGCACCTCGACACGCAGCGAGGCCCAGATGTCGCGATGGATTTCGTGGAAGGCCTTTTCCAGCCTGATCTCGGCGATATCGCGCGGGCGCGGCAGCGGCACCTTGTAGTCCGCGACGATACCGGCGGCAGGCCCGGCCGACATCACCACGACCCGATCGGACAACGCGATCGCCTCCTCGAGGTCATGCGTCACGAAGATCAGCGCCTTGCGATCCTTCGACCAGAGATCGAGCAGGAGATTGCCCATGATCTGCCGCGTCTGCGCGTCGAGCGGCCCGAAGGGCTCGTCCATCAGCAGGATCTCGGGGTCGCGGATCAGCATCTGCGCCAGCGCCACGCGCTTGCGCTGCCCGCCCGAGAGCATATGCGGATAGCGGTCGACGAAGGCGCGCAGGCCGACGCGGGCGAGCCAGTCGCGCGCCCGCTTGTCGGCCTCGGCATCCGGCACGCCCATCGGCTCGAGCGCCACCTTGACGTTGTCGAGCGCCGTCTTCCACGGCATCAGCGCATCCTGCTGGAACAGGTAGCCGGCGCGCCGGTTCAGCCCCGAGAGTGGCTTGCCGAAGATCGTGACCGTGCCGGCAGACGGCGTCAGCAGTCCCGCGGCCGCGTTGAGCAGGGTCGACTTCCCGCAGCCCGTCGGCCCCACCACCGAAACCAGTTCGCCGGCAGAAACCGAGAGGTCGATGCCGGTGACCGCCTGATATCGGTTGCCGCCTTCGAGATGGAAGGTGATGTCGAGGCCACCGAGCGCAACCGCGGCAGGTTGTAGCAAAGGCGCTTGTTGCGGCGAAGGTGCTTGCGACGGCACGCCCGTCGCTCCCGCATCGCCGTGCGGGCGCTGTTGCAGCTCCATGAACCGTTTCCCCATCGGCGCTGGCACGCCTGATGGCGCCGGCCAAGCTTTGCATGTTGCCGGGGAGATTAGGCCAACGGCCGGACAAGGCAAACCCGATCATTCGGCGGAGACGGCGCGGGTCCTTCAGCAAAGTGGCCCCTGGCTTGACGGACCAATGCACGAGCCGACGCGGCCGGTTGCAATGATGCAGCGGTACGGCGATAAGCCCGCAACCCTCGGAACCGGACGCACATGGCCCAACTCGACCTGTGGATGCACGCGCTCGTCACCTTCATGCGCGACAATCAGGAATGGGCGATCCCGATCGTCTTTCTTGTCGCCCTGTGCGAATGTATCGCGATCCTGTCCTGGCTCGTGCCCGCTACGGTGTTCTTCACCGCTTTCGGCGCGGTTGCAGGAGCGTCCGGACTACAACTCGCACCGCTGGCCATCGCAGCAGCGGCGGGCTCGGGCGTCGGCTTTTGGCTGTCCTACTGGGCCGGGCAGATGCTGGGCCCGCGCGTCCAGAATTACTGGCCGTTTAACCGCAATCCCGAAATGCTGGCCCGCGGCCACGCCTTCTTTGAGAGATGGGGCATCGCCAGCATCCTGATCGGGCATTTCTTCGGGCCGCTGCGCGCGGTGGTCGCGATCGTGGCCGGCATCGTGAAAATGCCGTTCTGGCCATTCCAGATCGCCAACTGGCTGGCATCATTCGCATGGGGCTTCGCACTGCTCTACGGCGCGGGCCGCCTGGCCGAGATGGCCACCCAAGGCGGCTTCCTGTCACGCTAGAACATCGTTCGGGCCGGCCGACCGTTCAGGCCAACCCGAGCACGACAGCCAGCAACAAAGCCAGCGAAAGCCCGAGTGCGATGCCGGCTGCGACCGGCCCGTCCATCAGCTTCAATATGTGCATCGCCACCTCCCTATCCTGATCGGGGAGCCGCAACGTCAAATCAGCAGGCCATCAATAGGCCAGGAGTTCCACGGCGATCCAGGCGATGATCGCCAGGACAAGGCCACCGATCAGCACGCCCAGCACCGGGCGGCCGAGAAACCCCTGCCGTGCCTCGACGGGTGTCTCCACCGCCGGGCTCGCACTGCTGTGATCGTCGGGCCGCATCGGCGGCACCTTCTCTCCGTCACGAGGGCTCTCGGTCTGAACTCTCGCGCGCGCTTCGGCGCGGTCTTCGGCATCGATGCTCATCTGGTCTCCTCCGCTGGGACTTGGCGCAGCTACGCGCTAGCCCTGAATCAGGCCGATTGCGTTCCCGAGCAGCAGCGCGATGGCGAGCCCTGCGAACAAGGCAGCCGACAGGGACCAGCGCCAATGCACATCGGGCGGCGCCACGGCGACCCGCACATCGCGCGGCCGGCCGCTTCTGCGATGACGGCCCGCTGCCAACCCATTGCGATCGGTCTCCATCTGCCTGCTCCCGCTTGTCTCGTATGAGAAAGAAAACGCGCGGTCGCCGCATCGGTTCCAGGGCCCGCCACGACCACGCCCCGCAAGCAAAAGAGGCGGGCGCATCGCTGCACCCGCCTCCTAGAAGTACGAACCTGTCGTCGCTTGCGGCCGAAAGCTCGATCGGTCCGGCAAACCGCTGGATCGGTATGCGAGAGGCCGTGGCCTCCCGCGCGCCGATCTCAGTTCTTGGTCTTGTCGACCAGGGCCTTGGCCTTGATCCAAGGCATCATGTCACGCAGCTTGGCGCCGACTTCCTCGATCGGATGCGCGGCATAGCGGGCGCGGGTCGCCTTGAACGAGGTCTGGTTGACCTTGTTCTCCAGCATCCAGTCGCGGGTGAACTTGCCCGACTGGATGTCGGCCAGCACGCGCTTCATCTCGGCCTTGGTCTCGGAGGTGATGATGCGCGGGCCGGTGACGTACTCGCCGAACTCGGCCGTGTTCGAGATCGAGTAGTTCATGTTCGCGATGCCGCCCTCATAGATCAGGTCGACGATCAGCTTCACCTCGTGGAGGCACTCGAAATAGGCCATCTCGGGGGCATAGCCGGCTTCCGTCAGCGTCTCGTAGCCAGCCTTGATCAGCTCGACCAGACCGCCGCAGAGCACGACCTGCTCGCCGAAGAGGTCGGTCTCGCACTCCTCCTTGAAGGTGGTCTCGATGATGCCGGCGCGGCCGCCGCCATTGGCCGAGGCGTAGGACAGGCCGAGGTCGTGGGCGTTGCCGGTCGCATCCTGGTGGATCGCTATCAGGGTCGGCACGCCGCCGCCACGCTGGTACTCCGAGCGCACCGTGTGGCCGGGGCCCTTCGGCGCGACCATCAGCACGTCGAGGTCCTTGCGGGGCTCGATCAGGTTGAAATGGACGTTGAGGCCGTGGGCGAACAGGAGGGCGGCGCCTTCCTTCATGTTGCCGTGCAGCTCGTCGCGATAGATGTCGCCCTGCAGCTCGTCGGGGGTCAGCATCATCATGATGTCGGAGACCTTGGCGGCCTCGGTCGGGGTCATGACCTTGAAGCCGGCTTCCTCGGCCTTCTTGCGGGTCGCCGAGCCGGCCTTCAGCGCGATGATGATCTCCTTGACGCCGGAATCGCGCAGGTTGAGCGCATGGGCGTGGCCCTGCGAGCCGTAGCCGACGATGCAGACCTTCTTGCCCTTGATCAGGTTGATGTCGGCATCACGATCGTAATAGACGCGCATGTGAAATATCCTTCCTTGGGTCTGGGTGGTTTCTTCAGGCTTCCGGTGCGGATTCCGTCCGCCCGTAAAGTGCGAGGAACTGGTCGGTGGCCCGGGCGGCGTCCCGCTCGATCTCGTCACGGCCCAGCGAGAGGATGTCCCCGAGCAGGAGCCGGATCTGCACGTCGCGCCCGACGAGGCCGAAGAAGCTGCGGAAGGCCGTTTCGGAATCGTCGAAGGCGAGCAGCCCGGCCTCGCGGCCGGCCTCGAGCACGGGCCGAAGCCGCTCGCCGATGGCAAAGCGGCCGTTCTCCAGCACGATGCCGCCGAGATTGCTCTTGCGCGACGCCGCATGGCCGATGGCGAGGCGGTTCAGCGCGATCGAGGTCGGGCTGGAAATGACGGTCAGCCAGGTCGCGGCGAAGCCCTTCAGGCTGTCGCGCAGGGCGGCGATGTCGAGCGTCGGCCGGTCGTATCGGCCAGCGCGCACGCGCGCCGCCTGCCAGCGCACCGTCGCGGCCAGCAGCCCGTCGCGGTCGCCGAACCATTTGTAGAGCGTTTCCTTGGAACAGCTCGCCCGGCGCGCGACGGCAGTCATGGTGAGCTTGTCGCCCTCCTCCACCATCAGCGACAGCACGGCGTCGAGCACGGCCTGTTGCCGGGCCGTCGGCTCTTCCGTCTCCGCTGCCATGTTGCGCGCTGTCGTCACTGTTCGCCGAAGCTCGGAATGCCGTACCGTACGTTACGGTTCGGCTCTCTAGCGCAGGCGCCACGCGCCTGCAAGAAGGATCCGCGCGGCCTTAAAGCCCGGCAGCCTGCTGGCTCGCCATGCGCTGGAGAAAGATCGCGGCGATCGTCAGGAGGAAGCCCGCCCACCACAGCGGCGAGCGCAGGCTCTTGCCGCTGCCGGGCTGCTCGGCCGGCGCCCTGCCGTTGATGCGCTGCAGGATCGGCCAGCCGAAGCAGCCGAAGCCGGCGACGCCAAGCGCGAGCGCAACCATGTTCAGTGTTTCGGGAGCCATCGGCCCGAAATCACATTGCGTCCGGTCCGCGGCTCATCGCCGCGATGCCGGTGCGCGAAACCTCGGTCAGCCCGACGACCGTCATCAGCTTGATGAAACGCTCGACCTCGTCGGTCGTGCCGGTCAACTCGAAGATGAAGGAGGTCAGCGAGGCGTCGAGCGTGCGGGCGCCGAAGGCGGCAGCCAGCCGCATCGCCTCGACACGATGGTCGCCCTTGCCCACCACCTTGACCAGCGCAAGCTCGCGCTCGATCGCCTCGCCCTGCTCGGTCAGGTCGACGACGCGGTGGACGGGCACGAGCCTGTCGAGATGCGCCTTGATCTGGTCGACGATATGGCCCGTGCCCGAGGTCACGACCGTGATGCGCGAGAGGTGCTTTTCATGCTCCGTCTCGGAGACCGTCAGGCTCTCGATGTTGTAGCCGCGCCCGGAAAACAGCCCGGCGATGCGAGCGAGAACACCCGGCTCGTTGTCGACGATTACCGCGAGCGTGTGGCGTGCGACGGGTTGGGATTTGGGAGCGTTCGGATAATGCGTAGCGGGCTTTGACATGGAAAGACCTGTAGGCGTTGGAGCGGATGGGATCAGGATTGGCGTAAATCGGCCAGGGCGGGCTCCTCGACCTCGTCCTGGGCGACGACCCAGGGCTCGGCCAGCGCCGCCGTGAGCCACTCCCGATAGGCGGGCAGGCCGAGCACGGCGCGCATGTAGTCCTGCGAAGCGGCATCGACGGCGATGCCGTAGGAATCGAGCCGGGTGACGACCGGGGCATACATCGCATCGGCGGCCGAGAAGGCGCCATAGAGGAACGGCCCCTGCCCGCTCCCGGCGAAACGCTCGCGCGCCTGCCGCCAGATGCCGGTGATCCGCTCCACGTCCCGGGCGACGCCGGCGCCGCGGTCGCGCCCAGCGAAGCGCTTGCCGAGATTCATCGGGCAGGCACCGCGCAACGCGGTGAAGCCCGCATGCATCTCGCTCGAGATGGCGCGGGCATGGGCGCGCGCCGCCACGTCGCGCGGCCAGATCCCCGCCTCCGGACGCGTCTCATGCAGATATTCGGCGATCGCCAGCGTCTCCCAGACGGCGACGCCGCCATCGATGAGGGTCGGCACGGTGCCGCCGCTGCCCGGCGCCTCGGCGAAGATCGCCTCCTTGAAGCCCGGCTCGTCGAGCAGGACGAGCTTCTCCTCGAAGGCGAGGCCGGTCGCGCGCAGGAGCAGCCAGGCCCTAAGCGACCAGGACGAATAGCATTTGTTGCCGATCAGCAGTTTCATGCCGCGACGCTCTCCGCCTCGCTCGCGAAATCGAGCGCCGCCGCGACATGCAGCGCGGTGGTGTCGAACACGGGCACGGAAAAATCCGCCTGCGAGACGAGGAGCGTGATTTCGGTGCAGCCGAGGATGACGCCATCGGCCCCCTCCTCCCGCACCGCCCGCTCGACGATGGCGCGATAGCGCTCTCGCGAAGCAGGCTTGACCTCACCGCGGCACAGCTCCTCATAGATGATGCGGTGCACCTCGTCGCGTTCGCCGGGCCGCGGCACCAGCGCCTCGACGCCGAAGGCGCGTAGCCGGTCGCGGTAGAATCCCTGCTCCATGGTGAAACGCGTCGCCAGCAGCAGCGGCCGGCGAGCGGCGGAGGCGAGAACTGCCCGCGCCGTCACATCGGCGAGATGCAGGAAGGGCAGCATGGTCGCGGCGATGATCGGGTCCGCGACCTTGTGCATGGTGTTGGTACAGAGCAGGAGACACGAAGCACCGGCCCGCTCCAGCCGCCGCGCGCTCTCCGCCAGCGCGGCGCCTGCCGCGGCCCAGTCGCCCTGCGCCTGCATCTCGGCGATCGGCGAGAAGTCGATCGAATGCAGCAGCACATCCGCCGAATGCAGCCCGCCCGCGCGGGCGCGCACGCCTTCGTTCAGGAGCCGGTAATAGACCGCGGTCGATTCCCAGCTCATTCCGCCGATCAGGCCGATCGTGGTCATGAGGTCCCCCTTGCTCGCCGCCATCGTCATTCTCGGGCGCGCGGAGCGCAGACCCGAGAATGACGATCAGGATGTGGCGCCCTTCTGGCCCGAGATGCTCGGGTCAAGCCCGAGCATGACGCGCCCTGTCAAACCAGCTGCTTGCCCTTGGCGTCGATGATCTCGCCGGTGTCGCCCTCGAAATCGGGCAGGATCATCTCGTTATGCGCCTTGCCCGACGGGATCATCGGGAAGCAGTTCTCCTCCTTCGCGACGAGGCAGTCGAAGATCACGGGCTTCGGCGTCTCGATCATCTCCATGATCGCCTCGTCGAGCTTGGCCGGGTCCGAGCAGCGGATGCCATGGCCGCCATAGGCCTCGGCGAGCTTCACGAAATCGGGCAGAGACTGCGAATAGCTCTCCGAATAGCGCCCGCCATGCAGCAATTCCTGCCACTGGCGCACCATGCCCATGTATTCGTTGTTGAGGATGAAGATCTTCACCGGCAGCCGATACTGCACCGCTGTCGACATCTCCTGCATGTTCATCAGGATCGAAGCCTCACCCGCGACGTCGATGACCAGCGCCTTGGGATGTTTCATCTGCACGCCGATCGCCGCCGGCAGTCCGTAGCCCATCGTGCCGAGCCCGCCCGAGGTCATCCAGCGGTTGGGTTCCTGGAACTGGAGATACTGCGCCGCCCACATCTGGTGCTGCCCGACCTCGGTCGTGATGTAGGTGTCGCGGTCCTTGGTCAGCGCATGCAGCCGCTCCAGCGCGTATTGCGGCTTGATGATCGTATCCGAATTCTTGTAGCCGAGGCTCTTGCGCGCCCGCCAGCCGTCGATCTGCGTCCACCAGGTCGTCAGCGCCGTCTTGTCGACCTGCGGCGAGGTTTCGCGCCAGACGCGGACCATGTCCTCGAGCACATGGGCACAGTCGCCGACGATGCCGATATCGACCTTGACGTTCTTGTTGATCGAGGACGGATCGATGTCGATGTGGATTTTCTTCGAGCGCGGCGAGAAGGCGTCGAGCCGGCCGGTGATGCGGTCGTCGAAGCGCGCGCCGATATTGATCATGACGTCGCAGTCATGCATCGCGAGGTTAGCCTCGTAGGTGCCGTGCATGCCCAGCATGCCGAGCCACTGCTTGTCGGCCGCCGGGAAGGCGCCAAGCCCCATCAGAGTCGAGGTGACCGGGAAGCCGGTCAGCCGCGCCAGCTCGCGCAGCAGCGCCGAGGCGTGCGGGCCGGCATTGATGACGCCGCCGCCCGTATAGAAGACCGGCTTCCTGGCGCTCGCCATCAGTTCGACCGCGGCCCTGATCTTGTTCAGGTCGCCCTTGATGACCGGGCGATAGGTCTTGTGCTGGTTGTCGCGCGGGCGGCTGTAGAGGCCGGATGCGAACTGGATGTCCTTCGGCACGTCGACGACGACCGGGCCGGGGCGCCCGTTGGCGGCGACATAGAAGGCCTCGTGCAGGACCCGCGGCAGGTCCTCGATGCTCTTCACCAGATAGTTGTGCTTGGTGCAGGAGCGGGTGATGCCGACCGTGTCGCACTCCTGGAAGGCGTCGGAGCCGATCAGATGCGTCGGAACCTGGCCAGTGATGACGACGAGCGGGATCGAGTCGAGCAGCGCATCCGTCAGTCCGGTGACCGCGTTGGTCGCGCCCGGTCCGGAGGTGACGAGCACGCAGCCGACTTTGCCGGCACCGGAGCGCGCATAGCCCTCGGCCGCATGCACTGCGCCCTGCTCGTGGCGGACGAGCACATGCTTGACCTTCTCCTGCTGGAAGAGCGCGTCATAGATCGGAAGCACGGCGCCACCGGGATAGCCGAACAGATGTTCGACACCCTGGTCCTGAAGCGCGCGGACGACCATCTCGGCACCGGTCATCATCTCGCTCATAACGGTCTCCTGCAGCAGTTCGGTTGGGATCGAGGTCGGAAATAGGCAATAAAAAAGGCCCTCGAGGGGGCCTGAACGTGCGCTGGCGTCGGGGTTGACGCGGTTCACTCAAGAACCGGCCCCTACCAGCGCACCCGTACGATAATAAGCTTGCGCATCGCGCTCCGACCCTTTGCAGATGTTGCGGGACGCTAATGGACGCAAACGCACCGGTCAAGAGCTAACCGTACGGCCGCCGAACGGACCCCTTGCCTGCGACAAATGCAATGCCCCAACGGAACACTTTCTCAAGGACGCGTTGCTAGCCTCGCGGGCGTCGCTGCGGAACCCCTGTCCGAAACAGCATGTATCAGGAAGTCCACACCAGCCATATCCCGGCCCGTGCGCATGCGCGGGAAGTGGCGGAGCTGTTGCGGCGTTTCGAGCTCGGTGCGCGTGGCCGGTCCGGTGTTCCCTATGAGACCTTCCGCGACGAGGTCATGCCGGTTTTCGGCCATGACCTGCTCGTGCTCAAGCCCGAGGTCGATGACTACACCTTCATCCATTACGGCCAGCACATCATACGCTATGTCGGCGCCAGCCGGCTGCAGGGGCGCGTCTCGGGGATGGCGCCGCAGGTCGCGCGCTTCACCATCGATTGCTGCAACCGCGCGCTCGACGAGGGCCACGCGCTCTACACGGTGCACCGCTCCCTGTCGACGGTGCGCGTCAGCATGTGGGAGCGCTTGATCATGCCGGCCACCACGGCCGACGGCAGCCGACTGCTCGTGGTGTTCAGCCGCCCCCTGCAGTTTCACGAGGAGCTGCTGACGACCGTCCTCGAAACCTCCCTTTCTGGAATCGTCGCCCTGCGCGCCATCCGCGACGAGGCAGGCCAGGTCGAGCGCATGGTGATCATCACCGCCAATCGCCGGGCCGCCTCGATAGCCGGCGGGGCGGACCGCGATCCGGTGGACGGGGATGCCCGCACCGCCCTACCCTTCCTTGCCGAGCCGACGATCTGGCGGCGCTGCCTTACGGTGCTGGAGCAGAAGCGTCCCGACATGATCGAGACCTTCTTCCTGCGCGACGGTGACGAGGTCTGGCTGCAGATCGCGGTCGCGCCGCTCGGCGACGGGCTCGTCCTGACGATTACCGACGTCTCGGAGCTGACGGTAGCGAACCAGACGCTGAAGAGCCGCGCCGCGATGCTGGCCCTGGAGATCGGCCGAGAACGCGCCACCCGCCGCGCACTCTCGCAGGAGATCGGCCAGCGGGAGCAGCGCGAGCAGGAACTGCGCCGCCTCGCCGAAACGGACCCACTGACCGCCCTGCTCAACCGGCGCTCCTTCACGGAGAAAGCCCATGCAGCCATGGCGCTCTGCGAGGAGAACCAGACCGACATCGCGCTGATCGTCGTCGATCTCGATCACTTCAAGGCGGTCAACGACAGCCATGGCCACCCTGCCGGCGATGCCGTGATCCGGGCCTTCGCCGACGTCCTGCTCGGACTTGTGCGGGCGGACCGGGATCTCGTCGGCCGCTTCGGCGGGGAGGAATTCGCCATCCTGTTGCCCGGAGCCGGGCTCGGCGCCGCGCGGCGGACGGCATTGCGCATCCAGGAGGCACTCGCCTCACGCCACCTGCCCGTCTCGGAGGTGCTGGCACTCCAGGTCTCGGCCAGCCTCGGCGTTGCCGCCCGCCAGGGAGCGGAGCCGCTGTCGGACCTCGTAGAGCGTGCCGACCGCGCGCTCTACCGTGCCAAGAGCGAGGGGCGCAGCTGCATCCGCCTCGCCGATCCCGACGTCTCCGCCGCAGCCTAGATCACGTCGCGTTCGAAAGGAATCGTCCGAACGCAACGTGATCTTCTCAAAGTTTAGAGCATTGCTCTGCGAAAAACCGGTTCCCACTTTTAGCACAACGCTCTGAGACCTCAGGCGCCAGCCTCCAGGGCAGTCATGGCGGCGCCGAGCGCGGCATCGGGCGCCACAGCCTGCCAATCCGTCATCTGGTGCCGGAACCAGGTGACCTGCCGCTTGGCATAGGCCCGCGTGTCCGCCTGGCCGCGCCGGATCGCTTCATCGAGGGACAAGGCACCGTCGAGATGGGCGATCAGCCCCGGCACGCCATGGGCCCGCATCGCCGGCAGCAGCGGGTCGAGCCGGCGCTCCCTGAGCGCCGCCACCTCGTCGAGCGCGCCTTGCGCCATCATCTGCTCGAAGCGGCGGTCGATGCGCGCGCGCACCACCTCGCGCTCCGGGCTGACGAAGAGCTTCAGCAGCGGCAGCCCGTCGAGCGGACCGGGATGGCGCTCGCCCTGGAAGCTCGCGATCGACCGCCCCGTGGCCTCATGGACCTCGAGCGCGCGCATGATGCGCATCCGGTCGCCCGGTTTCAGCCGCTGCGCCATCTCGGGGTCGATCCCCGCAAGCTCGGCGTGGAGCAGGCTCGTCTCCTGCCCTTCGACGCGCGCCCGGAACGCGCTGCGCACCGCCTCCGGCACCGACGGTATGGCGGAGAACCCCTCGGTCAGCGCCTTGAAGTAGAGGCCCGTGCCGCCGACCAGGATCGGCAGCGAGCCGACGTCAGCCAGTTCCGGCAGCAAGGCCGCGGCATCGGCGGCGTAGCGCATCGCCGAGTAATTCACCGCGCCGTCGACATGGCCGTAGAGGCGGTGCGGCGCCATCGCCTCCTCATCCGGCGTCGGACGCGCCGTGATGATCCTCAGATCGGTATAGACCTGCATGGAATCGGCGTTGACGACGGTGCCGTCCAGGCGCCGCGCGAGCGTGACCGCCAGCGCCGACTTGCCGCTCGCGGTCGGACCTGCGATGAGCACGGCCCTGATCCTCTTCGCCTTCGTCCCCACCTGATCCGGCCCTTCACATGCTCGTCGCGACACTGGTTTCCGCCCATGGACAGGCCCTTCTCGACGACGGCCTGCTGAAACGGCTCGAAGCCGGCCTGCCCGGCGCGCGCGGCACGCAGCGCCTCGACGGCGAGATCGCGGCCGATCTCTTCGCGGAAGCCGGCGATGCGCGCAAGCTGGAAGCCGAGCTGCGCGCGCTGCTGGGCGAGGCCGCGATCGACATCATCGTCCAGCCCGTCGCGAGCCGGCGCAAGCAGCTGTTCCTGGCCGACATGGACTCGACCATGATCGGGCAGGAATGCATCGACGAACTCGCCGCCTGTGTCGGGCTGAAGGAGATGGTCGCCGGCATCACCGAGCGGGCCATGCGCGGCGAGATCGCCTTCGAGCCGGCGCTTCGCGAGCGCGTCGCCCTGCTCAAGGGGGTTCCGCTCGACGTCGTCGACGATATCATCGCCCGGCACATCACCCTGACCCCCGGCGGGCGCGAACTCGTCATGACGATGCGCGCGAACGGCGCCTATACGGCGCTTGTTTCCGGCGGTTTCACCGTATTCACCGGCCCGATCAGCGGAACGATCGGCTTCGACGAGCACCGCTCCAACGTGCTTCTGTTCGAGAATGGCATCTTGAACGGCGAGGTCGCCGAACCGATCCTCGGCAAGCAGGCCAAGCTGGACGCGCTGGTCGAACTGCGTTCAGCCCGTGGGCTGAACCCGGAGGACACGTTGGCCGTCGGCGACGGCGCCAACGACCTCGCCATGCTGGGCGAGGCCGGGCTCGGCGTCGCCTTCCGCGCCAAGCCCGCGGTCGCCGCCGCCGCAGCTGCGCGGCTCGACCACGCCGATCTCACCGCCCTGCTCTACGCCCAGGGCTATGGCGGCGGCGACATCGTTCGTTAAGTTGCACTAATCGACATGATGCAATTTGAGATTGCATCAACGCCGACTGATGGCGCACGATCCTGCGCGGGCATATGCCCGTTCCGGCCAAAGGATCGATTTCCATGGCGACGTCATTTGCACGAAGGCTCCGAAGACCGCGCTCGATCTCCATACGAAGTACCACATGATGGACGAGGGCGATCCGCCGCTCGCCGGCGAGATCAGGAGATTCTGGACCGACATCGGGCTCGGTTTCCCCGGTGTGGCGGCGTTCTGGTCGGCGGTCTTCGTCTCGGCCTGCGTCAAGCGGTCGGGCGCCACCCGGAACGAGTTCCATTTCAGCCAGCGGCATTCCGAATTCGTTCACACGGCGATCCAGAACCACATCGCCGGAGCCGGCGTCTTCCACGGCGTCGATCCGTTCGGGCCGAACACGCCCGACGTCGGCGACATCATCCAGAACAACCGGGGCGGAAACAGCTTCGATTATGCCCATGCGACGACGCACAGCAACTACAGCTCGCACGCGGCGATCGTGGTCGAGATCGGTCAGGATCAGCTGGGCGGCTACGCGCTGACGGTTGGTGGTAACGAAGGCGATTCGATCCGGCGGAGCGTCGTGCGCCGGAGGGCGAACGGCACCATCAGGTCGAGATCCCAAAACAACTACATCTGCCTGATCAAGAACCTCAAATGATCGCCACGGCCTAAGGGATGCCGGGCTTGCCCGAGGCAGGGCCGCCCCTCCGCGCTCGACACGGAAAACAAAAGGCAGGCGACCTCCGGCCGCCTGCCTTGACTTGTCCCGCTATGGCGTCAGTTCATCGAGACGGCGACGAAGCGGACCTCGCCCTGGGCGTTCGCGACGAGCAGCAGGGCAGACTTCTTGCCCTCCTTCTTCAGCGCGTCGAGACGCTTGGTTACGTCCTCCGGCGAATTGACCGGCTCCTGGCCGACCTCGACCACCAGCTCGCCGACCATGACCCGCTTGTCGGCCGCGTTGGAATTGGGATCGACCTTGGTGATGACGACGCCCTTGAGACCGTCCTTGATCGAATAGCGCTTGCGCAGCTCTTCGTTCTGCCCCGAGAGCTCGAGACCCAGGACGCTGGTCACGGCGGGCTTAGCCGCCTCGCCGGTCGGCTTGCTGACCGAAGCGGCCTGGACCTTCTCGCCATCCTCGAGCCGGCCGAGCTTGACGGTCTTCACCTCTTCCTTGCCCTTTCGGATGATGGTCACCGGCACGTCCTTGCCGACCGGCGTCGCGGCAACGATGCGCGGCAGGTCGCGCGAATCCTTGACCTCCTTGCCGTCGAACTTGACGATCACATCCCCAGTATCGAGGCCGGCCGGCTTGGCCGGGCCCTTCTCGTCGATGCCGGCGATCAGCGCGCCGCGCGTCGCGCCGAGGCCGAGCGCATCGGCGGTGGCGTCGTCGATGGTCTGGATGCGCACGCCGAGCCAGCCGCGGCGCGTCTCGCCGAACTCGCGCAGCTGGTCGATGATGTTCGTCGCGAGCGAAGACGGCACGGCGAAGCCGATGCCGACCGAACCGCCCGTCGGCGAAAGAATCGCCGTGTTGATGCCGATGACATCGCCCGCCATGTTGAACAGCGGGCCGCCGGAATTGCCCTTGTTGATGGCCGCGTCGGTCTGGATATAGGTGTCGTACGGCCCCTGGCTGATGTCACGGTTGCGCGCCGAAACGATGCCCGAGGAAACCGAGCCGCCCAGGCCGAACGGGTTGCCGATCGCCATCACGGGATCGCCGATCCGCATCTTGTCGGAATCGCCGAATTTCACCGCCGGCAACGGCTTGTCGTGCTTCACCCGAAGCACCGCGAGATCGACTTTCGCATCCTTGCCGACCACCTCGGCCTTGAGCCGCAGGCCGTCGCTGAAGATCACCGTGATCTCGTTCGCGTCGCCGATGACGTGGTTGTTGGTCACGACGAGGCCGGAGCCGTCGATCACGAAGCCGGAGCCGGCCGATTGCGAGCGGCGCTGCTGCGGCGCCTGACGCTGCTCGCCCTGCTGGCCTTGGCCACGGCGGTTGAAGAATTCCTCGAACAGGTCGCCAAAGGGCGTGTCGGGGCCGAGCTGCGGCAGGTTCGGCAGGGTCCGGCCGCGCGTGTCGCTGGTCGTGACTGCCGCGATGTTGACCACGGCCGGCATCACGCGCTCGGCGAGATCCGCAAGCGAGACTTGGCCAGGCAGGGTCGGGGCCGGTCCCGGCTGGGCGGTCTGGGCCATGGCCGGAGCGGCCAGAACTGCGAGGCAACCGACGCTCGCCACAAGCGCCGCCCGGCGCGCGCGGGCAACCAGAGGGTTCGAGGCCAGGATTCCGGATGCGGAGACGGGATTGGTTGCCATCAGTATCCTCGTGACAGAAATTCGGGCGAGCCGCGAAACGCGACCGCCCGCCTGAATTGAACCCCAAATTGCGGCGGAAGGTCGACACACGATCACGCCATCGAACACGATCGCGTGCGACCTTTCCGCCCTAGCCCCTGACCAGCCAGACCAGCAGGACGCCGACCACGGCCGAGCAGAGGCCGATCAGCCTCATGCGCTCGGCCGGTGTCTCGGCCGCGCTTCGCAGCGCATCCTTGGCGAGGTTGGGCACCGCTGCGAACAGGATGCCCTCGATCGCGAAGACCAGGCCCAGCGCCGCGACAAAATCCAGCATGCGCGACGCCTATGACTGGGGCTCAGGGACGCGCTGGCGCTTCAGCCGGCGCCGGCGCTGGGGTGGCCACGCCCGCATCGCGACGGGGCGCGTTGGGGCCGTTGAAGAACCGGAAGAACGGCGAATCCGGTGACAGCACGAGGCGCGTATCGCCCGGCTTGATGCTGGCTTCATAGGCCTGCATCGAGCGGTAGAAGGTGAAGAACTCCTCGTCCTGCCCGAAGGCCTCGGCGAAGACGCGGTTGCGCTCGCCTTCGCCCTCGCCTCGGATCTCGTCGGAGCGACGCTGAGCCTCGGCGACGATGACGGTCGAATCCCTGTCCGCCCTCGCGCGGATCTCCTGCGCCTGCTGGGCGCCGAGCGCGCGGGCTTCCGCCGCCTCGCGCTGACGCTCGGTCTGCATGCGCTGGTAGATCGCCTGCGAGTTGGCCGCGGGCAGATCGACACGGCGCAGCCGGACATCGACCACCGTCATGCCGAAGCGGGCGGCCTCGCGGTTCACCTCGTCGCGGATGCGGTTCATCAGCCGCGAGCGGTCGGTCCGGACCATCGCGGTGAAGTTGGCCTCCGCCAGCACGCTGCGGACCGTTCCGTTCACGATCGAGGCGAGCTGCGAATTGGCGCGCGGGACGTTGTTGACCGCCTGGTAGAACCGCAGCGGATCCGAGATGCGGTAGCGCGTGAAGGCATCGACCACGAGACGCTTCTGGTCGGAGGCGATGATTTCCTGTGCCGGCAGATCGAGATCGAGGATGCGGTTGTCGAGCAGGGTGACCTGCTCGAACGGAGCCGGCAGCTTGAAGTACAGGCCCGGTTCGGTGACCACGCTGCGCACCGCGCCGAAGCGGAGCACGAGCGCCGACTGCGTCTGCTGCACCACGAAGGTCATGGCGTAGAAGACGACGGCCGCGATGCCGAGGACGACAAGCAGTCCGATGCGGATGATGGCGCCGTTCATCGGGTCGCTCCCGTCTGCGGCGCGCCCGGAGCCGGCCGTCGCTGCTGGAGTTGGTCGAGCGGCAGATAGGGCACGACGCCCTGCCCGCTGCCTGCATTATCGAGGATGATCTTGTCCGTCCCGCCCATCACGCGTTCCATCGTCTCGAGGAAGAGACGTTCGCGGGTGACCGCGGGCGCGACCTTGTATTGCGTGTAGACCGCATTGAAGCGGCTCGCCTGACCGAGAGCCTCGGCGACCGTCTGCTCCTTGAAGGCCTCGGCGGCCTGGATGAGCTGGGCTGCACGGCCGCGCGATTCCGGCACGACGCGGTTGGCGTAGGTCTGCGCCTCGTTGCGCAGGCGTTCCTGGTCGGCGCGCGCTGCCTGGACGTCGCGGAACGCATCGATGACCTGCTGCGGCGGGTCGACCTTCTGCAGCTGCACGAGGCGGATCTGCACGCCGGCATTGTAGCCGTTGAGCGTCTCCTGCATCAGCTGGCGCACCTCGGTCTCGATCACGGCGCGGTCGGTGGTCAGCACGGGCTGTATGTTGCGCCGGCCGATGATCTCGCGCATCGCGCTCTCGGCGACCGCCTTCACGGTGCCCGGCGGATCCTGGATGTTGAAGACGTAGTTTTCCGGCACGGCCGGATCGATCTGCCACTGCACGATCACGTCGATGTCGACGATGTTCTCGTCGCCGGTGAGCATCAGGCTTTCCTCGATCACGTCGGACTGGCGCGAAGTGCGCACGGACTCGACGGTACGGAAGCCGACCTCGGTGGTGATGACGTTGGTGACCTGCGGCTTGATCACGCTGCCGATCGGATAGGGCCAGTTGTAGTTCAGGCCTTCGCCGGTCTTGCCGATGAACTGGCCGAAACGCAGGTTAAGGCCGACCTCGTTCGGACGGACGATGTACCAGCCGGTCAGCAGCCAGACCACGACCAGCGCAAGAAGCCCAAAGATGAGGCCGCGATTGCCGAGATTGCCGCCCGGCATGATGTTCTTCAGCCGGTCCTGGCTGCGGCGCAGGATTTCCTCCAGATCCGGCGGGCCGCCGCTGCCGCCGCCGGAGCCGCCGCCGCCGCCCCATGGGCCACCGCCGCCACCGCCGCCGCCGCTTCCTCCGCGCTGGCCCCAGGGTCCACCCCCGTTATTGCCACCGCCGCTCTGGTTGCTCCAAGGCATTCTTGAGCCGTTCCCTTCCTCTCGATCCGCCGTGCAGTAGGCGAATGGCAGCCATTTGTCAGCGCCCCTTGTCGGACACACTGCGCTGACTTGGGCATGGGCCACGGATTCGTCAACGACGCAAGTCGTTCATCGTCAACCGAAAGCCGGTTCAGGACCGGCGGCGAAACGTCGCGAAGGTGAACGGGTGTTCGTCTTCGGCTCCCCGAGGGTGACTTTCGCGGCCCGTCTCCGCAAACGCCACCCGGTCCCATTCCGGGAACAGAGCGTCGCCCTTCGGCTCGGTGTGGACGAGCGTGAGCTCCAGCCGGTCGGCCAGCGGCAGCGCCTGACGGTAGATCTCCGCGCCGCCCGCGACCGTCACGGAATCCGCCCCCGATCGCACGCCGAGCTCCTGCCCGAGCGCCAGCCCCGCCTCCAGCGAATGCGCGACATGGACGCCATCGGGCCGGAATCCGGGATCGCGCGTCAGCACCACCGTCTCGCGCCCCGGCAGCGGCTTGCCGATCGATTCGAAGGTCTTGCGCCCCATCAGCACGGGCCGGCCGAGCGTCAGCGCCTTGAAGTGGCGCAGATCGGTCCGCAAACGCCAAATCAGCCGGTTGTCGTCGCCGATGACGCCGTTGTCGGCGATGGCTGCGATAAGGACCAGAGGAAGCTGCGCCATGCTTCAGCCCTCGCCTGCCAGCCGGCGAAGCGCATCTCCGTCGAGGCGCTTCACGGTCCACTCGTCCTGCGCCTTGGCTCCGATCGAGCGATAGAACACCCGCGAAGGCTCGTTCCAGTTCAGCACCCACCAGGCGAGGCGCGGCAGGCCCTCATCAACGCAGCGCCTGGCCAGCGCTGCGATCAGCGCCTTGCCGATGCCCTTCCCGCGAAAGTGCGGATGCACGAACAGATCCTCCAGCCAGATGCCGTGGCGGCCGCTGAAGGTCGAATAGGTGTAGAACCAGACCGCGAAGCCGGCCGGCTCGCCATCCCATTCGGCGATGTCGCAGAAGGCGCGCGGGTTCGCGCCGAAGAGCGCTTCCGCAATCTCGGTCTCGGTCGCGCTGACCTCATGCGCGAGGCGCTCATATTCAGCCAATGCCTTGATGAAATCGAGCACGAGGCCGGCCTCGTCGGGCCGGGCGGGACGGATGGAAAGGCTCATACCGCGATCGGCGCCTTGATCAACGGATGCGGATCGTAGCCCTCGATGGTCACGTCGGCGAAGCTGAAATCCTCCAGCCGCGTCACCGCCGGGTTCAGCTTGAGCCGCGGAAGCGGTCGGACATCGCGCTCCAGCTGCAGCTTCGCCTGGTCGAGATGGTTCACATAGAGATGCGTGTCGCCGAAGGAGTGGACGAACTCGCCGACACCAAGCCCCGTCGCCTGCGCAACCATATGGGTCAGCAGCGCATAGCTCGCGATGTTGAAGGGCACGCCGAGGAAGACGTCGGCCGAGCGCTGATAGAGCTGGCAGGACAGCTTTCCGTCGGCAACGAAGAACTGGAACAGGCAATGGCACGGCGCCAGCGCCATCTTGGGGATGTCGGCCGGGTTCCAGGCCGAGACGATCAGCCGCCGCGAATCCGGGTTGCGCCGGATCTCGTCCACCAGCCAGGCGATCTGGTCGATCGTGCCGCCGTCCGGCGCCGGCCAGGAGCGCCATTGCCGGCCATAGACCGGGCCTAGATCGCCATTCGCATCCGCCCATTCGTCCCAGATCGAGACGCCGTTCTCCTGCAGGTAACGCACATTCGTGTCGCCGCGCAGGAACCAGATCAGCTCGTGGATGATCGACTTCAGATGCAGCTTCTTGGTCGTGACCAGCGGAAAACCCTCCGCAAGATCGAAGCGCATCTGGTGCCCGAAGACCGCGAGCGTGCCGGTGCCGGTGCGGTCGTCCTTGCGGACGCCCTCGTCGAGCACCCTCCTGAGCAGATCGTGATACTGGCGCATGCGCGATTCCCGGTCGAAACGGCGCCACCATAGCGGCTGCCCGCGACGATGGCTCGCCCGGCGAGACCGGCATCCCCGGTTTTTCACGCCTGGCCGAGCTCGCGGGAAACCTCCGGAACCGGAACACCGGCAGCGGGGAATGGTTGTCCCGTCGAACACCAATTCGTCTTCGACAGCTCGGGAGATCGTCATGCCGCTTCGCACCGCCGCCCGCATCCTGGCCATGACCGCGCTGTTCGCATTGCCCGCAGCCGGGGTTTTGGCGCAGGCTCCCGCCCCCATCCGCCCCGGCGAGACGGCGATCAGCCTGGATGACGCACGGCGCATCGCACGCGAGCATGGTGTCGTCCGGGTCGAGGAGATCGAGCTCGGCGACGGCAAATGGGAGATCGAGGGCCGCGACGGCACCGGCGCCGCGATCGAGATCGACCTGCGCGCGACCGACGGCGTGCTGCTGAAGATGGAGCGAGATCGCCCGGCTTCTGCCGACGCGAGGCCATAGCGACTGATCGAGTACGCCTTGGCATCTCATTTCGAGAGGCCGGACGGAACGAATCGAGCGATCTTGGGAACCGGCGTTTGCCCGTAATCAAACGGTGGATTTCAGGCCCGCCACCCCAAGACTCATTCCGAAGCTCGAGCTATCTGAACCCTCCTTCAACACGCCGCTCGTGGCTCTTCAGGATGACTGCTGACGTTTCCACACGGCTCGCTGGAACGCACGCGGACGATCACGCGAACGCGAAATGATTTGACCGGCGACCGCGCGCGCCGCCGCTCGACCCGCCACAATCGCCGCGCCTCCTGCAGCCCGCTGGGCGGCAGGAGGGAACGATGAACAACCTTGTTCTGGTTGGCGGCCTGCTCGGGCTGGCCGCTATTGCTGGCGTGCCCGCCACGACTTGGCTTGGCACGACGCGGCCTCAACCTTTGGTATCGACCGACAAGGCGCTCGCGGCGACGCCCGCCGCCCGACTCTCCGAAGACGATGCGCGCCACATCGCCTGGCGTTCCGGTCTCGACCACATCGAGGAGATCATGCTGTCGGGCGAGCGCTGGGAGGTCGCAGGGCGGGATCGGACAGGCCAGGAGATCACGCTCGACATCGACGCCAAGGACGGCCGGCTGCTCCATTAAAGCCGCACCGCCGGAAATATGCCGGCGAAGTGGCTTCTTCTCTTTTCCCGCGGCCGCACAGCCCCTATATTGGCCTTGCCGCTCGCAAGGGCGGCTATGGTGATAAACGAGCGTCGTAATAAGCTTTTCGGACCCGGGGGCGGTACCCGGCGCCTCCACCACAGCCCTGCAGCGCGAGCTCAGGGCGGCCAGCGGTTCGTTGACCGCAGGCTTGCCAGGCCACTCGCGTGGCAGGGTTGCGGCGGGGGCGAAATAGGATCGACGAGAGTGTAAAGGCCGTTCTTTTGCCCGGTATGGTTCCGCCGTTATAGGGCTAACGCATAGTTGCCAACGACAACAATGCTCGGGTTGCTGTCGCCGCGTAAGCGGTGCTGGTTCCCAAACCTAAGTCCTTCCGTTTAGCGACGTAAGGCGGGGCTCGGAGGCGCCTGGCAACAGAAGCCTCCACTTCTTTTTTGATGGTCTATCCGGCTCTTCCCGCCGGGCACTGAAAGTGGAAATCTCGACCCGATGTCAAAGGACGTTCTTCGCTACGATCTCATGGTGCAGGATGCACTCAAGGGGGTCGTGCGCAAGATTCTCACGGAAGCGGGGCGTGACGGCCTGCCGGGCGACCATCATTTCTACATCACCTTCCGCACCGGGGCTCCCGGCGTGCGGGTTTCCCAGCGCCTGCGCGACAAGCATCCCGACGAGATGACGATCGTGCTCCAGCATCAGTTCTGGGATCTCAGCGTCAGCGATCACGCCTTCGAGGTCGGCCTCTCCTTCTCGGGCGTGCCGGAACGGCTGCTGATCCCCTTCGACGCGATTACCACCTTCTTCGATCCGTCGGTGCAGTTCGGCCTCAAGTTCGAGACGCAAGAAGCGGAAAACACCTCCGCCAACGACCGTATCCCGGAACCCGCCGTTCGCGGCGCAGGCTCGGAGCCGGGCGAGGAGCCGCCCGCTCCGGTCGCGCTTCCGGTCAAGGCGACACCCGGCGGCGTTCCTGCTGTCAGGGGCAAGGCCGCCGATCGCGACGCCGCGGCCAAGGGCGCCAAAACCGCCAAGACCAGTCCCGACGAAGCCACGGACGCGGCCGATCCGGAAGCCGATGGCGAGAGCGGCGGCGCGCAGGTCGTGAGCCTCGATTCCTTCCGAAAGAAGACCTGACAGCGAGAAGTCCTGAGAAAGCCGGTCGGCGTCTCGGGACGAAGGACCGGCGCCCCCGCGCATGTCCCCTCGAACAGCAGGCCATTCATGTCCGAGACCCGCACCGAAACCGATTCCTTCGGCCCGATCGACGTCGCGGCGGACCGCTATTGGGGGGCGCAGACGCAGCGCTCGCTGCAGAACTTCAAGATCGGCACCGAGCGCGAGCGCCTGCCGCTCTCGCTTATCCACGCCCTGGTTCGGGTCAAGAAGGCCGCCACCCGCGTCAACGTCGGCCTCGGCCAGCTCGACAAAAAGATCGCCGATGCGATCGACCAGGCCGCCGACGAAGCGCTCGCCGGCAAGTTCGACGCGCATTTCCCGCTGGTCGTCTGGCAGACCGGCTCCGGCACCCAGTCGAACATGAACGCGAACGAGGTGCTGGCCAACCGCGCCAACGAAATCCTCGGCGCAGGCCTCGGCGCCAAGAGCCCCGTTCACCCCAACGACCATGTCAATCGCGGCCAGTCCTCGAACGACACCTTCCCCTCCGCGATGCACATCGCCGCCGCGCTCGAGGTCACGCAGCGCCTGCTGCCGGCCGTCGCGAAGCTGAAGGCCGCGCTCGCCGCCAAGGCCGAGGAATTCAAGGATCTCGTCAAGATCGGCCGCACCCATCTGCAGGATGCGACCCCGGTCACCCTCGGCCAGGAATTCTCCGGCTATGTTGCGCAGCTCGAGCTCGGCATCGCCCGCATCGAGGCGACGCTGGACGGGCTCTACGCGCTCGCCCAGGGCGGCACTGCCGTCGGCACCGGGCTGAACGCCCATCCGGACTTCGCGGTCGCCTTCGCCAGGGAGGTCGCCTCCCAGACCGGCCTGCCCTTCCGCACCGCCGAGAACAAGTTCGAGGCGCTGGCCAGCCATGGCGCGATCAGCTTCGCCCATGGCGCGCTGACCGCGCTCGCCATGGACCTGTTCAAGATCGCCAACGACATCCGCCTGATGGGCTCCGGCCCGCGCTCGGGCCTCGGCGAGATCAGCCTGCCCGAGAACGAGCCTGGCTCCTCGATCATGCCCGGCAAGGTCAATCCGACCCAGGCCGAGGCGATGACGATGGTCGCGACCCAGGTCCACGGCAACCAGGCCACGATCGGCTTCGCCGCCAGTCAGGGCCATTTCGAGCTGAATGTCTTCAAGCCGGTGATCGCCGCGGCCTTCCTGCAGTCCACCCGCCTGCTGGCCGATGCCTGCGACAGCTTCCGCGAGAACTGCGTCGTCGGCATCGAGGCCAATGAAGCCCAGCTCAAGGATCTGCTCTCGCGCTCGCTGATGCTGGTCACCGCGCTCGCGCCCGTCATCGGCTACGACAAGGCGGCCAGCATCGCCAAGAACGCGCATCACAACGGCACGACGCTGCGCGACGAGGCGCTGAAGGCCGGCGTCGAGCCGGACGTCTTCGACAAGACGGTGAAGCCCGAGCTGATGCTCGGCCCCTCGGCCTGACCTCCGTGACCGCCGAGATCGTCAACCTCCGCCGGGCCCGCAAGCAGCGCGCCCGGCGGGACGCCGAGAAGACGGCCGAGCAGAACCGGATCAGCTTCGGCCGCAGCAAGGCCGAACGGACGCTGACCGAAGCCGAACGCGACAAGGCCGCCCGCACGCTGGAAGGACACCGCCTTCCGGGTAGCGACGACGAGCGCAAATCTTGAGTGCCGAGCGCAAGCGTTCGCTCACCATTGCCGGCCACCGCACCAGCGTCTCGCTCGAAGAGCCCTTCTGGGATGCGCTGAAGGACATCGCCGCCGCCGAAGGCGTGGCGGTCGCGGCCCTGATCGCCGAGATCGATTCGCGGCGCGAGACGGTGAACCTGTCCTCGGCCCTGCGGCTGCATGTGCTGGAGCATTACAAACGACAAGCCGAAGGCGGCTGATTTTCCGCGAGCCTCACCGTCATCCCGGGCCTGCCCCGGGATCCACCGAAGGCCTCCGGAGTGCTACGATGGATCCCGGACAAGCTGCGCTGCTGCGCAGTTTGTCCGGGATGACGCGCGCCTTTCGACGAAGATCACAGCCTTCGAAAAACACACATTAACAACAACTTGAACGCACCGCCTGAATCAATCGGACAACCGGTTGAATTAACCTGTGAAGACCGCCCGTCAGTTCGGCGTACCGCGCGACAGCGGCCGCGGCACCGGCTCGATGATCAGGGGTGGCGCCAGCGGCGGTGCCGGCCGCAAGGCGGGCTCGGGATAGTTCGCACGCGGCGCGCCCGGCAGGATCAGCGGTCCGGGCTGCTGCGGCTGCGGCTGCGATGCGGCCCGCTCCGCCGCTCGCTCGGCCGCCGCACGGGCGCGCTCCGCCCGCTCCTCAGCCTCGATGCGGCGGCGCATCTCCTGCTCCATCTTCGCCTGCTCGACCCGCCGTTCCTCCTCCGCGCGCTTCTCCTCGACCAGCCGGCGCGCGTCTTCGGCACGCTTTGCCTCCTCTGCGCGCTTCTCCTCCGCGAGGCGGCGCTCCTCCTCGGCCTTCAGGAACTCGGCGAGCCGCCGCTCGTTCTCGCGCATCTCGCGCTCGGCCCGGAGCCGGCGCGAATGCATGGCGCGCTCGCGCGCATCCGCCTCGAAGGCCTCGACCCGCTCGATCTCGCGCGCCAGTGCGCGGGCGGCGACCATGTTCGACAGGCCGTTGACGTCCGCCTCCCGCCGCGGCGCCGAGAGCGGCCCGCGCCAGGCGACGCCGAGTTGCGGCGCATCCGCCGGCCAGCCCTTCGGCAACGCCCCGAGCGGTCTGACGCCCAGCCTCAGATCCATGGTCAGGGCGCGTAGATCGACGAGGCCGTTGGCCTCGCTGCGCAATCCCGCGCTCTCGAAGCTCAGCGGCTGCAGCCGAATCAGGCCGCCGGCCAGAGTGAACGGTACGGTGACGCTGCCCAACGCCCAGGAATCGCGGGCAAGCGCCTCCTCGAGCCGCTGCCGCAACCGCGGGACCTCGCTCTCGGAAGCGTCCTCGCCGGTCGCGGCGATCACCCGCGCGTAGGCCGCGGGGTCGAAACCGGCAAGGCGCGCCTCCGCAAAGCTCAGGCTGCCGGCACCGCCGAGCCCGGCGATCAGGCGGGCCGGGCTTTCGCCCGAGCCGCCGGCCTCGAACCGCCCCGAGACCGTGCCGGCCATTGTCCCCCCCGTCAGCGGAGCCAGATCGATGCGCTCGACATCGACGCGCCCGGAGAGTTGCGCCAGCCCGCCATCCCGGCGCAGCGCCAGGCTGCCGCCGACACGGCCGCCGCCATGGGCCGCGGAAAGATCGTCGAGCCGCAGCCCGTCCCCGTCCGCGCGCAGCAGGAAGCGGGCATCGCGCAGGACGATCCCTTCCACAGCGGTCAGGCTCCCCGCCTCGATCGCCAGCCGGAAGTCGGGCAGCGCGACCGCGGGGCCGAAGCGCGCTGTCGACCAGGTCGCGCCACCGGCCGGGCCCGCCGCCAGCGCCGAGGCGACCAACCTCCGCAGATCGGCGCCCGGCAAAGCAAGACGGCCGGTGAGGCCGTCATCGCGCGAGAAGGCGACCGCGCCGCGCGCGCTGCTGCCGGCGAGATTGACGACGAGATCGTCGAGCTTGACGGTTTCGGGGCCGAAGCCGATGCGGGCATGCGCGTCGACGATGCCGTCGGGCAGAAGCCGCGCGGCGCCTTCCGGCAGGAACTGGCCCGCCCCGTCCGCCTGCACACTGAGACGCGGCGCGACTGAGGCTTCGTTCTCGAGCGCGATCGAAAGACCGGGGCCGGCGAGCGACCCGACCAGCCGCCCCTGCGCCTGTTCCATCACCAGTTGGCCCGGCCCACCCTGGCGCGGCGACGGCAGGCCGAGCGCCTGGAAGACCTGGCGGCGATCACCGAGATCGAAGCGCAGCGTGGCGCCGGTCCAGGCGCCGGCGGGATCGAGCCGGCCGTTGAAGGCGAGGCGCCCGGCCTGCGCCGAGCCATCGGCCGAGACGCTCGTATCCCCACCCGTCGCCCGCGTCAGGCGAAAGCCGGCATCGAGCCGCGAAAGCCCGTCGGCCGCCCGCCCCAGCGCCTGCCGTGCCCCCTCCGGCAGCAACGGCCCGGCGAGCGCCGCCACGCTTTCGAAGCGCGGGGCGCGGATGCGACCGGAAATCTCCCCGCCTTCCGCGAGCAGCGCCCCGGAGCCGGCGATGCTGACACCACCGAAGCCGTCGATCGCCAGACGGCTCAGCCGCCAGGCGGCGCCCTCGCGCCGCAGGTCGAGGCTGGCGGAGCCCGGCGGCGCATTGCGGAAGCGGGCATTGGCGAGGCTCAGATCGAGCATCAGGTCGCGGCGGCCGATCAGCCCGGCGAAGCTCTCGCCCGGCGGCAGGGTATTCAGATCGAGGCCGCTGAGCGAGGCCTTGGCTGCCAGCCGCTCGGCGGTCATGTCACCCGATAATTCCAGCCTGAGCCCAGCCGAGCCGGTCAGCATCAGGCGCTGCAGCGCGATCCGCCCGCTCTCGTGTGCGCCGACAGCCTCGGCATCGATGCGCCCGAGCCCGGCGACGAAATCCGCCAGCGCGGGATCGAGCCCGGCCCGCGCCAGCACGAGGCCGAGCCGCCGCGAATCTTCGGCCTTGAGATTGAGCTTGCCGGCGACACCGTCGGCGTCGATGGAGCCGCTCGCGCCGAGCAGCGCTCCCGCGACCCGCACCGAGGCCTGTGCATCGGCGAGGCCTTCGCCATGCAGCCGCCCGCGCAGGCCGAAGGCGGAGAAATCCTCGCCGCGCCAGATCAGCTGGTCGAGGTCGAGCGAGATGTCTACCGGCCCCGGCAGCGCCTGCAGCGCGCGCTCATAGCCCGGCCGCTCGGCCAGCGCGGCAGTCAGCGCATCGACGTCGAGCCGTCGCGCCCGCAGCGCCACCGACCCCGTCCCGGCAACCGGCAGGAATTGCCCCTCGCCCTCGAGCCGGGCCGAACCGCCGGCGAGATCGAGCACGAGCCCGGAGAGATCGAGCTGTCGGCTGCTGCCACTGACCTTGCCTGACAGCGCCAACGCGCCGCCCGGCGTCAGGTTGAATCCGCCTTCGAGCCCGACGCCGACCCCCTCGGTGGTCAAGGGCAGCAGGAAATAGCCGTCGAAGCCGAGCTGGGCGTCCTCGCCGGTCACGAAGGCCTTGGCCCGCAGCCGGCCTTCCGGTTCCAGCACGCCGGTGGTGATGCGCAGCGACGAGCCCGCGACCTCGCCCTCGATCCGCCACGGCCCGGCGAGGCCGACGGCGGAAATCTCCGCCGCAACCGGGCCGATCGTTAGCGGCTCCCGGCCCGGTTCGCGCCAGATCACCACCGAGCGGCCGATCGTCAGGCGGTCCAGGCTGGTCTGCGTCGGCAGCCCGGCGCCCGCGCCGGCCGGCAGCCGCATCGTCCCTAACTCGTCGAGGACGAGCGAGAGCGCAGCGCCTTCAGCCTTCGCATCGGCGATACGCAGCTCGCCCTTGGCCAGCGGAGCCAGGGCCAGCTCGACCGTCAGGCGCTCGACCGTGGCGGTGCTGACCGCCTGCGTGCGGCCGCCGAAGCGCACATCCTGCAGCGTCAGCCGCGGCGACGGCAGCAGACGCAGGCCGATGCCCCCGGCGATGCTCGTCTCCACGCCGAGCGAGCGCGCCAGCCGCGCCTCGATCTGGGGCCGGTAGTCGCGCCAGTCGACGAAGCCCGGCCCGATCAGGGCGGCGAGCAGCGCCAACACCAGCAGGCCGGCCAGGACTGTAATCGTCTCACGCAACGTCGGGCATTGTCCTCGTCACTCGGGTTGTCGCGATCATGCCGGCAAGTCGCGGCGAGATCACGACAATTCGCCGCCCCACGCGAGTTGCCCCCCGGCTATTCAGAGCAGGAAGATCTTGCCCGGATTAAGGATGTTCTGCGGATCGAGCGCACGCTTGAGCTGGCGCATCACCGCCAGCGCCGGCGCACCGTGCTCGGCCTCGAGATACTTCATCTTCTTCTGGCCGACGCCGTGCTCGCCGGTGCAGGTGCCGCCCATGGCGAGCGCCCGCTTGACCAGCCGCTCGATGAAGGCCTCGGCACGCGCGACCTCGTCGGGATTGGCGAGATCGACCAGCGGCTGGGTGTGGAAATTGCCGTCGCCGACATGGCCGGCAATTGGAGCGATCAGCCCGCTAGCCTCGATGTCGCGCTTCGTCTCCTCGACGCAGTCGGCCAGCTGCGAGATCGGCACGCAGACATCGGTCGCGACCGAATCGACGCCCGGCCGCAGCGCCTTGGCGGCCCAATAGGCATCGTGCCTGGCCTGCCAGAGCTTGCTGCGGTCCTCGGCCTTGGTCGCCCAGTCGAACGGCCCGCCGCCAAACTCGGCTGCGATCTCGCCGAAGCGCTCGGCCTGTTCCTTCACCCCGGCCTCGGAGCCGTGGAATTCGACGAAGAGCATCACGGTCTCGGGCAGGCCGAGCTTGGAATGCAGGTTGACGCCGCGGATCATCGTCTCGTCCAGCAGCTCGATGCGCGCCACCGGCAGGCCGGTCTGGATGGTGACGATGGTCGCGTCGCAGGCCGCCTTCACCGTGGGGAACGGGCAGACGCCCGCCGAGATCGCCTCCGGGATGCCGTGCAGCTTCAGCGTGATCTCGGTGATGATGCCGAGCGTGCCCTCGGAGCCGACGAGCAGGCGCGTCAAATCGTATCCGGCCGAGGTTTTGCGCGCCCGCGTGGAGGATTTGACGATCGAGCCGTCGGCCATCACGGCGGTCAGTGCCAGCACATTGTCCTTCATCGTGCCGTAGCGCACCGCATTGGTGCCCGAGGCGCGCGTCGCAGCCATGCCGCCGATCGAGGCGTCGGCGCCGGGATCGATCGGGAACATCAGCCCCTGGTCGCGCAGATGCTCGTTGAGCTCCTTGCGGGTGACGCCGGCCTGGACCACGCAGTCGAGATCCTCGGCATGGATGGCGAGGATCTCCTTCATCTGGCTCATGTCGACTGAGACGCCGCCGAAGGGCGCATTGACATGGCCTTCCAGCGACGTGCCGGTGCCGAAGGCGATGACCGGCACGCCATGAGCGGCGCAGAGCGTCACGATCTCCGAGACCTCCTGCGTGCTCTGCGGAAAGACGACCGCATCAGGCGGCTGGTTCGGAACCCAGGTCAGGGTGTGGCCGTGCTGCGCGCGCACCGCCTGGCTCGTCACGACCCGGTTGCCGAAGCGCGCGGCCAGCGCCTGCAGCACGGCCGCGACCGCATCCGGCGGCGGCGGCAGCTTTGCGGCGGCTGCGGGGGTCTCATGCACGGCTGCGGCAGGCAAATTCATTGTCAACATCCGTTTCTGGAGCTTACAGTTGGAACAGTTCGGTCCCGTGATCGGTTACGAACCGAACGACAGCCTGGCGCTAGATGGTTCTATCTTCACCGCAGCCGGGCTGACGGCAAGCGGTAGGCACTATGATAGACCATGCCGGCAGGCAAACGGCAGCGGCAATGCTGCGATTTCGTAGCGTCGCTCATGCTTTCGCGGCAGGGGTGACGCCATCCGCCGTGCCGGCCCCAAGCGAGGGAGGCGGCCTATGAAAGACGACATCCGCGCTCCGGCGCTGTTCTTTGCTCCATTCGTTTCGTCCGCGATGCGGGTCGAGCCGCAGTGGATCGACTATAACGGCCATCTCAACATGGCCTTTTACCATGTGCTGTTCGACCGCGCGGTCGACGAGGTGTTCTCGCTGGTCGGCTTCAACCAGGATTACGTCGACACGCGGCATGCCTCGACCTTCACGGCCGAATGCCACATCCTCTACAAGCGCGAGCTGACCGAGAGCGACCAGGTCCGGGTCACCGCCCAGATCATCGGCTTCGACGACAAGCGGCTGCATTACTATCTCGAGATGCGCCACGCGACCGAAGGCTGGCTCGCCGCGACCAGCGAGAACCTCTCGCTCCATGTCGACCTGTCGAGCCGCAAGGTCTCGCCCTTCCCGGCCGACATCCTCGCCAATCTCGCCTTGATGAAGGCGGCGCAGAGCATGATGCCGCGACCGTCGACGGTGGGGCGGATCATCGGCATTCCACCGAAGGCCGCGCCTGAAGAGAGAAGCGGCGAACTGGCGACCGAGACGCGCCACTGACGGATAGTATCCTTTATTGCGAGCGCAAGCGACGAAGCAATCCAGGGGGACCTAGAGCGCTGCCGCCCCGATTGCTTCGTCGCTTGCGCTCCTCGCAATGACGGAAGCGAGGCGCCAAGCCAATCACTCGTGATCCGGTATCCGCAGCACATGCCCGCAGGCCTTGCAGTGCACGGCGTCAGGCTCGTGCCGCTGCAGCGCGCATTGCGGGCAAGGGAAGGTGACCTTCGCCGGCCGGAACACCGCCTGCGCCAGCCGAACGAACAGCGAGATCCCGACGATCATCACCACGATCGAGGTCAGCTTGCCCGCGACCCCCGGCAGGGTGATATCGCCGAAGCCGGTCGTCGTCATCGTCGTGACCGTGAAGTAGAGCGCATCGACATAGCCCTCCAGCCCGTCCCGCCCGATGAAGAAGAAGGTGTAGATGAAGCCCGTGACCACGAAGAGGAAGGTCGCGAGGTTGATCAGCGCCCGCGAGGCATCCTCCCATTCGCGAAACCGCGTCTCGCGCAACTGCGCCCAGATCAGCCCGCGCTGCGACAGCGACCAAAGCCGCAGGATCCGCAGGAAGCCGAAATTCTCGAGCGATTGCGGCGCCAGCAGCGTCGCCAGGATGAAGAGATCGATCAGCATGGTCGGCTGCCGGAGCAGCCGCAGCACGTTCGACGACGCCAGCATGCGCGCCGCGATCTCGACCCCGACGATCACCGCAATCGTGTAGTCGATCCACAGGAAGGTCGGACGGTCGCGGATCAGCGGCGTCGCGATGAAGAAGGCGATGATCAGGAGATCGACGACGGCGACCGCTAGCTGCAGCCGCAGCGATCCCGGCGAGCGCCCGTGATAGAGCTGGCGCAGCCGGTCGCGCATGCGTCCGATCCCCGTCTGCGCCTCCGCCTCGGCCTGCTCGCTCATGGCCTAGGCGCTAGCGCATCGGGTCGAAAAGGGGAAGCCGGTCTCGAGCAAGACCACTGCCGAGACCCCTTCGTCATTCCGAGGCGCCGCACAGCCGCGAGCCCGGAATGACGCTGCGATTTCGTCAGGCCCCTCGCCGCAAGACCGCGAGCGCCGCATAGCCGCGATACAGCGCGCGGACCTCGACGCTCGTCCCGGTCCGGCTCGCGACCTCGTCCAGCACCCGGCCGAGATCGTGGCGCGGCGTGACGTGGAACAGCGCGAGCCAGCGGTTCAGCACGGCCCGGAACGGCCCCGAAAGCCCCTGCTGGTCACCGAAATCGACGATGTGCAGCTCGCCGCCGGGGCTAAGCCGGTTCGCCGCCTCCTCGACCACCGCCGGCCAGGGCGGGATCATCGACAGGGCGTAGGAGATCACGATCCGGTCGAAGCCCGCCTGCCCGAACAGTGCCTGCGGCTCGAACGCCGTGGCATCCGCCTGCGCCAGACGGACGCCCTCCGCCAACCCGGCCCGCCGCACCGACTGCCGCGCTGTCGCCAGCATCTGCTCGGAGACGTCGAGGCCGAAGCAGGCCCGTCCGGGATAGGCCTGCAGGATCCTGACCAGGTTGCGCCCGGTGCCGCAGCCGATCTCGAGGATCGTCCCGCCCGGCGGGGGGCCGAGCCCCGCGATCAGCCGGTCGCGGCCGAGCAGGTAGAATTTCCGGCTGGCGTCGTAGATGTGGCGCTGATGGCGATACATCGCGTCCATCAGCCCGGCGGCCCCGCCATTCCGCGATGCCGCGGCGCTCATGCCACCGAGCCCGACAGCCGGTAGAGATGGAAGCCGCCATAGATCGAGGAGCGGTCGCGCGCGCAGAGCGCCCGGCTCTCGGCCTCGTCATAGCGCCACTGGTCCAGGATTGCGGACGGCACCCTGCCGGGCAGCAGGCGTTCGTCGGCCGCCGTGCGGAAGATCACGCGCGCCCCGGGCTTCGCCGTACGGGTGATCTGCGTCCAGAGCGCGGTCAGCTCGGTGTCGTTCATCCAGTCCTGCGCATCGAGCAGCACGAAGGCGTCGCAGCTCTCGGCCGGCTGACGCTCCAGGAAGCTCGTGACCGAGCTCTGGTGATAGTCCACGCGCCCCGACCGGGCCTTCACGGCTGCGAAGTTGCCGCGCTGGAGATAGGGCGGCAGCGCGGCATCTTCGCCCGGTTCGTAGCCGCGACCGAAGGCCTGGCGAGCGAAATAGTTGGTCTTCAGGTCGAAGCCGCAGGCCAACCGCTCCAGCCGGTGACGCAGCACGCCCCTGATGCCGTCCGACCCGTCCGCCGCCAGCGCCTTGTATTGCGCCGGCGGGATGCCGAGCCCGTAGAGCGAGGCCGGCTGGCGGATCAGCCAACGCACCAGCTTCTTGTCGAAGACCGGCGCGAGATGCCGCTCGAACAGCACGCGCTGCTCGGCAAGGTCGCGCGCCGCGAGCATCCGGCGCGGATCGCATCCCAGCGCCCGGCCGAGCAGATGCCCCGCGCCGATGAAGCGCCCGAGCAGGCCGAAGCGGTAGACGTTGCGGGCGAAGATGCCGATGCGCCGGCGCCCGTCCAGGCCCCGCCCTTCCCAATAGCTGCGTGAGATCGCGTCGAGATGCGGCGCGATCTCGCGATGATAACAGGCGACGTTGGCCTGCGACTTCGCCTCGCCGAAGAAGCGCAGGAACTCGTCATGGCGCGTCATCCGGGCCAGCGCCGCGAGCTTGAGCCGGCCGAGCGCGATATGGGCGCCGTTGAGATCGATCGCGCTGATCTTCGCCGGGTCGGCGGTCAGATAGGACAGCACGTTGCAGGAGCCCGACGCGATCGCGACGACATGGTCGTCGGATGTAAGCCGCATCGCCTCCATGTCGACGACCGGGTCCTCCCAGATTTGCGGATACACCAGCCCCGAAAAGGCGAGCGTGAACATCCGCTCCAGGATCCCGGCCTTCGACAGCGCCTTGCTGCGGTGGACCGCCGTGGTCAGCCCCATCGTGGTGGTGCGCCGAACCGTTTTTGCCATCTGCATGCTGGTCTCATCCGCCATTTGAGATGGCGAGCCGCCTAGTGGAATCGCATGACGGCCGGGTGACGGCCTCACATCGCAGGCATTCGCATCATCGCTGCTGAAATCCGGCGACAGCATCGCCATATTGGCGCGGAGAGCGCGGCGATGCCGTGCAGCGAGAAGGAGAACAGGATGGGACTGTCCAGCATGTTCGGCGGCGCCAAGGCTACCGAGGAGCGCTTCCCCTATGAGCTCAGCGACGCAGAGTGGCGCGCGCGGCTGACCCCGGAGCAGTACGACGTGCTGCGCGGCCACGGCACCGAGCGGCCTGGCTCCTGCGCCCTGAACTACGAGAAGCGCGCCGGCACCTTCTCCTGCGTCGGCTGCGGCCAGAAGCTGTTCAAATCGGGCAAGAAATTCGAGAGCGGCACCGGCTGGCCGAGCTTCGACCAACCGCTCGAAGGCGCGGTCGGTGTCACCGAGGACCGCAAGTTCGGCATGGTCCGCACCGAGGTCCATTGTGCCAATTGCGGCGGCCATCTCGGCCATGTCTTCCCCGACGGCCCGCCGCCGACCGGCCTGCGCTACTGCATCAACGGCGTCGCGATGGATTTTGAGCCGGAGGCGGGCTGAGGCCAAGCGCCGGCTCCCGTCGTCATGCTCGGGTCAAGCCCGAGCATGACGGGCGCTGTCCCGGCCTTCAATGAAGCTCCGGCACCGCCCTTCGCGCCAGCGCCCTGACATCGATGCCCGGCGGCAGGTCGCCGAAATGGCCCGACCAGCCGCCCTCCAGCCGGCTCGCGATGAAGGCATCCGCCGCATCCGGCGAAGCGTAGCGCAGCATCAGCGCCGCCTGCAGCATCAACGCCAGCCGCTCGTTCAGCCGCCTCGCCTGCCCCTCCTGCCTGACGAGTTCGGGTAGCGTGCTCTCCAGCGCTGCAAGCTGCGCATCGAAGCGCCGGTCCACTCCCCTCGCGGTCCCGAGTTCATCCCGGAGCGCCTGCAGCGACCCGGGCTCGCGCTCCAGCGAGCGCAACACGTCGAGGCAGATGACGTTGCCAGAACCTTCCCAGATCGAATTCAGCGGCGCCTCGCGATAGAGCCGCGCCATCGGATTCTCCTCGATGAAGCCATTGCCGCCATGGCATTCGAGCGCCTCGACCACGACGGCCGGCGCGCGCTTCGCCAGCCAGTATTTCGCGATCGGCGCCCCGATCCGCGCCAGCAGGCGCTCGCTTTCGGAGGCCTCCTGCCCGTCGACCGCCGCGAACAACCGAAAGGCGAGCCAGGCGGCGGCTTCCGCCTCGATCGCGAGATCGGCCAGAACATTCTGCATGATCGGCTGGTCGATCAGCGCACGCTGGAAGGCATGGCGATGCATGGCGTGATGCGCGGCCAGAGACACCGCCTGCCGCATCTGCCCGGCGGCGGCCGCCGCGATGTCCAGCCTGCTGTTGTGGTTCATCGCGAGCCCGGTCCGCAGCCCCCGGCCCGGCTCGCCGAGCAGATGGCCGATCGCGCCGTGGAACTCGACCTCCGACGAGGCATTCGAACGGTTGCCGCATTTGTCCTTGAGGCGTTGGATCGCGACGCCGTTGCGCCGGCCATCCGAAAGCCAGCCCGGCACGACGAAGCATGAGATGCCCTCGGTCGTCCGCGCCAGCGTCAGGAACAGGTCCGAATGCGGTACCGAGAAGAACCACTTGCGGCCATGCAGCGAGAAGGTGCCGTCGCGGTTGTCCTCGGCAACAGTCTCGGTCCGGCGGAGATCCGAGCCTCCCTGCGCCTCGGTCATCGCCGTGCCGACGGTCGCGCCGGTCTTGGCAGCGGCCGGGCCCTGGCGCGCGTCGTAGCGGTCGGAGGTGACGAGCCCGCCCCATTCCGCCCAGCGCGCCGCATCGGTCTTCAAGAGCGGGATCGCCGCATAGGTCATGCTGATCGGGCAGCAGATGCCGCTTTCGCCTTGCGTCCACAGGTAGGTCAGCGCGGCACGCGCCACCTGCGCCCCCGGCTGCGGCCGGTTCCAGCACAGCGCATGTGCCTCCTGCCCGATGGCGAGGCCCATCAGTTCGTGCCAGGCCGGATGGAAGGCGATCTCGTCGATGCGGTTGCCGAAGCGGTCATGTGTGCGCAGCTCGGGCGTGAAGCGGTTGGCGAGCCGCGCCAGCTCCTGCACATGCGCCGAACCGACTGCGCGACCGGCCTGATGCAGGCGCTCGCGCGCCCAGCCCGCGCTGAAGGCCGCGATGGCCGCCCGCAGCGCCGGGTCGGCGGCGAAGGCATCGTAATCCGCCAGCACGGGAACCTGGTTGGCAATCTCATGGCCCCGCGGCACGCGCTCCATGGCTTTCCTTAACTCCCTCGCGGCTTGCGGCCGCCCACCGTTAACCAGCAGCGTAAACCGCACAGCCGCGATTGCGTAGACGCCCCATTGCCGCCTGAAACCTGCCCGACCGCTCCTGCCCTGCGCCAGACCGGCGCCGCTGCTGCTCGCCTGCGTGGCGACAGTCCTCGAGGAGTTCCCGGTGCAGACCAGCCTACGCCTCTATGCCCTCGCCACGGCGACGATCATCGGCCTCCTGTCCGTCCCCGCGACGGCGCGAGCGCAACCGGCGCCCACAGCCCAGCCGGCCGGGGGCCAGCCCTACGCGATCGTCGGCAGCGAGGTCTGGGATGTGCCGGATCCGGTCTCCGGGCGCGGCTATCAGGTCTTCGTGGCTTTGCCGGCATCCTATGCGAGCGACCCGCAGCGTCGCTATCCGGTCGTGTTCGTGACCGATGCCGACTACGCCTTCCCGATCATCAAGCAGATCGGGCGCCGCCTGAACCTCGACGGGCCCCGGATCGAGGACTTCATTCTGGTCGGCCTGTCCTATGCGAAGGGCGAAGATGGCAAGACGAGCCGGCAGCGCGACTATACGCCGACGCCGAAACGTGCCGGCGACACCAGCCATGGGCAGGCTGCGGCCTATCAGCTCTATCTGCGCGACGTGGCGAAGCCGTTCATAGCCGGGCGCTACCGCACCGATCCGGCGCGCAGCCTCTTCGTCGGACATTCATACGGCGCCCTGCTGGGAACGCAGATCCTCTTCAGCGAACCCGGCCTGTTCAGCGGCTACATCCTCGGCAGCCCGTCATTCTGGTTCGACAGGCGCCATTTCCGCGACCTCGAAGCGGGCTACGCCGCCCGCAACAAGAACCTTGCCGCCGGCATCTATCTCTATGTCGGTCAATTCGAAGCCGCCCGCAAAGACGATCCGCGCTATAACCGGACGACGGACATGGTCGCCGACAACCGCGCCTTCGCCAAATCGCTCCTGGCTCGCAAATACCCCGGCCTTAACCTGAAATCGGCCGTGCTGAACGACGAGGACCACCTCTCGGTCGCGCCGCGCGGCTTTACCGAGGGCTTGAAGCACCTCTTGCCGGCACGCTAGCCGAGGCTTCCGGTTCGCTGGGACGCGGCTTGCAAAATGATCGCTCGGGCGGGGCGCAATCCCGCCATCGCCGCCCTATATTCGCGGAAGAACGAATCACGCACGAGCAGCTTGCCCCTTGTCCGACGCGAACAGCTTTTCCGCCCCCCTGCCCCGCCCCGGCGGGCTCGCCGCGCGCGCCGCGGCGCAGCCTGCCGCCGGCTACCTGGCAGGCCTGAATCCCGAGCAGCGCCAGGCGGTCGAGGCAACCGACGGCCCGGTGCTGGTGCTCGCCGGCGCCGGCACCGGCAAGACCCGTGTGCTCACCACCCGCATCGGCCACCTGATCGCGACCAATCGCGCCTACCCGTCCCAGATCCTCGCCGTCACCTTCACCAACAAGGCGGCGCGTGAGATGAAGGAGCGCGTCGCTCATCTCGTCGGGGCGGTGGCCGAGGGAATGCCCTGGCTCGGCACCTTCCACTCGATCTCGGCCAAGCTCCTGCGCCGCCACGCCGAACTGCTCGACCTGCGCAGCGACTTCACCATTCTCGACACCGACGACCAGATTCGCCTGATGAAGCAGGTGATCCAGGCGGAAGGGATCGACGAGAAGCGCTGGCCCGGCCGGATGCTGGCGGGCTTCATCGACAGCTGGAAGAACCGCGGCCTTTCGCCGAAGGATGTCGCGCCCGGCGAGGCCGCCGTCTTCGCCAACGGCAAGGGCGGCAAGCTCTATGCCGCCTATCAGGACCGGCTGAAGACGCTGAACGCGGTCGATTTCGGCGACCTGCTGCTACATTGCCTGACGCTCTTCCGCGAGCATCCGGACGTGTTGCAGAGCTATCACGAGCGCTTCCGCTACATCCTCGTCGACGAGTATCAGGACACCAACACCGCGCAGTATCTCTGGTTGCGCCTCCTCGCCCAGGGCCGCCGCAACATCTGCTGCGTCGGCGACGACGACCAGTCGATCTATGGCTGGCGCGGCGCCGAGGTCGACAACATCCTGCGCTTCGAGCACGATTTTCCAGGCGCCGTCGTGGTCAAGCTGGAGCGCAACTACCGCTCGACGGGGCATATCCTCGCCACCGCCTCCAAGCTGATCGCCCGGAATGAGGGCCGCCTCGGCAAGACCCTGCGCACCGAGGACGAGGCCGGCGAGAAGGTCACCATCACCGGCGCCTGGGACAGCCAGGAAGAGGCGCGGCTGATTACCGACGAGATCGAGGCGATGCAGTCCAAGGGCGAGAACCTCGCCGAAATCGCCGTGCTGGTCCGCATCTCCGCGCAGATGCGCGAGCTGGAAGAGCGCTTCGTCCAGACCGGCGTGCCCTATCGCGTCATCGGCGGCCCGCGCTTCTATGAGCGCGCCGAAATCCGCGACGCGATGGCCTATCTGCGCTGCGTCGTCAGCCAGACCGACGATCTCGCCTTCGAGCGCATCGTCAACGTGCCGAAGCGCGGGCTGGGCGACGCCACCGTCCAGATCCTGCACAACCATGCCCGCGCCACCGGGTTCTCGCTGCTGCAATCGGCCCGCGCCATCGTCGAGAGCGACGAGCTCAAGCCCAAGGCCCGCACCTCCCTGCGCGAGTTGGTCGAGGCCTTCGGCCGCTGGTCCAAGCGCGCCGAGGCCATGCCGCAGGGCGAACTCGCCGAGCTCGTACTGGAGGAAAGCGGCTATACCGAGATGTGGCAGAAGGACCGCTCGGCCGATGCCGCCGGGCGCCTGGAGAACCTGAAGGAACTCGTCCGCTCGCTCGACGAGTTCCCTGACCTGCCCGCCTTCCTGGAGCACGTTTCGCTGGTGATGGACGCCGATACCGGCGATGGCGACACGGGCCGCGTCTCGATCATGACACTGCACGGCGCCAAGGGCCTGGAATTCGACACCGTCTTCCTGCCCGGCTGGGAGGAAGGCCTGTTCCCCAACCAGCGTGCGCTCGACGAGAGCGGCCGCGCAGGCCTTGAGGAGGAACGCCGCCTCGCCCATGTCGGCCTGACCCGGGCCCGCAAGCGCCTCAAGCTGTTCTTCGCCTCGAACCGGCGCATCCACGGGCTCTGGCAGTCGAGCCTTCCCAGCCGCTTTATCGACGAGCTTCCCGAGGAGCATGTCGAAGTCGTGCAGGCCGCGACCAACTATTCGCAGGGCGGCTACGGCGCCTCACGCTTCGACCGGATGGAAAGCTTCGGCTCCAGCTACAACACGCCGGGCTGGCAGCGCGCGCAGGAGAACAAGGCAAAGGCCGGCGGCAATGGCGGCTTCTCGGATAGTGGCGGCTTCGGCCAAAGGAACGCCGGCGGAGGCGGCTTCGGCGCCTCACGCCAGCGCGGCCCGCTGCTGATCGAGGGCGAGCTCACGGCCAAGTCGAGCGGTAGCTCGGCCTATGCCGAGGGCGCTCGCGTCTTCCACATCAAGTTCGGCCCTGGCACGGTCGCCAGCATCGACGGCAACAAGCTCACGGTCGATTTCGACAAGGCCGGGCGGAAGATGGTGCTGGATAGTTTCGTGCAGAGCGCTGGGTAGCGGAGCGCTTAACGCTGGCGCCCACGCGTGATAGCGCTGCGGCATGCATCACGAGCGCAGACGCCCGAAGAGTGCTCGCTCCGGCTGTCTGCTTTGCAAGCCGCATCAGGCGAATGGTTGCTGCGCCGATCACGAGAACATGCCATGGCAATCGCAAGCGCTATGAAGGCGGGCGTGATCAGCTTCGCTGCGAGGGATTGGCGGCGCGTTGATCCGCCTTACCCCTCCTCCCGCGCCCGGAACGCCTTTCGCGCCGCGCTGACCTGCTCGTAATAGGTCTCGGCCCAGGTCCAGACCCCGCAGAAGGCAGCGCTCAGCTCCCGCCCGAGTTCGGTCAGCGTATAGTCGACATGTGGCGGGATCACCGGATGCACGATGCGCGTGACCAGCCCGTCGCGCTCCATTTCGCGCAGCGTCTTGGTCAGCATCTTCTGGCTGATGCCGCCCACAGTGCGGCCGACCTCGCCGAAGCGCAGCGTGCCATGCTCCTCCAGCGCCTCCAGCACCAGCATGGTCCACTTGTCCGCCACCTGCGCGATCATCTGGCGCACGAGCGATTCCACCGCCGGGCTCACCGCCGGCAGCGCCGCGCTGCGCTCATGCATCGGCCCCATCGCCTCGCGGATCGCGCGCATCTCACAGTCTCCTTTTGGTGCGTATAGAACTTTCGGGCGCCTTCTTACTTCTGGTTAGCATTGCGATAAATGAAACGTCGCGCAACCACGAAGGAGTTCGCGATGAACATCTCCGGCAACACCATTCTCATCACCGGCGGCGGCTCCGGCATCGGCCGCGCGCTGGCCGAAGCCCTGCACGCCAAGGGCAACAAGGTCATCATTTCCGGGCGGCGCGAGCCGTTGCTCGACGAGGTCACCGCCGCCAATCCCGGCATGGTGTCGCTGCTGGTCAATCTGCAGGACAAGGGGGACATCGCCGCCTTCGCGAAGCAGGCGGTCGAGCACTTCCCGGCGCTCAACGTCGTCGTCAACAATGCCGGCATCATGAAGGACGAGGATCTGCCGGGAAAAGGCGACCTCGACATCGCCGAGGAGACCGTCGTCACCAACCTGCTCGGCCCGATCCGGCTGACCGCGGCCCTGCTGCCCCATCTGCTGAAGCAGCCGCAGGCAACCGTGATGACGGTGTCTTCGGGCCTCGCCTTCGTGCCACTGGCGGTGACGCCGACCTATAGTGCAACCAAGGCCGCGATCCATTCCTGGTCGATGTCGCTGCGGCATCAGCTGAAGGGCACTGCGACCCAGGTCGTCGAGCTCGTCCCGCCCTATGTGCAGACCGAATTGCGCGGCCCCGAGCAGGCTGTCGACCCGGTCGCCATGCCGCTGGCCGACTTCATCGCCGAGGTGATGACGATCCTCGAAACGCAGCCCGAGACGCGCGAGGTCATCGTAGAACGCTGCAAGCCGCTGCGCTTCGCAGCAGAGAACGGCAATCTGGCCGGCGTCTTCGCGATGGTGAATGCGCAGCATTGAAACCTGGGCAGCCTGCCGGAGCATGACAACGCCCCGGCGGGCTGCTAATGCCGCGGCATGCGTGAAGGCCTCCTGCCATCGACGGTCGCGACCGTCCTCGAACTCTCCACCAGCGGCGAGAAGGCGCGCGCGCTGACCGAGCTTCTGGGCGAGGTCTTCGACCCGACTGAAACCGCGATCTCGGCATTCGAGATCGAGAGCGGCATCACCACGCTGTCGCTGAACGCGCCCTGGAAGGTGGAGATCTACTTCGCCACGCATCCGGACGAGGAGGCGGTGCGCGACATGCTGCGCGGCATCGTCGGTGACGAGATCGACACCATCCCCTTCACGACGATGAACCAGCAGGACTGGGTCGCCGCCAGCCTCGATGGATTGAAGCCCGTGCGTGCCGGCCGCGTCCTGGTCCATGGCGAGCATGACCGCGACGCAGTGCGCATCAACGATATCGGCATCGAGATTCCGGCGGCCCTGGCCTTCGGCACCGGCCATCACGGAACGACCGCGGGTTGCCTGCTCGCGCTTGATGCCGAACTGAAGCGTCGCCGTCCGCGCCATGCCATCGATGTCGGCACAGGCACCGGCATCCTCGCGCTGGCCCTGGCAAAGCAAACGAAACGCAAGGTCGTGGCCGGCGATATCGATTTCATCGCCGTCGAGGTCGCCGCCCATAATGCCCGGGTCAACAACGCCCCCGCCGCGCTAGACCTCTATGTCGCGCCGGGCCTGCGCCACGCCAAGGCGAATCGCTCACGCCATTTCGACCTCGTCTTCGCCAACATCCTCGCCGGACCGCTGAAGCGGCTCGCCCCTTCGATCGCACGCGTGCTGACGCCCGACGGCACGGTCATCCTGTCCGGGCTGCTGGCGATGGATGTCGCCGGCGTCGTCTCGACCTACCGGCATCAGGGGCTCTATCTCGCCAGCCAGTCGCTGCGCGAAGGCTGGGCGACGCTGGTCATGAAAAAGGGCGGCGCAGCCCCCAGGCCACTCCACCCGCATTATTGAGCTGGTCATCCCGAACGGGATGACGTCGAGCCGATCTTAGAAGCCGATATGGCCGTACTTGGCTTGCGCTTCGTCCTGCATCGCGCGGGCGTCGTGCCAGACGGCGCTGGCGAACTTGACGGTGTCGGCAACCCGCTCGATGACATGCTTGATGAGGGCGATCATGGTCGTTTTCCAAATTGTGCCGCGCGGCGCGGGCGTGCGGCGAAATCTCGATTGAGAACCCTGCCGTCGCGCAGGGCAGAAGGCGAAACTCAGCGGTTGAACGGAAGGCTCGCGTCGGTCGAGACCGTCGTGCCCGGCAGGCCGCCCAGCACCGTCTCCGACTCGTTGATCAGGTAGGAGTAGGCGCGCAGCTCACGCAGGGCGGAGCGGCGGCGGCTCTCGATCATCGCGGCGTAGAGGCGCTGCCAGAAACCCTCGCCGGCAGCCTTCGTCGAAACGGCCGCGGGCAATAGGGAGGCGTCGTTCAGCACGTAAGTCATGGGAACCATCTCCTAGTTTGAGACGAAGGCAGTCCCTGTCGCTTCCTCGTTCTCTCTGACGCTAAGATGGGCTCTTTTCGCACTTGCGAGAAGAGTAATTCGCAGATGCGAGACATGCACTAAGCGCATGAACCAACCGAACTTCGTTAATGAGTGCCAGTTTGACGCATATCAAAGTGGCACTCCGCCTCATTCCGAGGCGACACTTGCCGCCGCGAAAAGCAGTTGCCTGACAGGATCGGGCTAGCCTTCCTGTGCGGGAGCCGCGACGATGGCCAGAATCGCCTTTTCCGGACCTGCCCGATGCCCGACAAGACTGCCTCCGCCCACCCGGCCTGCCGTTTTCAGTCCTTTTCCGAGCCGAGCGATCCGTCGCACGTGGCGCCGCGCATCGCCGCGCTGCGAAAGGCGCTCGCGCAGCAGGGCATCGCCTGCTTCATCGTGCCGCGCGCCGACGAGCACCAGGGCGAGTACGTGCCGGCGCATATGGCTCGCCTCGCCTGGCTCACCGGCTTCACCGGCTCCGCCGGCAACGCGGTCGTGACGGCGGACAAGGCCGCGCTGATCGTCGACGGCCGCTACACGATCCAGGCTGCGGAGCAGACCGATACCGCGGTCGTCACCCCCACCCGCATGGAGGAGACCCCGCTCGACCGCTGGATCGAGGCGAACCTGCCCGCGGGCGGCAAGGTCGGCTACGATCCCTGGCTCCACACGGTGGACGGCGTCGCCCAGCTCGATAAGGCCGTGGCCGCGGCCGGCGGCGAGCTGGTGGCACTGCCGGAGAATCCGATCGATGCCCTCTGGAGCGAGCGCCCGGCGCCGCCCGCAGCACCGGTCAAGGCGCATCGCGCCGAGCTCGCCGGCGAGGACACGGCCAGCAAGCTCGCCCGCATCCAGGAGGCGCTCGGCAAGGCCAAGGTCGACGCGCTCGTGGTCTCCGACCCGCATGCGCTGGCATGGGCCTTCAACATTCGCGGTGGCGATGTCGAGCACACCCCGCTGCCGCTAGGCTATGCCATCGTCCCGCGCGAGGGCCGCCCAACCGTCTTCCTGGCGCCCGAGAAGATCACCAACGAGGCCGGCGACGCCATCGGCGCCGTCGGCGAGATCGCCCCGCCCGCCGCGCTCGAGGCGCAGCTTGCAGCGCTGGGCGCAGCCGGCGCCAAGGTCAGGCTCGACGCGACGACGGCAGCTTCGGCGCTCGCAACCCTGATCAGCGAGGCCGGCGGCAACCCGGACGCAGGCGCGGACCCCATCGCGCTGATGAAGGCGCGCAAGAACGAGACCGAGCTCGCCGGCGCCCGCACCGCGCATCTGCGCGACGGCGCGGCGATGGTGCGCTTCCTGACCTGGCTCGCGCGGGAGGCACCCGGTGGTCGGCTTACCGAGATCGACGCCGTCGCCGCGCTGGAAGCCGAGCGGAACAAGACCGGCCTGCTCAAGGACGTCTCCTTCACCACCATAGCTGGCGCCGGCCCGAATGCGGCCCTGCCGCATTACCGCGTCAGCGATGCCAGCAACCGCAGGATCGAGCCCGGCATCTTCCTGGTCGATTCCGGCGGCCAGTACGAGGACGGCACCACCGACATCACCCGCACCATGGCGGTCGGCGAGCCGACGCCCGAAATGCGCGACCGCTACACCCGCGTGCTCAAGGGCCATATCGCGATCTCGCGGGCCATCTTCGTCAAGGGCACCTCAGGCGCCCAACTCGATGCGTTGGCGCGGCTGCCGCTCTGGCAGGCGGGCCTCGATTTCGACCACGGCACCGGCCATGGCGTCGGAAGCTATCTCTCCGTGCATGAAGGCCCGCAGCGGATCTCCAGGCTCGGCACGACGCCGCTCGAGCCGGGCATGATCCTCTCCAACGAGCCCGGCTACTACAAGGAAGGCGAGTACGGCATCCGCATCGAGAACCTGATCGTGGTCGAGGAGCGCGCCATCCCTGGCGGGGACCGCACGATCTACGGGTTCGAGACCATCACCTGGTGCCCCTATGAGCGCGCGCTGGTCGACAAAAGCCTGCTCGACGAAGGCGAGATCGCCTGGATCGATACCTATCACGCCACGGTCTGGAACAAGCTCGCGCCGCTGGTCGAGGGCGAGGCGAAGGCCTGGCTGGAGAAGGCGTGCCTGCCCTTGTGAGCCAAGCGTTCAGGCGGCCGGGGCGTCCTCGACCCAGTCCTGCACGATCCGGTCATTGGCATGGATGCAGACGATTTCCAGCCGCCCGGTGCCGACATTGACGAACCGATGCGGAATGCCGGCCGGGCCGACGGCGATGTCGCCCGCGACGGCGCGGAACCGGTCCCGCCCAACGGTGAACTCGGCCTGCCCACTCCGGACGATCCAGGTTTCCGTATAGGGGTGGACATGCAGGCCCGGTCCCTGCCCCGGCTCGTTGTCGACCATGAAGAACGAGACTTCGGACCCATGCTGATGGCCCTCGAAGCGAGCCGTGCGGTTGGCCGCCTGCAGCGTCGAGCTGCGGATCACCTGGTTCATGCTGGAGCTCCCTCACCTCGTCAGTTATCTTGATGCGAAGATATATATTCCCTAGTTTATCTTAGCGTCAAGATAGTTTGGGGACTTTGGAGATCCGTGAATGCCGAATGACCATATTGAGCGCCTGCGCGGACAATGGGCCCGCGAGTTGCCGGACCTCGACACCTCGCCGATGGCGATCCTCGGCCGGGCCTATCGCCTTTCCAATCTGGTGCGACCGAGCATCGAGGCAGGCTTCGCAGCCTTCGACCTCGACCGCGGTGAGTTCGATGTCGTCAGCACGCTTCGGCGCGCCGGGCCGCCCTACACGCTGACGCCAACCGAGCTCTACCGTTCGCTGATGATCACCTCCGGCGGGCTGACGCATCGCCTGCTCAGGCTGGAAAGGGCCGGGCTGATACGGCGCCAAAAGTCGCCCGACGACGGCAGGAGCCTGCTCGTTGCCTTGACAGAAGCGGGCCGGGAGCGCGTCGAAGAGGCCTTCCGCGCCGACATGGCCAACGAGCGACGCTTCATCGAGGCGCTGCCGCCGGAGAAGCAGACCGCGCTCGCCGCCCTGCTGAAGGAGCTGCTGATCTCGATCGAGGCCGCGCCACCCGGCGACGCCGTGCAGCCTGGTGACCGCGAGGCCTAGAGGAACAACCGGAAGCCGACCACCGCGGCGACCCCGACCGCAACCACGCCGAGCAGCGGCAGCCGCGTCGCGGCGAGCGCGGCGAGTGCGGCGGCAGCGGTCTCGGCCCAGCCCGTGGCGAGCGCACTCGGCGCGATAACCGCGACCAGCACCGCCGGCGGGATCGCGTCGAAAGCCGCCTGGGCGCGGGCCGAAAGCTGGAGCCGCCCCGCCAGCGCCAGGCCGGCGACGCGCGTCGCATAAGTTGCGATGGCCATGCCGAGGATGGCGAGCAGGTTCTGCGGGTCGAGCGTCATGGCCGGGCCGGCTCCGGCGTCTTCCGCGCAACGTTGGCCGGTTCAGGCGGCGCCGCCTGCGGCTTTTCCGGCTTCCGCTGCAAGCCGGCGCCGTCGCCGGCCGCAACCCAGGCCGCGAGCAGCCCGAAGAGCGCGCCGGCAAGCACATGCCAGGGCGGCCCGATGAGCCGATAGGTCAGTGCCGAGGCCGCACCCGACGCGGCAATCGTCCAGAAGGTCACGCGCCCCTTCCAGAAGGCTGCGACCAGCGCGATGAACAGCGCCGTGAAGGCAAAATCGGCGCCGAAGCGGCGCGGATCGCCGAGCGCGGCACCGACGACGGCGCCGAGCGTCGAGGTCGTGACCCAGCACATGACGAAGGGGGTGAGCATGCCGAACCAGTAGGCGGGCGTCAGGCGATGCGTCCGCGCCCGCTTCTCGGCGAGCGCCCAGTTCTCATCGGCCATGTAGTAGAGGCCCAGGAACTTTTGCCAGCGCGAAAAACCCCGCAGCTTGGGCGTGATCGAGGCGCCCATCAGCACATGGCGCGCATTTATCAGCAGCGTCGAGAAGACGAGCGCACCGATCGGTGCCGGCGTCGCCCAGAGCTCCACCGCCGCGAACTGGGCCCCGCCGGCGAAGACGAAGATGCCCATGACCATGACCTCGAGCGGCGAGAGGCCCTTGCCGGCGGCGAGCGCGCCGAACAAGAGGCCGATCGGCACCGCCGCCAGCATCGGCGGCCAGATGTCGCCGAATCCCCGCCGTACATCGTCCCAGATGGTGGACATCGCAGACCGGCCTTCAGGAGAGATGGGCGGCACGGAAAACGCCCGGCGTCACGCCAATCCGCGCCTTGAAGGCCCGGGTCAGGTGCGCCTGGTCGCAGAATCCGGTGGCGGCCGCCACAGTGCCGGGTGCCTCGCCGCGGCGCAGCCGGTCGCGCGCGCGCCGGACCCGGATGTCGATGAGGTAGGCATGGGGCGTCAGCCCGGTCTCGTGGCGGAAGGCGCGGATCAGCTGGTGGCGCGCCAGCCCGCAGGCGCAGGCGATCTCCGCCAGCGACAGATCCTCTTCATAGCGCGCCTCCAGCAGCGCCTTGGCGGTCGCCACCGGCCCCTGCTCCCGGCAGATCTCGCGCACCGACAGATCCGCATGCTTCGCGATGCAATAGGCATAGGCGCGCAGCAGCGCCTCCTCGCCGGCCAGCATGTCCCGGCCGTCATCGAGAAGCCGGTGCGCAGCGGCGAAGATCGCGGCGGCCTCCCGGTCATGCACCATCGGCTCGGGAAAGAACGGCGTCCCGACATGTTCCCGGCCCGTGAGCGAGGCGGCGATCTCGCACATCAGCTCGATCGTCGGATAGCTCATCCGGTAACGATAGCCGCCGTCATGGGGCATGCCGTCATGCACGTCGAAGGGGTGGTTGAAGACGACATCGCCGGCACCGGCATACATGCGCCGGCCGCGCGCATGCCAGACCTCGCAGCCCTCCTCGATCGTGCCGATCGCATAGGTCTCGTGGACATGCGGCGCATAGGCGTGGGTCGCGAAGCGCGCCGACAGGAATTCCAGCCCGTCGAAGCGTGCCGCCGTGAAGATGCGCGCGTGCTCCCCCGGCAGGAGAGGTGTCTGCGCGAGCGCTTCGCCTTGGCTGATCAGATCCATGCCGCAGGATACAGCGGATCGTCGCGCCGCTGTCTTGAAGAAAAGTGATCGGGCGCATCACGCGCCCGATCGGTTCGCTCCCGTCAATGCGCGCCCGCCGGGGCCGCGCTCCCCAGCCGTTCCGGGCTGCGCGAGCCGAGGCAGAGCACGCCCAGCCCTCCGACCAGGGTGGCGACGCCGGCATAGGCGACCGCGCCCGAGGCTCCGACACCCTCTACCAGCAGGCCGCCGAAGATCGCGCCGCTCGCGATCGCGATCTGGAAGGCGGCGACGATCAGGCCGCCGGCCGACTCGGCTTCCTCCTCGGGCACCACGCGCACCATCCAGGTCTGGAAGCCGACCGGCAGCGCCCCAAAAGCGAAGCCCCAGATCCCGACCGCGACCCCAGCCGCGATTGCCGAGGTGCCGAACAGCAGGAGGCTCGCCGCCATCGCCGCCACCAGCGTCGCGCCAAAGACCACCGAGGCCTTGGCGCTGCGGGCCGTGATCGCCCCGCCCGCCAGATTGCCGAGGAATCCGCCAATGCCGAAGGCGAGCAGCACCAGGGAGATTGCCTCCACCGAGAGCCGCGGGACCTGCTCCAGGAAGGGCCGGACATAGGTGAATCCGGCGAAATGCCCGGAAATGACGACCACGACGCCGCCCAGCACCAGCGTCACGCTCGGCCGGCGGAGCAGGCTCAGCAGCGTGCCGACATCGGCCGCGCCCCGCGCCGGCAGCCGCGGCAGCGCGACCATCTGGACCAGAAGCGTCACCACGCCGACCAGCGCCGAAAGCCAGAACACGGCGCGCCAGCCTAGCAGATCGCCGAGATAGGCCCCGACCGGGGCGGCGCTGACCGTCGCCAGCGAAACGCCGGCGAAGATCAGCGACATCGCCTTCGGCAGCGCCGCCGGCGGCACCAGCCGCATCGCGATGGCCGCGACCATCGACCAGAACCCGCCGAGCCCGATGCCGAGCAGGACGCGCGCGAACAGGAGCATGGCAAGGCTTTCCGCCAGCGCCGCCAGCACGCTCGAGACGATCAATGTCGAAGTCAGCACCCAGATGACGAGGCGCCGGTCGATACCGCGCGTCACGATCGCCGTGGCGAGCCCGGCGATGGCGCCGATCACGGCAGTCGCTGTCACCGCCTGGCCGGCGGCGCCGACCGAGACGCCGACATCGACCGCCATGGGCGTCAGCAGGCTCGCCGGCAGGAACTCGGCTGTAACCAGGCCGAAGACGCCAAGCGTGAGCGAGGCGATGGCGGCCCAGGCCGGGCGGTCGCGGCTGTCGTCGCGAACATCGTCGTCGAGCGCTGCGGATAATGTCTGTGACATGCGGGGATCTCCAAAAGGTTGCCGCAAGATGGGCGTGGCCCTCTGGAGTTTCCATGCTATAAAATCCGTATCGCTTGACAGATCGTCCAAGACTGTATCGACCTGAATCCGCATGAGCCAGTTGCCCGACCATCTCACCGATATGCTGCGCGGCCTCAGGCTGGACGGCGTGGACTACACGCGCTGCCAGATGGCAGCACCCTGGGCCATCGCCTTCCCGGCCCAGCGCGAGGCGCGCTTCCACTTCGTCTCCCGTCGCGACTGCTGGCTCAGGACGCCCGACGGCGACTGGCTGGAGCTGCGCGACGGCGATGCCCTGCTGATGCCGCGCGGCGCCGCGCATGTGCTGGCGAGTTCGCCCGAGATCGCGCCGGCCCCGCCCTGCAGCTGCAAGGTCCGTCAGCTCTGCGGCGAGGTCGCCGATGTCGAGGGCGGCGGCGCCGGGGCGCATACGCTGCTGTTCAGCGGCAGCATGACCTTCAACATCGACACCGATCACCCGCTGCTGCGGCTCATGCCGGAGATGATGCGGATGAGCGAGGTCGTGGCCCATGAGCCCGGCATCCCGCATCTGCTGGAGGCCATGGGCCGCGAGGTCGCGATGGACCGGGTCGGCGCCGGCGGCATCCTGGCGCGCCTGGCCGACGTCCTGGCCGCGACGATCATGCGCACCTGGGTCGAGCGCGGCTGCGGCGAGGCCAAGGGCTGGATAGCGGCGGCGCGCTGCCCGCTGATCGGCCGCGTGCTGGCGGCGATCCACGCCCATCCGGAAACCGACTGGACGGTCGAGAGCCTGGCGAAGCTGATGGGCGCCTCGCGCTCCGGCTTCGCAGAGCGCTTCGCCGGCGTCGTCGGCGAGACGCCGGCGCGCTATGTCGCCCAGGTCCGCATGCATCAGGCCCGGCAATGGCTGGCCCGCGACAGGCTGCGAATCGCAGTGGTAGCGCAGCGCCTCGGCTACGATTCGGAGGCCTCCTTCAGCCGCGCCTTCAAGCGCGTCATCGGCGCGCCGCCGAGCCAGATCCGCGCCGCGGGCGAGGCCAGTCCCGCGAACCTCTTCGAAGCCCCTGCGGCCGCCGCGGAATAGGCGCCGGCCTCAGCCGCCGACGAGGTCGAACCAGCCGGCCTCGTCGATCACCTCGACGCCGTGCTTCTGCGCGTCCTTCAGCTTCGAGCCCGCACCCGGCCCGGCCACCAGCAGGTCGGTCTTCGAGGAGACCGAGCCCGCGACCTTGGCGCCCAGCCGCTCGGCCATCGCCTTGGCCTCGTCGCGGGTCATCCGCTCCAGCGCGCCGGTAAAGACCACGATCTTGCCGGCGACCGGGCTGGCGGAGGCGACCGCCTCCAGCGGCTGCGGCGTCACCTGCACGAGCAGGCGGTCCAGAAGCTCCTGATTATGCGGCTCGCCGAAGAACTCGGTCAGCGCCTCGACCACGGTGGGGCCGACGCCGTCGATCGCATCCAGCTCCTGCCGCTCCGGCGAGGCGGGATCGGCCGCAGCGAGGCCGGCCGCGCGCAGCGCCTCGAACGAGCCGTAATGGCGCGCCAGCAACCGGGCAGTGGTCTCGCCGATATGGCGGATGCCGAGCCCGAAGATGAAGCGGTTGAGCGGCGGTGTCCGCCTGTCCTCGATGGCCGCGAAGAGCTTTGCAACGCTCTGCGCGCCGAAACCTTCCTTGTCCTTGAGCTTCTTGAAGTTCTCCTGGTCGCGCTTCGCCAGCGTGAAGATGTCGGCGGGCTCCTTCACCGGCAGCTCAGGGTCCGCGTGGAAGAACTCGATCTGCTTGTCGCCGAGCCCGTCGATGTCCATCGCGTCGCGCGAGACGAAATGCTTCAGCCGCTCGACCGCCTGCGCCGGGCAGATCAACCCACCTGTGCAGCGGCGTACCGCGTCCTCCTTGCCAGAGCGCGGGTTCATCTCGCGCGTCGCATGGCTGCCGCAGGCCGGGCAGAGCGTCGGGAAGGCATAAGGCGCGGCATCCGCCGGGCGCTTGGCGAGGTCCACCGCCTCGACGCGCGGGATCACGTCGCCGGCGCGCTTGACGGTGACGGTGTCGCCGACGCGGATGTCGGGCGGTTCGCCACTTCGGATGCGCTCGCCCTTCGAGTCGAAGCCGCGGATATAGTCCTCGTTGTGCAGCGTCGCGTTGGTGACCACGACACCGCCGACCGTCACCGGCTTCAGCCGCGCCACCGGCGAGAGCGCGCCGGTGCGCCCGACCTGGATCTCGATCGCCTCCAGCACCGTGGTCGCGAGCTCGGCGGGGAATTTATGCGCGATCGCCCAGCGCGGCGCCCGCGAGACGAAGCCGAGCCTTGCCTGAAGTGCAAGATCGTCGACTTTGTAGACCACGCCGTCGATGTCGTAGCCGAGCGAGGCGCGCCTGCTCTCGATCAGCCGGTAGCGCGCAAGCAGCGCCTCGGTGGTGTCGCAGCGCGCCATCAGCGGATTGGTGCGAAAACCCCAGCGCGCGAAGGCCTCGACCACGCCGAACTGCGTGGCTGCAGGTTTCTCCGGCAGCTCGCCCCAGGCATAGGCGAAGAAGCGCAAGGGTCGGGACGCCGTGATCGTGGCATCGAGCTGGCGCAGCGAGCCGGCCGCGGCGTTGCGGGGATTGGCGAATTCGGTCAGCCCCTTCTCGCGCTGGCGCTCGTTGATCCCCGCGAAATCGGCATGGCCGAGATAGACCTCGCCGCGAACCTCGGCGATCTCGGGCACGTCGTCTCCGGCGAGCGTCTGCGGAATCTCCGCGATGGTGCGGGCATTGATGGTGACGTCCTCGCCCTCCTCGCCATCGCCACGCGTCGCGGCATGGACGAGCGCGCCCTTCTCGTAGCGCAGCGAGAGCGACAGCCCGTCGATCTTCGGCTCGGCGGTGAACGCGATGGGCTCCTCGTCGCGGCGGCCGAGGAAGCGGTGGACGCGCTGCACGAACTCCGCCACCGCCTCGTCCGAAAAGGCGTTGTCGAGCGAGAGCATCGGCACGCGATGCCGGATTTTTGCGAACTTTCCCGCAGGCCGCGCGCCGACCTTGCCGCTGACCGAGCCCGCCGTCTTCAGCTCCGGAAACGCCTCCTCGATCGCCACCAGCCGGCGCCGGAGGGCGTCGTAAGCAGCGTCGTCCATCGTGGGCGCATCGTTCTGGTGATAGGCGATGTCAGCCGCCTCGACCGCAGCCGCCAGACGCTTGTGCTCGAGACGCGCCTTGCGCGGCGTCAGTTCGGCGATGGGGTTCGGCTCGGACTCGCTCATGGCAATGTCATAAGCGACAGCCCGGGACCGGGGAAGTCAGCAGTGTTGCGGCTAAACCCTGTTCGCGCATTCCCGCGAGCACCGCGCGACAAATCCGGCGGCGGGGCGTATCATAGCCGGGCTGGGAATTGGAAGCTCGACGCCTTACGGCCGTTGACCCAAGGATCAAGGGCGAGGCGCACCGGGCTGCAACCGGGAGAGACGCCATGGCCAACCTCGACAGCAGCTTCGACCATGACACGAAGGATGCAGCCCCTGCCCTGCCCCGCATCCGCACCATCACGACGACGGACCTGACGGACTCGCTGCGGCTCGGCTGGCAGGACTTCCTGGCCCAGCCGTCGCATCTCGCCTTCGTCGCCGTGATCTACCCCGTCATCGGCGTGCTGCTCGCGAATCTGACGGTGACCTACAACATCTTCCCGCTGCTCTTCCCGCTGCTCGGCGGCTTCGCCCTGATCGGCCCCTTCGCCGCGGTCGGCCTCTACGAGATCAGCCGCCGGCGCGAGCGCGGGCTCGATTCCTCTTGGAACCACGCCTTCGCCCTTCTGCGCTCGCCGGCGCTCAGCCAGATAATGCTGCTTGGCGCGATGCTGACGGGCCTGTTCATCGCCTGGCTGTTCGCGGCCTGGTTCATCTATCGCGGCCTGCTCGGCCTTCCCGCAAACGTCACGACCGGCGAGTTCCTGCGTACCGTCTTCACCACCTTCGACGGCTGGATCATGATCGTTGTCGGCAATTCGGTCGGGCTGCTCTTCGCGATCGCGGCTTTCGCGATCTCGGTCACATCCTTCCCGCACATCATCGATCGGCGGGTCGACGTGGCGACCGCCATCCGCACCTCGGTCGCCGCGGTGGAGCAGAACCCGCGCGTCATGATGATCTGGGGCCTGATGGTGACCGGGCTTTTGGTGCTGGGCTGCCTGCCGGTGCTGGTCGGGCTCGTCGTCGTGATGCCGGTGCTGGGCCACGCCACCTGGCATCTCTATCGCAGGCTGATCGACGGCTGAGGCTGCCCGGCTCCGTCAGGGAACATTCCCGCGAAAGCGCGGTTCATTTCACGACTGAACCGAACGAACTCGATCGAAAGCGGGCCGACAGGCCCGCTCACATTGCGGGGGCTATTTCCATGAACAATATCATCTACATCATCGGCCTGATCGTCGTTGTCCTGGCCATCCTGTCGTTCCTCGGCCTGCGTTAGAATTTTCCAAACAGGCTGGAACGCTATTCCCGTCATTGCGAGGAGCGTCAGCGACGAAGCAATCCAGGGGCTGCAGCTCTCTGCATCCCTGGATTGCTTCGCTGCGCTCGCAATGACGGCAACCGAAACGCTGGCGGAGCCGCATCGGCGCCTGACGATCAGCGATCGTCGCGGCGCGGCGGCTTCTTGCCCTTGAACGGCTTTCCGGCAGGCCGGCTGTCGCCGTCGCGCGAGGCAGGCTTCCCGGCGAATGATTTGTCGCCAAAAGACTTTTCGCCAAGCGACTTGCCCGCATAGGGCTTCCTCTCGCCGAACTTGCCCGCAGGAGGCTTGCCCGGGCCGGACTTGCCGCCAGGCCTGAACGAGACGTTCGGGTCGGACAGCTGCTCGCGGTCGCTGCGCACGGGATCGTAGGGCTTGGCCGCGCCGAAGGGCTTCGACTTCCCCTCATAGGCTTTCTTCTTGCCCTCATAGGGCTTCCGCTCGCCGCCCTCATACGGCTTCTTCTCATAGGCCCTGGCCGGGGCACGCGCTTCGCGCTCGGGCCGGGCATACGTCGAAGGCGCATGGCTCGCCTTGTCGGCGAAAGGCTTGGCCGGACGACGCTCCTCTTCACCGGTCACGGGCTCGATCACGATCTTGTCGCGGTCGACCGCTTTGGCCAGTTCGTAGAAGCGCTCGGCGACATCGGCATCGATCTCGACCTTGGTCTCCTTGTCGAAGATGCGGATCGCGCCGACCTCGTCGCGCGTGATCTTGCCGCGACGGCAGATCATCGGCAGGAGCTGGCGCGGATCGGCGCCATCCTTGCGACCGATGTTCAGGCGGAACCAAACCGTGTCGCCGCGCGGGCCGGCCTTGCGCGGGCCATCCGAACGCGGGCTGCCTTCGCGATTCTCGCCGAAGCGAGGCGCACCTTCACGCGGCGCATAATCCTCACGCGCACGGGCGGGGCGGCGTTCGTCGCGCGCGAAGTTCGGATCGCCGACCTCCTCGGCCGCTGGCAGCCGCGCGCGGTAGACGCGCACCAGCGCGGCCGCAATCTCGTTGATAGAGCGGCCGGCCAGCAGCGCCTCGACCATGGCGGCATCGACCTCGCCGGGTTCACCGGTCAGGATCGGGTCGTTGAGCAGCCGCTCCTTGTCGAGCGCGCGGATCTCGTCCTGCGTCGGCGGCCCGGCCCAGACGGCCTCGACCTTGGCCTCGGCCAGCAGCATCTCGGCCTTGCGGCGACGTGACGGCGGCACAAGCAGCACGCTGGTGCCCTTGTTGCCGGCACGGCCGGTGCGGCCGGAGCGATGCTGCATCACCTCCGGATCGTTCGGAAGTTCGGCATGGATGACGAGAGTCAGCCCCGGCAGGTCGATGCCGCGCGCGGCGACGTCGGTCGCGACGCAGACCCTGGCCCGGCCGTCGCGCAGAGCCTGCAGCGCCGAATTGCGCTCGCTCTGCGAGAGTTCGCCCGACAACGCCACGGCCGAGAAGCCGCGCTCGAGCAGGATTGCCTCGAGATGGCGCACCGCATTGCGAGTGTTGCAGAAGACGAGCGAGCAGGCGGCATCGTGGAAGCGCAGCAGGTTGACGACGGCGAGCTCGGCTTCCTTCGGATAGACGCGGATCGCGCGGTACTCGATGTCGGCATGGCCGCCGGGCGTGCCGGCGACCTCGATGCGCAGCGCATCGTTCTGGTAGCTTTTGGCGAGCTGGATGATCGCCTTGGGCAGCGTCGCCGAGAACAGCAGGCTGCGCCGGCCTTCCGGCGTGGTCTTTAGGATGAATTCGAGATCGTCGCGGAAGCCGAGATCGAGCATCTCGTCGGCCTCGTCGAGCACGACGGCCTTGAGCGCTGAAACGTCGAGGCGATGGCGCTCGATATGGTCGCGCAGACGGCCCGGCGTGCCGACGACGATATGGGCGCCCTCGTCGAGCAGGGCCGCCTCGCGGCGCGGATCCATGCCGCCGACGCAGGCGATGACACGGGCATTGGCGTGCTTGTAGAGCCAGGCCAGTTCGCGCTGGACCTGCAGCGCCAGTTCGCGCGTCGGCGCGATGATCAGCGCCAGCGGCTGTCCGGCGCGACCGAAGGCTTCGGCCTCGCCGAGCAGCGTCGAGCCGATGGCCAGGCCATAGGCGACGGTCTTGCCGGAGCCGGTCTGCGACGAGACGAGCAGGTCGCGCCCGGAGGCGGCCTCCTCCAGCACGGCGTTCTGCACCGGCGTCGGATCGGAGTAATTGCGGTCGGCGAGCGCGCGCGCGAGCGGCGGGCTCGTGGTCAGAAAGGACATGGGTTGTCGGGCCTAGGGTTACGGCGCGGAATCGGAAGACGGCGCAGGACGGGAGCGATGGGCGTCAGCGCAGCCATCGATTGCAGCGGCTCTTAGCGCAAAATATGACGGAAAGAAACTGTTGCGGCGCACAACACGAAAATACCGCCTGTTCTTCTGCGCCACCAGATCTAGAGAAGCTGCGTTGCCCTCGATCATCCCACACCGTCATTCCGGACATCCGCGCCAGCGGCGCCCGGAATGGGCGTGGGGATGACGGCGCGGGGATGACGGCGGACAAAGCTCTTGAAATCCCCCACTTCGTTTCGCGATGAGGGCTGTGGAGCCAACGAGATCGTTCGCCCACCCACACTTGACGACTCAGGCTCACCGCGCGATTCCGCCGCCCTTGCAAGGAGATCGGTGCGGATGCGGTTGGCGATTATCGCGGTGTTGATGGCGACGGGTATGGCGGCTCACGCCCAGGATGGCGCCCATATGATGACGCTGGCCGAGGTCAAGCAGCGCCGGGTCGAGCTCGCCGGGCTGTTCATCCGCGTAGAGAACGTGACGATCACCGGTTTCTCGATGTCACGCGGCGGCCTCGCCAGCGATGCCAGCGGCGGCGTGCACCTCGATGACGGCGGCATGCCGCTCGACACCATCACCTATCTCGAACGGAACTGTGCGCGGGCCGGCACCCAGGCGGCCCCGGCCGGATGCCGCGGAGCGCTGGAGTTCACCGTGGGACAGCCGCGCGGCGCCTTCACCGTCAGCGACGCGCAGTTCATCCCGCAGCGTTGACCTCCCTCTCGTCATTGCGAGCGAAGCGAAGCAATCCAGGGGCGGGGGCGCTCTACCTCCTCCTGGATTGCTTCGCTTCGCTCGCAATGACGAAATGGGAGCAATGGGAGGGATTCGCATGGGCCAGCCACGCCATTTCGGCCGCCATGAGGTCTCGATCCTCCATGACGGCTATTTCGAAGCGCCCTCCGGCGTGCTGACCCATGTCGCCGGCGAGCAGGCGCGGCGCGAGACCGTCAGGCGATGGGGCTCCCAGACGATCCGCATCGTCGTCAACTGCTTCCTGCTGCGCGGCCCGGACGGCATCACGCTGGTCGATGCCGGGACCGGAACCGCCTGGGGAGAGGCCTACGGCCATGCGCGCACGGCCCTGCGCGACCTCGGCATCGCGCCAACTGATGTGCGGCGCGTCCTGCTGACCCATCTCCATGGCGACCACGCGCTCGGCCTCGTCGATGGCGACCTGTCCTATTTCCCAAACGCCGAGATCGTCATCCCCGCAGCCGACCTCGCCCATTTCGCCGATGAGGCGAAGCGCACCGTCACGCCCAAGGCCCGTCAGGGCGGCTTCGATATCGCGGCGGCGCTGCAGCACCTCTACGCCGGCCTCATCCGCACCGCCGAGCCTGGCCCCGTGCTGCCGGGCATCGACCTCGTCGCGCTGCCCGGCCACACCTACGGCCATGGCGGCTATCTGATCGAAGACCCCGCGCGCAGCCTGCTGCTCTGGGGTGACGCCCTGCACCTTGCAGCCTTTCAGGCTGCCGATCCCGAGATCGGCCTGGCCTACGATCTCGACGGCGCGATGGCCGCAAATACGCGCCGCGATATCCTCGCCCGCGCCGCTCGCAAAGGCTGGGCCGTGTCCGGCGGGCATATCGAGGGCTTCAAGTCTGTCCGGGAAAGCGGAAGCGGCTACGAACTGGCCGGGACTTGAGCGCGGTCAGCCCTTGACGCCGGCGGCCTCGAGCAGCCGCCCGGCGGCTGCCCTCGCCTCCTCGGTGATCGAGGCGCCGGCGAGCATACGGGCGATCTCCTCGCGCCGCGCCTGATCCTCCAGACCGGCGACGCGCGTCACGGTGCGTGATGCGGCATCGCCATCCAGGGCCGATTTCGCGATCAGGAAATGTTGGGCCGCCTTGGCAGCGACCTGGGGCGCATGGGTCACCGAGATCACCTGCACCTTGCCGGCGAGCCGCGCCAGCCGCTCCCCTATGGCATCCGCCACCGCCCCGCCGACTCCGGTGTCGATCTCGTCGAAGACCAGCGTCGGCGCCGAGCCGCGCTCGGCCAGCACGACCTTGAGCGCCAGCATGAAGCGCGACAACTCACCGCCCGAAGCGACCTTCATCATCGGCCCCGGCCGCGTGCCCGGATTGGTCTCGACCCAGAATTCGACGCGGTCGAAGCCTTCCGGCCCGCGCGCGTCCGCGTCGCTGTCGATCCGGGTGATGAAGCGTGCGCGCTCCAATTTCAGCGGCGGCAGCTCTGCCTTGACGGCTGAGTCGAGCCGGGTCGCCGCCTTGTGGCGCGCCTCCGACAACGCGCGCGCCAGCTTGAGATAGGCGGCCTCGGCTTGCCTGAGCTCGTCCTCCAGCCGGCCGAGCGAGGTCTCGCTCTCGTCGAGCGCGGCGAGGTCTCCCTCCATGCTCTCCGCCAGCACGACTAGGCCGTCCACAGGCACGTCGTATTTTCGGGCCGCGCCACGCAGCGCGAACAGGCGTTCCTCGACGCGCTCCTGCTCGCGCGGGTCGTATTCGGCCGCGCGCATGCCGGCGGCCAGCGTCTCGCCGGCTTCCTCCAGGGCGACGATCGCCGTGTTCAGCGCAGCCAGCGAGGGGTCGATCAGCTCCGGCGCCTGGCCGGCGCGGCGTTCGAGCCGGCGCAGCACGGCCGACAGCGCAGCGATGGGAGAGCCCTGCCCGCCTACGGCCTCGTAGCCGTCGATCAGGTCGCGAGCGACCTTCTCCGCCTGCATCATGCCCTGGCGCGCGGCGGCGAGCGCCTCCTCCTCGCCCGGCCGCGGCGCGAGCTTGCCGAGCTCGGCCACCGCATGGCGCAGGAAATCGGCCTCCTTGCGCGCGGCCTCGACGCGGATGCGCTGCGCCTGCAGGGCCTGGCGGGCACGCTTCAGCGTCTCGCTCGAAGCCGCGACCGCTTCGGCCTGCGCCTCGAAGCCGCCGAAGCCGTCGAGGATCACCCGGTGCTGGGCGGGGTCGCTCAGCGCGCGGTCATCATGCTGTCCGTGAATCTCGACGATCGCGGCCCCGATCATCCGCAGGATCTGGACGCTGACCGGCTGGTCGTTGACGAAGGCGCGGGTGCGCCCATCTGCATATTGCACCCGGCGCAGGATCAGGTCGCCATCGGTGTCGATTTCCTGCGCCTGGGCGAGCTTGCGCGCCGCATGGTCGCCGGCGAGGTCGAAGACGGCGCTGACCTGCCCCTGCGCCTCGCCATGGCGTACGAGGCCACCGTCGCCGCGGCCGCCCAGAGCCAGCGCGAAACCGTCGAGCAGGATCGACTTGCCGGCGCCGGTCTCACCGGTGAGCACGCTCAAGCCGTCGCGGAACGCCAGGTCGAGACGGTCGATCAGGACGATGTCGCGTATCGACAGCTGGACCAGCATGGACGTCAGCGCAGGCTCGGGAGGCAGGGCATGCGCGAACGCCTCCTATGCGGGTGAAGCGATCAGAGGCGGCCGAACCCGACGATGCCGGTGACGGCGCGCGAGAAGCCCTGGAAGGCGCGGCTGATATAGGAGCCACGATCCTCGCGCGGCTCCAGGCCGCCGCTCTGCAGAAGGGCGTAGGCGTCCTTGTACCAGGGGCTGTCGGGGAAGTTGTGCCCGAGCACGGCTGCGGCCGTCTGCGCCTCGTTGGTGATGCCCATCGCCATGTAGGCCTCGGTCAGGCGCATCAGCGCCTCCTCGACATGGCGCGTGGTCTGGTACTTGATGATGACGTCGCGGAAGCGGTTCACCGCGCCCGTGTAGTTGCGCTTCTCGAGATAGAAGCGACCGACATTCATCTCCTTGCCGGCGAGCTGGTCGCGCGCCACCAGGAGCTTCTCCCTCGCGTCGATCACATATTCCGACTGGGGATACTTCGCCAGCAGCTCCTCGAACGCGACGATGGCGAGCTGGGTGCGCTCCTGGTCGCGCGTCGCGTCCGGGATCTGGTTGTAGTACGACATCGCCATCAGATACTGCGCATAGGCCGCATCCGGGCTCGCCGGGTTCTGCGCGATGAAGCGCTTGGAGGCGGTGATCGTCTCCTCCCACTTCGACGCCTGGTAATTGGTGTAGGCGGTGAGGATCAGGCCCCGTTTGGCATAGGGCGAGAACGGCGAGTGCTTGTCGATCTCGTCGAACTTCTTGGCCGCGCCTTCGCTGTCGCCGTTCTGCAGGCGCGCCAGGCCCTCATTGTAGAGCTTGTCGGCCGGGACGACCTCAGTCACCTCGGGCTTGTAGACCTCGGGACGGTCGAAGGGATTGAGCGCCGAGACGGTGTCGCAGCCGCCGAGCAGCAGGGCCGCACCGACAGCCAGGGCAGCGCCCTTCCACATCGATTCGGCGCGCTGGGTTGTCGGATTCTTCAGCCGCATTGCGCTCACGTCGTCCGTCCTCTTGTATCATCGTCCCGCCAGGCGGGATGCATGCCTTACCTCAGACGCCGCAGACGCGCCACTGCCGAAAGCATGAGCTCGCGGCGGCAGCGCCGTCTATTCGACAGAAACCCGGCGACAGGAAGGCGGGCGCGACAGAAGCCCGCAGGCGGAAGCCGCTCAGTGAACGTCCGGCGCGAAGGCTGCCGGGGCGGCCGCGGCCATCTGGACGGTGCGGCGCGCCGCATAAACCGGCTCGGCCTCGACGATCGCGTAATTGGCGCGGTCGGCGAAGAGGGCCTCCAGGATGCGGACATTCATGCGATGACCGCCGCAATAGGAGCGGAACTCGCCCTGGAGCGGATAGCCGGCCAGCGCCAGATCGCCGATCGCGTCGAGAACCTTGTGGCGCACGAACTCGTCGCCGTAGCGCAGGCCCTCGGGGTTGATCACCTTGTCCTCACCGATGGCGACGGTGTTGTCGAGCGAGGCGCCGAGCGCGAAGCCCGCCTTCCAGAGCTGCTCGACATCGCGCATGAAGCCGAAGGTGCGGGCCCGGGAAATTTCCTGTGAATAGGCGGACGGCTCGAGATCAAAGACCTTACGCTGGCGGCCGATCACCGCCGTGTCGAAGTCGATCTCGACATCGAGGCGGAAGCCGGCCTCGGAGGGAACCAGCTCGGCGAAGGCGCGGCCATGCTCGACCCGCACCGGCTGCAGGATCTTGAGGTAGCGCCGCGCGGCCGAAAGCGCGACGATGCCCGTCGCCTCGATCGCGGCCACGAATTCGGCGGCGCTGCCGTCCATGATCGGCATCTCGGGGCCGTCAATCTCGACGAGCACATTGTCGAGGCTCAAGCCCGCGCAGGCCGACATCAGATGCTCGATGGTGGCGACGGAGGCCGAAGCGCTGTCGCCGATCACCGTGCAGAGCTCGGTCGCGCTGACCTTGGTATGCTTGGCGTGGATCAGCTGGGCCGGGCTGTTCTCGAGCCCCTGGCGGAGGAACACGATCCCGGAATTGGCGCTGGAGGGCTTCAGGCAGATCGTCGCCGGAGCCCCGGAATGCACGCCGATCCCGCTCAGGGTGACGGGTGCGCGCAGGGTCGTCTGCCGATCGAAGTTCATTCCGATATCCAATCCTGATCGCGGACGGCGCCGTTTCATGTGCTCAGGCACCGGAACGGCAGATCGTCGGCGATACTTCTGAAACGCGGCATCGGGCCAGGCCCGAATCCGGTATCGCGTCGTGCAGGTGCAACATAAGCGCCCGAAGCATTGTTACAAAATCACGCTTTCTTTCGCTCTGTTACAATTTTCCGGATAGGGAACGCCTCGCCAATCGCCTGTAATCATTCGCGTTTTCAGGACGGAAGAACCCCGGCGCGGATGGCCGCGCCGGGGTATGTTACATGGGCTCGAAAGCCGGCCTGAGCCTCAGTTGGCCTGGCGGCGCAGGAAGGCCGGGATCTCGAGCTGGTCCTCCTCGCTGACGCGGCTCGGCGCGGCGCGGCCGAGCTGGTCGAGCTGGCCCTGCGCCGGGCGCGCGGCCGGCGGCGCCGGGCGGCGCATATACTCGGCATGGGCAGCGCTCGGCGCCTGCGGCGCCATCGGTGCCATCGGCGGCTGCGGCGCCTGGCGAACCGGCATCGGCTGCTGCTCCTGGGCCTCCTCGTCCTTGCGGCCGAAGCCAACGGAGGCGAGGCGCTGCATCAGCGACATGCGCTTCTGGTCGGCGGAGGCCGGCGCCGGGGCGGGCTGAGCGCCGCGGCTGGCGGCGATCTGGTTCTGCGCGGGCACCGGCAGATCCTCGATCCGGGGCATGCGAGTCGGGCGCACGGAGCGCTCCGGCATCGGCGGGATGAAGCTGTCATCAAGCATCGGCGCATGCTCGGCCGGCATCATCATCGGCTCGGGCGCGGCGGTCATCGCCGGGCGCGGCGGCTGCGCCGGCTCGATCCTGATGTCCTCCGGCAGGGCGGCGCGGCTCTGGGTCTCGACCTGGACCGGAGCGCGCATCTCGAGCTGCTGCTCGACCGGCGCCATCATCGGGGCCAGCGGAGCCTGCCGGGCGGGCGCCGCGGTACGCAGGCGGGCCTCGGCCTTGAGACGCTCGGCGACCTGGGCGATGCGGGCCTCGGTCTCGTCGACCTCTACCTGGCTGGTGATCGGCTTGTCGATGCCGGTGGCGACGACCGAGACGCGCACGACGCCTTCGAGCGACTCGTCGAAGGTCGCGCCGACGATGATGTTGGCCTCGGAATCGACCTCCTCGCGGATGCGGGTGGCGGCCTCGTCGACCTCGTAGAGCTTCATGTCGCGCCCGCCGGTGATCGAGATCAGCAGGCCACGCGCGCCCTTCATCGAGATGTCGTCGAGCAGCGGGTTGTTGATCGCGGCCTGGGCCGCGGTCAGCGCGCGCTTCTCGCCCTGCGCCTCGCCGGTGCCCATCATCGCCTTGCCCATGCCGCGCATCACGGCGCGGACGTCGGCGAAGTCGAGGTTGATGAGGCCCGGGCGGACCATCAGGTCGGTGATGCAGGCGACGCCCGAATAGAGCACCTGGTCGGCCATGCCGAAGGCATCGGCGAAGCCGGTGGTCTCGTTGGCGACGCGGAACAGGTTCTGGTTCGGGATGACGATGAGGGTGTCGACCGCCTCGTTCAGCTCGCCGATGCCGGCTTCCGCCATGCGCATGCGGCGATGGCCCTCGAACTGGAACGGCTTGGTGACGACGCCGACCGTCAGGATGCCCATGTCGCGGGCGACGCGGGCGATGGCCGGGGCCGCGCCGGTGCCGGTGCCGCCGCCCATGCCGGCGGTGATGAAGACCATGTGCGCGCCCGCCAGATGGTCACGGATCTCGTCGATCACCTCTTCGGCGGCCGCACGGCCGACCTCGGGCTGCGAACCGGCACCGAGGCCCTCAGTGACCTGGAGGCCCATCTGGACGATGCGCGAGGCGCGCGATAGCGCCAGCGCCTGGGCATCCGTGTTGGCGACCACGAAGTCGACGCCGTCGAGACCGGCCTCGATCATGTTGTTGACCGCGTTTCCGCCCGCGCCACCGACGCCGAAGACCGTGATCCTGGGCTTGAGTTCCCGGATGTCCGGGGCTTGCAGATTCATCGCCATGGGTTGCCTCTTTTGATCCTTTGTCCGGCGCCTGGCGGGAGCCGTCCCGATTGCTACATTCGACGCCGTGGCTCGTCCGCGAAGCGGGGGAGCCGGTACTCACTCAAATCCCGAACATGGTCTCTGCGGAGAACCGCGCCATATTCAGAAACTGTCCTTCAGCCACCGCCCGACACGCGAGAAGTAGCCATCCGTCCCGGTCGCGAAATAGGCCGCACCGGCTCGTGGTTCGAAATGCTCGACATGCGCCACCTGCGGGTAGACCAGCAGGCCGACGGCAGCCGCGAAGGCGGGCCCCTTCCCGGCTTCCGGCAGGCCCCGGATGCCGAGCGGCCGGCCCGTGCGGACCTGGCCGCCGAGGATGCGCCGCGCCACCTCGGGCAGGCCGGTGAGCTGGCAGGCGCCGCCCGTCAGCACGACCCGGCGCCCGGCCTGGGCCGAGAAGCCCGCCTGGGTCAGGCGATCGCGCACGAGCTCGAGGATTTCCTCGACGCGCGGCTTGATGATCCTGACAAGATGAGACTTAGCGAGGTGGTTCGGCGTGTCGCGCTCGTCATCGTCCACCTGCGGCACGGAGATCATGTCGCGCTCGTCCGAGGCGCTGGAGATGCAGGAGCCGTGCAGCGTCTTCAGCCGCTCGGCCGCCGAGACGCGGGTCGAAAGCCCGCGCGCCACGTCCATGGTGATGTGGTTGCCGCCGACCGCGATCGCGTCGGCATGCATCAGGTGCCCGCCCGAGAATACGCCGAGGCTGGTCGTGCCGCCGCCCATGTCGACCGTGACGACGCCCATCTCGGCCTCGTCGTCGACGAGAACTGAGAGCCCCGAGGCGTAGGGCGTCGCGACCACCGCCTCGACCTCGAGATGGCAGCGTTCCACCGCCAGCATGACGTTGCGTGCCGCCGAGGCCTCGCTGGCGACGACATGCATGTCGACCGAGAGCTTGCCGCCGATCAGCCCGCGCGGATCGAGCACGCCGGGCACGCCGTCGAGCGCATAGCCGGTCGGCAGCGCATGGAGCACGGCCTTGCCGGGGCGGATCGCATGGGTCGCGGCGGCCGCGAGCACGCGCTTGACGTCGCCGTCGCCGGCCGAGCCGGAGCGGAGATCGACGCTCGCCGCATAATGCTGCGAGGCGATGCGCCCGCCGGTCAGGTTGACGATGACCGACTGCACCTCGACCTTCGCCATCCTCTCGGCGGCGTCCACCGCCGCACGGATCGCGCGCTCGGCGCTTTCGAGATCGATGATCGCGCCGCCCTTCAGGCCGAGCGAGCGCTGATGCCCGATGCCGATGATGCGCGCGACATGGGTGCGGCCGCGTAGCCGCTCATTGGCCTCGGCCGGGTTCAGCTCGGCGATCAGGCAGACGACCTTGCTGGTGCCGATGTCGAGAATCGACAGCGTCGCGCTCTTGCGCGACGAGAGCGGCCGCATCCGCGGCGTCAGGCCCTGGGAGGTGACGTGGTTCACGCCTCGCCTCCCTTCTTCTTCGTCTTGTTGTTCTTGAGCTGGTCGGCGCGGGTTGCCGCGCCCTCCTCCGTCAGCCGCATGACCACGCGGTCCGGCTGGCGCAGGTCGATGGCCAGCAGGTCCTTCTCCATGATGCGGTAGTCGCTTTGGAGCGAGACCAGGCGCTTCAGCGCCTCGGCCGGCGCGATCTCGGGCAGGCGGACATCCATGCCGTTGTCGAGCTTGAGGTTCCAGCGCCGCCCCGAGACGAGCGTCGCCGCGCGGATATGGGACGCCATGGCGCCGGCCTCGGACCGCAGCGCGAGGTATTCGCGGGCCCGGTTGTTGGCGTCTGCCCCCACGACGAGCGGCAGATGGGCAAAGCGTCCGTCGTCCATCTTGTCGATCACGGTCCCGTCCGCTGCGATGACGAAGAGCTCGCCCTTGACCTGCCAGAGCGCGAAGGGCTCGCGCTCGGTCAGCGTGATGGCGACCTCGCTCGGATAGAGCTTGCGCACGGTCGCCTCGCGGATCATCGGCGCGGCCTCCAGGCGCTTGCGTGCCTCGTCGGCGTCGAAGAACGCCAGCGAGGTCTTCGAATCGATTCCCGCCGCGACCAGCACCTCGATTTCGGAGAGTTCCGCGATGCCCGAAATGGTCACGCGGTCGATCCCGAAGCCGACGAGGCTCGCCAGCATGTGATGCGGCTCGCCGTAATTGGCGCGGAGCGTCTCGAGATGCCCGCCGAGCACGATGCCGACTCCGGCGCTGAGGGTGAGGAAACCCAGAGCCAACCAGGTGCCGATGCGCTGCGGCAGCCGCTGCGCCAGCGGCAGCGCGGCGGCGCTGCGGCGCGAGCGGCGCAGCCAGCGCCCCGGCCGCTCGCCGACGAGCAGCTGCGGCCCGGGAGCCGGAACGGGGAGACGCGAGGCGGCGTTCGCTGCCACTGTCTTCACCGATCGAGGGAGGCGTCCTCCACCATCCATTTGACGAGCTCACCGAAGTTAAGGCCCGCGTGGGCTGCGAGTTCTGGCACTAGGCTGGTTTCGGTCATGCCGGGCTGCGTGTTGACCTCCAGCCAGACGAGAGTGTCGGTCTCGTCGTCGTAGCGGAAGTCAGACCTGCTGACGCCCCGGCACCCGATTGCTTGATGCGCCGTTAACGCACACTCTTCGATCTGCTGGTAAATTTTTGGTAAAATTTGAGCCGGGCAGATGTGGATCGAGCCACCTTTTGTGTACTTGGCGTCGTAGTCGTAGAACTCGCCCGTGGACGCCCGGATCTCGGTAACGCCCAGCGATTTTCCGCCCATGATGGCGCAGGTCAGTTCGCGCCCGGCGATGAAGGTTTCGGCCAGCATCGCCTCGCCGCAGGGCCAGTCCGGCCGGGCGATTTCCTGCGGCGGATGCTCGCGCCCCTTCTTGACGATCACGACGCCGACGGATGAGCCCTCATTGACCGGCTTGAGCACATAAGGCGGTGGCAGAACGTGCTTCTTCGCCGCCTCGAAGCGGGAAACCAGCACGCCATGCGCCACCGGCACGCCGGCGGCGGCGACGACCATCTTGGCCTTGTCCTTGCGGATCGCCAGAGACGAGGCCAGCACGCCGGAATGGGTGTAGGGGATGCCGAGGATCTCGAGCAGGCCCTGGATCGTGCCGTCCTCGCCGAAGCGGCCATGCAGGGCATTGAAGGCGACGTCGGGCTTCAGCTTCGCCAGCACCTCGGCGATGTCGCGGCCGACATCGACCTTTGTGACCCGGAAGCCGACACTCTCCAGCGCCGCGGCGCAGCCGGCGCCCGTGTCGAGGCTGACCTCCCGCTCGACGGACCAACCGCCCATCAGCACTGCGACATGTGTGGTCATCGAGATCCCCGGTCGAAACGATGTCCGACCCTTGGCCCGAGATGGTTAACGGGCCGTTAACCCTGCCGCTTCCGCCCTGCCGGAAATTAACTGCCAGGGGGTCTCAGGCCGCCACGCCGAGCCGCTTGATCTCCCAGTGCAGCTCGTAGCCGGAATGCGCCTTGACCCGGCGCCGGACCTCCTCGCCCAGCCCCTCGACATCGGTCGCGGTGGCGCCGCCGGTGTTGATCAGGAAATTGCAGTGCATTTCCGAGACCTGCGCCCCGCCGACGCGCAGGCCCCGGCAGCCGGCCGCATCGATCAGCTGCCAGGCCTTCCCGCCGGGCGGGTTCTTGAAGGTCGAGCCGCCGGTGCGCTCCTTGATGGGCTGGGCCGCCTCGCGCGCGGCCGTGACCCGGTCCATCTCGGCCTGAATCTCCGCCTTGTCGCCCGGCCGGCCCTGGAACAGCGCCGAGGTGAAGATGATGTCCTGCGTCGCAGGCCCGCTACTGCGATAGGCAAAGCCCATCTCGGCATGGCTGAGCGTCACGATATCGCCCGCCCGGGTTACGCCGCGCGCCTCGACCAGCACATCGGTCGTCTCGCCGCCATGGGCGCCGGCATTCATCCGCAGCGCGCCGCCGATGCAGCCGGGAATGCCGCGGAAGAAGGCAAGCCCGTCGAGCGCGGCATCGGCCGCCGCCCGCGCCACCTTGACGTCCGGAACCGCGGTGCCGGCGCGCAACCGGTCCCCCTCCTCGATCGCGATCTCGCCGAAGGCCTTGCCGCCGAGCCGGATCACCAGACCCGGAACGCCGCCGTCGCGGACGATCAGGTTGGAGCCGAGCCCGACCACGGTGATGGCAATGCCCTTGGGCAGATGCGCCAGCAGATGGGCGAGGTCCGCCTCGTCGGCCGGGGTGAACAGGACCTGGGCCGGACCGCCGACCCGGAACCAGGTCAGCGGCGCCATCTCGGCATTGGCGATCAGGCGTCCGCGCAGTTCGGGGGCGGCGGCGCGGATGTCGGAGGTGATGTCGGGGAAGGTCATGACCGAGGCTTTATCCCAACGTCTGCAGCAACGAAACCGCGTCGTCATTCTCGGGCGCCCGTGGCGCAGACCCGAGAATGACGATCCGGAGATGTTCCGGGCAAGCCCGAGCATGACGCAGTTGCACCGTGTCACCTTCTCCCCCGAGGGAAGAAGGATTCAAGGCTCAGCCCTTCAGCGCCGCCAACTCCCCCGGCAGCGCATAGGCCCATTGCGTGATGTTGCCGGCACCCAGCAGGACGACATAATCGCCCGGCCCCGCGACTTCGGCCACCATCTCGGCGAGCTTGTCCGAGCTCTCCAGCGGCAAGGCATGACGGTGGCCGCGCGCCTTGATGCCGGAGACCAGCGAATCGCGGTCGGCACCAGGGATCGGCGCCTCGCCCGCCGCATAGGTGTCGGCGACGATCACCGTGTCGGCATCGTTGAAGCAGGCGGCGAAATCGTCGAACAGGCTGGCGAGCCGCGTGTAGCGGTGCGGCTGCACCACGGCGATGACCTTGCCCTTGGTCGATGCTCGTGCGGCGCGCAGAACGGCCGCGATCTCGACCGGGTGATGGCCGTAATCGTCGAAGATCAGCGCGCCGTTCCATTCGCCGGTCTTGGTGAAGCGGCGCTTCACCCCGCCGAACCCGGCCAGTGCCTCGCGGATGCGCTCCACCGGCACGCCGAGATCATAGGCCACGGCGATCGCGGCGGTCGCGTTCAGCGCGTTGTGATGGCCCGGCATCGGCATGATGAGATCGCGAATGACCTCGTCGCGGCCGCGCTTGCGGTCGCGGATCAGGAGCGTGAACTTCGCCTGCCCACCCGACAGATCGATGTCGATCAGGCGAAAATCGGCCTGCGGATTCTCGCCATAGGTGACGACGCGGCGGTCCTCGATCTGCCCGACCAGCCCCTGCACCGTCGGATGGTCGATGCACATCACGGCGAAACCATAGAAGGGCAGGTTCTCGACGAAGGTCCGGAACGCCGCCTTGATCGCGTCGAAGGTGCCGAAATGGTCGAGATGCTCGGGGTCGATATTGGTGACGATCGCGACGTCGGCCGGCAGCTTCAGGAAGGTGCCGTCCGATTCGTCGGCCTCCACCACCATCCAGTCGCTCTCGCCCATGCGCGCATTGGTGCCGTAGGCGTTGATGATGCCGCCATTGATCACGGTCGGGTCGAGCCCGCCCTTCTCGAGCAGCGTCGCGACCAGCGAGGTGGTCGTGGTCTTGCCATGGGTGCCGGCGACAGCGACTGCTGTCTTCAGCCGCATCAGTTCGGCCAGCATCTCGGCCCGGCGCACCACCGGCAGGCGGTTCTCGCGCGCCGCGACGAGTTCCGGATTGTCGCGCTTGATCGCCGTCGAGACCACGACGACCTCGGCCTCGCCGAGATTCTCCGCATTGTGGCCGACGAAGGTCCTGATGCCCTTCTCGGCCAGGCGCTTGACGTTGGCGCCGTCGGAGGCGTCCGAGCCCTGCACCTTGTAACCGAGATTGTGCAGCACCTCGGCAATGCCGGACATGCCGATACCGCCGATGCCGACGAAATGGATGGCGCCGAGTTCTGCCGGCAGCTTCATGGGTCAGATGTCCTTGATGGGGTCTAAATCGAGAATCCGGCCACCTCGGCAACGAGGCGGGCAAGTCGGTCGGCGGCATCGGGGATGCCCGCGCTCTTGGCGTTATCGGCCATGGCCGTCAAGTGCGCCGGCTGCCGCAGCAGGCCGGAGAGCTCGGTCGCAAGCCGACGTGGCGTGAACTCCGGTTGCAGGATGCGGATCGCGCCGCCGGCCTTCTCCAGGAAGCCGGCATTGGCGGCCTGATCCTGGTCGAGCGCGCCGGGCAGCGGCACCAGAAGTGACGGCCGGCCGATCACAGTCAGCTCCGCGACGGTCGAGGCACCCGAACGGCCGATGACGAGATGGGATCGCGCCATCCGCGCCGGCAGGTCCTTGAAGAAGGGCGCGATCTCGCACCTCACGCCGAGCTGGCCGTAGATGCCGCTCACGCGGTCGGCATCCTCGGCCCGCGCCTGCTGCGTGATGACGAGACGGGAACGCTCCTCCGGGCTCAGCTGCTGGATCGCGGGCGGCACGATGTCGGCCATGATCCGCGCGCCCTGGCTGCCGCCGAAGACGAGCAGGTTGAAGTCTCCCTCGCCCGGCCCGGCATAGGGCGAGGCCGCGGCAGTCACGGCCGGGCGCACCGGATTGCCGACATGGCGGCATTTCGCCCGCGCCGACGGCGAAAGCCCGCCGACCTCCGAGAAGCCCGTGCCGATCGCATCGACCCAACGCGAGAGGAAGCGGTTGGCCCGCCCGGCGACGGCGTTCTGCTCGTGGATCAGCGTCCTGGCGCCGCCGAGCGCGGCGCCCAGCACCGGCGGGACGGTGGGATACCCCCCGAAACCGACGACCAGCGCAGGCCTGACCTCCTTCACCGCCCGCCGCGCAGCCAACACGCCGCGGCCGATGTCGAGACCGACGCGAAGCTTGCCCGAGAGCGAGCGGCCGGACGGGGTCGCGGACGGAACCGGAATGACCGCATCGGCCGGGAACTCGCCGGCGAACTCCGCCCCGCGCGGATCGGTCATCAGCATGACCCGGATGCCCTGCGCCCGCAGCACATGGCTCAGCGCTTCGGCCGGGAACAGATGCCCGCCCGTCCCACCCGCCGCGAGGATGACGAGCTTGTCCTGCGCCATGGCGTCAGTTCCTGAACACGCCGGAATCGACGGCACGCGGCCGCCTGCGCGTCAGGGCCAGCAGGAAGCCGGTGCCGATGGCGAGCGAGATCAGCGAGGAGCCGCCATAGGAGATGAAGGGCAGCGTCATGCCCTTGGCCGGCATCATGTGCAGGTTCACCATCATGTTGATCGCGGCCTGGATGCCGAACAGCAAGGCAAGCCCCGTGACGGCGAGCCGGATGAACGGGTCCTCGGCTTTCTGCGCAATGGCGAGCGAGCGCAGCACGATCATCGCGAACAGCATGACGAGCAGGATGCAGACGACGATGCCGAACTCCTCGGCCGTCACCGCGAAGATGAAGTCGGTATGCGCGTCGGGCAGGATGCGCTTCACCGTGCCCTCGCCCGGCCCCTTTCCGAGCCAGCCGCCCTGGGCGAAGCTTTCCAGCGCGGTATCGATCTGGAAGGTGTCGCCCGAGCCCTTGTCCATGAAGCGCTCGATGCGGGCCCGCACATGCGGCACCATCTCGTAGGCGATCAGCATGCCCAGGGCGCCGATGCTGCCGAGCCCCAGCACCCAGAACCAGTGCAAACCGGCGACAAAGAACAACCCGCCCCAGACCAGCGTCACCAGCACGGTCTGGCCGAAATCCGGTTGCAGCACGAGCGGGGTGATGGTGGCCGGCAGCAGCATGAACGCCAGGATCGTGCCCGGTAGGTCGGGCCTGCGCGTGCCCTCGGCGAAAGCCCAGGCGGCGAGCACGACGAAGGCCGGCTTAAGGAATTCGGAGGGTTGGATCGAGCCAAGCGGGCCGAGCGTCAGCCAGCGTCGCGCGCCCTTCACCTCGACGCCGAGATACAGCGTCGCCACCACCATGGCGAGCGAGACCGTGAAGAGCAGCAGCGCCGCCCGGCGGACCTGGCGCGGCGTCAGGAACGAGACGGCGATGAAGACAGCCAGCGCAGCCAGCAGATAGACGGCCTGCCGATTGACGAAATGGAAGGTCGAGAGGCCGAGCCGCTCGGCCACCGGCGGTCCGCCGGCCATCAGCAGCACGACGCCTGAGACCATCAGCGCGACGAGGCCGCTCAGGATGACGCGGTCGATCGACCACCACCAGCGGCCGCTGAGAGAGGGTTCGGCGCGCGAAACCATGTCGGGGGCTCCAGAACGGGCATCGGCGCAGGGGATGCGCCGCGATTCCGAATCACTCTGTCAATGAATGGTTAAGCGTTTGATTCCGGGCGGGCACGAATGGGCGCCGGAATCGCGAAGGCGCGAGGCGGCGTAGCGACCCCGCATTTTGATCGTCTCGCCCCTTTGGCAGGTCACCACGCTGCGCAGGACCTTCGCCCGCTCCTCTCGCGCGCCGCGAAGTCCTCAGTCGTCCGTATCGAAATCGATCACGCGCCCATCGGCTTCGAACTCGGCATCGAACTCGCGCCCGTCGGCGAGGCGGCCTTCAATTTCAATGCGTCCGCCACGCTCGAACTCAATCTTTTCGAGCATGGCGTCGGCGGGCCAGGAGGGGCTTTTCAGCACCGGGGCCGGAACCAGCGAGCGGATCTGGTCAATGGGAAAGAGCCCGCGCCCACGCGCTTCGATCTCCTCGATCGTGCCGTTTCGCTCCAGTTCGATCTTGATGCGGGCGCCGCCGGGTAGGGTGCCATAGACATTGCTGCCATACTCGACGTGCGGCTTCTGGCGGATTTGAACATCGGTCAAGCCGAGCCCCGAAATCGAGGGTGGGAGCTCTTGGGCGGCAAGCATGCCAGGATAGGCGAAAGCTGCTGCCAGGACGGTGACCGCGAAAACGTGCTTCATCGTTTGAAATCCTCTCCGCCAGCGCTCTCGCACACGCCGATTGCTAAATTGCGACGCCTCGCAGAACCGACCACGAATGTCCGGCTTCTCGCAAGCTTCCGACGTCGGACATCGGCCGGGCCCAGCCCTGCTGACCGTTTGGACCCATGTTGGCGATCCACCCAAGACCGAAGCTGGCCTATCTCGCCCCGAACGGCTCGAAACCCGGCAGCGCCTTCACCAGCCCTCGGAACGCGTCGCCGCGCACCTCGAAATTCGGGAACTGGTCGAAGGAGGCGCAGGCCGGCGAGAGCAGTACCGCGATCTCGCCAGTGCCCTCATGGGCCTGCGCATCGCGCGTCGCGTTCGCGACCGCGACATCGAGCGTGCCGCTGCGCTCATAGATGACGCCGCCGGCTTCTTCGAAGGTCGCCGCGAAGAGGTCGCTCGCCGCGCCGATCAGATAGGCTTTGGCGATGTTCGGGAAATAGCGCCGCAGGCTCTCGATGCCGCCATCCTTGGCCTTGCCGCCGAGGATCCAGAAGATGTCGCGGAAGGAGGTCAGCGCCTTCTCGGTGGAATCGGCATTGGTCGCCTTCGAATCGTTGATGAAGACCACCCGGCCGATGCGGCCGATCTCCTCCATGCGGTGCGCGAGCCCCGGATAGCTGCGGAAGCCGGCGGCAATCTCATCGGCAGAAAGCCCGAGCGCAAAGCAGGTCGCGAAGGCAGCCGCCGCGTTCTGGGCGTTGTGCGAGCCACGGAGCGAGCCGATCCCGGCGAGGTTCGCAACGATGCGCGGCTTGCCGTCGCGCACCTGGACAATCCGCGTCTCCAGCGTCCCGGCATTGGCGGTGACGCCGGCGAAGACGCCCTCATCGAGCGGCTGCTCGCCGCTGATCTTGACCAGCGGACGCCCTGAGGCCGCGCGCCGCCGAGCCATCTGCTTGGAAGGCTCGTCATCGACGCCGACGACCGCAATGTCCGAGCCGGCAATGAGCCGCTCCTTGATCGCGCGGTAGTTCTCGAAGGTTCCGTGACGGTCGAGATGGTCCGGCGTCAGATTCATCTGGATGCCGACGCTCGGCGCGATCGAGGGCGCGAGATCAATCTGGTAGCTCGAGCATTCGACGACATGGACGCGCCCCTCGGCCGGCGGCTCCAGCGCCAGCACGGCGGTGCCGATATTGCCGCCCATCTGCACATCGCGCCCGGCCGAGCGCAGCACATGGGCGATCAGCGCCGTCGTCGTCGACTTGCCGTTGGTACCGGTGATGCAGACGACCGGCGCGGCCGGCGCGATCCTCGCCCGCTCGCGGAAGAACAGCTCGACATCGCCGATCACCTCGATACCGGCCGCCCTCGCCTTCTCGACGGTCCAGTGCGGCTGCGGATGGGTCAACGGCACACCGGGCGACAGGATCAGCGCCGCGAAGCCGGACCAGTCGGCCGAGGCCAGATCGACGATCGTGATGCCCTCGGCGGCGGCCTTGTCGCGGCCTGCCTGGCCGTCGTCCCAGGCGGCGACCTCCGCCCTTCCGGCTAGCAAGGCGCGCGCCGTCGCCAGCCCCGAACCGCCGAGGCCAAACAAGGCGACGCGGGCGCCAGCGAAGACGGTGATGGGCGTCATGATCAGCGCAGCTTCAGCGTCGAGAGGCCGATCAGCGCCAGCACGACGGAAATGATCCAAAAGCGGATCACCACCTGCGGCTCGGTCCAGCCCAGCTTCTCGAAATGGTGGTGGATCGGCGCCATCAGGAAGACGCGCTTGCCCGTGCGCTTGTAGACCAGGACCTGGATGATCACCGAGAGCGCCTCGATCACGAAGAGGCCGCCGACGATGGCGAGCACGATCTCGTGCTTGGTCGCGACCGCGATGACGCCGAGCAGGCCGCCGAGACCGAGCGAACCGGTGTCGCCCATGAAGATCTGGGCCGGCGGCGCGTTGAACCAGAGGAAGCCGATGCCCGCGCCGATCATCGCGCCGCAGATCACCGACAGCTCGCCGGCGCCGGGCACATGGTGGATCTGGAGGTAGTTGGCGAAGATCGCGTTACCGGTCAGGTAGGAGATGAAGCCGAAGGTGGCGGCCGCGATCATCACCGGCACGATGGCGAGCCCGTCGAGCCCGTCGGTGAGGTTGACCGCATTGCCGGCGCCGACGACGACGAAGGCCGTCACGAGGGGGAAGAAGATGCCGAGCGGGATCACCAGCTCCTTCAGGAAGGGCATCGCGAAGCCGGATGCGATGGCCGGCGGGCCGAGCTGCATCACGATCCAGCAGGCGATCAGCGCGATCACCATCTCGAGCCCGAGCCGGGCCTTGCCGGAGAAGCCCTTGTGGGACTGCTTCGTCACCTTGAGATAGTCGTCATAGAAGCCGATCGCGCCATAGCTCACGGTGACGCCGAGCACGACCCAGACGTAAGGGTTGCGCAGATTGCCCCAGAGCAGGGTCGCGACAAGCAACCCGCCCAGGATCATCAGACCGCCCATGGTCGGCGTGCCGCGCTTGGCGAGATGCGATTCCGGACCATCGGTGCGGATCGGCTGGCCCTTGCCCTGCTTGATCCTGAGCCAGGAGATCGCCGCCGGGCCGAAGAAGAACACCACGAGCAGCGCGGTCGCGGTCGCGCCGCCGGCGCGGAAGGTGATGTAGCGGAACACGTTCAGGATCGGGAACGAGCCGGAGAAATCGGCGAGCCAGACGAGCATCTGATTTTAGGTCTCTTCTTGCTAGACCGACGCGCGCCCGACCGGGAACGCATCGACCTATCTCCTTGTTGCAGCGTCGGACTTGCCCGAACGCTTATTCGGCCGGCAGCACCGGAAAACGCGCCATGATCGCCTTGACGATCGGCCCCATGCGCGAGCTCAGGGACCCCTTGACCATGACGACGTCGCCGCCGCGAATCGCATCCAGGACGAGAGGCTCCAGCCCGCTCGACTGCGCGGCATAAGCACCCCTGAGGTTGGAAGGCAAGCTGTCATAGAGCCCACGCATCAAGGGGCCGCATGCGAAGACCGCATCGACATGGTTGGCGAGGATGGTCTCGGCAAGGTCCTTGTGCAGCTCCGGCCCGGTCGGCCCGAGCTCCAGCATGTCGCCCAGCACCGCGATCCGCCGGCCCCGCCCGGTCGCCGGAATGCGGCCGAGATTCTCGATCGCGGCCCGGACCGATGCCGGATTGGCGTTGTAGCTCTCGTCGATCAGGGTGAAGAAGCCGCCCGGCGCCTCAAGCTTCTGCTGCGCGCCGCGTCCCGCCGGCGGCTTGAGATTGCCCAGTGCCAGCGCGGCCAAGGCGAGATCGGCGCCCAGCGCCTCCACCGCGGCGAGCACCGCCAGCGAATTCAGCACGATATGCTTGCCGGGGCTGCCGATCCGGTAGGTCACGGGCTTGCCCATCACCAGCGCATCCACAGTCGAGACGTCCGAGCGCAGCGCGCAGGAGATCAGCCGCACGTCCGCGTCAGGGCTTTCGCCGAAGCGGATCACGCGGCCGGCCGGGCCGGCCTTGGCGATCCTCTCCAGCAGCTCGGCCTGCGGAATGTCGGCATTGATGATGGCCGTGCCGCCGGGCTCCAGCTCCCAGAAGACGCCGGCCTTTTCCTCGGCGATGCCCTCCAGCGAGGCGAAGGCCGCCAGATGCACCGGCTGGATCGTGGTGATGATCGAGACCTGGGGCCTTACCAGCTTCGCCAGCGGCAGGATCTCGCCGGGATTGCTCATGCCGATCTCGTACACCGCATAGGCCACGTCGGCGGGCGTGCGGCAGAGCGTTAGCGGCACGCCCCAGTGGTTGTTGTAGGAGGCGACGGGAGAATGGGTCTTGCCCTGCCGCGACAAGGCGAGCCGCAGCGCCTCCTTGGTGCCGGTCTTGCCGACCGAGCCGGTGACGGCGACGACACCGGCCTCGAGCTCCGCCCGGCGGACGCTGCCGGCCTGCTCCATCGCCTTGAGCACGTCAGGCACGACGGCGAGCGGCCCGCGGCCGGCGAACCCGGCCGCATGGGCCTCGTCGATCACGGCGAGCGCAGCCCCTTTGTCGAGCGCGCCCGCGACGAACTCATGCCCGTTGCGGGCCTCGCCGGTAATCGCGAAGAAGGCGTCGCCGGGCTCCAGGGTCCGGGTGTCGATCGAGACGCCGGTGACGGCTGCTGGCACCGTCCCCTCGGTCCGTGCAGCCATGGCCGCGACCAGCTTCTCTCCACTCCACAGGGGCGCACTCATCCTGCGATCTCCGCGATAGCCGTCCGCACCACGTCCTGGTCGGAAAAGGGATAGGTCCGGTCGCCGATGATCTGGCCGGTTTCATGGCCCTTTCCGGCCACGACGAGAACATCCCCGGCGGCGAGCATCCGCACCGCCGCCATGATGGCCTCGGCCCGGTCGCCGATCTCGCGCAGCCGCGGCGAGGCCGCCATCACCTCGGCACGGATCGCGGCAGGGTCCTCACCGCGCGGATTATCGTCGGTGACGATGGCGATGTCGGCTTTCTCGGCCGCAATCGCGCCCATCAGCAGGCGCTTGCCCTTGTCGCGGTCGCCGCCGCAGCCGAAGACGCAGATCAGGCGGCCCGCAGCATAGCCTCGCAGGGTCGAGAGCACTGCGGCCAGTGCATCGGGCTTGTGGGCATAGTCGACGACGACGAGCCCGCCATTGGCTTCGCCGACACGCTCCAGCCGTCCGGCCACGCCCTCAAGCCCGGCGATGGCATGCAGCGCGGCCTGCGCATCTTCGCCCGTCGCGATCGCCAGCGCGGCGGCAACCAGCGCATTGCCGGCCATGAAGTCGCCGACCAGCGGCAGCGAAACCGCTAGCTCCCGCCCATCGACGGCAAGCGTCAGCCGCTGCGAGAATCCGTCCCGTGCCGCATCGACCAGCCGGATGGTTTCGCCCTTGCGGCCGATGCCGATCAGCGGATGCCCCGCCGCGGCCGCGGCCTGCGCCGCCTCTGCCGCGAAAGGCTCGTCGCGGTTAATCACGACGGGCGCGCCTTTCGGCAGCAACTCCCAAAGCCGCATCTTGGCGGCGAGGTAATCCTCCACCGTCGGATGATAATCGAGATGGTCGCGCCCGAGATTGAGGAAGGCGCCGGCCTTCAGCCTGACACCGTCGAGGCGGCGCTGGTCGAGCCCATGCGACGAAGCCTCCATGGCGAGATGGCTCACGCCCTCGCCGGCCAGCCTGTCGAGGGAAGCGTGCAGCGACAGCGGGTCCGGCGTCGTCAGCGAGCCGTAATCGGCGCCCTTCGCCGTGACCACGCCGATAGTGCCGAGGCTCGCCGCATCATGGCCGAGCGCCTGGTAGATCTGGCGGGTGAAGTCCGCGACAGAGGATTTTCCGCTGGTTCCGGTGACCGCGACGATGGTTCCGGGCTGGCGCGGATGGACCTGCGCGGCGGCGAGAGCCAGCGCCAGCCGGGGATCCTCGACCTGCGCGAAGGCGACGTTCGCGGGCAGATCGGTGGGTCGCTCCTGCCCCGATACGATCGCGACCGCGCCCTTCGCGACCGCGTCCGCAATGAAGCGCGCGCCATCCGCCCGCGCCCCGGCCAGCGCGACGAAGACCTGCCCCTGCAGCACCTTGCGGCTGTCGAAGGCGACGCCGGTGACCGGGCGCTTACCGGCCTCCGGGAACACACCGGGAAAAAGCGCGTCGAGGCTGAAGCCGGTAGCGTCTGTCAAAAGCCCATATCCTTGCCGATACGAAGAGCCGCGCGTCATTCTCGGGCGGAGCAAAGCGTAGACCCGAGAATGACGCGCAGGATCAAGCGCCCTGCCACTCCCTGAACGACTCCGGCGCCTGATCGTCCAAAGATGCTCCGGTCAAGCCCGAGCACGACGCTGGCCTCAGCGCGTGCCCCAGGCCCCGACCCGCGCCATCAGCGGGAACGGCGCGACCGGCGGCTCGAAGCGCGGCGGCAGGCCGAGCAGCGGCGCAGTGCGCTCGATCACCTTGCCCGTCGTGATGCCGGCGTTCCAGGCCGCCGTCGAATAGCCGCCACTCTCGGCATAGCCCTTAGGTTCGTCATAGATGGCAAGGAACAGGTATCTCGGCTTGTCGGAGGGCGCGATGGCCGTAAAGGTCGTAAAATTCTTGTTCTTGGCGTAGCGCCCGTTGATGACCTTCTCGGCGGTGCCGGTCTTGCCGCCGACGAAATAGCCCGCGACATCGGCCTTGCGGGCCGACCCCCTCTCGCCGTTCAGCCGCATGATGAAGCGCATCGCCTCGGAGGTCTCGGGCTTTATCACCCTGACGCCGCTCTTCCTCGCCTCTTCCTCCGAACGCTTCAGGAAGGTCGGCGTGATCAGCGTGCCGCCATTGACCAGCGCACCGACGGCCGCCAGCGCCTGAAGCGGCGCCACCGCGAGGCCGTGGCCGAAGGCGATCGTCGCCGTGTTGATCTCGCCCCAGCGGCCCGGCACGATCGGGGCCGCACTTTCGGGCAACTCCGTCGTCATCCGGTCGAGCTGCATCATCTTCTTGAGGAAGGCCTTGTGGCCCTCGACGCCGACCGACAGGGCCATCTTGATCGAGCCCATGTTCGACGAATGCAGGAAGACCTCGGGCACCGTCAGGGTCCGGCCGGTGCCATGGTATTCCCTGATGACCTGCCGGCCAAAGCGCATCATGCCGCCGGCGGTCGAATAGGTCGAATTGATGTTGGCCTTGCCGGAATCCAGCGCCATCGCGACGGTCAGCGCCTTGAAGGTCGAGCCCATTTCGTAGACGCCGACACTCATCCGGTTGATGCGGTCCTTCTCGAGCGCATCGACCGGGTTGCCCGGGTCGAAATCGGGCAGCGAGACCAGCGCGATCATCTCACCGGTATTGACGTCCATGATCGCACCCGCGGCCGCGATCGCCCGGTATTTCTCGAGGCCCTTGGCAAGTTCGTCGCGCAGTGCGTGCTGGACACGCAGGTCGATCGACAGCGCCATCGGCTTGAGGTCCGAGGCCTGCGTCGCGAGGCCCGCCCCGTTCAGGTCCTGCAACCCTTGCGAGTCGATGAATTTCTCGATGCCGGCGATGCCGACATTGTCGACATTGGCGAAGCCGAGCACATGGGCGGCGGCCGTGCCGTTGGGATAGACCCGCTTGTTCTCGGGCACGAAGCCGACGCCGGGAATGCCGAGGCGATGCACCTCGGCCTGCTGGCGCGGCGTGATCTCGCGCTTGACCCAGACGAAGCCCCGCTTGGTGCCGAGCTTGTCGCGCAGGTCCCTGGCGTCGAGGTCCGGCAGGACGGCGGTGAGCAGCTCCGTCGCCTCGTCCTTGTCGAGGATCCTGCGCGGCTCAGCGAAAACCGAGACGCTGCGGACGTCGGTGGCGAGCACTTCGCCGTTCCGGTCGACGATGTCCGGCCTGGCCGAGGAGATCGCGTTGGAGGTGGCACGGCGCAGGCCGACCTGCTCGTTGGGCAAGGCCGCCAGCATCACGAGCCGCGCCGTGATGGCCAGGAACAGAACCGAGAAGCCGAGGATCACGAGCCCGACGCGCGGCTGGCTCTTCTCGCCGCTCATGCGGAAGATGTCGCGCAGCAAGGCGAGGCGGCTCCGGGGGGCGGCCTTGCCCTCGGGCTGGCCGGCCTCGGCCGCTTCCTCGCTGATGGAGCGCTTCATGGACGGCCTCCCGGCGTGGTGGCGCTGGCCTTGCGGTCCCGCGGTGTCTCGGTGGGAACGAGCCCGAGATCCTCGAGCTTGCGACCGATGGCGTCGACCTTCGGTCCGCGATTGGGAATGTCGGAGAAGCGGACCACCTGCGTCACCGAGAAGGGCTGCAGGTCGAGATGGCGGTCGGCCAGCGCCTGCAGGCGGTCGGGCCGGTTCAGGAACTGCCACTCGGCCTTGAGCACCGCGATGGCGTCGCGCTCGCGCTGCGCCTTCATCCGGGTCTTCTGGAGTTGCTCGGCCTCGAGCGTGGTCTCGTATTTGATCGTGTAGGCATAGAGCGCCGAGGAGACCAGCGCGCCGATGGCGACGACGTGGAGCAGCTTGATCATGCTCGATGCCTCCGGCGGGGCTGGGACGCGGGAATGCCGGCGAGCGCGACAAGGCCGGGCTCGGCCGGCCGTGCCGGTGCGGCGTTGCGCTCTGCGGCGCGAAGCTTGGCCGATCGCGCCCGCGAATTGGCGCGCATCTCCGCTTCCGAGGCGGTGATCGGACCCCGGTTGACCAAGCTGAAGGTCGGCTGCGCCATGCTGACCGCCGGCGCATGGCGCGAGCCGGCCGGCGCCCGCCCGGCGCGCTCTGCGAGGAACTGCTTGACGATGCGGTCCTCCAGCGAATGGAAGGTCACGACGACGAGCCGCCCGCCCGGCACCAGCACGGCCTCGGCCGCATGCAGCGCCGCCACCAGCTCGCCGAGTTCGTCATTGACCGCGATGCGCAGCGCCTGGAACACGCGCGTCGCCGGATGCGGCCCGCCGGGCTCGGCCCAGACGATGCCGGCGACGAGATCGGCAAGCTGCTTGGTCGTCGTCAGCGGCGCCTTGCGCCTGGCCTCGATGACGGCGCGCGCAACAGCCCGAGAGCGGCGTTCCTCGCCATAATGATAGAAGATGTCGGCGAGCAACCCCTCCTCGCCCTCGTTGAGAAGGTCGGCGGCGCTCTGACCCTCGCGGCCCATGCGCATGTCGAGCGGCCCGTCGAAGCGGAACGAGAAGCCGCGCTCCGCCTGGTCGATCTGCATGGACGAGACGCCTATGTCGAGCACGATGCCGTCGAGCGGCGCCATCGCGAACCGCTCCGCCTCGGCGGCGAGTTCGCTGAAGCGCGACTGGGCAAGCGTCAGACGCCCCGCCATCGCCGCGACGAGACCGGCCCCGCCGGCGATCGCGGTCGGATCGCGGTCGAGTGCGAGCAGCGTCGCGCCGGGAGCGGCTTCCAGCATGGCGCGGGAGTAGCCGCCGGCGCCGAAGGTCCCGTCGAGATAGCGCCCGCCCGGCTTCAGCGCGAGCGCCTCCAGCACCTCGGCCAGCAGCACGGGAACATGCGGCGCGTCGGCCGCCCCTGCCCTGCCGTTCTCCTGCTCGCCCTGCCCGCTCATGCGCCAGGCGCTCCCGCGACGGACGGCAGCGACTGCGAGCTCAACGCGCGCTTGACGTCGCGCAGCCGCGCCCGGGCCGCATCGAGATGGGCCTGGAACCGTGACGGCTCCCAGAGCTGAAACTTGTGGCCATGACCGACGAAGGTCACCGCATCGGCGATGCCCGTATGCGCCCGCAGCGCCTCGCTCAGCATGATGCGCCCCTCCGGATCGACCTTCAGCACCTCGGAGGTGCCGTTCAGCGCCGTCGACAGCGATTCCCACTCCTCCGAGAAGGGCGAGAACCGCGCCAGGATATCGTCGATGGTCTTGCGAAGCGCGTGGCCGCCGGCATCGAAGGCCGTGAGATCCAGCGCCGGATGGACGTAGAGCCCCTCGTAGCCGTCCTTCGCCAGCACGGCACGGAAGCTCGACGGGATCGAGACCCGCCCCTTGGCGTCGAGCCGGTTGGTGAAGTTCGAGACGAAGCGGTCCGTCAACGCCGCCTCCCGGCCTGCTCTGCGCATGCCCGCCCGGCCGCGAAGCGGGCGGGACTAAAGCCTCCCGCCGAAGCAGGCAAAGCGCATCCTCCGACCGGATTCCGCGCGGCACACGGAGCCCGATTTGATTGTCGCCTGCCGGTTTCGACGGGATGATTTGGGATAGCATGGGTCAGGATGGGCGTCAATGGAATCGGGAGTTCGAAGGCGTGGCAGCGGGGCCTACGGATCATCACAGCCCGTTAAGGTTAAGTATCCGTAACCACGCGCAATTCCGTGCCCGCAGAGCCGATGCGGGGTAGCACCCGGCCTGATCGTGGCCGCTCTCGCTTCGATATTTTTTGAGCTCAGCCCTGACGGGCCGCTTTGAGCAGCGCTCTACGAAGCGCCGTCAGCTCGGCAAGCAGCGAACCGTCCGGCCGCACCGCCGCGCCGATCGCGCCGCCCATCACCTCGGGAACACAGCCGCCCTTCTCGCGCAGTGCCTCGCCCTTCCCGGTCAGATGCAGCAGGACCTGGCGCTCATCCTCCCGGCTGCGCTCGCGCCGGATCAGGCCCGACGCCTCGAGGCGCTTGAGCAGCGGCGTCAGCGTGCCTGAATCGAGCGAAAGCCTCTCCCCCACCGTCTTCACCGGCAAGCCGTCCCGCTCCCAGAGCACGAGCATCACCAGATATTGCGGATAGGTCAGGCCGAGATCGGCGAGGACGGCGCGGTAGAGCCGGGTGAAGGCATGCCCGGTCTGGTAGACGGCGAAGCAGAGCTGCTCCTCCAGCCTCGGACCGCGCCGCTCGGGAACCTTTTTCGCCGCCATCGCTTCCCTGTTGATCTCTTGCCGCGAACGATCGCGCCCGCCCGACGGAAAACCAGAACCGGGCCGGCCACGCAATCACCGTTACGTGAACGCTCCGATTTTGGTCGTTGACAATTTGATTGTGCACGATCTAAATCACCCACGCAACCTCGTCGGCGCAGCGATTGCCATCCCGGATCACCCGGACCGCTCGCCCGCCCGCCTCAGTGAAGGAGTTTTCCGATGAAGATCCTCTACACCGCCCATGGCTCCGCTACCGGCGGCCGCGAAGGCAAGGCCGAGACTGATACCGGCAACGTCAAGCTCGTGCTCAATACGCCGAAGGAGCTGGGCGGCGGCGGCGGCGAAGGCACCAATCCCGAGCAGCTCTTCTCGATGGGCTATTCCGCCTGCTTCCTCGGCGCGCTGAAAGCCGCGGCCCGCAAGGAGAACGTCAAGATCCCGGACGACGCGAAGGTTTCGGCCGAGGTCGGCATCGGCCCGCGCGACGACGGCCAGGGCTTCGGCATCGCTGCGAAGCTGACGGTCTCGGTGCCCGGCCTCGACAAGGCCCAGGTCGAAGACCTCGTCCAGAAGGCCCACGTCATCTGCCCCTACTCGCACGCGACCAAGGGCAATATCGACGTCGAGCTGAAGGTCGCCTGAGACCTCTTGCGTAGGTAGGCTCGGGGCAATTCGCTCCGGCGAGTCGGATGCGGCGATGGTCGAGAACCGGAGCGGAACGGACTGATGTCCGTGAGCACCGGAAGCGCAGGCCGTCGCCGCAGCGGGCCGCCGGAGTAGAATTGCCAGCCGGCCTGTAAGCCGGGTTCTGGATGGCCGGAGAATTGCTCCCCCGACGTGACGGCCATTCCTCTGGGACGCGCATTGCTGCGCGCCTCGAGCAACCAACCCGGACGACAAGGCGCGAAAACATGCCCCTCCCCGCTTGCGCGGGGAGCATCGTCCCTATTCGGTTTTGCTCCCGGTGGGGCTTGCCATGCCGTCCCCGTTGCCGGGTCCGCGGTGCGCTCTTACCGCACCTTTTCACCCTTACCGCAGGCCGTAAGCCCGCGGCGGTTCGATCTCTGTGGCGCTTTCCCTGGGGTCGCCCCCGCCGGACGTTATCCGGCACCGTGTTTCCGTGGAGCCCGGACTTTCCTCCCCCGCAAGCGGGAGCGGCCGTCCGGCCGACTGGCGAGGGGGAGATGCGCGCTCAGGCGGCGCGCGTCAAGCGCGATCGGTCCCGGGAACGATCAGTTCAGCGCCGTGATGGTGCGGACCTTGGAGCAGTAGGTCCGGTTCGCGCCGCTCATCCGGGTCGCCATATGGCCGCTCTGGTACTTCATGACCGTGCGGCAGGTGTCGCCGCCGGCCAAGCGGTAGGCTTCCGCCAGATACTTCATCGCATAGCGCGCATTGGTCTCGGCATCGAGCAATCCTGCGGCGCTGCCGGAATAGCCCATGCCGCGCGCGGTCTGGTGGCGGATCTGCATCAGGCCGTAATTGCCGGCGTTCGAGGCACGCGGATTGTAGCGGCTTTCGATCCGCACCACCGCGTCGGCTAGCGCGAAGGGCACGCCATTGGCGGCAGCATGCTTCGCGACCAGAGCCTTGAGTCCCTCCGAGCCGGCGGGAGCGGCAAGCGCGCCCCGCGTCGTCCGGCCGGCCTTGCGACCTTGCTCGGCGGGCTCAGCGGCGGCCGTCTCGGGCTTTGCCGCCTGCGTCTCGCCGGCCTCCTTCGCCCGCTTGATCTCCGCCTCGCGGACGATGAAGGCGCGGGCGTCAGTCTCGTCATTGACCAGGCCGTTGGCGAAGGCTGCGCCGCTCAGGCAGAACAGCGACAGGGCAGTGGCTCCGGCGAATGTAGATTTCATGATCGTGACAATCCTCGTGATCCCAAATTCGTGATCGAGGCGCAGCGAACTGACGGCGAAATGTGGAGGGAATCGGACCTCTCGCAAGCACAAGCGATTTCTTAGGTATATCGACAAAAAACTAATCTATACATGACTATAGAGCTTTCGGGCACATCCTCGGTGTACTGGAACGCCACCGCCGCCCTGCCGCGAAGTCGTTTGCCGGCACCGCAATCTCTGCCGCTTTTGCGCCATATTCCACTCGCGGCATTGGAACGATTTGCGTTTTCAGGGAGGCTGATGCGTCAAGTTGTCGCAATTGGGGCAGGGAACAAAGTATCCGGCAGGCTGTGGATGACGCTTTTAGGCAGGCGCCCGTTGCGCGTACTCGTCCGAGCGCCCATGGTCCGGCCGACCTGATTTGTCCGCCCAGGCCTTCGCGGCCACGGCGGTTCGGAGCCGTATCGACGATGCCATCTTCCTTCTGGGGCGCTTTGGGCGGCGGGGGCCTCGGCCTTGCGCTCGGCGGCCCGCTCGGCGCGCTGGTCGGCGCGCTTGCCGGCCATATGCTGATCGATCGCGAGGGAGCGCCCTTCGGCCCCGCCCCGCGCGAGCTGATCTTCACCACCGGGCTGGTGGCGCTCTCGGCCAAGATGGCGCGCTCGGACGGCGTCGTGACCCGCGACGAGGTCGCGGCCTTCGAGCGCATCGTCAAGGTGCCGCCGGAGCAGCACCGGCGCATCGAGATGCTGTTCGACCTCGCCAAGCAGACCAGCGCCGGCTACGAGGCCTATGCCGCGCAGATCGCCGAGAGCTTCCGCGACGAGCCGGCCCTGCTCGAGGACGTGCTGGACGGCCTTTTCCTGATCGCCGCCGCGGACGGGGCGATCCATGAGGCGGAGCACGCCTATCTGCATGACGTCGCGGCGATCTTCGGCATCGGCGAGGCCGATTTCGCGCGGATCGAGGCCCGTCATGCCCGTCGCGCCGACGACCCCTATCTCGTGCTGGGCGCCAGCCGCGAGCTGAGCGACGGCGAGCTGAAGCGCCATTACCGCAAGCTCGTCGCCGAAAACCATCCCGACCGTGAGATCGCGCGCGGCCTGCCCGAGGAAGCGGTGCTGATCGCGACGCGCCGGCTTGCCGCCATCAACGCGGCCTGGGACCGGATCGCCAGGGAACGCGGCCTCGGCAACAGGCTGACGAGCGAGCCCGCGTGAGCCTGACGATGACGCCGGACAGCCGCTTCGCGGCGAAGGTCTTCCCCTCCCCGAACCATGGCGAACGCAGGGGCGGCAGCGGCGACGGAAACCGCCGGCCGGACATGCTGATCCTGCACTACACCGGCATGCCGGTCGCGGGCGAAGCGCTGCAATGGCTCTGCAATCCGGTCTCGCAGGTTTCGTCGCATTATTTCGTCTTCGAGAACGGCCACACGCTGCAGCTCGTGCCGGAGGGCCGCCGCGCCTGGCATGCCGGCGCCTCGCACTGGGCCGGCGAGACCGACATCAACTCCTGCTCGATCGGCATCGAGATCGCCAATCCCGGTCATCCCGGCGGCCTTCCCGACTTCCCGGCAGAGCAGATCGCCGCCACGCTGAACCTCTGCCGCGACATCTGCGAGCGCTGGTCGATCCCGCCCGAGCGGGTGCTCGCCCATTCCGACATCGCGCCGGGCCGCAAGATCGACCCAGGCGAGAAATTCCCGTGGCGCCGCTTCGCCGAGGGCGGCGTCGGCCTCTGGAGCGAGCCGGCCCCGATCCGCGGCGGCCGCTTCTTCGCCCGCGGAGACAGCGGCCAGCCGGTCGAGGCCCTCCAGGCGATGTTCGCGATGCTGGGCTACGCCATCGCGGTCGACGGCGCCTATGACGAGCGGCTCGAGGCCGTCGTTGCGGCCTTCCAGCGTCACTGGCGGCAGGACAAGGTCGACGGCGTCGCCGACGCCTCGACCATCACCACGCTGCGCGATCTGCTGGCCGCGACGCAGTCCGCCCGCTCGGCCTGAGCCCGGGGAGTCACCTTGGCAGCTGAACCGGACCTATCCGAAAGATTGCAATAAGTTAACTCGCTGCCGGCGCTCCGTTCTGGCATGCTCCCGCCGTTGGACGCCGGCGTGGTCGCCGGCGCGACGATGGGGGCGCCCTTGCGCAACTGGCTGATCGGCTCTGCACTCGCCGCGCTCGTCCTGGGAGGCGGCTACTGGACATTGCGGCCGAGCGGCGGCACCGCCTCCGAAACCGCCTATCGCATGGCGAGCGTCGACCGCGGTCAGATCACCGCCGCCGTTCGCGCCACAGGCACGCTGACGCCGGTGACGACCGTTCTGGTCGGCTCGCAGCTTTCCGGCCAGATCGTCGAGATCCTCGCCGACTACAACTCGCAGGTGAAGGCCGGGCAGGTCGTCGCCCGCCTCAACAGCGACCAGATCAGGACGCGGCGCGACGCCGCGCAGGCTGATCTTCAGCAGGCCCGGGCCGACCTCCTAGTCAAGCAGGCGCAGCTCGATCGCGCCCGCGTCGCCCGCACCAAGGCGGAATCGACCATCAAGGACATCGCCGCCCAGCGCGAGCGGACGAACGCCCAGCTCGCCGACGCCAGGCGCACCTTCGACCGGCAGAACGAGCTCTTCAACCGCAACACCGGCTCGCAGCAGAATCTCGACACCGCCCGCACCCAAGTCGAGATCCAGACCGCGAGTCTCGCCTCAAATGAAGCGCAGATCGCCTCGGCCAAGGCCGAGCTCTCCGGGCTCGACGCCGACATCCTGCTCGCCGAAGGACAGGTGAAGTCGGGCAAGGCCGCGATCTCGCAGCGCGACGCCAAGCTCAGGGATATCCTGATCGACCTCGAGCGCACCGATATCCGCTCGCCGGTGGACGGCGTCGTGGTCCAGCGCCAGGTCGATCTCGGCCAGACGGTCGCGGCCTCGCTGTCGACGCCGACGCTGTTCCAGATCGCGCAGGACCTGCGCATCATCGACATCTATGCGAATGTCGACGAGGCTGATGTCGGCCGGCTCAAGACCGGGCAGCCGGTTTCCTTCACCGTCAACGCCTATCCGAACCGCAGCTTCGAGGGCCGCGTCGAGATGGTGCGCCTCGGCGCGCAGACGATCCAGAACGTCGTCACCTATACCGGCGTCATCCGCGTCGAGAACGCCGACATGGCGCTGCTGCCCGGCATGACCGCCAATCTCCAGGTGGTGACCGAGGACCGCCGCGACGTGCTGCGCATCGCCAATGCGGCGCTGCGTTTCCGCCCGCCCGGCGCTGCCGCGAACGCGCCGGCCGCAACCGCCCCCCAAACGCCGATGGCGCGCCAGGGCGGCCGCGGCGGCGCGGCAGGCGCAGCCTTCCGCGAGCGCATCGAGACAGAGCTGCAGCCGACGCCGGAGCAGAAGCAGGCGATCGCGACGTTGCTGGAGGAGCGCCGCGCCGGCGCCCGCGAGGCCATGGCCGGCCTGTCCGAGGAGGAACGCCGCGCCGCCTTCCGCAGCGCCCGCACCGAGATGCTCGCGAAGATCGCCGGCGTGCTCGATCCCGAGCGCCGGGCGAAATTCGAGGCGATGATGCAGGAAGGCCGTGGCGCGTCGCGGCAACAGGGCACGCCGGGGCGCGTCTACGTGATCGGCGAGGATGGCCAGCCTCAGGCCGTGCCGGTGATGCTCGGCTCGACGGACGGCGCCTATACCGAGCTCGTCTCTGGCGAGGTTAAGGAAGGCCAGGCGTTGGTGGTCGGCGGCGGCCCGCGGCCGACCACCGCTCCCGCCACGACCGGTGGACCGCCGGTCCGCGGCCCGCGGCTGTTCTGAACGCGATGTCGGCCATACCAGCCCTCTCCTGTCATTCCGGGGCGGCCCAACGGGCCGAACCCGGAACCCATGACGGGGTGAGCCCAAAGCCACGCTCGGTCGCTCATGCTCGCCCGGTCGTAGGTTCCGGGTTCGCCGCTGCGCGGCGCCCCGGAATGACAGCGGAGGGCAAGTCGCCATGCCCCTGATCGAAGCCCGCGAGCTCTCCCGCGTCTACGACCTCGATTCCGGCCGCGTCACGGCGCTCGACCGGGTGTCACTCGCCATCGAGGCCGGCGATCTCGTCGCGGTGATGGGGCCGTCCGGCTCCGGCAAGTCGACCTTCATGAACCTGATCGGCTGCCTCGACCGGCCGACGGGCGGGCATTACCGGCTGGACGGCGTCGCGGTCGAAAGCCTGAGCGGCGACGGGCTGGCGGAACTGCGCAACCGCAAGCTCGGCTTCGTCTTCCAGCAGTTCAACCTGCTGCCGCGGGTCGATGCCTGCGCCAATGTCGAGCTGCCGATGCTCTATGCCGGCGCCGACCGTAAGGTCCGCCGCGAACGGGCGCTGGCGGCGCTCGGCCGCGTCGGCCTCGCCGAGCGCGCCCATCATCGCCCGATGCAGCTGTCCGGCGGCCAGCAGCAGCGCGTCGCCATCGCCCGCGCGCTCGTCAACGAACCGCGCCTGCTGCTCGCCGACGAGCCGACGGGTGCACTCGACAGCCGCACCGCACTGGAAATCCTCGCCCTCTTCCAGGACCTCAACCGTGAGGGCGTCACCGTCGTGCTCGTCACCCATGACGCCGAGGTGGCGCGGCATGCGCGCCGCGTCATCCGCTTCCGCGACGGACATCTGCTCAGTGACCAGCGCCAAGAGCCGGCCGATGCCCGCGCCGCGCTGGCGGCGCTCGATGCCGGCATCTTGCCTGACGCCGAGATCTTGCAACCGGAGGCCGCCGCATGAGCATCGTCGAGGCGATCCGCTCCGCGCTGTCGGCCATCGGCGCCAATGCCCTGCGCTCGGCCCTGACCATGCTCGGCATCATCATCGGCGTCGCCGCCGTCATCGCCATGGTCGCGATCGGCTCCGGCGCGCGCGAACGGGTGACCTCGCAGATCAAGTCGCTTGGCGCCAACCTTGCCATCATCCAGTCCGGCAACGTCACGCAGGGCGGCGTCAGGCTCGGTGCCGGCGCCTCCTCGACCCTGACCGACGAGGATGCGGTCGCGATCGCGAAGGAGGTCGACGACGTGGCCGCCGCCGCGCCCGTCATCGTCACCCGCGCCCAGACCGTCTATGGCGGCACCAACTGGTCGACGCAGATCACCGCGACCGAGCTCGACTTCTTCACCGCCCGTGAATGGGACGTGGCCGAAGGCCGGCTGTTCGAGCCCGAGGAACTGCGCCGCGGCGAGGCCGTCGCGATCATCGGGCAGACCGTGGCGCGCAACCTCTTCGGCGAGCAGAACCCGCTGGAGCAGCCCTTCCGCATCCGCAACGTGCCCTTCAAGGTCATCGGCGTGATGGCGCCGAAGGGCCAGTCGGCGCTCGGGCAGGACCAGGACGATGCCATCTTCGTGCCGCTCGACACCGGCCGGCGCCGCATCGTCGGCCGCAACTATGCCCGCGACCGCTCGGTGCAGACGATCATGGTCAAGTTCGCCAGCGAGGCCGCGATCGCGCCGGGCATCGAGCAGACCAGCGCCCTGCTGCGCCAGCGCCACCGGCTGATGGCCGACCAGGACGACGACTTCATCGTCCGCAACCTGACCGAGATCGCCAACACCGCGACGCAGGCCGCAACCACCCTCTCCTGGCTGCTGGCCGCTGTCGCCGGCGTGTCCCTGCTCGTCGGCGGCATCGGCATCATGAACATCATGCTGGTCTCGGTCACCGAGCGCACCCGCGAGATCGGCCTGCGGCTCGCGGTCGGGGCGCGCCAGCGCGACGTGCTGGCGCAGTTCCTGATCGAGGCGACGACGCTGGCGACAATCGGCGGCGCGGTCGGCGTCGCGCTCGGCATCGGCTCGGCGCTGACGATCGCGCGCATCGCCGGCTGGCCCTCCGTCGTCTCGATCGAGACGATCCTGATCGCGGTCGGCGTCTCCGGACTGATCGGCGTCTTCTTCGGCTTTTACCCCGCCCGACAGGCCGCGCGGCTCGATCCGATCGAAGCGTTGCGGCGGGAATGACCATCGAACTTGTGCGTCGCGAAAAGGGACGCTTAATCACTCCTGCATAGCGTCGAGCCGTAGTGGCGATTCGGTCGTGCCGAGGGCATCCTTTGAATGGCAATCCAAGTGCAGCGCTCGCAGCGAGCCGCCTCTACGATCGGGCCTTGGCCGGCCTCGGCGGCACATGGGCCTGCGACCTCTCCAGTCAGGTCTTGACCTGGAGCGAGGGCGTCTATGACCTCTTCGGCCTGCGGCGCGGGTCGGGGCTGCAGCGCGCGGCGACGCTGGACCATTACCAGAGCCAGAGCCGCGGCGAGATGGAACGGCACCGTGCCGAGGCCATCCGCACCGGCAAGGGCTTCGCTCTCGACTGCCAGATCCGCTCGAACGGCCAGAGCCGCTGGATGCGCCTGCGCGTCGGCGTCGGCTACGAGCACGGACGACCGATCCACATTTTCGGCACCAAGCAGGACGTCACCGCCGAGAAGGCGATGTGGGACGGGCTGGTCACGCTGGTCGGCAACGATCCGCTGACCGGGCTCGCCAACCGGCGCGCCTTCGAGGACGCGCTGCGCGAACTCAGCCGCCATGCGGGCAGTTCCCACGGTTTCGCCCTGGCGGTGATCTCCATCGATGATTTCGAGGCCATTCGCGACCAGCACGATTTCGCCGGCGCGCAGGCCTGCCTGCGCTGCATCGGCGAGCGCCTCGGCCGGCTCTTCCCGGACGCCGTCCTCGTCTCACGCATCGGGGGCAGCGAATTCGCCTTGCTGCTGCAGGCGCCCGCCGGTGCCGGTTCGCTTGCCGCGACGCTTCAGGCCGCCCATAGCCTGCTGGCCCGGCCGGTGCCGCAACGGGGGCCGGCCATCGGTATCGGCGTCTCCATCGGGGCCACCATGATGAAGCCGAGCCATCGTCACGATCCGAAGAAGCTCTTCGCCGAGGCGGATGCAGCTCTCTACGTCGCGAGGGCCGCCGGCTACAATCGGCTCCGGGTATTCGACGGAATGATCGCCACGCGGGTCCCCGTCGTTCATTAGAGCGCGCTGATTTTGCACGAGACCGGGTCGTCTTTCCGGGGCTTCGCGTCAGCGAAGAGCCCGGAACCCAGAACCGATGCCGCTTCCGCGAAGAGCGTGCCCTGTCCATGAGCCAAGCGATCAAGCGCATCGGTTCCGGGCTCAGGCCTGCAGCCCGCCCGGAAGGACCGGTATATCGTCAGGAATCAGCCGGATCCAGGCGGTCGGCGCGGCCCTCCGCCGCTTCAGCCGAGCGTCTTGATGAAGGCGAGCTGCCCGTCGAGGCTGCGCCCCATGTCGTGCCAGCCATGCCGGCGGTAGAAGCGCTCGGCCCGCGTCCCTGCTCCCGTCGTCAGCCAGGCCTGGGCATGGCCCGCGCCCTTCAGGCGGGCCAGCGCCTCGTCCAGCAGCGCCCGGCCATGGCCCCGCCCTTCATGGCTCGGATCGACGAACAGCGCCCAGATGAAGCCGGTCTGGTGGTTGGCGCAGGCGAAGGCGACAACCTCGCCAGCCTCCTCGGCCACCAGGAAGATCGCGTGCTCGCGATACCAGCAGACCTCCTCAGGCGTGACCTTCGCGGGATCGCTGAGGACGTTCTCGCGCACGCCCATCCGGATCGCGTCGATGCGCGGCTGATCGGCGGGCGTCGCGGCACGGATCGTCGTCATTCCGGCCGGCCTCAGCGCTTGCGCACGAATTCGGTCCGCAGCACCAGGCCGCGGATCGTGTCGTGACGGCAATCGATCTCCTCGGGGTCCTCGGTCAGCCGGATCAAGCGGATCACCGTGCCCTGCTTGAGGGTCTGGCCCGCGCCCTTGACCTTGAGGTCCTTGACCAGGACGACGGAATCGCCGTCGGCGAGGATATTGCCGGCGGCGTCCCGCACCTCGACGCGCGCCGCAGCGGCGGCCGCAGCCGCAACCTCCGAAGCCGGGCGCCACTCGCCCGTGGCCTCGTCATAGACGTAATCGTCGTCGGCCATGGCCACTCCTTCGCAATCAGGAGATGGCCATAGCGCCTGCGGCGCCGAAACGGAACCTCTCCGTCATTTGCGAGGAGCGCAGCGACGAAGCAATCCAGGGGGATTTGGCGCTCTGCCGCCCCTGGATTGCTTCGCTTGCGCTCGCAATGACGGTTGTTACTCCGCCGCCTGCAGCCGATAGGCAGCGGTGTCGTAGTTGAGGATCGGTGCCAGCCAGCGCTCGACCTCCTCGATGCTCATGCCCTTGCGCTGGGCATAGTCCTCGACCTGATCGCGCTCGACCTTGGCGACGCCGAAGTAATAGGCGTCCGGATGCGAGAGATAGATTCCCGAGACCGACGAGCCCGGCCACATCGCATAGCTTTCCGTGACCTTCACGCCGACGCGGCGCTCGGCCTCCAGCAGGCGGAACAGCGTTTCCTTCTCGGTGTGGTCGGGTTGGGCCGGATAGCCCGGCGCAGGGCGGATGCCCTGATACTCCTCGCGGATCAGCTCGTCGTTCGAGAAGGCCTCGTCCGCCGCGTAGCCCCAGTACTCCTTGCGGACAAGCTGGTGCATGCGTTCGGCCATCGCCTCGGCGAAACGGTCGGCCAGCGCCTTGACCATGATCGAGCGGTAGTCGTCGTTGTCGCGGGCGAACTTCTCGGAGATGCGCTCCTCCTCCGCCCCGGCCGTGACCACGAAGGCGCCGACATAATCGGGCCGCTCGATGCCTTCCGGCGCGACGAAGTCGGAGATGCACATGTTCGGCTTGCCGTCGCGCTTGGAGAGCTGCTGGCGCAGGCCGTGGAAGGTCGCAAGCGTCTCGGACCGGCTCTCGCCGGTATAGAGGCGGATGTCGTCGCCGACGGCATTCGCCGGCCAGAAGCCGATCACAGCCTTCGGGTTGAACCAGCGCTCCTCGACGATGCGCTTCAGCATCGCCTGCGCATCGTCCCAGAGCGCGCGCGCCGCCTCGCCCTGCTTCTCGTCCTCGAGGATCTGCGGGAAGCGGCCCTTCATCTCCCAGGTCTGGAAGAACGGCGTCCAGTCGATCACCGGCACCAGATCGGCGATGTCGTAGGTGCGGAAGGTGCGGGTGCCGAGGAAGCTCGGCTTCGGCGGCTTGTATCCGGCCCAGTCCGGCTTGAAGGCGTTGGTGCGCGCCTTCTCGATCGACAGGCGCTGCTTGTCGGCCTCGGAGCGGCGATGGGCTGCCGCGACCTTGGCGTACTCGCCCCTGACGCCCTCGACATAGGGCCCCTTCTGCTCGCTGGAGAGCAGGCTGGAGACCACGCCGACGGCGCGCGAGGCGTCGTTCACATGCACCGTCTGCCCACGTTCATAGGCCGGGTGGATCTTCACCGCGGTGTGGACGCGGCTCGTCGTCGCCCCGCCGATCAGGAGCGGAATGTCGAAGCCCTCGCGCTCCATCTCGGTCGCGACCGTCACCATCTCGTCGAGCGAAGGCGTGATCAGTCCGGACAGGCCGATGATGTCGACATTCTCCTTGCGGGCGACGTCGAGGATCTTCTGCGTCGGCACCATCACGCCGAGATCGATGACCTCGTAATTGTTGCACTGGAGCACGACGCCGACGATGTTCTTGCCGATGTCGTGGACATCACCCTTGACCGTCGCCATCAGCACCTTGCCGGCAGCCGAGCGCTCGGAGCCGCCGTTCAGGCGCTTCTCCTCCTCCATATACGGCATCAGATAGGCGACGGCCTGCTTCATCACGCGGGCGGATTTCACCACCTGCGGCAGGAACATCTTGCCGGCCCCGAACAGGTCCCCGACCACGTTCATCCCGGCCATCAGCGGCCCCTCGATGACATGCAGCGGCTTAGCGGCGTTCTGGCGGGCTTCCTCGGTGTCGGCGTCGATGAATGCGGTGATGCCGTTGACCAGCGCATGCTCCAACCGCTTCTCGACCGGCAGCTCGCGCCAGGCCATGTCCTTGCCCGAGACCGCCACGGAGCCGTCGCCCTTGAAGCGCGGCGCAGCGTCGAGCAGGCGCTCGGTCGAGTCCTTGCGGCGGTTGAGGACGACGTCCTCGCAGAGCTCGCGCAGCTCAGGGTCGAGATCGTCATAGGAGCCGAGCTGGCCCGCATTGACGATGCCCATGTCCATGCCGACCTTGATGGCGTGGTACAGGAAGACCGAGTGCATGGCTTCGCGGACCTTCTCGTTGCCGCGGAACGAGAAGGACAGGTTCGAGACTCCACCCGAGATATGGGCGTGCGGCAGCGTCTCGCGGATCGTCTTCGTCGCCTCGATGAAGTCGTTGCCGTAGTTGTCGTGTTCCTCGATGCCGGTCGCCACCGCAAAGACGTTCGGGTCGAAGATGATGTCCTCGGGCGGGAAGCCGATCTCCTCGGTCAGGAGCTTGTAGGCCCGCGAGCAGATCTCGATCTTGCGCTCATAGGTGTCGGCCTGGCCCTTCTCGTCGAAGGCCATGACGACGACCGCCGCGCCGTAGTTCCGGCAGATCCGGGCATGCTCCAGGAAGGCCTCCTCGCCCTCCTTCATCGAGATCGAGTTGACGATCGGCTTGCCCTGGATCGTCTTCAGCCCGGCCTCGATGACATGGAACTTCGACGAGTCGACCATGATCGGCACGCGGGAGATGTCCGGTTCCGAGGCGATCAGGTTGCAGAACTCGGTCATCGCCTTCTCGGAATCGAGCAGGCCCTCATCCATATTGATGTCGATGACCTGCGCGCCGTTGGCGACCTGGTCGCGCGCAACGTCGAGCGCGGCGGCATAGTCCCCATTGGTGATAAGCTTGCGGAACTTGGCCGAGCCGGTGACGTTCGTGCGCTCGCCGACATTCACGAAGGGAATGGTCTCGTCGAGCGTGAAGGGTTCCAGCCCCGCCAGCCGCAGATAGGGCTTCACCTCGGGAGCCTGCCGCGGCGCCTTGCCGGCCACCGCCTGCGCGATCGCCGCGATATGCCCGGGCGTCGTGCCGCAGCAGCCGCCGACGACATTGACGAGCCCGGCATCGGCGAACTCGGCCAGCATCGCCGCCGTCGCCTCGGGGCTCTCGTCATAGAGGCCGAACTCGTTCGGCAGGCCGGCATTGGGGTAGGCGCAGATCAGCGTGTCGGCGACGCGCGAGAGATCCTTGATATGGGCGCGCATCTCGCGCGCACCGAGCGCGCAGTTCAGGCCGATGGTCAGCGGCGCGGCATGGCGGATCGCGTTCCAGAACGCTTCCGTGGTCTGCCCGGACAGGGTGCGGCCCGAGAGGTCGGTGATCGTGCCGGAGATCATCACCGGCAGGCGGATGCCGCGCTCGCGATAGACGTTCTCGATCGCGACGATCGCCGCCTTGGCGTTCAGCGTGTCGAAGATCGTCTCGACCAGGATGATCTCGGAGCCGCCGTCGATCAGGCCCCTCACCTGCTCGGCATAGGATTCGCGCACCTGATCGAAGGTCACCGCCCGGAAGCCCGGATTGTTGACGTCGGGCGAGATCGACAGCGTGCGGTTGGTCGGGCCGATCGCGCCGGCGACATAGCGGCGGCGGCCGTCCTCCTTCTGCGCCATCGCGGCGGCCTCGCGGGCGACGCGCGAAGCTTCCACGTTCAGCTCATAGGCCAGCGCCTCCATGCCGTAATCGGCCTGGGCGATCTGGGTCGAGGAGAAGGTGTTGGTCTCGACGATGTCGGCACCGGCCCGGAAATAGGCCAGATGGATGTCGCGGATCGCCTCGGGCTGGGTCAGCACCAGCAGGTCGTTGTTGCCCTTGAGGTCGTGGTTCCAGCCCTTGAAGCGCTCGGCCCGGAAATCGGCCTCCGAGAACTTCTGGTCCTGGATCTGCGTGCCCATCGCGCCGTCGAGCACGAGGATGCGCTCGGAGGCGGACTGGCGCAGCGCACGCTCGATCTCGGCGCCGTCGACGGGAGTGGGCTGGAAATCGGACATCGTCACGCTTTCACCAATTTGATGCTCAGTCATTGCCGTCATTGCGAGGAGCGAAGCGACGAAGCAATCCAGGGCCGCGGAACGCTACGTCTTCCTGGATTGCTTCGCTTTCGCTCGCAATGACGAATTCACTCCGCCGCAGCCGCCTGCGCCGCCGCTGCTTCAGGCTTGACCCCGACCAGATGGCAGATCGCATAGACCAGATCGGCCTTGTTCATCGTATAGAAATGCAGATCGGTCGCGCCGCGGTCGATCAGGTCGAGAGCCTGCTCGGCACAGACGGCGGCAGCCACCAGCCGCCGCGTCGCGGCATCGTCCTCCAGACCCTCGAAGCGGTCTGCCAGCCATTGCGGCACGCTCGCCCCGGTCTTGCGGGCAAAATTCGCGGTCTGCCTGAAGTTCTGCACCGGCACGATACCCGGCAGGATCGGAATATTGATGCCCTTTGCCCGGACGCGGTCGAGATAGCGGAAATAGACGTCGTTATCGAAGAAGAACTGGGTGATCGCGCGGGTCGCGCCGGCATCGACCTTCTTCTTCAGCGCGTCGATGTCGGCGTCGAGCGAGGCGGCCTCCGGATGCTTCTCCGGATAGGCCGAAACCGTGACCTCGAAATCGCCGATGCGCTTGAGGCCGGCGACGAGGTCAGAGGTCTGGTGATAGCCCTGCGGATGCGGCTCGTAGGCAGTGCCGAGACCGCCCGCAGGATCGCCGCGCAGCGCCACGACATGGCGCACCCCCGCCTCCCAATAGGCGCGGATGACCTCGTCCACCTCGGCGCAGGAGGCGGAGACGCAGGTCAGATGCGCGGCCGGCTTCAGGCCGGTCTCCTCGACCATGCGCTTGACGGTGGCGTGAGTGCGCTCGCGCGTCGACCCACCGGCGCCATAGGTCACCGAAACGAAGGAGGGGCCGAGCGGCTCGAGCCGGCGCACGCTCTCCCAGAGCGCGACCTCCATCTCCTCCGTCTTGGGCGGGAAGAACTCGAAGGACACTTTCGGGCGGCAGGAGCCGTGCCGGCTGGGGCGAAACGCGTTCATCAGGCTACCTCTAGATTAGTCTGCCGCACGGGCGGGTCGGACTGGACGCGTCGGTCCGCGCCCCGCCACAGCATGACCGGAAGCTGTCCGGAACGGCCGCCGGCAAGCGTGATTTCCTCGGACAGGTCGCAGGCAAGACCGACCTCGGCGAACCAGCCGGCGATCTGCGCCCGCGAGAAGCCGAGCCGGCGATGGGCATGCTCGGTGCGCAGGAATTCCATTTCATGCGGCGCGAAATCGACCACGATCAGCCGCCCGCCCGGAGCCAGCATCGCAGCCGCCTCCCGCACCGCCCGCCCCGGATCGTCGAGGAAATGCAGCACCTGATGGATGATGACGACGTCGAAGGCGCCGCGCGGGAAGGGCAGCGCGTAGATGTCGCCCTGGCGCAGCTCGACGCGGGAAAGCCCCGCCTTCTCCAGATTCGCGCGCGCCACGGCCAGCATGGCGTGGTTGGCGTCGACGCCGATGGCGCGACCGAATTTCGGCGCGATGCGCTCCAGCATCCGCCCGGTCCCGGTGCCGAGATCGAGCAGGCCGCCCGGTGTGCCGTTGCCGACGGCGGCTTCCACGGCCGCTTCCACCGCCTCGTCCGGCACATGCAGCGAGCGCAGCCGATCCCAATCGCGCGCGACGCTGGCGAAATAGCTCTGCGCCACCTCGGCCCGCGCCCCGCGCACCGCCGCGAGCCGCTCGCGATCGGCTGCGAGCACCGGGTCGGAACGGTCGAGCCAGGCGGCCAGCGAGGCGGCGAAGGCGCCGCCCGGCCCGGTCTCGTCGAGGCGGAAGAAGGCCCAGGCGCCCTCGCGCGAGCGCCGCACCAGCCCGGCCTCGGCCAGAAGCTTGAGATGGCGGGAGATGCGCGGCTGGGACTGACCGAGGATGTCGGTCAGGTCCGACACCGACAATTCGCCTTCGGACAGCAGCGCCAGGATGCGCAGCCGCGTCTCCTCGCCCGCGGCCCGCAGGCCGGCAAGCAGAACATCCGAGGAGAGCGTGGTCGGCTGGCGCAAGTGCCCGAACTCCATTCGTCAGGAAAAAAGATATAAAGATATCTTTATGTCAGACACGGATGCGACGCAAGCTCTATCTCGGCTGGTGGACCGTATCGGCTCCCGCTTCGACGCGCTCGAAAACGCCGTTAGGGACCACTCTCCACTCCGCCGCCACGCGACGGGGCTGCCTCCATGGCGCGCGCCAGAGCCCGGAACAGCCGAGGGTCGCCCGACTGCGCCACGTTGAAGCGGAGGAACCGGCTCGCGCTCTGCGACAGGCTGTAGACGTTGCCCGGCGCCAGCACGATGCCTTCCGCCAGCAATTGCCGGGCGATGGGGGCGGAATCCATCCCCTCCGGCAGGGCGCACCACAGGAACATGCCGGCGCGCGGCTCTATCCAGGGCATGATGCCGAGCGCCTTCAGCCGCGACGCGGTCTCGCCCATGGCGGCTGCGAGCCTAGCGCGCAGACCGTCCATGTATTTGCGATAACTGCCATCCCTGAGACAGGTCAGGACGAGTTCGGCCGCGAGCCGCCCGGTCCCGAAGGATGCGGCGATCTTCTGGTCGATCAGCGCCTCGATCCAGTCCGGCTGCGCCACGATGTAGCCGCAGCGAACGGAGGCCGAGAGGGATTTCGAGAAGCTGCCGATCTGGACCACCCGCTCAAGCCCGTCGAAGGCGGCGAGGCGTGGCGCCGGCTCCGGCTCGAAATCCGCGAAGATGTCGTCCTCGACGATGGTCAGCCCGTATTGTTCTGCGAGCTTCAGCACGCGATGGGCGACGACCGGCGAGAGCGTCGCGCCCGTCGGGTTGTGGAGGGCGGAATTCGTGACGTAGAGCCGCGGGCGCTGCTCGGCCAGTACCTGCTCGAACACGCCCGTATCCGGCCCCTGAGGCGTGTAGGGCACCCCGACAATGCGCACCCGATGCGCCCTGAGCAGGGCGTGGAAGTTGAAATAGCAGGGATCGTCGACGAGCACGGTGTCGCCCGGCTCGACCAGGAAGCGGCAGACGAGATCCAGCGCCTGCGTGCCGGACTCCGCCAGCATGATCCGGTCCGGCCCCGCCTCGATGCCATGCACCGCCAGGCGGCGGCCGAGAACCTGGCGCAGCGGCAGCAGGCCGAGCGGCGTGCCGTAGTCACCCAGCGTCTCCGCCGGCGCACGCGCGAGCGTCCGCAGCGCCCGCCTCAGGCTGTCCTGCGGCAGCCATTCCGGCGGCAGCCAGCCGCAACCCGGCTTGAGCACGCCCTCGCCGGCATCGAGCGACTGGCGCGAGACCCAGAACGGATCGACCGCACGCTCGAGCTTCGGCCCGAGATCGGCCAGCGAGAACGGCGGCGCATGGCCAGCGACGTAGAAGCCGGAACCCCGTCGCGCCAGGATCACGCCCTCCGCAGCGAGACGGTCATAGGCTTCCACCACGGTGGATTTCGACACCGCCATCGTCTCGGCAAAGCTGCGGATCGAAGGCAGCTTGGCGCCGGAAGCCAGCGTGCGCCCAGCGATGCGGGCCCGGATCGCGGCCATGACGCGATCGACGCGCGTGCCACCCAGCCGTTCAGATCCGTCGCCTCGCAACATCCGTACTGCCTCCGAGAGCAGGACAGTTTGCATCAACTGTCCTGAACTGTCTCTGGCAAAGTCGCCGACGCGGCGCGATGCAGGCACGATCTGTTCCGGAATGGTGGACGCGATGGCGAGCGGCTGGCTCAACGGCTTCCTCGGCGTGCTGATCTTCGCCGGCTCGCTTCCCGCAACCCGGGTGGCGGTCGCCGATTTCGACCCGCTTTTCCTGACACTGGCGCGCGCCGCGATCGCCGGCATCGTCGCGCTGGCGCTGCTGGTCGCTTTCCACGAGAAGCGCCCGGAACGGCGCGATATTCTCCCGCTCGTGGTTGTCGCGCTCTGCGTCGTCATTGGCTTCCCGCTGCTGACGGCGCTGGCCCTGCAGCATGTCACGACCGCGCATTCGATCGTCTTCGTCGGCCTGCTGCCACTAGCGACTGCGAGCTTCGGCGTCCTGCGCGGCGGCGAGCGGCCACGGCCGGCCTTCTGGATCTTCTCCTGCATCGGCAGCGCGCTGGTCGCGGGCTTTGCCACCTCGCAAGGCTTCGCGGCCTCCCCGACCGGCGACCTGCTGATGCTCGCGGCCATCGTCGCCTGCGGGCTCGGCTATGCCGAAGGCGCCGCGCTGTCGCGCCGGCTCGGCGGCTGGCAGGTGATCTGCTGGGCGCTGCTGCTGTCGCTGCCGGTCACAGCCGGCCTCGCCTTGGCGACGATGCCGGCCTCCTTCGCCGAGACGAGCCGGCCGGCCTGGCTCGGCCTCGCCTATGTCTCGCTGTTCAGCATGCTGATCGGCTTCGTCTTCTGGTATCGCGGGCTGGCCCAGGGCGGCATCGCAGCCGTCGGGCAGTTGCAGCTGCTGCAGCCCTTCTTCGGACTCGGCCTGGCGGCGCTCCTGCTCGGCGAGACGGTGAGCTGGCAGATGCTGGCCGTCTCGGCGGCCGTCGCGAGCTGCGTCGCCGGCGCCAAGCACTTCGCCGATGCCAGGCGCTATGCGCGATAGAGCCATAGCGACGGAAACACGGCGTCATCCCGGACAAGCTGCGGAGCAGCGCTGATCCGCGATCCATCGGAGAACGCTGAGAGACCGCTTCGGATGACGACGCGTTTCCAGGAAAACACGCCATGCCCACGGTTCAGCCAAAGTACACCCAAAGCACACCGTGCCGCCGATGTGGCCGAGCGGCGGCATCAGCAACGATCGACCCGCCGCAGCAGCTCCAAAGAGGCCGCTGGGCGCGACAAATCCCATTCAGCGGGCAGCGCCTGAGCGCGCCCGCTGTCGCGGCGGCCGGGGCAGGCACACCGCGACGGTTATGAAGTAGCCGAGCTCACATCACCTGGAGCGAGCCCGCCGCAGTCTTGCCGCGCTCGGTCTTGAGCTCGAACGAGATCTGCTGGCCTTCTGTCAGCGTCATCAGACCCGCTTCCTTTACGGCAGTGATGTGGACGAACACATCCTTGCCGCCGTCGGCGGGCTGAATGAAACCAAAGCCCTTCTCGGTATTGAACCACTTGACGGTGCCGGTCGCCATCGCCGCATCCTTTAGAAGTCAACGCATCTTCGCGACCGCCTGTTTACAAGCGACAGTCGGTCGCGCCTTCGAAGGATTGACAGAATTTTTTAGCTTGTCGAGGCCAAAGGAGGAGTAGGCGACCTAGCCTTATGATCAAGACTTGACCAGCAGCAGTTTCGCCGAAACCGACGACTGTGAAGACCCCCCGAGATATATCTCGACTTCGCCGGGATCGACGATATAGCGGCCCTCTTCATCATGTGCGCCAAGCCGCGACGCCTCCAGCCGGAAGCGCACGGCGCGAGTCTCGCCGGCACGCAGCGAAACCTTGTCGAAGCCCTTGAGTTCCCTCATCGGGCGTGAGCGGCTGGCGACCGGCTGGCGGATATAGAGCTGCACCACCTCCTGCCCGTCACGGGAGCCGGCATTGGTCACGTCCACGGAAACCTCGACCACGCCGTCAAGCGGCACTTTCGGCTTGGAGACCTGCGCATTGGTATAGGTGAAGCTGGTATAGGAAAGACCGTGGCCGAAGGCGTAGAGCGGCTCGTTGGCCTCGTCCATGAAGATCGACTCGTAGCGCTGGCGGATCTTCTGCGGCCGCCCCGTCGGGAGGTGGTCGTAATAGACCGGGATCTGGCCGACCGAGCGCGGGAAGCTCATCGGCACCCGGCCCGACGGATTGACCTTGCCGGTCAGGATGTCGGCGATCGCCGTGCGCCCCTCGGTGCCGCCATGGAAGGTCTGCAGGATCGCCGCGACATGGGCGTCGGCCCAGCTGAGCACGAGGGGGCGCCCCGTCGCCAGCACCAGCACCACCGGCTTGCCCGTCGCGACGAGCGCCTCCAGCAATTCCTGCTGCACGCCCGGCAGGTCGAGCCTGGTGCGCGAGGCGCCCTCGCCCATGAACTCGCAATCCTCGCCCAGCATGGCCACGACCAGATCGCTCGCCGCCGCCGCGCGGATTGCGGCCTCCTTGTCGGCGAATTCAAGGCCGCAATTCTTCTTGAAGGCCGGCTCGTAGGTGACGGCGACATCCTTGGGCAGCCGCTCGCGCAGCGCGTCCGGCAAGGGGGTGATGACGCGCCGGCCGAGCCCCGCGGGATCGGTCCAGACGCGCTCGTCCTCCGGCACCGCCATGGCGCCGATCACGGCGACCGACTTCACCGTGTCGCGGATCGGCAAAGTCTCGTTGGCGTTCTTGAGCAGGATCGCGCCTTCCTGCGCCGCCTGAAGCGCGACCTTGCGGGCCTCTTCGGTCTGCATCAGCTTGGGCGCAGCGGCGGGGTCGACGTCGGGCTTGTCGAACAGGCCGAGATGAAACTTCACCCGCAGCACGCGCCGTACGGCCTCGTCGAGCGCCTTCACCGGCACGTGGCCGGCCTTGACCTCGCCGGCGAGATGCTTGTGGTAGACGTCGCCCATCATGTCCATGTCGATGCCGGCGAGCAGCGCCTTGCGCGCGGCTTCCGCGTCGTCCTTGGCGATGCCGTGCAGGCGCAGCTCCGTGATCGAGCCGAAATCGGAGGTGACGAAGCCCTTGAACCCCCATTTGCCGCGCAACAGGTCCGTCAGCATGCCGCGATGCGCAGTCGTCGGCACGCCGTTCAGCGCATTGAAGGCGGCCATTGCGGTCATAGACCCCGCATCGAACGACGCCTTGAACGGCGGCAGGAACAGGTCGAAGAGCTGGCTCGTCGGAATCCAGGTCGAGTTGTAGTCGCGGCCGGCTTCGGCCGCGCCATAGCCGACGAAGTGCTTGACCGAGGCTGCGACCCCGCCGCGCTGATAGCCGCCCGTGCGGGCCGCCGCGACCACCGAGCCGAGGAAGGCATCCTCGCCCGCGCCTTCCAGCACCCGGCCCCAGCGCGGGTCGCGCGAGATGTCGACCATCGGCGCAAAGGTCCAGTTGATGCCGGCCGCCGCCGCCTCGCGCCCGGTCCAGTAGGCCGCCTGCTCGATCAGCGCCGGATTCCAGCTCGAGGCCTGGCCGAGCGGCAGCGGGAAATAGGTCGAGAAGCCATGGACGGCGTCTAGCCCGATGATCAGCGGGATCTTCAGCCGGCTCTCGCGGACGGCCTTCTGGACCTCGAGAACCTCGGCCGGGACGACGAAGTTCATCACGCCGCCCATGCGGCCAGCCCTGACCTGGTTGACGTCGAAGCCTTCGCCGCGCCCCGAAAGATGCAGCTGGCCGACCTTCTCCTCCAGCGTCATGCGCTTGAGCAGCGCGTCGATGCGGCGCTCGATCTCGGTCGCCTCGCGGCCGGTCTTCCAGCCGACCGCCTGCTGGGCCGAGGCCGGCGCCTGCTCGGCTCGCGCCGACGGGGACAGGGCCGCAATGGCGAGGCAGCAGGCGAAGAGCGGGGCGGCGAGCCGCAGGATCATGGAGGACAGCTTTCGACGAGGAAAGGTGAAGGCGGATGACGGATGTCGAGCGCCGCCCTACAGGAATGATCCGGCGGGCTCAACCTTGGCTGGCTCGCCGGTTGCATCGCAGGCACCGCCTGAACGCCTCCTGAATCGGACCCGCCCGCATGTCGCAATCAACCGCGCCACTCGCCTCGCCGATGGAACGGCACCGGCTCTACGAGGATGCGCTGGCAATCCTCCTCGGCACGCTGATGGTCAGCGTCGGCATCGCGCTTTTCGCCGAGGCGACGATCATGACCGGCGGGGCGGCCGGGCTGGCGCTGCTGCTTCAATATGCCACCGGGCTCGAGTTCGGCCTGCTCTTCTTCGCCGTCAACCTGCCTTTCTACTGGCTCGCCTTCCGGCGCATGGGGCTGGCCTTCACGCTGCGAACCTTCGTCGCGGTCGGCCTGGTCTCGCTTCTGGTCCAGGCGACGCCGCTCTGGCTCGACATCGGCACGGTTCAGCCGGTCTATGCGGCACTTGCCGGCGGCGGCGCGATGGGGCTCGGCCTCCTGGTTCTGGCCCGCCACCGCACCGCGATCGGCGGCGTCAACATCCTCGCGCTCTATCTGCAGGAGAAGCGCGGCTGGCGTGCGGGCTGGGTCCAGCTCGCCATCGATGCGGCGATCTTCGCCGGCGCCTGCTTCGTCCTGCCGCTCGACAGGCTGGCAATCTCGCTGCTCGGCACGCTCGTGCTGAATGCGGTGCTCGGCATGAACCACAAGCCGGGGCGCTACAGAGGCGTATCCTGAAGAGCAGCGGCCCGCGACGCCGCGTGACCTTGCGTGCCGGCACGCGGCATGCGAGTCACCCGCCCGGTTGAACACCTGCGACGAGGCTCGATACAATGGCCCAGCCCCTGACCATCGAAGATCTGCGTATTCTCGCCAAGCGCCGCGTCCCGCGCATGTTCTACGACTACGCAGATTCCGGCGCCTGGACCGAAGGCACCTACCGCGCCAACGAAACCGACTTCGCCAAGATCAAATTGCGCCAGCGGATCGCGGTCGACATGACCGACCGTACGCTCGAATCGACGATGGTCGGCCAGCGGGTTGCGATGCCCGTCGCGATCGCCCCGACCGGAATGACGGGGATGCAGCATGCCGATGGCGAGATACTCGCCGCTCGTGCAGCCCACAAGGCCGGCGTTCCCTTCACCCTGTCGACCATGAGCATCTGCTCGATGGAAGACATCGCCAACCATGTCGGCCAGCCCTTCTGGTTCCAGCTTTACGTGATGAAGGATCGCGAGTTCATCGCCCGTCTGATTCAGCGCGCCAAGGCTGCTGGAGTGACGGCGCTGATGCTGACGGTCGACCTGCAGATTCTGGGCCAGCGCCACAAGGACATCCGCAACGGCCTCTCCGCACCGCCGAAACCGACACTCGCCAACCTGATCAATCTCGCGACAAAGCCACGCTGGTGCCTGAAGATGCTGGACACGCCGCGCCGGCAGTTCGGCAACATCGTCGGCCATGTCAGCGGCGTCGCCGACGTCTCCTCGCTCTCCTCCTGGACCTCCTCGCAGTTCGACCCGAAGCTGAACTGGGACGACGTCAAGTGGATCAAGGATCAGTGGGGCGGCAAGCTGATCCTCAAGGGCATCCTCGACCCTGAGGATGCCGAGATCGCGGCGCAGTCGGGCGCCGATGCGCTGATCGTCTCCAACCATGGGGGCCGCCAGCTCGACGGCGCCCTCTCCTCGATCGAGGCGCTGCCGGCGATCGTCGATCAGGTCGGCAACCGTATCGAGGTGCTGTTCGACGGCGGCATCCGCTCGGGCCAGGACATCATCAAGGCGCTGGCGCTCGGCGCGCACGGCACCTTCATCGGCCGCGCCTTCCTCTACGGTCTCGGCGCCATGGGCGAGAAAGGCGTGACGCTGACGCTCGACATCATCCGCAAGGAGCTCGACGTGACGATGGCGCTCTGCGGCCTGCGCGACGTCAGGAACGTCGACGAGCGCATCCTCGCCGGCGGTCGCGAGGGCGCGATCAGGCGGCTGTCTGCGGCCTGATCGCCGAGGCGACATCCCGCTTTCACCCCACTGGAGGTCCGAGATGGCCGAGCAGCCGATCAAGGGGCCGGCGTCGTATTTTCCCTCCATCGAGAAGAAATACGGCCGCCCGATCGCCGAATGGAAAGCTCTCGTCAGGGCGCGCTATCCCGCCAGGCACATGGAGCTGGTGGCGATGCTCAAGACGGAGCACGGCCTGGGCCATGGTCACGCCAACGCCATCGTCGCGGACACCTTGGCCGAGGACAAGAAGTAGCTGGCCGCCGCCCCGCCTTGCCCCGCTATGACGCCCCGGTTCTGATCACCCATGAAAAAGACCCGGCGGATCGCCTCCGCCGGGCCTTTCTCTTCTCAGTGGACGATCCGCCTCGCGATCATGCGCGAGGCGGGCCGCTCAGCCTCAGGCGCGATACCAGGACGAGAGGTTCCAGGTGTCCACGTCCCAGCCGCTGTGATCATGCGAGAGGTTGTTCGCCGCGGCGACGACCTTCGTGCGCGAGAGCAGCGGCAGGATGACGTTGGCCTCGCAGAAGATCTCGTTGACCTTGATCAGCAGCGCGGCGCGCTTGGCCGGATCGAGCTCCTTCTGGGCGGCCCTGTAGGTCGTCGGCAGCCGGGTCCGAGTAGCGCGAGATGTTGCGGCCGAGCCACTTGTTCTCCTTGCTGGCGATTTCCCAGGAGACGAACTGGTTCAGCAGGCGCTCCGGATCCGGCTGCGGCTGCGTCGTCGTGTACATTTGGATATCGGTGTAGAGCTTGGTGTAGGTGTCGGTGTTGGCGACATCCGACGAGAAGAACACCGAGGCGGTCACCGCCTTCAGCTCGAGATCGATACCGGCGCGCTGGGCGGCCTGCTTGATGATGGCCTGGGTCTTCTGGCGCGGCGCGTTGATCGAGGTCTGGAAGACGTAGCTGAGCTTCTTGCCGTCCTTCTCGCGAATGCCGTTCGAGCCCTTCGTCCAGCCGGCGTCGTCGAGGATCTTGTTGGCCTTGTCGATGTTGAACTCGTATTTGAGCTTGGTCGACTTGAACCGCTTCGGCTCGTTGACGAAGCTCGCGGTCGCGGTGCCGCCGCGGCCATAGATGAACTTCTGGATCGAGTCGCGGTCGATGAGCAGGTTGAACGCCTGGCGCACCGCCGGGTCCGTCAGCGTCGGGTGCTTGGTCTTGACGCTCGAGCGCTCGCCGTCGACGTCGGTCCACGGATCGGTCGTGTTCAGGATGATGAACTCGATGTCGCCCGCAGGCGCCGCGCTGATCTTGCCCCGACCGCCGGTCTCCATGCGCTTGAGGATCTCGTCCTCGACCTGCATGTTCCAGGCATAGTCGTATTCGCCGGTCTGCAGCACGGCGCGCGCCGCCGAGACCGCGTCACCGCCGCCCTTGATCTCGAAGCTATCGAAATGCGGCTGGTTCTTGACGTGGTAGTCCTCGTTGCGGGTGGTGGTGAGAATGTCGCCCGGCTTGAAGTCGGCGAACTTGTAGGGGCCGGTGCCGACCGGCTTCAGGTTGACCGGAGCCTCGCGCGACTTGGCGCCCTTGTACTCTGCGAAGAGATGCTTCGGGATGATCATGCCGGCGACGCCGACGAAGGCATCGGCCCAGAACGGCGTCGGCTCCTTGAAGATCACCTTGACGGTGTGGTCGTCAACCTTCTCGACCTTGATGTTGGCGTAGGAGCCGGAGGTATAGGCGGCGGTCTCCGGATCGGCGGCGTATTCCCAGGTAAAGACGACGTCGTCGGCGGTGAACGGCTTGCCGTCATGCCATTTCACGCCCTGCTTCAGCTTCCAGGTGACGGTCGTGCCGTCTTCCGAGAGCCCGCCATTCGCCTTGGAGGGAGCCTCGGCCGCGAGCTGCGGGATCAGGTTGCCTTCCTTGTCCCAGCCGGCGAGCGGCTCGTAGAACACGCGCGAGGCGATCTGGTCCTTGGTGCCCGAGGCGAAATGCGGGTTGAGCAGCGTCGGCGCCTGCCAGAGCAGAATCTTCACCGGGCCACCGCCGCCGGCCTTGGTCGGCTTGTAGTCGAGCGTGGCGTTCGCCATCGCGACATCGTTCCAGGCCAGGATCTGGCTCGCGATCGGCGCGGTGATACCGACCGCAGCCAGCTTCTTGATGAAGGAACGGCGCGAAAGCTGCCCGTCCTTGACGCTCTGAACCATGCCCTGGATTTGCTGACTATTCATAGACTTACCTTCGCATTACGTTTGCCGGCGCATAAATTCGGGCACCGAAAGACAGGCATACTTCGTCACAACCGAAGCATTACTATGCTTCGGCCGCGGCCGACCTCTTAGGAGCTGTGACCTTAAGTCCTGCTTAAAAGGACTGAGGCAAAGCGGTGCATCCTTGATCCGCCTGCCTTCATTTTAGCCGTTCTGCACGCCGGGCGCCCTGCGTCCGATCGTCCAGCGAAAAGCCCCGCGACCGGTGTCGCGGGGCTTTCAAATGGCAAACCGGCTATCAGCGCGAGAATTTCTTGTACTGGATGCGCTTCGGAATGGTCGAATCGATGCCGAGGCGGCGCTTCTTGTCCTCCTCGTAATCGGCGAAGTTGCCCTCGAACCACTCGACATGGCTGTCGCCCTCGAAGGCGAGGATGTGGGTCGCGATGCGGTCGAGGAACCAGCGATCGTGGCTGATGATCACGGCGCAGCCGGCGTAATCCTCGAGCGCCTCTTCCAGGGCCCGCAGCGTGTCGACGTCGAGGTCGTTGGTCGGCTCGTCGAGGAGGAGGACGTTGGCGCCGGACTTCAGCATCTTGGCGAGGTGGACGCGGTTGCGCTCACCACCCGAGAGCGAGCCGACCTTCTTCTGCTGGTCGCCGCCCTTGAAGTTGAAGGCCGAGCAATAGGCCCGCGAATTGATCTCTTTCTTGCCGAGATAGATGATGTCGTTGCCGCCCGAGATCTCCTCCCAGACGTTCTTCTTGTCATCGAGCGAGTCGCGGCTCTGATCGACATAGCCGAGCTTGACGCTCTCGCCGATCTTGATCGTGCCGGCATCGGGCTTGTCGACGCCCGTGATCATGCGGAACAGAGTCGTCTTGCCGGCGCCGTTGGGGCCGATCACGCCGACGATGCCGCCCGGCGGCAGCTTGAAGGACAACCCGTCGATCAGCAGCTTGTCCTGGAAGCCCTTCGACAGGTCTTCGAAATCGACGACGTTGTTGCCCAGCCGCTCGGCGATCGGGATGATGATTTGCGCGGTGTCGGGGCCCTTGTTGCTGGCCTTCTGCACCAGCTCGTCATAGCGCTGGATACGCGCCTTGCTCTTCGCCTGGCGGGCCTTCGGCGAGGCGGCCATCCACTCCGCCTCGCGCTCCAGCGTCTTCTGGCGCGAAACGTCCTCGCGGCCTTCCTGGGCGAGGCGCTTCTGCTTCTGCACCGACCAGGCCGAGTAATTGCCCTCATAGGGAATACCCTGGCCGCGATCGAGCTCCAGGATCCAGCTGGTGACGTTGTCGAGGAAGTAGCGATCGTGGGTGACGATCAGGATCGCGCCCGGATAGGTCCGCAGGTGGCCTTCTAGCCAGGCGGTGGTCTCGGCGTCGAGATGGTTGGTCGGCTCGTCGAGCAACAGCAGCTCGGGCTGCTCCAGCAGGAGCTTGCAAAGCGCGACGCGGCGGCGCTCGCCGCCCGAAAGCTTGGAGACCTCCCAGTCGTCGGGCGGGCAGCGCAGCGCGTCCATGGCCTGGTCGACCTTGGAATCGAGATCCCAGAGGCCCTTGGCCTCGATCTCGTCCTGCAGCGCCGTCATCTCGTCGGCGGTCTCGTCCGAGTAGTTCATGGCGAGTTCGTTGTAGCGATCGAGGATCGCCTTCTGGGGCGCGACGCCGAGCATGACGTTGTCGCGGACGTTCAGCTCCTCGTTGAGCTTCGGCTCCTGCGGCAGGTAGCCGACGCGCGCGCCCTCCGCGACCCAGGCCTCGCCGGTCCACTCCTTGTCGAAGCCGGCCATGATCTTGAGCAGCGTGGACTTGCCCGCGCCGTTGACGCCGAGCACGCCGATCTTGGCGTCCGGATAGAACGACAGGTGGATGTCCTTGAGAACCTGCTTGCCGCCCGGATAGGTCTTCGACAGGCCGCGCATATGGTAGATGAATTGACGGGACATAAAGGTGCGGTCTCCGCTCTCGGACTGATCGGCCGGACTGTTCGGGAAATCTGGCGCGTATGTAGCGATGCCGGCCCCGCGCCGCAACCGCCATGCTGCCGACCTTCAGCGATTGCGCCACGGTCCACAGGCTGAATAATGCCCGCTGGCGCAACCGTTTCAGGCGAATCCGACGTGTCCGATCAAGACGGCAAGGCGCCGATCGAACTGAGGCTGCATGACAGCGCCCAGCTCTTCAACACGCTCGACCCCTTCCCCTTCCGCGAGGGCGACATCTCCGCTGATGCCGAGCGCTACATCGTCGAATGGGCGCAGGAGCTGCCCAAGGGCGCACCGATCGCGATCGTGGTCCATCTCCAGCAGCCGGAGAATTCGGCCAGGGCCGGCCCGGACCTCGCGAAGGCGCTGAGGAACTGGTTCGCGGCCAAGGCCCGCGCCGAGGCCCAGGCGCTCCGCGACCTGTTCCGTGACGGCCGCCTGGCTTTCCTGATCGGCTTTGCCGGGCTCGCCATCTGCCTGTTCCTGAGCTTCCTCCTGACGCAGCGCTTCGAGGGGCCCTTCACCCGCGTCTTTCAGGAAAGCCTCATCATCATCGGCTGGGTGGTGATCTGGCGGCCGGCCGAGATGTTCCTCTACGACTGGGTTCCGCTCCTGCGCCGCCGGCGCCTGTACCAGCGCCTCGCCGATGCGCGCATCACCGTGCAGACAGCCCTCGCGCCGCGAAATGACGCTGCAGCACCATCGCCGAAGGTCAGCTGAATATCGAACACTGTATGCAGCATATCTTGAGAGCCTCGTGAAAGCTGTCTAAGCTCCCCTTCGGACCGTCACGTTGAAAAGGCGGCAGATCCGTTGGGAGAGAACATGAAGATCCTTACGAAAGCCGCGCTCGGCGCTGCGGCGATGCTACTCGCCATCAGCCCGTCCTGGGCCTTTCCAGACCGCCCCGTCCAGTTGATCGTGCCCTGGGCAGCCGGCGGCGGCATGGATGCGGTGATGCGGATCTTCGCGGCCGGCTACGAGGCCGAGCTGAAGCAGCCGGTTAACATCGTCAACCGCACCGGGGGCGGCGGCATCACCGGCCACACCGCGATCGCGACCGCCACGGCCGACGGCTACACCCTCGGGGGCATCAGCCCCGAGATCTCGTTCTTCAAGACGCTCGGCATGGGGGACCTCACCGTCGACAGCATCGATGCCTTCTCGCGCGTCTCGCTGATCCCAGCCGGCGTCACGGTCAAGGCCGACAGCCCCTACAAGACCGCGGCAGACTACATCAAGGCGGTAAAGGACAACCCGAAGGGCACGCTGATGGCGTCGGGCACCGGCGTCGGCGGCTCCTGGCATATCGCCTCGGGCGGACTGCTCAAGGCGGCGGGCCTGACCCCGGACGCCGTGAAATGGGTTCCGAGCAATGGCGGCGCGCCGGCGCTCAACGATCTCGTCGCCGGCGGCCTGCAGGTCTTCACCGGTTCGCCGATCGAGGCCAGGGCGATGCTCGAAGCGGGCCGCGTCCGCACCATCCTGCTGATGACCGAGGAGCGCCACCCCAACTTCCCGGACGTTCCCAGCGCCAAGGAGGCCGGGCTCGACTGGACCTATCAGAACTGGTTCGCGCTCGCCGGCCCGAAGGGCATCCCGGCCGACCGCCGCAAGATTCTGTTCGAGGCGGCCGAGCGGACGATGCAGCGCCCGGAGGTCCGCAAGGCCATGGCCGATCGCGGCATCACGCCTGTCTGGGACAAGCCCGAGGAGTTCGCCGCCTATGTGAAGACCTTCACCGAGCGCGGCAACAGCGTCCTCAAGGAGCTCGGCCTCGCCAAGAACTGACGGCGCCGTCCCCCGGGGAGCGCTTCACAAAAGCGGCATCCCCACGCTCCGAAGCTTCCCTTCGGCCCGAGCCATGCATCAGACTGGCCGGGCTGAAGCGAGGTGGAGGCGAGCATGCGACGAAGGGCGACGCGGGCGAGGTCTCTCCGGTTCGGCCTGGCCGCCCTGCTCGCGGGCTTCCTTGGCAGCGCCCCGGCCCTGGCGCAAAGCGACGAGCCCGGCTGTCGGCCGGAGATGGCTTCGCTGCGCCTGCCGGTCCAGCGCGCCAATCTCTTGCTGGCCAATCTGGCGCAGGGCGAGACCCGCCTCACCTTCGTCGGCCACGCCACCTTCCTGATCGAGACGCCGGGCGGCATCAGGCTCGCGACCGACTACAACGACTATATCCGGCCCTCGGTCACGCCGGACATCGCGACGATGAACAAGGCGCACTCCACGCATAATTCGCGCAATCCGGACCCGGCGATCAAGCAGGTCCTGCCCGGCTGGGACCCGACCGGAGCGGGTCCGGCAAAGCACGACCTCACCCTCGGCGACCTGCGCGTCCGCAACGTGCCGACCAATATCCGCAGCTATGCCGGCGGGACCGATTTCGACGGCAATTCGATCTTCGTCTTCGAAATCGGCGAGCTCTGCATCGCCCATCTCGGCCATCTGCATCACCCGCTCGAGCCCGGTCATCTGCGTGCGCTGGGGCGTGTCGACGTCGTGCTCTTCCCGGTCGATGGCAGCTACACGCTCGATCAGGAGGGCATGCTCGAGGTGCTGAAATCGCTGCAGGCCCGGGTGATGATCCCGATGCACTTCTTCGGCGGCGGCACGCTGAACCGCTTCCTGGCGCGCTCGCAGGAACTCTGGCCAGTCGAGCGCCGCGAGCAGCCGGTGATCACCGTGACCAAGGCGGGGCTGCCGGCGAAACCGACCGTGATCGTCCTGCCCGGTCACTGAGGGCGAACAAAGCGCCGGCACTCGATATGCACGTTAAGCTCCCGGTCAGGCTGATCTCAGGCTGACGTTGCGCAAGACGGCGGCGCTGGCATTCTGCCAAGCATCAGATCGTCCACCGGGAACCCCGCGATGACCCGCGCACTCGTGATCGCCTGTCTCTCGGCCGGCCTGTTGCTGCCGGCCGGCGCCGAGGCCGCCAAGATGCGGTCCGGCGGCAAGAGCAGCGCCTCCTCGTCGAGCGAGACCTCCGGCGGCAAGCGCGGGGCCATCGCGGTCCTCCCCGGCGCGGCGGCAGCCTCCCGCGGCGCCAAAGCCGGCGACGCCCCCGCCCGGGTCCCCTTCCCGCCCTCCACCATGGCTGCGGCCGCGCCCGCGGCGAGCGTTCTCGCCGTCAGTGACACCCCGAAGATCTGGTGCCGCAGCGAAGTCGTGGTCGGCGGCTTCTGCGTGCTCAACTAAGCCCGGCCGGGCTTTCTCGGAACCACGCCGTCATTCCGATTGAGGCCTGCGGCCTGTCCCGGAATGACGGCGTGGTTCCGTGCGTGAAGGCTTCGTGACGATCAGAAATCGCCGAGATCGTCCGGCACGTTGCCGTGGATCTTGCCGGCCGCCTTCGGCTTGGTGAGCGGCGCCGGGATCGGCGCATTGCCGCGCACGAGGTTGACGCCTGCATAGATGTCGCTGGCCACCTGCAGGTCCAGCCGCTCGTCGTCGCGCCGGCGGACATCCTCGGCGATTTCGATCGCCTCCTCCTGCGAGACGCCCATGCCGAGCAGCACCGCCGTGCCGAAGGCCATCGCCGATTCGAAGGTCTCGCGGATCTGGTATTCGACGCCGTTGCGGATCAGGTCCATCGAGTGGCCCCGATCATAGGCGCGCACGAACAGTTTGGCGTGCGGGAAGGCCTCCTGAGCCACCGCGACGATGCGGTTGGCAGTGTCGCGATTGTCGACGCAGACCAGGATCGCCTCGGCCCGTTCGGCCCCGGAGGCATGCAGGATCTCGGCGCGCGTGCCGTCGCCGTAATGCACCTTGAAGCCGAAATTTGACGCGGCCTTGATCAGCTCGACATCGACCTCGATGATCGAGACGTTGAAGCCGCGCGCCAGCAGCGACTGGCTGGCGACCTGCCCGAAGCGGCCAAAGCCGATGATCAGCGCCCGCCCGTCGAGGCCGTCGGCCAACTCGACGCCGTCCAGTGAGGTCTCCTGCGCCGGCATGAAGCGGTCGAGCGCGATCGCGAGCAGTGGCGTCAGCGCCATCGAGAGGATCACCGTCGCGCTGGCGACCGCATTCACCTGCGCATCGAAGATGCCCGCAGCCAGCGCTGCACCATACAGCACGAAGGCGAACTCGCCGCCCTGCGAGAACAGCGCAACGCGGGTGATCGCCTCGCGGTTGGTCGAGCGGAACAGCTTGGCGACGGCGAAGATGCCGAGCGCCTTGACCCCCATGAAGGCGATCACCGCCAGCCCGATCAACTGCCACTGGCTGGCGATGACCGCGAGGTCGAGCGACATGCCGACGGCGAGGAAGAACAGCCCGAGCAGGATGCCGCGGAACGGCTCGATATCGGCCTCGAGCTGGTGGCGGAAGCTCGATTCCGACAGCAGCACGCCGGCGAGGAAGGCGCCCATCGCCATCGACAACCCGCCGAGCTGCATCGCCAGGGCCGAGCCGAGAACGACGAGCAGCGCGGCCGCCGTCATGACCTCGCGCGCCTGCGCCAGCGCCAAGAGCCGGAACATCGGGTTGAGCAGGTAGCGCCCTGCAAGGACCAGCCCCGCGACGCAGGCGAGCCCGATGCCGAAGGACAGCCAGCCATTGCCGGCATCACCGCTGACAGGCGCGAGCAGCGCCACGACCGCAAGCAGCGGCACGATGGCGAGGTCTTCGAGCAGCAGGATCGAAACCGCCTGCTGGCCCTGCGGTGTCGAGGTCTCGCCGCGTTCGTCCAGCATCTGCATCACGACGGCGGTCGAGGACAGCACGAAGCCCATGCCGGCGATGAAGGCCGCGGGCAGCGGCAGCCCATAGGCATAGCCGACGGCGGTAAGCAGCGCGCCGCAGAAGGTGACCTGCAGCGCTCCGAGGCCGAAGATCTCGCGGCGCAGGTTCCACAGCCGGGACGGCTGCATCTCCAGCCCGATGATGAAGAGGAACATCACCACGCCGAACTCCGCGACGTGAAGCACCGTCGCCGGATGCGCGAAGAGGCCAAGCCCATAGGGGCCGATGGCGAGCCCTGCCGTGAAATAGCCCAGCACGGAGCCGAGTCCGAGACGCTTGAACAGCGGCACGGCGACGACGCCGGCCCCCAGCAGGCTTACGACCTTGATCAGATCGCCGGTGACGCCCTCGACTGCCATCCACTCCCCTTCCAGCTCGGCGCCACCGCTCGAAGCGGCCACGCTCAGTAGGTGCGCTGCACCACGATGGCAATCGCCAGTCCGCTTTCAGGCGCCAGTCCGGCTCGGACGCCCCTCGACCGGATAGGCCGGATCGCTGTAGCCCGGCGTCGAGGGGTGGCCTGCCGGCACGAGCGAATCCACCAGCGCCTCGTCCTCGGCCGTGAAATCGACGTCGAGCGCGGCGAGATAGGCCTGCCACTGCTCCATCGTGCGCGGGCCGGCTATGGCCGCGGTCAACAGCTTGTTGTTGAGTACCCAGCCGATCGCGAACTGGATGGGCGTCATGCCGCGCTCGGCCGCGTGACGCTTGATCGCCTGGGCGATGACGAGGCTCTCCTCGCGCCATTCGGTCTGCATGATGCGCCTGTCGGCGCTGCCGGCGCGCGTTCCCTCCGGCGGCGCCTGGCCGGGCTCGTACTTGCCGGTCAGCACGCCGCGCGCCAGCGGCGAATAGGAGGCGACGCCGAGCCCGTAATAGCCGCAGGCCGGGAGGTGCTCGACCTCGGGCATCCGGTTCATCGCGTTGTAATAGGGCTGGCTGACCACCGGCCGGTCGATGCCGAGATCGTCGCAGAGCCGGCAGATCTCGGCGAGCCGCCAGGAGCGGTAGTTCGACACGCCGAAATGGCGGATCTTGCCCTGCTGGACGAGCTGGCCGATGGCGCGCACCGTCTCGGCCAACGGCGTCGCATGGTCCTCCTTGTGGAGGTAGTAGATGTCGATGAAGTCGGTGCCAAGCCGGCGCAAGCTGTCCTCGCAGGCCTGCATCACCCATTTCCGCGAAAGCCCGCCACGGTTAGGGCCGCCACCCATTGGGTTGGCGAGCTTGGTCGCAAGGACCCAGTCATGCCGGCTGGCGGCGATGGCGCGCCCAGTGATCTCCTCGGAGACGCCCTGGCTGTAGGCATCGGCCGTGTCGATGAAGTTGATGCCGGCACCGCGCGCATGGTCGATGATCGCACGCGACTGGGCCTCGTCGGTGGCGCCGCCGAACATCATCGTTCCCAAGCAAAGCGGCGATACCTTCAGGCCGGACCGGCCGAGCTGGCGATAGTCCATCGAAACACTCCCAATCCCGGACCGCCGGCCCGCTCACATGGAAACTGCCCCAGCGCCGCGCCGCGCGCCAGCGCCGCAGGCGCGGCCACGCCCTGCAAGGCACGCGCCGCCACGCTGGCCTTCGCCCGGCAACAGCAAGAAAATGCTTAACTTTTCATGCCAGGGTCTCGGCATCCTCCTTGCGGCCAGAGCCGATGAACCTCGCCACGCTCGTCCAGAGCCAAACGCTCGCCACGCTGCTGCAGGCGCTGAGCCCCACCACCGGGCTCGCGCCCGGCAGAACGGTGGAGGCGCGCCTGCTCACTTTGGCCGGCGACGGCACCGCGACGGCGCAGCTCGGCGACGACACCGTGACGCTCATGCTCGCCGGCCCCACCGCCCGGCAGAACGCGCTGCAGCCTGGTGCCACGCTCGTCCTGCGCTTCGATGCGGCCGAGGAGGCCGGCACGAATCTGCGGGCGACCCTGGTCGATGTCCGCGCACCGGCCGCGCAAGAGACGCAGCCCGGCGCCGTCCCGGCTGCCGTGTCGATACCACAGCCGGGAACCGCCGCGCAGATCGCAGCCGCCGCGTCGGCCAGCATCCCGTCCGGCCAGTCGACATCTGCACCCGCCCCTGCCGGTTCCACCCCGCTTCCCGCAGCCGTGCTCGCCGCGACGCAGCCCTCGGCCGTCAAGGTCGGGACGCAGGCTGCGACCGGATCGAACACCTCGCAGCAGCAGGCCTGGCCGCAGACGGCCACGCCACAGGCCGCCGCTCCGGCGACGCCCCGGGCGCTCGCCGGAGCGCTACTCGGACCGGCGCTTGCGCGTCAGGACAGCCTCGCCCCGCTGCTGGCCAATATGCAGGCGCTTGCCGAAGGCTCCGTCTCGCTCGCGCTGCCCAAACCGATCCTGACGCTGGTCGAACGGGTTCTCGCCCAAGCGGTCCCGGTCGAGCGAAGACCCCTGACCGGCCAGGCGCTGAGGACAGCGGTGCAGAACTCCGGCCTCTTCCTGGAGGCGAGCCGGGCCGAGGGCCGGCCGCTGCCGCCGGGCGGCGACCTCAAGGCCGGGCTTCAGGCCCTGCGCGACGGCCTCGCGCCGCTGGCCCAGGCGCTTTCTCCGCCCCGCGCAACCGCTCCGACCGCCGCTCGCAATCCGGGCGCCGAAGCCGCTCAACACGCACCGATGCCGGGCCTGCCGTCGCGGCCGTCGCCGCCGCAGCGCGACGGCGCGCTCCACCCTCAGCCGCCGGCCGCGCCAAGCCTCTCCGCCGGGGAGACGCCGCTCGCCATCGTCGAGACCCTGCTGGAGCAGGCCGAGGCCGGGCTCGATCGCATCAAGCTCGCGCAATACGCCTCGCTGCCCCCCGAAGCCGCGCGCGTCGAGGCTCAGCAAGCCCAGCAAGGCCAGCGCTGGCTCACCGAGATCCCGCTCGCTTTCCATCATGGAACCGCGATGCTGCCGCTGCAGATCGAGAGGGAGCCGCCGCGCCGCGATGGCAGCGACGCATCCGGCCCGCTCTGGCGCGTGCGCTTCGCGCTCGATGTCGAGCCGATCGGCCCCCTCCAGGGCGTCGTCACACTGCAGGGCCGCAGCGTCGGCATCTCGCTCTGGGCCGAGCGCGAGGAAACCAGCAAGCTGCTGCGCGGCGCCTCGCCCCAGCTCGAGGCGGCGCTTGCCGGCGCGCAGTTCGAGAGCGGCGGCATCGATATCCGCACCGGCCAGCCGCGCACCGTCCAGCCCACGGCCGGCCAGTTCCTCGATCGGATGTCATGAGCACGCCCCCGCCCCGCCAGATCGCCGTCGCCCTCGAATATGACGGGCATGGCGCGCCACGCGTCACGGCCAAGGGCCGCGGCGAGCTGGCCCAGCGAATCGTCGAGACCGGGCGCGAGCATGGCGTCGCGATCGAGGAGAACGCCGTGCTGGCGCAGGCCCTCTCCGCCGTCGAGCTTGACGACCAGATACCGGAGGAGCTCTACCGCGCAACCGCGCAGGTCATCGCCTTCGTGCTCGCCCTGCGTGGCGAGATGCGGCATCAGAATCGGGACGGCACCAGATCTTGAATACCGGCATCGTCGTCAGGCGCATCCGTCCTTCCGATTATGCAGGCTATGGCCCGGCTTTCGCCGAACTGGCTTTGCGTGCGCTGGAACCCAACCCGCACATGTCGCCGGTCGCCGTCGGCGCCGCGCGTGTCATCGTGCCGGAGGACCGGCTCGTCATCCTCGCCGCCTGGCTGAGCGAGGCGCTGGGCTCGGAACGCCTCGTCGGCATCTGGGCGCTGCGCCGCCAGCGCGACTGGCGCAGCGGCTTCGCGGCCGTGCTCATCGCGCCGCTCCTGCCGCTCTACGAAGTCTCGTCGCTGCCGGTCATTGACCGCGACCATGCCGACGACACCGCCGAAGCGATGCTGCGGCACCTGCTCGCGGCGAGCGATCTGCCGCACAAGCTCGCTTTACCGCTTCTGCCGCTCGAAGGCCCGACCTTCGCCGCACTCGCCGAAGGCTGCCGGGCCACCAGCAGCAGGCTCTCGACCTATGAGCGCTGGCAGCGACCGGTGATGCGCCCCGAACCCGGCGACGACGCCGAGCGCTATCTCCGGCGCGCGCTCGGCCCAAGCTACAAGAAGCGGATGCAGCAGTTCCGTGCCATCGCTCGCCATGGCGAGCTGAGCTTCCGCCGCCTGCGCGGAGATGCTGCACGGGACGCCCTTCCCGATTTCCTGGCACTCGAGTCCGCCGGCTGGAAGGGCAAGGCCGGCACCGCGATCGCCCGGCTGCCGCAGGCCTCGGCCTATCTCGACAAGCTCGTGGCGCTCTCCGCCGCGGCCGGCGCGCTGCAGCTCGACATGCTGCTGCTCGACGGGCGTGCACTCTCCATGGGGCTCCTGGTCGAGAGCGCCGGCACGCGGCATTTCCTCAAGATCGCCTATGACGAGAGCGAGGCGCGCCATTCGCCCGGCCGGGCCCTGACCATCGCCATGATCAAGGCGGACTTCGCCAGCACGCCACCGCTCTTCTTCGACAGCGGCGCCGGCGAGGAGGTCGATGCCCGCACCTATGTCTGGGGCGAGCGCCGCGAGATGGCCAACGCGATCATCAGTCTCGGCAGCGCCTCGCCGGCCCTGCCACATCTGGCGGCCGGGCTCCGTCGCCTCCTGCGGCAGGCCCGCACCCGGCTGCGGCGTTGAGTCAGGAGAAATCGCTGGCGCCAACAAGGTCGATCGGCCAAATCTGCCGCCGGCCTAACCGTGAGCACCTTGCGATATGAGCACCGCGATCAAGATCGGCATCGTCACCGTGTCGGACCGTGCCTCCGCCGGCATCTATGAGGACGAGGGCGGCCCGGCGATCGCGGCCTATTTCGAGAAAGTCCTGACCTCGCCCTGGACGGCGGTTTCCCGCGTCATTCCCGACGACCGCGCGCTGATCGCGCAGACGCTCACCGCACTCGCCGACGAGGAAGGCTGCTGCCTGATCGTCACCACGGGCGGTACCGGACCTGCCCCGCGCGACGTCACGCCCGAGGCGACCGAGGACGTGGTCGAGAAGCCGATGCCGGGTTTTGGCGAGCTGATGCGGCAGGTCAGCCTTGCCAAGGTGCCGACCGCGATCCTCTCGCGCCAGACCGCCGGCATCCGCGGTCGTTCGTTGATCGTCAACCTCCCCGGCCGGCCGCGCGCCATCGCCGAATGCCTCGACGCGGTGATGCCGGCAATCCCCTATTGCATCGACCTGATCGAGGGGCCGTATCTGGAGACCGACCCGGCGGTCATCGTCGCCTTCCGGCCCGGGCAGAAGCCGAAGGGCTGAACGGCGAGCTCTACCCCGCCTGCAATTCCTGCCCGATCGCGCGCACGAGCCGGGGAGAGATCGGGTCGATCTGCGCAGCATAGCCGCCCACCAGCTCGCCGGAGCGGCCGATCAGATATTTGTGGAAGTTCCAGCGCGGCGCCTCCGCCGGCCGCTGCGCCGCCGCCCAGCGATAGAAGGGATGCGCGTCCCCGCCCCTGACCGCGGTCTTCTCGGCGAAGGGATAGGTCGCGCCATGGCTCTGACGCGCCGCTTCGGCGATGGCGGCCCCTTCCAGCGGCTCCTGCCCGCCGAAATCGTTGCTCGGGACCGCGATCAGCATCAGGCCGCGGTCGCGGTAGCGCTGCCAGAGCTGCTCCAGCGTCGCGAACTGCCCGGCGAAGCCGCATTGTGTCGCCGTGTTGACGATCAGCACCGGCCGGCCGCGATACTCCGCCAGCGGCAGCGCCCCGCCTCCAGCCTTCGCGAATGAAAAGGACGAGGCCGAAGGCACGGTCTGCGCCCGCGCCACGCCAGCGATCGCCGGCGCCACGCAGGCTCCGGCGATCCATCCCAAAACCTTGCGGCGTTCGATCGTCATGGTCGCCTCCCTGCGGCCGATGGGCTTCCCATTGCCGCTGCGCATCATGCGCCGGTTCGCCGGCCCGATGCAAAGACGCAAACACCCCGCGGCCTCACGGCCCGGGGCGTTCGCGACAGAACGGTGGCTTGCCCCGGTGGCGGGGACGGCCTTGTCAGGAGCTGAGCGACAGCACCTTCTTCACGCGCACTTCGAGGTCGCGCAGCTCGTAGGGCTTCACGACGTAATGATCGGCGCCGTTGGTCGTCGCCTCGTCCATCTTGTCGACCGAGCGCTCGGAGGTCGCCATGATGATCTTGATCTGGTTCAACTCGGGCACGGAGCGGATGGCGCGCAGCAGATCGATGCCGCTCATGCCGTCCATGTTCCAGTCGAGCAGCAGCAGGTCGTAGCGCTTGGTCTGCATCTTCATCAGGGCCTCGCGCGCATTCTCGGCCTCGTCGATGTCCTGGAACTCGATCTGCTTCAGGAAATAGGTCGCGAGTCCGCGCATGCTCTTCTGGTCGTCGACCACCAGAATCCTGTACTCGCTTCTCGCCTTCATCACGCTCTCCTTAGGCGGTGCGCTGGTGCGACCGCTCTCCGATCAGGTTGCTCACCGCCGCACCGATCTGGTCCAGCGCGACGACCCGCTCGGTAGCTCCGATCTCGAATGCCGCTTTCGGCATCCCGTTTACCACGCAGGTTTCCCCGCTTTGAATTAATGTTTCGGCCCCGGCTTTGCGCATGGCTAACAAACCATCAGCACCGTCGCGGCCCATGCCGGTCAGCAGGACGCCGACCGATTGCGGGCCGAGATTGCGCGCCACGGAATGGAACATCACGTCGACCGAGGGCGAATGCCCGCTGACCAGCGGCCCCTCGCGCAGCACGCAGGTGAGTTCGCCGCGGCGGTCCTCGATCTCGAGATGGCGCGCGCCACCCGGCGCGACCACCGCCATGCCGGGCTTCAGCCGCTCGCCGTCGCTGGCCTCGCGCACGTCGAGCCCGGTCGCCGCCGCGAGCCGCGCCGCGAATTTGGCCGTATAACCTGGCGGCATATGCTGCACCACTGCGATCGGAATCCGCAGATGGGCGAGATCGCGCATCACGACCTGCACCGCCGGAACCCCGCCGGTGGAGGCGCCGATCGCGATGAAGGAGGCTCGTCCCGCAACGCGAGCGGGTTCGCGCGTGACGACCGGGCGCGCGGGCGCGACCTCGCGCCGCACCGCGAACATCCGGCGGCTGGCCGAGGCACGCTGCAGCGCGCCGACGAGGTGGCGCATGAAGCTCTCGAGCGTGTTGGTGCTGCCGTCCGGCTTCTCGATGAAGTCGATCGCACCGAGCTCGAGCGCCTGGATGGTGTTGTCGGCGCCGGGCCCGCCGAAGGCCGAGACGATCAGCACAGGCAGCGGGTCCTGCTTCAGGACGCGCGCCAGCAGTTTCAGCCCGTGCCGGCCCGGCAGTTCCAGGTCCAGCGTCACGACATCGGGGCGCAGCTCCTGGATGGCGTCCCAGCCTTCCTCGGCACTGCCGGCGACGCCGATCACCTTGAAGCCGGGCGCACCGTCGATGATCTGCGTCATCAGCTTCTGCATCAGCACGGAATCGTCGACGACGAGGACGCGGACCGGGGCGGCGGAGGCCGAGGGCGAACCGATCGGGCTCATGAGAAGATCTCGATCTCGCCCGCGACGGGCTGGGTCTTGAGCCTCTGCATATAGGCCGCTTCCTGATCCTGCTCGCTGCGTGCGGACTGGACGTGCTGGACCCAGGCCCGCCCTGTCGCAGGCTGGTAGTGGATCCGCCGCGAGCGCGTGCCGCCGACATCCTTGGAGACCACCGGTATGCCCTCCCGCTTGAGGAACTCCTCGACGAACGCGATGTTGCCGTCGCCGATCGCGAGCATCGTCGCGCCCGACAGGACCCGCGCCCCGCCGAACACCTTGGCCTCGAAGTTGCCGCGCTTGGCGCCCCGCTTCAGCAGGCCGTTGATCAGCACTTCCATCGCCGTGTCGCCATAGCGCTCGCCGGCGCTGGCATCGGCACTGCCGTTGTTCTTGGGCAGCAGGAAATGGTTGAGCCCGCCGACGCCGATGGTGGCGTCGCGCATGCAGACGGAGACGCAGGAGCCGAGCACCGTCGCGACGATTTCGTCCTTGGCGGCAGTGATCTCGTGTTCGCCGGGCGCGACCGTGATGATCGTCGCCTCGAAGCGAGGGTCGAAATAGCGGCGGGAGGAGCGCGTGACGCTCATGGCAGCCTCTCGTAGATCGTGCGGCCGATCAGCCGGAGTTGCGGATGCGGCTGAGGCAGCGATTCCGAGTGGCCGAGATAGAGGAAAGCGCCGGGCGCGAGCAAGCCGACGAAACGATCCAGGATCGACGCCTTGGTCTGCGTGTCGAAATAGATGAAGACGTTGCGGCAGAAGATCACGTCGAACGGGCCGCTCATCGGCCAGCGCTCGATCAGGTTGAGGCGCTTGAAGGCGATCATGCGGCGCAGGTCATCGCTGATCCGCACCTCGCCGCGCCCGCCATGCGGCTCCAGCTTGAGCAGCGGCCGGATGTCAGATGGCAGCCGCTCGAACTGGTCGCTCGGATAGACCGCCGCCTCCGCCTTCACCAGCACGTCGGTATCGATGTCGGTTGCAAGGATCTTGAAGTCGATGTCGCTGCGCGAGCCCAGCACGTCGCGCGAGACGGCCGCAATGCTGTAGGGCTCCTCGCCCGAGGACGCCGCGGAACACCAGATGCGGATGCGGCCGCGTCGCCCGCTGCGCTCCTGCACGAGGCGCGGCAGCACCTCCTTGCGCAGATGGTCGAAATGGTGGCGCTCGCGGTAGAACGAGGTGTGATTGGTCGTCACCGCGTTGATGAGTTCGGGGATCTCGTCCGCCGCGGCCGGGGTCTTGAGGAAGGCGCAGTATTCGGACACCGAGCCGAGCCCCAGCGCCTTGACGCGCCGCGCCAGCCGCCCGCGCGTCATCGCTTCCTTGTGCTCGCGGATGACGATGCCGGCCTGCTCGTAGACGAGCTTGGCGATGAAGCCCATGTCGTCGCGCGTCAGCGTGATGTCGGCGAGTTGCGGTGGCGCGAGGGCTGCGCTGGGTCGAGGTACTGACACTAGAACTCCGCCCATTCATCCGCGCGCGCGCCGCCGGCCACACGCCGAAGCTGCCCCTGCCAGGTCTTCGCCGCCGGCTCCGGCCGGCGCATCTCGTTGGGCCGTGGGCGCGCCGGCGCGACCGGTACGGCGGCCACGACCTGCCTCTGCGGCCGGGCCGGCTCGACGGTTGCCCGATAGGCCGTCTGCCTCGGCTCCGGCTCGGCGCGAGCGCGCTCCCCCGCCCGGAAGAATGCGACGAGCTGCCTTAGCGTCACGATCTCGGTCATCAGCTCGCCGGCGGAGGTCGCGCTCTGCTCGGCAAGCGCCGAGTTCTGCTGCGTCGTCTCGTCCATATGGGCGACGGCGCGGCTCATCTCGTCGATGCCGTGCGCCTGCTCGGCCGCCGCCTGCGAGATCTCGCCGACCGTGACGGAAACCTTGCCGGCAGCTGCGACGATACGCTCGAGCGCATCGCCCGTCGAGCGCACGAAGCGCACGCCTTCCCCGACCTGCTGGTTGGAGCTGGCGATCAGCGTCTTGATGTCCTTGGCCGCCTGGCCGGAGCGCTGCGCGAGCGCGCGCACCTCCGAGGCCACGACGGCGAAGCCCCTGCCCGCCTCGCCGGCGCGCGCCGCCTCGACGGCCGCGTTCAGCGCCAGCAGATTGGTCTGGAAGGCGATGTCGTCGATCACCGAGACGATCTCGGAGATGCGCACCGAGGAGCTCTCGATGCGCTCGATCGCACCGACCGCCTGCGCCACGACCTCCTTGCCGTCCTGGGCCACCCCCATCGCCTCGTTGGCAAGCTCCGTCGCCTCGCGCGAACGGCTGGCGCTCTGCTTGACGGAGGCCGCGAGCTGTTCGGTCGTCGCGGCGGTTTCCTCGATATTGGCGGCCGTCTGCTCGGTGCGGGTGGCGAGGTCGCCCGCACCGGCGTCGATCTCGCTCGCGGCCCGGGCGACATGGCCCGCCGTGCCCTGGATGGTGGCGACGGTCTCGGCCAGATGCGCCAGCGCTGTGTTCAGGCTCGCCTTCAGCTCGGCCAGGCGCCCGCGATAATCGCCCGTCATGCGCTGCGTCAGATCGCCCTCCGCGAGCCTTTCGGCCACCGCGGCGAATTCGCCGACCGCGTTCTCGACAAGCGCGTTGATCTCGTTCATGCCCCCGGCGATCCGCTGCAGGGCGTCAGGCTTGCCGGCCAGCGGCACGCGGCGGGAGAAATCGCCCTCGACGGCGGCCGCGACCATTTCGGCGACCTCGGTGGCGGCGGCAAGCTCGTCGGTCAGTTCCAGCCACTCGACGGCGGTACCGAGGCGGCGCCCGTCGGCATGCATCACCGGCGACAGCGACAGCGAGACGGTGCGGCGGCCCAGCGCGAAGCGGATCGCCTGCTGTCCCTGCAGGCCGCCCGCCTGCCACTGGACGCTCTCCATGACCCGGCCGAGCATGTCCTTGGCCGAGCAGCCCGGGAAGGCGGCGCGGAAATCCTCCTGCGCCTCGCCGAAGAACCGCAGCAGCGACTTGTTGACGTAGACGACGCGGCCCTCGCCGTCGCAGACCATGACATTGGTGCGGCAACCATCCAGCGCCGCGCGGATGCGGGCAGCCTCGACGCCGGTCTCGTGCATCGCCTTGAGCGCGCGGGCCAGTTCGCCGATCTCGTCGCCGCGCTCGAGGCCGGGAACGGCCTCCTCCGCGCCGACCTGGAGCCGGCCGATCGCATCGCGCATGGCCGCGATCGGCCGCAGGACCTGCCGGACCGCGAGCCAGGCGACAAGCCCGGTCAGGCCGAGGCCGGCCGCGCCGAGGCCGAGCTGCGCGCCCATGTCGAGCCGCCCCAGGGCGGCCTGATAGGAGACGGCTCCTGCGGCACCGCCCGCCGTGAGGGCGGTGGTGGCGAGCAGGAGCGGCAGCTTGAACGAGAGTCGCGTGAAGGGACCGAAGACGCTGCCCATTTTGGTGTCGTTTCTTGTTTGGCCCGCGCTTTTCCCTACGCGACTCCTCGGGCCCTTGATGCTTCGGGCGATCAGCCTGCGCGTGCGACCCGCGCCGGACCTTCGACGCCGCCGTCGCGGATCACGGCCGCGAGGTCGAGCAGCGCCACGATGTCGGTATCGAGCAGCACCAGGCCTTCGATCAGGCCGTGCTCGTCCCGCTCCAGATCGGGCGCCGGGCGCACTGCGCTGACCGGCACGTCGACGATGTCGGAGACCGAATCCACCAGCAGCCCGGCAACCTTGTCCTCGATGTCGACAACGACGATCACATGCGTCGCGGTGGCATCGGTGGTGCCCATCCCGATCGAGGTCCGCAGGTCGTAGACCGCGAGGATGACGCCGCGCAGGTTCAGCACGCCGCGGACATGCGGAGCCGCATGCGGCAGCGGCGTCGTCGCCTGCCAGCCCTTGATCTCGCGCACCATGCCGACGTCGATGCCGAAGGTGCGGTCGCCGACCTTGAAGGTGACGATCCGGCGCGCTGCCGATTCCGGCTGCGCCGACGAGAAGTGCTTTTCGCCGAGTTGCAGGGTCATGGTCATCCAGCCAGTTTCAGTTCGGTTGCAGGGTGCCGCTCATGCGAGGCGGCCAGGCGCAGCATGGAATCCACGTCGAGGATCAGCGCGACCAGGCCGTCACCCAGGATGGTCGCAGCCGATGCGCCATGCACCGTGCCGTAATTGCCTTCCAGGCTCTTCACGACGACCTGCTGCTGCCCGACGATCTCGTCGACGGCGATGCCGACATTGTCGCCGCGTTCGGTCTCGGCGATGATGATGATGTTCTCGTTCGGCGAGCCGGAGGAGCCCATCAGTGCGCCCAGGCGGTGCAGCGGCGTGATCTCGCCGCGCCAGCGCAGCACTTCCTGGCCGAAGGTCAGATGCTCGATCGGGGTCGAGGCGAGATGCTGCGTCTCGATCACGCTGGCGATCGGGATGACGTAGCGGTCACTGCCGCAGCGGATGACCATGCCTTCCAGGACGGCCAGGGTCAGCGGCAGGGCGAGCGTGAACTTGCAGCCCCTGCCCGGCTCGGAATCGACCGAGATGCGGCCACCGAGCGACTCGACGTTCCGGCGCACCACGTCCATGCCGACGCCGCGGCCCGAGACGTCGCTGACCACGTCCGCCGTGGAGAGGCCGGCCGCGAAGATGAGCTGGTCGATCTCCTCCGGCGCGAGCTTCTCGTCGGCACCGACGATGCCGCGCGACCTGGCCTTGGCCAGCAGCTTGTCGCGACCGATGCCGCGCCCGTCATCGGTGACGGAGATGACGATGCGTCCGGCGCGGTGCTCGGCGACGAGCTTGATCGTGCCTTCCGGCCCCTTGCCCGCGGCGATGCGGTCTTCCGGCGTCTCCAGCCCGTGATCCATCGAATTGCGGATCATATGGGTCAGCGGGTCAGCCAGTTCCTCGATGATCGTCTTGTCGACCTCGGTGTTCTCACCCTCGAGCACCAGGCGGACTTCCTTGCCGAGCGTCTGGGCGAGTTCGCGCACCAGGCGCGGCATGCGCTGGAACACCGCCTTCACCGGCTGCGCGCGCACGGCCATGACATGGTCCTGCAGCTCGCGCGTCTGGCGCGAGAGGGTCAGGATACCTTCGGCGGTCTTGGCGTAGACATCGTAGGGAAGCGAGCGGACGCATTCCACCAGCATCGACTGGGTGATGACGATCTCGCCGACGAGGTTCATGAGCTTGTCGATGCGGTCGAGATCGACGCGCACGCTGACGGCCTGGCGCTGGCGCGCCGCGGCCGCGTCATTGGCCGGCGCGCGGGCGGCGGCCTTCGGAACCGGCGGAGCCTCGACGATGGCAGCGACCGGCGCCGGCACGGCGACCGGGGCGGCCGGCGGCGCGACGGGCGCGGATGCCGCCTCGGGCGCAGGGCCAAGCTTGGCGAGGATCGCGGAAAGATCGGCCGCGACCGAACCCGAGACCTCGGAGGCCTGTGTCGCCGAAGCGGCGATCGGTGCTGCCGCAGGCGCGGCGGCCGGCAGGTCGTCATTGGCCGGCGCGTCGTCGCGGACCTCGATCTCGAATTCTTCGGTCGCGAGCGTGAAATCGAAGCGGCTGTAGATTTCCTCGATCGTCAATTCGGTGCGCATCGTGACGACGAAGCGCATCCAGCAGTCGGAAACGTCGATCGTCTCCAGCGGCGGCACATGGCTGAGGTCGCAGGCGATCGAAACGATGTCGTCCGCCGGCAGCGAGGCGAAGACGACGCGCGGCTCGATGACACGACGGAACAGGTCGTTCTCGGGCGAGATGCGCAGGATGATGTCGCGGCCGGGCTTGGTCGAGGCGGGCTGGGCGGCGGGTTCGTCGTCCCAGCCGCTGTCGGCGGCTGAAGCCGCGAAGCCAGTCTTGGCTTCGACCATCGCGAGCAGGTTGCCGAGCGCGGCGATACCGGGAGGCACATCGCCGGCAGGCGCGGCAGGTACGGCAGGCGCAGGCGCGATCGGCGCCACGGCTCCCGGCGCCTTGCCGACCTGCTCTAGCGCTTCCAGGAGGTCGGGGCGCGGTCGGGCGGGCTCATCGTTGCGCGCGGCGGAGACCAGGTCGGAGACGGCGTCCGAGCAGCGCAGGAACAGCGCGAACGGCGCCTCGCCGATCGCGACGCGCCCGGAGCGCAGATGGTCGAGCGAGGCCTCGAAGACATGGGCGAAGGCGACCAGCTCGGTGCAGCCGAAGGCGCCCGCGCCGCCCTTGATCGAATGGATCGCCCGGAAGGCGCCGTTGACGTCCTCCGGATCGGTCGATCCTTCGTCCAGCGCCTGCAGGCGTTGTTCGAGCGCTCCCAGGAGCTCTTCGCACTCCTGGAAGAAGGTCTGCTTGAGTTCCGCCAACGGATCCATGGACAAGGCCTTAGTTCTGGTAACGAGCGACGAGACCGAGCAGCGTATTGGGCTCGAAAGGCTTGACCATCCAGGCGCTCGCGCCGGCGCGGCGGCCTTCGGCCTTGATCTCCGCGCCATTCTCCGTCGTCAGCACGATGATCGGCGTGTTCTGCCCGGCGGGACGCGCCCGGCAGGCCCGGGTGAACTCGATGCCGTCCATCAGCGGCATGTTGAGATCGGTGATCACGAGATCCGGCTTGAATTCGTCGAACTTGACCAGGCCTTCCTCGCCATTCTCCGCTTCCGCCACCTCGTGCCCGGCATTGCGCAGGGTCAGGCTCAGCAGGCTGAGCAGTGTCTTGGTGTCGTCGATCGCCAGAATGCGCATTCAAATCACTCCAGAACGAGAGCGCTGTGAGCGGGATCGAAACCGATCGCCCGCAGGGATTCGCGGCACTCTAAGGATGCAGCCTTGAGCGAAACCTGCAGCCCGCGTGCCTTCGCGCTCACCGCGGCGGCATGCAGCAGCTGGATCCACAGGCTGGGCAGCGGCCCGGCTCCGGCACATTCGACGGCGATGCTCTCCTTCTGCTCCAGCGCGACAAGCAGCTGATTGCGGAAGGTTGCGGCTTCTGAGCGACCCAGAAACGCGGGGAGCGAGACAGTGATGATCATGAAGGGAGGACCCGGGATTGCACTGCCGACCATCGCGGCAAACTGGTAAAAATTTCATGAACCGTCCCGGGCTCGGCTTCGCTCCTTGGGCGAAATCAAGGCGGTGCCCCAAGCTCCGCGCAAGCTTCGCGGAAGGCGGTGATCCCACGACCGGTCCGAGCCCCGCTCCGCGCCGGCAGGCGTATTCAGAACATGGCGTTGCTGATGGCGCGCGGCACGAGCGTGATGCTGCCGCTCTGCTCGCGGTACTTGCGCGGGATGTTGATGATCCCGGTCAGGTGAAGCCAGAGATTGTTGGGCGAGATCGGCTTGGTGATGATCTCATGCGCACCGAGCTTCGCCGCCTGGACGACCGAGCGCCGGTCCGCCTTCTCCATCATGACGAGAACCGGCGCCTTGGCGAAGGGCGAGGTCTTGAAGGAGCGGATCGCGGCGAGGCACTTGATGCTGCCATTGTCCGGCAGGTCCCAGTCCAGGATCACGATGTTCGGCTGCTTCTGGATGAACATCGTGGCAGCCGACGCCAGGTCCGACGCCTCGAAGATGCGGTGCAACTGGGCCTGGTAGAGCATCGTGCGGACGATGCGCCGGTAATGCGGGCTCGCGTCAATCAGCAGCACCGACAGGTTGGGAAATGACGGCGCTATATGCATGGTGCGGGCTCAGCCACTTAACTCAACCTGAAGACACGATACGCAACGCGGAGACGACTAGACGCTGAGTCCGAAACGGAAGCCGCCCCAATGCCGGCCGTTCACCATGATCGGCGCCGACAGGTCTTCCATCACCAGGAAGGCGCCGCCGCCCATGTCGCGGCGATAGGTCTGCAGCAGGAACGGCTTGCGGTTGCGCGCCGCCGCCAGCCCCGTGCGATCGTCGAAGATGCGCCGGTTGCGGCAGTTGGCGTTGTTCCACACCGGGTCCGGCCCCTGGGGCTGCGAATATTTGCGGTTATGGGTCGGCAGCAGGCCGTTGCGGTCCACTGCCGCGCAGAACACGATGCGGCGGTTCGAGGCGAGCAGAGCCTCCTGAATCGGCGGCAGCACGCGGTCGCACAGCGGCACGAAGCGCGTCAGGTACTGCACGGGGTCCGTGCCGGGGGTGGGCTGATAGCGCTCGTCGAAGAGGTCGGCCAGGCTGAGCTCGCCACGCTCCAGCGCCTGCTCGAACAGCCCGCCGATCGTGGCTGCCGTCTCGATCGCGGTGGCGATCAGCTCCGATTGCGCCGTGCGCACGCCTGAAGCCGCGATCGCACCCAGGATGCCCTCGCTGATCGCGACGAGCGAGTCGCTGCGCTGCGTCGCCCGCTCCAGGTTCTCGCTGGACTGATCGACGCCTTCGACGAGCTCCTTCAGGTCCTCGCCCGCCTTGGCGAAGGCGACGGCGTTCTCCCGCGTCGGGTTGGAGATCGCGTCGATGTCGCGGATCAGATCGACGACCGAGCGGCCGAAGCTGTCGAGCTCGCCGAGCTGATGCGAGATCGACCGGCTTTCCTCGCTGGCACGGCGTGCCGTCGATGCGTTCTCGTCGCTCCTGCTCGCCAGCAGATCGACGGACTTGACGAGCGCGTCGAGCTGCCTGGCGCTGAGCACGGTCGCCTCGCGCGTCTGCTCGGCCAGATGCTTGACCGCCGCGGCGATGACCGCGAAGCCCCGCCCCGCCGCGCCGCTGCGCGCGGCCTCGACCCCGGCATTGATCGAGAGAAGCTGGATCTCGCGCGCGATCGACTGGATCGCATCACTCGAGGCCCTGACCTGATGGGCATCGGCGACGGCCTGGGCGAGCGCCTCCGAGATCGACTGGGCTCCCTGCGACAAGGCCTCGATGTCCGACTGCGCCGCATTGAGACCAAGCTTGACGGCCCCGGTCACGCGCTCGAGCCCCACCTTGACCACGGAGGCCGTCGTCTGCGCGCCCTCCGCCGCCTGCTGGATCGAGCGATTGGCCCGCGCCACCTGGTCGACGGCGGTGACGACGCGGTGGAGCCCCTGCGCCTGTCCCTCCAGCTGCCGGGTCACATCGCCGATCCGCCCGGAGATGTCGGTGATCTCCAGCCCCAGCTTGCCGAAGCGCTCGGAGATGTCGCGCACGGCGCGCTCCGCGGCGGCTTCGGTCCGCAGGTCCTCATTGGCCGGCTCAGGGGCCTTCAGCGCGAGCGCGTTCATGGTCGGCGGGTCCTTTACGGGCCTCTGGCAACACAGGAACGCTAGCGAAACGCGGTAAATTGCGGGTTAATGCAACTTTATGGGGAAGCGGACTTATCCCTCACGCGCCCGAGCGCCAACCGCGTCAAAGCAGCGGCGGGAGGGAACCGGCACGGGCCGAAACCGTATACTCGGGGGCATCCGTGGACGCCGACGGATGGTTACGCTAGGGCATGTCGAATGGCGACATCGCAATGGAGAATTCGCATGACCACACCAATGTCTCTGTCTCGCCGATCCCTGCTGGGTTGCGGTGCCGCCGCGATTACCCTCGTGGCCGCACCGAAGGTCTGGGCGCAGGCCGCGGCGCCGGCCGCGCCGACCGGCCCCTTCTCGCTGCCGAAGCGCGCCTATGAGGCGGCGGCGCTGGAACCGCATATCGATGCAACCACGATGGACATCCATTACAGCCGCCACCATGCCGCCTATGTCGCGGGCATGAACAATGCGGCGAAGGAATATGGCGTGCTTGCGAGCAAGCCGCTGCAGGAACTGCTCGCCGAGATCGGGCAGCTGCCCGAAGCGGTGCGGCTCGCCGTCCGCAACTCCGGCGGCGGCCATGCCAACCACACCATGTTCTGGGAGATCATGGGCCCCGGTGCCGGCGGCGCGCCGACCGGCGAGGTCGCGGCCGCGATCACCCGCGACCTCGGCGGCTTCGACAAGTTCAAGGCGGATTTCGACGCGGCCGGCCTGCGCGTCTTCGGCTCGGGCTGGGTCTTCGTGACCGTCGACAAGGACGGCAAGCTCGCCCTCCTCGCCAAGCCGAACCAGGACAGCCCGCTGATGGAAAAGCGCATGGTCCTGCTCGGCAACGACGTCTGGGAGCATGCCTATTACCTGAAGTACCAGAACCGCCGCGCCGACTACCTCAAGAACTGGTGGAACGTGGTCAACTGGGCGAAGGTTAACGAGCGCTACGCCGCCGCCAAGGCCGGCAAGCTAGGCGTCTGATCGCTTACCGTTGTCGACGACGCAAGGCCCGGCCTTCTGCGGCCGGGCTTATCGACCAAGCGGTCGAAGCCAAGAAGCCACCGCATGGCGCGCGTTCCCGCTTTGCCGGGGCGCCGATATCGTGAGGCTCGTCACGCTCATGGCCTCGGTTTCCCATCATGTCTGCGTTGCAAACAACAACCCTGACGCTGCGGCCTTGCTGCCCAGGCGATCGAACCGACTTCATCGCGCTCGAGCTCGATGCAGAGGTGATGCACTTCCTCAACGGTGGAGCGGTCGACCATGAGAGGACTGCCCCCAAGGATGTGACGTTCCTCATGCCGAGAGGATCGGAGCCGTTCGTGTGGACGGCGCGGCGGACGACGACCGGCGCGTTCGTCGGATGGTTCTGCCTGTTTCCCGAGAGTGAGACGCTGGCGGAGATCGGCTATCGCCTGCGTCGGGAAGAATGGGGACAAGGGCTGGCTTCGGAGGGAGCCACGGCCCTTGTCGATTGGGGATTCGCCAGCTCCGGTTTCGAGAAGCTCGTCGCCTGTACACTGGCCGTCAACATTGGCTCCCGTCGCGTGATGGAAAAGATCGGCATGAGGCACGTTCGCACAGAGTTTCCGACATTTCCCTCCCGTATTCCCGGCGCCGAAGAAGGCGAAGTCTGGTACGAGTTGCTTCGCTCGGAATGGCGCAGCCAGGAGCCATCGGGCCGCTGAGAGATTGAGCTGACGCCCTGCCAGGCCTCCGTCGGCTTTATGCGTGTCTGCCGGCCCGCTCCGCGCTCGCAGCTCGCATCGCGGCGAATCCCACCGCGACCTTGACCGGCCCGCCCAACAGGAACGAACGATGCGCGCCAGGCAGATCGAGGTCTTCAGGATGGTGATGCGCTGCGGCACGCTGACCAGCGCAGCCGAAGCTCTCAACGTCTCGCAGCCGGCGCTGAGTCAGATCCTGCTGCACACCGAGGACGAGCTCGGCTTCAAGCTGTTCTCGCGGGTGAAAGGCCGGCTGATCCCGACGCCCGAGGCCGAGGACCTCTACCCCGAGGTCGAGCGGCTCTTCGGCGATCTCGAAGCGTTGCGGCGTCGCGCGGGTGAGCTGCGCCACGGCAAGGCCGGCGTCGTCCGGCTCGCAGCGTCGGCGCCGCCCTCGCTCTCGCTGGTGCCTGAGGCGCTGCGGCATTTCCGTGCAGCCCATCCCGGCATGCGCATCCTGTCTTACGTTGTGCCGGCCGAAATCGTGATGGCGATGCTCGACAGCGGCCAGGCCGGGCTCGGCATCGCCATGACCGACGAGCCAATGCCGCGCATCGAGACCGAGATCATCGGCCGCACGCGCATCGTCTGCGTGCTGCCTGCCGATCACCGCCTCGCGGCGCAGGAGAGCATCGCGGCCGGCGACCTCGAAGGCGAGACGCTGATCTCCTACCGCGCCGGTTCGCTGCCGGGCCAGCTGCTGCGCACCGCGCTCGCCCGCGAAGGCCTCGTCTTCCAGCCCGAGATGGAGATCGACGTCTCGATCATCGCGCTCGCCTTCGTGCAGCAGGGGCTGGGCGTGGCGGTGGTCGACGGGCTGCTACCTTGGCACAGCTTTCCGGGGCTGGTGACGCGGCCCTTCCTGCCGGAGGTCTCGCTGCCGCTCTGCCTGCTGACCAGCGCCCATCGGCCGCTCTCGCGCAGCCACGATCTGCTGCGCAACCATCTGCGCACGGCCTGCCGGCAGCTCGGGCTCGACGGCGACGCCCGGCCATAAGCGAGGCTTATAAAGCTGCCGGGCTTTGCTCTTTGACCTTCTGCCCCGCCAGTCGCGAGATAGGCCCGACCTCTCGCGGACAGGCGGATCATGAGCTGGCGTATCGGCGTCGACATCGGCGGCACCTTCATCGACTTCTGCGCGCTCGAAACCGGCAGCAACCGCTTCGAGACCATCAAGGTCCTGACCACGCCCGACGAGCCCGGCAAGGAGCTGCTCGACGGCCTCGCCTTGCTGCAGGAGCGCCATGGGGTCGCTCCCGAGGAGGTGACGTCGTTCGTGCACGGCACCACGGTCGGCATCAACACGATCATCCAGCGCAAAGGCAGCCGGCTCGCCCTGATCACCACGGCCGGCTTCGAAGACGTGATCGAGCTGGCGCGGCTGCGCATGCCGGACATGTATTCGCTATTCTGTGCACGGCCCGAGCAGCTGATCCCGCGCGATCGCATCTACGGCGTCAGGCAGCGCCAGCTCGCCAGCGGCGAGATCGCCGAACCGCTCGATACGGATGGGCTTGCGACGATCGTCGCGGCGATCCGCGCCAAGGGCGTCGATGGCGTCATCATCTCCTTCCTTCACGCCTATCGCAACCACGCGCATGAGGCGCAGGCCAAGGCGCTCATCGCCGAGCTGGCGCCGGAGCTCTACGTCTTCACGACGAGCGAGGTCTGGCCGGTGATCCGCGAATATGAGCGCACCACCACCGCCATCCTGAACGGCTACGTCCATCCGCGCGTGGCGGGTTACCTGACCGCGCTCGAAAAGGCACTGGCGTCTCGCGACGTCCCGGCCGGCCCGATGCTGACCAAGTCCAATGGCGGCGTGATGAATGCGCAGACTGGCAAGCGCGCCTGCGTCAACATGCTGCTCTCCGGCACGGCCTCGGGGGTCATCGGCGCCGCCTGGCTCGCCGAACAGGCCGGCATCGGCAACATCCTGACGCTCGACATCGGCGGCACCAGTGCCGACCTGGCGCTGATCATCGACGGCAGGCCGCAATTCGGCACCGGCGAGGTGGTCGGCGACTTCCCGCTTTTCCTGCCCAGCGTCTCCGTGACCTCGATCGGCAGCGGCGGCGGCTCTATCGCCTGGGCCGACGATTTCGGCGTACTCAAGGTCGGCCCCGAAAGTGCGGGCTCCACGCCGGGCCCCGCCTGCTACGGCCGCGGCGGCACCCGCGCGACCGTCACCGACGCGATGGCGGCAAGCGGCTTCCTCGGTCACACGCCCCTCGCCTACAACCAGATCGGCATGGATCGCGGCCGGGCCGACGCGGCGATCGGCGAGCTCGCCGCCACGCTCGGCCAGACCCCGCAGGCCGCCGCCGAGGGCGTCATCGCGGTTGCGGTCTCCGAGATGTTCGTCGAGGTCAACAAGCTCGTCGCCCGCTACGGCGTCGATCTGCGCGACTTCACGCTGATGCCCTTCGGCGGCGCGGGCCCGATGCTGGGCTGCTTCCTCGCCCGCGAACTCGGCATCCCGCGCGTGCTGGTGCCGCACCGGCCCGGTGTCGTCAGCGCGCTCGGCGGGCTCATCGCCGATGTGAAGGGCGACTTCATCCAGACGATCTTCGCCGCCGCCGTTCCGGCCTCGCTCCCGACCCTGCGCGAGGCCCTGGCGCGGCTGAAGCGCGACGGCCACGCCTGGATCCGGAATGACCAGGGCTTCACTGGGCCGGTGGTCGAGACCCTCACCGCCGACATGCGCTATCACGGCCAGTCCTTCGAGATCGAGGTGCCGCTTTCCGAGAGCTGGCTGACAGACGGCGATTTCGCCGCCCTCACCGACGCCTTCCACCGCCAGCATCTGGCGATCTACGATTTCAACGACGTCGCGGCCGAGGTCCAGATCGTCAACCTGCGCCTCGTCGTCAGCGGCGCCACCCCGCGCCCGAACCTCGCGCCCGCTGCCGAGACGCCGACCGCGACGGCGACGCCCGAGCGCATGATCGAGGTCTGGCTCGACGGCGAAAGCCGCGAAGTCGCGCTCTATCACCGCGACGCCCTGCGCAACGGCCATGGCTTCCAGGGCCCCGCCGTCGTCGCGCAGCAGGACACCACGATCTGCATTCCCGAAGGTTTCGAGGCGCAAGTCGACGCCTGGCTCAACCTTCATCTTATCCTGCGTCCGGAGGCCTGATCATGGTCGACAAGGTCACTCTGCAGGTTCTCGCGAACCATTGCCGGGCGGCGGCCGAGAACATGGCCTACACGCTCTACCGCACCGCGCACTCGACCTTCGTCAAGGAGACCGAGGACTTCACGGTGATGGTGATGGACCGCACCGGCCGCGTCGTCGCCGTGCCGATGGATCTCGGCGCGACCTGGTATCCGGGCATGAACTACAACCGCGCGATCGAGCTGGTCGATGAATACCGCCCCGGCGACATCGCCTTCACCAACGATCCCTATAGCGGCTATCTCGCGACGCATGCCCCCGACACGCATCTGTGGAAGCCGATCTTCCACGAGGGAGAGATCGTCTGCTTCGTCGGCGGCCATGTCCATAACACCGATATGGGCGGCGCGGTGCCCGCGAGCCTGTCGCGCTCGCTGACGGAAATCCACCAGGAGGGCATCCGCTTCCCGCCGATGACACTGATGCGCGACGGCGCCTTCGACGAGAAGGTGCTGGCGATCATGACGATGAACGTCCGCAAGCCGCATCTCAACATGGGCGACCTCAAGGCGCTGGCCGGAGCGCTCAACACCGGCGAGCGGAAGATCCAGGCGATGGTCCGCAAGTTCGGTGCGCGAGGCTTCATGGACGGCCTCGACGGGCTGATGGACTATGCCGAGCATCAGGCCCGCGAGATCCTGCGCTCGATGCCGGATGGCGAGTACGTCTTCTCCGACTATGCCGACGAAGATGGCGTCGACGGCAATCCCTGCCGACTGGCCCTGACGCTGACGATCAAGGGCGATGAGGCGGTGCTCGACTTCACCGGCTCGGACCCGCAGCTCGGCTCCTCGCTCAACGTCCCGACCGGCTCCGACCCGCGCCACACCCTGCTGCTCGTCGGCGTCTACTACGTGCTCTACACGCTGAATCCGCAGCTGCTGCTGAACTCCGGCCTGACGCGGCCCTTCACCTGCATCGCGCCCGAGGGCACGGTGCTGAACCCCGCCTTCCCGGCCGCCGTCGGCATGCGCAGCCTGACCTGCGCAAGGCTGCGCAGCCTGATCTTCGGCGCCTTCAGCCTCGCCGTTCCCGAGCGCATGCCGGCCGCACCCGCCGGCTCCAGCTCGATCGTCAACGTGATGACGACGGACGAGCGCACCCATCGCAGCGTCATCGCCGCGATCAACCCGGTGGTTGGCGGCGGCGGCGGCATACCGCATCGCGACGGCCCCAACGGCTCGGGTGCCGACAGTGCCTATCTCAAGAACACGCCGATCGAGATCACCGAGACCGAGGTGCCGATCCAGTTCGTGCGCTACGGCCTGCTGCCGGATTCAGGAGGGCCCGGCCGCTGGCGCGGTGGGCTCGCGACGGTGATGGAGTTCAAGGTCTTCGCGCCGAACACCCGCATCACGGTGCGCAACCGCGACCGCTCGATCTTCCGCCCCTGGGGCACCCTCGGCGGGCTCTCGGCCGAGACCTCGAACTTCATCATCAACCCCGGCGCCGCCAGCGAGCGCGTGCTCGGCAACACCGACATCGCCATCGCCGAGCCCGGCGACGTCATCCACATCCATTCCCCCGGCGGCGGCGGCCGCGGCTCCCCGCTCGATCGCGAGCCCGAGCGCGTATTGCTCGATGTCGAACGCGGCTATGTCGGCGAGACCATGGCGAGGGAGCGCTACGGCGTGGTGATCGCTAATGGCGCGCTCGATAACGAGGCGACGAAGGCCCTGCGATCACAGCTGCGCGAGGCCTCCCACCGCACGCATTTTCACTTCGGCCCGGAACGCGACCGCTTCGAAAGCGTCTGGCATGCGCGGAACTATGATGCGCTGACGCGCCTGCTATCCGCCCTCCCCGTCCACTGGCGCTTCTTCGTCAAGACCAAGGTTTTCGCGGCGATCCGTGAAGCCGCCAACGCCAATGACGTCGGAAGCGCCTTCGCTTCCGTCCGGCGAGACTACCCGCAGGTTCCGGAGATCGCGGAAGCGGCGGAATGAGGCGCACCTTCCTTTGCCGCCGTTAGCCCAGCGCGTGCGTCGCCAGGCCGAAGGTCCGGGCTGCACCCTGTGCCGGGTGATGGCGGCCGCGGATCATCGGCGTGACCGAATCGAAGATCGTCATGCCGCAGGATTCGAGGAAGGCACCGAAGCTACCCTGTTCCTGGGCCGTGTCGACACGCAGGAAGCTGCCCTGATGTGCCTCGACATGCGGCGCGACCAGCGCCACCGCCATATCGTCGTCCTCCGCCACGATCGGGCCCACGACATGGCCTCGGCCGAAGGGGCGGCACAGCGCAAAGCCGACGACCGCCCCGTCGCGCTCGACGATCGTGCCGATGGATTGAGCCATCAGCACCGCGATGACGTGATGGCGATCCGCGCCATAGGCGCGGGCATCCAGTTCGGCGATGGCGGCGAGATCGCTTGCCGCGGCGGGCCTCAGCCCGGCCGTGGCCGGAGCGGGAGACGGCAGCGACACGTTCCGGCCCTGATGCTGGAATATCCGCCCGATCGGTTCGAATCCAAGAGAGCGATAGAGGCGGTAGCCGGCCTTGGTGGCGCTGAGACGCAAATCGCGGTCGCCGCACTGCTCGAAGATCGCCTCCATCAGCATCCGCCCGGCGCCTTGCGCCTGCAGGCGCGGCGAGGTGATGACCATGCCAACGGTGGCGAAGTGATCGCCGAAGGGCCACCACATTGCCGAGCCCAGCGCCCGGCCGATGGCATCGCAGGCGACGAAGCCGTGGCCCACCGCCATCACCAGCCGCCAATCCTCCGGCCGGTGCGGCCAGCCGACGCCGATGGAAAGCTGGTGCATCTGGTCGAGATCGGCATCGTTCATCGGCCTGATCGCGAGCTCGTAGCCGAGCCGGCGCTTTGCCATTCTGTAAGCCAAGGCGTCTGGCCTCATTCGAAATGAAGCCGAAGTATAGGGGCACCAAGCCGCTGCGAGAATAGCAAAATTCATACAATACATGGACTTAGGATCATGCAATCTGTGCGGTTGAACCCTCGTGGCGCGCCGGTTGCGACTGGCCCGCGTCCCTGCGGGATGTCCGGATCATCCTTCCCCTCGCCGAGGCGACCTCCGATGAAGCTCGAACCCTACTGGCTGGCTTCCGCGCCGCGCTTCGCCTCCGGCTCGCAGGCTCCGATCGCAGGCAAGGTCGATGTCGCGATCGTCGGCGGCGGCTTCACCGGCCTCTCCGCGGCGCTGGCTCTGGCGAAGGCCGGTGCGAGCGTCGCCGTGCTTGAGGCCGGGCGCGTCGTCGGCGAGGCGTCCGGCCGCAATGGCGGCCACTGCAACAACGGGCTCGCCCATGATCTCGGCGGGCTGGTGGCGAGCCTTGGCATCGAGCGCGCGAGCGCGCTCTACCGGGCCTTCGACGCGGCCGTGGACACGGTCGAGGGGCTGGTGGCCAGCGCGGGCATCGACTGCGATTTCATCCGCACCGGCAAGATCAAGCTCGCGGCCAAGCCCGGGCATTTCGCCAAGCTGGAGAAGAGCGCCGAGCTGCTGCAGGCCACCGTCGAGCCGGGACTGGTCGTGGTGCGGCCGGAGGAGACGCGCCGCGAGATCGGCTCTGCCGGTTTCCATGGCGGGCTGGTCTATCCGCGCAGCGCGCATATGCATATGGGCCGCTTCGGCGTCGGGCTGGCAGAGGCGGCAATGCGGGCGGGCGCGGCGGTCCATGAGAATGCGGTGGTCACCGGGCTGGAGCGGCTGAACGGGCAGGCCCATCGCGTCGTGACGGCGCGCGGCACGCTGGAAGCGAAACAGGTGCTGCTCGCGACCGGCGCCTCGCGGCAGGGGCCTTTCGGCTGGCTACGCCGGCGCATCGTGCCGGTCGGCAGCTTCATCATCGCGACCGAGCCGCTGTCAGAGGAGCTCGCCGCCTCGATCATGCCGACGCGCCGCACGGCGACGACGACGCTGAACATCGGCAATTACTTCAGGCTGACGCGCGACAACCGCCTGATCTTCGGTGGACGCGCCCGCTTCGCGCTGTCGAGCCCGACCTCGGACGCCAGGAGCGGCGCGATCCTGCAGGCGCGGATGCTGGAGCTGTTCCCGCAGCTGAAGGGCGTCGCGATCGACTATTGCTGGGGCGGGCTGGTCGACATGACCTCGGACCGGCTGCCGCGCGCCGGCGAGCGCGACGGCGTGTTCTACGCGCTGGGCTATAGCGGCCACGGCACGCAGATGTCGGTGCATATGGGGCAGATCATGGCCCGCGTGATGGGTGGGGATTTGAAGGCGAACCCGCTTGCCGGGCTCGCCTGGCCGGTGGTGCCGGGCCATTTCGGCCCACCCTGGTTCCTGCCCTTCGTGGGGATGTATTACCGCTTCCAGGACTGGCGGAGCTGATGCCGCGCCGTCATTCTCGGGCGTAGCGAAGCGAAGACCCGGGAATTCGTGACCAGACCGCGCCGGCCAGCGCCTCATCCGGCCTGAGATGCTCGGGGCAAGCCCGAGCATGACGTGCTCCTCAACCAGCCGCCCGCTTCTGCCCGCTGGTCGCCAACAGGACGAGGATGAAGGAGGCGGCCGTCAGCAGCGTCGAGATCGCGGCGATGGTCGGGTCGATCTCGTCGCGCAGCGCGGTGAACATGCGCTTGGTCAGGGTCTGGTACTGCCCGCCGGAGACGAAGAGCGCGATGATCGTCTCGTCGATCGCCGAGATGAAGGCGAAGATGCCGCCGGCGAAGACGCTGGCCTTGATCTGCGGCAGCGTCACGGTGAGGAAGGCGCGAAAGCGGTTCATACCGAGGCTGCGCGCCACCATCTCCTGCGTCTTGTCGAAGCTCTGCAGCCCGGCGACGACCGAGGTGACGACATAGGGCAGGCCGAGCATGACGTTGGCGAGCACCAGCCCGGTCAGGGTCTGGATCAGCCCGATCCGGGCGTAGATGAAGAAGATGCCGATCGCGATGATGATGATCGGCACGATCAGCGGCAGCATCAGCAACATGTGCAGCGAGCGCATCAGCCTGGTCTGTGAGTTGCTGATGGCGTAGGCGGCGGCCGTGCCGAGCGGGGTCGCGATCAGCACGGTGAGCACGCCGATCATCAGGCTCATCCGCGTCGCCTGCATCCAGTTCGGGTTGCCGAAATACTCGGCATACCAGCGCAGCGAGAGGGCCGGCGGCGGGAAGGTCAGGAAGCGCGTCGACGAGAACGACATCGGCACGATGATCAGCAGCGGCAGGATCAGATAGATCAAAACCAGCCCGACGAAGGCGCCGAACAGCAGGCGAGGCAGAAGCGGCTGTTTCATCACTTCTGCCCCAGCATCTTGTCGAGCGGGATGATGCGGCCGACGAGGGCGAAGATCGCCAGCACCGACACCAGCAGCACGACGCCGACGGCGCTCGCCGCGCCCCATTGGTTGTAGAGCTCGACATTCCGGGCCACGACCATCGAGATCATGATGGTGCGGCCGCCGCCGAGCAGTTCCGGCGTGATGTAGAAGCCGAGCGTCAGCACGAAGACCAGCGTCAGCCCCGCAACGACCCCCGGCAGCGACAGCGGCAGGAAGATGCGCAGGAAGCTGTGCAGCGGCCCGCCGCCGAGGCTCGCGCCGGCCAGCATCAGCTCGCGCGGGATCTTCTGCATGGTCGAGTAAAGCGGCAGCACCATGAAGGGCAGGAGGATGTGGACGGTAGCGATGACGGTGCCAAGTTCGTTATGGACCAGGGCCAGCGGCTCGCTGATCAGGCCGAGGCCTTCGAGCATCTGGTTGGTCACGCCGGTGCGCTGCAGCAGCACGAGCCAGGCATAGGCACGCACCAAGACGCTGGTCCAGAACGGCAGGATGACGAAGGCGAGGATCAGCACGTCCCAGGGCCGCTTAACATGGGCGGCGGCATAGGCGACCGGATAGCCGAGCAGCAGCGACATCACGGTGACCGTGAGCGCCATGCGGAAGGTCAGCGCGAAGCTGCGCCAGTAGATGTCCTCACTGAAGATGCGGCGGTAGTGCTCCAGCGTAAAGCCGTTGTCATAGACCGACTGCGTCATCAGCCAGCCGACTGGAATCACCACGAGGGCGAGGATTACGACCACGGCAGGAGAAGCGAGCAGCAGCATCAGCCCTTGCTCGCGGCGCTGGTATCGGAGGGACGGGTCGATGGCGGTCATCTGCGATCCTCGTCATGCTCAGGCTCGACCCGAGCATCTCCTGGGAGAGGTTCTCGGGTCCGCGCAAGGCGCGGCCCGAGAATGACGTCAGGCGGCTTGGCTCACTTCTGCGCGAAGGAGAGCCAGCGCTTCTCGGCGGCCTCACCGGCCGGCGAGGTCCACCAGGCATAGGACATCAGGGCCTGAACCTTGGCGTTCTCCGGTGCGCTCGGCAGCTCGCCGACGCGGGCGGCCGGGATGACGCCGGTGTCGTAGGCCTTGGGGTTGGCCGGGCCGTAGTCGATATGCAGGGGCAGGTTCGCCTGGTGCACCGGATCGACCGCCTCGTTGAGGAACTTGATCGCGGTGTTGAGGTTCGGCGCGCCCTTGAGCACGCAGAGCGAGGTGCTCTGCAGGATGCCCTGGTTGTAGGTGTAGGCGACCTTGGCACCCTCCTTGGTCAGCGCACTGATGCGGCCATTCCAGGCCATCACCATGTCGACCTCCCCGTCATTGAGGAGTTGGGCCGATTGGGCACCGGAGGTCCACCACACCGTGATGTGCGGCTTGATCTCCTCGAGCTTCTTGAAAGCCCGGTCGACATCGAGCGGGTAGAGCTTGTCGGGGGCGACGCCGTCGGCCATCAGCGCGGCCTCGAGCGTGGCGAGCGGGTGGTTACGCAGGGAGCGGCGGCCCGGGAATTTCTTCACGTCCCAGAAATCGGCCCAGGTCTTGGGAGCCGCCGCCGCGTCCGGGAACTTCTTCTGGCTGTAGCCGAGGACGCTGGAATAGAACTCGTAGGCGACCGACCAGTCGCTGCGATATTCGGCCGGCATCGCAGCAGCGTTCGGGATCTTGCTGAAGTCGAGCTTCTCGACGATGCCCTGCTCGCCGCCGCGCAGGCAGAAATTGGTGGCAACGTCGACGACGTCCCAGGTCGGCTTACCGGTCGCGACCTGCGAGCGCATGATCGGCCAAGCGTCGGGCACGCTGTCCTGGTTGATGGTGATGCCGAGTTTCTTGGCGCTCGGATCGAGGATCGCGACGGTCTGCGCCTTCTGATAGGCGCCGCCCTGCGAGACGAACATGATCTGCTCGGCGGCCTGTGCCGAGAGCGGACTCATCAGCGCCAGGGAGAGGCCCGCTGCGGCGCAGGCGCTACGGATTAACAGGCTTCGTTCCGTCATGTGCTCTTCCCCTGTTGTTGGACCGGATCTTCGAAAGCTACCGTCCGATCGCGTCTAGAAACTGGTACCAGCCGGCGACCATGCGGACGGCCGGCTCTCGAAGCGGATAGAACGGGACGCGGCGCATGCGGGCAGCGTCGAGCAAGCCGACATCGGGCTGCTCGCCACGGGCGAAGGCGGCGAGGTAGCGCCCCATCAGACTGGACATCGCGACGCCGGCGCCATTGTAGCCCATCGCGACCATGACGCGGTCGTCGACCGGGCCGACATGCGGCACGGAATCGAGCGTCATCGCGACGAGGCCGGACCAGCGATAGGCCAGCGGAACGTCGGCGAGTTGCGGGAAGATGCCGACCATCGCTTTCTGCAAGGCGCGAAAGGCGGCGGGCGAGTCGGCCTTCCCGAAGGCGCCGCGCCCACCGAAGATCACGCGGTCGTCGACCATGCGGAACCAACGCATCATCCGCTTGGTCTCGGTATAGGTGCGCCGCGTGGGCATCACGCTCGCGGCGAGGTTCGGTGAGAGCGGCTCGGTGGCGATGATGGCGCTGCGGAAGGGGATCAGCGTGCTCTGGTAGTCGCGCGTCGCCGGCGTCAGGTCCGAATAGCTGTTGGTGGCGATGATCGCCTGCTTGGCCCGGACCGTGCCGCCCGGCGTCTCAATCAGCACGCCGTCGCGCTCGCGGCGCAGGCGCAGCGCCGGCGTCCCGGCATGGACTTGTATGCCGCGTGAGACCACGCCCTCGGCCAAGCCATGCAGATAGTTCAGTGGGTGGATGCCGCCCGAGCCGGCATTGAGCACGCCACCGACGAAGCCGGACGAGCCCGTCTCCTCCCGGACCTGCCCGGCATCGAGCACCGACATGGTGGTATCGCCGAGCTCGGCGCGCAGCCACTCGGCTTCCTTTACGGCGTAGGCCAGCGTCTCGTGATTATGTGCGGCTTTGACCTGGCCGGAGCGGGTGAGCTGCGCCGCTTCGATGCCGTAAAGCGAGACCAGTTCGGCGACGATGTCCGTCGCCTCGATGGCGATGTCGTACATCCGCCTCGCCATCGGCTTGCCGTGGGCGGCGGCGATGGCGGGGAAGGAGACGCGAAACTTGGCGGTGATCACGCCGCCATTGCGGCCGCTCGCGCCCCAGCCGGGCCGGTTGGCCTCCAGCACGATCGGCGCGAGCCCGCTCTCGGCGAGGTGATGCGCGGCGGAGAGGCCGGTATAGCCCGCGCCGATGATCGCGACATCGGCCTGGGTGTCGCCCTTGAGCGGCGGCAGCTCGCGCAGCGGCGCAGCCGTCGCGCTCCAGAGCGACGGCGCGGCTTCGAGCGACTGCCAGGCGGGCGCGGGGTTCAAGGCCTCAGGCCCCGGCCTCGACCGCGTCGGCGAGCGCCTTCAGCGTCGGGAAGTGGTAGTCCGGCTTCGTCAGCTCCGGCACGGCGGGCGTGCCGCCGAAACCCTTTTGGCCCTGGCGCCGCTCGATCCAGCAGGTGGTGTAGCCGAGCGACTTGGCGACGCCGATGTCGTGATACTGGCTCTGGGCGACATGCAGGATCTCCTCCTGCTTGAAGCCATGGGCCGATTGCCGGCCGCGGTTGAAGGCGAAGAACAGCGGGTCCGGCTTGGGATGAACGGCCTCGTCGGCGGTGACGCTGTCGTGGAAGGGGTTGCCGAGCGTCTGCGAATAGAAGGTGAAGGTCGGGCGGTCGGCATTGGTCATGGCGACCAGCCGGAAATGCTTGCGCAGCCGGGCCAGCGCCGCGACCGAGTCCGGGAAGGCCGGATGCTGCAGGATGGCGTATTGGAAGGAGTCGGCCGAGGCCTCGTCGGCGGGCAGGCCGAGTTCCCTGGCGAGATGGAGATAGACATGCTTCATCGCCTCGCTGGACCGTTCGTAATGCTTGGCGCGGCCGTCGAGATAGGGCGCGAAGATCGCGTCGTCGCTGAGTTTCGCCGCGGCTGGGCCGCCGATGCGCCGGACGGCGTTGAGCACGCCGGTCTCGAAGTCGATCAGCGTGCCGACGACGTCGAATGTCAGAACCTTGAAATCCTTGAGCGCCATGGCGGGCTTCCGTTGATGGTCTGGGGTCAGGGAGTGCCGGTCTTCGGCACGACGATGGTGTCCTGCGGGTGGAGGCTGACGGTCAGCATCTCTCCGGCCGGGGGAATGCGGCGTGCGGCCTCGTAATGGCTGGGCTGGCGCAGGCTCAGCGCCGTGCCGTCGGGTAGGCTGAGGAAGACGCGCAGGCTCTCGCCCTGGAAGACGACATCGGTGACGCGGGCCTGGAAGCGGTTGCGCTCGGGCGCGCCGGTGCCGTCCTCGATCAGGAGCTTCTCGGTCTGGATCGCGAGCACCAGCTCGCCCTGCGCAGGCAGCGGGCGGCCGCTCTTCAGGACCGCCCCGGCGAGCGAAACGCCGTCGCCCCCGGCGCGCCCGACCGGCAGCAGCGTCGCCTCGCCTATGAAGCTCGCGACGAAGGCGTCGGCCGGGTGGTCGTGCAGGCGCTCGGGCCTGTCGATCTGGACGAGCTTGCCGTCCTTCAGGATGGCGACGCGGTCGCTCATCGTCAGCGCCTCGCGCTGGTCGTGGGTGACGTAGATGATCGTCGCGCCGAGCCGCCTGTGGAGCTGGCGCAGCTCGATCTGCATGGTTTCGCGCAGCTGCTTGTCGAGCGCCGAAAGCGGCTCATCCATCAGGATCAGCCGCGGCTCGAAGATCATGGCGCGGGCGAGCGCGACGCGCTGGCGCTGGCCGCCCGAGAGCTGGCCGATGCCGCGCTCCTCGTAGCCGGCGAGATCGACCATCGCCAATGCGCCGCGGACTTTCTCGGCATAGGTCGATTTCGGCTGCCGCCGGGCGCGCAGCGGAAAGGCGACGTTCTCGCCGACGCTCATATGCGGGAACAGCGCGTAGTTCTGGAAGACGATGCCGATGTCGCGCTTGTGCGGCGGAGTGAAGGTGACGTCGCGGCCGCCGAACAGGACGGTGCCGGCCGAGGGCTGGATGAAGCCGCCGAGGATGCCGAGCAGGGTGGTCTTGCCGGAGCCGGAGGGGCCGAGCAGCGAGACGAATTCCTGCGGTGCGATGTCGAGCGAGACGCCGTCCAGCGCCCGGACCGCGCCGTAGGCCTTGCTCGCCGATCGGATTTCGACGCGTTCGCCGCCGCTTTTCGCCATGCTCTTCTCCCGTCGGCATACAGCGACACCGCGCAAGCGCGTGGGCAAAGACCGATCTCGGACCCGACCATAAGCTGTTCTTATGATCGGCATGCCGGTTCGACGGTCCGCCCGGCGGCGCGAACCTCTGTGGGATCGTCGCCGCAAGCTGCATTTGACTGGCATCATCAAACGGGATTTTCGCCGGCTACGGCAATTGCCAAATAATCAGTCGAAGCATAACTTCATGTAATGTCTGACCTGCGCCGGATGGTGTCTTCCAGCAACGCGCTCTTCGTCTTCGAGGCGGCGGCGCGCAGTGGAAGTTTCACGCGGGCGGCGGACGAACTGAACGTCACCCAGCCCGCCGTCAGCCGAATGCTGTCGCGCTTCGAAAGCTATCTGGGCTTGCGCCTGTTCGAGCGCGGCGGAAAGGGCGCCGTGCTGACGCCCGAGGGCGAAATTCTCTATCGACGCGTCGCGGATGGCTTCCGCAGCATCGAAGCAGGCTTGCGCGAGGTGGAACAGCTGCGTGGCGGCAAGGAGACCGTGACGATCTCGGTCTCCTCCGCCTTCACCACGCATTGGCTGATGCCGCGCATGGACCGCTTCCAGCAGCGCTTCCCGAGCGTCGATCTGCGCTTCCAGATGATCGCCGGCTCGCTGCGCGGTGCCGTCGAGAACGTCGATCTCGGCATGCGGTTCGTCGTCGCCGACGAGCCTGTTCCGGCCGAGGCTCTTGTGGTTCGCGAAGTCATGCTGCCGGTCTGCAGCCCCGGCTATCGCTGCGAGCCGGGCGCGGCCGAGTCGGCAGCCGGCGGCAACACGGTGATCCAGCTCACCGATTCCCCGACCGACTGGGCGAGCCTTTACGCCCCCTTCGACACGGGGCGTTCCGGCCCGGTCAAGGCGCTGACCTTCTCGGACTACGCCGTGGTGGTGCAGGCGGCGCTTCTGGGACAGGGCATCGCCTTCGGCTGGATCACCGTCGTCGCCCATGCCCTGATGTCGGGAGCGCTGGTTCCGGCAGCAGACCGCCTGACCATCGGCGAGCGGCTCTGCGTGCTGATGACGCCGCGCAACCGCCCGGCCCGGCCGATCGTGCGCGATATCCGCAGCTGGATCATCGCGGAACTGCGCAGCGAGATCGCGGCGATCGACCGGCTGCATCCGGGGCTGGGGCTGAGGAAGGCGGTGGGGTGAGCCTGCCTCCTGCGTCGTTGATCACCCTCGCCGTCATTCCGGGGCGGGCCAAAGGCCCGAGCCGGAACCCATGGAAACCGCAGCGCCAGGCCGAGGTGCGGCGCCCGATCACTTTTTCCTGCCGGTGCAGCGGTTATGGGTTCCGGGCCCGCCCTGCGGGCGCCCCGGAATGACGGCGTAGCTCCGTGAACGGGCGTTGCCCGCTCATCCGCCGATGTCGATCAGCACCGTCTTGTGCCTGAGATTGGCTTCGACCGCCTGGCGGCCGAGATCCTTGCCGATGCCGGAGCTCTTGTAGCCGCCGGTCGGCAGGATGAAGTCGAGCGTGCGGCTGTAGCGGTTGATCCAGACCGTGCCAGCCTTCAGCGCCCGCATCGCCCGCAAGGCCCGGCCGAGATCGGCGGTGTAGACGCCGGCAGCGAGGCCGTATTCGGGATGGTCGGCGAGCGCAAAACCCTCCGCCTCGCCGTCGAAGGCCTGGATCGTCAGCACCGGGCCGAACACCTCCTCGCGCACGGCGGCCGTCTCGGCGGTGACCCCGGCTAGCAGCGTCGGCTGGTAGAAGGCGCCGTTATGACCTTCGATGCGCCCACCGCCAAGCAGGCATTCCGCGCCCTGCCGATGGCTCTCGGCCAGGATGCGGTCGATGCGCCGGGCCTGAATCTCCGAGATGATCGGGGCGAAGCCGGTCGCGGCCTTCCAGGTTGGGCCGGGCGTCACGGTCGAAAGCTTCGCCTTCAGCCGGTCGACCAGCTCGGCCATGACCGGGCGCTGCACGATCAGCCGGGAGCCGGCGACGCAGGCTTGGCCGGCATTGGCGAGGAGCGAGCCGGCGATGCAGGATGCGGCCTTCTCCAAATCGGCATCGGCGAAGACGAGCTGCGGGCTTTTTCCCCCGAGCTCCAGCGTCACCGGCTTGATGCCGCTCTCGGCGGCGGCCTTCATCACCGCGACGCCGGTGCGGGTCGAGCCGGTGAAGGAGAGCTTGGCGATGCTCGCGTGGCGCGAGAGCGCGTCGCCCGTCACCGCACCCGTACCCTGCACGACGTTGAAGATGCCGGCGGGAATGCCGGCCGCGACCGCGAGCTCGGCCAGCCGCACGGTGGAGAACGGCGTCAGCTCCGAAGGTTTCAGCACGATCGCGTTGCCGGCGGCGAGCGCCGGGCCGACCTTCCAGGAGGCCATGCTGAGCGGGAAGTTCCACGGCGTGATCGCGCCGACGACGCCATAGGGCTCGGAGACGATCATGCCGAGCTGGTCGCTGCGGGTCGCCGCGACATCGCCGCCGAGCTTGTCGGCCCATTCCGAAAAGAAGCGGATACCCTCCGCCACGCTCGCGACATCGCCGGTCACGGCCTGGGCGATCGGGCGGGTCGAGCCCAGTGCCTCGAGGCGGCCGAGCTCCTCGGCCCGCTCCTCGATCAGATCCGCCCAGCGGCGCATCGCCCTCGCTCGGTCGCGCGGCGGCCGCGTCGCCCAGCCGCTCTCCGCCACGGCCTGCGTCGCGTTTGTAACGGCGCGATCCACCACCTCGACCGAGGCGACGGGCAGTTCAGCGTAGTCGACGAGATCGGACGGGCGGGCGACCGCGATGCGCTCGCCCTCCGCCACGACCGTGCCGCCGATATAGTGCCCGCTGGCGAAGGTGATCGAGTCCGGCGCAAAATCGGCCATGGCGTCAGAGCCCGACCAGGCCGGGCAGTCCGCCGATATCCTTGATCTCGGTATAGCCGTAATAGGGGTTCTCCGGCTCATGTCCGCGGTTCACCCAGACGCGCTTGCCGATCTTCATGTCGTGCGCGGTCATCAGGTCGTAGCGGAAGCTCGACGAGCAGTGCATCACGTCCTGCGGCCCGCAGCCGAGCTGGTCGAACATGTACTCGAAAGCCTGCATGCGTGGTTTGTAGGCCTTCGCTTCCTCCGCCGTATAAGCCGCATGGAAGGGCGCCCCGAGCTTCGCGACCGAATGCGGGATCAGGTTGGTCATGGAGTTGGAGAGGACGACGAGCGGAATCTCCTTCGCCACCTTGGCGAGCCCGGCCGGCGTATCGGGATGCGGCCCCCAGCTCGGTATCTCGTCGATGATGCGCTGCGCGTCGGCGGGGTCGTAGGCGAAGCCGTGCAGCTTGCAGGTCCGCTCGACGGCGTTGCGCACGACGTCCTGATAGGGTTTCCAGGGTCCGAGGACCTCGTCGAGCCGGTAGGCGCTGAAATCGGCGACGAAGGCGTCCATCTGTTCCGGCGTCAGGCGAGCCGAGTAGACGCGGCGCGCAGCCGGGCCCATCTCGAAATTGATCAGGGTGCCGTAGCAGTCGAAGGTGATGAATTTCGGCCGCCAGGTGCTCATCGTTGCGCTCGCTCGTTGGAAGGCGGCAGGCCGCCGATGAGGCAAGCCTAGCCGCGTCCACCGGCGAGCGCCGCGCAATTGCGGGCGAAACGCCCAAGATTATGCCGATGAGGCAGGTCCCGGCAGCATGGATTGCCGTGCCGCCATTGCTGTTCTCAGAACTCGCCGACCTCGCCCTGCGAGCCGTCGAGCAGGCGCGAATGGCGGAAGGGGCGCGGGTCGACGATCGGCGTGTCGCCGGTCGCGAGGTCGGCCGCGAGATGCCCGGCGCCCGGTCCAAGGCCGAAGCCGTGGCCGCTGAGGCCGGCCGCGAGCACGAGGCCCTGCAGCCCGACGGTCGGCGAGATCACCGGCACGGCATCCGGCGTCGAGTCGATATAGCTCGCCCAGCTTTCGCGAACCGCGACATTGCGCAGGGCCGGGACGAGCGCATGAGCGCGCGCCAGCAGCGTGGCCAGTGCCTTGCGGCTCGGCGCCGGATCGAGCACGCGGATACGCTCGAACGGCGTCTCCTTGTCCAGCGACCAGCTTCCGAGCGCCTCCGGCCCGTTGAAGAAGGAGGAGCCGATACCGAACTCGACCGCCTTCAGGCGCTTCATGAACATCGGCATGAACTGGCGGGCATAGCGGATGCCCTGCGGCGTCAGTTCCAGCGTGCCCTTGCCGCTGATGGCGATGGTGTAGCTGCCGTCGATGCGGCGCGTCAGCGCGATTTCGGGCGTGTAGAAGGCGTCGAGCCAGTCCGGCGCGACCTCGGTGCGCAGGCTGGTCGAGCGGATGCTGGCCTGCGGGAAGACAACGCCATGATGGCGGCAGAAGCCCGAGGCCCAGGCGCCGCCGGAGAGGATGACCGAGCCGGTCCGGATCGAGCCCTTTTCCGTGACCACGCCGGTCACGGCGCCATTGATGACGTCGAGGCCGCGCGCGGCGCAGCCCTGGTGGATCGTGGCCCCGTGCTTGCGAGCGCCGAGCGCGAGGACGGGAGCGGCGAGCGCCGGTTCCGCCTTGCCGTCGGTGAAGGAATGCACGCCGCCGAGCCATTCACGCCCCGTGCCGGCGGTCATGGCCGCGGCCTCTGTGCCGGTGAGCATGCGCGTCTCGACGCCGAACTGCTTCGCCGTCTCGCGCCAGCGCTCCCATTGCGCGATCTGCGCGGCGTCGTTGCTGGCGTAGACCAGGCCGCAGCGCCGGAAGCCGAGATCCTCGCCGATCTCGGCGGCGAAGCCGTCCCACAGCTCCATCGAGCGGATCGCCAGCGGCAATTCGCGCGCGTCGCGGTTCTGCTGCCGGCACCAGCCCCAGTTGCGGCTCGACTGCTCGCCGCCGACCACGCCCTTCTCGACCAGCGCTACCGAGCGGCCGCGCTTCGCCAGGAAATAGGCGGCGGCAGCACCGACGATGCCACCGCCGATGACGACGACATCGACTTCCGCCGGCAGGCGCGCATCGCTTTCGATGGGCTTGATGGTCGGGCTCATGCAGGGTCTCCGGCGGCAAAGCGGCAGGCCACACGGGCCGTCATTGCGAGCGCAGCTAAGCAATCCAGTCTCGTAGAGCTCTACGTCACCCTGGATTGCTTCGTCGCTGCGCTCCTCGCAATGACGGTCGCGAACCGTCGAGGCCGTCTCTAGACCGGCGTGCCTTGCCTGCCTTGGATTAAATACGCGCCTTCAGCTGCGGCTCTGCAGCGCAGCCTCGATGCCCGCCGCGATCCCGAACAGAGTGCGGTCGCCGCCGGTCTCGCCCATCAGCATCAGGCCGACGGGGGCCTCCCCCGGGCGCTCGCAGGGCAGGCTGATGGCGCAGCGGTCGAGGAAATTCCCGGCGCTGGGATTGCGCAGCAGCAGCGCGTTCAGCCTGAAATATTCGGCGTCCTCGGCGAGTTCATCGAGGCACGGCGCCACGATCGGGCAGGTCGGCATCACCAGGGCGTCGAACGGCGCCGTCAGCGCGTTCATGGCGGCGACGATGCGCCCGCGTGCTGCGCTCAGGCCGACATAGTCCGCGGCGCTCATGCTCGCGCCGAACTCGATCCTGCTTCGCACGCGCGGATCGTACAGGTCGGCTTTCGCCGCCAGCAGGTCGCGATGCCAGTCAAAGGATTCCGGCCCGGTGAAGCCGCCGCGGCGCATGGCGGCGACGATGTCGAGCAGCGGGTGGAACGACGCCTCGACCACCGTCGCGCCCTGCTCGCGCAGCAGCGCGATCGCGCGGTCGAAGGTCTCGCCGACGGTCGCGTCCATGCCGTCGCGCATGATCTCGCGCGGAATGGCGAGCCTCAGGCCCGCGAGGGGGCGCGGCGAGGGTAAGGCCGGCGTCTCGCCGGCGAGCACCGCATCGACGATGGCGCAGCAGGAAACGCTGGCGCCGAGCGGCCCGAGCGAGTCGAGGCTGCCGGAAAGCGGCACGACGCCGTCGAGCGGGATGCGCCGCGCGGTCGGCTTGTAGCCGACGATGCCGCAGAGCGCCGCGGGGATGCGGCAGGAGCCGCCGGTGTCGCTGCCGAGCGCGACGACCGCCATGCCATCGGCGACGGCGACGGCCGAGCCGGAGGAGGAGCCGCCGGGAATGCGGCGAGAGGCGCGGTCCCAGGGGCTGAGCGGCGTGCCGTAATGCGGGTTGGCGCCGATGCCGGAATAGGCGAATTCGGTCATGTTGGTGCGGCCGAGCGGGATGAAGCCGGCGGCCAGCATGCGTGCGATCGTCGGGGCGTTGGCCTTTGCGGGGGCGGCGTCGGCAAGTGCGCGCGAGCCCGCCATGCTGCGCTCGCCGGCGACGTCGAACAGGTCCTTCACCGCGAAGGGGATACCGGCATAGGGCGATGGCGCCCGGCCGGCCCGGCGCAGGGCGTCATGCGCATCGGCCGAGGCGCGCGCGGCTTCGGCCGAGACGGAGATGAAGGCGCGTGCGCCCTCGCCCGCCGGGTCAACGATCTTCGCCAGGCAGTCCTCGACGAGGGCTCGCGAGGTGACTGCTCCCTTCGCGAGGTCCTGGGCACAATCCTGCACGGTCCGCAGCATGGTCGATTCTCCATCTTGGCTCGTGCGCCCGACTTAGCGCCGGCAGCGGGCGAATGCCATGCTCAGGATCGGAACCAGACCTTGGCGCTCCTTCACATCAGGCCGGGTTCGCCAAGGTCGGTGCCGTCGACCAGGCGGCTGTAGCGGTAGGGCGAGGGGTCGACGATCGGCGCGTCGCCGGCGACGATATCCGCCGCGAGGCGCCCGGCGGCCGGGCCGATGCCGAAGCCGTGGCCGCTGAAGCCGGCCGAGACGTGCAGGCCCGGCAGCTTGTCGATTGCCGAGATCACCGGCACCCAGTCAGGCGTGAAGTCGATCAACCCGCCATACTCGTGCTTGATCTCGATATTGGCGAGCGCAGGGAAAATCTCGCCCAGGCGCTTTTTCGCGAAGGTGATCAGCTCCTTCTGCGCCGGCGGATCATAGGTGCGCATCTTCTCGAAGGGCGAGACGGACTGGTTGGTCCAGTTCATCAGCGCCTCGGGGCCGAAGAAGAAGGATTTGCCGGCGCGGATCGTCAGCAGCTTGTGGCGCTTCTTGAAGGTCTTCCAGAAGGGCGCCGCATTGAGCATGCCGTGTGGCGAGAGCTCGAGCAGGCCGCGGCCGCTGATGCCGACGGTGTAGCCGCCGTCGAGCCGGCGGCGGATCGTGAGATCCGGCGTCGAGATGCCGCCATCGGTGATCTCGGGCGCGGGCGCGGTGAAGAAGGATGTCGACTTGATGCCCGCGAGCGGCATGCGGATACCGTGGTGGCGCGCGAACATCGCCGTCCAGACGCCCCCGGAGAGCAGCACGGCACCGGCGCGGATCGTGCCCTTCTCGGTGACCACGGCCGAGACGCGCCCGGCCGCGGTTTCCAGCCCGCGCGCAGCGCAGGTCTGGTGGATGGTCACGCCGAGGCGGCGGGCGGCCTCGGCGATCGCCGGCACGGCCATGGCCGGCTCCGCGCGTCCGTCCGTCGGCGAAAAGACGCCGCCGATCCATTGTCCCTTCGCGTGCGGAGCCATCGCCCTGGCTTCCTCGGGGGTCAGCATGCGCGTCTGCATCTGGAAGGGCCGCGCCTTCTCGCCCCAACGCTCCCAGGCCTCCATGTCGGACTCCCGGGTGGTCAGGTATGTCAGACCCGTGCGGCGGAAACCGACATCGGCGCCGATCTCCTCGGAGAGCCCGTTCCACATCTCGACGGCGCGCATCGCCAGCGGCAATTCGCGGATGTCGCGGTTCTGCTGGCGACACCAGCCCCAGTTCCGGCTCGACTGCTCGCCCGCGACATTGCCCTTCTCGACCACCGCGACGGAGTGGCCCTTCTTCGCGAGATGATAGGCGGCGGTGATGCCGGCGATGCCACCCCCGATGACGACGACGTCGACGGCTTCGGGCAGGGTCTCGTCGCTGTGGACGCGGTTGACGGGTGGCGACATCGTTCTGTGGGTCCTTGGGGCATGGCCGCGACGGGACCCCGATAGCATCGCATCCGCGCAGAAGCCTATGCCAAAGGCGCGCCCCTAATCGGCAGATTCTGTGCGGCTGCTCCGAAGATCGGTGTCCGATCCTGCCGTAGCGGCTTAGCCTCAGCAGAAGGCCAGTTCACACCAAGCCACGTCACCTGCCGCAGAAGCAGGGGCTCAAGCATCCATAACGAGGGGTTTTCGATGACACATCACTCCGACGGCAAGTCTTATTCCGACAGCAAGTCCCGCGCCGCCTCGATTGCGCTTCCGATGCCTGCGATCCACCGCCGTGACCTGCTGGCGCTCGGCGCCGGCGGCCTGCTCGCCGCGACCGGCTTCGCCGGGGGCGTGCGCGCCCAGACCAAGCCGGTGCCGCCGCCACCATCCAAGCCGACCGGCCAAGTCGTCGTCGGCCTCTCCCAGGAGCCGACGGCCTTCAACCCGCTGATGCCGGGCATCGAGGTCGACGAGACCGTCTGGATGCAGGTCTTCAACACGATGTGGCTGGCCCAGCCCGACGGCTCGCTGGTGCCGGACCTCGCAGTCGAGGTGCCGAGCGAGGCCAATGGCGGCATCTCGGAAGGCGGCCTCGCCTGGAAGGTGAAGCTGCGCGAGGGCGTCACCTGGCATGACGGCACGCCCTTCACGGCCGAGGACGTCAAGTACACGCTGGAGCTGATCAACGCCCCGGGTTTCAAGGCGCGCACCCGCGTCGGCCACTCGCTGGTCAAGGACGTCAAGGTCACCGGCCCGCTGGAGATCTCCTGGCGCATGGAGAAGGCCTATGCGCCCTATCTCGCACTGCTCTCCAACACCTTTATCGTGCCGAAGCACCTGCTGGAGAAGGCGAGCGACCCCAACACCGCGCCGTTCAACGCGGCTCCCGTCGGCACCGGTCCGTTCAAATGGGGCACGCGGACGCCGGGCGACAACATCCAGCTCGTCGCCAACGAGAAGTACCACGGCAAGGGCCCCTATATGGAGCGGGCCGTGCTCAAATACGTGCCCGACCAGACGGCGCTCTACGCCCAGTTCCGCACGGGGCAGGTCGATCTGATCATCGGCACCGGTATTCCCGCCAATTTCTACGCCGAGGCGGTGAAGCTCCCGGGCCGCAAGGTCACGAAGATCCCGAGCGCCTCGCTCGAAATCCTGATGCCGAATCTCGAGCATCCGGTTCTGGCCGACAAGGCGGTGCGCAAGGCGCTCTACGCCTCGATCAACAAGCAGGCGATCATCGATATCGTCTTCTACGGCCTGCACACCCCGACCGAGTCCTTCGCCCCGCAGGAGTCCTGGGCGTACAATCCGAACCTGCCGAAGCACTCCTACGACCCCGCCCTCGCCAACAAGATCCTGGACGAGGCGGGATGGAAGCGCTCGGGCTCCGGCACACGCATGAAGGACAATGTGCCGCTCGAATTCGCGGTCTCGACCACGACGGGCGCCGCGCTGCGCGAGCAGTGCCAGCAGCTGATGCAGCAGGACTGGCAGCAGATCGGCGCCAAGATGACGATCAACAACATGCCGGCCGCGGTGATCTGGGGCGAGTTCTACACGCGCTCGAAGTTCCAGTCCCTGCTCGTCGGCACGGCCTTCCGCACCGTGATCGATCCCGACCCGGCGCATCGCTTCGGCTCCGACTCGATCCCCGCCAAGACCGGCAACGGCGCCAACCAGATGCAGTGGCAGAACGCCGAAGTCGATGCGCTGCTGAAGCAGGGCCAGGAGACCTTCGACCAGGAGAAGCGCAAGGCGATCTACTTCAAGCTGCAGGAGATCGCCCGCGAGGAGCTGCCGATCCTGCCGATCTACCAATATGCCCCGGTCGAGGGCTACAAGGAGGGGCTGATCGGCTACGCGCCCAACATCAACGCCCGCCAGAACACCTGGAACATGGGCAGCTGGTACTGGGCACGCTGAGATAGGCCCCGTCCGGGGAGCACCTCATGGGCACATTCCTCCTGCAACGACTGCTGCAGGCCGTCGTCCTGCTGCTGATCGTTTCGGTGATCGGCTTCTCGATCCTGCATCTGGCGCCGGGCGGGCCGCTGTCGCAGTTCGCCGCCGG
>NZ_LMJT01000042.1 GCF_001429395.1 Allobosea sp. Root381
GAGACCGCCGCCACCACCGAGGAGCTCGCGGCCTCGGTCAAGGCCTCGGCCCAGGCCTCGAAGGAGGCCGCCGCCATCGCCGACGATGCGATGCAGGCGGCCCAGTCTGGCGGGCAGATCGCCGGCCAGGCGGTCGAGGCGATGGCGCGCATCGAGAGTGCCTCGACCAAGATCTCCGACATCATCCGGGTGATCGACGACATCGCCTTCCAGACCAACCTGCTGGCGCTGAACGCAGCCGTCGAGGCGGCCCGCGCTGGCGATGCCGGCAAGGGCTTTGCGGTCGTGGCCTCCGAGGTGCGCACGCTGGCGCAGCGCTCCAGCGCCGCCGCCAAGGACATCTCCGGCCTGATCTCGTCCTCGAACATGGAGGTCGGNCGCGGTCGTGGCCTCCGAGGTGCGCACGCTGGCGCAGCGCTCCAGCGCCGCCGCCAAGGACATCTCCGGCCTGATCTCGTCCTCGAACATGGAGGTCGGCGAGGGCGTCAAGCTGGTGCGCCAGGCCGGCGAGCAGCTCGACCAGATCCTGTCTCACTCGCGCAAGGTCGCGGCGACCATTGCCGACATCTCGGCGGCGGCCGGCGAACAGGCCAACGGCATCGACGAGATGAGCCAGGCGGTGGCGCATCTCGACGAGATGACGCAGCAGAACGCGGCGCTGTCCGAAGAGAGCGCGGCGTCGGCCGCCTCGCTCTCCTCCCGCATCGGCCAGCTCAACGACCTCGTCGCCGCCTTCAGGACCGGACAGGAGCAGGGCGCGGCGAACTCCGAGCCCGACCGCCTGCGCAAGCTCGCCGAGGCCGCCTTCGTGCAGGGCAGGCAGTCGGCGCCCGCGGCTGCACCGCGCCAGCCCGCCCGCCAGCCGGCGCTCAAGGTGGCCAACGGCCGTGCCAGCGATGCCGGATGGGAAGAGTTCTGAGCGCAAGCACCGCTCTCCCTGAACGGACACCCTGACCCTGCCCTCTCCGGGCAGGGTTTTCCATTGGCGTCATGGGCGGATGGCCGCCCCCTCCCCCGAATGCAGGACGTCGCTTCGCCGGCCGCGCCCTACACCGTCTGCGATCCGGCCCAATTCCGCCTTGGCCGTGCCGAATTCGGGAACGCCTATCGCGACCCGAGATCGCCTGTGGGGATAGCACATCATGAAGACGAGACTTGCCGCCGCCCTGTTCTTCGCGCCGGGGCTGGCCAGTGCCGCCGAAATCGAGCTCGCCTCGCGCATCGAGCGGGTCACGGTCTATCCCGACGGCGCGGTCGTCACGCGCCTGGGCAAGGCCGAATTGCTTCAGGGCGTCTCGCAGGTCGTGCTGCGCGGCCTGCCCGCCTCGATCGACCCGGCCTCGATTCGGGTCGAGGGCAAGGGGAATGGCGCATTCTCCGTCGGCGCGGTCGATGTCCGCCTCGCCCCAGGCGAGGCACGCCCGGTGCTCGACACGGTGATCGAAGGCAAGCTCAGGACGCTGCGCGAGGAGAAGGACGCGCTCGCCGGCAGGATCGAGGCGACCGAGGCCAAACGGACCACCATCGAGCGCTTCGCCCAGACCGGCCCCGACAAGCTCGGCCCCGACGGCAAGGCCCTTCCCGTCTCGGACTGGCCGGCCGTCTTCGAGGCGATAGGGATCTCGCTGGTCAAGGTCCATGACGAGTTGCGCGGCATCCGTGCCCGCGCCGTGGAGGTCGATGGCGAGATCGCCGCCCTGGAACGCGCCCGGCCGCAGGCGGCCAAGCCCGGAGCCCCACGCCGCGACATCGCCATCGCGGTCGAGTCGCCGGCCCCGGTCGCGGCCGAATTCGCCGTGAGCTACCGCGTCGGCGGTGCCGGCTGGACGCCGCAATACGAGGCGCGGCTGACCACCGGCAGCGGCGCTGCGCAGCCCTCGCTCGATCTCGTTCGCCGTGCCGAATTGCGCCAGCGCAGCGGCGAGGACTGGACGGATGTCGCGCTTACCCTGTCGACCACACGCTCCGCCGGCGGCACGCGCGCGCCGGAGCTGCAGCCGATCCAGGTGATGTTCTTCGAGCCGCCGGTGGTCTACGAGAGCCGCCCGCGCGTCGGTGCAGCCCCTGCCCCCATGGCTGCGGCCCGCGCCAGGGCCGAGGCCGAGATACAGGCCGAGAAGTCGCAGCGGTCGACGGCGGCCCCGGTCGCAGCCGATGTCCAGACGGCGCAGGTCGAGGCCGGCGCCTATCAGGCGAGCTTCCAGGTGCCCGGCCGCAGCAGCGTCCCGCAGGACGGCTCGTCGAGGACGGTGGTGCTGAGCCGGGGCAAGGTCGAGCCGACTTTGCTCGCCCGCATCACGCCGGAACTCGAGGAGACCGCCTATCTCGAGGCCGCCTTCACCCATGAGGAGGCGGTTCCGCTCTTGCCCGGCACGGTCGCGCTGCACCGCGACGGCAGCTATATCGGGCGCGGCCGGGTCGGGCTCGTCGCGGCGGGCGACAAGGTCGAGCTCGGCTTCGGTGCCGACGACAAGCTCAAGATCTCCCGCGCCCCGGTCCGGCGCCGCGAGAACGAGCCGACCTGGCTCGGCCAGACCCGCACAGACCTGCGCGAGTTCCGCACCGTCGTGAAGAGCCTGCACGCCCAGCCGGTGAAGGTGACGGTGAGCGAGCGCATCCCCTTCTCGGAGAGCACCGCGATCACGATCGAGACCATCGCTGCCCAGACCACGCCGCCGACGGAGAAGCAGGTCGGCGACAAGCGCGGCGTCTCGGCCTGGACCTTCGACCTCGCGCCGGGCGCGGAGAAGGAGATCAAGGTCGCCTACCGCATCAAATGGCCGGGCGATCGCGAGGTCACCTACGCCCAGCAGCCGCTGCCGCGCTCGGCGAATTGAGGCGCGGACCGGGCCTCCGCGTCGTTCTCGGGCGAAGCGTAGCGCAGACCCGAGAATCTCTTTCAGCGAGCGAGCTCGGACCTCATTGTCATGAGATGCTCGGGTCAAGCCCGAGCATGACGTCGGTCAGCGTCAAACCGCCATCTCCAGCTCGCGCCCGCGGCCGAGCGTGGTCATCCAGTCGTTGAACTGGGGCTGGGCCTTGAGCTGATGGCGATAATGGCGGCGCAGCGCCTCGATCAGCCGGCCCTTGCAGCCGAGCTGCTCGTCGGCGAAGCCGATCATCACCGAATTCGGCCAGGCCTGCGGGCGCACGCTGCGCAGCCGCTCGAACGGCTCGTCCTCCCCGGCATCGGCATCGTTCTGCGCCATCAGCGCGAGCATCGCCGCGGTCGAGCGCGAGATGCCCATATGGCAGTGCACGAGGAGGTGGCCCTCGACGCGCTCGCTCAAGCCTTCGCGCAGGCTCTCGCCGAATTGCAGGATCTGCCCGACATGCTCGGCCACCGGATGAACCTTGCCCTCGGCCGGATCGATGATGTCGTGGAAGCGTAGCGTCACGCGGTGATGCTCGCCATAGGTGCCGAAGGTGTCGATCTCCGGCAGGTCGGGATCGAGCACCGAGAGCACATGGGTGACGCGGCGAACGCTGTGCGACGGCAGTTCCTCGATGCCACAGATCGTCAGGGTCGAGATGGCAAGTGATTGCATGGCAAGGACCGGCGGTTTCGGGACGGCATCGCTTACAGTGCCGGCTTCGCCGCGGGCAACCGACAGGAATGGTGGGCTGCCCCGCATCGTGCGATGCGGGGCGCCTCGTTGTCGTGAGGAAGCGCCGCTTACGCCGCGACGGCCTGCTGCTGCATGCCCAGCTCCTCGTCGACGATGTTCACCCAGAAGCGGATGCCGTCCGGGATGATCGCGTCGTTGAAGTCGTAGAGCGGCGTGTGCAGGCCCTTGAACGAGCCGTCGGCCTCGACACCATTGCCGATCCGCGTGAAGGCGCCGGGCTTGATCAGCATCATCTCGGCGAAATCCTCGCCGCCCGTACCGGGCCTGAGCTTGGAATCGACATGATCAGCGCCGACCGCAGCCGACGCCGCGGCCACCGCGACCTCGACCTGCTCGGCCTTGTTGATCAGCGGGCTCGTGCCGCGATGGTAATGCGCCTCCGCCCTGCAGCCCCAGGCCTGCGCCGTCGCAGCGGCAAGCTCGGCGATGCGCCGCTCGATCGTGTCGCGGATCTCGGCCGAGTAGGTCCGCGCCGTGCCGCCGAGCACGAGCTCGGACGGGATCACGTTGGCGGCCTCGGTCGAGCCGGCATGGATGTAACCGACGCTGATCACCGCCGTGTCGAGCGGCGGCACGTTGCGGCCGACGATGCCCTGCAGGCCGAGGACGAACTGCGCCTGGGCGTAGGTGATGTCGGTCGAGAGATGCGGCTGCGAGCCGCCATGCCCGCCGACGCCGCGGAAGGTGACCTGCCAGCTGTCGGCCGAGGCCAGGAACGGCCCGACCGTGGTGCCGAAATGCGAGGCCGGCAGGCCCGGCGTGTTGTGCAGCCCGTAGATCGCGTCGCAGGGGAAGCGTTCGAACAGCCCGTCGGCCAGCATGGCCTCGGCGCCGCCGCGTCCCTCCTCCGCCGGCTGGAAGATCATGATCGCCGTGCCCGCGAAATCCGGGTTCTCGGCGAGGTAGCGCGCGGCGCCGAGCAGCATCGTGGTGTGGCCGTCATGGCCGCAGGCATGCATCTTGCCGGGATAGGTCGAGGCATGCGGCAGGCCGGTCAGCTCCTCCAGCGCCAGGCAGTCCATGTCGGCGCGCAGGCCGACGGCCCGCTGGCCCGGCCGCTTGCCGCGGATGACCCCGACGACGCCGGTGCCGCCGATGCCCTCGGTGACCTCGATGCCCCATTCGCGCATGTTCTTCGCGACGAGCGCCGCCGTGCGGTGCTCTTCAAGCCCGAGCTCCGGATGGGCGTGGATGTCGCGGCGAATCGCCGTGAACGCGGCATGGTGCCGATCCAGCCAGGTGTCGAGCTTCGTCATCGTCATCATCTGTCCCCTTCGCGCCTTGGGCGCATCCTTAGACTCGCTCTGCAGGCCGCGCCCGCGAGGCGGGCTCGAAGCCTGTGGGTGCGGCGCTCTGACGGCCGCAGGCCCCTTTTCTACACGCTCGCGCTCGCCACGGCCATGCGCGCCAAGCTTGACCTCGGCGCGCGGTTGGCTCATGAGGGCTTGCAAGAACCTGCCTCGGAACCCCGGTCTTGCGCCGGGGTTTTGCGTTTGCGCGGGCACGCTTGCGCTGACAAGGCGAACAAGCAGGAACACCTGAACCATGACAAATGTGGTGGTGGTCGGCGCCCAGTGGGGCGACGAGGGCAAAGGCAAGATCGTCGACTGGCTGTCGAGCCAGGCCGACGTCGTGGTGCGCTTCCAGGGCGGCCACAATGCGGGCCATACCCTCGTCATCGACGGCGTCGTCTACAAGCTTTCGCTGCTGCCCTCGGGCATCGTGCGCCCCGGCAAGCTCTCGGTCATCGGCAACGGCGTCGTCGTCGATCCCTGGCATCTCGTCGAGGAGATCGACCGCCTGCGCGCCCAGGGCGTCGCGATCAGCCCTGAGAACCTGCGCGTTGCCGACAATGCGACGCTGATCCTGCCGCTGCACCGCGAACTCGACCATTTCCGCGAGACCTCGAATGCCGGCCTCAAGATCGGCACGACCAAGCGCGGCATTGGCCCGGCCTATGAGGACAAGGTCGGCCGCCGCGCCATCCGCGTCATCGACCTGAAGGATCCGGCGATCCTCGAGGCCAAGATCGAGCGCCTGCTCGCGCATCACAATGCCTTGCGCCGCGGCCTCGGCATCGCCGAGGTGAATGGCGGCGAGCTGCTCGGCCAGCTCAAGGAGATCGCGGCCAAGGTCCTGCCCTATGCCGATACCGTCTGGGCGCTGCTCGATTCCGAGCGCCGCGCCGGCAGGCGCATCCTGTTCGAGGGCGCGCAGGGCGCGCTGCTCGACGTCGACCACGGCACCTATCCCTTCGTGACCTCGTCGAACATCGTCGCCGGCCAGGCCGCGACCGGCTCCGGAATGGGTCCCTCGGCGGTCGGCTACGTGCTCGGCATCGCCAAGGCCTACACCACCCGCGTCGGCGAGGGCCCCTTCCCGACCGAACTCTTCGACGAGACCGGCGAGCTGATCGGCCAGAAGGGCAAGGAATTCGGCGTCGTCACCGGCCGCAAGCGCCGCTGCGGCTGGTTCGACGCCTGCCTCGTGCGCCAGACCGTCAAGACCTCGGGCATCGACGGCATCGCCCTCACCAAGCTCGACATCCTCGACGGCTTCGAAGAGATCAAGGTCTGCACCGGCTACAGGCTGGACGGCCAGCTGCTCGAGCATCTGCCCGCCGGCCAGAGCGATCAGGCTCGCGTCGAGCCGGTCTACGAGACCATTCAGGGTTGGGAAGGCTCGACCGCCAACGCCCGCTCCTGGGCCGAGCTGCCGGCGCAGGCGATCAAGTATGTCCGGCGCATCGAGGAACTGATCGGCGCGACCGTCGCGGTGCTCTCCACCAGCCCCGAGCGCGACGATACGATCCTGGTCCATAACCCCTTCGAGGGTTGACGCAGCGCCTCAACAGCGACAAGTGAGGCCAATGGCCGACTTCTATCCCATCCTGGCACGGGCCGTCGCCGGGCTGCCCGACACATCGCCGGCGGCGCGCAACGCCATCTACGACCGCGCCAGGGCTGCCCTCATGACGCAGCTCCGCAGCCTCGACCCGCCATTGGGCGAGGCCGAGATCATGCGCGAGCGCCTCGCACTCGACGAGGCCGTGGCGCGAATCGAGGCCGATTACGACGACACGCCCGAGCCGGACCTCGCGCCGCTGCTGAGCCCGGCTGAGCCGGAACCGGAACCGCCGCCTGCCGAGGACCCGACACGCGAAGCGGCCTCGATTCGCCCCGCGGCGCCCCAGCAGCCCCGCGCCGAGGCGCTGCGGGACGAGGAGCGCTTCGACGACGCCCTTCCCGAGCCGTCCGAGCCCCAGGCGATGCGGCCCCGCGTCGCACCGCCGCGCGAGAAGCGCGTCAAGCCCGGCCATCTGCGCACCGCGGTCGTCGCGACCGGCGTCGCCATCGCCGTCGCCGCCATCGCGGCCACCGCCTATTACGTCAACAAGGTGCAGGCGCCCGACACGGCACAGCGCCCGCCGGTCGAGACGCCGGCCCAGCCTGCGCAGCAGGACAATGCCGGCAAGATCAGCGACCGCGTCGGCGATGCCGGTTCGGCCCCGGCCAGCAATCAGCAGCGTCCCGGCAACGCCACGACCGCACCGTCGCAGAACGTCGCGGTGGCGCAGCGCGCCGTGCTCTACACCGAGGATCCCAACAGCCCGCAGGCGCCCCGCTCGCTGACGGGCCGCGTCTTCTGGCGTCTCGACAGCGAGAGCGTCGGCCAGGGACGGCCGGTCGAAACGATCGTGCGCGCGACCGTCGAGATCCCCGAGAACGGGCTGTCGCTCGACTTCACCATCCGCCGCAACACGGATACGGCCTTCCCGGCCTCGCACATCATCGGCATGCGCTTCTCCAGCACCGGCGACCAGGCGACGGAGGCCGTGCGCGAGGTCGGCGTGCCGCAGTTCAAGACCGAGGAAGGCGAGCGCGGCGCGCCGCTCTCCGCCATCAACTCGGCGCTGGGCGAGAACCTCTTCGTCGCCGCGCTCTCGAATGTGCCAGTCGAGGTCGAGCGCAACATCGACCTGATCCTGAGCCGCAGCTGGATCGACGTGCCGGTCCGCTTCGCCTCTGGCCGCCGCGGCATCATCACCTTCGAAAAGGGCGCCCCCGGCAACCAGACGCTGGCCGACGCCTTCGGCCGCTGGCGCTAGACCGACGCACGGCGATGCGCGGTCGCTGACCGCTGCACGCCGGCGGCGCTCTCACCGACCCATCATGGAAACCGGATGCCGGCCAGGCCCGTGAATGTAATGGGTAAATCCGGGCGGAATCTCGATCGGCTGTGCATTCTGAATGAGGTCGTATTCGAGGATGGCCTGGGTCAGCATCTCGAATTCGCGCTCTTCGGCAGTGCCTCTGGAGCATTGCAGCAGTTGGGCAGCGCGCGAGATCGCCGCCTTGCGTTCCTCGCTCGAGAAGATCATCACGGCATCGGCGTTCGGCATAGCCACCTCCCCGCTGCGGATCCAAGCCTCTACGCTAGCGGCCAAATTTACGCTTGACGAGTCCGATTTCGGATAATCGAATCAGTCGGAATAGCGGGCACGGGCGCCTTGACACGGCGCCGGACACCTTTCGGCGATAGCCCGTTCAAAGCGCCTTCGCACCCATCGGCCGAACGTCGTTTCCGTCAGAATTCGTAGGAGAGCTTCAGCTTGGCCTGATGGCGGGGGAAGTTGTCGAGATCGAACGTCCGCCCCGGTGTGGCTTTCGACTTTCCCGCGATCTGGGTCGAGAAGGCAGCGGAGAGCGACACGTTCTCGCTGAGCTGCGCGTAGAAGGTCGGGCCGGCGAAGAGCGCGTGCCCCTCGAAGCGGTTCAGCCCGAAGCCGGCATAGGAGCGCAGATACCGCACTTCGCCGCCGACGAACATCTGCGGGTTGACCTGGAAGGCGAGCGCCCCGGACACACCCAGCCGCGACGAACGTTCCGCCGGCCTGCGGCCCGCCGCGGCGACGCAGGTCTCCAGCGCATCCTGATCCGCATCAGCGAGGCAGGGCCCGGACGGGACGCCTTCCAGCGGCTCGCCATCGCCATTGACCAGTGAAAGCCCGCGCGGGCGGAAGCGCTCGATCTCGTAGACCAGGTTCAATGCGCCGAACAACGTCTTGGGCACAAGTTCGGCATCCAGCGCGATCCGGGCGCCGAGCCCCACGCCTCGGCCACGCTCGCCGCTATCTCCATCCCGGAAGCTCACCTCGGGCTCTAGGACGAATGTCAGGCCAAATGGCGAGGCTGGGCCGCGTTTGATGGCCTGCCATTTGAGTTCGGTCGAGAAGCCGCCGAAACCGCCACCGCTCCGATTGTCCAGGCCCGGCACGTGGCGGATCGAAAAGGCGTCGCCCGTCGCACCGAATTCGATGCTGAGACCCTCCAACGGCGCGAACGCAAAGGTGCCGCCCAGCGCTCCGGCCCGATAGCGGCCGATCCGTCGGCCGAAGGCGCCCTCCCCGGTGCCGGAAATCTCGAACCGGCCCTTGCCGAGAACGCTGGTGCCCTGCGTGAAGCCGAACATGTCCTCCGTCTCGGGGCCTTGCTCGGCGTCGTCATCCTCGCCGCGGCTCTGGTCGGCCGGTCCGGCGCCGGTCTTGAGAATGCTCACGCATTCGCGGAACTGGCCCTCGCCAAGCTCACGCTCGGCGCGGCCGATCCTGCGCTGGAGGTAGCCCCGCTGCGCCGGCGCGGCGCCGGCAGCAGCGGCTCGGTGGCGGCCGATTCCGGAGACACAATCGCTGCGATCATCGGCGTAGCCTGGAATCGCTCCCAGAAGCAGGGAAACGGCCGCTGTCACGACAAGCCGCATGGGACGACCTCGCGGGAACGCTGGACTGCACGCTCCGGATCATGAGACCGATTCGACCATGTAGCCACCAGCAATCTTCCAGCGGACGGCGAAGGATGAACTTCCACGAAACAGGCCGGACCTGCCTGCCTCGGCCGGCGCCGGCCGTTCGCTCTCTCAGTTCGCGCGTTCGGCCGCGAAGCGCGCCGCTGCGCGCAGCGTGTCCGCCTCGGCGCCAAAGCCCTCCAGTGCCGCCGCCGCCTCCGCGCTGAGGCGATCGCGTTCGCGCTTGGCCGCCTCCAATCCCAGCGCCGAGACCAGCGTCGCCTTGCCGCGCCCCTGGTCCTTCGCCGTCGCCTTGCCGAGCTGCTCGGGGCTTGCCTCGACATCGAGGATGTCGTCCGCGACCTGGAAGGCGGCACCCAGCGCCTTGCCGTAACGCATCAGCGCCGCGCGCTGGGCCGCCGAGGCGCCGCCCAGCAGCGCCCCGATCTCGATGCTTCCGGCCAGCAGCGCGCCGGTCTTCATCGCCTGCAGGCGGCGTATCTCCGCCTCCGACAGGGGAATGGCGGCACCATCTGCGAAACGTCCCTCCGCCGCGAGGTCGAGCATCTGACCGCCCGCCATGCCGCCGACGCCCGAAGCCCGGGCGAGCGCGACCACCAGCGCCGAGCGGACATCGCCCGAGGGATGGGTCGTCGGATCGGCCAGGACCTCGAAGGCGAGCGTCAGCAGCGTGTCGCCGGCAAGGATCGCGGTCCCCTCGTCATAGGCCTTGTGCACGGTCGGCTGGCCGCGACGAGTATCGTCGTCATCCATGGCCGGCAGGTCGTCATGCACCAGCGAGTAGCAATGCACGAGCTCGACCGCGGCCCCGGCCCTGAGAGCCTGTGCCGGTGCGACACCGAATAGCCGGGCCGTCTCCACCGTCAGGAAGGGGCGCAGCCGCTTGCCGCCGCCGAGCGCGCCGTGGCGCATCGCCGCGAGCAGCCGGTCCGGACGCAAGATCTCGCCCTCGCGCACATCCTCGGCGAGAAGGCTCGCCAGAACCAGCTCGATCTCGGCGGCGGTTTGCGCCAGCCGTGAAGCGAGGCCATCATCGCCATGGTGTGAATCGGCGTCGCCGGACTTGGAGCCGCCGGACTTGGAGTCGCTGGACTTGGCGGAACTCATGAACGGGCCTTGCGTTGGCTGACCGGCGGCTGGCCCGGCAGGCGGGAAGGACGACTTGTCGGAGCGGGCGGGACTTGCCGGAGCCGGCTCGAACCGTCAAGCCATGGGGATGACAGAAATGGCGGCAGAGCGGGCGAGCAGGCGGCGAGGTTTCCTCGCCATCGCCCTGGGCTGGCTGCCGCGCGTCGTGCTGAGCCTGCTGGCGCTGCTGATTCTCGCCTTGGCGCTGTACCGCTTCGTGCCGGTGCCCTCGACACTGATGTTCGGCCGCTGGCTGACGCTGCGCCCGGTCGAGCGCGAGTGGGTGCCGATCGAGCAGATCTCGCCGGCATTGATCCGCGCCGTGATCGCGGCCGAGGACCAGCGTTTCTGCAGCCATCGCGGCATCGACTGGGTCGAGCTCAACGCCGTACTGGATGATGAGGACGGTCCCTCGCGCGGCGCCTCGACCCTGACGATGCAGACCGCCAAGAACGTCTTCCTCTGGCCCGGCCGCTCCTATCTGCGCAAGGCGCTGGAGATCCCGCTCGCCATGGCCATCGATCTCGCCTGGCCGAAACAGCGGGTGATCGAGGTCTATCTCAACGTGGCCGAATGGGGCGACGGGCTGTTCGGAGCGGAGGCCGCCGCCCAACGTTATTTCGGGAAGCCCGCCGCGAGGCTGACCACGGCGGAAGCGGCACGGCTGGCCGGAGCCCTGCCCAACCCGATCGCCCGCAATGCGGCGAAGCCAAGCCGCGCCCTGCAATCGGCCTCCGGCCGCATCCAGCGCCGCGTCGGGCAGCTCGGCCCCCTCGGGAACTGCGCCGTACCGGGTTGAGTCGCGGCCCGCGCCGCAGTCGCCTGCCGTCATCAAGAGCGCAAGCGGAGCAATCCAGGTGGCGTAGTGCGCTGCAGTTCCTGGATTGCTTCGTCGCTTGCACTCCTCGCAATGACGCGTTCAGCACCTCGACGGAGCGAGAGTTCGATTCAGCACTAGCCTTCCGCTGTCCGAGCGTGTATGGGCAACCCCATCACGAGATTGATCCGTCGTCGTGGCGGTGGCGTGGCCGTAGGGCAGCGCTTCCGGGCGGCGGCACGATGGAGAGTATCATGGCCGTTCCGAAGAGAAAGACGTCGCCGTCGAAGCGTGGCATGCGCCGCTCGGCCGACGCGCTGAAGCAGCCCACCTATATCGAAGACAAGAACTCCGGCGAACTGCGCCGCCCGCACCATGTCGACCTGAAGTCGGGCATGTATCGCGGTCGCCAGGTGCTGAAGGCCAAGACCGAGGCCTGAAAATCGAGGCCGTAAGGCCTCGCGCTGCCCCGCAGCGTTCCGGAGCCGGCCGCGAGGCCGGCTTTTTCTTTGTGGTGAGCCGGAGCTTTACGATAGACCCCGGATCGACGCTGCTTCGCAGCGTGTCCGCGATGATCGGGCGTTTCCACGTAGAATCGACATCTGCCCGGAACGGGATCGCCGCCGACTCTCGTTTCCCGGTTCAGGCCTAGGGCTTGCCCCGAACCAGCACCCGCGAACGGCCGGCCCGTGCCCGCAATGCCGCTGCGCGATAGAGCCGCGCCGCCATCTCCGGCGTTTCACGTCCGCGCCGGGCGAAGGGTCCGATCTCGGCCTGGCTCGCGGCAAGCTGCAGGAGCAGCATCGCGCTGGCCGCCGCGGCCCGCTCGCCTGCCCCCTCCCGCTGCTCCGACCTGACCATGTGCCACTCCGCGACGCCAGGACGGGCGCCGGAGGGCAAGCTGCACGTGGCTTGCCAGGGTTTAACGCTGCATTAACCCTGTTTGCCGCATCGTTTCGGGACAGTTTCCGTCCGGACCGGGCGATTCGGCACGGTCCCGTTGCCGGGCACCCGGTCGCCTCGAGGCCGCCTCGCGATGCCCGTGCCGTCGATCTTCAACTCGCATGACGACAGCCGCGTGGATCCGCGCAACCTGCTCTCCTCCATCGGGGAGGTCGTCTATAGCTGGGACATCCAGAGCGACGCCCTGAGCTGGGGCCCGAACGCCGCCGACGTGCTGGGAACGCTTCCGGAAGCGGCGATGACCCGCGGCCTCGGATTCGCCGGCCTGGTCGAGCCCGGCAGCGGGCGCAGCCGCTACGACGCGATCTTCTCCTCCGGCGGCCATGACGAAGGCGAAGGCGTGATCTACCGCACGCGCTACGCCGCGGAACTCGGCGGCCGCAGCATGTGGATCGAGGATGCCGGCCGCTGGTTCGCGGGAACCGACGGCCGCCCCGCCTGTGCACGCGGCGTGCTCAGGCTGGAGCGGCAGGTCCGTCCGGAAGAGCTCATGGTGCAGACCGGCGAGCTCGGCGACCGCTCGGTGCTGCTGGAGCGCCTCGCCTCGTCCCTTTCGGAGCATCTGCCGGCCGAGCGCCCGCTGGTCGTGCTGGTCGCGGCGATCGACGAGCTCGCCCGGCTGAACGACGATTTCGGCCATGAGGCGACCGATGAGATCATCGGCGCGGTCCAGGAGCGGTTGCGCTCGGTGACGCGCCGGCGCGACCATCTCGTGCGCTATTCCGGCAACCGCTTCGCTATCCTTCTCACCGGCTGTCCGCCGGACCAGGTCGAGGCCGCGGCGCGGCGCTTCACCCGGGCCGTGGCTCAGACCGCCATCGAGACCACGCGCGGCATCGCGCTGGTGCGCCTGCGCGTCGGCGCGGCCTGCGCGCCTGCCCTCTCGACCCATGCCGGCACGCTGCTCTCGGCCGCCGAAAACGCGCTGTCCGGCGCCAGGGCAAGCGCCTGCGACGAAGCCGTGATCGCCCGCCGCCAGGAGAGCCGGGAGCCGGGAGACAGCCGCGCCGGCTTCGACGTGCGTGCCCTCGCTGCCCTGAACGAGCGGCGTGTCGAACTCGCGCTGCAGCCCATCGTGAAGGCCAGGACGCGCGAGGTCGCGTTCCATGAGGCGCTGCTGCGAGTGGCGATCGGCAAGGACGGCGCCTTCTTCGCGACGGCCGAGCTGATCCCGATGCTGGAACGGCGCGGCCTCGTGCGGCTGTTCGACCACCGCGTCCTCGAGCTCGCCCTGGATCTGCTCGCCCGCGAGCCCGCGATGACGCTGTCGATCAACGTCTCGCCGCGCTCGCTTGCCGATCCGGAATGGCTCGATGCCTTTCTCGCCTGCACCTGCGGAGCGCCCAGCGTCGCCGAGCGGCTGATCGTCGAGATCACCGAGACCGCGACGATCGACAATCCCGCGCGGGTCGCTAAGCTGCTCGGGCAGGTCAAGAGCCGGGGCGCGCGCATCGCCATCGACGATTTCGGCGCCGGCCACACCTCGCTCAGGCACCTGCGCGCCTTCCCCATCGACGTGCTGAAGATCGACGGCACCTTCACGCAGAACCTGCGTCGCTCGACCGATGACCGCTTCTATGTCCGCACGCTGATCGACCTCGCCCGCCATCTCGATGTCGAGACTGTCGCCGAATGGGTCGACGACGAGATGCAGGCATCCATGCTCGCCGATTGGGGCGTGACCTATCTGCAGGGCCACCTGATCGGGAAGGCCGAACTGCAGCGCCCTGCTCAAGACCGACAGGGCAAGTTCGCGGCGCGTTAGACCGCGCCGGTCATTCTCGGAGCCACACCGTCATTCCGGGGCAGGCCGCAGGCCTGAGCCCGGAAACCCAGAACCGATGCGCTGCATCGACTGGGCGGAGATGGAATCGGCCTTCCCTCGGAATAACATCGGTTCCGGGTTCCGGGCTCTTCGCTTCGCGAAGCCCCGGAAGGACAGGGGAGGCCCACGCCCTCACTTCGTCTTGGCGAGCTTGTCCAGCCGTTCGCGCATCTCGTTCAGCTCGCGCTTGAGATCGCCGAGATCGTCGCTCTTGGCGCCGGCCGCGACGTTCTCCTCCTGCGCCTTTGCCGCCGCAGTCGCGGCGAACGGGTTGAACAGCCGGAACGCCTCGGTGAACATCGTCATGTTGGCGCGCGTCTGCGCCTGGATCGCATCCATAGCGCCGGCGCCGCCGAAAGCCCCGCCTGAGAAGGCCTTGCCCATCTGCTCGCGGAACTGGTTCTGTTCCTTGGTCAGATTCTCCATCGAGAATTCGAGATAGCGCGGCACCAGCGCCTGCATGCTGTCGCCATAGAAGCGGATGAGCTGGCGCAGGAAGGCGATCGGCAGCAGGTTCTGCCCGTCCTTGGATTCCTCGTCGAAGATGATCTGCGCCAGCACCGAACGGGTGATATCCTCGCCCGACTTGGCATCGTAGACGACGAAATCCTCGCCGGCGCGCACGAGCCCGGCGAGATCCTCCAGCGTCACATAGGAACTCGTACCCGTGTGGTAGAGACGGCGATTGGCGTATTTCTTGATGACGGTCGGTTCTTTGTCGCTGGTCATCACGATCCTTGCAACGCGTTGGCCCAATGCCCGCCGCAAGGAAATGCGACAGGCCGGCTCACGGTCTCCTCGCGATGATGGTAGCCGCTCGGCAGGCCGCTGCAAGTCATTTGAGCGCACTGCGCATAATCACGACTAAAGCATGACGGGAATCGCGCATCTTTACGGCGTCTACGCTCTCGCACCCGCCAAAGGATGGTATCCATGGCAGTTGCTTCACTTGACGGCAGCGCGGCGGGCTTCGAAGGTATCCTTCGAACCGGGCGCCCGGCATAGCCGGTCGTCGCGCCGAAGACGATAGCACAGCAAGGAATTTCTCCATGGCCGATACGGACATCGTGATCGTGGGCGCGGCCCGCACCGCGGTCGGCGCCTTCAACGGCGCCTTCGCCAACACGCCGGCGCATGAACTCGGCGCCGCCGCGATCAAGGAGGCGCTCGCCCGCGCCAAGGTCGATCCCGCCGATGTCGACGAGGTCATTCTGGGCCAGATCCTCACCGCCGGTCAGGGTCAGAACCCGGCGCGCCAGGCGGCGATGAAGGCCGGCATCCCGCAGGAGGCCTCCGCCTGGGGCATCAACCAACTCTGCGGCTCGGGCCTGCGCGCCGTCGCGCTCGGCCTCCAGCAGATCGCCAATGGCGACGCCGACATCATCGTGGCCGGCGGCCAGGAATCGATGTCGATGTCGCAGCACGGCGCGCATCTGCGCAACGGCACCAAGATGGGCGACACCAAGTTCGTCGACACGATGATCAAGGACGGGCTCTGGGACGCCTTCCACGGCTACCACATGGGCACCACCGCCGAGAACGTCGCGACCAAGTGGCAGATCAGCCGCGAGGAGCAGGACGCCTTCGCCGCGAAGTCCCAGAACAAGGCCGAGGCCGCACAGAAGGCCGGCCGCTTCAAGGACGAGATCGTCCCGTTCACCGTCTCGACCCGCAAGGGCGACATCGTCGTCGACGCCGACGAATATCCGCGCCACGGTGCGACCGTCGAGGCCATGGCGAAGCTCAAGCCGGCCTTTTCGAAGGAGGGCACGGTGACGGCCGGCAATGCCTCGGGCATCAATGACGGCGCCGCGGCGCTGGTGCTGATGAGCGCCAAGGAGGCGCAGAAGCGCGGGCTGAAGCCGCTCGCCAGGATCGTTTCCTGGGCCACCGCCGGCGTCGATCCCGCGATCATGGGCTCGGGCCCCATCCCGGCGACCCGCAAGGCGCTCGAGAAGGCAGGCTGGAAAGCCTCGGACCTCGACCTCGTCGAGGCCAACGAAGCCTTCGCGGCGCAGGCGCTCGCGGTCAACAAGGACCTCGGCTGGAACCCGGACATCGTCAACGTCAATGGCGGCGCGATCGCGATCGGCCATCCGATCGGCGCGTCCGGCGCCCGCGTCCTCGTCACGCTGCTGCACGAGATGGCCAAGCGCGATGCCAAGAAGGGCCTCGCGACGCTCTGCATCGGCGGCGGCATGGGCGTCGCCATGGCACTGGAACGCTGAGCCCCGGCGATGCCGAAGCAGACCACGCTCTATCGCTATCTCACGGGCCCCGATGACGCATCCTTCTGTCATCGGGTCTCGGAGGCGTTGAGCCAGGGCTGGGTCCTGTACGGAAACCCGACCCTGACCTTCGACGCGGTCCAGGGCCGCGTCGTTTGCGGCCAGGCCGTCATCAAGGACATCGACGGGACATATGCGCCCGGCATGAAGCTGTCGGAAGAATAGCGCGGCGCCGACGCCGCCTTAGAAGGGGAGAAGGGCAATGGCGAAGCTGGCGTTGGTTACGGGCGGGACACGGGGCATCGGGGCGGCGATCAGCCGGGCCCTGCAGGAGGCCGGCCACAAGGTCGCCGCCAGCTATGCCGGCAATGACGAGGCGGCCGCCAAGTTCAAGGCCGAGACCGGCATCCCCGTCTACAAATGGGACGTCGGCGACTATGACGCCTGCGCGGCCGGCGTCGCCAGGGTCGAGGCCGAGAACGGCCCTGTCGACATCCTCGTGAACAATGCCGGCATCACCCGCGACGGCTTCTTTCACAAGATGACCAAGGAGCATTGGTCGGACGTAATCCGTACCAATCTCGATTCGCTGTTCAACATGACGCGGCCGGTGATCGAGGGCATGCGGGCCCGCGGCTTCGGGCGGATCGTGGTGATCTCCTCGATCAACGGCCAGAAAGGCCAGATGGGCCAGGTCAACTACTCCGCCGCCAAGGCCGGCGACATCGGCTTCGTCAAGGCGCTGGCCCAGGAGAACGCCGCCAAGGGCATCACCGTCAACGCGATCACGCCGGGCTATATCGGCACCGACATGGTCGCGGCGATGCCCGAGGAAGCGCTCAAGCGCGTCGTCGCCGGCATTCCGGCGGGGCGCCTCGGCAAGCCCGAGGAGATCGCCGCCATGGTGGTCTTCCTCGCCTCCGAGCAGGGCGCCTTCGCCACCGGCGCTACCTTCGCCGTCAACGGCGGGCAGTACATGGCCTGAGAACGAACTGCTTCTCCGAACGACGGTCATTTCCTCAGGATGAGGGCGAGGGACAAGGCGGGGTAGGCGCACCGCCTCGTCACGCAGCCACCGCCGGCCGAGGCGACCCGTCCGCCTCGGTCGCCTCGGGCTCCTGCGAGATCGGCGCCGTCATGGGATCGATGATCGCGAAGGGCCGCTCGACATGCTCCGGCGCCTCGCGCACCCGCATGCGCCAGACCGTGACGACCGCGAGCGTCAGCGTCATCGTCGCCATGAAGTAGAGCAGGCCGTTGATGTCGAAGCGCCCCATGACCTCGGCACCGATGATCGGGCCGAGCGCCGAGCCGATACCCGAAACCAGGATGAGCCGGCCGCTCACCGCCACGACGCGGTCGGACGGCATCCGGTCGAGCGCATGCGCGACGCAGACCGGATAGAGCGTCGACATGAAGCCGCCCAGAAGCGCCGCGACCGGCAGCACCGTTGCCAGGCTCGGCGGCAGCAGCACCAGCAGCACTGCCGCCGCCGCATAGCCCAACGCCAGCCCGACCAGCACCAGCCGGCGGTCGTTGCGGTCGGACAGGCGGCCGACCGGCACCTGCAGCGCCAGCCCTCCGAGCACGGCGACCAGCATGAACAGCGCGATCGTGCCCTGGGCGATGCCGGTGCTCAGCATCCAGGCCGGCACCAGCGCGTAGAAGGCGCTGCTGATCATGCCGCTGACGAGGCAACCGGCGACCGCGACCGGCGCCTGCCGCGTCAGCTCGCCATAGGGCAAGCTCCCGCCTTCGGATACGAGCGTCGGCGCCTCGGCTCGCGTCGTGCAGACGAGGATGAGCGCGAGCGCGAAGACTGCGCTGACGGCGTGGAAGGCCGCCGCCGAATGGATGTCGAGCGAGGCGATCACCAACTGGCCGATGGCCAGCGCCATGAAGGTGCCGACCATGTAGGTCGAGAACACCCGCCCGCGCTGGTCCGGCAGCGCCTTGGCGTTGAGCCAGCTCTCGGTGGTGATGAAAAGGCCCACGCAGCCGATGCCCATCGCGATCCGGCAGGCGATCCAGGATGCAGGCGAGATGAGGAGCGGCATCGCCGCAGCACCGATTACGACCAGCCCGGCGAAGGCGGCATAGGCACGGATATGGCCGATGCGCTGGATCACGTTGCCGCAGCCGACCGCGCCGAGCGTGAACCCGACGAAATAGGACGAGAGCACGATGCCGTTCAGGCCCGCGCCGAAATTCTCGAAGGTCAGGCGCAGGGAGAGGAAGGTGTTGAAGAAGCCATTGGCGAGCTGGACCAGGCTGGTGGCGGCAATAAGCGTCCCGATCTGGACCAGCACGGCGTCCCTCCTGCGCATCCGGCCGGCGCCTCTCGGCCGACTCGGGCGGAATCGCTAGGGACGAAATGTGGGCTCAGTGCGTCAGCGGCCTGGAAATCGACGCCCGGCCTGAAGTCGAGGCTATTACGTCAGCCCCGCGACGAGCGCGGCAGCAGGAAAGTCAGGAGGCCGAGCGCCGGGAGCCAGGCGCAGAGCTTGAACACCTCGACGATGCCGATGCGGTCCGCCAGCGCACCGAGCAGCGCCGCCGCGACGCCGGCCAGCCCGAAGGACAGCCCGTAGAACAGCCCGCCGACCAGCCCGACGCGATGCGGCACAAGGTCGATCGCGTAGATCAGGATCGCCGAGAACGCACTCGCCATCACGAAGCTGATGATAACGCTCAGCACGCCGGTCCAGAACAGATCGGCATGGGGCAGCATCAGCGCGAAGGGCAGCGAGCCGACGATCGACAGCCAGATCACCCGGTCGCGGCCGATCCTGTCGCCGACCATGCCGCCGATGATGACGCCGAAGGTGCTGACCAGCAGATAGAGAAACAGCATGATCTGCGAGAGCTGCACCGAGACCTCGAAGCGCGTGATCAGGTAGAAGGTGTAGTAGGAGGTGAAGGCGGCAGTGTAGCCGTTCTTCGAGATCAGCAGCAGGATCAGGATCGTCATCGCGAAGAGCACGCGCCCGCGCGAAAGCCCGTGCGCCGCCGTCTCGTCGCCATGCCCCTTCGCCTGGCTGCGCCGGAAGGCGCTGTAGCGCGACGCGGTCCAGGCCATCAGCGTCATCGCGACCAGCACGACGATCGAGAACCAGGCCAGGCTCGCCTGCCCCCTGGGCACCACGACCATGGCTGCGAGCAGCGGACCGACGGCATAGCCGGCATGGCCGCCGACCTGGAACAGTCCCTGGGCCAGCCCCTGCCGGCCAGCCGCGGCATGCCGCGCCATTCGCGTTGCCTCGGGGTGGAACACGGCCGAGCCCAGCCCGACCAGTGCCGCCCCCACCAGCACGATGCCGTAGCTCGCCGCAAAGGACAGCGTCAGCAGCCCGGCCAGCGTCGCCCCCATGCCGGCGACCATCGCATAAGGCCAGGGCCGCCTGTCGGTGAGATAACCGAGCAGCGGCTGCAGCAGCGACGACGTGACCTGGAAGGCGAGCGTGATCAACCCGATCTGGACGAAATCGAGCTGGTAGCGCTCCTTGATCAACGGATAGAGCGCCGGGATCATCGACTGAAGCAGGTCGTTCAGCAGATGCGCGACGCTGAGCGCGACGAGGATCGGGATCAGGGGGCGGCGCTCGGCCGCCGGCAGGGAGAGCGTGGTCATGCCTGACGCTTGGTCCTTCGGCCGATTACGGTCAATGCCCCCATACGGCGTGCAGGTCATGGCATCCATGGCGTGGGAGCCGTGCTGCGATGCGGCAATGGCGCCGTGTTCGCTCCGAACCGCGCCGTCATCCCGGACACGCTGCGAAGCAGCGCCGATCCGGGGTCCAACGCAGCGACTGATCCTCGTGCTGGCGGGCTATGCCGAGCCGAGTTCGCTGCCGGCTCCTTCCTGCGTGCTGATCGTGGCCGGGGCGCTGGTGGCGAGTGGGCGCCACGGCGCATAGCGCAAGACGCCGAGAACCCCTCTCCTATAGGGAGAGGGCTCCCCACGCGTCGGGAAATGACGCCGCCGCTCAGTTTTGCCTGAGCAGGCGCTCCAGATAATCCAGTTCCTCCATCGGCCGCGACGGATCGCCGAGCCGGCGGCGCAGCTCTTCCAGGATGCGGCGGGCCCGCTGCGTCGCGCTCTCGTCGGCGCCCGGCACGCGCACGCGGCCATCGGCCCAGTCGCGCTGGCGCTGCGGCCGCCCGAGCGGGTCCTCACGGCCGCGCTGCTGCGCAGAGGGGCGCCCGGCCGGCTGGCCGTCGGGCTCGCCATAGGCGTTGTCGCCCGGCTCGCCGCCCTCGCCGGGCTGACCCTGCATCTGCTGGGCAAGGTTCTGGCCGCCCTTGCGCAGCGCCTCCAGCGCCCGCCCCTGTGCATCGAGCGCACCTTCGCCCTGGCCCTGGCCGAGCTGTTCGCCGGCCTCGCCCATCGCATCCTCGGCCTCGCCGAGCTCGCCCTGCTGGGGCGCGCCCATGCCGCGCATCCGCCGCTGCAGGTCCTGCAGCCGCTCGCGCAGCTGCTGCTGGCGCTGGGCCAGGCTCTGGCCGCCCTGGCCATTCTGGCCCATCTGGCCTTCGCCCTCCTCGCCCTCTTCCCCCTCGCCCTGCTCGCCGGGTTGCTGCCCCGGCTGCTGGCTGCGCTGGCCCTGCTGACGCTGACCCTGCTGGCCGGGGCGCGCCTGCTGCTGGCCGGGCCGGCGGCCCTGCTGGGCGCGGTTCTGGCGGCGCTGCTCCTGCTGGAAGGTCTCGTCCCGCAAATCCTGCTGCTCGCGCGTCATCCGGTCGAGATCGCCGAGCGCCTGGTTCATCTCGCGCTGGCGCGGGTCCTGCTGGCCCGGGCGAGCCATCTGCAGGTTGTTGAGCATCTGGTTGAGCTCTTCCATCAGCCGCTGCGCCTCGGCCATGTCGCCGCGCTTCGACAGCTCCTCGATGCGGTTGAGCATGTTCTGCAGGTCTCGCGGCGTCACCGTCTTGAAGTTTTCCGGGAGCTGCGACATCTGGTTGGGATCAGCATTCTGCTGCTGCCGCTGCATCTGCTCGGCGAGCTGGCGCATGAACTGGTCCATCGCCCGGCGCATTTCCTCGGTGAGCTTCTTGATCTCCTCCTCGGAGGCGCCGCGCTCGAGCGCCTGCTGCAGGTTCTCCTGCGCGGCCCTTAGCGCCCGCTCTGCATCCGACAGGTCGCCATCCTCGAGCTGGAGCGCCAGCGCCCACATAAGATCGGCGACCTCGCGCAGCTGATCGTCGCTCGAACTCTTGCGCAGTCGCTCCGTGACCATGCGCATGCCGAGATAGACGCCGGTCTCCTTCATGAAGAGATCGGGCTCGATCAGCAGCGAATCCATCGCGAGCTGGACTTTGCGGCGGTCGTCGACATCCATCACGAGCTTGCGGCGCTGCTCGACCAACGCCTTGGGCAGCGGCTTGGCGAAGGTCCGCTGCGGCAGCACGACCTCGACCGGCTCGCTGCGCCCCTCCTGCCCGGCCTCGTCGCGCGCCACCAGCGTCATCCTGACCTTGGCGCCGGCCCAGGGATGGGCCGAGAAATCTACGGTGCTCTTCATCTCTTCCTCGCCCGAGGGCGAGGACGGCACGCTGAGCGCCTGCTTCGGCGCCTCGACCAGCGAGCGCCCGGTCGAAGGCGGGCCGCTGCGCTCCACCGTCGCCTCGACCGAGGCGACGCCATAATCGTCGGTGACGCGATAGGTCAGCGAGAGCCCGCCGCTCTGCGCGCCCGTGACCGGCTTGGGCGGCTCGACGAAGCCGATCGCCGGCGGCTGGTCGGCGACGGCGGTGATCGACAGCGTCGTTCCCGGCGCGCCGCTCCCGGTCAGCCTGATCGTGCCGTTACCCGCCACGGTAAAGCGCTTCTCGACGACGGCCTGCGCCTCGCCGACAGCCGGCTTGGCCGCCGTAGGAGAGGCCTTGCCGCCCTGAGTCTGATCGCCAGCAGCCTTGTCGCCCGGAGCCTTGGCGTCGGGAAGAGGCAGGGCGTCGAGCCGGCCGGTGGTCGCGACATCCATCGCGGTCTTGCCGGCGATGCGCACCACGATGGTCGATTTCTCAGGCGCGTTGATCTGCGGGCTCGCGAGCTTCGCGAAATCGATCAGCATCGGCGGCAGCCGCGTATAGGCGGGCGGATCGATCCAGGCATCGACGCGGATCGCGGCCGCCGGCGACGGCGGCCCGCGCCAGTCGAAGGCCGCGCCCAGGCGCGGGATCGCCTCATGGCCGGCGACGAAGAAGGCGGTGACGGCGGCGAAAAGCGGCACGGCACGCAGCGCGTAGCGGTCCCGCCCGGCCATCCGCGGTTGCGGCGGCGCGACGCGAAGGCCGGCGACCTGCGCGCTCTGGCGCTCGACATGAAGCGTCCACAGCGCCTGAGAGACGGGATCCTTCGCGCCGACGGCGAGACTGTCCTCCAGCGCCGAGGCAGGGCGATGCCCGCCCTGAAACGAGCGGTCGAGCCGCGCCAGCGCATCGCGATGGGTCGGCAGCGCGGTGGTCGCGACCCGCCAGAAGCTCGCGGCGAGGGCAACGAGGAAGAGGGAGACCCCGAGGGCGCGGCCCTGCCAGGGCAGGTGCGTCCAGAGCCCGAACCAGGAAACGGCGAGGAAGCTGAGCAGCACGGCCGCAGGCAGCCAGAGCCGCGGCCAAAGGCGCTCCCAGCCCAGCGAGACCCGCGACGCCATGGCAAGGCGGGCGAGCCGCTGCCGCACGCCTTCGACCCGATCCGGCGCCTTGCGGCGCTGCGCCTCACTCATGCCGTCGCTCCGAGCCGCCCCCAATGCCGCTTGGAATTCTCCGCCTGGACATCTGCCACGATCCGGACGCTAGCACGGGAATGTGGCAAGGCCAGAGCGAAGGCTACGTGCTTCGGCCCGCTCGACGTTTCGTGAACACGGGCTGCCGATGGCGGAGCATGACGTGCTCCGAAAACCGGTTCCCACTTCTCGGCGTCAAGCTCAGGCCAGCCAGGGCGGTGCACGATCCGTGCCGAGCAGCTCCTCGAAGCTCTGGCGCGGCCGCGTGACCGCATATTCGCCGCCCTTCACCAGCACCTCCGCCACCAGCAGGCGCTGGTTGTAGGTCGAGGACATGCTGGCGCCATAGGCGCCTGCGGTCATGAAGGCGATCAGGTCGTCCGGCTTCAGCGCCGGCAGGCGCCGCCCGGTGGTGAAGGTATCGCCCGATTCGCAGATCGGCCCGACCACGTCATAGGCGACCTCGCTCGCGCCCTGCGCGGGCTCCGAAACCGGCCAGATCTCGTGATAGGCCTCGTACATCGCCGGCCGCATCAGGTCGTTCATCGCCGCGTCGACGACGAGGAACTGCTTGGTCGGGCGCGGATTGAGATGCAGCACCCGCGTCAGCAGGATGCCGGCATTGCCGACGATCAGCCGCCCGGGCTCGAAGCCGAGCTCGACGTCGAGCCCCTTGGTGATCCGGCCGACCATCGCCGCATAGGCCTCGATCAGCTCCGGTCCCTGGTCGAAATCCTTCGGCACCTCATAGGGGATGCCGAGGCCGCCGCCGAGATCGAGACGATCGACGCGATGGCCTTCACCGCGCAGGCTGCCGACCAGCGCCGCCATCTTGGAATAGGCCGCTTCGAACGAGCCGGTCTCGCGAATCTGGCTGCCGATATGCAGCGCAAGCCCCATCATCCTGACGCCGGGCATATTGGCGGCGCGACTATAGAGCCGGCCGACCTCATCGAAGGAGACGCCGAACTTGTTCTCGGACGAGCCCGTGGTGATCTTGGCGTGGCCGCCCGCCCCGATGTCGGGATTGACGCGGAAGACCGCCTCCTGGCGCTTGCCGAGCGACGCCGCGACCTTCGAGAGCAGGTCGAGCTCGCTCTCTGTTTCGACATTGACCTGATAGATCCCGGCCTCGACCGCGAAACGCAGCTCGGCTTCGCTCTTGCCTACGCCCGAGAAGACGATGCGCTCCGGCGGGAAGCCGGCGGCGAGCGCTTTGCGCACCTCGCCCTCCGACACCGTGTCGGCCCCGGCGCCCAGCGCGGCCAGCGTCTTCAGCACGCCGAGATTGCCGTTGGCCTTCATCGCATAGAAGACATGGGCCTTGCCGGCGGGAGCGGCAGACTTCATCGCCTGCTCATAGAGGCGGTAATGGCGCTCGATCGTCGCCGAGGAATAGACATAGACCGGCGTGCCGACCTCGGCCGCGACCCGGCGCAGGTCGACCTCCTCGGCGAAGAGGGTGCCGTCGCGATAGCTGAAATGATGCATCGGTGCTCGCCGTTAGCTCGAGAAGTGCAGTGCCACAGCCTCGCCCTCCAGGGTTCCGGCCGATATATTCGAGTTCTCATCCCGAGGAGCCGCGCCAGCAACGTCTCGAAGGATGCTTCAGGAGGGTTCGAAACCATCTGGAGCATGCTTCGGACGCAAGGCTTCGGCTTGCTCCTCAGGGCGAGGGCTCGTTCGTAACGAAACTCAGAGAATCGCGTCCAGCACGAACGGCTTGTCAGGTACGGTGACCTGCGCTCCGGCCTTCGGCGGCCGCGCCAGGATCGAGCCCTGGGTCATCGCTGTCGCATCATTCTCGACCCCGCCGATCTGCGAATCGGGCAGGTTGATCGCGTTGGCGGCATTCGGCGGCGCTTCGAGAGGGCCCTTGCGGCCACAGGCCCCGAGCGCGACGGCGAGCAAGCCGGCGACCAGGACGGCGCGGCCGATTTTCAGGCGGGAGTGCAGCACGAAAGCGAACCCTTGGGCCAAAGCAAACATTGGGCGAAACGTGGCGGAGACTGTAGCGAAGGAAGGCGGCGGAGGCGAGGCTTGAAGGGCCTGCCTCATCATTCTGAGGATGCGAGCCCTTCTCGTCATGGTCGGGCTTGTACCGACCATCCACGTCTTCCTCTGACGAGGGCAGTGTTCAAGACGTGGATGCTCGCCACAAGGGCGAGCATTGCGGCAGGATCAGCCGCGCTCCTTCGCGAGCTTCTTCAGCCAGCGCGCCGCCTGCCGACGGACATTGGCCGGCGCGGTGCCGCCATAGCTGACGCGGCTCTTCACCGACTGCTCGACGCCGAGCACGGCGAAGACGGCTTCGGTGATCTTCGGCTCGACTTCCTGCATCTCGGCTAGCGAGAGCTTCTCCAGCCCGACCTTCTTCTCGGAGGCGATGCCGACGAGCCGGCCGGTGACGTGGTGTGCGTCGCGGAACGGCATCTTCAGCACCCGCACCAGCCAGTCGGCGAGATCGGTCGCGGTAGCGTAGCCGAGGCCGGCGGCCTTCTTCATCACCTTGAGGTCGGGCTGCATGTCGCGGACCATGCCGGTGGTGGCGGCGAGGCAAAGCGACAGCGTCTGCAGGCCGTCGAAGGTGCCTTCCTTGTCCTCCTGCATGTCCTTGGAATAGGTCAGAGGCAGGCCCTTCATCATCGTCAGCATCTGCTGCAGCGTGCCGAAAACGCGCCCCGCCTTGCCGCGCACCAGCTCGGCGGCATCGGGGTTGCGCTTCTGCGGCATGATCGAGGATCCCGTCGAGAAGGCGTCGGAGAGGCGCACGAAGCCGAATTGCGGCGTCGCCCAGAGCACGATCTCCTCGGCGAAGCGCGAGAGGTGCATCGCGCAGATCGAGGCCGCGGCCAGCGTCTCCAGCACGAAGTCGCGATCCGAGACCGAATCGAGCGAATTCGCCGTCGGCCGGTCGAAGCCGAGCGCCTTCGCCGTCATCTCGCGGTCGATCGGGAAGGAGGTGCCGGCGAGCGCGGCCGCGCCGAGCGGGCTCTCGTTCAGTCGGGCGCGGGCGTCGCGGATGCGGCCGCGGTCGCGGCCGAGCATCTCGACATAGGCCAGGAGATGATGGCCGAAGGTCACGGGCTGGGCCGACTGCAGATGCGTGAAGCCCGGCATCACGGCCCCGGCATGGGCCTGCGCCTTCTCGGCAAGCGCGAGCTGGAGCTCGGCCATCTGCGCGTCGAGCTGGTCGAGCGTGTCGCGCACCCACAGCTTCATGTCGGTCGCGACCTGGTCGTTGCGCGAGCGGCCGGTGTGCAGGCGCCCGGCGGCGGCGCCGATCCGGTCCTTCAGGCTGCTCTCGACATTCATGTGGACGTCCTCGAGCGCACGCGAGAACGTGAAGGTGCCGGCCTCGATATCGGCCTCGACCTGCTTGAGCCCGGCGCTGATCGCGGCAACATCGTCCCTGGTCAGGATGCCGGTCTCGCCCAGCATCGTTGCATGGGCAAGCGAGCCGCGGATGTCCTGGCGCCACAGGCGCTGGTCGAAATCGATGGAGGCGTTGATCTCCTCCATGATGGCGTCGGGACCCGCGGCGAAACGTCCACCCCACATACGATTGCTCACGACGGTCTTTCCTGCTTCTAGGACGTACGATGACGTCACGAACGAAAATCCTGGCCGCTGTCGGAGCGCTGGCGCTTGTCGCGCTCGGCGGCGGTGCGGCCTTCTACTCCGTAGCGGGCGATGCCGGCAATTCCGCTTCTTGCAGTGCGGCCAAGGCGGTCGCGAAGCGGATGGCGCCGCTGGCCCGCGGCGAGGTCGCGGCCGTCCAGGTCAACGCCACGCCCATGCCTACGCCGGACCTCGCCTTCGACGGGCCGGACGGCGCGCCGACCACGCTCTCCGCCTTCAAGGGCCGCACGCTGCTCGTCAATCTCTGGGCGACCTGGTGCCCGCCCTGCCTGAAGGAGATGCCGTCGCTCGACGCGCTGCAGGCCGGGCTCGGCGGCGCCGATTTCCAGGTCGTCGCGATCAACATCGACACCCGCAACCTCGACAAGCCGAAGGCCTGGCTCGCCGATCGCAAGATCACAGCCCTGCCCTATTATGCCGATCCGCAAGCCAAGGTATTCCAGGACCTGCGCGCCGCCCGCAAGGTCGAGGGCATGCCGGTCAGCCTGATCGTCGATGCCGAGGGTTGCGAACTCGCCATCCTGCAGGGTCCGGCCGACTGGGCGAGCGCCGACGCCAAGGCGCTGATCGGCGCGGCGCTGAAGCGATAGCGCCAAAATCCCGCCGGCCCCGCGCCGTCACTCCGGGGCGCCCGCAGGGCGAGCCCCGGAATGACACGCCGTTATCCAGTCAGCCCGGCAGCGTGTTCTTGTAGATCCGGCCGTCCTTCATGATGACCACGAAATTTTTCCGCGGATCGGCGACGAGGCCGAGGTTCTCCAACGGGTTGCCGTCGACCAACAGCAGGTCGGCCAGCGCATTCGGCGCGACGACGCCGAGCTTCCCCGGATAGGGATTGCGCAGGCCCGACAGCTCCAGCAGCTTGGCATTGTTGCTCGTCGCCATGGTCAGCGCCTCGGTCGGCGTGAACCAGCGAGCGAGCTTGGCCAGCAGCTCCCCGTGCCGCGTCGCGAGCTGCGGCGAAAACAGGATGTCAGTCCCGAAGGCGAGCTTGAGCTTGTGCTTCTTCGCCAACTCGAAGGTCTTCTCCGTGCCGGCGAAGACGGCATAGGCCTTCTCCCGTTCGAAGGAGCCGCGCGGAAAGGCATCGGCCATCTCGTCGGGGAAGGCCTGCGTGCTGAGCCAGACGTCCTTTTCAGCCATCAGCTTCGCCGTCGCCTCGTCCATCAGATGGCCGTGCTCGATACATTTCACGCCGACGCCGATGGCGCGCGCGATCGCCGCCGAGGTGTAGGCGTGGACCGTGACATAGGTGCCCCAATTCTCGGCGGCCTCGACCGCGGCGCGCAGCTCCTCGGCAGTGAAGGTCGAGACGTCGAGCGGGCTGAAGGGCGAGGCGACGCCGCCGCCCGCGGTCAGCTTGATCTGGGAGGCACCCTGCATCAGCTGCTCGCGGACGCGCATGCGAACCTCGTCGGGGCTGTCGGCGACCATGCTTCCGCCGACCTCCTCCATTCGCGACAGCGTGCCCGGCTTTCGGGGCAGATCCGTCAGCTGGCGGAAATCGCCGTGCCCGCTCGTCACCGTGATGACGGCGCCGGACGGGTAGATACGGGGACCGGGCACCACGCCGCCATCGATGGCCTGCTTGAGGCCGAAGGATGGGCCACCCATGTCGCGGACCGTGGTGAAGCCGCGCATCAGGGTGTCGGTCGCCTCGGCGCCGGCCGTCAGATAGTTGAAGCCGAGATTGCCGAAGAGCGACTGGGCCGGCGTCGAGCGCACCAGCATCGCATGCCAGTGCATGTCCATCAGGCCCGGCATCAAGGTCCGGCCGCCGCCCGCAATGACGGTTGTGCCGGGCTCGGCGGCGATCGGCGTCGTCGAGATGCGCTCGATCAAATTGCCGCGGACCAGCACCTGCGAGGACACAGAGAGCGGGCTCCCGGTGCCGTCAAAGATGCGCACGTCCTGGAACAGCGTTGCGCCGCCCCCTGCCGCCCCGCTGGGCTGCGCGCGGACGGATGATGCAAACCCCGCGGCCAGGGCCGGCAGCGCCGCGACGAAGCCGCGTCTCGACAGATGCGCCATGCTGATGTCTCCCGAAACCTCGCTGGTGGAACGCCGAGAATGGCACGTTCAAGCAGTAGAGGAGTAGCGCCGGGGCGCAAGCCGGGTCGGCTTCTGGCCGCTCTGCGGTGAGTTCAGGCAGCCAGGTTGTTCGGACCGGACCTCGCGCTTGCCGCGATCTCGTCCTAGGCTGCCCGGCATGACCTACACGATAGGACTTGCCACCACCTTCCACGACCCCGCCCTCGCCATCATCGATCCCGATGGCACCGTGCTGTTCGCCGAGGCGACCGAGCGGTTCCTGCAGTACAAGCGCGCTCCGAACTGCGAGCCGGACCCGCCGCCGCGGGTCGAGGCTCTGTTCAGGCGCTACATTCCCTCGGGTGCCGAGGTCCGAATCGCGACAAGCTGGGGCGAAGAGTTCACCGGCTTCCTCGACCAGATGGGCCGCGCCGGCTCTTTCACGCTCGACGCGCTGCGCAAGCTCTCGCCCGAGCTCAATCGCTCGCTCGTTCCCGAGCGCACCGAGCGCGCGCTGATCGCCTCCCTGCACCAGAACCAGCAGCGCGCCGGCATCGGCACGCTGCTCGGCCTCGACCGCGCCTTCGGCCGGGCGAACGTCACCGGCCTGAAGCGCCATGGCCATCATCTCAGCCATGCAGCCTATGCCTGCTGGTCCTCGCCCTTCGACAACGCCGCCTGCCTCGTCGTCGACGGCATGGGCGAGACCGGCGCCTCGGCGATCTTTGCGCTGGAGGATGGCCGCCTCCGCGAGGTCAGGCGCCATCGCGGCCGCGAATCGATCGGCTTCTATTTCGGGCTGGTCACCGATCTCGCCGGTTTCGACCAGGCCAAGGGCGAGGAATGGAAGATCATGGGGCTCGCGCCCTACGGCCATGCCGACGCGCGGCTGCTGGCGCTGCTGCGCCGGCTCTACCGGATCGAAGGCCACAAGCTGAGCTTCGCCGCGGTCGAGACGGTGCGCGAGGTCGCCGCCGAGATCCTGGCGCTGCGCCCGGCAAAAGCGCTGGACCAGGGCTGGGCCGATCTCGCCCGCTGCGGGCAGGATGTCTTCGCGGAGATGATGGAGGCGCTGCTGTCAGAGACCGCCGCCCTCGTCCCGTCCGAAAACCTCGTTCTCGCCGGTGGCTGCGCGCTGAACTCGTCCTTCAACGGCAGGATCGTCGGCCGCCACGGCTTCCGCGAGGTCTTCGTGCCCTCGGCCCCGGCTGATGACGGCAACGCCATCGGCGCCGCCTGGCTCAGCCATGCCGAGGCCAATCCCGGCTGGCGCGCACCGAAGGGACCACTGTCGCCCTATCTCGGCTCGAGCGTATCGACAGAAGCCTTCGAGCGCATGCAGGCATGGGAACCGCGCCTGCGCCGCCTGCCTCCCGAGGAGATCGCCGCGACGGCGGCGCGCCTGCTGACGGAGGGCAAGCTCATCGGCTGGGTTCACGGCCGCGCCGAATTCGGCCCGCGCGCACTCGGCAACCGCTCGATCCTCGCCGATCCCCGGCCGGCAGACGCCAAGGACATCCTCAATGCCAAGGTGAAATATCGCGAAGCCTTCCGCCCCTTCGCGCCGTCGATCCTGGCCGAGCACGGCCCCGCCTGGTTCGAGGATTATCAGGATGCCCCCTATATGGAGCGCACCCTGGTCTGGAAGGAGGCGGTGCGCCGCCATGTCCCCGCCGTCGTCCACGAGGACGGCACCGGCCGGCTCCAGAGCGTCACGGCCGAGCGCAACCCGCGCTATCACGAGCTGATTTCCGCCTTTCACGCGCTGACGGGCGTCCCGGTCGTCCTCAACACCTCCTTCAACATCATGGGCAAGCCGATCCTGCACACGGCCGAGGACGCGATCCTGATGTTCTACACCAGCGGGCTCGATGCGCTCGTGGTCGAGGACTGGCTTCTGGTGAAGTGACCGACTGCCTCTGATTGATCCGATGCGGCGACAAGACAGAGATCACCGGCGTCGGATCGGAGGCGCGCTGATCCAACGTCACATTCCAGCCAATGGCCCTGCCTAGCCTGCGCGCACCGGCGGCCGCGAACCAAACGCCTCCGCAGCCGTTATCCGCCCGAGCCGGAGCAGGAGATGAGAGCTTGACGAACGTCCGACCGACCCGCCGCAGCGTCCACGTCCTCGGAGCAGCGCTTCTCGCCTCTTGGGCCCTGCCGGCGCTGGCGCAGGAGCGCCTCGCCATCCCGGGCACCACCGTCTCGCTCGTGCCGCCCAAGGGCTTCACGACGGCGAGCGGCTTCGCCGGCCTGCAGAACCCGCAGACCAAGGCGTCGATCCTCGTCGCCGAGTTGCCGGCCGAGGCGCATCCGGCGCTAACCCAGCTTTTCGCCTCGCTGGAGACGGCCAAGGTCAATTTCGCCAAGCAGAATGTCGACGTCGCCTCGCGCAAGGAGCTCGATACCAACGCGGGCAAGATCCCGCTGCTGGTCGGCACGCAGAACTCGGGCGGGCAGAGCTTCGCCAAATGGGTCGCGCTCTTCAAGGGCGGCAAGACCGTGATGATCACCGTGCAGTCACCGCAGGATGCCGGGCTGTCCGCGACCGACGTCGAGTCGATGCTGCGCTCGGTCTCGCTCGGCGCCGAGCCGAGTCTGGAGGAGAAGCTCGGCGCCCTGCCCTTCGCCATCGCCACCGCCGAACCGTTCCGGATCGTCGACACGATCGGCGGTGCCGGCGTGCTGATGACCTCCGGCCCGCTCAATGCCGACCCCTCCGGCACCCAGCCGCTGATCATCGTCGCGTCCCAGCTTTCCGGCGCCAGCGGCGCCAAGCTCGATGCACTGTCGGAGACGTTGCTCAAGCAGACCCGCGGTTTCTCCACCGCGAAGATCGCCCGGCGGGAAGCAACCCGCTTCGCCGCCACCGACGGCTATCTGCTGGCCGGCGAGGATGGCGAAGGCAAGCGCTTCGAGCAGCATCTCGCCCTCGGCCCGGACGGGCGCTTCGTGCGGTTGATCGCGATCTCGCCGAGCGCCGCTTTCGACACGCTGAAGCCGGCGATCGACCGTGTCGCCGGCTCGATCGCATTCAGGGGGAAGTAGCGCCGGATCGCACGGGTTCGAGCCAATGCACCATGCGAAAGGCCCGCGCCACCATCGGTGACGCGGGCCTTTCGTGAAATCGACCGGAATGAGCCGCTCAGCTTGCCTGCTTGACCGCGATGCCCTTCTCCTCGAAGAGCGCCTGCAGCTCGCCGGCCTGGAACATCTCGCGAGCGATGTCGCAGCCGCCGACGAACTCTCCCTTGACGTAAAGCTGCGGGATCGTCGGCCAGTTGGAATACGCCTTGATGCCCTCGCGGATCTCCTGATCCTCCAGCACGTTGACGCCCGTGAAGGGCACCCCGACATAGGAGAGGATCTGCACGACCTGGCCGGAGAAGCCGCACATCGGGAATTGCGGCGTGCCCTTCATGAAGAGCACGACGTCATGGGCCTTCACTTCCGCTTCGATGCGGGCATTGACATCGGACATCATCTGTCTCCTGGAGCGGGTTCAAGGCCCACCGGATGGTTTCGTTCTAATCTTGGGGAACCGACGTCGTCAGCGCAAGGGCATGCAGGACGCCGCCCATGTTACCTTTCAGCGCAGCATAGACCATCTGGTGCTGCTGCACCCGGTTCTTGCCCTTGAAGGCGGCCGAGACCACCGTCGCGGCATAATGATCGCCGTCGCCGGCCAGATCCTTGATCTCGACCGCCGCATCCGGCAGCGCCGCCTTGATCATGCGCTCGATCTCATGCGCGTCCATCGCCATGGCAAATCTCCTCAGGCGGCCTTGCCGGCCATATAGGCGGGCAGCCAGCTGTCATGGGCCTGGCGCAGATCGGCGAGCGGGATCGCGGCCTCGCCCGGCAACGTCAGGGAACCGGGCGCCGTGCTGCCGAGCAGCAGGGCCGGCACGCCGGCTGCCTTCGCCTCGGACAGGATGGCCTCGGCCACGGCCGCAGGAGCCGTCACCAGATAACGCGCCTGATCCTCGCCGAAGAGCGCGGCATGGGCCGGGCCGGCCGGCAGGTGCTCGATCACCGCTCCGACGCCGCCCGCCATCGCCATTTCGGCCAATGCGACGCCGAGCCCACCATCCGACAGGTCGTGGCAGGCCGTGACCCGCTGAGCCGTGATCAGCCCCCGCACGAAATCGCCATTGCGGCGCTCGACCGAAAGATCGACCGGCGGCGGAGCGCCCTCCTCGCGGCCACAGATGGTAGCGAGATAGGCCGACTGGCCGAGCCAGCCTTCCGTGGCGCCGATCAGGACGATGCTCTCGCCCTCGGCCTTGAAGGCGATGGTCGCATGCTTCGTCACGTCCGCCAGCACGCCGACGCCGCCGATGGTCGGTGTCGGCAGGATCGAGACGCCGTTGGTCTCGTTGTAGAGCGAGACGTTGCCGGAGACGACCGGGAAGTCGAGCGCCTTGCAGGCTTCGCCGATGCCGCGCACGCAGCCGACCAGCTGGCCCATCACCTCGGGCCGCTCCGGATTGCCGAAGTTGAGGTTGTCGGTGATCGCGAGCGGCGTAGCCCCGGTCGCGGTCAGGTTGCGCCAGGCTTCCGCCACCGCCTGCTTGCCACCTTCGAACGGGTCGGCCTCGCAATAGCGCGGCGTCACGTCGGCGGTCATCGCCAGCCCCTTCGGACCATCCTCGATCCGGATCAGCCCGGCGTCGCCGCCCGGCGTCACCACCGAGTTGCCGAGGATCAGCGTGTCGTACTGCTCCCAGATCCAGCGCTTCGACGAGAGATCGGGCGAGCCGATCAGCTTCAGCAGCGCCTGCGTGCTGGTCAGCGACGCCTCGACGCTCTCCGGCGCGATGCGCTGCTGCGGCGGCGTCTCGATCCAGGGCCGGTCATATTCCGGAGCCTCGTCGCCGAGCTCCTTGATCGGCAGGTCGGCCATGGTCTCGCCCTTGTGCTTCACGACGAAGCGCAGATTGTCGGTGGTATGGCCGACGACGGCGAAATCCAGCCCCCACTTCTTGAAGATCGCCTCGGCCGGCTCCTCATGACCCGGCTTGATCACCATGAGCATGCGCTCCTGGCTCTCCGAGAGCATCATCTCATAGGCGCTCATGCCGGCCTCGCGGCAGGGCACGGCATCGAGGTTGAGCTCGACGCCGAGATCGCCCTTGGCGCCCATCTCGACGGCCGAGCAGGTCAGGCCGGCCGCGCCCATGTCCTGGATCGCGTCGACATGGCCGGCGGCCATGATCTCGAGGCAGGCTTCCAGCAGGAGCTTCTCGGCGAAGGGATCGCCGACCTGCACGGTCGGGCGCTTCTCCTCGGCGCCCTCGCCGAAGGCGGCCGAGGCCATGGTCGCGCCATGGATGCCGTCGCGGCCGGTCTTGGATCCCAGGTAGACGATCGCCTTCCCGACGCCGGACGCCTTGGCGTAGAAGATCTCGTCCGCCCGGGCGATGCCGACCGCCATGGCGTTGACCAGGATGTTGCCGTCATAGCGGCTGTGGAAGCCGGTAGCGCCGCCGACATTCGGCACGCCGAAGGAATTGCCGTAGCCGCCGATGCCGGCGACGACGCCGGAGACGAGGTGGCGGGTCTTCGGATGATCGGGCGAGCCGAAGCGCAGCGCGTCGAGCACCGCGATCGGCCGCGCGCCCATGGTGAAGACGTCGCGCAGGATGCCGCCGACACCCGTCGTCGCGCCCTGATAGGGCTCGATGAAGGACGGATGGTTGTGGCTTTCCATCTTGAAGACGATGGCGAGCCCATCGCCGATATCGATGACGCCGGCATTCTCGCCCGGGCCCTGGATCACCCAGGGCGCCTTGGTCGGCAGCGTCTTCAGATGGATCTTCGAGGATTTGTACGAGCAGTGCTCGTTCCACATCGCCGAGACGATGCCGAGCTCGGTGATGGTCGGCTCGCGCCCGATCAGGTGCAGGAAGCGCTGATACTCGTCCGGCTTCAAGCCATGCTCGGCGACGAGCTGCGGGGTGATCTTGATGTCGTTCGAAATCACGGGTTCAGGGTTCCTGGCGGTCCGGCAAAGGGTTGGCAGGGGCATAGCCTGCCTCACGCCGCGAGACAACGCATTCCGGCACCACAACGCCCTTAGCGGGCCGCGTCAGCGACGATCGCGCTCGGAGGGCGCCCCGGCCGACCAGCGCGTTCAAGCAGGTCTGTTCGACCCCGCAAGGTTCCGGAGCGCGTCACGCAGATCGGCAGGGATCGGCACCGGGCGCTGCGTGGCGCGGTCGACATAGACATGCGTGAAATGGCCCTGCGCCGCCGCCCGCTCGCCGCCTTCGCGGAAAATCCCGATCCGATAGGTCACCGAGCTGTTGCCCAGGCGCTCGATCCCGAGCCCGACCTCGACCGTCTCGGGAAAGGCCACGCTCTCGAAATAGCTGCAACTCGTCTCGACCACGAGGCCGACGACCGCGCTCCCGGCGATATCGAGGAAGCCGCCCTCGACCAGCCAGGCATTCACGGCCGTGTCGAACCAGGCGTAGTAGACGACATTGTTGACATGGCCATAGGCATCGTTGTCCGCCCAGCGCGTCGGGATGGCGCGAAACAGGCGGAAGGCGGCGCGCCCGAGCCGCTCTCGTTTCTCGCTCACGCCGTTCCCCGTCTCACTGTCCCGGCTTCTCGCCCGTCTTGATCTCGGGCACGCCGAGCGCATCCGCCAGCCGCGCCTTGGCGGAGCCCGGCCGCAGTGGCTTCTGTTGGCTCTCATGCGGCGCCCAGCCCGAGAGCCAGACGATCTCGAAGGTCGCCCTGAGCCGCCCGTCCGGATCGGCGTAGCGCTCGGCGTAGAGCGCCGCCGCCCGCATCAGCGTATCGCGGCGCAGGCCGGAGCTGCGGCGGGCGATAAGCGCATTGCCCCAGCCCATCGCCCGCAGGTCGCGCAGCAGCCCGAACATGTCACGGTAGCGCACGGTCACGACCTCGCTGTCGACGACGGGCAGCGCGAAGCCGGCTCGCTGCAGCAGGCTGCCGACATCGCGCAGATCGGCGAAGGGCGCGATCCGCGGGCTGGCCCCGCCCGAGGTCTCGGCCTCCGCTTCCAGAAGCGTCTGGCGCAGCTCCTGCAACGAGCGACCGCCGACCAGGCAGCCGATGAACAGCCCGTCGGGACGTAAGGCCCGTCGAATCTGGATCAGCGTCCCCGGCAAATCGTTGACGCCCTGCAACGCCAACAGCGACACGGCGAGGTCGAGCGATTCCGGCGCCAGCGGGAGATGTTCGAGATCACCGACGAGATCGGCCGCCCCGCCCGCCGCCTCCGCCATGCGCAGAAGCGCATCGGCTTTCGCGCGCAGCACCGGCGCAGCCAGCGGCAGCGGCGTGCCGAGGTCGGCCGCAACTGCAAAGCGCCGAAGCACGGCAGAAAGCCGCTCCTCCAGATCGTACGCCGCACGCGCCAGCAGGAAGTCGGGATAACCGCCGGCGAGCGCGCGGCTGAGCCGCGCGCGGCCGAGTGCCCGGTCGAAGACGATGCTCGGTTCGCTCATCTGTGCGACCTTGCAGGCACCGTCAGCGCTCGAGCAGCCGCTCGATCTCCTCGCGCAGCTGCGGGCCGAGATCGCCGCGATCGAGCGCATAGGCGAGGTTCGCCGTCAGGAAGCCGATCTTCGACCCCGTATCGTAGATGTCGCCGTCGAAGCGCACCGCATGGAACGTCTCGAGACGCGACAGCGCGATCATCGAATCGGTCAGCTGGATCTCGCCGCCGGCCCCCGGCTCCTGATTGGCCAGGAGGTTGAAGATCGTCGGCTGCAGAATGTAGCGGCCGGTGATGTGCAGGTTGGACGGCGCCGTGCCCTTGGCGGGCTTCTCGACCATCTTGGTCACCTTCGAGACCTTCGCCTTCACGTCCTGGACCCCGACGATGCCGTATTGGTGGGTCTGGTCGTCGGGCACCGGAGCAACCGCGATGAGGTTGCCGCCATGACGGTTATAGGCGTCGATCATCTCGGCGAGGCAGCCCTTGCCGTGGCTGTGATGCAGCATGTCAGGCAGCAGCAGCGCAAAAGGCTCGTCGTCGCCGATGATGTCGCGGGCGCACCAGACGGCGTGGCCGAGGCCGAGCGGCGCCTGCTGGCGCGTGAAGCTGGTGGCGCCGGCGGCCGGCAGGTCCGCCAGGAGTCCTTCGAGCTCCTTCGTCTTCTTGCGCTTGCGCAGCGTGTCGTCGAGCTCATAGGCGAGGTCGAAATGATCCTCGATCACCGCCTTGTTGCGGCCGGTGATGAACACGAAATGCTCGATGCCCGCGGCCCGGGCCTCGTCGACGACGTGCTGGACGACGGGACGATCGACGACCGTCAGCATCTCCTTCGGAATAGCCTTGGTCGCGGGCAGGAAGCGGGTGCCGAGACCGGCGACGGGGAGGACGGCCTTGCGGATACGTTTCGTCATTGAAGGTCCAATTGGCGCCTCGGCCTTGCATGCCTGTGGCGTGCGGAGGTGGATCTGGCGGTCGGAACACGGCTTGTCGCGAACCGGCCACAACGTACTAATAACCAGGTGAGCTTGAGAACCCGTGAATGCGCATTGTGTTCAGGGCGGCTCGATGAAGCGAGGAGCGAACATCCGGTATGGCTGTACTTGTTTCGGGGGGCGCCGGTTATATCGGCAGCCATATGGTCCTTGAACTGCTCGACCGTGGCGAGAACGTGGTCGTGCTCGACAATCTCTCGACGGGCTTCTGGTGGGCGGTGCCGAAGGAGGCCGTCCTGGTCCAGGGCGATATCGGCGACGAAGCGCTGCTCGAGCGCATCATCGCCGAGCACGGAATTACGGAGATCGCCCATTTCGCGGCCAAGATCGTCGTCCCTGAATCGGTGACCGATCCGCTAGGCTATTATTTCAACAACACGGTGAAGACGCGGGCCCTGCTTGAGAGCGCGGTGCGCGGCGGCGTCCAGCGAATCATCTTCTCCTCGACCGCGGCGGTCTATGGCGAGCCTGCGGTCAGCCCGGTGCCGGAGGAGATCGCGCTCAACCCGATCAACCCTTACGGCCGCTCGAAGCTGATGAGCGAATGGATGCTGGGCGACGTCGCCCGCGCCCACGGCCTGTCCTATGTCGCCCTGCGCTATTTCAACGTCGCAGGCGCCGATCCGAAGGGCCGTTCCGGTCAGTCCTCGCCGAACGCCACGCATCTGATCAAGGTCGCGGGACAGGCGGCGCTCGGCCAGCGTGCCGGGCTGCAGGTCTTCGGCACCGACTACCCGACGCCGGACGGCACCTGCATCCGCGACTATATCCATGTCACGGACCTCGCCCGCGCCCATCTCTCGGCGCTCGACCATCTCCGCGCCGGCGGCAAGAGCCTGACGCTGAACTGCGGCTATGGCAGGGGCTATTCGGTCAAGGAGGTCGTCGACGTGGTCAAGCGCGTCTCGGGCGTCGATTTCCCGGTGACCTATGCGGAGCGCCGCCCCGGCGATCCGGCCTCGCTGGTCGCCAAGGCCGATCGCATCCGCGACGAGCTAGGCTGGCGGCCCGAGCATGACGACCTCGACGAGATCGTCGGCCAGGCCTTGGCTTGGGAGGACAAGCTCCGGACGCGCAACACGGCCTGATCGGCTGCTTTGGAGACGTTTTCAATCGCGTCGAGACGCTGATCGCGTCATAGCGAGGAGCGCGAGCGGCGAAGCAATCCAGATGCGGCAGTGCTCTACGCCCCCTGGATTGTTTCGCTTGCGCTTGCAATGACGGAAACGGGCCGATCCAGCCCGATCGTCGGCCTAGCTCGCCTCGGCGAGATCGGCGGGATCGGTCACCTGCGTCACCGTCAGGCGGCGGGTCTCGCCCGAGCGCGTAACCCAGTTGATCGACTTCTGTGCGGCCATGCCGATCAGCGCCACGCCGATCGGCGTCATCACCGAGATCTTGCCCGCATCGACATCGGCTTCCTGCGGCCGGACGAGGGTGATCGTCGATTCCTTGCCGGTCGCCTCGTCGCGGTAGCTGACAACGCTGCCGATGCGGACGTGATCGGCCGAGCTGCGGCCCTCCGGCAGGATACGGGCGCGGTCGAGCTCGCGGCCGAGCTCGGCTGCGAGATCGGCCATGCCCTCGCCTGCGCCGGCAACCGTGCGGCTGAGCAGGAGGTGATCTTCGCTGGTGAGAACGATGGCGGGACGCGGGCCCTTGCTGGAACTGGTCATGTCAGTCTCCTGAAAAACGGATCGGCAGCCGGCGGCAGCGCCGGGCGGGCGCGCCATCTCGCGACTGTCCGAAGATGGACGTGCTGGACGTTGGAAGTGGTGGTTTTTGGAAGCGTTGCAGGATCGAGTGCCGCCCCGAGCCCGGAGCGTGCGCAGCCGCGGGCGCGGGGCTAATGGCCCGCGATGAGAATGCCCGAGCGGTGGAGACCGCGGCAGAACTGAAACTGGTTACCCATATGCCGAAAATCGGCCAAGCTGCCGTTATTGTCAAATCACATCGGCGCCAGGAAAAGCCCGGGCCGGTCGCGAGAGCGGCGGCATTGCAGCCCGCCTTAACCTTTGGTTAAGCTTGTTCAGGCGCTCTGAAGCGACCGTCCGTCCTCCAGCCTGCCCAGAGAGTTCCATGCGCCTGTACGTCATCGCCGCCACGGCCCTGATCAGCCTCGCGCCGGCCCTCGCCCAGACCACCGGCTCGATCAGCACCTCCGCCCGCGCGCGGGACAGCCACCCCACGCCGGCAGCGCGCCCTACGAACACCTCTTTCGAGGTTTTCCTGGAGCGGCTCTGGCCGCTCGCCCAGGCCCGCGGCGTCTCCCGCGCCAATTTCGACGCCGCCTTTCGCGGCGTGACGCCTGACCCCTCGATCGTGGCGCTGACCCGCAAGCAGTCGGAATTCACCGCGCCGATCTGGGGCTATCTCAACAGCGCCGTCGGAGGCACGCGCATCCCGCGCGGCCGCGACGCGGCGACGCAGCATGCCGGCGTACTGGCGCAGGTCGAGGCGCGCTACGGCGTTCCCCGCGAGATCATCCTCGGCGTCTGGGGCATGGAAACCAATTACGGCTCGTTCAAGGGCAACAAGGACACTATCCGCTCGCTCGCGACACTGGCCAACATACGCTATCGCGGCGACTTCTTCCGCGACGAGCTTCTGATCGCGCTGGAGCTCATCGAGGAAGGCCATGTCGAGCGGCGGGAGCTCAGCGGCTCCTGGGCCGGCGCCATGGGCCACACCCAGTTCATGCCGTCTAGCTACCGGAAATATGCCGTCGATTTCACGGGCGACGGCCATTCGGACATCTGGAACTCGACCGCCGACGCGCTCGCTTCCACCGCCAACTACCTCAAGGGCCATGGCTGGGTGCAAGGCCTGCCCTGGGGCCTCGAGGTCACCCTGCCTGATGGCTTCGACCACCGGCTGATCAAGGCGAATTTCTCGGCCTTCGCCTCGGCCGGCGTGCGCCGCGCCGATGGCGGCCGCCTGCCCTCTTCCGGCGAGGCGCGCCTGTTCTATCCGGCAGGCCATCGCGGCCCGGTGATGCTGCTGACCGAGAATTTCGACGTCATCAAGAAATACAATTCCTCCGACGCCTACGCGCTGGCGGTCGGCCATCTCGGCGACCGCATCATGGGCCGCCCCGCGATCCAGGCCGACTGGCCGGTCAAGGCGCCCCGCCTCGACATGGCGGCCACCAAGGACCTCCAGCGCCGGCTGAAAACGCTCGGCCTCTACAACCACGACGCCGATGGCCGCATCGGCACCGGCACGCGCGAGGCCGTGCGGCAGTATCAGCTGCGCAATGGCGAGATCGCCGATGGCTGGCCGACTCCGGCCCTGCTGGCGCGGATGCGCGCCGGGCGCTGACCTTCGCGCCATCGCGCGCTATACTGCAGGAATGCCGGCCACCGGCGCGGGACGGAAAGCCCGATGCGTTTGCGTTCGCTTCTGATGCTCCTGGCAGCTGCCGGATTGTTGCTCCTGACCGGCGGCCCCTCCTCGCTCGCCCAGATGCAGCGCCAGCCGGCGCAACAGCGCAGCCTCTTCCAACTGTTCTGGCAGCAGCCGGCAGCACCGCCGGTCGCCCAGCCGCGGCGCCAGCGCGTTGCGCCGGCGGCGCCTGCACGGCGCCGGCCGGCCGCCCCCGTCGTGGTGCGGGACGACCCGGTCATTCCCAAGGTCGATGTCGCCCATCACCTGCTGGTGATCGGGGATTCGCTCGGGCACCTCCTCGCCGACGGGCTGGAAGAAGCGCTGGAAGACCGGCCCGACCTCGCCGTGGTTCAGAAGGCCAAGCCGGATTCGGGCCTCGTCCGGAGCGACTTCTACGACTGGCCGAAGGTCGCGACCGAGTTGCTCGCCGCAGACCAGAAGATCAGTCTCGGCGTGATGATGATCGGCCTGAACGACAGGCAGGCCATCCGCGAGGGCGACATCGTCCACGAGCCGCTGAGCCCACGCTGGCTCGAGCTCTATCGCGAGCGCATCACGGCCATGGCCCAGATCTTCGCAGGCAAGCGCATCCCGCTGATCTGGGTCGGCGCCCCGCCGGTCCAGAATCCGCGGCTCTCGGCCGATTTCGTCACCTTCAACGAGCAGTATCGTCAGGAAGTCGAGCGCGCAGGCGGCGAATATGTCGATCTCTGGGGCGCCTTCGTCGACGCCGAGAATCGCTATGCCGCGATGGGCCCTGACGTTTCCGGGCAAACCACGCGGCTGCGCCTCGGCGACGGCATCCACTTCACCGAAGCCGGCTCGCGCAAGGCCGCGCATTTCGTCGATGTGCTGATCCGCCGTATGTTCCAGCCCGGCGCCCTGGGCAACGTCATCGCCCTGCCGGTCCAGCCCGATGCGGGCGCCGCTTCAGGCCAGGCGACTCCGCCCGACGTCGAGCGGCTGATCGACCAGATGGTCAGCGGCCTGCCCGCCATCAGCTTGCCGACTGCGCTTCAGGCCAAGCCGCTGGCCGGGCCTATCCTGCCGCTGACCGGATTGGCACCGCAAGGCGAGCAGGCGCTACTGGTCTCGATCCCGGAGGCGCGCGGCCGCGGCGAGATCGCGGCCCAACTCAACCGCATCTTCGACGAGGGCATCCTGCCCGAGCCCAAGCCCGGCCGCATGGACGACCATCGCTGGCCGCGCTGACTGACAGGCATCGATCACCCCGCCATCAGCCTGTCGAAGACCGGGTCAGGATCGTCGACCTCGACCAGGCGCTTGCCCGTGATGACCCAGACCCGCGTCGCCACCGCCCGCACGAAGGCGCGGTCATGGCTGACCAGCAGGCAGGCCGATTCCTGCCTGATCAGCTCGGCCTCCAACATGTCCTGCCCCTCGATGTCGAGATGGTTGGTCGGCTCGTCGAGCAGGAAGAAATTGGGCTCGGCCAAGCGCAGCAACAGCATCGCCAGCCGCGCGCGCTGCCCGCCCGAGAGGCGGGCTGTCGGCGCGGTCTGGGCCTCGCTCGCGATGCCGGCTCCGGCGAGTACGGTACGGGCCGTCTGGTCGCCGAGATCGCTCGCGTGCTTCACGGCGTCCCAGGGCGTGCGCCAGTCGTCGAGCTGCGAGAGCGCCTGGTCAGAATAGCCCAGCTCGAGACTCGCCGCGCCGCGGATGTCCGGGTCGGAGGCGCCGAGCGCCGCGCGCAGCCGCATGACGAAACGTGTCTTGCCGCTGCCATTGGCGCCGAGCAACGCGATCCGGTCGCCCTTCTCGATCCAGAGCGGCCCGATCCGGAACAGCATACGCCCGTCCGGCGTGGCAATCGCGGTTTCCTTGATCGCGACCAGCGCCTTGGCATGGGTTCCGCTGCCGGCGAGCCGAATGGTGCCGGCCGAACGCTCCTTGTGGCCGGGCCGCGCCTGCTCCTCCAGCTTGTCCGCCCGCTCCGACAATTGCCTGGTCTTGACCACCAGCAGGTCCGAGCCGGAGTTGATGCCGATGTTCTTGAGCTTGGCCGCCTGCTGTCGCAGCGCCTTGACCTTGCGCATCTCGTTCTCGAATTGCCGGCCCCGCGCCGCATCGCGCTCCTCCAGCGCCTGCAGGGCGCGCGAATAGGGCAAGGCGAAATCGGCGCTCTCGGCCGGACGCAGGAACAAGGTGCGCGTACTGATATCGTCGAGGAAGGCGCGGTCATGGCTCGCCGCGACCACGGCGCAGTCGCGCGGCAGGGCGGCGAGGAAGCGCTCCAGCAGGCCGATCCGTTCGAGGTCGAGATGGTTGGTCGGCTCGTCGAGCAGCAGCAGGTCAGGCTCGGTCACGGCCGCCCGCGCCAGCAGCATCGTCCGCTGCCAACCACCGGACAGGCTGCGGACCGGGCGGCTGCGCAGGCTCTCCTCGACCATGAGGTCGTCCAGCAGCACATCGACGCGCCAGCTATCTGCTTCCGCGGCTTCAGGATCGAGCGCATCGCGCACGGCATCGTAGAGGCTGAGTTGCAGCAGGTGCTCCGGCGGGTCCTGTGGGGCGAAGGCGGTGACGAGGCCGCGCGACCGGGTCACGGTTCCGCCCGTCGCCTCCTCGGTACCGGCCATGATGCGCAGGAGCGAGGATTTCCCGCGCCCGTTGGCGGCGACGAGGCCGAGGCGGTCGCCCTTGGCGATGGCGAGGTCGAGGCCGGCGAAGAGCGGTGCGCTGCGGGCGAGCGAGAGGTCTTTCAGGGTGATCAGGGACATCGAAATCTCATTGGGTCAGACGTGCGCGCGGGAGCGCGCCAAAAAAGGCTGACGATGAGACGGCGATGCGCTCCCTGTCAGCCCCGCGACGAGAAGCGCGGGGCGCAGACAGGTCCGCGGGTGCGGCAATGGAAGCGGCGGCGCGGCGCCTGCTTCCCCTTCTGGCTCGTTTTCATGGCGATGATCATAGCAATGGCAGCGCGGATGAACAGAGCTTCGCCGGCATGACGGGCGCGAGGCAACAGCGGAGCTCGGTCATGACGCAAGTGGACCAACTGGACTATAGGGACGCTGGAGAGCCAACTTCAGCTGGCGGAAACGCCGAAATCTCGAGGAAACAGCGAGGAACATCGATGGCCGACGACAAGATCGAAATCGAGAACGTCAACGCACCCGGCAGGACCGAACGGGTCGACCGGGCCAAATATCTCGCGATGCGCAAGGCGCTGTTGACCGTTCTGCCGGAGGCCGCGCCGGGACTGAAGGTCGCCGACGCCAAGGCGGCCTTGATGCGGCATCTGCCCGACGAGCTGTTTCCCCAGGGAAAGACGGCCGGATGGTGGCTCAAGGCCGTGCAACTCGACCTCGAAGCCAAGGGCGCGATCAAGCGCGCGCCTGGCTCGCCGGTCCAACTCCACAAGGCCGAGCCGTCGAAGGGCTGATCCTCGGACCGGAATCCTGAACGATCAGCCCCCGCTCGCCTGTCACACCGGCAGGATGGTCTCGCCCATCAGCTCCTTGTCGATCGCATGCGCGGCCTGGCGGCCCTCACGGATCGCCCACACCACGAGCGACTGGCCGCGGCGCATGTCGCCGGCGACATAGACCTTGTCGACGCTGGTGCGGTAGTCGCGCTCATTGGCGACGACATTGGCGCGCCTGTCGACCGCGACGCCGGACTGCGCGATCATGCCCTCGATGATCGAGCCGGCGAAGCCGATGGCGAGGAAGCAGAGATCGGCCTGGAGCACGAACTCGGTGCCGGGAATCGGCTTGCGCTTCTCGTCGACGCGCGCGCATTTCACGCCGGTCAGTCGGCCGTTGCGGCCTTCGAGCCCGAGCGTCGCCGCCTGGAACTCGCGCTCGGCGCCTTCCGCCTGCGAGGAGGAGGTGCGAAACTTCGTCGGCCAATAAGGCCAGACGGTGAGCTTGTCCTCGATCTGCGGCGCGATCGGCCGGATGTCGAGCTGCGTCACCGAGAGCGCGCCCTGGCGGAATGCCGTGCCGACGCAGTCGGACGCGGTGTCGCCGCCGCCGACGACCACGACATGCTTGCCGGCCGCCAGGATCGGCGTGATCTTCGAGACGTCCTCGCCGCCGCTGCGCTTGTTCTGCTGGGTCAGGTACGGCATCGCATAATGCACGCCGGAGAGGTTGGTGTCCGGCAGGCCGGGATCGCGCGGCGCTTCCGCTCCGCCGGTCATCAGCACGGCGTCATGCTCGTCGACGAGCTTCTCGAAAGGCAGCGTCACGCCGACATTGGCGTTGTAGTGGAAGACGACGCCCTCGGCCTCCATCTGGGCGACGCGCCGGTCGATATGCTTCTTCTCCATCTTGAAGTCGGGGATGCCGTAGCGCAGCAGGCCGCCGGCCCGCGCCTCCCGCTCATAGACATGCACGTCATGGCCGACGCGGGCGAGCTGCTGGGCGGCCGCGAGCCCGGCCGGGCCGGAGCCCACCACGGCGATGCGCTTGCCGGTCTTCACCGAAGCCGGCTCGGGGACGATCCAGCCCTCCTGCCAGCCCTTGTCGGCGATCGCCTGCTCGATCGTCTTGATCGTCACCGGCATGTTCTCGAGGTTCAGCGTGCAGGCTTCCTCGCAGGGCGCGGGGCAGATGCGGCCGGTGAACTCCGGGAAGTTGTTGGTGGAATGGAGGTTGCGCAGCGCGTCGCCCCAGTTGCCGGAATAGACCAGCTCGTTCCAGTCCGGGATCTGGTTGTGCACCGGGCAGCCGGTCGGGCCGTGGCAGAAGGGGATGCCGCAATCCATGCAGCGCGCCGCCTGCTTCTTGACGTCGCGCTCCTCCAGCGGGAGCGTGAACTCCCGGAAGTGGCGGATGCGGTCGCCGGCGAGCTGATACTTCTGCTCCTGCCGGTCGTATTCCAGAAAGCCCGTGACCTTGCCCATCAATCTGTTTCTCTCGTCGTCCTGCCCGGGCCGGCCCGGGCATCCCCGAAGGCCGGGGCGCCTGTCCTGATGATGTCCCGGGCCGGATGCGCCGCCCGGGACTGACGAGTCGTCCTATTCGGCCGCCTGGAGTGAGCGCGCCTGCTCCATCTCGCGCAGTGCCCGGCGGTATTCGACCGGCATCACCTTGACGAATTTGGTCCGATACTCGGCCCAGTTGTCGAGGATGCGACGCGCCGTCTCCGAACCGGTGTAGTCGGCATGGTTCGTCAGCATCTGCATCAGCCGCTCCTCGTCATGGCCGGACATGTTGATCATGTCGATCCGGCCCTTGTGCTCGAGGTCGCCGCCATGATGGTGCAGCCGCTCCATCAGGTCCTCCTCCTCCTCGACCGGCTCGAGATCGACCATGGAGAGGTTGCAGCGCTGCTTGAAGTCGCCGGACTCGTCCAGGACATAGGCGATGCCACCTGACATGCCGGCCGCGAAGTTGCGGCCCGTCGGGCCGATCACCGCGACGACGCCGCCCGTCATGTACTCGCAGCCATGGTCGCCCGTTCCCTCGACGACCGCGATCGCGCCCGAATTGCGGACGGCGAAGCGCTCGCCGGCGACGCCGCGGAAATAGGCCTCGCCCGCGATCGCGCCGTAGAGCACGGTGTTGCCGACGATGATCGAGCGTTCCGGCACCGCCTTCGAGGCCGGATCCGGCCTGACGATCAGCTTGCCGCCCGAGAGCCCCTTGCCGACATAGTCGTTGGCCTGGCCCGTCAGCTCGACCGTGACGCCCGCGGCGAGGAAAGCCGCGAAGCTCTGGCCGGAGGTGCCCTTCAGCTTCACCGTGATGGTGTCGTCCGGCAGGCCGGCATGGCCGTACTTCTTCGCGACCACGCCCGACAGCATCGCACCGGCGCTGCGGTCGACATTGCAGATCGCATGCTCGATCACGACCGGGGTGCCGGTCTCGACCGCATCCTGCGCCTTCGCGATCAGCGTCCGGTCGAGCACGTCGTCGATCGGGTGCTTCTGCAGCTCGACATGGCGGATCGCGACCTCGGGCAGGTCGACCTTGTGGAAGAGCCGCGAGAAATCGAGCCCCTTCGCCTTCCAGTGGTCGATCGCCTCCCGCTTGTCGAGCAGGTCAGAGCGGCCGACGATCTGCTCCAGCTTGGTGAAGCCGAGCTCGGCCATGATCCGCCGCACATCCTCGGCCACGAAGAAGAAGTAGTTCACGACATGCTCGGGCAGGCCCTTGAAGCGCTTGCGCAGCACCGGATCCTGCGTCGCGACGCCGACCGGGCAGGTGTTGAGATGGCACTTGCGCATCATGATGCAGCCGGCCGCGATCAGCGGCGCGGTCGAGAAGCCGAACTCGTCGGCGCCCAGCAGCGCGCCGATGACGACGTCGCGGCCGGTGCGCAGGCCGCCATCGACCTGCAGCGCGATGCGCCCGCGCAGCCGGTTCAGCACCAGCGTCTGCTGGGTCTCGGCCAGGCCGATCTCCCAGGGCGAGCCCGCATGCTTCAGCGAGGTCAGCGGGCTCGCGCCCGTGCCGCCCTCGAAGCCGGAGATGGTGATGTGGTCCGCCCGCGACTTGGCGACGCCGGCGGCGACCGTGCCGACGCCGATCTCGGAGACGAGCTTGACCGAGACGTCGGCTGCCGGATTGACGTTCTTCAGGTCGAAGATCAGCTGCGCCAGATCCTCGATCGAGTAGATGTCGTGATGCGGCGGCGGCGAGATCAGGCCGACGCCCGGCGTCGAATGCCGGGTCTTGGCGATCTTGGCGTCGACCTTGTGGCCGGGCAGCTGGCCACCCTCGCCGGGCTTGGCGCCTTGAGCGACCTTGATCTGCATCACGTCGGCATTGACCAGATATTCGGTCGTCACGCCGAAGCGGCCCGATGCGATCTGCTTGATCGCCGAGCGCTTGGAACGGCCGTCCGGCATCGGCTTGAAGCGGATCGCTTCCTCGCCGCCCTCGCCGGTGTTCGACTTGGCGCCGATCTGGTTCATCGCGATGGCCAGCGTCTCATGCGCCTCGCGCGAGATCGAGCCGAAGGACATCGCTCCGGTGGCGAAGCGCTTGACGATGTCGGCCGCGGGCTCGACGCTCTCCAGCGGCACCGGCTGGCGCCCGTCATCGACGGCGTTCTTCAGCTTGAACAGGCCGCGGATCGTGGTCAGCCGCTGCGCCTCGTCATTGACCTGCCGGGCGAACTCCTCGTAGCGGTCCTGCGCGTTCAGGCGCACGGCGTGCTGCAGCGAGGCGACGACGTCGGGCTGCCAGACATGGTCCTCGCCGCGGATGCGGTACATGTACTCGCCGCCGATATCGAGGCTGTCGCGATAGACCGGCGCATCGCCGAAGGCGTCGCGGTGGCGTCGCACGCTCTCCTCGGCGATCTCGTCGAGGCCTACGCCCTCGATCGCGGTCTTGGTGCCGAAGAAATAGCGGTCGACGAAGGCGGTCCGCAGGCCCACCGCGTCGAAGATCTGCGCGCCGCAATAGGACTGGTAGGTCGAGATGCCCATCTTGGACATCACCTTCAGCACACCCTTGCCGACCGACTTGATGTAGCGCTTCACCACCTCATAGGCGTCGACCTCGGTCGGGAAGGCGCCCTGCTCATGTTGGTCGAGCAGCGTGTCGAAGGCGAGATAGGGGTTGATCGCCTCCGCGCCATAACCCGCCAGGCAGCAGAAATGATGGATCTCGCGCGGCTCGCCGGATTCGACGACGAGGCCGACCGAAGTGCGCAGGCCCTTGCGGATCAGGTGATGATGCACCGCAGCCGTCGCCAGCAGCGCCGGGATCGGGATGCGGTCGGCACCAACCTGCCGGTCGGACAGGATGATGATGTTGTAGCCGCCATGGACGGCAGCCTCCGCGCGCTCGCAGAGCCGCGCCAGCGCGCCTTCCATGCCGGTCGCGCCGTCGCGCGCCGGATAGGTGAAATCGATCGTCTTGGTGTCGAAGCGGTCCTCGTAATGGCCGATGCAGCGGATCTTCTCGAGATCCTCATTGGTCAGGATCGGCGTGCGCACTTCGAGGCGCTTGCGGCGCGAGGTGCCTTCCAGGTCCAGGATGTTCGGCCGCGGCCCGATGAAGGAGAGCAGGCTCATCACCAGCTCCTCGCGGATCGGATCGATCGGCGGGTTCGTCACCTGCGCGAAGTTCTGCTTGAAATAGGTATAGAGCAGCTTCGACTTGAGCGAGAGCGCCGAGATCGGCGTGTCGGTGCCCATCGAGCCGACGGCTTCCTGCCCGGTCACGGCCATCGGCGCCATCAGCAGGCGGACATCCTCCTGCGTGTAGCCGAAGGCCTGCTGGCGATCGAGCAGCGGCACGTCGGTGCGCGAGGCCCGCGCCTCGACCGGCGGCAGCTCCTCCAGCACGATCTGGGTGCGCTTCAGCCAGTCCTTGTAAGGGTTGGCCATGCACAGCGACGTCTTGATCTCGTCGTCGCCGATGATGCGGCCCTGTTCGAGGTCGATCAGCAGCATCTTGCCGGGCTGGAGGCGCCACTTCTCGACGATCTTCTCCTCCGGAATCGGCAGCACGCCGAATTCGGAGGCGAGCACGACGAGCCCGTCATCGGTCACGAGATAGCGGGCTGGCCTGAGGCCGTTGCGGTCGAGCGTAGCTCCGATCTGCCTGCCGTCGGTGAAGGCGATCGCCGCCGGCCCGTCCCAGGGCTCCATCAGCGCGGCATGGTATTCGTAGAAGGCGCGCCGGTCCTCGCCCATCAGCGGGTTGCCGTTCCAGGCCTCGGGCACCAGCATCATCATCGCATGGGCGAGCGAATAGCCGCCCTGCACCAGGAATTCGAGCGCGTTGTCGAAGCAGGCGGTGTCCGACTGGCCCTCATAGGAGATCGGCCAGAGCTTCGAGATGTCGGCGCCGAACAGGTCGGAATCGACCGATGCCTGCCGCGCCGCCATCCAGTTGACGTTGCCGCGCAGCGTGTTGATCTCGCCGTTATGCGCGACCATCCGGTAGGGGTGGGCGAGCCGCCAGGACGGGAAGGTGTTGGTGGCGAAGCGTTGGTGCACGAGCGCGAGCGCGCTGATGTAGCGCTCGTCGGTCAGGTCCTTGAAATAGGAGCCGAGCTGGGTGACCAGCACCATGCCCTTGTAGACGATGGTGCGGCACGACACCGACACCGCATAATATTCGGACATGTCGCGGTCCTGCCCGCGATAGAGCTTGTTCGAGACCGACTTGCGCAGCACGTAGATCTGCCGCTCGAACTCGTCCTCGGTCGCGAACTCCTCCGGGCGGCCGATGAAGAGCTGGCGATGGACCGGCTCGGTCTCCAGGACGGCCTGGCCGAGATCGGCATTGTCGACCGGCACGTCGCGCCAGCCGAGCAGGATCATCCCCTCCTCCTCGACGGTCTGGGCGATGATCTCCTCGCAGATCGCGCGGCTCTCGGCATTCCGCGGCATAAAGAACTGGCCGATCGCGTAGAAGCCGGGCTCGGGCAGGGCGATGCCGATCTCGGCGCACTTCGCCACGAAGAATTCGTGCGGGATCTGGGTGAGGATGCCGCAACCATCGCCGAGCTTCGGATCGGCGCCGACCGCACCGCGATGATCGATGTTGTGCAGGATCTGCAGCCCCTGCGCGACGATGGCGTGGCTCTTGCGGTTCTTCATGTCGGCGACGAAGCCGACACCGCAGGAATCCTTCTCCATCGCGGGGTCATAGAGTCCCTGGGCCACCGGCATCGCCGGATCGCGGACCTCAGGGAAACGCTCGGAAGGCGTCGTGCCGTTCAGGACGGCACCGCTCGACTGGCTGGTAGCGCTCATCGTCAAACCCCGCTTGCCAATGCCGTCCCAGCTTCCGCCAGGGGCATCTTTGAGTCCACATGGCCCTCGCGTCACCCCTGCCGGCCCCGACCATGCCGGCCCGGAAGGGCGGCAGCGAGGCGGCAATCGGGCCGGACCGTCGTCTGTTGGAGGCTTGCTTGCGCTGTTCTGGTCGGCGCCCGCGTCCTCCGCAGGCACCCGGGCTCTCGCCCGGCTTCGCCTGCCTTAGGCCGTCGCTTTACGGACGGCTCGCGTACGGATGGCTTTGGCAGTTTTAGCCGTGCCCCACGTCATCGATCCGCTCCGTTGCAATGGCGCGACCTGGACCCGGAGGTTGCGGTCAACGCGGCGAAAAATGGGACAGCATTGCTGTCCTATTGAGTGAATTTGCCAGAATTCTAATCTCGACACAAGAGCCGATTTTGCATCGCGACGACATTTTATTGCCATATCGCGGAGTCGATCGACATATACAGCATGAAAGCCCGACTCTGCCCGCATTGTTCTTGTTCTGCCCACGCCCCGGCGGCATGCCGCACTTGACCGGCATAGCACGCAGACCGCCCCCGCCCGCATGGCCTTGGCAGGCTGGCGCCTCGCCAGTATCGCTGCGGCATGAACTTCATCAGCGACAACACCGCCGGCGCCAGTCCCAAGGTCATGGCCGCCATCGCCGCCGCCAATGACGGGACCTCCTCCGCATACGGAACAGATCTCTGGACGCAAGGCGTCGAGCGGCGCTTCGCCGAGATCTTCGAGCACGAGGTCGCCGTCTTCCTTGTCACCAGCGGGACGGCGGCGAACGCGCTCGCACTCGCCAGCATCACCCGGCCCTGGGGGGCGGTGGTGACACATGAAGAAAGCCATGTCGCCGACGACGAATGCGGCGCGCCAGAGTTCTTCAGCGACGGCGCCAAGTTGATCGGCCTGCCCGGCGCAGGCAACAAGCTCTCGCCCGAATGCGTCACGCAGACCCTCGCGCGATTCCGCGAAGGCGCGCTGCATCAGGTCCAGCCGCAGGTGCTCGCCATCACCCAGGCGACGGAGTGCGGCACCATCTACAGCGTTGACGAGATCCGCGCGCTGAAGGAGGCCGCGGCGCCGCGCCGCCTCAAGCTGCATATGGACGGAGCCCGCTTCGCCAATGCGCTGGTGACGCTGGGCTGCAGCCCGGCCGAGATGACCTGGAAGGCGGGCATCGACGTGCTCTCCTTCGGCGGCACCAAGAACGGCGCCTGGGCGGCCGAGGCCGTGATCTTCTTCGACCCCGCCATGGCGGACGAGATGAAATGGCGCCGCAAGCGCGCCGGCCAGACCCTGTCGAAGGGCCGTCTCATCGGCGCGCAGTTCGAGGGGCTGCTGGCCGATGGCCACTGGCTCGACCTCGCGCGCCGGGCCAACGGCCTCGCGACCCGCCTCGCCGCGGCGATCGAGAAGAGCGGCGAGGCCCGCCTCGCCTGGCCCTGCCAGGCCAATACCGTGTTCCCGATCTTGTCGGCTGCGCTGCACGCGCGGCTGAAGGCGGCGGGCGTCTCCTATCATGCCTGGTCCGACCGCGCCCTGCCGCCCGGCGAAGCGCTGGCGGAAGGCGAGATCGTCGGCCGTTTCGTGATGTCCTTCGCGACGCCCGAGGTGGAAGTCGACCGGCTGATCGCCTTGATCGAAGCCGGAGAACGCTGAATTCCCTCCCGATTCCAGCCCCATGCATGCCGCATTCCCTAAAGAAGACTGAAACCGGATTTCAGTCCTTCTGGAAGGGATCAGCCTATGGCATTCCGCTCGCCTGCGCCGAAACGCTGCCTGATGATGGGCCTGGCCGTCGCCAGCGCCCTTGCGGGCACGGTCGGCGGCGCATCGGCACAATACTACCTCTACGAGGATGCCCCGCGCTATCTCGAGCCGCGCTATGGCTACGGCTATCGTGACCGCTATCTCGAGCCGCGCCCGCCCGCGCTGCAGCCCCGCTCGATCAGCCGCATCGCCGCGCGCGAATACGGCCTCGCCAGCATCGAGCGCGTGCTGCGCACCGGCGCGAGCTATGTCGTCGACGGCAGGACGCAGGACGGAGCGCGCCTGCGCCTGATTCTCGACCCGTTCAGCGGCGCGCTGCTGGACGAGATCGTACTGCAGGGGCCGGCCCGCAATGCGCCGCGCGTGGCCCGAATCGACCCGCAGGACAATCTGCGCCCCTCGCAGCCCCGCATCCTGCCCCTCCCGCCCGAGCGCCCGCCCGCACTGAGGCCGCCTGGACAGGCCAACGCACCGGCGACCGCCGTTCCGCCCTCGCCTGCCGCACCGCCGCACCCCGAACCCGCCCCGGTCGAGAAGCCGCCTGCCGCGGCAACGGCACCCGCAACCGAGATCCCGTCCTCGCCCGCCGCACCGCCGCGTCCCGAACCGGTGCCCCCGACCGAGAAACCGCCCGCCGCGGCGACGGCGCCCGCAACGGAGATGCCGCCCTCGCCGGCAGCGCCGGCGCCGGGCTCCTCCGACCGCGACAAGCCCCGTGTCATCAACCCGGAGGATGTCCGCAACATCGATCCGGCCGACCCGCAGCCGCCGCTGGCGCGCGGCGCCGCCGGCCCTGCCAAGGACGAGGCCGCGAAGCCCGCCCCGACGACGGAAGGGCCCGCCAAGGAGCCGACGGCCGAGGACAGGAACGGCAACGACGTCCGCGTCATCCCAATCCCCAAGCCGGAATAAGACGCAAGCGCCTTGCGATGCGCGCATGAAAAAGGGCGCTTCCGGTCTCCCGGAAGCGCCCTCTCTGTTGGGACTAAGCCCGCTCGCGATTACGCGGCCTTGGCCTCCAGCACCTTGGCCTTGGCGCCGCCGATCGCGATCTGGCGCGGCTTCTTGGCCTCGGGGATCTCGCGGACGAGATCGATGTGGAGCAGCCCGTTCTCGAGGCTCGCGCCGGTCACCTGGACATAGTCGGCGAGCTGGAAGCGGCGCTCGAAGGCGCGCGCGGCGATGCCCTGATGCAGGACCTCGCGTTTCTCGGCGTGGTCGCCAACCTGCTTGTCGCCGCGAACAGTGAGCGCGTTCTCCTTGCTCTCGATGGCAAGGTCAGCCTCGCCGAAGCCTGCGACCGCGATGGTGATGCGGTAGGCGTTCTCGGCGGTGCGCTCGATGTTATAGGGCGGATAGGTCGGGGCGGCATCGGCGCTGCCGGCCTGGTCGAGCAGCGAGAACAGGCGATCGAAGCCGACGGTCGAGCGATAGAGCGGTGAAAGATCGAAATGACGCATGATGTCCTCCAAAGAAGCGACGTTCAGTCAGCCCGCCTCGCCATGAGCACGGGCCCGGTTCAGTTCCGCGCAGCCGGTTCCGGCCTGCGCCGCACTGATCTGGGAAGGTGATTTCGGCTTTTCAAGAGGCCGATGCGACGGGCATAACAAGGTCCAGGCGACCGGCCGGCAGCCCCTCGATTCGCAAGGGCGGCTAGCAGCGGGCCCGCCCCCCAACGAAAGCCGAGGAATGGCGGACGCCGAACTCTTCGCCCATCCCGACTACCCGCTTCCGGGCCACGCCAGGGTCTGGTTCGCGTCGACGCGCGACGAAGCGCAGCTTCGCTTCGCCAGTTGGCGCCCGACGGTGCGGACGGTGCGTGGCACGGTCGTCGTGATGCAGGGGCGCGCCGAATTCATCGAGCGTTACAGCGAAACCATCGCCGAACTACGTCGCCGCGGCTTCCATGTGCTGGCCTTCGACTGGCGCGGCCAGGGCGGCTCGCAGCGCTTCCTGCAGCGCCCGCGCAAGGGCCATGTCGGCTGGCTGCGACATTACGAGAACGACCTTGCCCTCGCCATGGCGCAGATGCGCGAGAAGCTCCCCGGTCCCTATTTCGTCCTCGCACATTCGATGGGCGCGGCGCTCTGCCTCGATGCGGCGCGCCACGACCTGCTGCCGGTCTCGCGGCTGGTGGCGATCGCGCCGATGCTGGAGTTGACCATCATCGAGAATCCGCGGCGCGCGAGCCGGCTGGCCAGCCTGCTGTTCTGGCTCGGCCTCGGCAGCGGCTTCGTCCCCGGCGGCGGCGAGACCGCGATCGCGACCAAGCCCTTCGAGGGCAACCGGCTGACCGGCGATCCGCGCCGTTATGCCCGCAACGGCGCGCTCTCCGCCGCCGCCCGCCATCTCAGCATCGGCGACCCGACCATCGCCTGGGTCCGCAACGCCTTCGCCCTGATGGCGCGGCTCGGCGCGCCGCAGGCGGCGCGCGAGGTCCGTGTGCCCACCCTGGTCATCGCCGCCGGCAGCGACCCGGTGGTGTCCACCCCGGCGATCGAACGCTTCGCCGCCCGGCTCAAGACCGGCCAGGCGCTGGTGCTGCCGCGCGCGCGGCACGAGATCCTGATGGAGACCGACGAGATCAGGGCCCAGTTCTGGGCGGCCTTCGACGCCTTCATTCCGGGAGAGGCGGCAGAGCCGGAAGCCTCCGGCGCCTCAGCCGGCGAGGAGGGCGAGAGCGGCCTCGTGCAGTTCCCGATTGGCGGCGGCGACGATACGACCGCCCGCGGCGGCGCTGCCGCCGTCCCATGAGGTGACGATGCCGCCGGCGCCCTCGACGATCGGGATCAGCGCCACGATGTCGTAGGGCTTGAGGCCGCTCTCGACGACGAGATCGACATGGCCCGAGGCCAGCATGCAATAGGCGTAGCAATCGCAGCCATAACGGGCGAGCCGGACCTGGCTCTCGACGCGGGTATAGGCCTGCGCCTCCTCACCCTTGAACAGCGCCGGGCTCGTGGTCATCAGCGTCGAGGCCGCCAGGTCCGAGACGTTGCGCGTGCGCAGCTTGCGCGGGCCGCCCGGCCCCTCATAGCGCGCCTCGCGGCCGTCGCCGGAAAAACGCTCCCCGGTGAAGGGCTGGTGCATCATGCCGTAGACCGGCGTGCCGTTACGCGTCAGCCCGATCAGCGTGCCCCAGACCGGAATGCCGGAGATGAAGGCGCGGGTGCCGTCGATCGGATCGAGCACCCAGACATATTCGGCGTCGATGTTCTCGTTGCCGAACTCCTCGCCCAGCACGCCATGGGCCGGAAAGCTGCGCTTGATCAGATGGCGCATCACGCTCTCACCGGCCCGGTCGCCCTCGGTCACCGGATCGAACACGCCGCCGGCCGACTTGTCCTCCAGCGCGTGATGCGCGCGGAAGAACGGCAGGATCGCCTGACCAGACTGCGTCGCGAGATGCGCAACGAAGGCACCGAAATCGACCGCGCTCATCAAATCCTCGTTTCCTGTTGCGTGGCGCTCCCGCCAGCCGCGCTCATGCCCGCTGCTTCATGCTGGGATGCCGCCCGCAAGACAAGGCGAACATCGCTTTCATGTTTTGTTATGCACTCAACGCATGCCCTATGCGACGCAGACTCGTTCAAAATTCTGGTCAGGCCACTTGCTTTTTTGCAGCGCACAGGCTTATTGTGCACTTGCGAAGGGGCGATCACCTCAAGCCTTCGTTGCCCTCCTTGGGCGTTTCCTCCCTAGACTTGGCCGCCACGAAAGTGTGCGGCCTTTTTTTTGGCCAGACCCGTTCGGGGCAGGCGCCGCCGGCTATTCTGCCGCCTGCCGGAATTCGTCGAGCCAGCCGCTCCAGCGTGCGAAGCAATCCGCCATGGCCGATACGATGGCCTGCTCCAGCGCCGCGAAACCGGCATGCGGCATCAGCGTCGTCTCATCCATGTAGAGCCCGCGATTGATCTCGATTTGCAGCGTGTGGACGCCGGCGCTCGGCGCGCCGTAATGCTCGGTGATGAAGCCGCCGGCATAGGGGCGGTTACGAGTCACGCTGAGGCCCAGCCGGGCGAAGGCGGCCTCGGCGATGTCGGTGATGTAGGCGGCGGCGCTGGTGCCGAAGCGGTCGCCCAGGATGATGTCGGGCTTCGGCGGCCCGTCACGGTCGACCCCGCTCGACGGCATCGAATGGGCATCGACCAGGATGCAGGTGCCGAAGCTGCGCTGCGTGCGCTGCACGAGATCGCGGAGCGCGGCGTGATAGGGCCGGTACAGCGAATCGATTCGCGCCAGCCCCTCCTCCACCGGAATCCGCCCGAAATAGATCTCATGCGCGTCGCCGACGATGCGCGGGATCGTGCCGAGCCCGCCCGCGACCCGCATCGAGCGGGTATTCGCGAAAGGCGGCAGACGGCCCTCGAACATGCGCGGGTCGAGCTCATAGGGCTCGCGGTTGACGTCGAGATAGGCGCGCGGGAACTCCGCTGCGAAGAGCGGCGCGCCGAGCGCTATGCAGCGCGCGAAGAGGCGGTCGACATAGGCGTCCTCGGAGCGGCGCAGCGAGCGCAGGGGCAGCCTGGAGCGCCCGACGAAGGCGGCGGGATAGCGCCGCCCGGCATGGGGCACATCGACCACCACCGGCACGAGCTGGAGCGCCGGCTGGTACAGCGAGAAGGGCCGCTCGATCTCGGCGACGACATCGTCGGCACCAGGCGGAAAGGGGGCGGAAAGTGCGCTCATGCGCCTGAACAGAAGCACACAAAGCAGCGGGGTTGAAGCGCTGCCGGCGCACGGCGGCCCTCGGCCACGGATTCACGCATTATTTACCATAGTTGCGCCTTATGGAGCCGTAGGGTTCCGCGCACGGGGATGGGCCGATAACCCTGCCGGCGCCGGCCCCTTGAGTCGGCGGGGAGCGCCGGATCAAGAACGGGAAGAGGTCGCCCGGCCGGCAATCTCGAACCATCAAGACAGGCCCTACGGGACGGACACATCAGGCCCATGACCAAGATACTGCTCGCGGAAGACGACAACGACATGCGCCGCTTCCTGGTGAAGGCGCTGCAGAACGCCGGCTATGACGTGGCCTCCTTCGACAACGGCCTTTCGGCCTATAACCGCCTGCGCGAAGAGCCCTTCGAGCTGCTGCTGACGGACATCGTCATGCCGGAGATGGACGGAATTGAGCTGGCCCGCCGCGCGACCGAGCTCGACCCGGACATCAAGGTGATGTTCATCACCGGCTTCGCGGCCGTGGCGCTCAACCCCGATTCGCAGACGCCCAAGGATGCCAAGGTGCTGTCCAAGCCCTTCCATCTGCGCGAACTCGTGAACGAGGTCGAAAAACTGCTCGCGGCTTGAGACGTTCGGACGGCTTCGAGCCTCCTGTGCGCTTTCTCCACAAAGCGCCTTGCAAGGTTTGAGGCGAGCGGCTATAGCCGCGCTCACCGCAGCATGGTCAGCCCGAAACGGCGCCGCCATGCTCCGCCAGCCGCGATATTCCAACGCGGCGGACGGGCGCGTAGCTCAGCGGGAGAGCACTACGTTGACATCGTAGGGGTCACAGGTTCGATCCCTGTCGCGCCCACCATTTTCTTCCTTGCCCCGCAAGGACTTACGGCCACCCTCCAGGGTGGCCGTTTTGCTTTGGGGCCACGGCAAGCGATACCGGCTGGCTGCGCAAGCACTGGCATTTCACCAGCTATCGCACACAGCAGGCCCCGACATCCGGCGCCACGGGCTATGGTGCGCCCGCCGCGATCGCCGCCAAACTCGCCTTCCCCGAACGGGAGGCGGTCTCGGTCGCGGGCGATGGCTGCTTCATGATAAATGGGCAGGAACTGGCGACGGCCACGCAGTGCGGCCTGAAGATCCTGTTCATCGTCGTCGATGACGGGATGTACAGCATCATCCGGACGCAAGCCGGGCCGCGGCAAACTCCCCGGCGCTGTCGCAGGTTCCCCACCTTGCCGATCAGGCCTATGGCGATCATCGGCTGCGCGAGGCTGAAACCTACCCCGTGCAGCAGCGTGGGCAGAAAATTCAGCCGTTCTGCCGTTCGCCTTGTAGTAGCCTCTCGACGCTGGAGCTGCCGACATCAGGCAATTGGCGGCGACGGCGGCCGTCAGCAGCATCCAAGGGCGCGAACGCCATTTCGGGAGAAGATTGTGCAGAATACCGATAAGATTTGGACGATCGTCGATTCAAAGCAGGCGGACTACATTGAGCTGAGCGACCGCGTATTTGAAATGCCCGAGCTCAACTACAGGGAGGTCAAGTCGGCCGCGGCCCATGCCGAGCAGCTTCAGCGGGAGGGTTTTCGCGTCGAAACGGGTATCGCCGGATTGCCGACCGCCGTCATGGGCGAAGCGGGAGAAGGCGGCCCGGTGATCGCAATCCTCGGCGAGTACGACGCGCTGCCGGAGCTCTCGCAGGCTCCCGGCGTGTCGGAGCACCAGCCGCTTCCGAACCAGCCGGCCGGCCATGGCTGCGGCCATAACCTGCTCGGTGCCGGCGCCATGCTCGCAGCCGCGGCGGTCAAGGATTTCCTCGCGGAGCGTGGGCTCAAGGGGCGCGTTCGATACTATGGCTGCCCGGCAGAAGAAGGCGGGGCGGGCAAGGCGTTCATGGTCAAGGAGGGCGCCTTCAAGGACGTCGACATCGCCATTTCGTGGCATCCGGCGGATTTCGCGGCGGTTACGGCGCCCACATCCCTTGCCAACACGACGATCGACTTCGAGTTCACCGGGCGCGCCTCGCATGCCGCCGCCGCACCGCATCTCGGCCGGTCGGCGCTCGACGCCGCCGAGTTGATGAATATCGGCGTCAATTACATGCGCGAGCACATGCCAAGCGATGCCCGCATTCACTACGCCTATCTGGACGCAGGCGGCATCGCGCCGAACGTCGTGCAGGCCAATGCCAGGCTCCGATATGTCGTCCGTGCGACGATGGTCTCCCAGGTCCATGAACTCCTCGCCCGTGTCCGGAAAATCGCCGAAGGCGCGGCGCTGATGACGGAAACCACCGTGACCAGCGAAGTCGTCAGCGCGATGAGCAGCTTGCTGGCGAACTCGCCCCTGGAAGACGCCATGCAGAGCAACTTCGATCGGCTTGGCCCGCCGCCTTTCGATGCAGACGACGTCGCTTTTGCCACGCGCATGCAGAAGACCGTGACAGCGGCGCATATCGAAAGCGCATTTCGCCGCTCGGGGTTGCCGGTGACGGACTTCCCCTTGTGCAATGCGATCGCACCGAAGGAGGTGCCGGGCCCGCGGATGATGGGCTCGACCGATGTCGGCGATGTCTCCTGGGTCGTGCCGACGGTGCAGGCGCGCGGCGCGACCTATACCATCGGCACACCGGGGCATTCCTGGCAGTTGACGGCTCATGGGCAGTCGCCGCTGGCCCACAAGGGTATGGTCCACGTCGCGAAGGTCATGGCTGGCGTGGCCGCGGACGTGCTCGTCGAACCGGGGCTACTGGAAAGGGCGAAGGCCGATTTCGAAGAGCGTCTTGTCCGGACGCCCTATAAGGCGCTCCTGCCGGCCGACGCCAAGCCGCCTTTCCACATGTTCTGAGGGAGGGGGATCGCAGCCCGATCGATCGATTGGTCGGGCCAAGCCCAAGTGCTTGCGCGAACTCGCCAATTGCCGAATTTCCTCAAGCCGCACGTTCGACAGCGCCGGAGCGGCGCTCTGGAGGTCCGCTCTCGAGCGGACAATTAGAAGCCGCTCCTGGCGCGCAGTCTCGGATGCCGGATTGCCCGGCATGATCTGCTGGCGTCGGGATCTGACCTCAAATCCTCCGCTCTGAAAGCAGGGCACGGACCCAGGAGTTGAGATCGGTTCTCAATCTGAAAGCTGCGTCAATCCGCGATTGCATCGCCAACGCCGTGCCAGATTTGATCCTTCAACATTATAAACTGAGGCGCGGGAATAATCACAGGCGGCTCGACCCGCCTGACACCATCGATCACCAACGTGGCGATATAGATCTCCCCATCGGTATAATAGGGATCGCCTTCGCCATTCCGGCCGAACAAGGTCGGGCCCACGCCGGAAATCTGGAAGATGTTCTGGACCATGCCGGCATTGCTGAGGTCACGCATCAGCATGCCACGTTCGGCGTCGATGTCGGGTGCAATGTGATGCGTCACCTGACCGGTGTCACGGCTGAAGCCGACGCCCCGGTCAAAGGTAACCGAGCCGAGCCAGACCGGCCGCGCACTCTTCCCCTTCTCGAGAACCATCCAGAATCGCACGTGGTGTCGGCGTTCCGCGCTGGTGCCTTCAGGCTTTTCGAACGCGAACTGTTCTTTTCTGCCCTCATAGTACAGCGGACTGACGGGTGCCTGACGATAGGGCCTGTCGAGCACCACGCTGCCGATGATCTCGATGCTCGTCCGCAATGTGATCGGGTCGGCTGGATACCAGCCTGCTGCATGCATGGCGCGGAAGGCATCATCCCTGCTGCCGACGAACCCAACATTCAGCGCGTCGCCCGGGATACCGCTTGAGGTGCGTGTCACCATGGGCAGCGAAGCAAGCCCGGGCTCGTGCTCATGGTGACGCCACAGGACAGGCAGTATCACATAGGCAAGCAGCAGGTAGCCGACGAGCGCACCTGCCAGAACGATCCACCAGCGTCGCCTGCTCGCGATCTGCCCCATCTCAGACATCGACCCGATTGCAGTCACGGCATTCTGCAAGGTGCCCCATGGGGAAACTCGCCGCCCGCAAGGCTAGTCCCTTGCAAAGCACGCCGTCTATTGGCCCTTGGTGTTCATCCCTTCGCCTTCAGCATGGCGCGCGATCTCCGCGCGGGGCGCGACGGAGCAGGCCATGGCGACGCTCGCTGTCGCGAGGGCTCACTCATCACGCGGCCCCCGTTCCCGACACGCGGCATGCCATATCGCGTGTCGAGGCGCGCTTCGCATTGCCCGTCAACCGGGCTGGCCGACGGGTGGGCCCGGAGCGTGGTCGTCCCGTTGATCGGGCGCTTGCTCCGTCACCGTCACGCCTTCATCGGCAGCGGCCTTTGCGTCATGGTCCTCCGGCCTCTTCGTCCTGAGGACCTTGAGCACGAACACGAAGAACACCGGCACGAAGAAGATCGCGAGGATGGTCGCCGAGATCATGCCGCCGAGGACGCCGGTGCCGAGCGCATTCTGGCTCGCGGCGCTCGGCCCGGTCGCGATCGCCAGCGGTACGACGCCGAGCGCGAAAGCGAGCGACGTCATGATGATTGGCCGGAAGCGGACCTTGGCGGCGTCCACCGCCGAGTCCAGCAGCGAACGGCCCTCGGCGTAGTAGTCCTTGGCGAACTCGACGATCAGGATCGCGTTCTTGGCCGACAGGCCGATGATCGCGATGAGGCCGACCTTAAAGTAGATGTCGTTGGGCATGCCCCGGAGCATGACGGCGAGCACGCAACCGATGATCCCCAGCGGCACGACGAGCATCACCGAGAGCGGGATCGACCAGCTTTCGTAAAGGCCGGCGAGCAGCAGGAACACGAACAGGATGCTGAGCGCGAACAGCATGGGTGCCTGCGAGCCGGACTTGATCTCCTCCAGCGATTGCCCGGTCCATTCGAACCCGAACCCGCCCGGCAGTTCGGCGGCTAGCCGTTCCATTTCCGCGATGGCCGCGCCCGAGGATTGCCCGGGTGCCGGCTCGCCGGTGATGCGGACAGTCGGGTAGCCATTGAAGCCCACGATCTGCGGGGCGCCCTTCTGCCACTGTGCGATGGCGAAGGCGGAGAGGGGGACCATCCCGCCTTGCGCGTTGCGCACGTTGAGCTTGAGCAGGTCCTCGGCCTGGAGGCGATCACGATCCCTTCCCTGCACGATCACGCGCTGCATGCGGCCGGCGTTGGGATGGTCGTTGACGTAGGACGAGCCGAGATTGGCCGTGATCGTGTTGTTGATGTCGGTGAAGGTGACGCCGAAGGTGTTGGCCTTCTCACGATCGATCACGAGCAGAAGCTGCGCGGCATCGGGCATGCCTTCGATGCGCAGGCCCGTGACCACGTCGCTCTGGCCCGCCTTGGCGAGCAGGTCGGCGGCAGCCGCCGCCAAGGCACGCTGGCCCGCGCCGGCGCGGTCCTGCAGGCGGAAGGCAAAGCCGTTCGTCGTGCCGAAGCCTTCGATCGGCGGCGGCGACAAAGCGAAGCTCGTCGCATCCTTCAGCCCGAACAGTTGGGCGTTGGCACGATCCGCCACGGCTTGCGCCGAGTTGTCGGCGCCACGCTCGCTCCAGTCCTTCAACGTCACGAAGGCGAGCGCGGCATTGGCGCCGTTGCCGGAGAAGCTGAAGCCCTGGATCGCGACGACATTGGCGACGGCGGGATCGGCCTGGAAGATGTCCTCGATCTGCCTGATCGATGCGAGCGTGCGGTTGGCGCTCGCTTCCGGCGGCCCCTGGATGTCGACGATGACGTAGCCCTGGTCCTCGTTGGGAACGAAGGCGCTCGGCAGCTTGACGAACAGGTAGCCGAGCCCGACGACCAGCGCGAGGTAGACCACCATGAAGCGGCCCGCCCGCTTCGACATGCTCACGACGCTGCGGGAATAGCCCGTGGTGAGGCGGTCGAAGTTGCGATTGAACCAGCCACCGAGCCCCTTCTTCTCGTGGTGTCCCTTGGGGATCGGCTTCAAGAACGTCGCGCACAGCGCCGGCGTCAACGACAGCGCCAGGAAGGCCGAGAACAGGATCGAGACGACCATCGTCAGGCTGAACTGCCGATAGATGATGCCGGTCGAGCCCGGGAAGAAGGCCATCGGCACGAAGACGCTGGTCAGCACAAGCGTGATGCCCAGGATCGCGCCGGTGATCTGGCTCATCGCCTTTTTCGTCGCCGCGCGCGGTGGCAGGCCTTCCTCGGCCATGATGCGCTCGACGTTCTCGACCACGACGATGGCGTCGTCGACAAGGATGCCGATCGCCAGCACCATCGCGAACATCGTCAGCACGTTGATCGAGAACCCGGTCGCAAACATCACCGCGCAGGTCCCCAGCAGCGCGACCGGCACGACCAGCGTGGGGATGACGGTGTAGCGGATGTTCTGGAGGAAGATCAGCATCACGAGGAAGACGAGGCCGACGGCCTCCAGCAGCGTTATCAGCACCTTCTTGATCGAGGCCGAGACGAACGGGCTGGTGTCATAGGGAATCGACTGCTCGACGCCACTCGGGAAGAACTTCGACAGCTCCGCGAGCTTGTCCCGGATCGCCTGCGAGGTCGCGACCGCGTTGCCGGTCGACGAAAGCTGGATGCCCACCGCCGCGCTCGGCTTGCCGTTGAGGCGGCTGCTGAAATTGTAGTTTTCGGCGCCGAGCTCGATGCGCGCGACATCGCGCAGCCGGACGGTGCTGCCGTCGGCGTTCGCGCGCAGGACGATTTCGCCGAACTCGGCCGTGTTCGCGAGCTGGCCCTTGACGAGCACCGTCGCGGTCAGGTCCTGGCTGACCGGATTTGGCGCCGCGCCGATCTGACCGGCCGCCACCTGGGCGTTCTGCGCGGTGATCGCTGCCGTGATGTCGTCGGCGGTCAGCTTCAGGCCGACCATCTTCACCGGATCTATCCAGACGCGCATCGCGCGCTGGGCGGCGAAGAGCTGCGCCCGGCCGACGCCCTCGATGCGCCGAAGCTCCCCGAGCACGTTGCGGTTGAGGTAGTCGCCCAGGGCGACCTCGTCCATCTGGCCGTCAGAGGAGGTCAGCGAGACGATCATGAGAAACCCCGACGCCGCCTCCTCGACGGAGACGCCCTGCGTCGTGACCGCGCGCGGAAGACGGGATTCGACCCGCTTGATCGCGTTCTGGACCTTGACCGAGGCCTGGTCGATATCCGTACCCGGCTGGAAGGTAGCGTTGATCGAGACCGAACCCGAGGTGTCGGAGGTCGACTCGAAATAGATCAGCCCGGCGACGCCGTTCAGCTCTTCCTCGATCAGGCGGGTCACGCCCTGGTAGATTTCCTGAGGCGAGGCGCCGGGATAGGCGGTCGAGATCGTGAGCTGCGGCGGCGCGACCTTGGGATACTGCGCGATTGGCAGGAAGGGCAGCGCCAGCGCGCCGGCGATGCAAATGAACAGCGCGAAGACCCAGGCGAGGATCGGCCGCCGAATGAAAAACTGTGCCATTTGATGCCTATTGGCTCTTCGAGCCGTTCGCTTCGATCGCCGGAGACCACGGCTCCGGGGCGACCTTCGCGCCGGGCTGGAGTTTCTGGACGCCGTCGACCGCGATCTTCTCACCGGCCTTGAGGCCGGACAGGACGAGCCAATCGGAGCCAATAGCCTCCCCGAGTTCGATGTCGCGCGGCTCGGCCGTATCCTCGGCGGCAATCACATAGACCTGCGCCCGCCCCTCCTGCGTCCGAACGATGGCGCGCTGCGGCACAACGATCGCGCCCTCACGCACGGCCTGCTCGAGACGAACCCGGACATACATGCCCGGAAGAAGGTCGCCCTTCGCGTTCGGGAACTCCGCACGCAGCGTGACCTGCCCCGTCGTTGCATCGACGCTGGCGCTGGCGAACAGCAGGGATCCGGCCTGCGCATAGGTCGCTCCGTCGTCGAATACGAGCTCGACGCGGGCTTGCCCCGGCTCCGGGCTGGCGAGCGTGCCCGCATCGACCGAACGCTTCAGCGCCAGGAGTTCCTGTGCCGACTGGGTGAAGTCCGCATAGACCGGATCGATCTGCTGGATCAGCGCCAGGTTCTGGGCGGCGTCGGCGGTGACCAGCGCGCCCTCGGTGACCAGGGCGGCCCCGATGATGCCGGTGATCGGCGCACGCACCTGCGTATAGTCCAGATTGATCCTGGCCTCGGCAAGCGCCGCCTCCGCGAGACCGACATCCGCATCGGCTTGGGCAACCGCCAACTCCGCGTTCTCGAAGTTGATGCCGCTTGCGACTTCCCGGTCGCGCAGCGTCTTCTGACGGGCCAGGTGCTGCTCCGAGTTGATCTTGAGGGCCTTGGCCTTTTGAAGCGCGGCCTGGGCGCTCGCGACCCTGACCTCGAACAGCTTCGGGTCGATGCGGTAGAGCACGTCGCCCTGCTTCACGAGCGTGCCTTGCTGGAAGACGCGCTCCTGCAGAATGCCCGAAACCCGGGCGCGGACCTCGGCTACGCGCGTCGCGGCGATGCGACCCGGCAGGTCGCGAATGACCGGAACGGTGCGCGGCTCGACCTGAAGCACGGCGATAGCCGGCGGCGGCATTTCTGACGCACCCTGGGCGCCCGCAGGCATCGCCATCGAGAAGATGACCGCGATGGCGCCGAGACGCCGCATGAAGGTTCGCTTCCCGAACCTCGGAGGGTGGGAAGGGATACGAATGGATGCGGAGTTCATGACGAAACCGGCTTCTCGGAAATGAGTTCGAAGATGTTCTTGATGCCATCCAGGATGGCGGCGCGTTCGGATGGCTCGAACTCGCGAAACCCCTGGTACTCGATGGTCGCGAGGCCATAGAGCGCGAGATACGCCATCAGGGCGGCGAAGGGCTTCTCGCCCCCGGAGTGGATCGCCTCGAGGTCGCGCGCCAGCCATTCGCGCATGCTGCGCTGGAAGGCGTCCTCGGCGGAGGCTGCCGCACTGACCGCCATCACGACGGCCCGCTCGTCGGCGGAAGGCTGCCCCGCGGCGACTGCCTCGATCCTGCCGAACAGCTCGGGATTCGCGGTGGCCTCGGCGGCCGCCACCGCGATCGCCACCTTCCGGTCTTCAGCCGCAATAATCCGACCGACCAAAGCCTCCAGCACCGCGCTCTTCGACTTGTAGTCGTAAAGCACGCTGGACTTGGCGATGCCGGCTTCCTTCGCGACGGCGTCGATCGAGAGGCCCGCCGCGCCGCGCCGGAGCACGACCCGCTCCGCGGCGTTCAGGACCTCTTCCGGGTCGTGCTTTCGATGCCTGCCCATTCCAGCCTCGTTGCGCCATCGAGAAATCGACTTGCGACGCTCCAGCAATTTATATACGAACGTTCGTACGGAAATCAAGCCGACCATTCGGACGCCAGTTCCGGCGATCGGCCCCGGGTTAGCGAGCATCCTCGCCGCCCTTCCACCGAGATCGCATGGCCGTCGGCCGTGTGCGGACGGACCGGCCCGCCCATCGCCCCTCGTGGCGGGCGGGTCCCGACCAATTCGCCGCTGGTGCCGGGAGTCGAGATGAGCGCGAACCTGATTGGAAAGTCATCACCGGCAGAAGTCTCCGGCGAGGTCCTGGGGCGTGCGGATCTGACCCGTATTGCTGCCGGGACGCCTTCAGCGAGCCTTCTGGAGTGCGACCTCGGCCAGGCCGACTTGTCCGGCCTCGACCTTTCGCTCTGGACCTTCCACCGTTGCAACCTGGCGAAAGTCCAGTTGAACGGAGCGACGCTAGAGGAAACGCGATGGACGTCTTGCTCGGCTCCCGGCGCCGATTTCCGTGGTGCCGATTTGCGCGAGGCCGCATTCTCGGCTTGCGACCTCAACAACGCCAATCTGTCTGGTGCGAGACTGGGCTCGGCGTCCTTCTCCGATTGCAGGATGACGGGCGCCGACCTGTGCCAGGCACAGGTGCTGGACGCATCGTTCAAGGATAGTCTCCTGGTCTGCGCCAAGCTCGCCGGGCTATCGTTCCGGGACATGCGCATGGAGGGCCTCGACCTTTCCGAGGCCGATCTGACGGGATGCGACTTCCGTAATGCGGTCATGGACCGCGTAAGGTTGCGAGACGCGATCCTCAAGGATGCCCGCTTCAAGGGGGCCGACCTGCGCGGCGCCGAGTTGGGCGGCATCGGGCTCGCTCATGCTGAGGTGCTGAAGGGAGCGACGATCTCCCACGAGCAGGCCAGTCAGATCCTCAGACAATTTGGGCTCTGCGTGCGTTAGCAACGCGCATGGCGGGCTCAGGAATCGTTCTCACGACCGGAAGATGACGCCTGCGGCAATGCAGATGGCCTGGTTGCCCGCTCTCAAAGCAGGCTCGATGCAGCGGACATGCAGAACCACGTGGAGGTCCAGGCGACCCGATTTGACAGCACTGCATAGGCTGCTAATCAGGCCCGCGAGGTAACGTCCTCGATCCCATCACGGGATTTGAAATGTCCGGGAACGGCCCGGCCCTTTTTCCAGGGGCCGGAGCATGACGACTTCAACGACGAGGACAGCAAGCGCAGCCCCGCTGGTTCGCTGGTTCATCTCGTCAGCAACGCTCAACGTCCCCCAGGCGGCAGGGCCGGTCGCCTTTGCGCTGGTTGCCCTGGCGCTCACTGGCGACACCAGCGGCGGCGCGGCGATGATCCTGGCGATGACGCTCGCCCAGGTGATCGGCGCCATCCCGATCGTGCGGGCAGGCAGACGTCTTCCGCCGACGACCTTCCTGCGGCTGCTGGTGATCTTCCGGACGATCGCTCTCGGGTCCATTGCCCTCTTCGCCTACTACGAGGCGTCCTTCATCTGGCTGGTCGCATTCTCGGCGCTGGCAGGGGCGGTGAACGGGGCGGCGTTCGGCAATCTCCGGGCCGTGCTCAATGAGCTCGCACCGGCGGCGAAGTTGCCGAGAGCCCTCGGCATCGCGGCCACGCTCAACGAGGTGACCTTCGTCCTGGCTCCGGTGGCGGCGTCCGGGCTTGGCACCGTATCGCCCGTCTTCGCCATTCTCGCCATCGCGGCCCTCGGCGTGATCCCCGCCCTGCTCGTTCCGACCGTCACGGCGACCCCGACGGACGATGTGCATCAGCCCGATGCTTCCGTCATCAGCCCGGCGATACTGCTCTGGCTGACCTGCGCCGCCGCAGGCGGGGCGACGGTCGCGGCCCTCGAAATCGGCGCCGTCGCCCTCGCCCTGCATTTCGGCTACGCACCGGCCCTGGCGATCCTGTTCACGGTTCCCCTGTGCCTCGCTTCTGTGGCGGGCGGCATCTGGGTCAGCGTCCGCAACCGCATGGCGAGCCGGCGCGCCGTCCTCGTGCTGCTGACGATCATGGCTTGCGGGGCCATCCTCGCCGCTCTCCAGCTATCGATGGGCGTGACTGTGCTGGGCGCTGTCCTGATCGGGGCGGTCCTCGCGCCCTTGGGCACCTATTATTCGCTCGTCCTCGATTCCCTCGCGCCTCCAAGGAAGCGGCCCGAGGTCTTTGCGCTGCTTCGCACCGCGAACGCGACGGGCGTCATCATCGCAAGCGCGGTGATGACCGCAGTGTCCCTTTCCACCGCGCTGGTCGTGGTCAGCTGTCTGATGGTCACGGTCGTTGTCATAGTCGGCATCTCTTCACGCACTGCGGGAGCCTGACTGGCCAAGGAGCCGCCATGTCATTTTACGGTGCTGAGCCGCGCGCGAAACCCGCAGGTGCATCGACCGCTCACTCCCAGCTCAGCGCGCCGCCGTTCTGATACTCGATCACGCGCGTCTCGAAGAAGTTCTTCTCCTTCTTCAGATCCATCGCCTCGCTCATCCAGGGGAACGGGTTCTCGGTCTCCGCGAAGACCGGCGCCAGCCCGAGCTGGGCGCAGCGGCGGTTGGCGATGAAGTGCATGTACTGCTCGCACAGCGCCGCATTCAGCCCGAGCAAGCCCCTCGGCATCGTATCGTGGCCATAGGCTGCCTCGAGCTCGGCAGCGTCCTTCAGCATGCCGCGCACCTCGTCCTGGAACGTCTTGGTCCAGAGATGCGGGTTCTCGATCTTGATCTGGTTGATGACGTCGATGCCGAAGTTCAGATGGATCGACTCGTCGCGCAGGATGTACTGGTACTGCTCAGCGATGCCGACCATCTTGTTGCGCCGGCCGAGCGAGAGGATCTGCGCGAAGCCGGTGTAGAACCACATCCCCTCGAAGATGACGTAGAAGGTGATCAGGTCGCGCAGCAGGGCCTGGTCGTTCTCGGGCGTCCCCGTGCGGAAGTCTGGATCCTCGATGTTCTGAGTATGCTTCAGCGCCCAGGCCGCCTTGTCGGTGATCGAGGGCACCTCGCGATACATGTTGAAGAGCTCGCCCTCGTCGAGGCCGAGGCTCTCGACGATGTACTGGAAGGTGTGGGTGTGCACCGCCTCCTCGAAGGCCTGGCGCAGCAGGTACTGCCGGCATTCCGGGTTGGTGAGGTGGCGGTAGATCGCCAGCACGATGTTGTTGGCGACGAGGCTCTCGGAGGCCGCGAAGAAGCCGAGATTGCGCTTGAGCATGCGCCGCTCGTCCTCGGTCAGCCCGCCCTTCGACTTCCACAGCGCGATGTCGGCCTGCATCGAGACCTCGGTCGGCATCCAGTGGTTGTTGCAGCCGGCGAGGTACTTCTCCCAGGCCCATTTGTATTTGAGCGGCAGGAGCTGGTTCACGTCGGCGCGGCAGTTGATCATCCGCTTCTCGTCGACCGAGACGCGCCCGCCGGAGCGGTCGATCTCGCCAAGGCCTGTGGCGTCGGCGGCGCGAGAATTGTTGAGGACGGCGGGATTGGAAGCGGGCGCCGGCTTGGTGTCGGACCAGTCGAGCATGGGGAAGGGTTCCGTTCTGAAATTGAAGGGCGTCATGCTCGGGCCTGCCCCGAGCATCTCATGCCGAAGAAGGCTCTGGCGCCTCGTCTTGCCGGAGATTCTCGGGTCTGCGCTGCGCTTCGCCCGAGAATGACGCGGGAGGCGATGGCGGCAGCAGCTACTGACACGCCTCGCAGGTCGGATCGTCAATCGAGCAAGCGTTGGGCACCGCCATGCCGTTCTCCAGCGGGATGTCGACGAGGATCGGCGCAGCGACCTTGGCCGCCACCGGAACGCCAGCCGAGACCGCGTTGAGCTTGCCGTCCGTGCCCTTCAGCGTCGATTTCTCGACATGGGTCGCAGACAGCGCCCGCAGGTAATAGGTCGTCTTCAGCCCGAGTCGCCACGCCAGCCGATACGCCTCGTCGAGTTTCCGGCCCGAGGGCTGCGCCATGTAGAGGTTCAGCGACTGGCCCTGGTCGATCCATTTCTGGCGACGCGCCGCGGCCCTGATCAGCCACTCCGTCGGGATCTCGAAGGAGGTCGCGTAGAGCGCCTTGAGATCGGCCGGGACGCGGTCGATCTGGCTGACCTTGCCGTCATAGTATTTCAGGTCCGAAACCATCACCTCGTCCCAGAGCCCTCTCGCCTTGAGGTCATGGACGAGCCCGGCATTCACTACGGTGAAATCGCCCGACATGTTCGCCTTGACGTAGAGCTGGCTGTAGGACGGCTCGATCGACTGCGAGACGCCGACGATGTTGGAGATCGTCGCCGTCGGCGCGATCGCCATCGTGTTCGAGTTGCGCATGCCGGTGGTCTTCACCCGTTCGCGCAAGCCATCCCAGTCCAGCGTGAACGAGCGATCCAGATCGACATCCCCGTCGCGGGCCTCCGACAGGATCTCGAGCGAGTCGATCGGCAGGATGCCCTTCGACCAGAGCGAGCCATCGAAGCTCGGATAGCGCCCGCGCTCGGCAGCGAGGTCGACCGAGGCCTGGATCGCATGAAAGCTGATCGCCTCCATCGAGGCATCGGCAAAGGCGACCGCCTCCTTCGACGCCGTCGGGAGGCGCTGCGTCTGCAGCGCATCCTGGAAACCCATCAGGCCGAGGCCGACCGGGCGATGGCGCAGGTTCGAGCGGCGCGCCTCGGGGATCGTGTAGAAATTGATGTCGACGACATTGTCGAGCATCCGCATCGCGGTCTTCACTGTGCGCGCAAGCCGGGCGTGGTCGAGCCCCTCGGCCGTGACATGGGCGGCGAGGTTGACGGAACCGAGATTGCAGACCGCAACCTCGTCGGCCGAAGTATTGAGCGTGATTTCGGTGCAGAGGTTCGAGGAATGCACCACCCCGGCATGCTGCTGCGGCGAGCGCAGGTTGCAGGCATCCTTGAAAGTGATCCAGGGATGGCCGGTCTCGAACAGCATGGTCAGCATCTTGCGCCAGAGATCGAGCGCCGCCACCCGCTTGAACACCTTGATCTCGCCGCGCTCGGCCCTGGCCTCATAGGCCTCGTAGGCCGCCTTGAACGGCTTGCCGTAGAGGTCGTGCAGGTCGGGAACCTCATCGGGTGAGAACAGGGTCCAGTGACCGCCGGCCTCGACCCGGCTCATGAACAGGTCCGGAATCCAGTTCGCCGTGTTCATGTCATGGGTGCGGCGGCGCTCGTCGCCGGTGTTCTTGCGCAGGTCGAGGAACTCCTCGATGTCTACATGCCAGGTTTCAAGATAGGCGCAGACCGCGCCCTTGCGCTTGCCGCCCTGGTTGACCGCGATGGCGGTGTCGTTGGCAACCTTGAGGAACGGCACGATGCCCTGGCTCTCGCCATTGGTGCCCTTGATATGAGCGCCCAGGCCACGCACCGGCGTCCAGTCGTTGCCGAGGCCGCCGGAATATTTGGCGAGCAGGGCATTGTCCTTAACCGCCTTAAAGATGCCGTCGAGATCGTCGGCAACCGTGGTCAGGAAGCAGGACGAGAGCTGCGGCCGAAGCGTGCCCGAATTGAACAGGGTCGGCGTCGAGGCCATGAAGTCGAAGGACGACAGCAGGTCGTAGAACTCGATCGCACGCGCCTCGCGGTCGATCTCGCGGATGGCGAGCCCCATCGCGACGCGCATGAAGAAGGCCTGCGGCAGCTCGAAGCGATTGCCACGCACATGCAGGAAATAGCGGTCGTAGAGCGTCTGGAAGCCGAGATAGTCGAACTGGAGATCGCGTTCCGGCCTCAGCGCTGCGGCCATGCGGCCGAGGTCGAAGCGGCCGAGTTCGGGGTCGAGCAACTCGTTGGCGATGCCGGTCTTCACATAGGCGTGCAGGTATTCGCCGTAGCGCGTCGCCATCTCGGCCTGCGTCGCCTGCTCGGAGCGGCCGGAAACGAAGCTCAGGGCCTCCCGGCGCAGCTTGTCGAGCAGCAGCCGGGCGGAAACCTTGGAATAGTTCGGCTCGGTCTCGACCAGCGTGCGGGCCGCCAGGATCGGCGCCTGCGCCAGCTCGTCTTGGCTGATGCCGTCATAGAGATTGCGCTGCGCCTCGGTCAGGACGGCCTCGGCCGAAACGCCGTCGAGGCCGACACAGGCTTCGCGGATGACCGTGGCCAGACGGACGAGGTCGAGCGGCGCGAGCGCGCCATCGGCAAGCTTCATCCGCAGGCTGGGGGCGGTGACGGCGTTCGGCCCGGCCTCCGCCTTGGCGCGCGCCCGCTCCTGCGCGCGTTCCTCGCGATAGAGCACATAGGCCCGCGCGACCTTGTGATGCTCCGAGCGCATCAGCGCGAGCTCGACCTGGTCCTGCACATCCTCGATATGGAAGGTGCGGCCGTCGCCCGCGCGACGGGTCAGGCCGGCGACGATCTGCTGGGTAAGCCCCGCGACGATGTCATGGATGCGGCGCGAAGCGGCAGCGCTCGAACCCTCGACCGCCAGGAACGCCTTGGTTAGCGCCACCGCGATCTTCGATGGGTCGAACGGCGTCACGGCGCCGTTGCGGCGGATGAGCTGGTATCCGGGCTCGGTCCTGGCTGGCTTTGCCGCCGCGGGATCGACGGCCGAAGGAACCGCGACAGGCCGGTCGGCTTCGAGAGACGAAGACGCTTCCAGAGACGAAGACATGGCATCAACCCCAAGATGTTGGGGGCAAAGGCCAAAGCGGACGCTTGGAGAAGGTGCGCGACGACGATCCGCCGCGACCTGCCAGCGCACCACCGGGACACCCCGCCCGTGGACGTTCAACGCGGTCGCGGCAGGTCTCCTGGCTCGCGGGTCATCGCTCTTGTCCCGTCTTCCCAAAGCCTCCCGGCTTCAGTGACTCGAATGGGACCAGAACTCGCCGCTTACAGTTGCGGGGGCAGCGCCGGTGTCGCACCGGCTTCCCTCTTAGCTCTCGAACCGGTGATTCGAGAGACCGTGACCACCACATCTAGTGGTCCACGGGCGATTTTTGTCAATTGCTCGGTTCACGCCGGCGAGACGCCTGTGAACAGCAGGGATTGGCGGGGCGCGGCCGAGGCATCGTCCGATGCCATGCCGAGCCCCGCGCCCCGAACGCCTGACCTCAGGCGGCGACGCGGTTGGCGTTCCACTGCCCCGCCTGGCTCAGGATCATTCCGGGATCGCTGAAGCGGCTGCTCAGTATCTCGCGATACAGCGCAGCCTCGCGCTGCTTGTCGACCTCGCCCTTGGAGCCCGTCAGGATCCGCAAGGCCTGCCGCAAGGCGTCCACGGTTCCCGAGCCCTCGTCGAACTGGGCCTTCTTGCGCCAGACGAGGTCTTCCGGCAGCAGGTCCGCGCAGGCCTTGCGCAGCAGCCATTTCTCCGTCGTCGGCCCCGTCGATTCCGCAATCGTCGGGTCGGTCCGGCGGAGCTTGAGCTCGGCCGGCAGGGACTGGGCGAAAGCGATCAGGTCCCGGTCGAGGAAGGGTGTACGCGCCTCCAGCGATTCCGCCATCGTCATGCGGTCGACGCGCTGCAGGTTGATGTTGTGCATGGTGCCGAGGCTGCGCGTCAGTTCGTCGGCCAGCGCGCGCGGATCGTCGGCATAGCCGTGGTGATAGGCATAGCCCGCGAAGAGCTCGTCGGCCCCCTCCCCGGTGAGCACCGCCTTCACCCGGCTGCGTGCCAACCGCGCCGCGAACAGCGTCGGGATCGCGCTGCGGACGAGGTCGATATCGGCGCTTTCGAGATGGTAGATCACATGCGGGAGATTGTCGGCGATGTCCTGCGCCGAGAAGGTGAACTCGTGATGGTCGCAGCCGATATGGCTCGCCACGCGCCGTGCCGCGATCAGGTCCGAGGACCCGGGCGTCCCGACGGCGAATGTCTTGAGCGGCCCCTGCCCCGCATCGATCCTGATCTTATGCGCGATCGCGGCGATGATGGAGCTGTCGAGCCCACCGGACAGGAACGATCCGACCTCGACGTCGGCGATCATCCACTTCGCCACCGCCTCTTCCAGGCTGAGGCGCAGTTCGCCGGCCGTGGCTTCGATGTCGAGGCCCGCTTCGGCTTCGGCCGCCCCTGACGGGATGCGATACCATTGCCTCAAGCCCCCGCGGCTGTCGAACAGCGCGCCGGGCGGAATCGCACTGATCTCGTCGAAGCCGAGACCGTCGAACGCCTTGAGTTCCGACGCGAAGGCCAGGCCCTTGCCGCGACGCGCCATGTAGAGCGGCTTGATCCCGAGCGGATCGCGGGCGGCGATGATCCGATCAGGCGTCGCCAGCACGAATGCGAACATCCCGTCGAGCCGGCTCACCCAGCGCTGCGCACCACTGCGGAAGAGGTGCAGAATAGTTTCGCTATCGCTCGCCGTGTCGAAGTTTTCCGAACCGATAATCGCCCTGATATCGGCATGATTATAGATCTCGCCATTGGCGACAAGTATCTCTGAATCCTGCAGAATGGGCTGAGCGCCATTGTCCGGCCCGATGATCGACAGGCGGCAGTGGCCCATCGAGGCGGGAGCGCCGGTCAGGCGGGTGACCTGGGTAGCGTCGGGACCGCGGTGTCCGAGGCGCGACAGCATCGCCGCGATCAGCGCGTCGCCCTCGTCGTCGATCTCCCAAAGGCATACGAAGCCACACATAAAACATCCTCGTCATTGGCGACTCGTCACAACAGTCGGCGCAAAATCCGCCGAGCGCGAAAAGTCACAAGGTTAGGCGACAGAGTTAACTTGGAAACACCTTAGGTAATTATCTACATCTAATTCAGTATATATTTCAAATATCTGTAATAAATCTTTTCTATTAAATAGAATCAGCGAATAGATTTCTCTGAGAAAAAACGCGGATTTGCCTCAAAAAATTCGACATCATGGGTTGCCAAGGGCAGATAAGCTGCCTTAAAAGCCCCGTCAACGCAATGGACATTCTCAATTACATTATCTCGAACTGGGGGCTCATCGTCACCCGGACCGGCGAGCACGTCGCCATCGTCGCGGTGGCGGTCGCTCTGGCCGTGCTGACCGGTGTGCCCATAGGCGTGGCGATCAGCCAGAACAGGCGTGTTGCGGACGCCGTGCTCTATGCGGCGTCGATCATGATCACCATTCCGTCGATCGCGCTGTTCGGCATGATGATCCCGCTGCTGTCCCGGTTCGGACACGGGATCGGTTATCTCCCGGCAGTGATCGCGGTAATACTCTACTCGCAGCTTCCGATTATCCGGAATACCTACACCGCGATCAAGAATCTTGATCCTGCCCTGCGCGAAGCTGCGCGTGGCATGGGTCTGACCAGAGGGCAGCGGCTGCGCGAAGTCGAGCTGCCGCTTGCGCTGCCCGTCATCATGACCGGGGTGCGGGTCGCCGTGGTGATGAATATCGGTGTCACGGCGATCGCCGCCTATATCGGCGCCGGCGGTCTCGGCACCTTCATCTCGCGGGGCATCAGCCAGACCGATCCGCGCCAGCTGATCACCGGGGCGCTCGCCGTCAGCCTGCTCGCCGTGCTCGCCGACCTCGCCCTGCTTTGGCTGCAGCGGAAGCTCACCTCACCGGGACTGAGGACCAGATGATCAGACTGAACCAGGTCAGCAAGACCTTCTCCGGCGGCACCACGCCGGCCGTGGACCGGGTCTCGCTCGAGGTGCCCGATGGCGAGATCTGCGTCCTGCTCGGCCCCTCCGGCTGCGGCAAGACGACGACCATGAAGATGGTCAACCGGCTGATCGAGCCGAGCTCGGGCGAGATCCTGATCGACGGCAAGAACACCGCCGATTACGACGTCACCCAGCTGCGCCGCAGCATCGGCTATGTCATCCAGCAGATCGGCCTGTTCCCGAACAAGACGGTCGAGGACAACATCTGCATCGTGCCGGACATCCTCGGCTGGGACCGGGCGAAGTCGCGCAAGCGGGCAGCTGAGCTGCTCGACATGGTCGCGCTCGAGCCCGGCGCCTTCCTGCATCGCTATCCGCGGGAGCTTTCCGGCGGGCAGCAGCAGCGCATCGGCGTGCTGCGCGCGATCGCGGCCGATCCGCCGGTCCTGCTGATGGACGAGCCCTTCGGCGCCATCGACCCGATCAACCGCGTCATCATCCAGGACGAGTTCCTGAAGATGCAGGCGCAGATCCGCAAGACCATCCTGTTCGTCAGCCACGACATCGACGAGGCGGTGAAGATGGCCGACCGGATCGCGATCTTCAAGGACGGGCGGCTCGTCCAGTACGATACGCCGGACAACATCCTCGCCCATCCGGCGAACAGCTTCGTCTCCGATTTCGTCGGCGGCGACCGCACGCTGAAGCGTCTCCAGCTGCTGACGGTGCGCGACGCCATGCAGGCGGACCCGCCGCGGGTCCGCGCAGCCGACACGCTGAAGAAGGCGGCAGCGATCATGGAAGAGCACGGCCACCAGTCGATCGTGCTGGTCGGGCCGCGCGGCCGGGCCCGCGGCTATGTCTCGATGCAGGCGGCGCGCGGCGCGAACGGCCTCGTCAGCGAGAACCACGAGACCCTGCCGACGACGATCAAGCCGCATGAGGACCTGCGCACCGCGGTCTCGACCATGTTCCGCCACGACGTGTCCTGGCTCGCCTGCGTCGACGATGACGGCATGTATGTCGGCTATGTCACGCTGCGCGGCTTCACCCGCCTGCTCTCCGAGACCTATCGGGATGGCTGACGGCGTCCTGCCCATGCTGACCCAGCTGCGCCGCAACGGCGCGCATCTGGGCCTGTTCCTGCTCGGCGCCTGGGCCTGGGCCAGCGGCCTGCTGCCGGGCCTGCTCGACAAATGGGACGATATCGCCTTCCTCGGCTGGCAGCATGTGACGCTCGTCGCGATCTCGGGCGGCGCCGCGATCGCGCTCGGCGTGCCGCTCGGTATCCTGCTTACCCGGCCCCGCTTCCGCCCGATCGGCGATGCGGCCTTGCAGGTGCTCAATGTCGGCGCGACGATCCCGACGCTCGCCGTGCTGGCCTTGTCGATGAGCCTGCTCGGCATCGGCGACAGCTCGGCGATCTTCGCGCTCTTCGTGGCGTCGCTGCTGCCGATCGTCAGCAACACCATGGCCGGCCTGCGCGCCGTGCCGCCGCATCTTCTCGAGGCGGCGCGCGGCATGGGCCTGTCGCCGCGGCACATGCTGCTCCAGGTCGAGCTGCCGAACGCATTGTTCGTGATCTACACCGGCATCCGCACCGCGCTGGCGATCAATGTCGGCACCGTGCCGCTGGCCTTCCTGATCGGCGGCGGCGGACTCGGCGAGCTGATCTTCACCGGCATCGCGCTGAACGAGTTCGGCACCATGCTCGCCGGCGCCATCCCCACCGCCCTGCTGGCGGTGCTGATCGATTTCATCATGGCCCAGCTCCAGTTCTGGACCATCCCCCGAGGGGTCAACCCGCTGCGCTGACCCCCCTGCATCTTCCCGCAGTCGTTTCAAGGAGACCGGGCATGAAGCCTTCGTCGCGCCTATTCGCCATCGCCGCCCTGGCAGCCCTCTGGGCGATGCCCGCCAAGGCCAATTCCATCGTCGTCGGCGGCAAGAACTTCACCGAGCAGCTGCTGCTCGCGGAAGTGACCTCGCAGTTGCTCACCAAGAAGGGCTTCAAGGTCGACAAGCGAGACGGCCTCGGCTCGCAGGTCGTTCGCGACGCGCAGGTCAGCGGCCAGATCGACGTCTACTGGGAATATACCGGCACCTCGCTGGTGACCTACAACAAGGTCAACGAGCGCCTCGGTGCCAAGGAGACCTATGAGCGCGTCAAGGAGCTCGACGCCAAGCTCGGCCTGACCTGGCTGACGCCTTCGGCGGCGAACAACACCTACGCCATCGCGGTCCGCGACGGCGAGCCCAAGACCGACGCGATCAAGACGCTCTCGGATCTCGCCGCCGCCTTCAACGACAAGAAGCCGTTGACCATCGCCGTCAATGCCGAGTTCCCGGGGCGCCCCGACGGCCTGCCCGGCATGCAGACGACCTATGGCTTCAAGGCTGGTCGCGCCAACCTGAAGTCGATGGATTCCGGCCTGACCTATCAGGCGCTGCGCGACAAGCAGGTCGATGCCGCCCTCGTCTTCGCCACCGACGGCCGCATTCAGGGCTTCAAGTTCCGCGTGCTCGCCGACGACAAGGAGTTCTTCCCGAACTACGCCGCCGTGCCGGTCGTGCGCACCGAGACGCTGAAGGCCAATCCGAAGCTCGAAGAGGCTCTGACCGCGCTCGCCGCCAAGCTCTCGGACGAGGTCCTGCAGGGCCTCAACGCCAAGGTCGATGTCGACAAGACGCCGATCGAGAAGGTCGCGAGCCAGTTCCTGACCGATAACGGTCTGATCTGACGCCGTCGAATACCGACGTTATTGCGCCGTCGTCATGGGCCATGCCCGGGACGACGGCGCTTTTTTGACTCAGCCCTCTAGAAGCGTCCGCGCTTGCGATCCGCCAGTACGGCCATCGCGGCGTTACGCCCTGGCGCGCCGGTGACGCCACCGCCGGGATGGGCGCCCGAGCCGCAGAGATAGAGCCCCGGCAGCGGCATGCGGTAATTGCCATGGCCAAGCACCGGCCGCGCCGAGAACAGCTGGTCGAGCGTCAGCCGGCCATGGAAGATGTCGCCGCCGATCAGGCCGAAGCGCTGCTCGAGATCGACCGGGCCGAGTGCCAGCCGCCCGATCACCGAGGCCTTGAAGCCCGGTGCATGGCGGTCGACGGTGTCGATCATCAGGTCCGCGACGGTCTCGCGGCAATCCTCCCAGGCGATGCCGTCCGGCAGCTCCGGCGCGACATGCTGGCAGAACAGGCTGGCGACATGGGCGCCCGCAGGCGCCAGCGTGTCGTCCAGCGTCGACGGAATGAGCATTTCTACGATCGGCTCGCGCGACCAGCCGTCGAGCCGCGCCTGGGCATGGGCGCGGTCCATGTAGCCGAGGCTCGGCGCGATGATGATGCCGGCGGTGTGGTGGTCGCCCGGACCGGGCAGGCTGGTGAAGCGCGGCAGCTCCGACAGCGCCACATTCATCCGGAAGGTGGCCGAGCCCGAGGCGTAGCGGCCGATGCGCTCGGAGAAATCGGCCGGCAGCAGCGCCGGATCGACCTTCGAGAACAGCAGCCGCGGATGCAGGTTGGAGACGACCGCCTTGGCCCGGACGATGTCGCCGGCCTCGGTGACGGCGCCCGCCGCCCTGCCCTTCTCGGAAAGCACCTCCGCCACGGGCGAACCGAGCCTGATCTCGACGCCGGCCTCCGCGCAGGCCTTCGCCATCGCCTGGGTGATCGCGCCCATGCCGCCGATGGCGTGGCCCCAGGCGCCCTTGCGGCCGTTCACCTCGCCGAAGACATGGTGCAGCAGCACATAGGCCGAGCCCGGCGTATAGGGGCTGGCATAGTTGCCGACCACCGCATCGAAGCCGAGCAGCGCCTTGATCGGATCGCTCTCGAACCAGCCGTCGAGCCAGTCGCCCGCCGATTTCGTGAACAGGTCGAGCACGTCTCGTCTGGCGGTCGTGTCGAGCCCGCCGAGGCGACGGCCGAGCCGCCCCGCCTCCAGCAGCTCCGGCAGCGCGGCGAGCCAGCCGCCCTCGGTGACGTTCGGCGGCGCGCGCAGCATCAGCTCGCGCAATACGGCGGCGACCGCCTCCAGCCTGTCTTCATAGGCGCCGAGCCGCTCGGCATCGCGCGTCGAGAACTTCGCGACCTGGCTTTCGGTCAGGCCGGCGCCGGCGGCGAGGTACTGCCCGTCCGGCAGCGGCAGGAAATTCGCCATCCGGCGCTCGACGATGCGCAGGCCGTGCCGCGCCAGCTCCATCTCGCGGATGATCTCGGGCCGGAGCAGGCTGACCGTGTAGCTCGCGGTCGAATTGCGGAAGCCGGGGTGGAATTCCTCGGTGACCGCGGCGCCGCCGACGACATGGCGCCGTTCCAGCACCGTGACCTTCAAGCCGGCGCGCGCGAGCTGGAAGGCGCAAACGAGGCCGTTATGCCCGCCGCCCAGGATGACGATGTCGGTTTCGCTCGTAGCCATGGTCCCATCCGTATCGACGCCGGCCCGGCGTCGGGCATGCCTTGCCCGCCTCCGCTCCACCGGCGATGTCCCGCATCGCTAATATCTATTTGCCCGCCTCGCCAGCCGTGGCCGATAGTCCGGCCATCAAGTCACCGGCACCGAAGACGAGACCGATGGAACAACACGCCAAAGCCCGCATCGACATGGCACGCTTCTGGGAGACGATCGAGCGCTCGGCCGAAATCGGCCAGGGCCGGCCGGGCGGCCTCGCCCGCCTCGCCTGTTCCGACGCCGACAAGGAGGTGCGCGACCAGTTCGTGGCCTGGTGCCGCGAAGCCGGCCTGAGCGTCCGCGTCGACGGCATGGGCAACATCTTCGCGCGCCGTGCCGGCACGGATGACAGCCTGCCGCCGGTCGTGATGGGCAGCCATCTCGACACCCAGTTCAATGGCGGGCGCTTCGACGGCATTCTCGGCGTGCTCGGCGGGCTGGAGGTTTGCCGTGCCCTCGATACGCTCGGCCATCGCACCCGCCGGCCGCTCGAGGTGGTCAACTGGACGAACGAGGAAGGCGCCCGCTTCTCGCCGCCGATGGTCGGTTCCGGCGCCTTCACCGGAGCCTACACGCTCGACTGGGCGCAAGGACGCAGCGACGAGGATGGCCGATCGATCGGCGAGGAGCTCGCCCGCATCGGCTATCTCGGCGAGATGGAGCCGCAGCCTCATGCCTTCGACGCCTATTTCGAGCTACATATCGAGCAGGGGCCGATCCTCGACCGCGAGGGCATGCAGGTCGGCGTCGTCACCGGCGGCTTCCCCTCCACCGGCATGCTGATCGAGTTCAAGGGCGAGACCGCCCATACCGGTCCCTGGCCGATGGAGCGGCGCAAGAACGCGCTGATCGCCGGAGCCCGCTTCCTCGTCGCCGTCGACGATCTCGGCTGGGTCCATGCCGGCACCGGCGGCAAGGCGACCGCAGGCCGCCTCGTCGCCTGGCCCAACAAGCCCGGCATCCTCTCCGACTGGGCCCAGGCTGTCGGCGATGTCCGCCATCCCGATCCGCAGACCTCGGCCGTGATGGCGGAAGCGATGCGTCGCGCCGCCTTCGAGGCCGCGGCGAAGGCGGATTGTGCCGTCGAGATCCTCGACATCTGGAGCTGGGGCGGGCGCATCTTCGCGGAGGATCTGGTCGGACAGGTGCGCGACACCGCGGCTGCGCTCGGCTACCGCCACAAGGACATCCTCAGCCAGGCCGGGCACGACGCCTATTTCGTCGCCCGCCACGCGCCGACCGCGATGATCTTCACGCCCTGCCGTGGCGGCATCACTCACAACAACGCTGAACTCTGCACGCCGGAAGACCTCGAACCCGGGCTGAACGTGCTGTTGCAGACTGTGCTGGCGCGCGCCGACCGGAAAGGCTGAACAGGCCTTTCGACGGTGCCGCCAAGGGCTCCGGCTGACCTCTTTCGACCTTCGATAATTTACGCTTAACCCCCGATGACGGCGCGCTTGGCTTGCGCTAGATTGCGCGCTCCCGGTCACCTAACCCTGAAGCTCCATGTTCGATCGTCGCAAGCCTCCTGCCGCTCAACCCTTCGTCACGCACGAAAATATCGAAGCCAAGGTTAAATGGTTCGACCCCGAGAAGGGGTTCGGTTTCGCGTCGCCGGCCGATGGCTCTGGCGACGTCTTTTTGCATATCTCGGCGATCGGCCCGCTCGACCAGCAGGACCTGCAGCCGGGCGCGACGATCATCGCCGATCTCGGCGAGGGACGCCGCGGTCTCCAGGTTGTCGCGATCCACGAGATCGACGCCTCGACCGCGACCCCGGCGGCACCGCGCGCTCCCCGCGCCCCCCGCGACGATTTCGGCGGCGGCGGTTATGGCGGTGGCGATCGCGGCGGCTACGGCGGCGGTGACCGCGGTGGCTACGGTGGCGGTGGCGACCGCGGCGGCTATGGCGGCGGTGATCGCGGCGGCTACGGTGGCGGCGGCGGTGGTTACGGCGGCGGTGGATATTCCGATCGCGGCGACCGTGGCGGCTTCGCCAGCCGTGACAGCGGCCCGATGGAGGGCCCCTATGACGGCGCCGTGAAGTTCTTCAACTCGGAGCGCGGCTTCGGCTTCATCGCGCCGGACCAGGGCGGCCCGGACGTGTTCCTGCACGTTTCCTCGCTGAGCCGCAGCGGCCTGCAGCCGCCGATGGACGGGCAGCGCATCCGCTTCTCGATCCGCGCCGGCAAGAAGGGCCCGGAAGCGGCGAACGTCAGCTTCATCTGAAGCGGCCCACACTCGAGAATTCGGGCCCGCCGGTTCGCCAGCGGGCCTTTTTCGTTTCGGTGGGCTGGGCGCTCAGACCCGTTCGAGCGCCCGGTGCGGCTCGGCCGGGAGCGTGACGGCGACCGCATCCCCGGCGCGGATCTCGCCGCCTTCCAGCACGATCCCCATGATCCCGGCCTTGCGGACGATATTCCCCTGCTCGTCGCGCCCTAGCACGGCCTTGAGCAGCCCCGGCTTGAACGCCTCGATCTGGGAACAAGGATTGCGCAGCCCGGTGATCTCGACCACGGCGTCGTTCCCAAGCCGCAACCGGGCACCGACCGGCAGCCCGAGCAGGTCCAGGCCCCGCGTCAGCACGTTCTCGCCCATCTGCCCCGGCGCCACGTCGAAGCCAGCGCCCGCCAGTTCCTCCAGCAATTCCGCGTGGATGAGATGGACCTGCCGCAGATTGGGCTGGGTCGGGTCGACCTTGACGCGCGAGCGGTGCTTCACCGTCTCGCCGCAATGCGCGTCGCCTTCGACGCCGAGACCCTTCAGCAGCCGGATCGAAGCCTGGTTCGGCTTGCTGAAACGATGCCCCAAGGCGCTGCTCACCGCGATCACCGTCGCGCTCATGTCGAACGTCCTCTTGAAACCACGCGAACCGTCRCTGCGATCGCAGCGAAGCAATCCGGTCTCGTAGCGCTCCATGCCCCCGGATTGCTTCGCTGCGATCGCGATGACGGCGCGCATTTGTATAACAGCATCGCCATAGACGACCTCCGGCATGAACACCCCACACCGGCGCGACGCGCATATGACAAAGCCGGCCCCACGTAACGGAGCCGGCTTCGTTGATTTTACCTCGAACGACCGAAAGGCTCAGTGCCCCTCGTCGAGCGCGCCGACATGCTTCTGCGTGTAGAGCTCGATGCCGATGCGGGCGATGAGCTCCAGCTGCGTCTCGAGGAAGTCGATATGGCCTTCCTCGTCGGCCATCAGGTCCTTGAACAGCTGCTCGGACGGATAATCCCCGACCTCGCGGCTATAGCCGGCGGCCTCCTGATAGAGCGCCCGCGCCTCGATCTCGGCCTTGAGGTCGGCCTCGATCACTTCCTTGACGTTCTCGCCGATCCGCAGCGGATCGAGCGTCTGCATATTCGGGAAGCCTTCGAGGAAAAGGATGCGGTCGACGAAGCGGTCGGCATGGACCATCTCCTCGATCGATTCCTTCTTCCAGGTCTTGGCCATCTCCTTCAGACCCCAGTTGTCGAGGATCCGGTAATGCAGCCAGTACTGGTTGATGGCCGTGAGCTCGGAGCGAAGCCCCTTGTTCAGGTACTCGATGACCTTCTTGTCGCCCTTCATGGCAGCGCTCCGCAAATCCACATTAGAATGATCCTAATGTAGGCCGAGCAATCGCGGAAGGAAAGAGGGAAAGCGGAGTTTACCGCCAGAATCACAAGCGAGCCAGCTATGCAGCGTTGCGCTCGCCTTCGACCACGATGCCGTCCAGCATACGCCCGACGGACACATGTACCGCACATTCGATCTCGCGGCTGGCGCAGCTGTTGCACTGGCTGGCGCAGGCGGCACGTGCCTCCGCCAGGATCGCGCGGACCTCGCGGGCGCAGCGGCCGCAATCGGGGCTGCAGCCGAGGCAATCATAGGCCTCGCCCGCAGTACGGGGGCCCGTACCGTCCGGCGCGATGGTGCCCTTGATCTGCGAGCAGGACAGGACGTTGCAAGAACAGACGATCACGTCGGAACGATCACTCGTGGAAGCCGGAGCGCGGGCACCGGCGAATGCGGAACTCAGGCGTGGTGGCCGGCCAGTTTCGAGACTGGCATCGAGGTCTCCACCTCGGAACCGTCGGCACGGCGCAGCCGCACGATCACCTCGACCGAGGAGATCATCATGCCTTCCGGCGCCTCCGGCAGCCCGGCGACCTGGATCATCGAGCCGGGGATGTCGACGACGGTCTCGTCGTCCTCGTTGTAGAAATGGTGGTGCTCGGAAACGTTGGTGTCGAAGAACGTCTTCGGGCCCGAAACCGAAACCTGGCGCAGCAGGCCGGCTTCCGAGAACTGGCGCAGCGTGTTGTAGACGGTCGCGAGCGAAAGCGGCTCGCGGGCGCGCAGCGCCTCCTCATAGAGCATCTCGGCGCTGACGTGGCGATCGCCCTTGGCGAAGAGCAGCCAGCCGAGGGCCATGCGCTGCCGAGTCGGCCGCAACCCGGCGGTCCGCAAGCGCGTTTTCACGGCGCTGATCGGGCAGGATGCAGGGCTCTTCTGCGGCCACGGAATGTGGTCCGCCGCCGCCTGCGGCTGGGCCATGACCTTCGTGGAGGAAACGCTCATCGACAACGCCTTTGACAATGTCGCCCCAGGGGCGCGTAGTTTAGAAAGCATCTAAACTACTGATATTATTGCTATATTTGTCGAAACGTTTCGCCAATGTCAATCTTCGCGGGTGCGGCATGGCGTCATCGGGGTGGAAAGCTGCAGTCCTTTCCGCCATCTCGCAGGCCGCCGCTCAGTGCCCTGCACCCGCTGGCGCCGCCGCTGGCGGCTTGCGCATGAACAGCGCCAGCAGCACGAGGCTCGCGAAGATCGCGGTCAGGGCCAGGAAGACGTCGCCGAAGGCCATCACCAGCGCCTGCTTGTGGACGCGCTGGTTGATCAGGGCGAGCGCCATCTGCTCGGCGGCATCGCCGTAATCGAGGAAGCGCTGCATCGTCTGCGCTATCGCCTCCTCCGCCACCTGCCGGCCGGCCGCGACGCTCTCGTGCAGCCGCGCGATGTGCAGATCGGTGCGGCCGTTGAGCATGGTGTTGATCACCGCAAGTCCGACCGCGCCGCCGAGATTTCGCGTCAGGTTGTAGAGGCCCGACGCGTTCTTGAGCTGCGCCGGCGGCAGCGTGCCGAGCGCGAGGTTGTTGATCGGCACCATGCACAGCATCAGCGAGACGCCGCGCAGGATCTGCGGCACGAGCAGCTCGTGGAAATCCCAGTCCGCGGTGATGCCAGAGGCCAGCCAGGTCCCGAGCGCGAAGCCGGCGAAGCCGATCATCATCTGCACGCGCGGGTCGATCTTCGCCGACAGCCGCCCGGCGATCGGCGCCGTCAGGAACATGCACAGGCCGGTGACGAACATCGTCTCGCCGATCTGCAGCGCGTCATAGCCGCGGATGCGCCCGAGATAGACCGGGTAGAGATAAGTCAGCCCGTAGAGGCCGATGCCCATGCAGAAGGAGAACAGCGAGCCGAAGGCGAAGTTGCGGTCCTTGAAGGCGTAGAGATCGACCAGCGGATCGTCCCGCGTCAACGCCCGCCAGAAGAACAGCACCGCGCCGGCCAGCATCACGCCGGTGAAGAACACGATCTCGTGGCTCTCGAACCAGTCGAGCCGCGTCCCCTCCTCCAGCACATATTCGAGGCTGCCCAGAAACCCGGCCATGCCGATCAGGCCGAGCCAGTCGAAGCGCTTCAGAAGCCCCTTCTGCGGCTGGTCGAAATCGATCAGCGTCCAGGCCGCGATGGTCACGCAGATGCCGGGCACGACATTGACGAGAAAGAGCCAGTGCCAGGAGAAGGCGCTGCTGAGATAGCCGCCGACCGTCGGGCCGATTGTCGGCGCGAGCGTCGCGACAAGGCCGATCAGCGGCGAGACGATCGGCCGCTTCGAGGGCGGGAAGATCGAGAAGGCTGCGGCGAAGACGCCCGGGATCATGCCGCCGCCGATGAAGCCTTGCACGGCTCGCCACAGGATCATCTCGTTGATCGAAGAGGCTTGCGCACAAAGAACGCTGGCGATGGTGAAACCGGCGGCGGCAATGGTGAAGAAGACGCGCGTCGATAGCGCCCGGCTGAGATAGCCCGACAGAGGGATCATGATCACTTCCGCGATCAGATAGGCCGTCTGCACCCAGGCGATCTCGTCGGACGAGGCGGAGAGCCCGGCCTGGATCTCTGCCAGCGAGGCCGAGACGATCTGGATGTCGAGGATCGCCATGAACATGCCGAAGATCATCGCCACGAAGGCGAATATCCGGCGCATCGGGATGGCGTCGTCGGCCGGCGGCGCGCCGGCGGGGCTCAGGGTCGCGGTGGCCATGGTGGCCCGTCCTTTTCGTGAACCTCCTCGTCATCCCGGGCAAGCCGCGAAGCGGCGCCGATCCGGGATCCATGCCGGAGCGTTACCGGCGAGGTTCAGGAATGGGTCCCGGGTCTCCCTTCGGTCACCCGGGACGACGTTACGTTCTTGCTCGGTTCAACGCCGGCCTTCCGGCCGCGGATCGATCTTGACCACGACCGACATGCCCGGCCGCAGCACATGCTTGGCGGTCGCCTCCGGCGCCAGCGCGATCCGCACCGGAACGCGCTGGACGATCTTGGTGAAGTTGCCGGTCGCGTTGTCCGGCGGCAGCAGGGTGAAGACAGAGCCCGTCCCGCCCGCAATGCCGCTGACCTTGCCCTCGAAGACCTGGCCGGGGAGCGCATCGACGGTGATCGAGGCACGATCGCCGATCTTCAGCGGCCCGACCTGCGTCTCCTTGAAGTTGGCGTCGACATAGACCTGGTCGAGCGGGACGATCGACATCAGCCGCTTGCCGGCACTGACGAGATCGCCGAGCTGGACATTGGTGTTGGCGACGAGGCCCGAGATCGGGGCCGCGACCCTGGTGAAGCTGAGGTCCCGCTCGGCCTTCTGCTCGGCGATCCTGAGTTCGTCGAGCTGGCGCGCCGCTTCGACGCGCTGGGCCTTCAGCACCTCGATATTCGCCTGCGCCGCCGAAACTCCGGCCTTGGCGCTGCCGAGCGCGGCCTTGGCCTGGTCGCGCGCCGCGGTCGCCGCATCGAGCGTCGCCTGTGACCCGTAGGACTTGGCGGCGAGGCTGCTGGCGCGCTCGAAATCAGCGGCCGCGCGGGTCACTGCTGCCTCCGCCGAGTTCTCCTGCGCCTGCGCCTGCTCCAGATTGGCGCGGCCGGCCTCGATCTGGCTGTCGATGCGCGAGAGGGTCGCCCTGGCCGTCTCGCTCTTGGCGCGCGCACTATCCAGCGCGATGCGCCAGTCGCCGTCATCCAGCGCGACGAGCGGCTGGCCGGCCCTGACCTCCTGGTTCTGGACCACCGAGACGGAACTGACGTTGGCGGCGAGCTTCGCCGAGATCGTCGCCATCTCCGCGCCGACATAGGCGTCATCGGTCGACACGATGAAGCGGCCGTTCAGCCACCAATCCGTCCCGAACCAGAGCCCGACGCCCAGAGCCACCGTGCCGAGCAGGATGAGCCCGCCGCGGCGCAGCCGGTTGCGGCCGGGCGAGCCAGCAGCAGAACTCTTCTCCTCGCCGGGCACGTTGTCGGCGCCGCGGCGCGCTTCGGCGAGTGGAGCGGCAGTCTCGGAAACGGGTTCGACCAGCTGCAGCCTCTCGCTGCGCTGGCGGTTGGCGGTCTCGGCAACCATGGCTTCGTCCTGATGATTACAATTCGAACCAGACGGTTCGATTGAGCTTGATTTAGCGTGGCCTCTCGCGCATATCAAGCCATATCGAACCAATCGGTTCGATTCTTTTTTCAAGGGCTGCCCGAACCGCGGGCATGGATGATGACCAGCAGCACCGATACGCAGGGCGGCACCAGGGCGCGCAATCGCCGGGTCGCAGGGATGGACCCGGACAAGCGCCGCCAGATCCTCGAAGGCGCCCATGCCGTCTTTACCGCCAAGGGCTTCGACGCCGCTAGCATGAGCGAGATCGCGACGGCCGCGGGCGTTTCGAAGGGCACGCTCTATGTCTACTTCGCCGACAAGGAGCATCTCTTCGTCGCGCTCATCCAGCGCGAGCGCGAGGCGCAGAAGGCAGCCGTCTTCGGCGCGCTGAACGACGACCCCGACCTGCGCCGGGCCCTCACTCGCTTCGGTGAGGGGCTGGCGCATCTGCTCGCCGGCGAGTTCGCTGTCAGCGCGCACCGCATCGTGATCGGCGTCTCCGAGCGCATGCCCGATCTCGGCCAGGAATTCTACGAGCGCGGCCCCAAGCAGGGCAGCCTCCGCCTGGCCGAGTTCCTCACCGGAAAGGTGGAGCAGGGGCTGCTGGAGATCGACGACACCTATCTCGCTTCCGTGCAATTCCTCGATCTCTGCCAGTCGACCCTGCTGCGGCCGCGCCTGTTCAACGCCACACGCGAAGCCCCTTCGCCTGAGGAGGTCAGCCGTGTCGTCGCCTCGGCGGTCGAGATGTTCCTGGCGCGCTACGGCACGGGCAGGAGCTGAGGCGGGATAGCATCGACCCGAAAAGTGGCATCCGGTTTTCGGAAGATGCCGATGCGAGATCAGCCCAGCCGCTTCGCCCTGACGCGCTCGCGATGCGCGGTATAGAGGCCCGAGCCGGCGATGATGACCGCGCCGACCAGCGTCCAGTAGTCCGGCAGCACCGAGAACAGCGCATAGCCGAACAGCGAAGCCCAGAGCAGCTGGATGTAGGAGAAGGGCGCCAGCAGCGAGGCGTCGCCATGGCGATAGGCCAGCACGATCAGCCAGTGGCCGACCGTGGAGGTCACGCCGATGATCATGCCCAGCAGCACGATCCAGGGCGTGACCGGCCCCCACAGGAACGGGATCACCAGGGTCATCAGCACGAAGCCGATGATCGCCGAATAGGTCAGCGTCGTCAGCGGGCTCTCCGTGCGGCTCATCATCCGCGTCATGATCATGGCGAAGGCCCAGCACAGCGCCGAGGCCACGGCCAGTAGCGAAGCGATATGGAAGCCTGCCCCACCGGGCCGCACCACGATCAGCACGCCGATGAAGCCGATCAGCGTCGCTGTCCAGCGCCGCCAACCGATCGTCTCGCGCAGGATGGGGATCGACAGCGCGGTGACGAAGAGCGGCGCGACGAAGCTCGTCGCGGTCGCATCCGCGATCGGGAGTTCGCGCAGCGCCGTCACGAAGAAGATCGAGGAGAACAGCACGCCGACGGCGCGCAGAAGCTGCAGTTTCGGCCGCTGCGTTCGCAGCTGCTTGACCCCGCCCGTCCGCCAGACGATCGCCAGCATGATCGCCGTGAAGGTGCCGTAGCGCAGCCAGGTCACCTGCAATGGCGGGATCTCGAGCGTCAGCAGCTTGGAGATCGTATCGCCGCTGGTGAAGAAGATGCTGGCCAGCAGGACGAGCGCAATGCCGCGCAACGGCGCGTCGCGGCGCGGCACGGGCGGCGGCAGCTGGCCCGTCGGGGCCGCGGTCTGTTCGGAGGAAGGAGAATTCGGCAAGGCGCGGTTCGCGTCGGTGTGATCAGCGACCCTAGAACGGCTTCTGCCGGATTGGTTGCGCAAAGAACGAACGTCGCGCATGCAGCCATGCGCGGCGGGCGCCCTCGCCAACGAAAAAGGCGGGCCGCCCGGCCCGCCTCGGTGACGTCGTTATCGTGAGCTCGGCTCAGGCAGCCTTCTGCCGCGGCTGGATCAGCTTGCGGTTGACCAGCACCTCGGCGATCTGCACCGCGTTCAGCGCCGCGCCCTTGCGCAGATTGTCGGAGACGCACCAGAAGGCGAGGCCGTTCTCAACGGTCGCGTCCTCGCGGATGCGCGAGATATAGGTCGCATCCTCGCCGGCCGCCTCATGCGGGGTGATGTAGCCGCCCGGCTCGTGCTTGTCGATCACGAGGATGCCCGGCGCCGAACGCAGGACGTCGCGCGCCTCGTCGGCGGTGACAGGCTTCTCGCACTCGATGTTGACGCTCTCCGAATGGCCGATGAAGACCGGCACGCGCACGCAGGTGGCGGTCAGCTTGATGTTCTTGTCGAGGATCTTCTTGGTCTCGACCATCATCTTCCACTCTTCCTTGGTGAAGCCGTCCTCCATGAAGACGTCGATGTGGGGGATGAGGTTGAAGGAGATGCGCTTGGGGAACTTCTTGGTGACGACCTCACCGGCCGAGAACACCGCGCGCGTCTGGTTGAAGAGCTCGTCCATCCCCTCCTTGCCGGCGCCGGAGACCGACTGGTAGGTCGAGACGACGACGCGCTTGACGCCGAACTTGTCGTGCAGCGGCTTCAGCGCGACGACGAGCTGCGCGGTCGAGCAGTTCGGATTGGCGATGATGTTCATCTTGGTGAAGCCGGCTGCGGCGGCGGCATTCACCTCGGGCACGATCAGCGGCACATCCGGATGCATGCGGAAGGCCGAGGAGTTGTCGATGACGACGCAGCCCTGCGCGCCGATCTTCGGCGACCACTCCTTCGAGACCTCGCCGCCGGCCGACATCAGGCAGATGTCGGTGTCGGAGAAGTCGTAATGCTCGAGCGGCCTGCACTTCAGCGTCTTGTCGCCGAATGAGACTTCCGTTCCGACAGAACGCGAGGAGGCGAGCGCCACGACCTCTCCCACGGGGAAGGCACGTTCCGCCAGGATGTCCAGCATCTCGCGGCCCACATTGCCCGTGGCGCCGACGATCGCGACCTTGAAGCTCATGATATTGTTCCTCTTGGATGAACCGGTTTGCTCTCCCCCTGGGCGCCGGCCGCCTCGGGAAGGACGGTTCGGCGTCATGCCCCCGCCGGGGGGAGAGGGACCCGGAACCGAGGCGAAATTCAGCGTGGCGTCCCGGTGGTCCCGGTCGCCGGTTTGGTCGTGCGTTTCGTCGTGAGACGGACAGTCACAGGGCCAATCCCGAAAAGGCTGAAGCTTCGCGGCGGGCACGCGGAACGGAACGCCCCTCATGCCACGCCGATCTGAGAACACCCTCGACGGATAAAAGTCAATCGGCTCGCCGCGGTGCCGTCCGGCCCGGCACAAGCCCTGCCACGTTAACCCTGCTTCTTGACCCGCCATTCACGCTGCAGCGCGATTCCCCGCCGCCGGTAACCGCCCGCTGACTCGCCTCACCTCACCCTCCGCGCCGGGTGAGTACGACCGTGCCGCTGGGGAGCGGCGCGGCGGAACGGGATGGGAGTCGTGTCGGATCAATTCGCATTGCGTCTGCAGGGCCGCTTCGCGGCGGCGTTCTCCGCAGCCCGCGGGCGGCTGCCCCCCGGGCAGCCGGAAGCCTGGCTTCGCGCCCTGCACGGGCGGCTCGCGCGCATCGATCTCGCCGCCACGCTGATCCGCCTCGCCGACGGCATCGAGACCGGCTGCCGCTACCTCTGGCGCGGCCTGCGCGGCCTCGCCGCGCTGATGCAACGACCGATCCCGCGCCTGACCAGCGGGCTGATCTGGCGCGGCGCCGCAGCTGCGACCGGCCTCGGCCTGACGGCGTCCCTCGTCGCCGCGCTGTCGGCCGGCAGCGAGCCGGCCCGGGCTTCGCTCTCCGAGTCAGCCGAACAGGACAGCCGCCCGATCCGCAAGGATCCGCTGCCGGGACTCACCAGCCGCGACAGCTGGGTTACGATCATCAAGCCGAACCCGATCTTCGCGCTGGAAGCGCCCGAACTCGAGCGCATGTCGGCGAGCTTCGAGGCGAGACGCAGTCCGGACGGCTCGCGCCGCGAGGAAATCCTGGGTTTCGGCGGCTTCGGCGAACAGGCGGCGCATCTTCATCTGCGGCTGATGGTGGAGCACGAGCATCGCGAACTCTCCCAGCCTTTCCTGATCGCGCTGGTGCGCGAAGCCGCGGCACGCGCCATGTCGGTCCAGCGCAGCGGCACGCCGGCTACGATCCGGACACGTTTCGGCCCGGTCGAGACCGCCGATGCGACGCTGAGCGACGGCGAGGCGAGCCGGCCCTGCATCGCCTTCCGCATGAGCAGCGGCACCGTGCCGATGGCGCTGAGCGGCTGGTGGTGCGGCGACGCCGACAAGCCCGCCGACCGGTCGCAGCTCGCCTGTCTGATCGAGCGCATCGACCTCGTCAACGGCGGCGAGGACCGCACGCTGCGCGCCGCCTTCGCCCGGACCGAGCGGAACCGGCAGCAGGGCTGCGCACAGCTCCTCCCCTCGGACCGCAAGGTGTCCCAGTCCGAGGCCGAGCCGTCGGTCCCGGCCCCTCGCACCAGGAGCGCTGCCGCGATCCCGCCGAAGCGGCCGCCCAATCGCTGACCGCGCGAAAACGCGGTCCTTACTCACAAGATCGTTAACTCCGGCAGGTTAGGCTTCTTCCCGAAGCTTTCGTCCTTACGTCAAGCGGGTCGCCGCTACTCCGGAGATGTTGTCGCCATGCGTTCGCTCAAGCACCTCGCCGCCGTCTTCGCCGTGACCATCACGGCCTCGACGGTGCTGGCCACCATCGCGGAAGCCCAGAACCGCCGTGGCCCGCTGCGCGTCACCGTCCAGAAGCGCAGCTTCCTCGATGCCGGCAATGTCGTGCCGGTCGGCTCGATGAACCGCTATGCCAGCCAGCACTTCGCCTCGGCGCCGGCCTATGCCAGCATCGGCGAGTTCTATGGTGAAGGCACGCTCCCGGCCCGCATCGGCGCCGGCGCCAACCCCTTCGCGAATACCTTCGCGACCCCGCGCTACTGAGCCGCGGCCGTCATCTCGTGCGCGCTGCGGCATCCAATGCCGCCGCGCGGACACGGGACCGCGCTCCTCGTCACAGCGCGCGCAGCGAAGCAACCCAGAGGGGCAGCAATCGACGCACCCCTGGATTGCTTCGTCGCTATGCTCATCGCAATGACGTTTACGGCAGCGCCTTCAGATAGCGCACCGGCCGTCCCGGCGAGGCGGCATTGGCGGCATGGACGATCGCGTTCGCGTCGATGCCGAAATGCCGGTAGAGGTCCGCGACCGTGCCGGTCTGGCCGAAATGCTCGACGCCGAGCGCCTTCTGCCTGTGGCCATGCACGCTGCCGAGCCAGGCCAGCGTCGCCGGATGGCCGTCCAGCACCGAGACGATGCCGCAATCGCGCGAGAGATCGCCGAGCAACCGCTCGACATGGCTCGTCGCGCGGTGGTTGCCGCGCTGGCGCGCCCGCTCGGCCGCCTGCCAGCCGGCATTGAGCCGGTCTGCCGACGTGATCGCCAGCAGGCCGACATCGCGCCGGTCCTCGCCCAGCAGCCCGACCGCCTTGATCGCCTCGGCTGCGACGGCGCCCGTATAGGCGATCACCACCGAGGCGTTCGGCCCCGGCTTCCGCAGCCAATAGGCGCCGTCGATGATCTCGCTTTTGAGCTCGGGCGTCATCGCGCGCTGCGGCTGCTCGAGCTGCAGCGTCGAGAGGCGCAGATAGACCGAGCCGCCGGTCTCGTCGCGCAGCCAGGTGCGCTCGTCGGGATCGCCCTCCCCGTCCTTCTGCAGATAGTCGAAGGACCAGCGCATCATCACCGAAAGCTCGTCGACGAAGGCCGGCTCGAAGGCGCAGAGCCCATCCTGGCTCATCCCGATCAGCGGCGTCGCGATCGACTGATGCGCGCCGCCCTCCGGCGCCAGCGTCACGCCGGACGGCGTCGCCACCACCATGAAGCGGGCGTCCTGGTAGCAGGCATAATTCAGCGCATCGAGCCCGCGCGAGATGAACGGGTCGTAGAGCGTTCCGATCGGGATCAGCCGCTCGCCGAAGATCGCGTGCGACAGGCCGAGTGCCGAGAGGTTGATGAACAGGTTCATCTCGGCGATGCCGAGCTCGACATGCTGCCCCTTGGGCGAGAACTCCCATTTCTGCATCGAGGGGATGCGCTCGTCCTTGAAGGTGTCGGCCATCGAGGCCTTGGCGAAGAGGCCGCGGCGGTTCACCCAGGGGCCGAGATTGGTCGAGACGGTGACGTCCGGCGCCGTGGTGACGATGCGGTCGGCGAGCGGCCCGCCCGCCTTGGCGATCTCGTCGAGGATCTTGCCGAAGCCCATCTGCGTCGACATCACCGGCTGGATGCCGGCCTCGAGCTTGGCCGGGACCGGCAGCGCAGGCGCGCTGTAGCGGCGGCGGCCCTCGGCGAAGAACGGCACCTTGTCGAGGAAGGCGCGGAGCTCGGCCTCGAGCCGGTCGAGCCCTTCGAACAGATCCCATTCATGGCCGGCGCGGACAGCATTGGCGGCCTTGAAGCCGTCCATCTGTTCCTTGGTCATCAGCCCGGCATGGTTGTCCTTGTGGCCGGCCAGCGGCAGGCCGAAGCCCTTGACGGTATAGGCCAGGAAGCAGACCGGCCGGTCATGGTCGACCGCCTCGAAGGCTTCGAGGATGGACGGCAGGCAGTGCCCGCCGAGATTGCACATCAGCCGCGACAGCTCGGCGTCGGAACGGCTTTCGATCAGCTTCGTTACGGCGCCCTGGTCGCCGAGATCGTCCATCAGGCGCTTGCGCCAGGCCGCGCCGCCCTGGAAGGTCAGCGCCGAATAGAGCTGGTTCGGGCAGGAATCGATCCAGGCCTTCAGCTGCTCGCCACCCGCCTCCTTGAACGCCGCCTGCTGCAGGCGGCCGTATTTCAGCGTCACCACGTCCCAGCCGAAATTGCGGAACATCGTCTCGAAGCGGTCGTAGAGCCCTTCCCGGATGACGGCATCGAGCGACTGGCGGTTGTAGTCGATCACCCACCAGGTGTTGCGCAGCCCGTGCTTCCAGCCCTCCATCAGGGCCTCGAAGATGTTGCCCTCGTCGAGCTCGGCATCGCCGATCAGCGAGACCATGCGACCCTCGGGACGGTCCGTGCCCCAGCCATGGCCGCGCAGGTAATCCTGCGTCAGCGACGAAAACAGCGTCTGCGCCACGCCCAGCCCCACAGAGCCGGTCGAGAAATCGACGTCGTCGATGTCCTTGGTTCGCGAGGGATAGCTCTGCGCGCCCTTGTAGCCGCGGAAGTTCTCCAGCTTCTCCCGCGTCTGCAGCCCCATCAGATAGTTGATGGCGTGGAAGATCGGCGAGGCATGCGGCTTCACCGCGACGCGGTCCTGCGGCCTGAGCGCCGCCATGTAGAGCGCGGTCATGATGGTGGCGAGCGAGGCCGAGGAGGCCTGGTGCCCGCCGACCTTCATGCCGTCCTCGCTCGGGCGCAGATGGTTGGCGTTGTGGATCGTCCAGGAGGCGAGCCAGAGGATCTTCTTCTCGAGCTCCGCCAGGAACGGCAGGCGAGGATCGTCGGATTGGCGCGGATCGGACATGTTCAGCTCTCCCAGTAACGAGGCGATGATGCACGAATCCCACGGCAATGTGAGCGGAAATAGCGACCCCGTCGCGGCTGTCCGTGGCCGTTCCTGCCAGCAATCGCGCCAGATTGGCGGAAGTTGCTAATACCGCCGCCATTCCGCAACGCCCCGCCGCTCAACCTTGCATTCGCCTGTCGCAATCGTCAGGTTGCATCCGCCGTCCCGCCTGCCGGAGCGGCAGGCTATGGATCGGGAGAAGGCGTTAGATGGATACGTTGTCGGGCTTCAGCATCTTCGTCATCGTGCTGGTGCTGCTGGTCATCATCACGATCGCCTTCCTGGTCAGGACGGTTCCGCAGGGCTACAACTATACCGTCGAGCGTTTCGGCCGCTATTCGCGCACGCTCAGCGCCGGCCTCAACCTGATCGTCCCCTATATCGACCGCATCGGCCACAAGGTGAATGTCATGGAGCAAGTGCTCGACATTCCCTCGCAGGAGGCGATCACAAAGGACAATGCCGGCGTCCGCATCGACGCCGCCGCCTTCTACCAGATCCTCGACGCCGCCAAGGCCTGCTACGAAGTGTCCTCGCTCAACGACGCGCTGATGGTCCTGACCATGACCAATATCCGGACCGTCGTCGGCTCGATGGACCTCGACCAGCTGCTCTCGCATCGCGACGAGATCAACGAACGCCTCTTGCGCGTCATGGATGCCGCGGCTTCGCCCTGGGGCGTCAAGGTCACGCGCATCGAGATCAGGGACATCCTGCCGCCCGCCGACATCGCCGGCGCCATGAACCGCCAGATGAAGGCCGAGCGCGACCGTCGCGCCGCGATCCTCGAGGCTGAAGGCCTGCGCCAGGCCGAGATCCTCAAGGCAGAGGGCCAGAAGCAGGCGCAGATCCTCGCCGCCGAAGGCCGCAAGGAAGCGGCGCTCCGCGACGCCGAGGCCCGCGAGCGACTGGCGCAGGCGGAAGCGAACGCCACCGCGATGGTCTCGGAAGCGATCAGCAAGGGCGACATCCAGGCGGCGAACTTCCTCATCGCCGAGCGCTACACCGATGCGCTGAAATCGATCGCCGGCGCGCCCAACAGCAAGGTGGTGATCGTGCCGATCGAGGCCGCCTCTCTGGCCGGCACGGTCGGCGGCATCGCCCAGCTGACCAAGGCGGTGTTCGGGCCGGACGCGGCCGAGGCCAGGCGGCAGGGCTCGGTCCCGCCGGCCGGCCGCAGCGGCGCCTGAGGGCGGCCCGATGCTGTCCTCCATTCTCGGAGCCTGGGGTTGGGTGATCCTCGGCCTCGTCCTGATCGGCGGCGAGGTTCTGGCCCCCGGCGTCTTCCTGATCTGGCTCGGCCTCGCGGCGCTGGTGACCGGGGCCGTCGTTGGCCTCACCGATATCGGCTGGCAGGCGGCAGCGCTCGTCTTCGCCGGATTCAGCCTCGTCAGCGTGCTCGTGGGGCGGCTTCTCACCCGTCGCAAGGGCGAGGAGCCCGATGCCGCTACCGGCCTGAACGACCGTGGCCGCCAGCTCATCGGCAAGGTCTTCCGGCTGGAAGCCACGATGACCGGCGGCGAGGGCCGCATCCGCATCGGCGATTCGTCCTGGCGCGTCGTCGGCCCCGAGCTTCTGGCCGGCTCGGAGGTCAGGGTCGTGCGCGTCGAGGGCGCGACGCTCGTGGTGGAGAAGAGCTGAGCCGACGCATCTGCGACGCACGGCTTCCATGCGAAGAAACGGTTTCTCCGGCGGCGGGCCGGGTCTATAGCGTGCGCTCCCTTGCCCAGACCGAACAGCACCATGACCGCACCCAGCGAACGCCTGTCCCTGTCGAAGGACCGCATCAAGGTCCTGCTGCTGGAAGGCATCAACGACTCCGCCGCCGACCTGCTCGTCAATGCCGGCTACACGAACATGCAGCGCCTGCCCAAGGCGCTCGACCGCGAGGCGCTGCTCAAGGCGATCGAGGGCGTGCATGTGCTCGGCATCCGCTCGCGCACGCAGCTGACGGAGGAGATCTTCGCCCATGCCAGCCGGCTCTTCGCCGTCGGCTGCTTCTCGGTCGGGACCAACCAGGTCGATCTCCAGGCCGCGCGCAGCCGCGGCGTGCCGGTGTTCAACGCGCCCTTCTCGAACACCCGCAGCGTCGCCGAACTGACCATCGGCGAGATCGTGATGCTGCTGCGCCGGATCCCGGACCGCTCCCGCTCGGCCCATGAGGGCGGCTGGGACAAGTCCGCCAACGGCTCCTTCGAGGTCCGCGGCAAGATCCTCGGCATCGTCGGCTACGGCAACATCGGCAGCCAGCTCTCGACGCTGGCCGAGGCGATGGGCATGCGCGTCGTCTATTACGACCAGACCGATCGCCTGCGCCACGGCAACACCGATTCGGTGCCGAGCCTCGACGACCTGCTCGGCTTCGCCGACATCGTCTCGCTGCACGTTCCCGAGACGCCGCAGACCGCAGGCATGATCGGCGCCGCGCAGATCGCCAGGATGAAGCCCGGCTCCTACCTGATCAACAATTCGCGCGGCACCGTCGTCGATCTCGATGCGGTGGCGGACGCGTTGCGCAGCGGCCATCTCGCCGGCGCCGCGGTCGACGTCTTCCCGGTCGAGCCTGCCTCGAACGCCGACCGCTTCGTCACGCCGCTGCAGGGCCTGCCTAACGTGATCCTGACACCCCATGTCGGCGGCTCGACGGAGGAGGCGCAGGAGCGCATCGGCGCCGAGGTCGCGCGAAAGATGATCGATTATTCCGATGTCGGCTCGACAGTCGGCGCGGTCAATTTCCCGCAGGTCCAGCTTGCAGCGCGCGCCGTCGGCACGCGCTTCATCCATGTTCAGCGCAACGTGCCCGGCATGCTGCGGCGGCTGAACGACGTCTTCGCCAGCCGCAACGTCAACATCGCCGCGCAGAACTACCAGACCGACGGCGAGGTCGGCTATGTCGTGATGGAAGCCGACAGCATCGGCGCCGATGCGCGCGACATCCTGAAGGAGATTCGCTCGCTGGACGGCACGATCAGGGCGCGCCTGCTCTACCAGCGCGCCTGATTGCCCCGATCAGTGCTTGCGCTCGTCGGCGGCGCCGGGCTTGGTCGGCGCCTGCTGCGCGATCGGATCGCTCGCCGGGAACGTATCCTTCAGCGCCTCGTCGAGCTCGGCGTCCTTGCCGCCCTTGCGAACGGCCTTGCGCTGCTCGCGCTGCTCCTTGCGCAGGCTTTCCTTGGCCGGATTGGTACTGGTCGTCATATCAACCCCTCGATTGGCCTGCCTCGACGACGATGCAGGCTTCCTTTTGAGGAAAACGCGCAAGCCGGCCGCACGTTCCCTGTAGGCCGCGCCAGAACGCCAGCGCAGACGGGCCATGAGCGAGCGCCGCCGCCTCTGGATCAGCGGCCATAGCCGCCCCATCTGATTGCCTCCGCAACCGGCTCCCGCAGCGGGACTGAATCAGAGGCAATCATGGTCGCCATCTCCGTCCTCGACCTCGTTCCCGTCCGCGAGGGCCAGGAGCCCGGCGACGCATTGCGCGCCTCGATCGATCTCGCCCGCCATGCCGAGGCGCTGGGCTATCGCCGCTACTGGGTAGCGGAGCACCACAACATGACCGGCATCGCCAGCGCCGCGACCTCGGTCGTCATCGGCCAGCTCGCCGCCGCGACGAAGACGATGCGGATCGGCGCCGGTGGAATCATGCTGCCGAACCACGCCCCGCTCGTCATCGCCGAGCAGTTCGGCACGCTGGAGGCGCTCTTCCCCGGCCGCATCGATCTCGGCGTCGGTCGAGCACCCGGCACGGACCAGATCACCATGCGCGCGCTCAGGCGCAATCCGATGTCGGCGGACACGTTTCCGCAGGACGTCCTTGAATTGCAGGCCTATTTCGCTCCGGCTGGCCCCAACCAGGTGATCCAGGCCGTGCCGGGCGCTGGCCTCGAGGTACCGCTCTGGATTCTCGGCTCGAGCCTGTTCGGTGCCCAGCTCGCGGCCGAGCTCGGCCTGCCCTATGCCTTCGCCTCGCATTTCGCTCCCGATGCGCTGCTGGAGGCGCTGGCGGTCTATCGACAGCGCTTCAAGCCTTCCGAGCAGCTCGATGCGCCCTATGCGATGCCCGGCATCAACGTCATCGCCGCCGAGACCGATGCCGAGGCGCGCCATCTTGCGACCTCGCTGCAGCAGCGCTTCGTCGGCATGGTGCGCGGTGCCCGCGGCAAGCTCCAGCCGCCCCTCGACATCGAAGCCTACTGGTCGCCGGCCGAGAAGGCCCATGTCTCGCGCATGCTGCGCTACGCCTTCATCGGCTCGCCGGAGACGCTGAAGCGCGAGCTCGGCGCCTTTCTGGCCGAGACGCGGGCCGACGAGATCATGGTCACCGCGCCGATCTTCGACCATGCGGCGCGCAAGCGCTCCTACGAAATCCTCGCCGGCATCGCCCCGGAGATCGGAGCGTCCGCGCGCGCAGCCTGATCCGGCTCAACGGCCCCCGAAGGACGAGCACAAGCACCGCTTCGACGGGTCATCGTTTCCGACGATCAGTCATAGTCATCATCATCGTAATCCCGCCGGCGGCGCTGCTGGCGCTGCCATTGGCGTCGGCGGCGATCATCGTCGTCGTCATCATCGCGATACCGGCGGCGATCATACCGGCGGCGACGGTCATCATCGTCGTCGTCGCGATAATAGTATTGGGCGGCTGCCGTGGTTGCGGCGACTCCGGCCATGGCGGCGACGGGCAGTCCCAGCAGAATGCGCAGCAATCCGCGGCGATGTGGCTCTGCAACGGGTTTCATGTCGAATCCCCTGTTTGCGGTGTGGCCGGCAGGGATGCCCCCGCGCGATGTACCGAGCCTGAACGGCATAACGACCGACGGCTCGGCAAAGACCAATCGTCCATGCCGTCGCTTTGTTCCGCTGACACGGACCGAACAGGATGTGGGGCTAGGCGGCGCCTGCCACTCGCGCCGCGCGATGCTGGTTGAGGCCCAGCGCCGCCAGGAAGAACACGGCCTGCACCACCACGATGCAGGGCCCGGTCGCCCCATCGAGATGGAAGCTCAGGATCGTGCCGAGCACGCTGGAGAGCGTCGCGGCCCCGATCGCAACCGCCAGCATGGCATCGAAGCGGCGCGTCACCAGGAAACCGATGGCGCCCGGCGCGATCAGCATGGCGACGACGAGGATGATGCCGACCGCCTTCAGCGCGGCGACAATCGTCAGCGCCAGCAGGATCAGCATACCGACATTCAGAGTCCGAACCGGCAGGCCGATCGCCCGCGCATGAGCGGGATCGAAGGCGAGCAGCAGGAAGTCGCGACGCTTCGCCAGCATGATCGCGACCGTCGGTACGGCAATCGCCGCGGTCTCGGCGATGTCGGCCCAGCGCACGCCCAGCATGTTGCCGAACAGGACGTGGAGCAGGTGCTGGTCGCTGTCGACCTTGACGAACATGACGAGGCCGAGCGCGAACATGCCGGAGAAGACGATGCCCATCACCGTATCCTCCTTCACCCGGCTGTTCTCCTTGAGGTAGCCGATGCCGAGCGCGCAGCCGAGGCCCGCGACGAAGGCCCCCACGGCAAGCGGGAGCCCGGCGATCTGCGCCAGCACGATGCCGGGCAGCACGGCATGCGAGACCGCGTCGCCCATCAGCGACCAGCCCTTGAGGATCAGGAAGCAGGACAGCACCGCACAGACGATGCCGACCAGGACGGCGACGATGAGGCCACGTTGCATGAACTCATGCGCCAGTGGCGCGATCAACCAAGCTTCGATCAGGCTCATGGCGCCGGCTCCGACACGGCTCTGGCGGCGCGGGCGGCAGCGAGCCGCCCATGCTTGGGCGCAAAGACGAAGGCAAGCAGGAACAGCACGGTCTGGAACACGACGATGAGCCCGCCCGTCGAGCCGTCGAGGAAATAGCTGGCATAGGCGCCGGCCGCGCTGGTGACGACGCCGAGCCCGACGGCGATCCAGATCAGCCGGCCGAAGCGGTCGCTCAGCAGGTACGCGGTGGCGCCGGGCGTGATCACCATGGCGATGACCAGCACGGCCCCGACCGTCTGCAGCGCCGCCACCGTGCAGGCGCTGAGCAGCATGAAGAACAGGATCTTGAGGCGCGTCGGCGAGAGCCCGACGGAGCGCGCCTGGTTCTCGTCGAAGAAGACCAGCATCAGGTCGCGCCAGCGCGCCACCAGGACGACGAGCGAGACGGCGGCGATGATCGCGACCTGCACGACGTCCTCGTCGGAAATGCCGAGGATGTTGCCGAGCACGATCGACTGGACGTTCACCGAGGTCGGGTTGATCGAGACGATCAGCAGCCCGACGGCGAAGAAGGTCGTGAAGACGATGCCGATCACCGCATCCTCGCGCAGCTGCGTGCGCACCCGGACCAGCGCCATCGCCAGCGCCGCTAGCAGGCCGGAGAAAAAGGCGCCGGCGGCGTATGGCACCTTGAGGAGATAGGCCAGCGCGACGCCGGGCACGATCGCATGCGCGAGCGCGTCGCCCATCAGCGACCAGCCCTTCAGCATCAGGAAGCAGGACAGGAAGGCGCAGACCCCGCCGACCAGCGCCGAGACCCAGATCGCCCGGATCATGTACTGATAGCCGAAGGGCTCCAGCAGCAGCTCGATCATGGCGTGCCGCCCTTTACGCCCGCATCCTTGTCGCCGTTCCCGCCATTGCCGTTCTCCTTGCCGCCGCTGGCGAGCGTCTCACGGTCGCGCTCGCCATAGAGCACGAGCGGGCGCTCGTCGTCGGTGATGACGGTGACGCGGCGCTCGTCCTTGTCGTCGTGCAGGGCGGCGCCGCCGAGGCGGAAATGCCTGAGCGCGCCGCCGAAGGCGCGCTGGAGATTAGCCTGGGTGAAGGTCGTTTCGGTCGGCCCGGCAGCCAGCACGGTGCGATTGATCAGCACCACCTGGTCGCAGAATTCCGGGATCGAGCCGAGGTTGTGGGTCGAGACCAGCATCAGCCGCCCCTCCGCCCGAAGCTCGCGCATCAGGGCGACAATCGCATCCTCGGTCTTCACATCGACGCCGGTGAAGGGCTCGTCGAGCAGGATGACCTGCCCGCCCTGCGCCAGCGCCCGCGCCAGGAAGACGCGCTTGCGCTGCCCGCCCGACAATTCGCCGATCTGGCGCTTGCGGAAATCGAGCATGTTAACCCGGGCAAGCGCCTGCTTGACCGCGTCGCGATCCACCTGCCTGGCGAGGCGCAGGAAACCCATATGGCCGTAGCGCCCCATCATCACCACGTCCTCGACCAGCACCGGGAAGGTCCAGTCGACCTCCTCGGCCTGCGGCACATAGGCGACGAGCCCGCGCTTGAGCGCCTGGCGCACCGGCAAGCCGGCGATGGCGACACGGCCCCGCGCCGGCTTGAGGAAGCCCATCAGCGTCTTGAAGAGCGTCGACTTGCCGGAGCCGTTGATGCCGACCAGCGCACAGATCGTCCCTGCGCCCAGCGAGAACGAGGCATCGGTGACGGCCGTGACCCCGCTGGCATAGCGCACGGTCACGCCCTCGACCGAAATCGAGGGCGAAATGCCTGCCCCCGCGGGCAGACCGGGGGCAAAGGCATTCACTGGCCGAAGCCCTTCGCGATGGTGTCGACGGTGACTTCGAGCAGCTTCAGATAGGTCGGCACCGGGCCGCCCTCGGCCGAAAGCGAGTCGACATAGAGCACGCCGCCATAGGCCGCCCCGGTCTCCTTCGCGACCTGCCGCGCCGGCTTGTCGGAGATCGTGCTCTCGCTGAACAGCGCCGGGATCTTGTTCTTGCGGACGAGGTCGATCAGCCGGCGGACCTGCTGCGGCGTGCCCTGCTGGTCGGCGTTGATCGGCCAGAGATAGGCCTCCCGCCAGCCATAGTCGCGGGCGAGATAGCTGAACGCACCCTCGCTCGAAACCAGCCAGCGCTTGTCCTCAGGCACCTTGTCGAGCCTTGCCCGCAGCGGCGCATCGACCGCCTTGATCTGCTCGGAATAGGCCTTGGCGTTGCGGGCATAGGTCTCCGCCTGGGCAGGATCGGCCTCGGCCAGAGCCTTGCGGATGTTCTCGACATAGATCAGCGCGCTCTGGGTCGACATCCAGGCATGGGGGTTGGGCCTGCCCTCATAGGGCCCCTCCTTGATCCCCATCGGTTCGACGCCCTCGCTGACGACCGCGCTCCTCACCTCCTTCACATTCTCGAAGAAGCGCTCGAACCAGCGTTCGAGGTTGAGCCCGTTCCACAGCACGAGGTCGGCCGATTGCGCCTTTACCACGTCGAGCGGCGTCGGCTGGTAGTCGTGGATCTCGGCGCCGGGCTTGGTGATCGATTCCACGATCGCCGCGTCGCCGGCGACGTTCTGCGCGATGTCCTGGATGACGGTGAAGGTGGTGACGACGCGCAGCTTCTTCTCCTGCGCCAGCGCCGGGCCGGAAACCGCGAGCCAGCCGCCCGCCAAAAGCCCTGCGGCAGCCAACCCCGCGAGGGACCGGCTCATGAAAGATCGACGCGAAACCATGCCTTCTCCTGTCGGATCGTCAGTCTCCCTTACGCTATTGCAACGCACTTGCATCTGTCAATGCAGTTGCGAGCTATTTGCAATAAGGTGTTTTTGCAAATGCGTCGCAAAGTTTGCTATGCCGTCGCGATGACCGGAGTCGAACAGCGCGTGGCCGTTTTCGAGGGCCAGCTCAGGGATGCGGGGCTGCGGATGACGCAGCAGCGGCGGCTGATCCTGCGCGTGCTGGCGGAGTCCGACGATCACCCCGACGCGAAGGGCATCTTCACCCGCGCCTTCGCCCACGACCCGACGCTGTCGCTCTCCACCGTCTATCGCACGATGAAGGTGCTGGAGACGCAAGGCGCGATCGAGCGCCATTCCTTCGAGGACGGCGTCTCCCGATACGAGCATGCCGGCCAGCAGCATCACGACCATCTGATCGATGTCGAGAGCGGCGCGGTGATCGAGTTCTCGTCCGACGCGATCGAGGAGTTGCAGCGCCGCATCGCCGCCGATCTCGGCTACGAGCTCGTCCGCCACCGGCTGGAGCTCTACGGCCGCAAGATGCGCCCCACCTCGCGCCGGAAGAAGGGCTGAGGTATCGACGGTTCCGTCATTGCGAGCGCAGCGAAGCAATCCAGGAGCGGCAGCGCTCTACGCCTCTCTGGATTGCTTCGCTGCGCTCGCAATGACGGTGTGGTTCAGCCGCCGGCCAACCCCGACAGATCCGGCCCCACCGGCACGATCCCGGTGGGATTGATCGTCCGGTGGCTCTCGTAATAGTGCCGCTTGATGTGCTCGAAATTGACGGTCTGCGCGACGCCCTCGACCGCGAGCAGCCGGCGCAGATAGGCGCTGAGATGCGGGTAGTCGGCGATGCGCCGGATGTTGCACTTGAAGTGGCCGACATAGACGGCATCGAAGCGGACCAACGTCGTGAACAGCCGCCAATCGGCCTCGGTGATGGCCTCGCCAGCCAGGAAGGACTGCGCCGCCAGGCGCTCCTCCAGCCAGTCCAACGTCTCGAACAGCGGCCCGAGCGCCTCCTCATAGGCCGCCTGCGTCGTCGCGAAGCCGGCCTTGTAGACGCCGTTGTTGACGGTGCCGTAGATGCGCTCGTTCAGCGCGTCGATCTCGGCGCGCAAGGTAGCCGGGTAGTAGTCCCCGGGCTTCGCGCCGAGCTCGTCGAAGGCGGAGTTGAACATCCGGATAATCTCGGCGGATTCGTTGCTGACGATCGTGCCCGTCCGCTTGTCCCAGAGCACCGGCACCGTGACGCGGCCGGAATAGTCGGGGTCGGCCTTCGTGTAGACCTCGTGCAGATACTGCGCCCCGCCGATCGGATCCGGCACGACGCCCTCGCCCGCAGCGAAGGTCCAGCCCTTGTCGAGCATCAGCCAATGCACGACGGAGACGCCGATGAAGCGCTCCAACCCCTTCAGCACGCGGAAGATCAGCGCCCGGTGCGCCCAGGGGCAGGCGAGCGAGACATAGAGATGATAGCGCCCCGCCTCGGCGGCAAAACCGCCGCGGCCGCTCGGACCGGGCGAGCCGTCGGGCGTGACCCAGTTCCGGAAGGCGCTGTCCTGGCGCTGAAACCGGCCGCCGCTCTCGGCGGTGTCGTACCACTGGTCGTGCCAGCGGCCGTCGATGAGCAGGCCCATGCTATTCCTCAGCCGTCGATCAGGTCGTCATATTCCGAATGCTTGGCGAGCCAGCCCTGCACGAACTCGCAGCGCGGCACGGCCTTGCGTCCGCTCGTCCGGATCAGTTCGAACGCACCCTTGGCGAGACGCGAGCCGACGCCCTGCCCCGCCAGCGCCTGGGGCACCTCGGTATGGATCAGCACGATGCGCTCACCATCGATGCGATAGGCGATAATCGCCATCCCGCCCGGCAGCGCCAGCTCGAAACGGTTCTCCGCCGGGTTGTCGATGACCTGATCCATCCCTGTTCCTCCGCAATGAGCCCGGGCGCACGACGCTCCGGCTGTCAGGCGTCAGAACGCCAGGGATAGCTCCAGGTTTCGGTCAGCGTCTTTTCGCCGCTCTTCAGGAAGGCGCGCATCTCGGCAACTTGCCCGGGTTCGACGACGATGTCGATGAAGGCGCGGAACCCCTCCGTCTTCGGGTTCGGCACGATGAAGGCGCGGTCGATCCGGCCGTAGGCGATCGAGGGCACGATCTCGACCTTCTCCGGCTGCTTGAGATGGTAGTCGAGGTCGCCACCGGCGAAGTCGACGATGAAGCGCCGTGCGCCCGGTGGCACCGGCTCGCCAGAGCCCAGTGCCTTCGGCCGGGCCTGGTAGGTGTTGATGATGCGCCCGCCCGGATGCAGGTCGTTGGAATCGAGCATTGCCGTCAGCTTGTAGCCGAAGGAGAATTCGCGCCCGGGCTCGAGCGGCGTCTTCGGCGCCCAGAGCGCGACGATGTTGTCGTTGGTCTCGTCGGTGGTGGGAATCTCGATCAGCTCGACGGAGCCTTCGCCCCAATCGCCCTGCGGCTCGATCCAGTAGGAGGGCCGCAGCTCATAGGCGAGATCGAGGTCCTGGTAGTGCTCGAAGACGCGGTCGCGCTGCATCAGCCCGAAGCCGCGGACATTGCGCTCGACGAAGGAGGAGACGGCCTGCTGCCGCGGGTTCCGCAGCGGCCGCCAGATCCATTCGCCGGTGCCGGAATGGATCATCAGCCCGTCCGAATCATGCAGTTCCATGCGGAAATCCTCATGGAAGCGCCGATCGTTCTCGCCGGTGAAGAACATCGAGGTCAGCGGCGCGAGCCCGAGCTTCTCGATCGGCTTGCGCGGGAACAAGGTGGCGCGAACATCGACGACCGCATCGACGTCCGGATAGATATGGAAGCGGTAGGCCCCCGAGACCGAGGGCGAATCCAGCAGCGCGTGGATGACGACGCGCTCGGCATTGGACGTCGGTGCCTCGACCCAGAACTCACGGAACATCGGGAATTCCTCGCCGCCCGGCAGGCCGGCGCCGATGGCGAGGCCACGCGCAGAGAGGCCGTAGCGCTGCTCGCGGCCGAGCACCCGGAAATAGCTGGCACCGATGAACGAGATCAGCTCGTCATAGATGCGCGGATCGTTGAGCGGGTAATGCAGCCGGAAGCCGGCGAAACCCAGATTGACCGAAAGCGGCTTCTCGAACTTGACGCGGCCATAGTCGAACAGGTTCGCGGCATAGGGCACCGGCGTCGCCACACCGTCGCGCACGATGTTCACAACGATGGGGCGGGTGAACAGGAAGCCGGGATGGAACATCTGCATCCGAAACGGGCTGCCGTTCTGGGCCAGCAGCGCCTTGTCGGAGCGGAAGCGGATGTCGCGCCAGGAATCGAAATCGAGCCGCGACAGCGGCTCCGGCAGGTTCGGGCCCGGCTCATAGGGAACGGCGGCGATCTCGCGGGCGCGCCGCACCACGTCGTCGAAGCCGAAGCGCGGCTGCGGCGGCTCGGGCGCGGGCTCCGGCCGCGTCGCCTCGGGCTGCTGGGCGAGGAGAACGGTCGGGGCCGTCGAGAGGCTGAGCGCGGCTGAAAGCCCCGCCAGGACGCGGCGGCGGTCAGTGATGGTCATGATCGTTCCGTGATCTCGTCGAGCCGCCGGGCGGCGGCTCGTGAAAGGCTGGCCTGCCAGTGACCTAGGCGAGGAATTGGGGCCGGTCTAGGGCAGCGGCGCGCCTTCGCGGGGCCGGCGGATGGGCTGGGCGGCCGTGGGCGGTCGTTGACAGCCTCCTCGTCCGCTTCCTAGTGTCGCATCCGGGCCGGATGCAGCCCGCCGCTCGCGCCCGCAAGGGTTTGGTGAATGCATCCAGAGGCGATGTCCCGATCCCGATCGTGTCGGTGGACGGCAATCAGCAATGCGAGCCCTGATCGTTTCGTCCGCCACGAGAAGGATCACGACAATGCGTAGCTTTCGCGATGCGAAGCTGATGGCCAGGACCTTGCGCGAGGCGATGGCCACCCGGCAGATCGACCTGACCCATTCCGAAACCCTGGAGATCGTGGCGCGGCAGTTCGGCTATGCCGACTGGAACACCGCCAGCGCCAGTTTCGGCGAATACCTCGACGGCCCCGGCGGCGCGAAGATCGCATACGACGGCGTCAGCCTGCAGCAGGCGATCCCCATCATGCGGATCTTCGATGTCGAGAAGGCCCGGGAATTCTATCTCGACTTCCTCGGCTTCACCCTGGATTGGGAGCACCGCTTCGGCCCGAACTTCCCGATCTACATGCAGGTCTCGCGCTCGGGCCTGACGCTCCACCTCTCCGAACATCATGGCGACGCCAGCCCCGGCTCCACGGCTTACGTCAGGATGAACGGCGTCGACGCCTTTCGGGCTGAGCTCATCAGCAAGCGCTACGCCTATTCCAAGCCCGGCATACAGGAAGACGGCCCCGGCGGACGCACGCTCGAAGTGCCGGACCCGTTCGGAAACCGCATCCGCTTCGCCGAGGCGCGGGAATAGCGGCACCGCGCCAAGCCGCAGCATGACCCAAGGCGGCCGGGCCGGACGCGTTCGTCAAAAAATCCACGCCCGGCCGTCAGAAAAAACTTGAACCCCGGGGTCATCGTCCGTATATCGCGTTCACCCAATTCGCACGTGCCTGTGGCCGCGTGCTGGTCGGTGGGCATCCGGACAAGAGGCCGGACAGCCGCCAGGGGATTGGAAGACGGATGGAGGGGATGGACATCCCTCAAATCACGCTTCCCGGATCTCGCAAGAGAGCCGTTCCCCGACACAGACCGGCAGCCGGAGGCAAAACCGGCGAACCCCGAATCTCCACGGGGGACGCAGCTTAAAGCAACGACGGAGCGGGCTTTTTTGGTCTCGCCGGCTTTCCACAGGCCGGCACCGAAGAGGCTTGTCCTTCATTGCCGGCCGTGCGGGGTTTTCCCCAATCGAACGGTGTTTCGGGTTCGGACGTTTCGTCCGCTGTCCTCGGCGTCTCCATCGCGCCGCGGCCCGCGAACGTCTCTTCCGGCACTTTACATCGCATCGGCGCCGCTTGCGCCGAAGGGGAGTCGCGTCTCATGACCGACCGCATCCGTGAATTTCTGCGCACCCGCCGTGAGGATGGGCCCTGCGTCGTCATCGACCTTGATGTCGTGCAGGACAATTATCGCGCCTTCTCCCGGGCGCTGCCGGACACCCGCGTCTTCTATGCGGTGAAGGCGAACCCGGCTCCGGAAGTGCTCGCGCTGCTGGCCAAGCTCGGCTCCTGCTTCGACTGCGCCTCGGTCGTCGAGATCGAGCTCGCGCTCGCCGCCGGCGCCACCGCGGACCGCATCTCCTTCGGCAACACCATCAAGAAGGAGCGCGACGTCGTCCGCGCCATGGAGCTCGGCGTGCGCCTCTTCGCCGTCGACTGCGTGGCCGAGGTCGAGAAGGTCGCCCGTTCCGCCGACAAGACCGCTGCGAAGGACGCGCGCATCTTCTGCCGCATCCTCTGCGACGGTGCCGGCGCCGACTGGCCGCTCTCGCGCAAGTTCGGCTGCGTGCCCGAAATGGCCGCGGACGTGCTCGAGCACGGCCATCGCCTCGGCTTGCAGGCCTATGGCATCTCGTTCCATGTCGGCTCGCAGCAGGCCAATGTGAACGCTTGGGATTCCGCTCTGGCCTCGGCCTCGGCGGTGTTCAAGGAGTGCGCCACCCGCGGTCTGTCGCTGTCGATGGTCAACCTCGGCGGCGGCTTCCCGGCGCGCTACCTGAAGCCGATCCCGGGCGTGCCGTCCTATGGCGACGCGATCTTCCAGGCGCTGTCGAAGCATTTCGGCAACCAGCTGCCCGAGACGATCATCGAGCCGGGTCGCGGCATGGTCGGCAATGCCGGCCTGATCGAGACCGAGGTCGTGCTGATCTCGAAGAAGGCCGAGAGCGACGACGTCGCCTGGGTCTATCTCGACATCGGCAAGTTCAACGGCCTGGCCGAGACCATGGACGAGGCGATCCGCTACCCGATCCGCTCGACGCGGGACGGCGACGCGACCGTGCCCTGCATCCTGGCCGGCCCGACCTGCGATTCGGTCGACGTCATGTACGAGAAGACCCCGTACATGCTGCCGTTCAGCCTGGAGATCGGCGACAAGCTGCTGATCGAGGGCACCGGCGCCTATACGACGACCTACTCGGCCGTCGCCTTCAACGGCTTCCCGCCGCTGAAGCAGTACGTCATCTGACGTCTTGACGGGGCGGCCCGCGCCGCCCCTGCTTATAGGGTCCGGCGAAGCGCCCTGTCGCAAGGCAGGCCGCCCGGGAAACCGGGCGGAGCGTCCGCGTCTCCAGAACGGAGCGCGCGGACGTGGCTCCCGCCGGACCCCTCTTCCCCACATCGTTCCATTGTGGCCGCGCGCGTGCGCGGCGCCGGGTAGGTCCATGAGGATGGGCGCTCCGGCCGGAGGTGCGTCATGATCACGATCCGCGACGAAGCCGTTGCCGACATCCCCGCCCGCGAGGCCCTGCTCGACCGCTGCCTGGGCGAGCGCCGCAGCGCGAAGTCGAGCGAGCGCCTGCGCGAGGGCCGCCTGCCGGCGCAGGGCCTGGCGCTGACCGCCGAGCGCGACGGCGCCGTCGTCGGCACCGTCCGGCTCTGGCATGTCGAGGCCGGCGGCCGCCCTGCCCTGCTGCTCGGCCCGCTCGCGGTCTCGCCGGAGCTCCAGGGCGAGGGCCTCGGCCGTGCGATGATGCGCGAGGCGCTCTGGCGCGCCGCCTGCCGTGGGCACGGCGCCGTCATCCTGGTCGGCGACGCCGCCTATTACGAGCGCTTCGGCTTCTCGCCGGAGCTGACCCGTGACCTCGCCATGCCCGGCCCTGTCGAGCGCGCGCGCTTCCTGGCCATCGAGCTGCGCGACGGCGCGCTTTCGGGCGCGAACGGCGTGCTCGTCGCCAGCGGCGCTCCCATCCCGGCCGCCCTCGATCTGGCCGAGATGGCGCAGGCTGCCTGACCCTCCTTCGCGCGCTGTCATCGCGCCGTCATCGCGAGGCTTCTTCCATGCGGTTCACCGCCTGGGACACAAGCCCCCGCGATTGACGGCGCGATTTTGCGCCCATACGAGCTTTGAAACCCTTTCCCCCTGAGCCTTGCGCGAAAAATGGCGACCGGTCTTTCGCAGAAGCAATGCTCTGAACCTTGAAACCGCAGGAGTTTGGAAGAATGACGAATTGGCCCGTCTACGGCGAGATCACCGGCCCGATCGTGATGATCGGCTTCGGCTCGATCGGCCGCGGCACGCTGCCCATGATCGAGCGGCATCTGAAGTTCGACAAGAGCCGTTTCGTCGTCATCGCTCCCGACGACCAGAACCGCCACCTCCTCGACGAGCGCGGCATCCGCTTCATCCAGGAAGCGATCACCATCGACAACTACAAGACGATGCTCGAGCCGCTGCTGACCGCCGGCGGCGGCCAGGGCTTCTGCGTCAACCTCTCCTGCGACACCGGCTCGCGCGACATCATGGAGTTCTGCTCCAGCCTCGGCGCGCTCTATATCGACACGGTCAACGAGCCCTGGCTCGGCTTCTATTTCGACGAGACCAAGGGCCCCGGCGAGCGCTCGAACTATGCGCTGCGCGAGATGACGCTGGCCGCCAAGCGCGCGCGTCCCGCGGGCTCGACGACCGCCGTCTCCTGCTGTGGCGCCAATCCGGGCATGGCCTCCTGGCTCGCCAAGAAGGCGCTGCTCAACGTCGCCGCCGACATGCGCCTGAACGTGCCGCAGCCGAAGACCCGCGAGGAATGGGCCGCCCTGATGAAGCAGGTCGGCGTCAAGGGCATCCACATCGCCGAGCGCGACACCCAGCGCTCGAAGAACCCCAAGCCACCGGGCGTCTTCGTCAACACCTGGTCGGTCGAGGGCTTCATCTCCGAGGGCGTCCAGCCGGCCGAGCTCGGCTGGGGCACCCATGAGAAGTGGATGCCGGAGAACGCCCGCACCCATGAGACCGGCTCGCAGGCGGCGATCTACCTGATGCAGCCCGGTGCCGAGACCAAGGTGCGCAGCTGGTGCCCGACGCCGGGCCCGCAATACGGCTTCCTGGTGACGCATAACGAGTCGATCTCGATCGCCGACTACTTCACCGTGCGCGACGAGAGCGGCAAGGCCGTCTTCCGGCCGACCTGCCACTATGCCTATCACCCGGCCAACGACGCGGTGCTTTCGCTGCACGAGATGTTCGGCAATGCTGGCCGCCCGCAGGAGGAGCACCACATCCTGGAGGAGGACGAGGTCGTCGACGGCATCGACGAGCTCGGCGTGCTGCTTTACGGCCACGACAAGGGCGCCTACTGGTTCGGATCCCAGCTTTCGACCGAGGAAACCCGCAAGCTCGCGCCCTACCAGACCGCGACCGGTCTGCAGGTCACCTCGGCCGTGCTCGCCGGCATGGTCTGGGCGCTGGAGAACCCGACCGCCGGCATCGTCGAGGTCGAGGAGATGGATCTCGACCGCTGCCTCGAGATCCAGATGCCCTATCTTGGGCCGGTGAAGGGCTACTACACCGACTGGACCCCGCTCGATGGCCGCCCGGGGCTCTTCCCCGAGGACATCGACACGAGCGACCCCTGGCAGTTCAAAAACATCCTGGTTCGCTGAGCACGCGCGATACCGTCATGGTCGCCCTTGTGGCGACCATCCACGTCTTCGCTGGTCAAATGTCGTGTTCAAGACGTGGATGCTCGGGACAAGCCCGAGCATGACGATGAGGTTGAACGGGCGCTACGGCGCCCGTGTCTCCTTCACACCCGCGATCAGCGCCGCCCCGGCCAGGAAGAACACGACCAGCACCGCGAGGCCGGCCCTCTGGCTGGCGAAGATCGTCGTCGCCAGCGCCACCAGCGTCGGCCCGAGGAACGACGTCACCTTGCCCGACAGCGCGAACAGCCCGAAGAACTCGCCGATGCGCTCGGGCGGGGCGAGCCGCGCCATCAGGCTGCGCGACGAGGCCTGCAACGGCCCGGCGACGAGGCCGATCAACAACCCTAAGCCCAGATAGACCTTCTCCGGCAGCGAGGCGAAGAGCCCGTCGCCGGGCGCGGGCGGCACGGCCTCGATCACGAACAGGATGCGGTCCGGCCCCAGCGAGAGGATGCCGAAACAGGCGAACAGCAGGCAGGCGATCGCCCCCAGGATCACGGCCTTGCCGCCGATCGCATCGTCGATCCGGCCGCCGAGCCAGGCGCCGAGCGTGCCGGTCACCGTCAGCAGGATGCCGAAGACCCCGAGCTCGATCGTCTGCCAGCCAAACACCCCGGCCGCATAGATGCCGCCGAAGGCGAACAGCGCCACCAGCGCGTCCTGATAGATCATGTTGGCGAGCAGGAAGCGCCCGAGCGAGGGAAGCTTAGGCAGTTCGGCCAGCGTCGCCTTCAGCCGGCCGACGCCGCCGCGCGCGGCCTCGCCGAGCCGCATGCCGGTGCGCGCCGAATCGGGCGTCAGCAGGAACATCGGCGTGACGAAGATCACGAACCACAGCGCCGTCAGCGGCCCGGAGAACCGGTCCCCTTCCCGCGTGGCCGCATCGAGGCCGAAGAGGGGCGTCAGCCCCGCCAGCGTCTTGCCGCTATGCGGGTCGGCGGCCAGCAGCGCCAGCGTGATCGCGAGCGAGAGGAGCCCGCCGAGATAGCCGATGGCCCAGCCCGTGCCCGAGAGCCAGCCGAGACGTTCCGGCGGCACGAGGCGCGTCATCATCGCATTGTTGAAGGTGGTGGCGAATTCGGCGCCGATCGTCGCCAGCACGAAGCCGGTCAACGCGATCGGCACGGCCCAAGGCGAGCCCGGCACGGCGAACCACAGCGCGCCCGAGCCCAGCACCAGCAGCGCGCCGAACACCGCGATCCACGGCTTGCGCGGCCCCGTCCGGTCGGCGATGCCGCCGAGCAGGGGCGAGAGCAGCGCGATGCACAGGCCGGCGAAGCCGGTGGCATAGCCCCAGAGCGCCTGCCCCTGCGCCGGGTCGGACGCTAGCGCGGATGCGAAGAACGGCGCGAAGACGAAGGTGGTGATCAGCGTGAAGAAGGGTTGCGCGGACCAGTCGAAGAACAGCCACGCCGTAACCGCGCGCCGGGGGGGGTAGCCGCCTCGCAAAGCCGGCGCGCTCGCGAGAGGCCGGCTCACTGCAGCGTCGTCTCCGGATCGCCGCCGCCGCGCGCCAGCTCGATCTCGGTGATCGCGACCAACACCTCGGCCCGGCTGCGCAGGTCCGGCGCCTCCAGCAGCGCCTGCTTCTCGCGCGGCCCGAAGGGGCACATCATCGAGAGCGCGTTGACCAGCGCCTCGTTCGGCGCCTGGTTGACGCCCTTCCAGTCGATCTTGAGGTCGCTCGCCTTGGCGAAGGCCCGCAGCGCCTTGAGCAGCCCGGCGCGGTCGACCTCGTCCTCGCCGGCGCGCGCCGTGAAATCGGTGACGAACGCATCATAGGAGACGCGGCACTGGCGATACGCCGTCGTCACCGAAAGCTCCTCCTCGACGCGGAAGCGGGCGATGCCGGTCAGCGTCAGGATGTAGCGGTCGTCGCCCGTCTCGGCGAACTGCGTGATCCGGCCGAGGCAGCCGACCCCGAGCAGCGGCGGCGTCGCCGTCTGCTTGCCGTTCTCCGGCTCCGGCTGGATGATGCCGATGACGCGTTCCGTCCGGATCGCGTCATCGATCATGGCGATGTAGCGCGGCTCGAAGATGTTGAGCGGCATCTGCCCGCGCGGCAGCAGCAGGGCGCCTCCCAATGGGAAGACCGGGATCACCGACGGGCAATCCTCGGGCCCCTTGTAGACGGCGTTCATGCTCATCGGCTGTCTCTCTGTCTATCTGGCTTGGCTCAGGAGAACAGCAGCGCCGAAAGCTTGCGCCTTCCCGCGATGGTGTGCTCGTCCATGGGCCCCCAGGCCTCGAAGAGCTGCAGCAGCTGCTTGCGCGCCCCATCGTCGTTCCATGTGCGATCGGCCTTGATGATGGCGATCAGATGGTCGACCGCCTCCTCGCGGCGCTCACGCGCATTCAGCGCCAGCGCCAGGTCGAAGCGGGCCTGATGATCCTTCGGATTGGCCACGACCTTGGCCTCGAGCTCCGCGGTATCGCCGAGCGCAGCCGCCTGCGCGGCGAGCTCGATCGCGGCCTTGACCGCGACGATCGCCGGGTCCGCAACCTTCGCCTCGGGAACCATGGTGAGGATGCCGGTCGCGCCCTCGACGTCGCCGACGTCGAGATGCAGCCGGGCGAGGCCCGCGATCGCCGCGACATTGTCGGGCTCGAGCTGGAGCACGCCGGCATAGAGCTCACTCGCCCCGGCGGCGTCGCCGGCCTCGGCGGCGGCCTTGGCGGCCGTGATCAGCTCCTCCGTCTCGCCCGGCCCCATCGGGCCGACGAGCTTCTCGATGAAGGCCTTGATCTGGCCCTCCGGCTGCGCGCCCATGAAGCCGTCGATCGGCTGGCCCTGCTTGAACGCGATCACGGCGGGAATGGACTGGATGCCGAGCTGGCCCGAGATATCCGGGAACTCGTCGATGTTCATCTTGACGAGCTTGACCTTGCCGCGCGCCTCCTTGACCACCTTCTCGATCACCGGCGTCAGCTGCTTGCAGGGGCCGCACCAGGGGGCCCAGAAATCGACCAGCACCGGCTGCTTCATCGATTCCGCGATGACGTCCTGCCGGAAGCCCTGGGTGGTGGTGTCCTTGATCAGGCCGGGTTGTTCGGCCGCCTCGCCATTGACCAGCATGGGTCGTCCTTCGTCGAGCTCAGATAACAGAATGATCGGTTGGGCCGCCGCCCGCGGCCGCACCATAGATGGGGAGGATCAGCCGCTCTGTCCATCGTCAGGAATGGGCAAAGCGACGATCAGCGGGTCGTGGCCGGCGCCGCGCAGGAAAGCCAGCATGTCCTCATAGCCGATCCGCAGCGTCGCGGTATTGATGAGCGGATGGAAATTCACCGGCTCGCCGGTCGCGAGGTTGCGGTCGAGCACCATCGTCACTGCCCCTGCCCGGTCGTTGACGACGGCGAACGCCGTCACCGAACCCGGGGTGACGCCGAGCTTCTCCATCAATGTCTCGGCCGAGCAGAAGGACAGCCGCCCGCTGGCGCCGATGGTCTCGTGCAGCCGCTTCAGGTCGATGCGGGCATTCTCCCGCGCCGAGACCAGGAAGAGCCGGCCCTTCTTGTCCTTCAGGAACAGGTTCTTGGTGTGCAGCCCCGGCAAAGAGCCGCGCAGCCCGTGGGATTCGGCCACGGTGAAGACGGCGTCATGGTCGATGCGCTCGAATGCCAGGCCCTGGCCGGCGAGATAGGCGCAGAGTTCGTCGGGTGTCAGAGGGGCGGCGGTCGTGAGCGTGTCGGACATGGGCGTGGAATCAGCCTCGACTCTGGAATCCGCAAGACGGGGATCGGACGGGGCACTGAGGCCGTCGCCCGATGCAGGCAAATGCGTAACCTCGCGGCCGGGGCGCCACAAGCGCCGTTTTAGGGGCAAAATGCTGTTCGCGGCCCGGTTTTCCACGGCATGTGGAAAAAGCGGCGGCTTGCGCAATTAGGCGCTTGCACTGCGCGCGGCTTTGGGGCAATAACCCGGCCACCGCGGCGGAGACGGCGCGGACATGTCCTGATGCGGGAGTAGCTCAGGGGTAGAGCACAACCTTGCCAAGGTTGGGGTCGAGGGTTCGAATCCCTTCTCCCGCTCCAGGACAGCTTATCATGGAAGACTGCACAAGCGTCGGGCCTCCCGGCGCTTTTTGCGTTTCCGCACCTGCACGCGCGCTGAAGCGCCGGGCGCTTCCGTCAGTCCCTCTCGCGCGCCGCGTTGTATCGAAAACCGCGCCGTCATCCCGGGCTTGCCCCGGGATGACGGCGCGGTTACGTGTCGGACCAGCGGGGTCCGAAGCGCCGATGCCCCCTACAGCACCACGGACATCCCGCCGTCGACATAGATGATCTGGCCGTTGACGTAGTCCGAGGCGGGAGAGGCCAGGAAGACGGCAGCGCCGATCAGCTCTCCCGGCTTGCCCCAGCGCCGCGCCGGCGTGCGGCCCTTCACCCAGGCGTCGAAGCTCGGGTTTTCGATCAGCGCCTGGTTCATATCGGTGATCATGTAGCCCGGCCCGATGGCGTTGGCCTGGATGCCGGCCTCGGCCCATTCCGCCGCCATTGCGCGGGTCAGCATCTTGATGCCGCCCTTGGCGACCGTATAGGGCGCGACGGTGGCGCGGGCGAGCTCGCTGGTCAGCGAGCCGATATTGATCACCTTGCCATGCCCGCGCGCGATCATGCGCTTGGCCGCCTCGCGCCCGATCATGAAGGCCGAGGTCAGGTTGGTGTCGATCACGCGCTGCCAATCGGCCGTCGCGAGCTCGACCATCGGCTTGCGGAACTGGATGCCGGCATTGTTGACCAGGATGTCGACCGCGATGCCGGCCGCGTCGAAGGCCTCGAAGGCCTTCACGATCGCGTCCTCCGAGGTCACGTCGAAGGCGGCGGGTTCGGCCGCGTGGCCGGCCTCGTGGAACTGCGACACGGCCTCCGCGACGCGCACCGGGTCGGTGCCGTTGATCAGGATGCGCGCGCCGGCATCGGCGAGCCCTTCCGCCATGGCGCGGCCGAGGCCGCGCGAGGAGCCGGTGACGAGGGCGGTCTTGCCCGAGAGGTCGAAGAGCGGATTGGTCATCGTCATCCTCACAGGCTGGAGCGGCGGACGGTCAGGTCCGAGCGCTCGAACACCGCCGGCAGCAGCTCGACGCCGAGCCCCGGCCCTTCCATCGGCAGGACATAGCCGTCCTTGATCACCGGCATCGTCGTGACGAGTTCGTTGTACCAGCCGGTGTAGAAGGCGCGCACCGATTCCTGAATCAGCGTGTTGGGCTGGCTGAACGAGGCGTGGATCGCCGCGATGAAGCCGACCGGGCCGATGCAGTCATGCGGCGCGAAGGGGCGGTGATAGGTGTCGGCCATCGCCGCGATCTTGCGGCCCTCGGTCAGGCCGCCGGTCCAGCAGAGATCGGCCATGACGATGTGCATCGCGTCGCGGTCGAGCATGTCCTTGTAGGGGAAGCGGGAGCCCAGCGTCTCGCTGGCGCAGACCGAGACCGTGGTCGAGCGCGCGAATTCGCCCAGCGCCTGCGGCGAGTTCATCCGGATCGGATCCTCGTACCAGGTCGGCTCGTACTGCTCGAGCACGCGGGCGATCTTGATCGCGGTCGGCAGGTTCCAGAGCGAGTGGAACTCGACCATGATCTCTATTCTGTCGCCGACGGCCTTGCGGATCTTTTCGAAGGGCTCGCAGGCCTTGCGCATCTGCTCCGGCGTGATGAACATGCCGTGGTTCTCGATCGCGGCGGGATCGAACGGCCAGATCTTCATCGCCGTGATGCCGCTCTCGAGCAGACTCTCGGCCACCGCATCGGCCCGGTTCATGAAGCCGCCGAGATCCTCATAGGGGCCTTCGCTCGCGCCCAGATTCCAGGTCGAGACCGGCTTGATGTTGTGCGAGCGGACATAATTGTAGCCGGCGCAGGTGTTGTAGATGCGCTGCCGATCGCGGCAGAGACCGCCGAGCATCTGGTGCACCGGCTGGCCGCAGACCTTGCCGAAGACGTCCCAGAGCGCGATGTCGACCGCCGAGGTCGCGCGCGACTCGACCCCGGTCGAGGCCTGCGCCATCGGCAGGTTGGTCATCTCGCGATGCAGCGCCTCGATATGCAGCGGGTTCTTGCCGAGCAGCCGCATGGCGAGCGTGTCGTGCAGATGCGCCTCGACGGCACCGGCACCATAGAAGGTCTCGCCCAAGCCGATGATCCCGGCATCGGTGTGGACCCTGACCCAGAGCACATTGGCGAACTCGTCCGTCCGCATCGTTTCGATCGCGGTGATCTTCACGGCCTGCCTCCCTGGCGGCGCGCGCCCTTTCCGGTCGTTTCGACCGTGGGGCGCTGTGGTTGCTGGTCCGGCGAGCCTTGCCTCATGGCATCGCACCGGCCGGATGGTGATGACCATAGGAGCGCTTGTAAAATATCACAACATGTTTAGTGTCTCCTTCGGACCGGGACCGCTCGAACGAGTTCCGGCTGAGAGAAGCGACCGGACAGGGCAAGGAACGCATGGCCAAGGCTGGCATAGCCGAGAGCTCGACGTCGAAGAGCGGCACCGCCGAGCCCGTGGGTGCGGAACCTCTCGACCGTCCGCGCCTCGCCGAGATAGAGCAGCCCGCCCGCCGCAACCGCGTCAACCTGTTCGATCTCGCTTATGAGCGCATCGAGGAGTTGCTCGTCCGCTGCGAGCTGGCGCCCGGCCGCCTCCTGGCGATGCAGGATCTGCAGGACGTCACCGGCCTCGGCCGCACGCCGGTCCACCACGCCGTCAACCGCCTCGCCGCCGACACGTTGATCGTTATCCGCCCGCGGCACGGCCTGCAGATCGCGCCGATCGACCTCGCCCGTGAGCGCGTGCTGCTGCATCTGCGCCGCGACATCGAGCGCTTCGTCATCCGCCTCGCCGCCGAACGCGCAGGCCCCTCCCATCGCAACCAGATGCTGCATGTCGAGCGCCTGCTGCGCGAGCGACGCGACGGGCTGGCGCTCGCCGAGTTCAACCAGCTCGACCGCCGCATCGACCAGATGGTGCTGGCGGCGGCCGGCGAGCCCTTCCTGGAGCATACTTTGCGGCCGCTCCACACGCTCTTCCGCCGCATCGGCTTCATCTATCACAGCCATATGGCCCGCGCGCCGAACCTCGCCGGCACCATCGACCATCACCTCGCCGTGCTGAACGCGGTCGCGACCCGCCATCCCGACCGTGCGGTCGCCGCCTCCGACGCCCTCATCGCCTTCGTCGACGCCATGTTCGACGAGATGGAGGCGAGGATCGACCCGTCCCTGCTCGATTGCGGCGTCCAGCCGCTGCTGAGCGCCTGATCGCCCGTTTCAACGAGAAGCCAGCCATGCGCATCATCTTCCACGGCGAAAACGCCGCCTCCTTCAGCCAGGGATTCGCCGATCTCGTCGGCGACGCGGCCGACATCCGCATCCTGCCGGACGCCCTGGGTACGGAGGAGGATCGACAGGCCTATGCGCAGGCCGAGGCGATCATCGGCGTGAAGTTCGATGCCGGCCTGCCGCGCCCGGAAGGGCTGAAGCTCTTCCATGTCCCCGGCGCGGGCTATGACTCGGTCGATCTCGCGCTGCTGCCGGCGGGCGCCAGCGTCTGCAACTGCTTCGGCCATGAGCAGGCCATCGCCGAATACGTCATGAGCGCGCTGCTCTCCCGCGCCATCCCCCTGGCGGATGCCGATGCCAGGCTGCGCCAGGGCGATTGGGCCTATTGGGCCGGCTCGCCCGATCGCGTCCATGGCGAGATCGCCGGCAAGACCATCGGCCTGCTCGGCTTCGGCCATATCGGCAAGGCGATCGCCCGCCGCGCCAAGGCCTTCGAGATGAACGTCCATGTCGCCAACCGCAGCCCGGTCGCGACCTCTGAGCTCGTCGACCGCTCCTTCACGCTCGACAAGCTGGCCGAGTTCTGCGGTTCGGTCGATGCGGTGGTCGTCTCGGTCCCCCTCACCCCGGACACCACCGGAATCATCGGTGCCGCGGAGCTTGCCGCGATGAAGCCCGATGCCGTGATCGTGAATGTCGGCCGCGGACCGACCATCGACGAGGCCGCCCTGTTCGAAGCCCTCCAGGCCCGTCGGATCGGCGGCGCCGTCATCGATACTTGGTATCGCTATCCACAGGCTGCCCAGCCGAGTACTTTGCCCTCTAAACTGGCTTTCCATGAGCTTTCAAACGTTTTAATGACACCGCACATGTCAGGCTGGACCAGCGGCACCATCCGCCGCCGGCAACAGACCATGGCGGACAATATCAAGCGGTGCTTTTCCGGCACCGCGCTCACCAACGTGGTGCGGGAAGGACGCGTCTAGCGTCTGCCCGCCGGCAAACCGGCCAAACGAAGCCGGAGCAACAACACATGACCAGACGCCAAACCGAGGAAACGGCACCATGAACCTGATGAAGCATCTCAAGATCGCAGGAACGCTGCTCGCGCTCGGCGCCGGCATGCTCGCCGCCAGCCAGGCCTCCGCCCAGACGATGGCCGACATCACCAAGCGCGGCAAAGTCCGCATCGGCGTGCTGATCGGCGCCCCGCCCTACGGCTCCGTCGATTCCACCGGCAACGCCATCGGCTATGACGCCGACGTCGCCGCGCTCGTCGGCAAGTATATCGGCCTGCCGGTCGAGGTCGTGCAGCTGACCCCGCCCTCGCGCATTCCGGCGCTCGAGGCCAACAAGGTCGACTTCCTCGTCGCGACGCTCGCCCCGACCCCGGAGCGCGCCAAGGCGGTGATGTTCACCATCCCCTACAGCGCCTTCCAGATGGGCATCTATGCCAAGAAGGGCACGGCCATCAAGGATTGGGCCGATCTCAAGGGCAAGAAGGTCGGCGTCAATCGCGGCTCCAGCGTCGAGCGCGAATTCGTCAACCGCGAGAAGGAGCTGAACCTCACCATCCTGCGCTTCGAGGACGATTCGACCACGATGCAGGCGCTCTTCTCCGGCCAGGTCGAGGCCATCGCCGGCCCCGACGCCCAGGCCAACGCCGCCATCAAGGCGCGCGGCGAGACCGAGACCGAGGTCAAGTTCTTCTTCGGCATGCAGCCGAATTCGATGACCGTCCGCAAGGACGCCTATGAGCTGAAGCAGTGGCTCAACAACGTGATCTACTACATCAAGCAGAACGGCGAGCTGAACGCCGTTTCCGAGAAGTGGGTCGGCGGCCCGCTGCCGCAGCTGCCCGTCTTCTGATAACACGCAACAGGCCGGCATGGGGCGAACGCGCGCCGTGCCGGCATTCTCACCCTGGCTTCGGGCATGCTTGTCAGCCCTGTGCCGCCCGGGCCCCTGCGTGCCCCTGACTTGGGGAGGAGACCTCCTTGCAGTTCGACCCCGTCCTAGCTGAATCGGACCTGATCCTGAGTGGGATCTGGTTGACGATCTGGCTTTCGGCCAGCGCGATCGTGCTCGGCTGCTCGCTCGCGGTATTGCTCGTTGCGCTGCGCACTTTGGCCGGGCGTTGGGCCGGCATCGTCGTCGACGCCTATGTCGAGCTGATGCGGAACACGCCCTTCCTGATCCAGCTCTTCATGATCTTCTTCGGCCTGCCGCTGCTCGGCATCCGGATGTCCGGCGTCGAGGCGGCGCTGCTGACCATGACGCTGAACCTCGGCGCCTATTCGACCGAGATCATCCGCGCCGGCGTCGAGTCCATCCACAGGTCGCAGTTCGAAGCCGGCGTCTCGCTTGCGCTCTCGCGCCGCCAGGTCTTCCAGTATGTCGTGCTGCAGCCCGCCTTCGCGCGTGTCTGGCCGGCGCTGTCGAGCCAGTTCGTGCTGATGATGCTCGCCTCCTCGATCTGCTCCTTCATCTCCGTTCAGGAACTGTCGGGCGCCGCGGCCATCGTCGAGCAGCGCACCTTCCGCAGCTTCGAGACCTACATCATCGTCACCGCCGTCTATCTGGTGATGGCGCTGTCGCTGAAGGTCTTCCTGCTCTGGCTCGGCCGCAAGCTGTTCCCGCAGGTCTCGGGCCTCTCCCGGCTCGACGCCAAGGCGGAGGCCGCCTGATGCAGACCTTCGGTTGGCCAGAGGCCATGTTCATCTTCCGTGCAGCCGGCTGGACCCTGCTGCTCACGGTGATTTCCTTCGCCATCGGCAGCATCATCGGCGGCGCGTTCGCGATCATGCGCCTGTCGCGGATCAAGCTGGTCCGGAATTTCGCCGCCACCTACATTCTGGTGATCCAGTCCATTCCCGTGCTCATGGTGCTGTTCATGAGCTATTACGGGCTCTCGATCATCGGCATCGAGCTGCCGCCCTTCTTCGCGGCCTCGGCCTCGCTCGCCGTCTACGTCTCGGCCTATCTCGCCGAGATCTGGCGCGGCTCGATCGAATCCGTGCCCTTCCAGCAATGGGAGGCCTCGTCCTCGCTCGCCCATTCGCCGGCGCAGACCTATCGCTATGTCATCCTGCCGCAGGCGATCCGCATCTCGCTGCCGCCGACGGTCGGGTTCCTCGTCCAGCTGGTCAAGAACACCTCGATCGTCTCGGTCGTCGGCTTCGTCGAGCTCTCCCGCGCCGGGCAGCTCGTCAACAATGCGACCTTCCAGGCCTTCCAGGTCTTCTCGCTGGTGGCGGTGATCTATTTCGCGATCTGCTTCCCGCTGTCCCGGCTCAGCCGCCATCTCGAAAAGGTGATGAATGCCAGCCGTTCTCATTGACGACGTCCACAAGCGCTTCGGCCAGCTCGAGGTCCTGAAGGGCGTTTCCCTCAACGTCGAGTCGGGCCAGGTGGTCGCGCTCATCGGCCGCTCGGGCTCCGGCAAGAGCACGCTGCTGCGCTGCATCAACGGGCTGGAAGCCATCAATTCCGGCCGCATCGAGGTCGCCGGCCATGTCGTCGACCAGGACCAGAAGAAGCTGCGCGAGCTCCGCAAGGACGTCGGCATCGTCTTCCAGAGCTACAACCTGTTCCCCCATCTCACGGTGGGCCAGAACATCATGCTCTCGCCGCGTATCACGCAGAACGTGCCGCAGGCCCAGGCCGAGAAGCTCGCCCGCGAGGTGCTGGCCCAGGTCGGCCTTTCAGAGAAGTTCGACAGCTATCCCGACAACCTCTCGGGCGGCCAGCAGCAGCGCGTCGCCATCGCTCGCTCGCTTGCGATGCAGCCGAAGGTGATGCTGTTCGACGAGGTCACCTCGGCGCTCGACCCGGAGCTGACCGGCGAGGTGCTCCTCGTCATGGAGAAGCTCGCCAAGGACGGCATGACCATGCTGCTGGTGACGCATGAGATGAGCTTCGCCCGCAACGTCGCGAGCACGACCGTCTTCATGCACCAGGGCAAGATCTGGGAGAGCGGCCCGTCGCAGGATGTCTTCGGAAACCCGCAGACCCCGGAGCTGCGCAACTTCGTCAGCGCCGGTAGGAAATAGGGCATCGGCCCGAGAAGTGGCATGCGGTTTTCGGGAAAAGCCGATGCTAGATCCTCTATGTCGCGCGGAAGCGGCGCCAGCCTGAACGATACAGGCCGGCGCCGGTGCGCTCAGAGCATCACCACCGGCGAGAAATGCTGCTCGACCGCCGCCAACAACGCCTGTCCGACGATCCATGACGTTTTCGGATTGCCGGGCGACGGCCGGTTCGCGATGGTCAGCGACATCGTCCCGAACTCGCTGGTGGCCTTGACCACATGCATGTTGCCGTCGGCCTGCGGGTCGCAGACGACATCGACGCCGGTCGCATCAAAACCCGGCCCGGCGAGAGCCAGCGCCGCCGCGACATTGAGATTTTGCGGATAGAGCGCCGCCGCCTCCCGCGCCGTTCCCGAAAACAGCGTGACCGGCTCCGGCAGCGCCGCCGGATCATGGCCGAGCCGCTGAAGTTCCGCGCTCCAGGCGGCCGGCGGCTTGCGCGATTCATAGCGCAGCGAGAGCTGCCGCGCATGGCGGGCCGCACGGATATAGTCCAGCCCACCGAGCGCGCCCGACGCCAGCAGCAGCCGCCCGCCGCCCTTCCGGGCGGTCGCGACCAGCGCCGCGAAGAACGCCTCGTCATGCAGCGCACCGATCGACGCGATCAGTACCGGCAGGCCAAGCCCGAGGCAGCCCGGCACGCTCTCGCGCACCGCCCCGTGACCGGCTGCCTCGATTACCAGATCGGGCGCGAAGGCTGCGACCTCGTCCAGCCCGGAAAGGGCCGTCGTGACAGCCGGCACGCGCATCCGCGACGGTGACCCCGGACGCAGCAGGATGCCGAGCTCGTAGCCCGGCTCTCCGTCCGCCAGCAGCGCCGACGCCAGCTCGGCGGCAATCGCGCCGTAGCCGATCAGAACGACGCGATGCCGAGTCACCGGAGCTCTCCGACCCACTCGACGATCTTGGCGGTGAAGGCATCCGGCCGCGAGATCGGGAAGAAATGCCCGCCGCTGTCGAGGAGAATCTTGCGGGCTCCCGGCAGCGCGGTGGCCAGTTGGTCCTGCATGAAGGAAGGCACGATCATGTCGTCGCGCGCGCCCAGGACCAGCGTGGGCATCGGCAGCGCGGCGATCTCCGCCGAGCCGTCGAAGGACAGCAGCCCATCGATCCGCTCCCGCACCACCGCGCACTCTGCGGCCGTGGACGGCGCAGTGGCCAGGGCGGCCTCGTAGACGGCCCAGTTCGCCTCGAGCCAGGCCGGCGGATAGGCGATCAGCACGGCGGTCGCGGCATAGGCCTGCGGATTGTCGTCGAGCATGGTCCGGCGGGCCTGGAAGAAGCCGCTGAGATAGCGACTCTGCTTCAGCCAGGTCGCGCTGAGGATCAGCCCGTCGAGCCGCTCGGGCCCGATCCGCCCCAGCGCCTGGCCGATGCAGCCGCCGGTCGAATGGCCGAGCAGCACCGCACGCTCGACGCCCGCCGCATCGAGCACCGCGAGGCAGTCGCGCGCGAGTTGGTCGATCGTGCAGGGCGCCGTACCGCGGCTGCTCGCCCCGATGCCGCGCTGGTCGAAGCGGATGACGCGGAAGGAGCGCGCCAGCGTCGTGGCATTGCCCGCCCAGAAGCCTGCCGTTCCGCCGAGGCCGCTGACCAGCAGCAGCGCGGGCCCCTCCCCCTCCGAGAAAGCCTGCAGCACCGCGCCGTCGGGCGTCCGGGCAGTGAAGGCGCCGTCCGGCGCCGCCGAGATCGCCACGCTCATTGCAGCGGCGAGTAGGAAACCGGGGTCAGGATGCGCGTGTCCTGGATGTCGATCAGCCCGTCGACGCGCTTGAGATAATCCTGCCAGCGCGGGTCGGCGAGCATCGCCTTGCGCTTGGCGGCCCGTTGATCGAGGCTGTCATAGGCCCAGAGCGCGACGACATGGTTCAGCTCGCCGATCTCGGTGGTGAAATAGGCGATGAAGCTGCCGAGATGCTCCTTTTGCAGCGGCAGCCCATGCTCGCCATAAATCTTCACGAACTCGGCGAGCTTGCCCGCCTTGATGCGATAGTCGCGCTCTTCATAGATCATCATAGCCCCCGTATAGCCGCTTGGCTTGCGGTAGTAGGGCGGCTGGCTCCCGGCCTGTCAATCGCGGGTGGCGCGCTCCGGCGTCAGCTCATCCCGCCATCGACATGCCAGACCTGGCCGGTGACGTAGGATGCGGCGGGAGAGGCCAGGAAGGCGATCACAGCCGCGACCTCCTCCGGTCCGCCGCGCCGGCCGAGGGGGATCAGGCCCTCCATCCGGGCGATGGCCTCTGGCGAAAGCTTGCTGCCGCGCCCCTCATCCTTGCGGATCAGGCCGGGCGCGACGGCGTTCACGGTGATCCCCTCGGCGGCAAGCTCGCGGGACAAAAGCCGGACCAGCGTTTCCAGCGCCGCCCGGCTCGTCGCCGTCGCCGCGAAGGCATCGAGGTCGCGGCTCAGGACATGCGCGGTGAAGGACGACGTCGCGACCACCCGCGCATCGGAACCGGCGGCAAGCAGCGGGCGCGCCTTGCGCACCAGCCGCAGGAAGGCGATCACCGCCTCGTCCATCACCCGGCGCAGGTCGTCATCCGCCATGGCCAGCGCGCCGCCGCGATAGGCCGCACCGGCAACCGGGACCAATGCGTCGAGGCGGCCGAAGGCATCGGCGGCAGTCTCGACCGCCCGTTCCGCCACGCCATTCGCGCCGAGATCGCCGAGGCAGGTCGCGACGCTCGCCCCCTGCGCCCGGGCATGGGCGGCGACCGCGTCGAGCCCCGCCGCATTGGCGCGGGTGTGCAGCATCAGCCCGACGCCAGGCGCGGCCATCAGGCGGGCGGTCGCCCGCCCGATGCCGCTCGCGGCCCCGGTGATCAGATAGGCGCGCTGAAGCCCGGCCATGGCATGATCCTTTCGCTGCTCGGCTCACCGGCAGCGTGGCCGTGGCTCCCTCGTGCCTTGATCGGCCGGAACCCGCTCGCGATCAAGCCGCGTCGCGGGCCTCCTCGACGAGGACGAGCTTCGCCTGGTCGTCGCTGCGGGTTTCCCGCGCCAGGCGAGAGCCGGCGCGCGTGGAGAGGAAGTCGGCGAGCGAGGCATCCTCCTGCCGCACGAAGCCGGCCTGCGGCAGCTTGCCCGCGAGGAACAGCTCGACCATCGCGACGCAGCCGGCAGCGGTGGTGAGCTGGATCGCGCTCATCTCCTCGCTGCCGTCATAGCGCAGCACGACGCTGTCTTCCTCCAGGCGCCCGGCCTTCTCGCCGATGCCGGTGACGAAGATCACGACCACGTCCTTGCGGGTGAAGGGCGCCGCCTGCTTCAGGATGCGCCGCATCGTCTCCTTGTCATCGGCGAGATCGAGGCCGCGCAGCAGGAGCTTCATGATCTCGGCATGGCCGGGATAGCGCAGCGTCTTGTAGCTCATGTCGCGGACCTTGCCGGCCAGCGTCTCGGTCAGCGTGCCGAGCCCGCCCGAGGTGTTGAATGCCTCATAGGCGACGCCGTCGATCATCACGCCCTCGAGCCCCTCGAGCGCCGGCACCAGGATCGGCTTGCCGTCGAAGACGATCTCGCACGGATTGCAGTACTCGTTGATCAGCCCGTCGACCGACCAGGTGACGTTGTAGCGCAGCGCGTTGGTCGGATAGAGCGGCAGCGCGCCGACCCGCATCTTGATCGTCTTCACGGTGTCGAAGCGCGCCGCCATGTCGGCGCCGAGGATGCAGATGAAGCCCGGCGCAAGCCCGCATTGCGGCACCAGCGCGACGTTCGCTCCGGCCCCGATCTCCTTGATATAGGCGGTCGTCGCGACATCTTCGGTCAGGTCGAAGTAGTGCGTGCCGGTCTCGACCGCGACGCGGGCGATGCCCTTGTTGAGGAAATAGGGGCAGGCGCTGACGACGATGTCGCGATCGGCCAGGAAGGCGCGCAGCCGCTCGAGATCGGCCGCATCGACCGTCTCGGTGGCGAAGCCCTGCCCGGCGGCCAGAGCCAGCTGCTCGGCAGAAGCATCGGCGAGCGTGACCTCATGCCCTTGCCTGGCCAGCATTCCGGCAATGATCACACCGATCTGCCCCGCACCCAGCACCGCGATGCGCTTGCGTTCCGTCTTCATCGTCTGTCTCCCCGGCCTTTGCCGTCCCGCGGCTCCACCGCGCACGAATCTGGCTTTCCGTTATCCGGGAGCCTCGCGGCGGCAAAAAGTGCCGAAACGACAAAATTCAGAGGGATATAAGATGAATATAAAGGTAAATGCGTGATTCCATAGCAAAACCATCAGAGCGCATGGCGCTCGGCGGCCGCCATAGGCGCCTGCTGGCTTGATCGCCCGCAGTCGATCAGCGTTCGAATTTGCGGGCGAGCAGGATGGAAGAGGTCGTCCGACGCACGCCATCCATCTCCGCGATCCAGTCGATGATCTCGTCCAGATGCGTCGAGGTCGTGCAACGGATCTTGACGAACAGGTCGAAAGGCCCGCTCAGCGTGTAGCATTGGACGATCTCGGGCCGTTTCTTCAGCGCCGCCACGACATTGCCCTGCTGCTTCACCTCGAGTTCGATCATGATCACGGCGGAAAGGGACGCCGTCTGCTCCCGGTCCTTGCCGATGATCGTCGTATAGCCGGCGATGACGCCCTCGCGCTCGAGCCTCGCCAGCCTCCCCTGCACCGTCGCCCGCGAGACACCCAGCATCTTGGCGATTTCCGCCAGCGAGGTCCGTGCATTCGCGGTCAGGATGCTGATGAGTTCCTGGTCCTTCCGCGCATCCGCCGGCCGCGCCATCCCGTACACCTCGCTCGTTTCACTGACGAATGAAGGTAAACCAGCGCCCCCGACCCGCCAAGGGGGCGACGCGCGCGCTCCCGCAGGTTGCCATTCGCTCCTGGCCCCGCCAAACACGTGGCGACCGCGTATCAATGGTAAGAGCATGGACAGCGACCAGAAACGCCTCGCCGCGCTGCGGCGGCTCCTCGCCGAGGCCCATCAGAAGCTCGGCCTCAAGCTCGGCTTCCGGCTCTGGGACGGCAGCCATGTCCCGTCAGCCTGGCCCGCCGACGGGCTTGCCATCGCCATCAACGATTCCGGCGCTGTGGCAGCCCTCGTCCGCAAGCCCAGGCTCGACACGCTGCTCAACCTGCATGTGACCGACCGGATCGCGCTGCTCAACGGCTCGATCTTCGATCTGGCCAGCGCACGGCCCGAGGGCAAGGTCGGCCGCCTCGCCCGCACCATCTCCAAGGGCGCCGTCCTCGACGTATTCCGCCGCTTCGTCTTCGCACCGGGCGCAGCGCCCAGCACAGTCGGCCATCTCAAGGGCGACGCGATCGCCCGCGATGGCGCACCCGCCACCAACAAGGCCAATATCGCCTATCATTACGACGTCTCGAACGCTTTCTACCGGCTCTTCCTCGATGAGGAGATGGTCTACACCTGCGCCTACTTCACCGAGGATCATCGCGATCTGGAGCGGGCCCAGCGCGACAAGCTCGACATGATCTGCCGCAAGCTGCGCCTGAAACCCGGCGACCGGCTGCTCGACATCGGTTGCGGCTGGGGCGCGCTGGTCTGCCATGCCGCGCAGCATTACGGCGTCGAGGCGCATGGCGTGACGCTGGCCGAGGAGCAGCTGGCGCTGGCCCGCGAGAAGGTCGAGCGGCTCGGCCTGCAGGGCAAGGTCACGCTCCATCTCAAGGACTTCACCCAGATGGACGGCGAGTTCGACAAGATCTCGTCGATCGGGATGTTCGAGCATGTCGGCATCGCCAACCACCCGACCTATTTCCAGGCGGTGAACCGGCTGCTCAAGCCCCGCGGGCTCTATCTCCACCACAGCATCTCGCGCCGGGCCAAGAAGACAGACAAGGCCTTCAACAAGATGCCGGCCGAGTACCGCGCGCTGGTGCGCTACATCTTCCCCGGCGGCGAGCTCGACCATCTCGGCATGTCGATCGCCAATCTCGAGCGCCATGGCTTCGAGGTCCACGATGTCGAGGGCTGGCGCGAGCATTACCAGCGCACGACGCGGCTGTGGTGGGAGCGGCTCGAGGCCAACAAGGCAAAGGCCGAGGCCGAAATCGGCCCCGAGCGGACGCGGATGTGGCTGCTCTATCTCGCCGGCTGCTCGCTCGCCTTCGAACGCGGCGGCGCGCTGATCAACCAGACGCTGGTCTCGAAGCGCCGCAAGGGCCCCTCCGGTCTGCCGCTGACGCGCGAGGATCTCTATCGCTGAGGCGTCTCGCACAGGTTGAAGCGCGCTGTCCCGTCATTGCGAGGAGCGTAAGCGACGAAGCAATCCAGGAGCGGCAGCGCTCTACGCCTCCCTGGATTGCTTCGCTTGCGCTCGCAATGACGGCCAACCAAGGCGCGACCGCCTGCTCGAAATGTTATCCCCGCCCCCTGCCCCCGTGCCTATTCTCCGCTCGCTCCGCCCGACCAAGGGGGCTGTCGCGAGGCGTCGTGCGGCCGGGCGGGGTAGCGGTGTTCGTGGAGGCAGCCGTCGCTGGCTGCCGCTGCGAAGGGCGCGCCGCCGCGACGGGCCGAACAGGCAGGCCCGGAGCGGCGGCGGGACCGAAAGAAAACCGCGCGCGGGGTCGGCAGGCGGCTGGTTCCAAGCCGCTTCGACATCGACATTCGGCTGCGGCGAAAGCCGCCGGCCTGCAGGCCCCGCGCATCCCCTCGGATACGCTCCAGCCCGAAAACCCCGCGGCCGAGGCCGGACGGGGCTTTCGGCGCGTGGACTACTTCTTCACGAAGAGGTCGAGCTTTCCGTGATGCTCGGCCAGCAGATAGTAGAAGGTCAGGCGCGACTTAGTCCTGTCGGCCTTCATGTGCTCGCAGATCGCCTTGATCGAGCCTTCGAGGTCGCCTGCCGTCAGCCCGAGCTTCTTCTTCAGGAAGTTGTCGCGGACGCGTTCGATCTCGGCGGGGTCGGAACAGGCAACGTAGCGGGTATCCGGCTTGCTCATCACGAGCGCATAGGATTTCGACATGCCGGCAAAGGCAGCCTCGTTGAGCGGCTTCTTGGCGAACTTCTTGACGTCGGCGAGGTGATCCATCGTTAGCCCCCTGTAAGCCGAGCAACGGCGTGCCCGGCATGTCGCTTGTCGCACGGGCAAACGTTAACGCGCTTTTATCGGGCAGGCGAGGGGCAGGTTAACTTTTCGGAAGAGGCGCGCCCCTCCCGAATCGTCCAGACGCCACTCAGGGCAGGACCACCACGGGAGTACCCATGCCGACACGCTCGTACAGATCGGCGACGTCGCGATTGTGCATGCGGAAGCAGCCATAGGAGGCCGCGGTGCCGACCGACCGCGGCATGTTGGTGCCGTGGATCGCATATTCGCCGCCGGGCCCGAGGCCGATGACGCGCGCGCCCATCGGGTTGCGCGGCGAGCCGCCGGGGATGACGTCCGGCAGATGCGGATTGTCGCGCTTCACCGAGGCCGGCGGGCTCCAGGCCGGATCGACCTGCATCTCCTCGACATACTTCACGCCGCGCCACTGCTTGCCGGCCTTGCCGACGGCGATGGTGTAGCGGATCGCCTCTCCCGGCGCGGTGACGAAGTAGAGGCGCCGCTCCCCCGTCCGGATGACGATCGTGCCGGGATGGTAGCGGGCGTCCCGCAACTCCACCATCTCGCGCGCCAAAGCCGGGCCGCCGGAGAGCGAGAGCGGCAGCGCTACCGTCGCCGCGGCCAGCAAGATGTCGATCGAACGCCTGCCCATGAGCCGAACCTTCCGCATGAAGCACAGGCGGCAGGTTTGGGGCCGAGGCCCTGAATCGACGGTTGAACAACGTGGTGAAGCGTCGATTCAGAATGAATCGGCGGTGAAGCCCTCCCCGCCCTGCCTTGCCGGCCTCAGGCGGCAGGGCTGACCCGATGCTGTTGCGGCAGCAGGAAGGGCAGGCCGGGCGACGGGGCGCGGCCGAGCGAGAGATTGACCTTGAAGACCTGGCGCAGCAGCGCGTCGTCCAGCGTCCTCGCCGGTGCGCCCTGGGCGATGATCCGGCCCTGGTCCATCACCACGAGATGGTCGGCATAGGTCACGGCGAGGTTGAGGTCGTGCAGCACGATCAGCACCGCGACGCCGCGCGAGGCGATGTTGCGCGCCATGTCGAGCAGCGCGAGCTGGTGGCAGAGGTCGAGGCTCGCGATCGGCTCGTCGAGGAACAGCGCCTGCCGGCTGGCGATGCTGCGGCCGGCCTCGATCTGGCAAAGCACCCGGGCGAACTGCACGCGCTGCTGCTCGCCGCCGGACAGGGTCTGGTAGCGTCGCGCGGCGAGATCGAGCACGCCCGCCGCCGCCAGGCATTCACCGACCAGCGCCTCGCGACGCTGGCGCGGCAGCGCCCGGCCGATGCCGTCGACGCCGAGGCTCGCCACCTCGTAGACGCTGAACGGGAAGACAAGCCGGGCATGCTGCGCCATCACCGCGCGCTGGCAGGCGAGCCGCCAGGCCGGGATCGCGTGCAGGTTCTCGCCGTCGATCAGGATTTCGCCGGAAGAGGGCTTCGCCTCGCCGGTGATGAGCTTGAGCAGGGTCGATTTGCCGGCGCCGTTCGGGCCGATCAGGATCGTCGTCGTTCCGGGCACCAGGGCCAGCGAGGCTTCGCTGACGAGCGCCCGCCCGCCGGCATTGAAGCCCACTCCCCGTGCGGAGACGATGATGTCATCACCCGTTCCGGCTTCAGACATCGATCAGCCCCTGGCGACGCAGTAGCAGCCACAGGAAGAACGGCGCGCCGATCGCCGCCGTGACGATGCCGATCGGCAGTTCCGCCGGCGCCACGATCAGCCGCGCGACGATATCGGCTGCGACGAGCAGGATCGCCCCGCCCAGCGCCGAGAGCGGCAGCAGCAGGCGGTGGTCGGGGCCGACCGCGAGGCGGATCAGATGCGGCACCACGATGCCGACGAAGCCGATCAGCCCGGCCGCCGCCACGCTCGCGCCGACCGCGAGCGCCACCAGCACGATCGCCAGCGCCTTGATGCGCTGGACCGGAATGCCGAGATGGTAGGCCTCGGCCTCGCCCAGCATCAGCCCGTTGAGCCCGCGTGCCAGCAACGGCATGGCGAAGAGCAGCGGCACGATGATCGGCGCTATGGCCGAGAGCTTTGTCCAGCTCGCGCCGCCGAGGCTGCCCATCGACCAGAAGGTCAGGTCGCGCAACTGACGGTCGTCGGAGATGAAGGCGAGCAACCCGGTGAGCGCACCGGCAAGGGCGCCGAGCGCGACGCCGGCAAGCAGCATGGTCGCAACCGAGGTACGGCCCTGGCGCGTCGCGATCAGGTAGAGCGCCAGCGTCGAGATCAGTCCGCCGCAGAAGGCGCCGAAGGGCAGCACTGCAAAGGGCAGCTTCATCAGCGTACCGGTGAGGAAGCGGTCTCCCAGCACGATGGTCGCGGCCGCCGCGAGCCCGGCGCCGGCGGAGACGCCGACGAGGCCCGGATCGGCCAGCGGATTGCGGAACAACCCCTGCATCAGGGCACCAGAGACGGCAAGGCCCGCACCGACGAGCAGCCCCAGCAGGACGCGCGGCAGCCGGATGTTCATCACGACGAGAACGTCGCGGCCATCGAGCAGCGCCGTGTCCCCGGTCAGCCGCGCCCACAGGATCTCGGCCACGCGCCCGGGCGCGATCGCGATCGCCCCCTGCCCTACGGCGACCAGCGCCAGCAGCACACAGCCGAGCGCCAGCCCGACCACGGCGAAGACGGCGAGCCGGCGTCGCCCCGCGACCAGCGAGGCAAGGCCGGCTGACAGCGCCGGCACGGGAGGCGATGCGAGTGTCACGGGGCGTTCGCGGTCTTCAGTTGCGGCACGGCGGCCTCGGGGTAGATCGCCGCCATCAGGTCGCGGGCGGCGAGCGGCGTGCGCGGGCCGAAGCCGAGCAGATAGAGCCCGTCCATGCGCGTCAGCCGCTTGTCCTTCGCGGCCGGCGTCTCGGCGAAGGCCGGCATCGCGAAGACCTCCTCGGCGGTCGGGTTGTGGGCGCTGCTGTTGCGCATCATCAGGATCATGTCCGGCGCACCGGCCATGATCGCCTCGTCGGTGATCGTCTTGTAGCCCTCGATGCCGTCGGCGACGTTGATGCCGCCGGCATGGCGAATGATGGCGTCGGCCGAGCTGTTGCGCCCGCCGACCAGCACGCGGCCGTTCTGCAGCGAGAGCACGAACAGGACACGGCGCTTCTTGGAAATGGCGCTGCGCAGCGTCGCGAGTTCGTCGAAGCGTGCCCGCGTCTGGGCGGCGAGACGCGAGGCGGGCTCGGCCACGCCAAGCACGGCGCCGATCGCCTCGATCTTCGCCGCCACGCCCTCGGCGCTGGTGTCGTCCGATATGCGGGCGATCTTCACCCCCGACTCCTCCAGCAGCGAGACCGCGCCGGGCGGTCCCGCGCCGTCGACCACCATCACCAGCGTGGGCTTGAGCGAAAGCACGCCTTCGGCCGAAAGGGCGCGGACATAGCCGACGCTCGGCTTGTCGCGCAGCGCATCCGCCGGGAACTGGCTCGTGGTGTCGACGCCGACGACGCGGTCCTGCAGGCCGAGCGCATAGATCACTTCCGTGATCACACCGCCAACCGAGACGATGCGCTCCGGTGCCTGGGCCAGGGCTAGGCGCGGAAAGCCCGCCACGAGGCCGCCGGCGGCGAGCAGCGTCAAGCCGATCGCAGCCGTGAGCTCACGCCTGTCGGGTTGCCGGGAACGGCCTGCCGGGCTGGCGGCATGGGCGACCATGAGCGGTTCTCCTGATAGCCGGCGAGGCGGCTTCCACCGGAGGGAAAACCAGCAACTCGACGGAAATTTTGAGCATTCGCCCAAGTAAATCCAGTTTTTAATTATTAAAAACTGAGAAAATGCTCAGGCATTGTTGACGGTGATATTCAGCTTTACTAGAAGCGGTCAAGGGCAATGCGGTGGTGGCGATGGGGCATGCCGCCGTAGCCCCCGCCAAGCCGGGCGCGATCGCGACCCCGCCCATCAGACAGAGCCAGAGACAGGACAATCCCGATGTTCATCGCCATGAACCGCTTCAAGGTCGCGAAGGGTGAGGAGGCAGCGTTCGAGACCGTCTGGTCCTCGCGCAAGTCCCGCCTGGACGAGATGCCCGGCTTCCTCTCCTTCCACCTCCTGAAGGGCCCGGAGAAGGAGGATCACACGCTCTATTCCTCGCATACCAGCTGGGCCTCGAAGGCGGACTTCACCGCCTGGACGAAGTCGGAGCAGTTCCGCGAGTCTCACCGCAATGCCGGCGAGAAGCGCGAGAAGCCGCTCTTCCTCGGCCACCCGGAGTTCGAGGGCTTCGAGACGATCATCACCGAGATCAACCCGCAGCGCCCCCTCCAGGCGGCCGAGTAAGGCGTCTCATATGTCCATTACCGAAGCTGTTGCCCCGGACGCGATCCAGCGCGCCCGCGACCTCCTCGCCGCCAAGCCCGACGGCCTGATCGAGGCCATTGCCCGCGAGGCCGGGGTCTCGACCCAGGCCGCGCTCGAACTGCTGCCGGCCGGGCAGCGGCTCTTCGTCGCAGGCGACCGCTTCGAGGCCGTCTGGAAGGAGCTCGCGAGCTGGGGCGAGGTGCTGTTCCTGATGCACACGCCCGATGTCGTGCTCGAATGCGTCGGCGCGCTGCCCGTCGGCAGCTTCGGCCATGGCTACTACAATATCCATGGCGACAGCCCGATCGGCGGGCACATCAAGGCCGAGAACTGCAAGGCGATCTACGTCGTCGATCGCGCCTCCGGCCAAGGCCGGCGCGCCTGCTCGGTGCAGTTCTTCAACGGCGCCGGCGAGGTGATGTTCAAGGTCTTCGTCCGGCGGGACGCCGAACGCGCCCTCCTCCCGGAACAGCTCGCGCGCTTCGAAACGTTGAAGACCACATTCGCCTGAAGCATCGGCACCAAAAGTGGCATCCACTTTTCGGTCCGAGGCTAAAGTGAAGAGATCGATCGACACTTCGCGCCCGATAGGGCGCGCGGCGATCCAGCCACAATTACGACGGCATGGCGTGCTCAGTCGCGCCGTGCCGTCCCCGGAGCCTCGGCTCTCTGCAACAGTTCCACGATGCCTGCCGTCAACCATCGGTTAACCATCCGCACGCAGTCTGGCCACTCGAAGGCCGAAAGCTCGTGACCATGCCTGCCGATCGCCCGGCTGTGGCCGGGCGGCACCAAGACGGCCTGCCCGATGCTCCAGCTGTGGATGTCGACGTGGCCGCGCATATCGTCATGGAACGGGCGACGTTTCCGCCCAGCCGCCCCTCGCTGAATCTTGCCGCTGGCCGCAAATTCGTCGCCGACCGGGCGCCGCAACTCCGCTCCAACTTCGCCTCCGCGATACTGCTCGGCCTGCGCTTCGTGCAGGCGCGGCTGATATCGGTCTGGGGCCTCGTCGTCGCGGCGATGTTCTGCCCGCCTTACGTCTTCGCCGTCTTCGCTGTCTTTTCCGCGGTCGCGACCTTCGTCTCGATCGCCGCGCTGATGCGGCTGGAGGCCGTGTTCTTCCGCAGCAGCGACCGCGCACGGCTCGGCCTTGCCTTCCGCCTGGCCATGGCCGTGGGAGCGACCTTCCTCATATTCGTGATCGCGGTCCTGGCTGTCCTGATCGCGACCGGCTGGGTGGCGCCCGCCGTCGCGTTCTTCTTCCTGATCTCGCTCTCGGCCCGCTCGCTGCTGCGCCTGCTCTGGGCCGAGGCGACGGCGGAGGGCGATTTCCGCGCAATCGGCAACAGCAATGTCGTGCAGGCGCTGGTGCAGCCGGCAGTAATGCTCCTGCTAATCGCGATCTTCGGACCAAAGGCGCTGGCGCTGTTCATGGCCGATGCGGTGGGGCATGTCCTGGCAGCGGCCTATCTCGTCCGCCGCCGCCGCACGGCGCTGCTCCCGCTGGTGCAGCCGGCGCTCTGGTCGCTGCATAGCCTGCGGGAAGCCGCCCACCGCTGGCGCGACGCGCCCCGCATCCTGCTGCCATCCGCCCTGCTCTCTTTCGGCTTCACGGTTGCGCCGCTGCTCGCCCTCCCTTATGCGGCCAACCCGCTGCTGGCGGCCCACGTCGCGCTGGCGATGCGCCTGCTCGACATGCCGACGCAGATGTTCGGCACCGTCTCAGGCCCGATCGTGCTGAACCGCCTGCGCATCCAGGCCGGTCCCCGGCGCCGCTTCTGGCTTCGCGTCGTGACGGTCGGGCTGATGGCAGCGGCAGCGGCCCTGTTCGCCGGGATCGGTTTCGGCGCCGTTCTCGCCGACGACCTGCTCGACGGCACGAAATGGGCCGGCGTCGGCGATGTTGTCGCGGTCATGACGCTGTTCTATATCGGCATCGCTCCTGTTGGCACCTTGCACGACATCGCGGCACTGGCGCGCCATCCCTCCTGGCAGATCACGACCAACGCCGTCGCCCTGCTCGCCATCATCGCAGCGATGTTGTGGTTCGGCGCGCTCTCGCCGGCTTTGCTCTACGTGGTGGGGGGCATCTCCGTCGCGCGGATGCTGGCGCATGTCTGGTTCACCTGGACGCATTGCGAACAGGCGCCGGAGGCAGCCGAGCCCGATCTGCGCGGGCACAGCCTCGCGCGCTGAGGCGGACGCGGCTATTCGCGTCGGATCAGCCTGTCGGCCAGTAGCGAGGAAAGGAATCCAGGCCGGAAATCCCGCTCCAGCTTTGCCGGGTCGTAGACGTCCCGGACCCAATCGAGAAAGGCGATTCCCTTCGACTCGCCCTCGACGCGATAGGCATCGAAGAAGGCATCGAGAATACCGGTCTTGGCGAAGCGGAAATGGCCGTAGCGCAGCGACAGCTGCCGCATCGCCTCGTCCAGCGGGCGCTCCTCATGGACGAGCAGGTAGAGCGCGGCGAAGAAGCCCGCCCTGTCCGCTCCGGACTTGCAATGCACCAGCGCCGGCTCCTTCAGCGTCGCGAAGAAGTCCTTGGAGGCGAGGATGGTCTCGCGATCGGGCGCGCCGCGCGAGCGCAGCACGAAGTCGACCAGCGCGATGCCGTGCCGCTCGCACGCCTCGCGCTGCAGCGGCCAGGAGCCGTGCTCGCGCCCACCGCGGAGATTGATGATCGTCTTGACGCCCTGCCGCGCGAACCAGGCGATCTGTCCCGGCGCCGGCTGCGCCGCCCGCCACAGCCGCGGCGTGACCTTGTGGGCGTTGAGATAGGCCAACCGGAATATGCCGTGGTCGACCAGCAGCATGTTGGCCCAGGCGCGCAGCCGCTGCCCGCGGCTCTCGATCGGCCGGTTCCAGCGCGCGATGCGGGCCATGCGCCGGGCATAGCGTTCCTCGTCCGGGCGCAAGCGGTTCAGCACGGGCGGGCTCCGCGTATCGCACGGCTGCCGCGGCTCGAATGACATGTCATGCCGCGCCGGATACCAGCGCCGGGGACATCGCGCAAATCGACAAGCATGCCCCGGCTGCGAAGGTCGGACTTGGCGTTTGCCGCGCAAACCCTCATAAGACGCCCGTTTCCCAATTTGACAGGTTCGAAGACATGCGCCTTGACGCCATCTCCATCGGCAAGAATCCTCCCGACGAAGTCAATGTGGTCATCGAAGTGGCCATTGGCGGCGAGCCGATCAAGTACGAGATGGACAAGGAAGCCGGCACGCTCTTCGTCGACCGCTTCCTCTACACGCCGATGCGCTATCCCGGAAACTACGGCTTCATCCCGCATACGCTGTCGGAGGATGGCGACCCTTGCGACGTGCTCGTCGCCAATACGCGCCCGCTGATCCCGGGCTCCTACATCGCCGTGCGCCCGATCGGCGTGATGATGATGGAGGACGAAGGTGGTGGCGACGAGAAGATCATCGCGGTCCCGGTTCCCAAGCTGACCAAGCGCTACGAGAACGTCCACAACTACACCGACCTGCCGCAGATCACGCTCGACCAGATCCAGCACTTCTTCGAGCACTACAAGGATCTCGAGCCCGGCAAATGGGTCAAGCTTGCCGGCTGGGGCGATGCCGCCAAGGCCAAGCAGCTGATCGTCGAGGCGATGGATCGCGCCAAGGCGGCAAAGCAGGGCTGAACCCTTCTCCCCTCGGGGAGAAGGCTCTCACGCCCCGATCGCCTCGCCGAGCGCCACGACGCGCTTGGCCATCTCGGCATGGAGCAACTCGACCATGCGCCCGCCGAGCTGGATCGCGCCCTTGCCCTGGTTCTCCGGCTCGGCGAAGGCGGCGATGATCGACCGCGCCTGGGCGAGCTCCGCCTCGTCGGGCGCGAAGACCGCATTGGCGAGCGCGACCTGGTTCGGGTGGATCAGCGTCTTGCCGTCGAAGCCGAAATCGCGGCCCTGCTCGCATTCGGCGCGAAACCCGTCCTCGTCCTTCAGGTCGTTATAGACCCCGTCGAGGATGTCGAGGCCGTGGGCGCGCGCCGCCAGGATGGCGCCGGACAGCCAGGGCAGCATCGGCGCGCGGCCGGGCACGAAGCGCGCGCGCGTCTCCTTGGCGAGATCGTTCGTGCCCATGACGAAGCAGGCCAGCCGCGTGCGTGGATCGCGTGCCGCGCGTGCGATCTTTTCCGCATTGACGATGCCGAGAGGCGTCTCGATCATCGCCCAGACCCGCAGTTCCGGCTCGGCCCAGAGCCCGTTCAGCTGCGCGCCGATCTGCTGCAGCGTCTCGGGAGCCGAGACCTTCGGGATCAGGATCGCGTCGGGATTGGCTTCCACGGCGGCGGCGAGATCGTCCTTGAACCAGGGCGTGTCGATGCCGTTCGTCCGGATCACCAGCTCGCGCCGGCCATAGCCTCCCGCAGCAACTGCCGCGCAGACCTGCTCGCGCGCCGATGCCTTCGCGTCCGGCGCGACCGCATCCTCGAGGTCGAGGATCAGCGCATCGGCGGGAATCTCGCGAGCCTTCTCGAGGGCACGGGCATTCGAGCCGGGCATATAGAGCACGCTGCGGCGCGGACGGATCGTCGGCATGTGGTTCTCCTGACGCCGGATGGCTTTCTTGCACTGCACAGCAACACCTGCACTGCACACTAGACGCGAGTGCCATGCAACGTCAGTCCTGCGAAGGGTTGATGAAGGAGGAGGCGGATGGGCTGGATCGCGGGCGTGGATGGCTGCAAGGCGGGCTGGATCGCCGCGATCCGCGAAGTGCCCGGTGAGGGCGAGCCGGAGCTGCGTGTGATCCCCCGCCTGGACAACCTGCTGGCGGGGCGGCCGGCAGCTTCCGTCATCGCCATCGACATGCCGATCGGGCTGCCCGACCGCATCGCGGGTTCCGGGCGCGGCCCGGAGCAACTGGTGCGGCTCCTGCTCGGCGAGCGCCAGTCCTCGGTCTTCTCCATTCCCGCCCGCGCGGCCATCGAGGCGACGGAGTACCGTGCGGCCTGTGGGCTGGCGCTCGCCCATTCGTATCCGCCGCGCAAGGTTTCGCAGCAGGGCTTTCACCTCTTTCCACGAATCCGCGAGCTCGACGCCCTGCTCCGCTCCGAGCCGGCCCATCTGGGCTGCATCCACGAGGTCCACCCCGAACTCGCCTTCGCCACCATGCGCGGCGCTCCGCTGCTCCATCCCAAGAAGATCAAGGGCAGCGTCAATCCGGCCGGCATGGCGGAGCGGCAGGCCCTGCTCCTCGCCGCCGGCGTCCCGGCCGCGACGCTGCAGGCGCGGCCTCCCAGAGGAGCGGCGAGCGACGACGTGCTTGATGCGCTCGCCGCCCTGATCGTCGCCGAACACATCCTTGCCGGGCGCGGAAGGCCCTTTCCCGATCCGCCCGGGCGCGATAGCCACGGACTTCCGATCGCGATCTGGACCTACCGGCCCGCCTCCCCGCCCACGCAGGATACCGCTATGACCGACCGTCCCGTTCCCCGCCCGATGATCGAGGCGGCCGCGCTGCGAATCGCGGGCCATGCCCGCGTGACCCCGGTGATGCGGCTTGGCCGAGGGGCCTTCGGCTCGGATGCCGACATCTCGCTGAAGCTCGAATGCCTGCAGCATGCCGGCTCCTTCAAGACGCGCGGCGCCTTCAACAATCTGCTCGCGCTTGAGGTGCCCACGGCCGGCGTCGCCGCCGCCTCGGGCGGCAATCACGGCGCGGCGGTGGCCTATGCGGCCCGCGCCCGCGGCGTAAAGGCGACGATCTTCGTCCCCGAGATCTCGCCGGCGGCAAAGGTCGAGGCAATCCGCCGCTTCGGTGCCGAGGTCGTGATCGGCGGCGCGCAGTATGACGATGCCCAGGCGGCCTGCGACCGCTTCGTGGCCGCAACCGGCGCCCTCAAGATCCACCCCTTCGCCGCCAGGGAGACGATGGCCGGCCAGGGCACGCTCGGCCGCGAATGGGAGGCACAGGAACCCGATCTCGACACCGTCCTCGTCGCGGTCGGCGGCGGCGGCCTGATCTCGGGCATCGCCGCCTGGTTCGCAGATAGCGACGTCAAGGTCGTCGGCGTCGAGCCCGAGGGCTCGCGCGCGCTGCACGCGGCCTTGCAGGCCAACGGGCCGGTCGAGGTCACGGTCGCCTCGATCGCAGCCGATTCGCTGGGTGCGCGCAATGTCGGCCCGCTGGTCCATGAGGTCTGCCGCGACACGGTCGATCATGTCGCGCTGGTCCCGGACACCGCGATCACGCAGGCGCAGGCGACGCTCTGGCGCGACTTTCGGCTTGCGGTCGAGCCGGGTGGCGCGGCCGCACTCGGCGCGCTGCTTTGCGGCGCCTACAAGCCGGCTCCGGGCGAGCGCCTCGGCGTGCTCGTCTGCGGCGCGAATATAGACCTGGCCAAGCTCGCCACGCTCGTCGGCTGAGACGTGGACGTCGTAAACAGGGGGCGTGGCACGGAGGCTTGCCACCCCTCCGACGTCATGAGCTAGGCTGGGTGCCGCCATGCTCGCGCGCCCCGTGAACGACACGCTCCGGATCCTCCGCACCCTCCTCGCACCGCTCGAGGAGCGGCGGATAGTCGACATCGGCTGCGGGCGCGGCGATCTGCTCAACGCGCTGGCCGAGCGCGGCGCCAAGGTCACGGGCATCGACCCCGACGCGACCGCGCTCTCGGTGGCGCGCAGGACCGCGCCGGGCGCCATCCTGCGGCAGGCCAGCGCCGAGCGCCTGCCCTTCGTCGATGCCGCCATGCATGCGGCGCTCTTCGTCAACAGCCTGCATCATGTCCCCATCCCCGACATGAGCAGGGCGCTTGGCGAGGCGGCCCGCATCGTCGCGCCCGGCGGCAGCGTCATCGTCGTCGAGCCGCTGCCGGAAGGCACCTTCTTCGAGTCGATGCGCCCGATCGAGGACGAGACAGCGATCCGCCTGGCGGCGCAGGAAGCGATCGCGGCTGCGCTCCGCAGCGGGCCGCTGCTTCTGGCTGAATTCCAGGAATATGACCGGGTTGAGATCTATCCGAGCGTCTCCGACTTCATCGACCGCGTCGTGGCGGTCGATCCTGCGCGGAAGGAGCGTGCGCTGCACGAGCGCGAGAAAGTGATGAGGCGCTTCCACACGCTCGCGGAGCGCGTGGAAGGCGACTACCTCCTGCGCCAGCCGCTGCGCCTGCACCATCTCAAGCGCCCTGAATAGGGCATCGTCCAAGAGGCCGATGGCGGTTGAGGGTTCCGGAACATCCGGCCGGATGCGGTGTTGTCCCTTGGTTTTCACCATGCTGCCGTGGCCGGACGAACTGTACCGGCACGTTGGCCTTGTGCGACGCAGCAAAAAATCATATCCCGAGCCTGCCCAAAGCAATCCTCCCCCAAATTTGAAAGGAGAGACCCATGCTGGAACGGCACGATTCAGACTATGTGCTCGAGACGGAGCGCGAGGATGAGATCGAGACGACGGAGCAGGACAGCTCCGAGGGCTTCTCGCCCCGTGCCCATCAAGAGGGCTTCTGGAGCTGACGGCTCCGCCTGAAAGCGCAGACGCGCTTCGCGACAGACCCCGCAGGTACCAGGACGCCGCATCATCAGAGGCGACCCCTGCGCCGCCGCCCACGCCTGCAGCCAATGCTACGATGCGCGAAACCGAGTGTCGGCACGGCCCCAGGCTACGAGATGGAGAGGGGGCGACATCCGCCTCCCAACGGAGGCGCCCCCTCTCCGCAGGCCCTCGCCTGCACTCGCCTACCTTCTCCGAGTGCCATGTGTCGCCTGGCCCATTCCGACATCCGGAAGGCGAACGACAGACCCTTAAATCGGTGAGGCCGTCCGGCCGATGACGAGCGGGTTAAATGCGCGTCACGCGGATCGCCTGATCATGGCACGCAGAGGCGATGGCTGCGTCGCTTTGACAGCATCTGCCGTCAGGGGCGCCCGGTTTCGAGACCTGTCCAATGTGCGGCGAAGGCCCACATGTCGGCCGCCTCGGCGATGACCTTGTCGAGGGGCTTGCCGGCGCCGTGGCCGGCGCGGGTCTCGACCCGCAGCAAACGCGGCTTCGTCCCGATGTCGGCGGCCTGGATGGCGGCGGCGTATTTGAAGCTGTGCCCCGGCACGACGCGGTCGTCGGCATCGGCAGTCGTGACGAGGATGGCGGGATAGGCCTTTCCCGACACGACGTTGTGATAGGGCGAAAGCGCCCGCAGGTTGTCGAACGCCGCCGCCTCCTGCGGATCCCCGAAGTCGAACCTCCAGAAGCCTCCTCCGGTGAAATGATGGAAGCGCAACAGGTCCATCACGCCCACGCCCGGCAAGGCCGCGGCGAACAGATCCGGGCGCTGGTTCGTCACCGCGCCGACAAGCAGCCCGCCATTCGATTCTCCCTGGATCGCGATACCGTCCGGGCGGGCGATGCCGGCGTCGCGCAGGAACTCGGCGGCGGCGATGAAGTCGTCATAGGAGTTCTGCTTGTTGGCCAGGCGGCCGGCATCGTGCCAGGCCCTCCCATATTCGCCGCCGCCGCGGATATTGGCGATCGCCAGCGTGCCGCCCTGCACGACCCAGGCCAGCTGCGTCGGAGCGAAATACGGCGTCAGGCTGATGGCGTAGCCGCCATAGCCATAGAGGAGCGTCGGTGCCGGTGCCTGCACGCCCTTGCGCCGGATGACGAAGATCGGGATCGTGGTGCCGTCCTTCGAGGCGTAGAAGTGCTGCTCGACCGCGATCTCGCTCAGCTCGAACCCGATTTTGGGCTGTGCCCACACCGTGCGCGTCCTCGCCGCGACCTCGTAGCGATAGATCGTCAGCGGCGCGTTGAAGCTGGTGAAGGCCAGGAACGCCTCGTCGTCCTCCAGCGTGCCGCGAATGCCGGCGCTGCCGATACCCGGCAGCTCGACGGTGCCGTCCGGTGTCCCGTCGAGCCTGTGGCGCCGAAGCTCGGTTCTTGCGTCGACCAGATAGGCGGCCATGAGGCGGCGACCGATAAGCCACGCGTGTTCGAGGGTGGCCTCGCCCTCCCGCACGATGTCGAGCGGCTTCGGAGCGGACTCAACGAGATCGATGGTCACGATCCTGCGGCGCGGCGCGCCCTGGCTGGTGACGACGTAGAGGACGGTGCCGTCATTGCCGAAGGCCGACCATTCGGCCGTGAAATCCTCGCCGATCACGGTTCGGACCGTCCAGTCGTCTGCTGTCAGGTCAACCACGCTCAGCATCGTCATCGACGATCCGGGCGTCGAGTGGATGATCAGGTAACGCCCGTCCTCGGTCACTCCGGCAAGGTGCAGCAGATCGGGGCGATCCGGCGTGGCATGGACGAGCCTGTCCTCGGCCTGCGGCGTTCCCAGCCGGTGGAAGCATACCGCGTGATCGGCGACGCCGGCCTGCGAGGCCGTGCCCAGCTCGGGCTCGGGGTAGCGGGAATAGAAGAAGCCCGACCCGTCCTTCGCCCAGGCGATGTTGCCGAAGCGAGCCCATTTGACTTCGTCGCCCAAGGTTTCACCCGTGGCGACGTCGAGCACCTTGATCTCGCGCCAGTCGGAGCCGCCGCGCTGCACGGCGTAGGCGACATAGGCGCCGTCGCGCGAGGCATCCCATTCCGCAATGGCGTCGGCGCCGTCCTCGGACCAGCCGTTCGGGTCGAGCAATAGCCTGTCCGGGCCATCGACGCCCTGCCTGACATGGAGCGAAGCCTGCTTTTTCAGGCCTTGCTGCATGGTGTGGAAATACCGCTCGCCGCGCTTGAGAGGGACACCGGCCTGCTCGAAATCGAACAGCTCCGTCAACTGCCTGCGAAACACATCCTGGGCGGGCAGATCGTCGAGATAGCTGCGCGCGAGCGCATTCTGCTCCTGCGCCCATGCGGCCACCTCGCCGTCGCTGCGGGCATCATTCTCCAGCCATCGGTAAGGGTCAGCGATCCGGTGACCGAAATGGCTCTCGGTCAAGTCGACGCGGCGTGTTCGCGGATAGTCGATGGAGCGCATGGTCGGTCCGGTCCTCATCTGCAATGTCCCTCTGGCTGCCGCCCGCCCTCGACCGCCACAGCGTTACATGTCACTAAATGACATTGTAAATGTCTTTAAATGTCGAAATTGAGGCGACTTGAATGACGCCGTTTTTGGGAGCACAGAGGGCCGCATGAGCAGGAGCCTCGCCCGCGAAAACACTCGGCTGGACCTTTCCCGGCATGCGGCCCGGCTGTTCCTGGAACGAGGTATCGCCGATACCAGCGGCGATCAGATCGCCGCTGCCGCTGGCGTCGCGACGCGCACCCTCTGGCGATATTTTCGATCGAAGGAGAGCGCGGTCGAGCCTCTGTTCGCCCAATCGTCGCTCCGGTTCGCCGCAGTCTTGCGTCGATGGCCCCGGGAGGTCGCCATCGAGGACCTGTTCCATGCGAGTCTCGGCCCCGACAAACAGGCGCCGCAAGACCTCGCAGACGATATTCTCGTCGTAAGGCTCCTCGCCCGACTGGCGGACGAGCCGGCGCTGCGAACGGCATGGCTGATGTCCTGTCACCTCGGCGAGGAGCACCTGATCGAGATCATCGCCGAGCGCCTCGATCGTCCGCGCGGAGATTTCGAGGTTCGCCTGTGCGCCGCGACCGTGATGGCCGCGATCCGGATCGTCGACGAGACCGTCAGCCTGGCGGCCGTGAAGCACGGGCTGAAGACAACCACGGCGGAAGTGAACGAGCATCTCGCGCAAGCCATCCGCAGGGCCAGCACCCTGCCGTTCTGCGATCCGGTCACCCCTCGGATTTGGCCAGACGAAAAGCATGCTCCCTCGTCGGCGAAAGCAGCGCAGTGAGAATGACCTCCGTTTGAGAGGCACTGGCCGCGCCGATGTAGCTGAAGATCGGCTTGGAGTGCGACGCCGCGCCCCTCAACGGTGCCAGGAGACGCGAAAGCGGCGTGCCAAAATCAGGTCAGACTTCGCGCAGCCGCCGGTATGGCAACAGGCAGGTGCCGAGTTGTAGAACGATCTTGGCCGACGACGTTCCATAACTGTGGCGGGCCTGACCACGCCCGCGTCCAAGGGCCGAAGTCGACTGGCCTGGGTAGCGTATCGTGCGGGGGCGACCCCCGAGGGTTGGCGCGGTCGGCTCCAACCCTCGGAAAATCGGGGCAGCTATACCCAGCGGCACCGGCGAATCCGCCGGCCGAACCTGTCGTGGTACACTCGACAGACCTGCCGACGGTGGCGGCGGCGGTATCGATGATGGTGTCTGTGACGATGCCGCCCGCGATGATGGCCACGGTGCGAATGACCGCTTCGATACTGCGACCACTCCGTTGGCGTTCCATCCGGCAGCACCGGACCCTCTGCGATTGGTACATCAGGCACCGGCAAAGCCGGAGCAGCGTGCGCGCCATCGGAACGCAGCGGCAGCGAAGATCCAGCGGCCAGCGCCATCAGTCCAAACAAGAATGAACGTCGTTCCATCGATCCGGGCTCCTGCTTCGAGATACGCGCTCCCGCAGAGCGCCTGCTCATCTGTTGAATAGACGAGCTGATCGGCCCGATGTTCCGCCGGGGCCGTCAGGTGGCCGGATGAATCTATGGCGTCGCGTGGGCGTCGAATTGCGTCCAGCCTATAGCGGACGGCAAGATCGGCGGAGCCTGAGAAGTGGATGGAGAGCCAATCGCTGCGCCTTGCGAAGCGGCGGCAAGTTTGAGTCGATTGCGGAAACAGGTGCGGTTCCGACGGGTTAGGTCGAAAGCCCAGGACAAGAGAAGGCGGTCAGAAACTGACCCCGAGTTGAGCGGTGCCGCCGACACGCCGCGTGTTTCCGGAGAGTTCGGAGACGACGCGCATGCCGAGACTGACCCTCCGGCTCAGCCTGATGTCGCCTCCCGCCGCGAGCAAGGCGGCACTTCGGTCTGGCCGGGCGCCCGTCGCCGTGAATCTCGCACCGGGCAGGCCGTTGAGCGAAGCCGAAAGCTCGGCGTCGCGCTGGTAGTAATGCGCCCAGGTGACGCGGACGAAGCGGTGACCGACCTGCCAGTCGTTCGGCGCGTAGCCGGGCCAATCGCGAGAAGATGTACGATCGGCCTCCTCCCGAGGATGACGAGGTCGCCATAAGAGAGCTTGTAACATTTCACAACATGTTTAGAGTGGAGACCAAGCTGGAACCGGATAACGAGTTCCGCAACGGAGGAGACGCGACGTGACCAAGCGCCCATCTCGGCTGATGCTGGTCGATGCGAGCGAGCCGCAGGCGCAGCCGCGCCGGAACCGCGTCAACCTGTTCGATCTGGCCTATCAGCGCATCGAGGAATTGCTGGTCCGCTGCGAGCTGGCGCCCGGACGCTTCCTGGCCATGCAGGATCTGCAGGACATCACCGGCTTCGGCCGCACGCCGGTCCACCACGCCGTCAACCGCCTCGCCGCCGATACGCTGATCGTGATCCGCCCGCGCCACGGGCTCCAGATCGCACCGATCGATCTCGCCCGCGAGCGCGTGCTGCTGCATCTGCGCCGCGACATCGAGCGCTTCGTCATCAGGCTGGCCGCCGAGCGGGCTGGCCCCTCACATCGTAACCAGATGCTGCATATGGAGCGGCTGCTGCGCGAGCGGCGCGACAGGCTGACGCTGGCCGAGTTCAATGCGCTCGACCGCCGCATCGACCAGATGGTGCTCTCTGCCGCTGGCGAGCCCTTCCTCGAGCACACGCTGCGGCCGCTTCACACCATCTTCCGGCGCATCGGCTTCATCTACCACGCCCACATGGCGCAGAAGCCCAGCCTCGACGGCACCATCGACCACCACCTCTCCGTCCTCAACGCCATCGCCACGCGCAATGCCGAGCGCGCCGTCGCAGCCTCGGACGCCCTGATCGCCTTTGTCGACGGCATGTTCGACGAGATGGAGAGCCGCATCGACCCTTCACGGCTCGACTGCAGCATCGAGCCGCTGCTGACCAGCTAGCCCACGCCGCGCGTACCGGATGCCTAAAAATCAACAACAGCGGCACAAACGCCACTACAGGAGAGGAAAAGACGCGATGTCCAAGCTCACCCGACGCAGCATGCTGGCAGCTGCCGGCGCCTCCGCGGCCCTCGCCGCCACGCGCTCCTTCGCACAGGGCAAGACGACGATCACCTTCGCTGCAGCGACCTTCGCGGAAGCCGGCCGCGGCGACAAGCTGAAAGCCTGGATCGAGAAATTCAACGCCTCGCAGGACAAGATCGAGGTCCAGCCTGTCGCGATCTCGTTCTCGCAGCTCGCCAACACGGTCTTCACCCAGATGGGCGGCGGCGGCGGGCCGGATCTTGTGCGCTTCGACCAGACGGATTTTTTTGCCGCCCTGCCGGCCAAGCGCATCCTGCCGATCGACGACCTCGTCGATGCGAGCAAATACAGCTTCCAGGCGCCGGACAAGTTCCTCAACGTCGAGGGCAAGCGCTATGGTGTGGTCTTCGAGCTCGCCAATTACCAGCTCATCTATAATCCGGCGCTGCTGAAGGGCGGTGAGCCGCCGAAAACCTTCCCGGAATTCATCGCGACGGCCAAGGAAGCGACCGGCAAGGGCAATTTCGGCTACGCCTTCCGCGCGACGATGCCGGAGCGTTCCGGCTTCTGGCAGGACATGACGAACTATGTCTACGGCTTCGGCGGGAACTGGGCCGACGGCAAGCAGCTTACCCTCAACAGCCCGAAGGTGGTCGAGGCGATCACCGCCTACAAGCAGGTCTACGATTCCGGCGTGATCCCGAAGGGCGCGGACGCGGCGACCTATCGGCGGATGTTCTGGGAGGGCAAGATCGCCATGAACATCGACAATGGCGGCGTCGCCGGCATCTTCGCGGCCCAGAATCCGAATCTCGGCTTCAAGGCGGCGCCCTCGCCCTTCCCGAACCGCCAGCAGGGGCTGATCCTGACCTCGCTCTCGGTCAACGCCAACACCAAGAACAAGGAGGCCTGCGGCGTCTTCATCAACTGGGTGCTGCAGCAGGCGCCCCAGCAGGAGCTGCAGGGCATCCTCGGCGCTGCCAGCGTCGCCACCCAGGTCGAGCGGCCCAAGGCCGATCTGGAACGCGCGCCCTGGCTCGGCGTCTACGACGCGCAAACGCCCTATGCCCTGCCGCAACTCGTCCTCGGCTTCGAGACCAAGACCCTCGAAATCCAGCAGATCGTCGTCGAGCAGGTGCTGAAGATTCTCGTCGGCAACGCCGATGTGCAGAAGACGCTCGACGAGGCGCAGTCGCTTGCGCTCAGGCGCATCGAGAGGCAGTGACGCCATGAGCGAGGTCGCCAACGCTGCGACGGCGCCCACCGGCCGCCCCCCATTGTCCGGGGGGCGGGACCGGGAGAGCCGCTGGACGCCCTATCTCTTTGTTGCGCCCGTCGCGCTCTATCTGGCGCTGTTCCAGGGCTATCCGCTGCTGAGCGAGTTCTTCCTCAGCTTCACGCAAACCTCGCTGCTGGCGCCGCAGGACGCCCGCTTCGTCGGCTTGCGCAACTATCACGACCTTGCAAGCTCGAGCGACTTCGCCTCCGTGCTCTGGACGACCGCGATCTACACGGTCGCCTGCGTCGTCTTCGCGATCTCGCTGGGGCTCGGCGCGGCGCTCCTGCTCGACCGGCCGTTTCGCGGGCGCGGTCTGGCGCGCGCGCTGGTCACGATCCCCTGGGCGGCTCCGCCTGTGGCGGTGGCGACGATCTTCGTCTGGATGTTGAATGCCCAGTACGGCATTTTCAATCATGCCCTGAAGCTGATGGACCTCGAGGTCGGCTATGAAAGCTGGCTCGACAATCCCAGGCTCGCCCTGCCGGCGATCCTGTTCACCACCGTTTGGCAGATCTTCCCCTTCTCCTCCGTCGTGCTGCTCGCCGCGCTCCAGGGCGTCTCCGAGGAGGTGCGCGAGGCCGCCCAGATGGACGGCGCCGACCGATTCAGCATCTTCAAGGTCGCGGTCTGGCCGACGATCCAGCCGACGGTGGCGCTGCTCGCGCTTTTCGTCACGATCTGGTCGCTGCGCCGCTTCGATTTGATCTGGGTGATGACCCAGGGTGGCCCGATCGGCGCCACCAAGACGCTCGTCATCGAACTCTACACGCGCGGCTTCGTCGCCCGCGAACTCGGCGAGGCGGCAGCCGTCGGCATGGTCGGCCTCACGATCGCGCTCGTGGTGACCTTTGTCTACTTCTGGTACACGCAGCGCACCGAGCGTGCGCAGGGGCGCCGCTGATGAAGACACCCGCCTCACACGCGCTGCGCATGGCGCTGATCATGGTGCTGCTCAGCGTGGCGCTGTTCCCGATCTACTGGATGGTCGTCACCTCGCTGACCTCCTCTGCGAACCTCTTCGCCGACCGTCCCCAGATGCTTCCCGATCCGAGCCAGGCGTTCAACTACGCCGAGACCTTCAGCAAAACCGGCGTGCTGGTCTGGCTCAAGAACAGCGCCATCGTCGCGATCGGCACGATGGTGCTGTCGATCCTCCTCGCCATCCTCCCGGCCTATGCGCTCTCGCGCTTCCGCTTTCACGGCAAGGGCGTGCTCGGCTTCATCCTGTTCGCGACGCAGATGCTGCCCGAGGCGATGCTGGTCGTGCCGCTCTATGCGATCTTCGCCAAGCTCCTGCTGCTCGACACGCTCGGCGGCCTGATCCTGGCGAACACCGCCTTCACCGTCCCGGTCATCACCTGGATTTTGAAGGGTGCGATCGACGGCGTGCCGCTGGAGATCGAAGAGGCCGCCCGCATCGACGGCTGCTCGCGCCTCGACATCGTGCTGGGCATCGTCGTGCCAGTGGTGGCGCCGACATTGGCCGCCGCTGCCGTCATCGCCTTCTTCCACGGCTGGAACGAATACGTCTTCGCCCAGACGCTGATCCTGAGCCAGGAACTGCGGACCGCCTCGGTCGGCCTTGCCAGTTTCGTCGGCGAGCTCTCGACACCGATCCACACCGTCATGGCCATCGGCGTGATGTACACGCTGCCGGCCGTCGCCTTCTACCTGATGGTCCAGCGCTACGTCGTGGCCGGCATGACCGCCGGCAGCGTAAAAGGCTGAGCAAGAATTGGGCTGAGAAAGAACAACCACATGGCCTCGATCACACTCAATCACGTCGCCAAGCATTTCGGCCCCAAGGTCGCGATCGCAGATATCGATCTCAAGATCGAGGAGGGCGAATTCCTCGTTCTCCTCGGCCCGTCCGGCTGCGGCAAGTCCACGCTGCTGCGCATGCTCGCCGGGCTCGAGACCGTCACATCCGGGGAAATCCATGTCGGCGGAAAGCGGGTCGATCAGTTGCCGCCGAGCGCGCGCGACATGGCCTTCGTCTTCCAGTCCTACGCGCTCTACCCGCACATGACGGTGAGGCGAAACATCGCCTTTCCGCTGATCATGCGGCAGTTCAAGTGGTGGTTCCATATCCCCGTCATCGGTGGTCTCGCCAAGCGGCGCATCGAGCGGTCGCCAGAGGTGGCCGAACTCGTCGAGAAGACGGCGAAGACGCTTTCCCTCACCGAGATGCTCGATCGCTATCCACGCACGCTCTCCGGCGGCCAGCGCCAGCGCGTCGCGCTCGGGCGCGCCATGGTGCGCAAGCCCGAGGTCTTCCTGATGGATGAGCCGCTCTCCAACCTCGACGCCAAGCTGCGCTCCGCGATGCGCGCGGAGATCACGCGGCTTCATGGCCGCGTCGGCGGCACCTTCGTCTATGTCACGCACGATCAGGTCGAGGCTATGACGATGGGCACGCGCATCGCGCTGATGCGCGACGGCGTCATCCAGCAATTCGGCACGCCGCGCGAGATCTACACCTCGCCCGCCAACACCTATGTCGCCCGCTTCATCGGCACCCCACCGATGAACCTGATCGAGGCCCATATCGAGGGCGACGCCCTCCGCATCGGAGAAGCACTCCTGCCGCTGCCGGCCCGGCTGCTGCCGGCCGCCCGCTCGGTGAGTGGCAATACGCTGCTGCTCGGCATCCGCCCAGGCGCGTTGACGATCGGCGCGCCCGGCGAGGCGGGCGGGCTCTCCGGCACGGTCAGCCTCGTCGAGCATGTCGGCGCGGAGTCCGTCATTGCGGTCGGGCTGGCGCAGGCGCGGACCGCCCATGAGGAAGAGGGCGAGGTCGCAGGCGAGATCATGGTCACGGCATCCGGCTACAGCGATCTCGCGCGGGGCAAGCCCGTTACGGTCGGGCTGAACCTGTCGGAGGCCGTGCTGTTCTCGGCCGAGAACAGCCGTCGCCTCGGCGATGACGCTGCCCACACTGCTTGAGCGCGGGAGCGCTGCGCGACCTGCGAACACTCGGTCCTTGCCCAAAAGCGGACCTTCAGCAATTGCGACCTAATCTCTGGCTATACATTCGTACAGATCCCTCTAGCGATTATCGTAAGCGGTTGTCGGCGGGTCCAATATCCGTCCGAACGTTGAACCCGGACAATCCCTCTCAATCCTCGCGCCGCCGAGTTACTTCGGGCTGTTCCTAGCCACAGGGTGGTCGGCGCACTTTTGGAAGAGGCGGGAGATGAAAGCGCTCTTCAAAGGCGAGGCCGTCTTGCCTCGAAACCGAGCAGCCGCTGGGGCGGTCGTTGGCTGTTCTTGTCGGCGAACGGCACCTTCATGTTGGTCGCACCCCTGACCTGGTACGAGCTGGTACCGGGCGTGACCGATACCGGCTTCTTCAATCAGCACTTTGTTCGCGACATCGGGATGATCCAGCTCTTCCTTGGCGTCGCCTTTGGTCTGGGCCTGTTTCGGCCCGAGCGGCGCGTTGACTTAACGCATCTTCACCGCGGCGACATTGCCAGCCGATCAACGGTCGCCGGCTCGCTGAAGCACAGCCTGGATCCCGGTGACGATCCTCGCCGCGGGCGACGGCTTTTCAACCAGCCGGCTCAGAAGCCCAGGCTCAAGTAGCCCGCTGTCGGGCGAGCGGCCGGAAAAGACCAGAAAATGCCTACGGTCATGGGAGCGGGTGCGCAGCTTCAGGCCAGGCAACGAGCGGCATCCTGAAGGTGAAACGCGTCTCGTCCGGGGTGGACGATACGGTCAGCGTGCCGCCGTGAGCCTTGGCGATCTCGGAGGCGATATGCAGGCCCAGGCCGAGGCCATTCGCGCTCTGCCGGACGTCCCCCCGGAAGAACGGTTGGAACAGATGCTCCATCGCTGCGGTTGGGATGGGGTCGCCTGCATTGGCTACCGAGAGCTCAAGACCATTGGCATTCGCGCTGACCTCGACCCTCACGGGCTGCCCGATGGCTCCGTGGGTCAACGCGTTACCAAGCAGGTTCGACAGCAACTGTCCGACCCGGCTGTGGTCGCAGTCGACAGGAACTTCGATGGAGATCGCCTCGACGATCTCGACGTCAGCGTGGCTGGTCCTAAGCTCGTTCACGATCTGGCGAAGTGTTGGCTCCAGGGGTTTCGATGCGTCGCGGGATAACGTCAGCCCACCGCCAAGCTGGCCGCGGGCGAAATCTAGCACGTTGTCGATCAGCCCCGACATCCGCAGGGAGCTTGCCTGCATCAGGCCGACGAGCCGGGATTGCTTCGGGCTCAACGGTTCCCTGCTTGCCATCCGCAATCCGGCGTCGATCGAGGCGAGCGGATTGCGGAGATCGTGCCCCAGCACGGCGATGAACTGCTCCCGCAGGGCGCCGGTCGCCTTTTCGTCCGCAAGCCCCTGAAATGCGTCATCCCGGGAGCGGACGAGGGATTGTTCGAATGTACGGCGTTGCTCGGCCTGGAAGACGATCAGGCGGGTAAATTCCAGGTTCTCCTGGGCATCACGCTTTTCGTTGGCACTGACGAACACGGGGAACTTGCCGTTGGCCGTAACGAGGTCGAGGACGATCTCCGTGACGAAGCCCTGCATCCGCAGAAGGGGAATCAGGTGCGTCTCATAGAGCACGCGTCCCGGCATCGTGAGGCGATCGCGGAACCTGCTCCCCAAGAGTTCATGGGCCGGTGCGCCAAGCCAGGAGCATAGCGTTGCGTTGACTCTGGCGATCTTGCCGTCCGACTGGAGGACGGCATAGCCGCAAGGTGCATTCTCATAAAGATCGTCGAGATCGCCGGAATGGAACCCCGGCTCAGAGGAAGGCACGGATTTCACGGATAACCTCGTCGGGCGCGCTCAGATTGGGGCAGTGCCCCGTTGCATCGAGCATGACGAATGTGCTGCCGGCGATGTTCCTGTGCACGAAACGGCCGACGTTCTCTGCCGCGATGATGTCGTCCTGGCATTGCAGGATCAGCGTCGGGACAGAGACCAGCCGCAGGTCGGCGCGGTTGTCGCCGGTGAAGGTCGCCCGGGCGAACTGCTTTGCGATCTCCGGATCGGTGCGGCAAAAGCTGGCGGCCAGTTCCTCGCCAAGCTCGGGCCGGTCCCCGTTCCCCATGATCGCGGGCGCCATTGCGTTCGACCAACCCATGTGGTTCTCCGCGAGCGAGCCCAGTAGGTCCTCGACATCGCCCGGCGTGAAGCCTCCGATGTACTCACCGTCGTTGATGTAGCGCGGCGACGGACCGACCATCACGAGCTTGCCGAACATTCCCGGCGACTTCAGCGAAGCCAGGACACCGATCATCGCACTGACAGAATGTCCAACGAAGATCGCGTCCTCCAGACCCAGCTCGTTGCCGATCTCGACCAGATCGTCCGCGTAGCCGGAAAGGGTGGAATACTTTTCGGGGACGAATGCCGAGAGATCGGACTTGCCCGCGCCGACATGATCGAACCTGATTGTCCTGAAATCCGGACGGAAGGCGGGTTCCACCAGCCGCCACATGTTCTGATCGCAACCGAAACCATGAGCGAAGACGACCGCCCTGTCGCCGCCGCCGTCGGTCACCACGTTGTTCCGCCGAAGCGCAGTCTTCTTATCCGACATCCGCGATTCCTAGCATTCTCGTGCTCGCCATGTCTCCCTCGCCCTTCCAATCGGTAGGCCTTCAGCCGTCCGGATATCGCGCTCCAAATGGTCGATGATTTTCACCGGGACAGTGGGCCCGTACGACCTGCGCCAGTTCCGGACATTGACGTGACTCCAGAAACCGGACGTCGCGGCAACAAACTGCTCTAACCGCTCGCGGACATCGACTTTGTTGAGCGGGTGAAGGCCGGCACCTGGAAACGCCGGCGGTAGACCCCCGGCGTCATCCCTGTGACGCGCTTGAACAATCGGCGGAAGAAGGCGGCGTCCTCGTAGCCGACCTTCCAGCTGATCTCATCGGCCCGTACATCAGTGCGCTCGAGCCGGCGCTTGGCGTCCTCGATCCGCAGGCGCTGCACGTAATCGATCGGCGCGAAGCCCGTTGCCTCGACGAAGCGCCGCTTGAACGTGCGCTCGGCCAGCCCTGAACGCCGCACCATCTCCTCGACCGGGCTCGCAATGGAGAAGTGCGCCGAAAGCCAGGATTGCGTGTCTGCAATGGCCGAGTCGCCATGATCAGTTCGGCCCTGGAAGACGATATAGGGTGCGAGCCCGTCGTGGTGCCATTGAAGCGCAAAGGATCGTGCCACGGTCTGCGCTGCCGTAGCGCCGACATAGCGGGCTATCAGGTAGAGCACGAGGTCGTGCCAAGTCATCGAGGCGCCTGAGGTAACGAGTTCCTCGCGCTCGCCCGAGATCACCAGCACGCGATCGGGCCGCAGCCGCACGCGCGGAAAGGCGCGTGAAAACGGATCGGCGTAAGCCCAGTGAATGGTCGTCTCGTGGCCATCGAACAGCCCAGTCTCGGCGAGCAGGAACATGCCCGAGCAGGCGGAACAGAGCACTGCGCCTTCGGCATGCATGCGCCGAGCCCAATCGACGATTTCGGGATAACGGCCGGGCGTCCAGCCATCGGGTCCCAGCAGAACCGACGGCACGATGACGATGTCCGTCGCCGCAACCTCCGATACCGCCAGCCGGGCCTCTACAGGCAAGCCGCTCGCCAGAGCGACACTGCCGCGTTCGGCCGCAACGATCTCGACCAAGAACGGCGGCTCTTCGGGAAGTGTCGGCTCGGCGCGCCCGAGCATGCGAAACGCGCTCAGCACGTCGTAGATGCCGCCCAGCGTCGATATGACCGCATCGGGAATGGCGATCAAACTGACATGCAGCGGTCGTGTCGTCGCTGACATTTGCGAGTCTCCTGGCAGGAACGGACCGTCGCTGGCCGATCTCGCACTCCAAGGCCGAACGGCCAATCGCCATCCTGCTTTCGAGCCTCGGCGCAAAGGGCCCGAGATCGAGACAACGGGGTGAACAATGTCCATCAATCAGCAGAAACTCGATACGCTTGTCGGGCGCCTCATCGGAGAAATTTCAGCCGGATATGGCGGTGTCATGGTGGGGCTCGGCGACAAGCTCGGGCTTTACAAGGCCATGGCGGGCGCCGGACCTCTGAGCTCGCAGGAGGTTGCCAGACGCAGTGGTTGCGCGGAGCGCTACGTCCGCGAGTGGCTCAATTCGCAGGTCGCCGGCGGCTGTATCGACTATCACTCGAAATCCAGAACCTACGAACTGACGCAGGAGCAGGCGGCGGTCCTTGCCGACGATCTGAGCCCGGTTTTCCTGCCCCATGCCTGGCAGATCGTTGCATCCATGTGGGCCGACGAACCCAAGACCGTTGCTGCGTTCAAATCGGGCAACGGCGTGAGCTGGGGCGAGCATGATGAGCGGCTCTTCTGCGGCATCGGAGCCTTTTATCGGAATGCCTACAGCGCGAACCTCGTCAAGGAGTGGCTCCCGATGCTCTCCGGCGTGACGGACAAGCTGGAGAGGGGCGCCAAGGTCGCCGATATCGGCTGCGGGCACGGCCATTCGACTGTGCTAATGGCGAAGGCCTTCCCGGAGAGCAGGTTCTGGGGCTTCGACGCTCACGAAGAATCCATTGAGGTCGCCCGTCGGGTGGCGCAGGCGGCCGGTGTCGAGGATCGCGTCATCTTCGAGGTCGAAAAGGCGGATACCTACGCCAGGCGCGGCTACGATCTGGTTTGCTTCTTTGACTGCCTGCACGACATGGGCCGACCGATCGAAGCGACGCGCTATGCCGCCACGGCGATGGCCGAGGACGGCACGCTCATGCTGATCGAACCCTTCGCCGGGGATCGCGTCGAGGACAACATCAACCCGGTCGGCCGGCTATACTATGCTGGATCGACGACCATGTGCTGTGCCCACGCGATATCGGAGAATGGCACACATGTTCTCGGCGCCCAGGCGGGTCCGAACCAGCTTGAGGCGATCCTGAAATCAGCGGGGCTTGGCACGGTGCGCAGGGCGGTGGAGACGCCGTTCAATCTGATCATCGAGGCTCGCTGGTAACGATTGATGGATACTCAGGGAAGGCATGCGTCTTCCCTGAAGCGCCTACTTTCCGCCAACTATGCGCGGCCTGACCTTGATCGAGGGCGGTCGCGGCGACGTGCTGCCGGCGGAGCCGGCGCCGGTCGAGCGGAGGCGAAGGGTTGGCGATATCGATGAATGCTGACGGCCTGACGGCAGCCATCGGCCCGAGTGGACCATTCGCGCTCTTGTGATTTTCACGGCATTAAAGTGCCGAAAAGGGATCGCTATCTCATGGTCGGGCGACGCAAACATCGGAGGTCGGTCATGATTGAGCGAGTTCTGTTAGCTGCGGCTCTTGCAGCCATCCCTGTAACCGTTTCCGCGCAGAATTTGGGGCGTTTAACCCGCGACCCCGCCGATGGCGGGTCAATTCACGATCCAGCCCCGCTCGGCGCTGAAACGCACAGGGTGCCATTCGACACCCGCGCTCCGCTGGCTAAAAGAAACGCGACCACCGCTCCAGTTGAAGAGCATATAATCCGCGATCCCAACGGTGGGTCCACTCGCGACCCAGCCTTCCGGCATATGTAATGGCCGTTTGGGGCTGGGAGCGGACATAGCGCGCCGCTTCAACTAGCGTCGCGCTATGTGCAATCTCTACAGCCACACGCGAAACATCGAGGCGATGCGCAAGCTGGTCGCCAGGTTAGACGTGGCCGCCCAGGTCGTCCCGCAGCCCGGCACAGCCTTAGCATCGTCACGCGCGGCGTGAAGAGGACGGCATATAGCCGGATCAGGCCGCGCCGCCTTCTCTACAGGCCAGGTATCGCGACACTGCCAATTCGAGCGCGGCCCGCTCACGCCCCAGGGTCGAATTCGTCGCCGAGTTCTCAAGGAACCGCAGCCTCGCTAAGGCTTGGCGAAATTGCGCGGTGCTCGTGATCTGAATGATCACCTTGCTCGCATTATCGTGGCCGGCATCCTGCAACATGGAAGCGCCTCCGGGTGACCCCGCAGACTACGCCAGCCATCAGAACTCGCATTCTCAAAAGACATTTCGACGGCGCCATGCGCGAGTTCGTGGCAGGCGGAGAGGGATGGATGGTCGTAGTTGGGGACCACACGGCGGCCCATGCGGAGTCTATATGACCATGACCCAGGTTCATCGGTTTGCCGATGTCAGCTCGCCCAACGCCCTCTCGCCAGTGTTATACTGAAATCTACTGTATCCATAATAATGAAATTGACCCGTATCAGCCAAACCACCCTTCTAATCTTACGCTGATAAGCTCAGGCATCCCCATTTCCCATCGAAATAATATTTCTATTTAGACGCAACGATCTAGGGCCGGCGGCCGACGATAGGTTGGAAGCATCCTCGCGGCGCCTGATACGAACAGCTCGAAACAGGCCTGAAATCCACGGAAAAGGTTTCGGTCGGCGATTGCGATCAACCCAATAGACAAAGGCACGGCTCCGCTGGACGAGCGCAGCTAGCGCAGGGCGCGTATCATTCAAGAGCAATCACGATCGGCCAAAAGGCTGACCCCAGGACGCCATTGGCGCGACCGAACATGCGCGCCCAGAGCGTCCGCAGAAGCTTGCCGGCAGCCATTGCACATCATTTCACGAAGATTGAATATCGGAACAGCGCTCAAGCTAAGCGCTTGAATGGCGCTCCCATGGGGAATCGAACCAGATATCAAAATACACCACAAATTCAAATGCTTAAAGAAATTAATGAATGCCTGCCTTCAATGATTATAACCATCTTTCTTACCAACAATGTTACCCCGATTGATGTACGCCCGCTGGATTTGGGCACCTGAACAAATTCTCGAATCCACCGCGCGTAAGCGAGCAGTTGAAGCCCAGCCTGCGGGCGCCTGCGCCGACCAGCCTCCATAGGCTCTCGACGAAATTTGCTCTCAGCAGCCCCCCTCCCCGTCCGCATCCTCCGTCCCGGAGAGCGGTCACCAGCGGTAGCTGCGGCGCCGCACAATCGAATTGGTGCATCGCTTCCACGAAAGGGGCTTTCTCACACATCCATCATTCGTATGATGATAAAAATCATCATACGAATGATGGATCATGGCTCTTCAGAACACTCGGCATCAGGACGCGGTCGACTCCATCGCCCGCTGGATCGTGCGAAACCGCTTCGGCGCGGAGGGGACACTACCGAACGAGGCAGATCTCGGGGCCGAGCTCGGAGTCAGCCGTACCGTCGTCCGCGAAGCCGTCAGGACCCTGACGGCAAAGGGGATGGTCTCTCCCAGACCGCGGCACGGGACACGGATCCAGCCACTTGAGAACTGGCAGCTGCTCGATGCGCAGGTGGTGGCATGGCGGACCGAGGCCGGCATGTCGCCGAACGTGATCGGCGATCTGATCGATTTCCGCCTAGCGATCGAGCCTTTCGCGGCCGAGCGGGCGGCCAAGAGGACGGATTTTCCGATCGCCGTTCTCGAGGCCGCGTATACCGGGATGGCTGCGGCGGCCGATCTAGAACAGGTCTTCACCGAGGCCGACCTTGCTTTCCATGCGACGATCCTGCGCGGCACGCAGAACAGCTATTTCACGCACCTGATCCCGTTCGTGGAGAACGCGCTGCGCCTTTCGTTCCGGCTGTCGATCCGCGCTCCCGAGGACGCACATCGCGCGCTCCCCTTCCACCGCGCGGTCATCGAGGCGATCGCGGCGCGTGATAGCGCCAGGGCGCGCGAGGCGATGACGATCTTGGTCGAACAGGCCCGCACCGACATGCTCGACGGTATCGCTGAGGACTAGCCGCCGATGATCAAAACAGTCACCGACATGATCTTCCGTGGCCTCGAATTCATCTTGGTCGCACTACTCGCGGGCATGGTCGTCATGGTATTCGGCAATGTCGTGCTGCGCTACGGCTTCAACTCCGGCATCACGATCTCCGAAGAGCTGTCGCGCTACTTCTTCGTCTGGCTGACCTTCCTCGGCGCGATCGTCACCTTCCGCGAGAACAGCCATCTCGGCGTGGACATTATGCTGCGCCTGCTCGGCGGCAGGGGTCGACTCGCTTGCTACATCGTCGGCGACTTGATCATCATCTTCTGTTGCGCGATCTTCTTCTGGGGCACTTGGGTACAGGCGCCGATCAACGCGACGATGGAATCGCCGGTCGTCGGCGTCTCGATGCTGTGGGTCTACGGCATCGGCTTCTTCACCAGCATCGGCATCGGCCTCCTGGCAACGGCAAATCTCGTCTCGACACTGCGGTTCGGGGCCGATGCCCGCTTCGCGGCAGGCGATTTCGAAAGTGGCTCCCTCTCGCTGCGGGAGCGCATCGAATGACCATCGTTGTCTTCATCGGGTCGCTGCTCGGAGCGATGTCGATCGGTATCCCGATCGCGTTCTGCCTGATCTTCTGCGGCATCGCGCTGATGGCCTATATGGACGTGTTTAATGCGCAGATCGTCGCGCAGAACCTGATCCAGGGCGCCGACACCTTCACCCTGCTCGCGATCCCCTTTTTCCTGCTGGCCGGCGAAATCATGAACCGCGGCGGGCTCTCCCGCCGGATCATCGAGTTCGCAGTGTCGCTCGTCGGGCATATCCGCGGCGGGCTCGGCATCGTCGCCATCGTCGCCTCGATCATCATGGCCAGCATCTCGGGCTCGGCTGCCGCCGATACCGCGGCGCTCGCCGCCATCCTAATCCCGATGATGCGGGATTCCGGCTATAATCTCGCGCGCTCGAGCGGCTTAATCGCCGCCGGCGGGATCATCGCCCCGGTGATCCCGCCATCGATCGCCTTCATCATGTACGGCGTCGCGGCCAATGTCTCGATCGGCCAGCTTTTCTTGGGCGGCATCGTGCCGGGGCTAATGATGGGCGTCGGCCTGTTCGTCGCCTGGCAGATCGTCGCGCGGCGCGACAAGGTCGCGGTGCTGCCGCGCCAGAGTGGGCGGGAGCGGCTCCGGGCGCTGACGCGCGCCGGCTGGGCCCTCCTCATGCCGGTGATCATCATGGGCGGCATCAGGTTCGGCATCTTCACGCCGACCGAGGCCGCGGTGGTGGCGGCGGTCTATGCGCTTTTCGTCAGCCTCGCGATCTATCGCGAAATGAAGATCCGCGATCTCTACGAGATCCTGCTCAACGCAGCGAAGATGACCTCGGTGGTGATGTTCCTCGTCGCGGCGTCGCTGGTCTCTGCCTGGCTGATCACGACCGCCAACATTCCGGCGGAGATCATGGGCCTGGTCGGCGGGTTGATCGAATATCCGACGCTGCTCCTGCTGGCGCTGATGGTGCTGGTCTTCCTGGTCGGCACCGCGCTCGACCTTGCACCGACGATCCTGATCCTCACGCCGGTGCTGATCCCGATCATCAAGCAGGCCGGGATCGACCCGGTCTATTTCGGGGTGCTGTTCATCATGAACAACGCCATAGGCCTGATCACGCCACCAGTCGGCGTCGTCCTGAACATCGTCAGCGGCGTGGCGCGCATCCCGCTCTGGGATGTGATCAAGGGGGTGAATCCCTTCCTGATCGCGCATTGCATCGTGCTGACGCTGCTCGTGCTGTTCCCGCAGCTCGTCCTCGTGCCGCTCGCCTGGCTTCGCTAGCGCCGCACGTCCATCCACCACAGCCCAAAAAGTCCAGGGAGGACACCATGAAGACGCTTGCCCTTGCCGCGGGATTCGTTCTCGCGACCCTGCCAATCTCCGCTCAGGCCGAGATCAAGAACCGCACCATCCGTATCTCGGCCGGTGTCAACGAGGATCATCCGGTCGCCGGCGGGGTCAAGGTGATGACCCAGTGCATCGCCGAGAAGTCGGGCGGGAAGATCAAGATGACCGCCTTCTGGGGCGGCGCCCTTGGCACCGACCAGCAGCAGACCCAGTCGCTGCGCTCCGGCACGCAGGAGATGACCATCACCTCGACCTCTCCGCTCGTCGGCATCCTGCCGGCGCTGGGCGCGTTCGACCTGCCGTTCATCTTCAAGAACGAGAAGGAGGCCGACGGTGTGCTGGACGGAGAGTTCGGCGCGGATATCTCGGCGATGCTGCCCTCGCGTGGCCTGATCAATCTTGCCTATTGGGAAAACGGCTTCCGCAACCTCACCAATTCCCGCCGACCGGTGACGAAATGGGAGGATATCAGCGGGATGAAGGTCCGGGTGATGCAGAACGGCATCTTCATCGACACCTTCAACAACATGGGCGCGAATGCCGTGCCGATGTCCTTCGGCGAACTGTTCAGCGCGCTAGACACCAAGGCGATCGACGCCCAGGAAAACCCGTTCGTGACGATTGACTCGTCGAAATTCTACGAGGTCCAGAAGTATCTCAGCGTCACCAGGCACGCCTATACGCCCTATCTGGCGCTGTTCTCGAAGCCGATCTGGGACGGCTACTCGGCCGAGGAAAAGAAGATCCTGCAGGACTGCACCATCGCGGGCCGCGATGCGCAGCGTCGCATCGCTCGAGAGCAGTCCGCCGATGCCCTCGACAAGCTGAAGAAGCAAGGCATGCAGGTGGTCGAGTTCACCGAGGCCGAGCAGGCACGCATGCGCGACCACGCCAAGTCGGTGCTCGACAAGCATGCTCCGGCGATCGGCAAGGACACGGTCGCGAAGCTGCTCGCCGCCATCGACAAGGTGCGCGCCACCAACTGAGGCACTTTCCGATACGGCCGGGCGGCGTCGGCGCCGCCCGGCCTTCCGCAGTCCCAAAAGAGAGACCGATCATGTCAGCCATCGAGAATGTCGAAGCCGGCTTCTATCTCATTCCCCTGCCGCAGGTTCTGAGCGACAGCATGCATGGCGAGATACCGGCCTTCCAGCTGAATACGGTCGTAGTGACCGACAAGGACGGCGCCAGCGGCGTCGGCTACACCTATACGGTCGGCCGCAACGGCGCGGCGGTCGATGCGATCCTCCGCCGCGAGATGGGCGAGATGCTTGTCGGCCAAGAGGCCGACCGGATCGAATATCTCTGGCAGAAGATGTGGTGGGGGCTGCATTACGGTGGCCGCGGTGGCCCGAGCATGCTGGCGATCTCGGCCGTCGACATGGCTTTGTGGGATCTCAAGGCCAAGAAGCTCGCCTTGCCGCTGTGGAACCTACTTGGCGGCTACGACGACGAAGTGCCCTGCTATGCAGGCGGCGTCGATCTCGACTTTAGCCTGGAGGCGTTGCTGGCGCAGACCGACCGCAATCTCGAGAAGGGCTTCCGCGCCATCAAGATGAAGGTCGGTCGGGCGCGGCTTTCGGAGGATGTCGAGCGCGTCAAGGCAATGCGCGCCCATCTCGGCGCCGATTTCCCGTTGATGGCCGACGCCAATATGAAGTGGAGCGTCGACGAGGCGATCCGCGCCGCCCGCGCGCTGCAGCCGGCGGAGTTGGTCTGGCTCGAGGAGCCGACGATTCCGGACGACCCCGCAGGCCACGCGCGGATCGTGCGCGAAGGCGGTGTGCCGATCGCGGCGGGCGAAAACCTGCGCACGCCTTGGGAGTTCAAGCTCTACATGGCCGAGGGCGCCGTCACCTTCCCCGAGCCGGACGTCACGAATTGCGGCGGTGTCACCGGCTTCATGAAGATCGCGCGGCTGGCCGAGGCGTTCAACCTGCCGGTCACCTCGCACGGTGCCCATGACGTCACGGTGCATCTGCTCGCCGCCTGCCCGAACCGCTCCTATCTCGAGGTCCACAGCTTCGGCCTCGACCGCTACATCGCTGAGCCCCTGGTCATCCGGGACGGCAACGCGCTCGCCCCGAACCGGCCCGGCCACGGCGTGGAATTTGACTGGGGTGCGCTGAGCAAGCTGAACGGCTGAGCGCGGCGAGGTGAACTGCACCGTCAGCGCGATCGGCAGCGCTGATGGTTGATCGAGGACATGACCATCCGCCAGTTCGGCGCTCATACGCAGCGCGGCTATGCCGGCAGGTCCGCGCGTTCACCGCCTTCCTCGGATTGCCGCCGGATCGGGCCGAGCCGAAGGATCTGCGGCGCTACCCGCTTCACCTGGCTTCGCTGGAGGCAAACTATGCTCGGATGAACCTGGCCTGCACCGCGCTACGGTTCTTCTTCCACGTCACGCCGGGCCGGACCGGCTTTGGAGACCGCATGGCGCGGATCCCAACGCCGGAGCGGCTTCGGGTCGCGCCGGACACGCAGGAGGTCGCGCGCTCCTGGCCCATGCGCGGAGCCTGAAGGACCGGGGCGCGCTCAGTATCGCCTATGGCTGCGGCCGGCGTGTCTCGCTGATCACCAACCTCAAGGTCGCCGACATCGACAGCGCCCGCATGCTGATCCGGGTCGAGCAGGACAACCCGCTCGGTGGTCTACCGGGTAACGTCGGCCGCCGGCAACCCCTCTGTAGCCGTATCTGCCTTCATAGATATGCGCGCTGACCCTGAAGAGGGCGGCTGCCATCTAGTGGTAGACGACAGCCGTACGCCCGAGATCATCGATGAGGAGTGCATCGAACGCTTTAAGCAACCGCCGGATGAGGCGCTCTACCGCCGCGTCTGTGTAGACAACGACGGACCACGCCTTTGACGCACCGTCGAATTTGACCTGGTCAGGACCGAGATCCTTGAGCACCTGGTTCAGGGCCGGATCGAACGGAAACACCACCAGGGCTCGGCGGCAAGGTCCATGGGCGCGGGAGCTGTGCCTCCATGCATCAGGTTGAACCTGCAGCTTCACGAAAGCGACGGCGGCATCATCGACGAGATTCAGCTGCTCGGCCAATCGCGAGAAGACGTGCGATCGGTCTCCTCCCGAGGATGACAGCACTGCGTCGAGATCGATGTGCCACCGCCTGCAATCGATGCCGACTGCGTGAATGGTTCGGCGCCGCGGCATGGTTGGGCTCATGAATGCCTGGGGCGAGCCGCGCTTGCGGTGTCACTTGCGGCGGCGACCTTAGACTCAATGGCTTGGCCGAGCTCGACGGCGGCACGGCCGTCATTGGCTGGCACACCATTCACCTTCATCAGCAGAATGCCGATCAACATTCCGAAGATGGCCGCGGTCGCCAAGCCGAGGCTGATCTCCATCCAGAATGCCTTAACGAGCTCCCAAGGTCGACGCCTCTTCTCGAAGTTCTTGCGCTCCTCCAAGAGTCCGGCGGCTTCTTCCTTGAACACCTCGGCAGCCTGGAGCAACGCGATCTGGGCATCACGGGAGTGCTCGACGGTTGCGTGCTGAAGAACCAGGATCTTGAACAGAGGATCGCCTGCGTCGATACCGACAGCGTCGGCCAGCATGGCCAAGCGCCTATCGTCGTGCGCCTCGGCCATCGCCTTCCGGGCATTGTTCGACATGTTGCGCGCAGCGATGAGGCTGACGGTGTTGATCTGGCTCATCGAGAAATCCTCCCGAACTTGAACACTCTCTCAAATTCGGCCCGCATGGACTTACGCCACTCCTGCAGCTGGTGCCGGTCGAAAAGCCCGAACCGTGGATCCTGGGCCAAAGTGCCGAAAGGCACCTTGTCCTGCTCAAGCCGATTCATCAGCGCCATGGGCCCTACCGGCATCACCAGCGTCCGCCCCTGCGCCTCGATTTCGCTGCGAATGTCGCTGTTGGCCCAGTCCTTGAAGTCAGCGATCTCGTTTCGGGCTGCCTCCTTGAGGTTGAGGACGGGATGAACGCGCGCATCAGGCATCATGCGCCGGAAATCGGACAGTTCATCGACGCTCTGCTTCTGGCTGTTCATGAGGAAAAAGACCGTCAGCTCATAGCCCAAGATCTTGAGCGCCTCTTTGAGAACCCCACCGTGTTCATCGAAGGGCTGGGTCATTCCTGCAGGCGTGTTCACGACGATCAGATACTGTCCGGCCGCCATGATCTTCAGCAGATTCTCCATGCCCTCCTGGAGGGCCAAATCCAGCGCGATGACGCGCAGTTCCGCCATGTTCTTGAAGGTCGGGCCCACATCTTTGTTTCGGCGGTCGCTTTCGATCACGATGAACCTGTGGCCGAACTCCATCGCGATCTCGATGAAGCTGGCGCATTCGGTCGATTTACCAACCCCGCCCTTGAACCCCGAAACCATGATCAGGCGCCCCCCAGTGGCGAGCGCCTCCCGATCGAACTCGGCATCTCCGAAGTAGGGGTCGTAACCCTTATTCCGCTTGAAATCGGCCACGTAGTGATCGAAGGCGGCGAAGAGGTCATCATCGCCTTCAGAATCTGACGACGCAGCATCCGCCGTCGCATTTTCGGCGAGAGACAGATCGATGGGGTTGCCGAAGCCATCATACGTGGCTTTCGGCTTGACGTTGCGAAGCGGCGGTCGAAGTTTCACTTTTGATCTCCTCGTCTGAGTTAGAGCTCGAAGGTTCCGGACTCGTCTTTGCGGACGGGCACCGATCCCAGTTTGCGGAGAAGCCGGTCGAGGTCGCTGACCTTGGCGGGCTCGTTCGACTGGGCGCTCGTAGGCGCCTCGGTCTTGGGCGGCTGTTTCAGTTCACTGCTTTCGGCTTTCAGGTCGGCCACGGCCTGCGATCGCGCGCAGGCGACCGCCGTGCATTCAGAAGAAAATTCCATGAGATCGTCGCGAGGCAGGCCAGCGACATTCACCCCATCGCGGATAAGGTGATAGACGGTCACCCCACGTTCGGCCGCAAACAGGGATGCCTCGTCGAGCGAGAATTCGTGCATGCTGGACAGACGAGGAAGGTGAGGCGCGAGGAAATCAGACAGTTCGCCGGCTTGGCCTGCGAGGATAAGCCTCTTTTCCAGATCGGTCGGCTTGGCCTTGCGCTTGCTCTTGGCGGGAGCCGCGCCGGCATTGCCTCCACGGGGCGTCAGGGGGCCGCTCGCCACGTCCAGGAGCGCCTGGGTCCGTCCAGGCTTGAACAGGTCAAGGAAGCTCTTGCGGTTAGCCATGGCGCAGCTTCTTCTCGACCCGCGCCTTCGCCACTTTGGACAGCCTGCCGGCGATCACCGCGTTCAGCGCGGCATCCATGGCCTCGACGATGGCCGCGCACACTGCCGTTCTGACAACATCGCGACGCGCTGATCGGCGGGATCGTTCCTTCTGCGGCTTATGATGGAGCCCCATCACATCGGTAGCGAAGGCCAGGAGATGAACCGAAATGCGGCGGCCAACCTCGCCCTCGATGACACCCAGCTGGGCTGCCAGCAGGGCGTCGACGAGCTCTCGCATGGCCTGCTCGTCTATCACGGGCTGGTGCTGGCAGTTGTAGCGCGGATCGTGGATGGAGCTGAGGCTCTGGCGATGAAGCTCGAGGAGCGTCGGCAGGACTGGCACGATGTCCAACGCCACGCCATCGGCAGCAATCGCCCCTGACGCTTGCTGGTGAAAGCGCCGGTGACGATTGGCGAGATTATCCAGGTACGAGACCATATTGAACCGATTCTGAGCGCACTCCCTCATCCGGCGCACGGCAAGGCTTGCCGGCTCCGTCTGACGGGCTGAGGTGGTGAAGAGAGGCGGTTGGAAGCCGCTTATCGCCAAATATGGACTAGAAAGCTGATCCGTCCAGCGATGTTTCGGGTCTGTTCCACATTTTCACTTTTTGCGAATCAGGATGCGCGAAATCGCCGGGCGACTGCATCGATCTTCGCCAAACGTCAACCGCCCCTGAGCAAAACTCGAGTGAAAATTCGGTACACTCGGGCTGATTTAATTAGCCGGGAGATTTAACCGCAATGACGGCGATCTCGCTAACATCGCTCGCGCACTGCACACCCGTTTTCCGACGACCACGGACCGAGGGCATATGTCGAGTGCGTGCTGTAGATTTCTGTTCCGCCAACGGTCATTCCCGTCCGTTAGGTCCGCCTTAGGCTCAGGACACATTGTTTGAGCCAGAAGATGAATGCCGCGGCGAATGCGATGGCGGACAGGAAGGTGTGAGCGCATCGATCGTATCGCGTGTGGATGCGGCGCCAGTCCTTGAGGCGAGCGAACATGTTCTCGATGCGATGGCGTTGGCGATAGAGCGCACGGTCGTGCGGGATTTGCATTTTGCGATTGATCTTCGAGGGAATGCACGCGGCGAAACCGGCTCTGAGCCAGTCGGCGTCATAGCCTCTGTCGGCGAGCATGGCCTTGGCTGCCGGCAGGGCTTCCAACACCAGGCTTGCGCCCTTGAAGTCGCTGGCCTGCCCCTCGCTCAGCGCCAGGCGCAGCGGGCGACCGCTGCCGTCGCAAACGGCATGGAGCTTGGAGGTCAGGCGGCCGCGGCTGCGCCCGATAGATCGGGGCAGAGCCCCTTTTTGAGCAGGCTGGCGGCGGTGCGGTGCGCCTTGAGGTGGGTGGCATCGATCATCAGTCGATCCGAGCTATCGCTCTCGGCTGCGAGCTCCGCGAAGATCCGGTTGAATACGCCGAGCCTGCTCCAGCGGATGAAGCGATTGTAGATCGTCTTGGGCGGCCCGTAGGCGGCGGGCACATCGCGCCAGCGCAAGCCGTTGCGGATCACGAACAGAATGCCGCTTAGAACCCGCCGGTCATCGACCCGTGGGACGCCATGAGACAGCGGAAAATACGGCTCGATCCGGCGCATCTGCGCCTCGGACAGCAACAGCAGATCATCCATGGCGAAACCTCCGCCCGCCATGGAATCAAGCAGCGCGATGCCATGCAACCCAATTAATAGGTCCTGAGCCTAGTTCACAAACGAAGTGCAACACCTGACACAGGTGCTGCCATGTCGAACTACAGCCAGCTATCGCTTGAAGAGCGCTGTTCGATTGCGGCTTCGAGAGCCGGGCAATCGATCCGGCAAATCGTTGCGGCTCTGGATTGCCAGCCGTCGGCCATCGCGCCGGAACTGAGGCGCAAGAGCGGCAACCAGGTCTGCTATCGGCCCAGCAATGCGCAGGCACAGAGCGCGGCGCTGCAGCGACGGCAAGCTCGAGCGCGACGATGCCTTGCGCGAGACCATCCTGGCAGGTCTGGCCGAAGGCTGTTCACCCACCACCAACGCATCGCTCAACTGCTCGGCGTTGACGCCGTGTTCTGCGATCGACATGCCCGTGGCAAAAGGGTGGTGTCGAGAACGCCATCGGCAGATTGCGACGAGACCTGCCGCGAAAGACCGATCTCGACGCCTTGTCCTGTGCAAACATCGAGGCCACTCTCGCGAGCTACAACAACATTCCCCGAAAATGCCTCGGCTTCCTCACCCCGGCCGAAGTCTTCGACCTGTGGACTTCCAAGGTGAATCCACACCGCCCGCCTTGGGGGCTGGTCGAGGCCTGCCGACGCGGCGAGATCGACCCGCCGAGAGGATCGCCAGCGCGGTCTCGCTTGCACCCCCATCGCTTCGCAGATGCGATCGTAAAGCCGCTCTCTGATCGAATAAATGCAGCGCCATCGCCCAGAAGGACGATGCTGCTGCGTCTTTGCACCCCTGGTTTCCGCTTTGCACCCCCGGCTTCAGAGGGGTGCAAGCATTACTCGTTCCTTTCGAGCGCTCAACGCCCTCAAAATCCGGACTTCAGCCGGCGGAAACGGCAAAGAACCGTCTTCGACGAGGCCCGAGTTTTCGCCCTTCGGGCTCGATATCGGCAAGAACACCCCATCATGGAGAAGAGCACGATACCGCAAAGTCGACGGCAGGCCGTCAACTTGGCTATCGCTTAGGGAAGGCACGATACCGCCAAAGTGCTGCAGGACCTGCGGTCCAGCAGCATTTTGATCTCAATCATCAAAGGCACGACATACAAAAATGGCGCGTTTCCCGCCTTGTCCGTCTCGCGTGAAGGACCAGGAGAGGCACGATACCGCAAACTTGGCGACAAGCCGCCACGTTTGCTGACGGCGAGCAAGTCACGGGCACGACATACAAAAACGCTGCAATCTCGTCTCACGCCGCGCCAACAGTCTTTTTTGTGGGTCCGCTGGCGCGCTCCCTGTGCTCGCCAACGGGGCGCCCGACCTGTTCCCGGCGGTCGATGGAAGTTCGCGAAACGGGCCTGGAGGCCTTGGTCCCGCGCGCTCCCCGACAGGGATCGCGCCGCCCTGCGGGCGGCTGCGTGACCTTCATAAGAGGCTAAGCCGCTTAACGCGCCTTCCACGACGTGGGTGCGAACCGACGACCCTGTGCAGCCTGAGCGATCAGGTGCCGACGTCAGAGGCTAGCCTCATAGCGGCAGGAGGCTCACCACGTCTGCGCGCGTCTGCATAAGGCATGGGATGGCGAGGCCATAAAAAAACACTTGATGAAATGTGTTTCGGGCGGCAGCGTACATAACGTGAACAATACTATTGCTGTATCGAGAGGGATGAGGCGATGCCTGACTTGATCGTTGATATTTCGGAGCCTGCGGTCACGCAGATGAAGCATGCGCTCAGGGCGAACCTCCCGACTGTCATGAATGGTCACAGGATTGAGGCTCTGGCCCGAGGCTTAGGTTTCAACAGCTACGCTGCATTGCGACATCAAGGCGAAAAACGGGGGTATGCTTTGTGGGATGGCAAGGACGCCCGATTCTCGGCGTTCTTGGCCGAGCGTGCGTATAGTGTTCCGTCTGACTCCCTTCATCCGATCATCGAACCCCATATTGCCCGCCGTTCTCCCCCCGCGGCATAGCCATCACGCGCAATAATGGGAGCGCATCTCGGCGCTTTTTCTACATCCGAAGCGTACCAACCCCATATTGCAAGGTTTGGTCGTGGTCGGCGACAGTCCTGACCACGTCATCAATCGGAACCGCGTCCCGGTGGGGACCTCGAAGGCCTGCGTCACTCAGGCAGGCTTCAACAGCAGTTTTCGACCTGGCAAACGATGGTCAGACCGTCATGTCGGAGGGCGGAACGTCGAGCTCGAACACGGTGCCGTCACCACATCCGGTGCAGGAATCGATCCTATGCCTTCGTGGCAAACTTTGGCTCGCAATCGGAGGGCTCCTGCGGCGAGACCCAGAGTAATACCATGTAATTTCAAATACTTATAAGACACTCTGCGACATCTTTCGGTTACCGCCACAGTTCCCCAGCACCGCCGCGACCCAGCTGAAATATGCAGAGGAGAAAGCGGCCGCCGCGGCACCCGCAAACGCAGGAATTCGCAGTGCTGGTGCTCATCGCACCCATTCGAGCTCAGAAGTCTGACGCCCTGTTCGTCGGCTGGGCGGCTCAGGAGCAATAGACCGAACTGCCCCTTTTCTTGCAGGTGGTCGTAATCCGCTCGCCGCTAGCGGGTGCCGAGGGCGCAATGTCCACTTCCTCGCCGCTTTCCACCGGCTCGATCACCGATGGCGAGAGGGGCGCTGAACATCCGGAGAGCCCCAGGCCGCAGACGACGATGATTAACAGCCTCACGCTCAAGCACTCCCGATGGTCCGTCCGTCGATGATCCTGCCTTCTTGCGTGCAGGATGTCACGGAACCGTAGGGATCGTTTGATCTAGACCCGCCGCGCAGCTTTTCGGCCGCCTTGGCAGCGAGGTCCAATCCCTCAAAAGCAGCGCGCTTCCAGCGCTGCTCGCCGATGTAATCGCCAGTCATGAAGCCGGCGATAAAAATGCATACGCACAAGCCGACCATCATTGCGAAGCCCTTTTCACGCCGGAGAGAGGGTCGAGAGCGCTAGGCATCGTTGTTATGCTGCGGCTCGCTTGTTAGGCGATGACCCATCTGCCCACCCAAAAGTGAAACCGGTCTTTCATAGATCATTGAAAGTATGACCTATCGATGCTGCCGTGCTGCCCGCTAGGTGAAATCCCTCTTCGTTTTCGATGGCGTGCCGCCAGATTACCAATCCCGGCTCCGGACGCGACGTCGAGCTACCGAGCGGCTCCTAGCCGAATGCCGCACGTCACGACCTAAGGGCATCGGCGGACAGGAGATCGAGCTCCTAAAGAGGGCTCTGAAACACGCACCGCGCCCTAGAAGCGCGAGTACATTTGTCGTCACCGGCCCCGCGGCATCTCCATCGCAGAAGGATGCCGGCGGATGAGGATCACGCGTTCAACTTGCTACAACAAGCCGGCCATCAGCATCGATGATACAGCGCTCGTAGGGAAGATGGTCGCCAGCTCCGTCGGGTTCGAGGCGTACGGCTACCGGCGCATGCATGCGGCCTTGCGCCACCGCCGACACCCCTATGTCGCCATCGCAACCAGCTTCGTCTAGGTCGCGGTCATCGCTAACGCATGGTCGCGAACAGTCGGCTACGCCATCCGCCGCTTGATCGACGTCCGGCTGACGTTGGCCGCCCTGCGCACCGCCGTTGAAAAGCGAGGGCCGCCGCCCGGCTGCATCCACCACACGGACCGCGGCTCGCAATACGTGGCCGGGCGCTACCGGCAGGCCCTCGCGGAACATGGCCTGGTCGGATCGATGGGGCGCCGCGGCAATCCCTATGATAACGCCAAGGCCGAGAGCTTCATGTCCCGAAGGGCCGCGAAGCGAATACGCTCAAGGTCGAGGCCGTCTATCCGATGGCCTATGAGACGTTCGTCGATGTCGCTGCCGACCTTCCGCGCTTCATCGATCAGGTCTACAACGCCAGCCGACTGCACTCCGCGCTCGGCTATCTCAGTCCGCAGCAGTTCGAGGATCAACTCGCCCGGCTCACGGTCAAAACCGCAGCCTGATCCTGTCTACCCACAGGGGCGCACTCCAATCCCCCGCCTCACGGGGTCAAACTTGCACACGATGACGTAATTGCTGTCGTTGAGCCCCTGACTTCAGAGTGACGGGCGGCAGGCAGCGGCGCCGGCCCGAGCACGGGATGGTCATCATGAAACAGTATGTCGGGCTGGATGTATCGCAGAAAGAGACCAGCGTTTGCGTCGTCGATGAATCTGGAAAGGTCGTCTTCCAAGGCAGGGCAAGGTCGGATCCCGGTGCTTTGGCGGAACTGTTGAGCAAGCGCGCGCCGAGCGCCGAGCGGATCGGCTTTGAGACCGGCGCCATGTCGAGCTGGCTGTGGCATGAACTCAACCGGATCGGCCTGCCCGTCGTCTGCATCGACGCTCGTCACGCGAAAGCCGTGCTGTCAGTTCGAATGAACAAGAGCGATGAGAACGACGCCCAAGGCCTGGCGGAGTTGGTTCGGGTCGGCTGGTACCGAGAAGTCAAAGTGAAGAGTCCGGAGAGTCAGGCAACCCGATCCCTGCTCGTCGCACGCTTGAGGCTTGTCGCCATCCGCCGCGATCTGGAGAACCAGATCCGTTCGATGCTGAAGGAATATGGGCTGCATTTCAGCCGATCGATTGGTGCGCAGTTCCGGAGAAAGGTCCTGGAGCTGGTTGTCGAGGGTCATCCGCTCCGATCGGTGATTGGGGCGCTCCTCAGCGTCCATGAACAGGCTTGCGAGGAGCAGGAGAAACTCGATCGTCAGGTCCGGCGCCTCGCTCGTGACGACTGCACCACGCGCCGGCTGATGACGGTTCCCGGCGTCGGCGTGGTGACGGCGCTGACCTACCGCCACACGATCGATGACCCCTCGCGCTTTTCCGCGGCCAGCGATGTCGGTGCCTACCTGGGCCTGACGCCGCGGCGAAAGCAATCCGGGGAAACGGATGTCAGCGGCCGTGTCTCACATTGGGGAGATCGCCTGCTGCGAACCTATCTCTACGAGGCAGCCAGCGTCCTGATGCATCGAACGAAGAAATGGTCGACGCTGAAGGCATGGGGCATTCGTCTCTCCAAGCGGATCGGGATGAAGAAGGCCAAGGTGGCTGTCGCACGCAAGATGGCCGTGCTCCTCCACTGCATCTGGGTCGACGGCACCAGCTTCGAATGGGGAAGCGAAAAGACAGCATAGTCGCTTCCCGCCTTAACCTGCTCACGGGTGCAAATCTCGGCATTCGCGATGTCCCCGCCGGGACGGCGGTTGTGGTGACCTCGTTGTTTCGGCTGACGTCCACTGGAACGTCGTTGCACACATTGAGGCACCCGACCCGAACATCATCATGAGGCACTCGACCTCGGAAAGGACCATGACCCCGGCGATGACGGCGCGGAATCCGAAGTTGACAGCTCCCCGCAATTAAAGGGCCGAAACACATCAACACCCTCCTCGACTGATCCGCGACAGACTGCGGACCGGTGGGGACATCACCTTCATATCCCTGGCGCTTGCAGCCTGGCTGCGTCGCGTTCGTGGGACAGACGAAGGAGGGAACGCACTGAAGGTTACGCATCCCCTCGGCGCTGCTGCGGGAGAAGGCGATCGAGGGAGGCGCAGATACTCGGCCGATCCTCTCGATCGGATCCTTGTTTGGTGAGCTCAGGGACAAGTCGACCCTGGTTGCTGCGACTGGGCAATGGCTTGCCACGTTGTATGACGGAGGCATCGAGACAACCCTCGACAAGGCCGCGGCGCTCGTCGATTCCTAGGCCGAGCTGAACCTGCGTGCGCTACTTGTGCCGATCACGCAGAGTCATCCCTCCTGGCATTCTCGACCCATTCAAAACGCGGCAGGCAATACCGGGGAAAGCAGCCTGTTCTCGCGAACAGCGCCATGCAGCCGCTGGCTTCCACATCGCCTCCAGGGAGCCAATGCAGATCGGCACGGTGGATGCCTCCGGCGATGAAGGCGGCGTCGATCCCGGCTGTGGCAGCGCCAGCTACGTCGTGCTCGAGCGAATCGCCGATGGCGAGAACCTGCCGCGGCTCAAGCCTGAGCAGGCGCATGCAGGTGCGATAAACCCTGGCATGCGGCTTGCCGTGATAATGCACGGTGCCGCCCATCGTTTCATAGACGAAAGCGATCTGACCGGGAGCTTCATGAAGGCGGCCATCCGCGTGGACGCGGTGACGATCGGGATTGCCGCAGACCATCGGCAGCTTTCGCACGGCCGCGTGCTTGAGCACCGTCGACCAGCCCTCGACCGACTGCGTCTCGGAGTCCATACTGATGTTCAGGATGAAATCGGCCGTGTCGATGTCGGCGGCAGGCTTCAGGCCGAGGGCATCGGCGAGATGCTCCTCGCCCGGCCGCGCCATCAGGAAGCAGCGCTCGCCGAGATCGCGATAGGCCGGCTCGTCGCGCCTCAGGAGCGCGTCGCGGGCATCGTCGCCGGCGGAGACAAGATGGTCGTAGAGATGGCGGCCGAAGCCGAGCCGCGCCATGATCGCCTCGTTCTCGTCACCGCGGCGGCCGGAATTCGACAGCACGATCACCTTCCGGCCGGCGGCGCGCAGCCGCTCGAGGCAGGCGACGGCGCCGGGATAGGGGCTCGTGCCGTCATGCAGCACGCCCCACTGGTCGATCAGGAAGCCGTGATAGCGGGCCGCGAGCGCCGCCATCCCTGCCGGGAAAGTTGCGGCCGGACCGGGCTCAGACGATGCGGGAGCGGACATAGGCCGAGAGCGCCTCGCTGATGATGACGATGACGAGAATGGCCATCAGGATGACCAGCGCCTGCGACCAGGCGAACTGGTTGATCGAGGCGTAGAGCAGGAGCCCGATACCCCCGGCGCCGACGAAGCCGAGCACGCTCGACTCGCGCACATTGATGTCCCAGCGATAGATCGAGGTTCCGATCAGGACCGGCAGGATCTGCGGCAGGATGGCGACGGCCTGGACCTGCAGCGTGCGCGCGCCCGTCGCCTCCACGGCCTCGATCTGCCCGGCATCGACCTCCTCGATCGCCTCCGCCACTAGCTTGGCGATGAAGCCTACCGAGCGGGCTGCGACCGCGCAGATGCCGGCGACCGGCCCCGGGCCGAAGATCGCGACAAAGAGCAGCCCCCAGATCACCGTGTTGATCGAGCGCGAGAACACCAGGATCGCGCGGCCGACCAGCCAGGTGCCGTGGTTCCAGGTGGTGTTCCGGGCCGCGAGGAACGCGACCGGCAGTGCGAGCACGATGGCGATCAGTGTCCCGAGCGTCGCGATGTGCAGCGTCTCGATCAAGGGCTGGACGATGACCGGCAGATAGGACCAGCGCGGCGGCCACATCCGGCCGATCAGGTCGGCCGCCTGCTCATGGGCGTCGGCGAAGAAGGCCCATTCGATGTCGAGCGCTGAGACCGACCAGGCAGCGGCGAGCGCGATGCCGCCGGTCCACAGCCATTGCAGCATGCGTTCGCGCGGCGAATAGCGCTCCCAGTGATCGGGATAGGCGCGCGGGGCCGGCGTCACGCTGGGCGGGGTCGGCTGGTGAGCCGTCATCTCAGCCTCCGGCGGGCCCAGTCGCTAAACCATTCGCCGAACGCGACCAGGGCCGCGATCGTCAGCAGGATCGCGCTGGCGAAGTCGAAATCGTAGCGGGAGAACGAGGCCGAGAGGGTCTGGCCGATCCCGCCGGCGCCAACGATGCCGATGACCGTCGAGTGCCGCAGGTTGGAATCCAGCCGGTAGATCAGCACGCCGAGCGTCTTGACCAAGACCTGCGGAACGACCGCGCAATAGAAGGTCTGGAAGAAGCCGGCACCGGTGGCCCGGACCGCCTCGACGGGACCGGGCTTCATGTTCTCGATGTCTTCGGCGAGCATCTTGCCGAGGAAGATCGCGGAGGAGAAGGCGAGCGTCAGCAGCCCGGCGACGGGGCCGAAGCCGAAGAGTTTCACGAAGAAGATCGCGATGATGACCTCGTGGAAGGTTCGCCCCACCACCATGAGGCCGCGCGCGACGAGATAGAGCGGTCGCGGAGCCAGGTTGGCCGCAGCGGCAATGCCGAGCGGGACCGCGAGCACAGCGCCGACGATCGTTGCTGCGATCGCGATCTGGATGCTTTCCAGCATGCCGGTCAGCAGGATCTGCCAGCGCGTGAAATCCGGCGGCACCATCCGCTCGAGGATGGTCCAGGCGCGCGGCAAACCGGCGAGCACGCGGGCGGTGTCAACGTTGAGCGTCGACAGCGACCAGACCAGATAGGCGACGAGCAGCGCGAGCAGGGCGAGGCGTCGTCCGGGGCCGCCGAAGATGCTGGGTGCGCGCCAGTCGGCCGGCGCCGCGCGGGACAGGGAGGGCGCGGTCATGACAGCCCCGCGCGAGCCTTGCCGGGCTGCGCTGCGGGCTCGTCCTCGTCCTCCTCGCTCGGCGGCGGCGCCCAATCCTCCTCGCCATAGATCCGCGTCAGGGCTTCGTCCGTCAGCTCCCCGGCGGTCGCGTCGAAAACAAGCAGACCGTCCCTTAGGCCGATGATGCGGTCGGCATAGGACCGGGCGAGCGCGACGTCATGGATGTTGATGATCGCCGGCGTCTGGCGTTCCGCCACGAGCTCGCGCACCAGCCGCATGATCTGGCGCGAGGTCTTGGGGTCGAGGCTCGCGGTCGGCTCGTCGAGCAGCAGCAGGTCGGGGCGCTGCATCAAGGCGCGGGCGATGCCGACGCGCTGGCGCTGCCCGCCCGAGAGCGCATCGGCGCGCTGATCGTGATAGCCGTCGAGCCCGACACGGTCGAGCAGCGCGAATGCTGCCGCGATGTCCTCGGGCGGGAAGCGCCAGCGCAGCGTCGCCATGAGGCCGACATAGCCGAGCCGGCCGGAGAGCACGTTCTGCATGACGCTCAGCCGCTCGACCAGATTGTATTCCTGGAAGATCATGCCGACGCGGCGGCGCGCCGCGCGCAGGCCCTTGCGGTCGAGCGCGACGATATCCTCGCCATTGAGCAGGATGCGCCCCGCGGTCGGCTCGACGAGCCGGTTGATGCAGCGGATGAAGGTGCTCTTGCCGGCGCCCGAAGAGCCGATGACGGCCACGAGCTGCGGCCGGTCGATCATCACGTCGATGCCGCCGAGCGCCTTCTTGCCGGTGGGATAGACCTTGCTCAGCCCCTCGACGGCGAGCAGCGGAGCGGCGGGCGCCGCCCCGGTCGAAAGCGAGCCGGCCATCAGTCGCCCTTCAGCTTGGATAGGCCATCCTGCGTATAGGTGACGCCACTGTCGCGCTGGATCAGGATGATGTCCTTCCAGGCGTCCTTGTAGGTCAGCTCCTTGAAGCCCTTGCTGTCCTTGAACTCCTTGGCAAGGGCAGACTTCATGAAGTCAAATTTGAGGAAGGCCTCCCGGATCTTGGCCTGGAGTTCCGGCTTCAGATCATGGGCGACGCCGAAGGCCGTGCGCGGAAAGGGCGCGGATTCATAGACGATGCGGATGTCGTCCGGCTTGAACATGCCGCGGTCGCGCATGCGCTCGACGACGCTCGATGCCACCGGGGCGGCGTCGTAGTCCTTGTTGACCACTCCCATGATCGAATTGTCGTGCTTGCCGGAGAACATCACCTCATAATCGGTGCCCGGGACCACGCCCTTGTCCTTGAACAGGATGCGCGGCGCAGTGTCACCGGAATTCGAGGACGGCGCGACATGGGCGACGCGCTTGCCCTTCAGATCGGCTATGCCCTGGATCGGACTGCCCTTGGGCACGATGAGCTGCAGCGTGTAGCCGACGCTGCCGTCATGACGCTCCATCGCGACGATCGGCACAAAGCCGGCGAGATTGACCGCGAAAGGGGTCGGCCCGCTGGCGACGCCGGCGATGTGGAGCCGGCCGGAACGCATCGCCTCGACCTGTGCGGCATAGGATTCAGCACCGAACCAGCGGATGCGCTTGCCAGTGACCTTGGAGAGATGCGCCAGGAAATCGGCAAAGACGTTCTCGTAGACGGCCGGGTCCTCGACCGGGGTGTAGGAGAAGACCAGCGTGTCCGGGTCCTTCTGCCTGGCGGGGTCGGTCGGCGTGTCGGCCAGCAGGTCGCCATTCGCATCGCAATAGCGCGTGTCGAGCGTGCCGCGGCTGGCGCATTCCTGCGCGGCGGCCGGGCCGGTGAAGCCCATGGCGAAGGCGAGCAGGCAAAAGGACGCGATCTTGGCGCGCAGCATGGTAACCTCCCAGGTGGCGGCGCAGCTGAGGCGAGCGCTCGTGTAAGATTTCTTACATTTTGGTCAAATTCGACCAGCTAGGCAAGCGCCGGCTAAGGACCTGCCGATGCCGAGCGCAATCAGGCCACCAGCCAACGGGTTCCGGCGCTTTTCCAGCTCTTCTGCAACGGGCCGGTCGGCTCGGCATCGACCACGATGAGATCGAAGGCGGATGCCGCCGCGATCCGCGCGGTTCCGACCTGCGCGAATTTCGTCCGGTCGGCGACCGCCAGCACCTGCCGGGACCGGCCGATCGCCGCCTGGCGTACCGAGATCTTCTCGAGATCGAAATCCATCGGTGCTCCGTCATCGTCGAAGCCGCCGAGACCGAGGATGCAGCAGTCGAAGCGAAAGCCGGCGATGCAGTCGATCGCCCTCTGCCCGACCAGGGAGCCGTTGGCGCCGCGCGTCGTGCCACCGGTCACGACCACGTCGAAAACGCCACGGCTGCAGAAGATCTGCGCAACGGAAACGCTTGACGTCACCACCCGCAGACCCGGTTTCTCAACGAGCGCACGGGCGACTGCTTCGACGGTCGTGCCGACATCGAGGAAGACCGCAGCGCCCGGCCGCACGACATCGGCGACCGCCTTGCCGATCCGGCGCTTGCCCTCCGGCGCCACCGTAAGCTTCTGGGCATATGCCGACCGGATGCCCGCGGAACTCGGCCCGGCGCCGCCGTGAAAGCGTTGCAGGTAATTCCCCGCCTGCAGTCGGATGATCTCGCGCCGGACGGTCTGGGCCGAGACGCCAAAGCGCTCGGCCAGAGTCTCGATCGTCGTAAATCCCAACTCCTGCACCTGCGCCAAAATCGCTCGCTGCCGGGCCGTCAGCCTGTTCGAATCCTGCGTGGGAGAGTTCATGCCGCGATATGTTCCAAGATCAGTAATAATCGCGGCGAAGCTGCCATGGCCGTCCGCGAAGTCAAACCGGCGTGGAGCACAGAGACGTGTGAGAATGGTCCCTTGCCGAGATCCGCCGGGCATTATCTCCTTACCCGGCCCAACGTCGGCCGCTCTCGCTCCCGCCGTGCCGCCGCATGGCCAATGAACTGGCAGGGGACATGTCCCTGTCTCCCGATCGGCGCTGCCAGCCCGAACTCCGCCATGTGGCCTCGGATCGCGTTCGAGAGCTGGATGCGCTGGCGCATGAGCATCAGCCGGACCCGGTGAAGGACCATAACGCTCTGCTGCTCGACGCTCTTCACCTCGACGAACCGCATGGTCGGACGGGTGACGGCTTCCCAAATCGCCTCGGCGTCGGCTGCGTCGTTCTTCTGCCGCTTCACATAGGCCTTCACATAGCTCGGC
>NZ_LMJT01000043.1 GCF_001429395.1 Allobosea sp. Root381
TTCGCCGACTGGCCGGCCATCTTCTCGGTGATCGCGGCGTTCTCGGCGTTCTGCTTCACGTTCGCAGCCATCTCCTCCATCGAGGACGAGGCTTCCTCGGTCGACGAGGCCTGCTCGGTCGAGCCCTGCGACAGCTGCTCGGCGCTCGCCGAAAGCTCCTGCGAACCCGACGACACGTTCTCCGCAGCCTGGATGGCCTGGGTGACGATGGTCCGCAGCTTCTCGAGCATGTTCTCAAGCGCGATACCGAGCGTGTCCTTGTCGGAGAGGCGCTTGGCCTCGACCGTCAGGTCGCCATTGGCAATGGCGTCGGCGACGGCGGCGGTGGCATTGAGGTTCGCCGTCATGGTGTTGAGCGAGGTCACCAGATCGCCGATCTCGTCATTGCTCTTGACGTCGATCTTCTGGCTGAGATCGCCGATGGCAACGGCATTGGCGAGGCCGACGGCGCTCGACAGGCCGCGGCTGATGTTCAGCGCGATCCAGGTGGCGGCGGCGATGGCGATCAGCAGCGAGGCGGCAAGGATCGCGATCAGCAGGTTGCGGGCGAAGGCGGCGCTTTCGGCGGCCTGCTTGGCGGCCTCGCCAGCCTGCGCCTTGATGAAGTCGCCATACTCGTCGAGCGGCGCCATCATCTCGGTGATGGCGGTCGCGCCTTCGCCCATCGAAATGTTGGCGGCGCGGATATTGCCGGCCTCGCTGGCGATCTGGGCAACCCTGGCGATCGATTCGAGCGCGCTGGAAAAGGCCGCAAGCGTCTGTTCGGTCGAAGTGCCGGCCTCGGCGATCGGGCCGGTCGCCTTCGCCAGCGCGGTGCGGACCGTCTGGATCTGATCCATGGTCGCCTTGCTCAGGCGCTGAACGTCGTCCGGCGTCGTGGCGCCGAAGAGCTGGGTCGCCGTGCGGGTCAGGCGCATCCATTCCAGCCGGGCACCCTGGAACTCATAGGCGGCAGGCAGGGCGGCGGCCGCCGCGCCAGGCTTCAGCAGGTCGGCCAGCATCCCGTTCGCCGTCGCCGTGATGTTGGCGATGCGAGGATTCGTCTCGTTGGTCCAGACCTCGAAGGCGCGGGCGCTCGAATTCTGCCGCGCGAAGCCGAGCATCTGGTCCTGGACCGTGATGAAACGGGCGATCTTCGGCGCCAGCGCGTCCCAACGGCGCCTGCCATCCTCGTCGGCACTGGCCTGCAGCCGATCGCGGATCTTCAGCGCCTCGACCCGGGCATTGGTGGCCGCCTCGGCATAGGTCGCGATGTCCTTGTCGGACGAGGCCATCACGGCGTTCTTCTCGGCCCGGATCGAGCGGTTGAAGTAGGTCCTGATGTCGCTGACGAGATCGAGCCGGTTGCTCCAGCGGATCAGCTCGTTCTGCGTCTCCGTCATGTTGGACAGTTGTTGGTAGGACAAGCCGCCTGCGACGGTCGACAGGGCGATGACGACGCCGAATGCTGCGGCCAACTTGGCCTTGATCGTGAAACGCATGACTCAAAAACTCGCGACAGGAGTGATGGTTAGGGGGAGGATGAGGCAGGGAGGCGGTCGCCTCCCGCTCGGCAAAGGCAGGCGGTGGTCAGGAGGCGCGGCGAAACTGTGCGTCGTGCTCGTCTCCCGCATCGGTCAGGTCGAAAGCGAAGCCGCCCTTGGACCCCTTGGCTGCGCGAGCCGGGACATCGGATGCCCTCGCTGTGGCAACCTTCGTCCGGGCCGCCTTGCTCTCGGCGGCCTTCATCTCGACAGCCTTGGCCTTGAGCCGCCCGACCGCACGCTCAAGCGAAGGGCCTGTGCCGGCCTGGCCTTCGCCGGTCCGGAAGAAGGCGATGGTGGCCTGGAGCTGCTCGGCCTGGGCGGCGAGTTCCTCGGAGGTGGCCGAGACCTGCTCGGAAGCCGCCGCGTTCTGCTGGGTGACCTTGTCGAGCTGCTGGATCGCCTGGTTGATCTGGGTCGAGCCGACATCCTGCTCGCGGCAGGCGGCAGTGATCTCTTCGACCAGCTCGGCCGTCTTCTTGATGTCCGGCNCTTCGCCGGTCCGGAAGAAGGCGATGGTGGCCTGGAGCTGCTCGGCCTGGGCAGCGAGTTCCTCGGAGGTGGCCGAGACCTGCTCGGAAGCCGCCGCGTTCTGCTGGGTGACCTTGTCGAGCTGCTGGATCGCCTGGTTGATCTGGGTCGAGCCGACATCCTGCTCGCGGCAGGCGGCAGTGATCTCCTCGACCAGCTCGGCCGTCTTCTTGATGTCCGGCACCAGCTTGGCCAGCATCGAGCCCGCCTCCTGCGCCACCTTCACCGTGTCGGTCGAGAGCGTGCCGATCTCGGCCGCGGCGGCCTGGCTGCGCTCGGCGAGCTTGCGCACTTCCGAGGCGACGACCGCGAAGCCCTTGCCATGTTCACCCGCACGGGCTGCTTCAACCGCAGCGTTCAAGGCGAGCAGGTCGGTCTGGCGGGCGATCTCCTGGACGATGTTGATCTTCGCCGCGATCGTCTGCATGGCGTCGACCGCCTTGCCGACCGCGACCCCCGAGGCTTCCGCATCCTTCGCCGACTGGCCGGCCATCTTCTCGGTGATCGCGGCGTTCTCGGCGTTCTGCTTCACGTTCGCAGCCATCTCCTCCATCGAGGACGAGGCTTCCTCNCTTCGCCGACTGGCCGGCCATCTTCTCGGTGATCGCGGCGTTCTCGGCGTTCTGCTTCACGTTCGCAGCCATCTCCTCCATCGAGGACGAGGCTTCCTCCGTCGAGGAGGCCTGCTCGGTCGAGCCCTGCGACAGCTGCTCGGCGCTTGCCGAAAGCTCCTGCGAACCCGACGACACGTTCTCCGCAGCCTGCAGCGCGTCGCCGACGACATGACGGAGCTTCTCGACAGTGCCGTTCAGCGCGGTGACGAGGTCGCCAACCTCGTCATTCGAGCGCACGGCCATGGTGCGCGTCAGGTCGCCGGCGGCCACGCCATTGGCGAGCTCGACGGCGCTGGCCAGGCCGCGGCCGATGCTGACCGCGATCCAGGTCGCGGCGGCGATGGCGAGCATGAAGGAGATGGCGAGGATCGCGATCAGCAGCGTCTTGGCGAAAGCGGCGGCCTCGATCGCCTTGGCGCCGATCTCGTTCATCTGACGCTCGGCGAGCGCGCCATAGGCATCGAACGCGGCGATGGCGGCGGCCAAGGCGCGCTGGCCCTCGCCGCGGCTGATCTCGATGGCGCGGATGCTGCCGCCTTCCCGGGCGATGTCGAGGACCTGCGTCGACAGGGCGTAGACCCGCTCGGTCGCGGCCTCCAGCCCCTGCGTGGCGACGCCGAGCGGCCTGAGGGCGCCGACAGCCGTCTGAAGCGCGTGCCGTCCGGCCGCGATCTCGCCCTCGGCGACGCGGCGCCGCTCCTCGAGCTCGGCCAGGGTATCGGCGCTGAAGGTCTCGGCGACCATGCGCAGGGTGCGGGCGGTTTCGAAACGCGCGGCCCAGACCAGCCTGGAAGCGGCGATGTGCTCGGCCGAGGCTGCGAACTTGTCGAGTTCCCCGAGGACCTCGGCGAACGCGGTGGACTGGCCGGCGATGGCGGTCGCGCCTTCCGAGCGCCAGGTCGCCATGGCCTTGTCGCCGGAGTTCAGCTTCGCATTGCGGATGGCGTCGTCCTGAAGGTCGTTGAACGCCTTGGCGCGGACGATGGCCTCGTCGATCAGGCGGCGGCCCTCGGGGCTCGCCGCGGCCTGGATCTCGCCGGCCAGCCTGGAAACGTGCTGGCGCATCGTCGCGATCTCGACCGCGGCCGCCTCGATATCCTTGTCCGTGCTGGAGATCAGCAGCGTCTTCTCGGCGCGGAGCTGAGCCTGCAGCTCATGCTGCAGGGCCGCGACCTTGCTGATGCGCTTGCCCTGGTCGATGATCTCGACCTCCGCACGCGCCACCTCGGTCAGCTCGTAATACGCGACGCCGCCGGCGACCATCGACAAGGCGATGACCATTCCGAATGTCGCTGCAAGCTTCGCCTTAATGGTAAAGCGCATCGTCGTACCCCCCAGTCTCGAATGCGGTCAGCCCAGGATCCGGGCCATGTCGGGAACGATCACGAACTCGTCGTTCCATTTGGTGATGAAGCGGATGAACTCCGGCCGCCAATGGTTGCCCAGCCGCGGCGTCTGCTGGGCCTGCCGGCCCGAGACCTCGGTGACCTCGTAGACCTTGTCGGCCAGCAGCCCGAGCGTGACGGCATCGCCGTCGATCTCGGCCTCGATGACGACGATGCGGGTGTCGGCCGTCTGCTGCGTGCGCGGCATGCCGAAGCGGATGCGCAGATCGGCCAGCGGCACGACATTGCCGCGGACATTGACCAGAGCGGGCAGGAAGGGCCTGGCACCGGCGACGCGCGTCACCGGAACCGGGTCGATGATCTCGCGCACCATGTCGGTCTCGATCGCGAAAATCTCGTTGCCGAGGCCGACCATCAACACCTGGAGGCTCGCGTCCTGCACGGGCGGCGCGCCGGCTGCGGCGGCCTGCGGCATCTGGAGCTGGCCCATCATGCGGCCTCCGGCGTTCTGTCGCTCTCGGCGCGGACCTGGCCGAGCGTCACGAGCTGGGCGACGTCGAGGATCAGCGCGGCCGAGCCATCGCCGAGGATGGTCGCTCCGGAGAACATCGTGACGTCCGAGTGGAGCTTGGACAGCGACTTGATCACCGTCTGGTGGCTGCCGATGATCTGGTCCACGACGAGGCCGATGCGGGTGTCGCCGATCGAGGTGACGATCACCTTCTGGTGCGGGTCGGCCTCGCCCTCGGCCTCGAAGAGGTCACGCAGGCGCAGGAAGGGCACGAGCTCGCCGCGCACGCTGAGGAAGCTGCGGCCCTTGGCGCGCGCCTCGTCGGCGGCGGTGAGCTCGATGCATTCCTCCACCGCCGAGAGCGGTATGATGTAGCGCCCCTCGCCGACTCGGATCAGCAGCCCGTCGATGATGGCGAGCGTCAGCGGCAGGCGCAGCGTCACGGACGAGCCGTGGCCGGGGATCGTGGTCAGGTCGATGGTGCCGCGCATCGCCTCGATGGTGCGCTTGACCACGTCCATGCCGACGCCGCGGCCCGACAGTGCCGAGATGGTCTTGGCGGTCGAGAAGCCGGGATGGAACAGGAACTGGTGGATCTCATGCTCGCTGAGACTGGCACCGGGCTGGATCAGCCCGTTCTCCTCGGCCTTGGCGCGGATGCGAGCGGTATCGAGGCCGGCACCGTCATCCTGCACCGTGACCAGCACCTGCGCGCCGACATAGCGGGCGGCAAGCTCGATGCGGCCGGTGGCGGATTTCGCCGTCTGGCTGCGTCGGTCGGCCGATTCGATGCCGTGGTCGATGGCGTTGCGGATCAGGTGGACCAGCGGATCGGCGAGGCGCTCGATCATGGTCTTGTCCATCTCGGTCTCTTCGCCGACCGTGACGAAGTCGACCGGCTTGCCGAGATCGCGCGAGAGATCGTGGACGAGGCGGCGGAAGCGGCCGAAGAGCGAGCCCATCGGCACCATGCGCACGCCCATGGTGGTGTCGCGCAGGCCCGACGCCAGCCGCTCGATCTCCTCGGCGATCGCCTTGATCGCAAGGTCGGTGCCGGAATGGGCGATCTGGCTCAGGCGGGCCTGGGCGATGACGAGTTCGCCGACGCGGTCCATCAGCTCGTCGAGGCGCTCGGCCTGGACGCGCACGGTCGAGCCCTTGTCCTCGTTGCGGCGGCCGGGTTCGGCCTTCTCCGACGCGATGGCCGGGCGCTCCGGCGCGGTAGCAGCCTTGGGCGCGAGGGCAGCGTTGGGCGCGGTCATGCCCGGCTCCGGCTCGTCGGCCGGCAGCGACATGTCGAGCGGGGGAAACGATATCGGGGCGGCCTCGTCGAGGGGCGTGACGACGAGTTTCATCTCGTCGCGGACGAACATGAAGACGTCCTCGATCTCGTCCCGGGAACAGGCGCTCTGCAGCGTCACGACCCAGGAGATCAGGCAGCTTTCCGGGTCGAGCGCATCGAGTTCGGGCACCTTGCCGAGATCGGCCTCGACCTCGCAGGGGCCGAGCGCGCGCAGATCGTCGAGCAGAACGAGCGGATTGGTGCCGTTGCGCAGGATTCCCGGCTCGAAGGCGATCTCGATCCGCCACCCCGCCGAGGCCGCGGCCGGCTCCGGGGCGGGCTCGATCCCGCCCGCCGGTACGGCCTCGGTGCCGCCGTCGATCAGGCGATGCAGTTCCTCGACGATCGCTTCGCCGATGATCGGGTCGGTGGAATCGGGGTCGTCGATCAGCGTGCGGATGTAGTCCTTGGCCGCGAGCGAGACCGTGACGATGTCGCGGTTCGCGTCGATCTTGCCCTTGCGGATCAGGTCGAAAGCCGTCTCGAAATCATGGGTGAAGGCAGCGACCCGGTCGAAGCCGAACATCGAGCCCGAACCCTTGATCGTGTGCAGCGCCCGGAAGGCGGCGTCGATCAGGTCGCGGTCCTGCGGGGTCTGGCCCAGGTCGAGCAGGATCGTCTCGAGGCTGTCGAGCAAGTCCGCCGCTTCCTGGCGGAAGGTCTCTGCGGGATCGAGTTCGATCATCAGCTGCGCACCAGCTTGGCGACGACGGCGAGAAGCTGCTCGGGCTTGAACGGCTTGGTGATCCAGCCGGTCGCGCCGGCGGCCTTGGCCTCCTGCTTGACGGCGTCGTCGGATTCCGTGGTGAGGAAGACGATCGGCACGCCCATGAAGCTCGGCAGGCCGCGCAGCGCCTTGATCATCTGCATGCCGTTCATCACCGGCATGTTGAGGTCGGTGATGACGAGGTCGAAAGCCTGCGCCTTGGCCTTGGCAAGGCCTTCCGAGCCGTCGCCGGCCTCGACGACATTGTGCCCGGCCGGCCCAAGGACGAGCTTGATCATCTGCCTGACGCTCGGCGAATCGTCGACGGTGAGGATATTGGCCATGGTCAGTTCCTGGATGGTTCGAAGCGGCCCGTGCCGGGCATCGCGATGCCGGCCCGCGCGAAGGCGGAGTGGACACACTCCGGAGCCGCAAGCATCGCAAAGGAGAGATCGCGCGCGGCGAAACTGCGCTCGGCGCTGACGATCGTCTGGACGAAGGTGATATCGACCTGCGCGACGTCGGAACAGTCGACTTCGACACCGGAACCGGCATTAACCAGGCCAACAAGGGAATCAGTCAGCGCCCTTGCATTCCGAAGCGTACAATCCGAGCCTGCACCGACCCTGGTGACGACTCCAACAGATTCACTACTCATCTCGTATCGCACCAATACGAAGCATGCCGAAGCGCACACCTTTCATGCCAAGATATATAAGAGCATGAACTTATAATTCACTTAACGCTACAGCATATCCATTTCATCTATTGTTTATTATCATGCGTAGCTTGAGTCGGGCTTGCGCTCGGCGAGTCGGGGGAAGCGCGGCCGGCAATACTCCGTTAACCATGGCAGGCCGTGCCCGCCGCTTTTTGTTGCAGCGCGAAAAATGCGGAAAGGCAGGCGTCAGGCGAACTGGGCTATCAGCCCCGGCGCCGCGTCTGCGAGGGCAGCTCGCCGAAGGCGAGCCGGTAATCGACGGCGAAATGCCCGCGATTGACGAAGCCCCAGTGCCGCGCGACCTCCTCGATCGAGCGCGACGAGAGCGGGTCCAGCAACTCGGCGCGGATATGCGCCAGGCGAGCCTGCTTGATGTAGTCGTGCGGCGAGGTCTTCTTGTGGCGGCGGAACCCCTCCTGCAGCGAGCGCAGGCCGATGCCCACCGTGTCCGCGACCTCCTGCACCGTGAGCGGCCCCGCCTTGTGGCCGTCGATCAGCTCGAGCGCGCGCCGGATCTGCCAGGGCGCCGGCGCCGCCGCCTGCCGCTCGAACCAGGCGGAATAGCGATGCGGGAAGCGCTCGAGGATCAGCATGATCAGGGCGTCCTGCAGCATCCGCGCGGCATGCGGCGCGCTTGCCAGCTGAGCGTTCGAAAGCCCGGCTTCGATGGCAGCCAGGATGCCGACCAGCGCCGCACCGGAGGCCGAGGACGCGTCGAAGGACGTCGCGAAGTCCAGCGGCTCGGTCACGGGACGCTCGATCGCGGCCTGCAGGGTCCGCATCACCTGCTCGGCGTGGAGCGTGAAGGTCGAATGGTCGCTACCCGCGGCATATTCGCCGCTCTCGGCCAGGGCGGTATTGAGGATCAAGCCGTGTCCCGGTACGGCCGCATGGGTCTGCCGCCCGACGGAGTAGAGCGTGCCGCCCGCCCTGACGAGACGGAGCGTCAGATTGTCATGCGGCAGGCCGCGGCCGAGCCTCATGCCTTGCGGATAGCGGGCCTGCACGAGATGGGCGCCACTGATCCCGTGCGCCGTCAGACGGGCCTCGAAGCTCCCGGTCCGAAGCGGCGCGAGCACGAGGTCCCGGCGCAGGAGATGGACGAGATAGGCCTGCGTCTCGCCGGCATCGCGGCTGACGAATTCGTCCCCGCCTTCGCGGGCTGCGGGTCGCCCCCGCGAATCGGACGACCCTGACGAACGCCTCTTCACCCTTCTTCCTGTGACCGCGGCCGCGGCCGCGGTCAAGCCGCGGGCGTCGCGGAAACCCTGCGGCTCAGGCGCCGACGAATTTGAAGTGGCTGCCGAAGCTGCGATAGGAGGATTCGAGGATGGCAACCCCGCCGGCGACGCGCAAGGTCTCCGCCACCTCGAGGCCGAGTTCGACAGCCTGCTCGGGCGGGCGCTCGGCATCCGCGGTCAGGCGCTGCTGTCCGTCAAGCGAGGTAATCTGGCCATGGAGGGCGAGCCGCCCGTCCCGCCAGCTCGTGCAGACGCCGACCGGCAGGCTGCAGCCCGCACCCAGCGCATGCAACATCGCCCGCTCGGCATCGACCTCGGCGCGTGTATTCTCGTCTTCGATGTCCTTGAGCAAGGCAAGGATCGCCGCATCGGCCGTCCGCGCCTGGACGCCCAACGCCCCCTGCCCCACCGCATGGGGGAACAGCATCGGGTCGAGCTGCTCGGTGGTGGCTTCCGCGAGCCCCAGCCGCTCCAGCCCGGCCTGGGCCAGGATCACCGCATCGAGCCCGTCATCGCCGTTGATCTTGGCCAGGCGCGGCCCGACATTGCCGCGGATCGGCACGACCTCGACATCCGGCCGCAGGCTGAGGATCTGCGAGCGGCGGCGCAGCGAGCCGGTGCCGACGCGCGCGCCCTGCCGCAGCTCGCCGAGCGTCGAACCGCAAAGCGCGTCGCGCGGGTTTTCGCGCCCGGGCACGGCGGCCAGGGCGAGGCTATCGCGCAGGGTGGTCGGGAGGTCCTTCAGCGAATGGACGACGATATCGACCTCGCCCGAGGTCAACTGCTCCTCGTGCTCGGTCGAGAACACGCCGACGATGCCGAACTGATGGAATTCGGAGACGCGGTCCTTGTCGGCCATCGTCGCGATCGGGACCAGCGAGAACTCCGTATCCGGGTGCTTCGCCTTGATCAGCCCGGCGATGTAGTTCGTCTGCGCCATCGCCAGCGGGCTGCGTCGCGTGCCGATCTTGAGGTGCATCAGGGAAACTGCCTCGTCCAGGAGCCCGGAACCGCTCCCGCGGGCCAGCCTCACATCGATTTGAGCGGGTCTATATCAGCGGATTGCCATTGCGGCGAGTGCAGCTTACCAGCGCTGTCCCGCGATTCCTTTGCGATCGCTCAAGATCGGCATAGCCTCGCGGGCCGTCCGGGTTGCCCGGGCAAGGCCTAGCGGCCGGACATGAAACCGAGACGTCGGAGCGCCGCTACCCATGGACGGCGCAGGGAGACCGCCATGGACATCACGACCGCGAACAGGCCGCGAGCCACGATCACTGCAACGCCCGAGGAGGTCGTCGACTTCTGGCGCGATGCCGGGCCGGAGCGCTGGTTCAACAAGGACGCCGCCTTCGACACGCTCTTCCGCGAGCGCTTCCTCGCGCTCCACTTCGCCGCAGGGCGCCGCGAGCTCGACCACTGGGCCGAGACGGCGCAGGGCTCGCTCGCGCTCGCGCTCCTCCTCGACCAGTTCCCGCGCAACGCCTTTCGCGGCACGGCGCATATGTATGCGACCGACGCGCTGGCGCTGTATTTCGCGCGCCGCGCCCAAGCCGAAGCCCATGGCGAGGCCCTCGATACCGAGCTCAGGCTCTTCCTGCATCTGCCCTTCTGCCATTCGGAGAATCTCGCCGACCAGGACCTTTCGGTGCGGCTGAGCACGCCGCTCGGCGGACCGGCGCGCGAGCATGCCGAAGGCCATCGCGAGATCATCCGTCGCTTCGGGCGCTTCCCGCATCGCAATCCCCTGCTCGGCCGCGAGACGACCGCCGAGGAGAAGGCTTTCATCGACGGCGGCGGCTTCGCGGGCTGAGGGGGAACCCCGACGACAGTTCCATTGCCGCGCCGCGGCACGCGCCTTATCCCTCGTCCGGTCAGAGCGGGAGAGCACCCGCCGCCGCGAGCAGGGAACGCCATGACTGAGCCAGACGATGCCGAACGCCGGACGATCGGCACCTTCGACTATGTCGTGATCGGCGCCGGTTCGGCCGGCTGCGTGCTGGCCAACCGCTTGTCGCGCGATCCGCGGAAGCGCGTGCTGGTGCTGGAAGCCGGCGGCCGCGACGACTGGATCTGGTTCCACATCCCGGTGGGCTATCTCTTCGCCATCGGCAATCCCCGTGCCGACTGGATGTTCGCGACGGAGCCGCAAGCCGGGCTCGGCGGGCGCGTCCTGCCCTATCCGCGCGGCAGGGTGCTCGGCGGCTCCTCCGCGATCAACGCCATGGTCTATATGCGGGGGCAGGCCGCCGACTATGACGGCTGGCGCCAGCTCGGGCTTTCCGGCTGGGGCTGGGACGACGTGCTGCCCTATTTCCTCAAGCATGAGGACCATATCGGGCCGGGCGAAAGCAGCCTGCATCGCTCCGGCGGAGAATGGCGCGTCGAGCATCCACGCGTGCGCTGGGCCATCCTCGATGCGATCCGCGAAGCCGCAGAGGCAGCCGGCATCGCCCGCATCGACGACTTCAACACCGGCGACAACGAAGGCTCCTCCTATTTCCAGGTGAACCAGCGGCGCGGCCGGCGGCTCAGCGCCTTCAACGCCTTCCTGCGGCCGGTGCTGGACCGGCGCGACGACCATCTGCGGCTCGAGATCGGCGTCCTAGTCGAGCGCGTGGTGGTCGAGGACGGGCGCGCCAAGGCGGTCGAATTCACCCATGCCGGCGAGAAGCTGCGCGTCGAGGTCACGGGCGAGGTCGTGCTGAGCGCCGGTGCCGTCGGCTCGCCGGCCTTGCTGGAGCGCTCCGGCATCGGCGACGGGGCGCGCCTCTCGGCGCTCGGCATCGCGACGACGGCGCATCTGCCGGGCGTCGGCGAAAACCTGCAGGACCATCTGCAGCTCAGGCCGGTCTACAAGGTCGAGGGCGTGCGGACGCTGAACAGCGATTATGCCAAGCTCTGGCGCCGGCCGCTGATGGCGCTGCAATATGCCGCCATGCGCAGCGGGCCGCTGACGATGGCGCCCTCGCAGGTCGGCGCCTTCGCGAAATCCTCGCCCGAGCAGGCAACCGCGAACCTGCAATATCATTTCCAGCCGCTCTCGCTGGATAGCTGGGGTTCGGGCCTGCATCCCTTCGACGCCTTCACGGCCAGCGTCTGCAACCTGCGCCCGACCAGCCGCGGCCATATCCATATCAAGACCCCCCATGCCGAGGACGCTCCAGCGATCTCACCGAATTATCTCGACACGGCAGCCGACCGGCAGGTCGCGATCGACGCCATGAAGCTGACACGGCGGATCGTGGCGCAGGCACCGCTCGCCCGCTTCCGGCCGGAGGAGCACCTGCCCGGCGCGGCCGCCGCAAGCGATGCCGATCTGCTCGAGGCGGCCGGGCGGCTGGGCACCACGATATTCCATCCGGTCGGGACGGCGAAAATGGGCCGCGAGGACGACCCCCGCGCAGTGCTCGACGAAAGGCTGCGGGTGCGCGGCGTTGCGGGCCTGCGCGTCATCGACGCCTCGGTTATGCCCGCCATAACCTCCGGCAACACCGCGAACCCGACGATGATGATAGCAGAAAAGGGCGCAGCGATGATGCTGGAGGACGCGCGCAGCCGTTGACGGCGCGGTTCCGAGCAAACACGGCGACCCTATGACGGGTGGCTGAACCGGGCGACCCGTGCATCCTTCATCAGGCTGCGGAAGTCGGCCCCGCTGACGCGCACCAGGGTCTTGTGGTCGCCGCCCTCGAAATAGACGTCGCTGGCGTTGCCGAGGCTTTCGTCCAGGATCACCGGCACGTCGTAGGCCGAGCCGATGGGCGGGATCGCGCCGAGGTCGCAATCGGTGAAAAGCGCGCCGACCTCGTCCTCGGAGGCGAGGCCGAGCCGCCTGTCCATGACATCCTGCAAGGTCGAGAGCTCGATCCGGTGCGTGCTCGGCACGACAGCGAGCGCGTATCCCGTCTCATGGTGCACGACCACGGATTTGGCCAGGCTGCCGCCGGAAACATGCGCCGCCATCGCCGACTGGCTGCTGGTCCGGGTGCGATGATGCGAAAGGGTATCGTAGGCGATGCCCTCGCCGTCGATATAGGCCCGAAGCTTCTGTGCGATTGTCATCGTAGGCGCCCCCTGTCTTGCGTGGCGACGCGTCGAAACATCATCCTCCTCTCATCACCCGGGAAGTCAACGGCAAATGGACAGGCCTGAAACAGACGGGATCGGCCAGGGACCAGGCCCCTTGCCGCGCCCCGACAGAGGCCCCGTCACACGTGGCCTGCTCTTCGTCCTGCGGGCCATCCTCACCGTCCTGATCGTCATCGACGAGATCGCGAGGCCGTTCTACCGGCCGCTGATCCGCCGGCTGGCCGCACTGCGTATCGTCAGGCGGATCGAGGCTGCCATCGCACGCCTGCCACGGCTCGCCATCCTGGTCCTGCTCGCGATCCCCTTCGCCGTCGCCGAGCCGCTGAAGCTGCTCGGCCTCGTCCTGATGGCGCAGGACCGCTTCAGGACCGGGCTCGTCGTCTTCGCCTTCGCCCATCTGGTCAGTTTCCTGCTGGTCGAGCGAATCTACCATGCCGGCCGCCACAAGCTGCTCACCTATCGCTGGCTCGCCTGGGCCATGGGCCTGCTAGACCGGCTGCGGCGCAAGCTGCTGGACTGGGTCAGGAGCAGCGCGGCCTATGCGTTCGCGCTGCGCAGCCGGGACGCGGCCCGGCATTGGTGGCGCTCGCTGCGCGCCTAAGGTGCCGCTCAGACGATCTGATTGCGAAGCGCCGCCTCGTCGCGCGCCAGGCGCTCGAGATTCTCTATCAGCACGTCGACGACATTGCCCTCATAGGCACGGGTCTCGCCGGCACTGTGCGGGGTGACGATGACCTGCGGCATCGCCCAGAAGGGCGAACTCGCCGGCAGGGGCTCCTCGTGGAAGGTGTCGAGCCCGGCGCCGGCGATGCGTCCCTCCTTCAGGGCTGCGGCCAGCGCCTGCTCGTCGACCACCTTGCCGCGCGCAACATTGATCAGCAGCGCCGTCGGCTTCATCGCAGCAAGCGCCCGCGCCTCGATCAGCCCCTCCGTCTCGGGCGTCAGCGGGCAGGTCAATGCGACGATGTCGGCCCCGGCCAGCGCGTCGTGCAGCTTGTCGGGATGCACGATCGCATCGACACCGGCCTGCGGGCCGGGGCTGCGGCGGATGCCGACGACGCGCAGCCCGAAGGCCTTCGCCAGATTGGCGAGCCGCAGGCCGATGCGGCCGAGCCCGACGATCACCAGCGTCTTGCCGTCGAGCTCGTCCTCGCGCCGGGCGCGGTCGCCGATCATCGGACGCCAGCTCTTCGCCGTCTGGTTGTCGCGGGCGAGGTGGATCTGGCGGGTCAGGCCGAGGATCAGGGCCATGGCGTGCTCGGAGACCGCGCGCTCATTGGCGCCCTGCGCACTGGCGAGCCGCACGCCCGCAGCGGCGAAGGCTGACTTGTCGTATTGGTCGGTGCCGGCGCTGATCGACTGGACGAAGCGCAGCTTCGGGCAGGTCGAGAGCAGCTCGTTGCGCCAGAGACCGGAGACCACGACGACATCCGCCTCGGCAGCGCGCGCCTTGAATTCGTCGAGGGAGCGAACCTCGAAGCTCTTCGCGGCATGCCCGCGTGTCTTGAATTCGTCCTGCAACTGATAGGCGGCATGGGCGAAGCAGATCGTCAGATCGGCGTCGGGCGGCAATGCGGGCATGTCGGTCGTTCCCTTCAGGCGAGGCTTGTTCTGGAGAGGCTTCTCGTCGGGTTGGCCGGCGGTTCCGGCGCCGTCCCGGCATGGCGTTCATGCGGGACCGGCGCACATGCAAGACTTAGGCGCGCTGCGAAAGCAAGACCGCGGACGGCATCGCCGCCTCCAGCCGCTCCCATCCGGCGGCATTGCCCGGCAGGCCGAAGCGCAGCCATGTCGCGTCGTTCTGGAAGCGCCGGACATAGATGCCCTGCCGGCCGAGATGGGCGAAGAGAGCGGGCGCTGCCGGCGTCGCGAGCAGGCGAAACAGCGTCGTGCCGCCGACGACCCGGCCGAGCGGCGACAGCAGGGCATCTAGCCGCGCCGCGTCGGCGGCTCGCGCCGCTTCCGCCTGCGCCAGCCATTCGGTATCGGCCAGCGCCTGCGCGCCGATGGCCAGCGCCGGGCCCGCCACCGCCCAGGGGCCCATCGCAGCCTGCAAGGCCGCCACAGCACCGCCGTCGCCGATGGCGAAACCGAGCCTGACGCCCGCGAGCCCATAGGTCTTGCCGAAGGAGCGCAGCACGATGGTCGCCGGAGGCAGCGCCGGGAGCAGGCTGGCTTCCGGCGTGAAGTCGCAGAAGGCTTCGTCGAGGATCAGCATGCCGCCGCGCCCGGCGCAGCGCGCGGCCATTGCGGCGAGTTCGCCGGCCGGGAGGCAGCGGCCATCGGGATTGTTCGGGTTGACGACCACAATGCTCGCAGCCTGCATCGTATCGGCCGGCGTCATAGCCTCGGCGACATCGGCCCCGGCCTTGCGCCAGGCCTGCGCATGCTCGGCATAGGTCGGCCCGAGCACGGCGACCGGGCCGGCGCTAACGAGATCGGGAAGCACGCGCGGCAGCAGATCGATCAGGATCTGGGTGCCGGGCGCGGCGATGGTGCCTGCCCCGGCCGGCACGCGATAGGCCTTTCGGGCTGCCGCCAGCAGCGCGGCCTCGTCATCGGCGCCGGGCAGGCGCTGCCACAGGCTTAACGGCAGCGCCGGAAGCGGATAGGGGATGGGATTGATACCGGTGGAGAGATCGATCCAGGGTTTGGGCGCGTCAGGAAACTGCGCCCGCGCCCGGGCTAAGTCACCGCCATGCCAGATACCCTCAGTCACGCTTCACCCCGCCCGCCCATGGCCTTGCCCGATACCCTGCTTCTGCTGCTGGCCGCGCTCGTCGTCGAGGCGGCGATCGGTTATCCGCAGCGCTTGTATGCGCTGATCGGCCATCCCGTCACCTGGCTCGGTGCCCTGATCTCGCGTCTCGACCAGGCGCTCAACCGGGAGCGGGCGGGCTTCGCGGCGCGCAAGGCTGCGGGCATCGCCGCGCTCCTCGTCCTACTCGCCGCGACGCTGGCCGTTGCCCTCGCGCTGACGGATCTGTGCCGGATGCTCGGGCCGCTTGGCCTGCTGCCCCTCGCCCTGCTCGCTTCGACCTTGCTGGCACAGCGAAGTCTGCACGAGCATGTCGCGCGCGTCGCCGAGGGGCTTGAGCGCGGCGGGCTCACCGAGGGACGCAAGGCCGTCGCGATGATCGTCGGGCGCAATCCCGAGAGCCTCGACGAGGCCGGCGTCGCGCGCGCTGCGATCGAGAGCCTGTCCGAGAACTTTTCCGACGGCGTCGTCGCGCCGGCCTTCTGGCTCGGCGCGGCGGGGCTGCCCGGAATCGCGCTCTACAAGGCGATCAACACCGCCGATTCGATGATCGGCCACAAGACACCGCGCCATCTCGCCTTCGGCTGGGCGGCCGCGCGACTCGATGACCTCGTCAACCTGCCGGCCTCGCGGCTGACCGCACTGCTGCTGGTCGCGGCGGCGGCGCTCGGCCGGGATGGCGACGCGACTGCCGCCTGGCGCGCTGTGCGGCGCGACGCTGGCAAGCACAAATCGCCCAATGCCGGCTGGCCGGAGGCGGCGATGGCGGGCGCTCTGGGCCTTCGTCTCGCCGGGCCGCGAATCTACGGCGATACCCGCGTCGAGGACCACTGGATGGGCGACGGGCGGGCCGAGGCAACCGCAGCCGACATCCGGCGGGCCCTGCGGCTCTACCGAAAAGCCTGCGGCCTGCTGTGGGGGCTGGCCGCAGCGGGTGCCGCGGCCGGGCTGCTCGCCTGAATCCTCAGAACTCGATCCCTTCCTGCGCCTTCACCCCGGCGGCGAAATGATGCTTCACCAGCGTCATCTCGGTGACGAGGTCGGCGGCCTCGATCAGTTCCGGCTTTGCGTTTCGGCCGGTGACGATGATGTGCAGGTCCGGGCGACGCGCCGCCAAGGTGGCGACGACCTCGGCGAGCGGCAGATAATCGTAGCGCAGCGCGATGTTGAGCTCATCCAGCACGATCAGCCGGATGCTCTCATCGGCCATCAGCTCCTTCGCCTTGTCGAAGGCGCGGCCGGCCGCGGCGATGTCGCGGGCCTTGTCCTGCGTCTCCCAAGTGAAGCCCTCGCCCATGGTGTGCCAGGAGACCCGGTCGCCGAAGGCGTCCAGCGCCTTGCGCTCGCCGGTTTCCCAGGCGCCCTTGATGAATTGCACCACGCCGATCCGCCAGCCATGACCGAGGGCGCGCAGGGCGAGCCCGAAGGCTGCCGTCGACTTGCCCTTGCCCGGGCCGCTGTTGACGATGAGAAGCCCCTTCTCGACCGTCTTGGAGGCGACCTCGGCGTCCTGTACCGCCTTGCGCTTCTCCATCTTCGCCTTGTGGCGGGCGGCGGCGTCGCTTGCGCTTGTCATTCTGACCTCACTTCACCTGCATCGGCAGGCCCGCCACCATGAAGACCACATGGCCGGCGCGGGCGGCAATGGCCTGATGAAGCCGGCCGGCCTCGTCGCGGAAGCGTCTCGCCAGCGCGTTGTCAGGCACGATGCCGAGGCCGACCTCGTTCGACACCAGCACCACCGGGCCGGAGGCCTGCGCGCAGGCCTCGATCAGGTCGGAGCCGGCCGCGGATGTGTCATGCTCGGCGAGGATCAGATTGGTCAGCCAGAGCGTCAGGCAGTCGACCAGCACCGGCCGCCCGGCGGGCAGGCCGCGAATCGCATCGGGCAGCGCCAGCGGCGCATCGATGGTCGCCCAGTCCGCCGAGCGGCGCGCCCGGTGCTCGACGATGCGGGCACGCATCTCCTCGTCCCAGGCCTGCGCGGTCGCTACATAGGCCCAAGGCGCCGGCAAGGCTTCGATCAGCGCCTCGGCATGGCGGCTTTTGCCCGAGCGCGCGCCGCCGAGAACGAGGGTGAGGTGGGGAATATCCACGGGCAGCGACCTCCGCCGTCATGCTCGGGCTTGTCCCGGGCATCTCCTGCAAGAGATTTCCGGGTCTGCGCCTTCGCTCCGCCCGGGAATGACGGCGCACTGCATTGCACAGCCAACCGCACATGGCTAATGATCTCGGGCGACGGTGCCTTCGCGAGGAGGTGAAAAGGGAACGCGGTGCGATACCGCGGCTGCCCCCGCAACTGTGAGCGGTGAGTTCTGCGCCATCGGCCACTGGGAGCGATCCCGGGAAGGCGGCGCCGGACGCCTTGATCCGCAAGCCAGGAGACCTGCCGTCGTCCGATCCGCAATCCAACAGGCCGCCGGCGGGGCGGCCAGGAGAACGATGATGAATACGGCTTCCGTTTCCACCCAGCAGGCCAGCGTCTCAGAACGCGTCAAGGCCGCCGCGGCAGCGCTCGCGCTCGGCATGGTGCTGATCTACACGGTCGGCTTCGCGGCGTCGGCCAGCGTCCACAACGCGGCGCACGACACCCGCCACGCCATCGCTTTCCCCTGCCACTGAGGGAAGGCCATCATGATCAATCGTGTTCTCGCGGTCAGTCTTCTGGCCGGGCTTCTGGCTGGGCTCGTCGTCGCCGCACTCCAGCATGTCACCACCACCCCGCTGATCCTCAAGGCCGAGACCTATGAGGCGGCGCTGCGCGCCGTCGCACCGTCCTATGCCGCCTTCACGGAGCAGGGTTTTTCGGGTGAAGCGAAGATCGTGCTCGCCCATGGCGGCGACGCCCATGGAGAGCATGACGCCTGGGCGCCGCAGGACGGTTTCCAGCGCACGCTGTTCACGAGCCTGGTGACGATCGCCACCGCGATCGGCTTCGCCGCCCTGCTGCTCGGCGGGATGATCGCCGCCAACGACACGATCGACGAGCGGCGCGCGCTGACCTGGGCGGCCTGCGGCTTTCTCGCCTTCGGCCTCGTGCCGGCGATCGGGCTGGCACCTGAGCTGCCGGGTGCCGCCGCCGCCGCGCTGGAAAGCCGCCAGCTCTGGTGGATCTTCACGGCGCTGGTGACGGCGGGAGCGATCTTCGTCTTCCTGCGCATGGAGGCGCCGTGGCTGCGCGCGCTCGCGGTCCTGGCCATCCTGGTCCCGCATGTCATCGGCGCGCCGCATCCGGCCGCACCGGAGAGCAAGGTGCCGGCCGAGGTCGCGGCTCATTTCGCGGCGCTTTCGCTGGCGGTGCAGGCCGCGCTCTGGCTGATCACCGGCTTTGCCGTCGGCCGGCTATGGCCGTGGTTCATCCGCCGCGCCGACGCCCGGTGACCATGGCGACAGCACGACCATGACCGCCGCTCCGACGATCCATGTCTGCACGGTGTGCAGGCGCGTCCGCGAGGACCTGCCCGACGGCTTCGACCGGCCGGGTGCCGCGCTTGCGGATGCGCTGGCGCAGCGCCTGCGGGATGCCGGCAGCGCGATCACGGTCGCGACCGCCGAGTGCCTCTCGGTCTGCAAGCGCCCCTGCACCATCGCGCTCGCCGCCGACGGCAAATGGACCTATCTGATCGGCGATCTCGAAACCGAAATCCATCTCGACGACATCGTCGGCGCGGCCGAGCTCTATGCGGCCAGCGCCGACGGCATCGTTCCCTGGAGAGAACGACCCGCCTGCTTCCGCAAGGGCGTGGTCGCACGCGTGCCGCCTCTGCCGGCGCGCCAGCAAGGATGACAGCATGAACGCCCCCCAAAACCCGTCGCTGGGCAAGATTCCCTGCACCATCGTCACCGGCTTCCTCGGTGCCGGAAAGACGACGCTGGTGCGCCATCTCCTCGAGAACGCCCAGGGCAAGAAGCTCGCCGTGCTCGTCAACGAGTTCGGCGATCTCGGCTTCGACGGCGAGTTCCTCAAGGGCTGCGGCATCGCCGGCTGCACCGAGGAGGACGTCGTCGAGCTGCCGAACGGCTGCATCTGCTGCACCGTCGCCGACGATTTCGTGCCCGCGCTCGAAAAGCTCCTGAACCGCGCCGACCCGCCGGAGCACGTCCTGATCGAGACCTCGGGCCTCGCTTTGCCGAAGCCGCTGGTCCAGGCCTTCAACTGGCCGGCGATCCGCGCCCGCGTCACGGTCGACGGCGTCATCGCCGTGGTCGACGGGCCGGCGGTCGCCGAGGGCCAGTTCGCCGACGATCCGGACGCGCTCGCCGCCCAGCGCGCGCAGGATGCCTCCGTGGAGCATGACAACCCGCTGGAGGAGGTCTTCGAGGACCAGATCCTCTGCGCCGACCTGATCCTGCTCAACAAGAGCGACCTGATCGACGAAGCCGCCAAGGCACGCGTCAAGGCCGAGATCGCCGGGCACCTGCCCAAGGCGATCAAGATCGTCGAGACCAGCCATGGCAAGGTCGAGCCGGCGCTGATCGTCGGCCTCGGCGCCGCGGCCGAAGCGGACCTCGCCTCCCGCCCCTCCCATCACGGCGAGGGCGAGCACGACCACGACCATGACGATTTCGATTCGGTCGCGCTGCCGCTTCCCGCGGGCCTGTCGCCCGACGAGCTTTCGGCCCGCGTCGCGAAGGCCGCCGAGGCCGCGGGCGTGCTGCGGCTGAAGGGCTTCACCGGCGTCCCAGGCAAGCCGATGCGGCTCGTCGTCCAGGGCGTCGGCCGGCGCGTCAGCCATCATTTCGACCGCGCCTGGGCCGAAGGTGAGGCGCGCGACGGCCGGCTCACCGTGATCGGCCTGAAGGGCTTCGACCTGAAGGCGGTGGAGGCTGCGCTCGCCAAGGGCTGAGGCCGTCTCGGCAGCGGAGGACCGGCATGCATCTTCTCCCGACCAGCGAGGTCAGGCTCGACGACGGCGAAGACGCCGTCGATCTCGGGCTGCCGCCGGGAGACATGCTCGTCCTGTCCTATGCCGACAGCGATCTCTCGGCGCTGGCGGCGGCGGCGGCCGACAGCGGGATCTCCGTCCGGCTCGCCTCGCTGCGGCGCCTACGTCACCCGCTCTCGATCGACTTCCTGATCGAGAAGACGGCGGCGAAGAGCCGCTTCGTGCTGATCCGCTGCCTCGGCGGGCTGGATTACTGGCGCTACGGCATCGAGCAGCTCGGCGCCGCCTGCCGGGCGAGCGGCATCGCGCTCGCCGTGCTGCCCGGCGACGACCGGACCGACGAGCGGCTGGCGGAATACGGCACGGTCGATCCAGCCTTCGCGGCGGAACTGCTCGGCTATTTCCATGCCGGCGGCGGCGCGGAGAACATGCGGCGGCTGCTGGGACGGATTGCGGGACATTGTGAAGGCAAACTTCCGTCATCCGCGTCACGAGACTCGATCAAGGCCGAGAAACGCGCCTCGCTGCAGGCGAAAGCGCGCGATCTCGCCCCGCTCGAGCTGCCACCGCTCTTCGCGCTCGGCGCCGACGCCACTCCCATCGACTGGCGCGCGGCGCTCGCTGTCCTGCCCACCGACAGGCCACTCGTCCCAATCCTGGTCTACCGCTCGGCCGTCAGCGCCGGAGACACTGCGATGGGCGAGGCGCTCGCAACCGCGCTGGCGGCGCGCGGCCATGCCCCACTGATCCTCGCCCTGACCAGCCTGAAGGACCCGGCCGTGACGGCCGAACTCGCGGCGCTGGTCGCGACGCACCGGCCGGCCGTGATCGTCACCACCACCGCCTTCTCGGCGCGCGAGGGCGCCGATTTCGTGCTGGACGCCGCCGATAGCCCGGTGCTCCAGGCGATGCCGGTCGGCAGCGCCCGCGAGGCCTGGGCCGCATCGCCCCGCGGGCTCTCGGCCGCCGACCTCGCCATGCAGGTCGCGCTGCCGGAATTCGACGGGCGGCTGGGGGCCGTTCCCGTCGCCTTCAAGGCGGAGGTCGTCGATACCGCAACCGGCTTCGGCATCCGCCGGCTCGTGCCGGATGCGGAGGGCATCGCCGCGCTGGCCGATCTCGCCACCGGCTGGATCGCGCTCGCCGCGAAGCCGGTGGCGGAGCGGCGGCTGGCGCTGGTGATGTCGGACTATCCGGCGCGCGGCGGGCGGGCCGGCTTTGCCGTCGGCCTGGACACGCCAGCGAGCGTTGAGACGATCCGGAAGCTGCTGGCGGAGGCGGGATATGACTTGGCTGGTCAGGCATCGGAAGCGCCGACCTGTCCCCTTCCCCCCGCTTGCGGTGGGGAAGGGCTAGGGATGGGGGGGCGGAAAGCCGAGCAGGCTACTTCTTCGACGGCGCGCCGAGCGGCACTGCCCCCCACCCTAACCCTCCCCACCGCAAGCGGGGGGAGGGAAACGGCCTGCAAGACGGGCACGGCAACTTTCGATGCCGCATCCTCCAACCTTTTGATGCAGGCCCTCACCGCCGGCCCCGCCGACTTCGCCCTGCCGCTGGCCGCCTATCGCGCCTGGCTCGCGACCATCCCGGCGGAGGCCCGCGAGACCCTGCTCGCCGCCCATGGCGCACCCGAAGCCGACCCCGCCTGCCGGGACGGCGCCTTCCGCTTCCGCGCCGTCCGCGACGGCAAGCTCACCATCGCCCTGCAGCCGGCGCGCGATGCGACGCCCGACCGCAAGGCGCGCTATCACGATCCCGACGCGCCGCCGGGTCACGCCTATCTCGCCTTCTACCTCGCGCTGCGCGAGACCGCCGGGATCGACGCGCTGATCCATCTCGGTACACATGGCACGACGGAGTGGCTGCCGGGCAAGGCGGTGGCGCTGTCCTCCGCCTGCTGGCCGCGGCTCGTCACGCAGGGGCTGCCGGTCGTCTACCCCTATGTCGTGGACGATCCCGGCGAGGCCGCGCCCGCCAAGCGACGGCTCTCGGCGATCACGCTCGGCCATCTGCCGCCGCCTCTGGCCGAGGCAGAAGCCTCGGGCGAAGTCGCTCTGCTGCGCGATCTCGTCGAGGAGTTCTCGCAGGCGCAGGTGCTCGATCCGCGCCGCGCCGACATCGTCGCCCGCGAGATCCGCTCGCGCGCCGAGGCGAGCGGGCTCGCCGCGACCTGCGGCGTCACCGCCGACCAGCCGATGAGCGAGGCGCTGACGCGGCTCGACGCGCATCTCTGCGACATCGCCGAATTGCCCTTCCGCGACGGGCTGCATGTGTTCGGGCGCTCGGAACTCGATCCCGCCTCGGCGCAGGCCGAGCGCGAAGGGCTGCTGCGGGCGCTGGACGGGCGCTTCGTGCCGCCGGGCCCGGCCGGCTCGCCGCATCGCGGCCGGCCGGACGTGCTGCCGACCGGGCGCAACCTCTCGACGCTCGATCCGCGCGCCATCCCGACCCGGGCGGCGGCGCGGCTGGGTGCGCTGGCGGCGCAGGCCGTCGTGGCGCGCCATCTGCAGGAGCATGGCGAGGCGCCGCGGCGGATCGTGATGGATCTCTGGGCCTCGCCGACCTTGCGCTCGGGCGGGGAAGACATCGCGCATGCGCTGGCCCTGATGGGAGCCGAGCCGCTCTGGGACCACGCCTCGACGCGGGTGACGGGCTTCTCGATCATCCCGCAGCCGAAACTCGCCCAGGCGCGGGCCGACGTCACGATGCGCATCTCGGGGGCCTTCCGCGACACCTTCCCGCAGCAGGTCGCGCTGCTCGATGCGGCCGCGCGCGCCGTCGCGGCGCTCGATGAGCCCGACGACTGGAACGAGCCCGCCGCGGCCCGGCGCCGCGGCGAGGCGGGCGCCCGCGTCTTCGGCCCCGCGCCAGGCCGCTATGGCGCGGCGATGGCCGACCGCGCCCTCGACGGCGCCTGGACGGCGCGGGACGAGCTGGGTAGCGCCTATCTCGCCGCCTCCAGCCATGCCTATGGCGGGGCGGATGGCAGCGGCAGCGCCGATGACGGGTTCGAGGCACGCATCCGCACGGCGGAGGCTTTCGTCCATGTCAGCGACACGGCCGGGCGCGACATCCTGGAGGCGTCGAGCGCCGCCGACGTCATCGGCGGGCTGGCGGCGGCGGCTCAGGCGCTGGGCGCCGATCCGGCGCTCTACAGCCTCGACACCTCCGATCCCGAGGCGCCGAAACCGCGCACGCTCGCGGAGGACATCGCCCGCATCGTCCATGGCCGGCTGACGCATCCGCGCTGGATCAGCTCCCATCTCGCCCATGGCTGGCGCGGCGCAGCCGAACTCGCGGAAGCGCTCGACACGCTCTTCGTCTTCGCGGCCAGCACGGATGCGGTTCCGGCCGGCCATTTCGACGCGGTCTTCCAGGCCTGGTGCGCCGATCCGAAGATCTGGTCCGCGATCGAAGCCGCCAATGCGCCGGCCGCGGCCTCGATCCGGGCGCGGCTGGCCGAGGCGGCGCGGCGCGGATTCTGGACCAGCCGGCGCAATTCGGTCGGGGCGTTTCTGGCCGGTGAGCCTCCTGCAAGCGAGGCTGCCGAATGAACGCGCCCTCGCCCGAGACGCTGCGACGCGGCTGGTGCCCGAGCACGCTGAAGCCGATGGAGACCGGCGATGGCTGGCTGGTGCGGCTGCATCCGCCGGGCGCGCGGCTGACGCCCGCCGAACTGCGCCGGATCGCGGCGCTGGCACGCCAATATGGCAACGGGCTGATCGAGATCTCGGCGCGCGGCAACATGCAGTTGCGTGGCGTCACGGCCGAAAGCCATCCCCGTCTCGTCGCGACGCTGCTGGCCGAGCGCCTGGTCGACGAGCATGACGGCGCCGGGCCGCAGCGCCTGACCCTGACCTCGCCGCTGGCGGGCGCTGGCATCGCCCTCGCCGCCGAGATCGAGGCGCGGGCGCGAGACATCACCGGGCTGCCGGCGAAGTTGTCCGTGGTCGTCGACGATGGCGGGGCGCAATCGCTCGATGCCTTCGCCGGCGATCTGCGCGTCGTCGGGATCGCGCCGGGCATTGCCGCGATCGGACTGGCGGACCGCGTCTGGCTCGGGCCGGTGGACGAGGGGCAAGCCGGCGAGGCCGTCGCGACCATGCTCGCCCGCTTCGCCGCCCTGCGGGCTCAAGCGCCGGACGCGATCCGCCGCCTGCGCGACCTGCCGCCGGGGGCCCTGCCGACGCTGTCCGACCTTCCGGCCGCGCCTGCCCCGCCGGAGCGCCCGGCGCCGCGGCGGGCCGGGCTGTTTCCGCTCGGTTCCGACGGCTTCGCCGCGCTCGTCGGCCTGCCCTTCGGACGCGCGGATGCTGCGACGCTGGACCGACTCGCCACAGCGGCCGAGGCGCAAGGCTGCAGCAAAATCCGCCTCTCGCCCTGGCGTGGCATCGCCTTTCGCGGCTTGGCCGAGGCGGATGCCGAGGCGCTGCTCGGTTTCGCCGCCTGCGAGCTCGGCCTCATCGTCCGCGACGACGATCCGCGCCTTTCGGTACAGGCCTGTGCCGGGGCTCCCGCCTGCCTGCGGGCGGAGACCGCCGCGATGGCCGATGCGGCGCGGCTGGCGCAGGAGATCGCGCCTCTGCTCGCCGCCGGGCTGACCTTGCACGTCTCGGGATGCGTCAAATCCTGCGCGCAGCCGGGCGCCGCGGACCTTACCCTGGTCGGGCGGGCCGGCCGCTATGGCGTGGTGATCGCGGGGACGGCGCGGGACCATGCGCTGGCCGAGCTTGACCTTTCCGCGATCCTGGCGCGTTTGCAGCCCGGACAGGAGATTCACGCCCGCCTGCCGATGGCAGGCCGGCTCGCAGGACGACGCGCTTGAAGACGCATTACGACTACATCCAGGATGGGGCTGCGATCTACGAGCGCTCCTTCGCCATCATCCGCTCCGAGGCCGACCTCTCGCGCTTCTCGGGCCGGGCGGCGCATGTCGTCGTGCGGATGATCCATGCCTGCGGCATGACCGACCTGCCGGCCGATGTGGAGATGTCGCCGGATTTCGCCGCGGCCGCCGAAGCCGCTCTGAAGGGCGGCGCTCCCATCCTCTGCGACGCCAAGATGGTGGCGAACGGCGTGACGCCGGCGCGGCTGCCCGCCGGCAACCGCGTGATCTGCACGCTCGACGATCCGGCGACGCCCGGCCTCGCCAAGGAACTCGGCACGACGCGCTCGGCCGCCGCGATGGAGCTGTGGCGGCCGCATCTGGCAGGCGCGCTGGTCGTGATCGGCAATGCGCCGACCTCGCTGTTTCGCCTGCTGGAGATGCTCGATGCCGGCGCGCCGAAGCCGGCCGCCGTGATCGGCATCCCCGTCGGCTTCATCGGCGCGGCGGAATCGAAGCAGGCGCTGGCGCAGGACGGGCGCGTACCCTTCCTCGTGGTGCATGGCCGGCGCGGCGGCTCGGCTATGGCGGCGGCCGCCGTCAACGCGCTGGCGCAAGAGAAGGAGTGAGCCGGTGAAGATCGAACCGGCTAACGGAAAAACCCTGCTGTTCGGTGTCGGCCTCGGGCCGGGCGACCCGGACTACATGACCGTCCGCGCCCGCGACATCATCGTCACGGCCGACCGGCTGGTGCATTTCTGCAAGCGCGGCCGGCGCGGCAATGCCCGCGTCACCGCCGATGCCATCGTCGCGCCCGACGCCGCCCGCGAGATCGAGCTCGCCTTCCCGGTGACGATCGAGGTGCCGGTCGAGGACGAGGGCTATAGCGGGCCGATCAGCACCTTCTACGACGAATCCGCCGCGCTGCTCGCGGCTGAGATGGAGGCAGGGCGGACCATCGCGGTGCTCTGTGACGGCGACCCGTTCTTCTACGGCTCGTTCATGCATCTGTGGCGCCGCCTCGCACACCGCTTCCCGACCGAAGTCGTGCCCGGCGTCACCGGCATGGCAGGCGCCTGGACGCGGGCGCAGGCGCCGATCACCTGGGGCGACGACATCATGACCGTGCTGCCCGGCACCCTGCCGGAAGCCGAGCTCGCCCGGCGCCTCGCCGACACCGACGCTGCGGTGATCATGAAGCTCGGCCGCAACCTGCCGAAGGTGCGCCGCGCACTTGAGGCTGCGGGGCTGATCGACCGCGCCATCTATGTCGAGCGCGCTACCATGGCAGAGCAGGTCGTGGCCCGGCTCGGCGACAAGGGCGACGACGAGGCGCCGTATTTCTCCATGGTGCTGGTTCCCGGCGAAGGGCGCAGGCTGTGAGCGGCTCCCTGACCATCGTGGGTCTGGGCCCCGGCGAGGCGCATTGGCTGACGCCGGCAGCGCAGGCCGCGCTCGACGCCGCGAGCGACCTGGTCGGCTACGGGCCCTATCTCGACCGCATCCCGGCGCGTGAGGGTCAGACCAAGCACGCCTCCGACAATCGCGTCGAAATCGACCGGGCCGGCCATGCGCTGCGGCTGGCGGCCGAGGGGCGCAATGTCGCGGTCGTCTCCGGTGGCGATCCCGGCGTCTTCGCGATGGCGGCCGCCGTGTTCGAGGCGCTGGAGGCAGGCGATCCGGCCTGGCTTTCGCTGCCGATCACGGTCGAGCCCGGCATCACCGCGATGCTCGCCTCCGCCGCCAAGGCCGGCGCGCCGCTCGGCGGCGATTTCTGCGCGATCTCGCTCTCGGACAACCTCAAGCCCTGGGATGTCGTGACGGCGCGGCTGGAGGCGGTGCTGCGGGCCGATTTCGTGATCTGCCTCTACAACCCGATCTCGAAGGCGCGGCCCTGGCAGCTCGGCGAAGCGCTCTCGCTTGCCGCCCGGATCAGGCCGCCCGATACGCCGGTGATCTTCGCGCGCGCCGTCGGACGAGCCGACGAGACTCTGCGCATCCTGACGCTGGCCGAGGCGGTCGTGGCAGCCTCCACGGCCGACATGGCGACGCTGGTAACCATCGGCGCCACGAGCACGCGGTTGATCACGCGGCCGGGCGACCGGCCTTATGTCTACACGCCCCGTTCGGTGACGAAGAGCCCCTGCGCCACCAGCCAGGGCAGGACCTGATCGACATGGGCGACGGTCTCGACATCGGGCTTGGGCGGGCGCTCGACCATGATCACCGGCAGGCCGAGGCGACGGGCCGCAACGAGCTTGGCGGCCGTGCCGTCGCCGCCCGAATTCTTGCTGACGACGACCTCGATGCCCTCGCTGCGCAGCAGCGCCTCCTCGTCGTCGACATGGAAGGGCCCGCGCTGCTGGATGACCTTGACATGGGGCACGGGCAGGCGGTTGCCGATCGGCTCGATGGCGCGGACCAGATAGTGGTGGTGCGGCGCATCGGCGAAGACCGGCAGCTCGAGCCGGCCGATGGTCAGGAAGACATGGCGCGGCTTAGGCCCCAGCGCCCGGGCCGCCTCCTCGAGATCGGGCACTTCCTCCCAGCGATCGCCGGGCTGCGGCTGCCAGGGCTCGCGCCGGATCGCGAGCAGCGGCACGTTCTCGGCCTTGCAGGCATGCTCGGCATTGAACGGCATGATCGCGGCAAAGGGATGTGTGGCATCGACCACCGCGGTGACGCCCTCCTCACGCAGATATTGCCGCAGGCCTTCGATGCCACCGAAACCGCCGACGCGGACCGGCAGGTTCGACGGGCGGGGGTCGACGGTGTGTCCGGCGAGCGAGATAATGGCGCGAATTTCCGGAGCCTGTTCAGCGAGATGCTGATCGAGCGCTGCCGCTTCACTGGTTCCACCAAGAATGAGCACGGTCATGCCCCTAGTTACGCTTGATTCAGACGAGCTGTCGAGCCGCGGCACCGCCTCACCTGCCACCCCGCCCACCCCTTGGCTCGCCTTGATCGGCCTCGGCGAGGACGGCCCGGCCGGGCTCTGCCCCGAGGCGAAAGCTGCTCTGGAAGAGGCCGAGATCGTCTTCGGCGGTGACCGTCACATCGCGCTGGTCGGCTCGGTTCCCGGCGAATTGCGCCCCTGGCCGCAGCCCTTTCGCAACGCCCTGCCGCAGATCCTGGCCGAACGCGGCCGCAAGGTCTGCGTGCTCGCGACCAGCGACCCGTTCCATTACGGCATCGGCAACAGCCTGAGCCGCGCGATTCCCGCCGCGGAGATGAGGATCATCCCGCAGATATCCTCCTTTGCCATGGCTGCGACGCGGATGCGCTGGCCGCAGGAGGAATGCTCGCTCGTCTCGCTGCACGGCCGCACGCTCTACCGGATCGTCCCGCATCTGCAGCCCGGCGCGCGCATCCTCGCCCTTTCCTGGGACGAGACTACGCCGCGCGCCGTGGCCGAGCTGCTGACGGCGCGTGGCCTCGGTGCCAGCCGGATCGTCGTGATGGAACAGCTTGCCGGCCCGCAGGAACGCATCCGCGAAAGCCGGGCGGATGCCTTCGTGCTCGACGAGGTGGTGCCGCTCAACCTGATCGCGGTCGATGTTGTGGCAACCCGCGACTCGCGCATCCTGCCGCTCGCGCCGGGGCTCGACGAGGAATGGTTCGCCCATGACGGGCAGATCACCAAGTCTGAGATCCGCGCCATCACGCTTTCAGCGCTGGCTCCGCGCGGGGGCGAACTGCTCTGGGATGTCGGCGCCGGCTCCGGCTCGGTCGCGGTGGAATGGTGCCAGCGCCATGTCCGCAACCGGGCGGTCGCCTTTGAATCCAAGCCGGAGCGGGCTCACCGGATCGCGCGCAACAAGGTCGAGCTCGGCGGTCTCACCGTGGAGGTGACCGGGGAGGCGCCGGCGGCCTTTATCGGGCGGCCCGCGCCGGATGCGGTGTTCATCGGCGGCGGGCTCACGGTGGAAGGCTTGTTCGAGGGCGCCTGGGCGGCACTGAAGCCGGGCGGACGGCTCGTTGCGAACGTCGTCACGATCGAGGGCGAGGCAAAGCTCGCCGCGCTGCATGCCGAGCATGGCGGCTCGCTCCGGCGCATCTCGATCGACCGGCTCGCCCCTGTCGGCGGCAAGCATGGCTGGCGCCCGGCGATGCCGGTGACGCAGTGGCGGGTCGAGAAGCCTTGAGCAGCGGCCGCCTCGTCGCGGGGCTGGGGCTGCGCCCTGGCACCAGCGAAGCCGAGATCCTCGCCTGTCTCGACGAGGCGCTGGCGCTTGCCGGCCTCGCAACTGAAGGCGCGTGCCGTCTCGCTACACTGGCCAGCCGCATGGACGAGCCCGGGTTGACGGCGGCTGCCGCCAGCCGCAAGGCCGAACTCGTCGCAATTCCCGACGAGGCCCTCAAGGGCTTCGAGGCCGCCTGCGCCACGCGCTCGACGCGGATCGCCTCACTCTATGGCGTCGGCTCGGTGGCAGAAGCCGCCGCGCTTGCCGCCGCCGGGCCGGGCGGGACGCTGGTGCAGCCGCGCATCGCGACGGCCCGCGTCACCTGCGCCCTGGCCAGAACGACATGAAGCACGCCGCATGACGATCCATTTCATCGGTGCCGGACCGGGCGCGCCGGACCTGATCACGCTGCGCGGGCGCGACCTGATCGCGGCCTGTCCCGTCTGCCTCTATGCGGGGTCGCTGATCCCGCGCGCGATGCTGGACTGGTGCCCGCCGGGGGCCCGCATCGTCGATACCGCCCCGCTCGATCTCGACGCGATCATCGCCGAGATGCAGGCTGCCCATGAGGCCGGGCAGGAGGTCGCGCGGCTGCATTCAGGCGATCTCTCGATCTGGAGCGCGGCGGGCGAACAGATGCGCCGGCTCGACGCGCTCGGCATTCCCTACAGCGCTACGCCGGGCGTGCCGGCCTTCGCCGCCGCCGCCGCCGCGCTGAAGCGCGAGCTGACCTTGCCGGGGCTGGCGCAATCGCTGGTGCTGACCCGGACTTCGGGCCGCGCCTCGGCAATGCCGGAAAAGGAGAAGCTAGCGACCTTCGCCGCATCCGGCGCGACGCTTGCCGTGCATCTCTCGATTCATGTGATCGAGCAGGTCGTCACGGAGCTGAGCCCCTTCTACGGAGCCGAATGCCCGGTCGCGGTGGTCTTCCGCGCCTCCTGGCCGGATGAGCGGGCGCTGCGCGGCACGCTCGCCACCATCGCGGAGCAGGTGCGGGAGGCGGCGCTGGAACGCACCGCGCTGATTTTGGTGGGGCCTGCGTTGGCCTCCTCGGATTTCGGCGAGAGCGCGCTTTATTCAACTGGCTATGACCGCCGCTTCCGGCCGCGGGGTGGGGTATGATGAAGTTTGCACTCGAACGTCATTGCGAGCGCAGCGAAGCAATCCAGAAAGACGGGCCGCGAGCCCCCCTGGATTGCTTCGTCGCTGAAGCTCCTCGCAATGACGGTGGAGCCCGCCCATGACCGCGCGCGGCCTGCTCATCGCCGCGCCGCGTTCCGGCTCGGGCAAGACCACGATCACGCTCGGCCTGCAGCGCGCGTTGGTGCGGCGCGGGCTCACCGTGCGCGGGCTGAAATGCGGGCCTGATTATATCGACCCGGCCTTCCACGCCGCCGCGACCGCGGCGCCCAGCGCCAATCTCGATTCCTTCGCCATGTCGGACGCCCTGCTCGGGCAGATCGCTGGCGATGCCGCGGCTGGCGCCGACATCGTCATCGCGGAAGGCTCGATGGGGCTGTTCGACGCGGTGCCCGGCCCCGAGGGCCATACCGGCGCCAGCGCCGACATCGCCGCGCTGCTCGGCTGGCCGGTCGTGCTGGTCGTCGACGTCTCCGGCCAGGCGCAATCGGCCGCCGCGATCGCGCTTGGCTGCATGCATTACGACCCGCGGATCAGGATCGCGGGCGTGATCCTCAACAAGGTCGCGAGCGAGCGGCACCGCCGGCTGGTGGCGCAGGGCATGGAACGCATCGGCGTGCCCGTGCTCGGCGCCCTGCCCCGCGAGGCCAGCCTGATCCTGCCCGAACGCCATCTCGGGCTGGTGCAGGCCGGCGAGACCGCCGATCTCCACGCCCGGCTCGATGCGCTGGCGGAAGCGGTCGCGGGCGCCGTCGATCTCGATGCGGTCGTCACAGCGGCCGGGCCGACGGCCCTCCCGCCTTCGGCATCCATCACGCCCCTGCCCGCGCCCGGACGGCGCATCGCTATCGCCCGCGACGCCGCCTTCAGCTTCGTCTATCCGCATGTCGAGGCCGGCTGGCTCGCGGCCGGCGCCGAGCTTGTGCCGTTCTCGCCGCTGGCCAACGAGCCGCCGCCGGGGGACTGCGACGCCTGCTGGCTGCCGGGCGGCTATCCGGAACTGCATGCGGGAAAGCTCGCGGGAGCGGAGCGCTTCATGGCAGGCTTGCGCGGTTTCGCGGCGAGCGGGCACCCCGTCCATGGCGAATGCGGCGGCTACATGGTGCTGGGGCGCACGCTGGTCGATGCCGACGGCGCGAGCCACGCCATGGCGGGGCTGCTCTCGGTCGAGACGAGCTTCGCAAAGCGGAAGATGAATCTCGGCTATCGCCGGGCGGTGCTCGAGGCCGACGGCCCGCTCGGCCGCGCCGGCGACGCTTTGACGGGCCATGAGTTCCATTACGCGACGGTGATCGCACAGGGCGAGGACCCGCCGCTGGCGCTGGTCACCGATCCGCATGGCTCGGCGCCTGCGCCTGCCGGCAGCCGGCGCGGCAGCGTCACCGGCTCGTTCTTCCACGCGATCGCGGTGGCAGGGTGAGCGCAGGCCCACCTCCCCGCTTCGATGCGGACTTCGCCGCGCAATTTGCGGAACTGCTGGCATGGCGCCGCGACGTGCGGCGGTTCAGGTGCGATGCGCTGCCCGAAGGGCTGATCGAGGAATTGCTGGCGCAGGCCGAGCTGTCGCCGTCGGTCGGCCATTCGCAGCCCTGGCGCTGGGTCAGGGTCGCCGAGGAAGCGCAGCGCGAGGCCGTGCGCGAGAGCTTCCTGCGCTGCAATGCCGAGGCGCTCGCGGCCTATGAGGGCGAGCGCGCGCAGCTCTATGCGCGGCTGAAGCTCGAAGGCATGCGCGAGGCACCGGAGCAGATCGCGGTGTTCTGCGACCACGGCACAGCCCAGGGGCATGGCCTCGGCCGCCGCACGATGCCCGAGACGCTCGATTACTCGGTCGTCGCCGCGATCACGCAGTTCTGGCTGGCGGCGCGGGTCAGTGGCCTCGGTGTCGGCTGGGTCTCGATCCTGGAGCCCGAAGCGGTGCGCCGGGCGCTCGGGACGCCCCCCGAATGGAAGCTGATCGCCTGGCTCTGCATCGGCTGGCCGGAGGGGGAGAGCGACGTGCCGGAACTGGTGCGGGCGGGCTGGGAGAAGGGGCGGTAACGCTTGCCGTCATTCTCGGGCTGTGCGTCGCACGGACCCGAGAATCTCGTTCAGGCAAAGGCCGACATTCCTGAGATGCTCGGGTCAGGCCCGGGCATGACGTCGAGGTTCACACCGCGATCTTGAACGCAGCCCCGGTCTTGGACGTGATCTCTTCCAGCGTGACGCCGTCGGCGAGTTCGACCAGCGTCATGCCGGCGCCGTTCTCGTCGATGGCGAAGACGCCGAGATCGGTGATCACCATGTCGACGACGCCGGCCCCGGTCAACGGCAGGTCGCAGGACTGCAGGAGCTTCGGCGATTCCGTGCCGTCCTTGTTCTTCGCGACATGCTCCATCACCACCACGACCTTCTTGACGCCGGCGACGAGGTCCATGGCGCCGCCCATGCCCTTCACCATCTTGCCGGGGATCATCCAGTTGGCGAGGTCGCCGTTCTGGGCGACCTGCATGGCGCCGAGGAGCGAGAGGTCGATATGGCCGCCACGGATCATCCCGAAGCTGTCGGCCGAGGAGAAGAAGCTCGTCGTCTTGAGCTCGGTGATGGTCTGCTTGCCGGCATTGATCAGGTCGGGGTCCTCGTCGCCCTCATAGGGGAAGGGGCCCATGCCGAGCATGCCGTTCTCGGACTGGAGCTGAACCGACATGCCGTCGGGGATGTAGTTCGAGACCAGCGTCGGGATGCCGATGCCGAGATTGACGTAAAAGCCGTCCTTCAGTTCCTTGGCAGCGCGCTGGGCGATCTGTTCGCGGGTCCATGCCATCGTCTCGGTCTCCTCAGGCCGCACGCTTGCGGACGGTGCGCTGCTCGATGCGCTTCTGCACGTTCGGCACATGCACGATGCGCTTCACGAAGATGCCGGGCGTGTGCATGTGGTCGGGGTCGATCTCGCCGGCCTGCACCAGATGCTCGACCTGGGCCACGGTGAAGCGCGAGGCGGTCGCCATCATCGGATTGAAGTTGCGGGCGGTCTTCCGGTAGACGAGGTTGCCTTCGGTATCGCCCTTCCAGGCATGGACCAGCGAGACGTCGGCGAAGATGCCGCGCTCCATGATGTAGCGCTCGCCGTCGAACTCGCGCTCCTCCTTGCCCTCGGCGACCAGCGTGCCGACGCCGGTCTTGGTGAAGAAGGCCGGGATGCCGGCGCCGCCGGCGCGGATGCGCTCGGCCAGCGTGCCCTGCGGGGTGAATTCGAGTTCGAGCTGGCCGCTGAGATAGAGCTCGGCGAAGAGCTTGTTCTCGCCGACATAGGAACTGATCATCTTCCTGATCTGGCGCGTCTCGAGCAGGACGCCGAGGCCCGCGCCGTCGACGCCGGCATTGTTGGAGACGAAGGTCAGGTCCTTGGCGCCACTCTCGCGCACCGCCTCGATCAGCACGTCCGGGATGCCGCAGAGGCCGAAGCCGCCGGCCATGATCGTCATGCCGTCCTTGATGGCGCCGGCGAGCGCCGCCTTGGCGTCAGGAAAAACCTTCTTCATCACATCGCCTTTTGTCGAAAATTGATGTCGCCGGACGGCTCGCCGAAAAACTAGCCGAGCCGGCGCCGCGGTGGCAACCACCCGTTGCGCAAATGAGAAAGCCGGCCCCCGAGGGCCGGCTTCGCTTAGCTTTGGAGATTTCTGCAGCTGGTGTCAGCGCCGGAAACCGCCGCCGAGGACGCCGCCGATGGCACCGCCGACGATCGTGCCGAAGACCGCGGCCCCGGCATTGGTGGCGTTGGGGTCCGGCCGGCCGGCGCGCTCGCGGGCGAGGTCGCGGCGGATGACCGGGTCCTTCTCGTTTTCGAGACTGCGATCGACGCCGCGGGTGGTGCGGGTCGCCTGCCCGTCGGACTGCTCCTTCGCCGCCTGCCGGGCGCGGGCCGCCCTGGCGGAGTCCTCGGCCAGCGCGCGCTGGTAGGCAGGCTCGCTCTGCGCCCGGAGGCCCCTGAGCTGGATCGGCGCGAGGAAGCCGGTGTCGGCGATGCCGCGAGTGGCCTGCCACTCCTTGATCGCCTTGCGCTGGCTCGGCCCGAAACTGGCGCTGGCCTTGCCCGGCTTGAAGCCGGACAGGGTGAGGCGCCGCTGCAACTCGCGGCGATCGTTGGCCGACAGCTTGAGCGCGGCCTCCGTCTCGGCGCTGCCGATTTCGACCTTCATCGCCTCTTCGTCGACGCCAGCCTGGATCGCGGGCGAAGGCAAAGCAGTGTCGCGCGAAATGGCGGCCGGGGCGGCCGGCTCGAGCCTGGCGAGGCGGTTCTTGGCGAAGGCCGCGAACTGCCCGGTCGGGAAGGCGTCGAGATAGGCCTTGTAGTCGCCCGGCGAGTTGCCGCGCTCGGCGATCTCCCACATCTTCACGTCCATCTGGGCGCGGTCGAGCCCGACCGGCACCGGCGTGGCGGGCATCTGCACGGCACCGTCGATCGCCTTGATCGACACGGACGGATCGACCGCCGCGAGCTTCACCGCCGGGTTCATCCTGAACTCGCCGATGATCGAGGAGTTGGTCCAGGGCTTCTGCTTCTTGCCGGTCGACTCCCAGACATCGGCGCGGACGCGGTCCATCACCGTGGTGATCGACACCTCGGGCGTCTCGATATGCTTGAGCAGCGCCGCGGTGAAGGGGCTGTTGCCGTCCTTCTCGCCATCGAGCGCGGTCGCGCGCGGGTCGGTCGCGAAGGCGATCAGGATGCCGGAGGCGGACTGGGTCTCGATCGCGGTCAGGCCGCGGGCGACGGAGCGCGACTTGGCGGCAAGCTGCGTCGCGAACGGGTTGTCGCGGCAGGCGTCGAGGATGAGGATGTTGACGCGCTCGTCGCGCTGCATCTGGCGCAGGATGAGATGAACGTTGACGGCCCTGAAGTCGAGATCGGCCTCCGACTTCAGCGAGGCGTCGACCGGAATCAGATAGTTCTCGTCGCCGACCGCGATCCCGTGGCCGGCATAGTAAACGACGCCCGCCTTGGCACCGTCCAGCTTCTGGGCGAATTCCCGGACGATGCCGGTCATCTCGTCCATCTTGAGATCGTAACCCTCGACGACCTCGAAGCCGAGGCGCTTCAGCGAGGCGGAGATCGCGGTCGCGTCGCGCTGCGGATTCGCGAGGCGGGGAACCGCAGTATAGGCGCTGTTGCCGATGACCAGAGCGACGCGACGGTCCGCCGCCGCCTCGGCCGAAACCGAAGCCCCCAGTATCGCGGCGCCGAGAACACCGAATCCGACGACACGTGACGCAAGCGCGCGAGCTGCAGCGATGCGGGCGCGGAACGCCAAACCTAGACACGAGAAGTTCAAAGCACCCTCCCTTGTTCTGCCGCCGCAGCGAATGCTCGATCGCGCCCGGGCGGAAACGCGCAATCGGCCCGTGCCGTCACAGGAATGCCCAATGAAAGACCGGAAATGGCCTGATGCATTACTCCAAACCGCATTTGCTCGCAAACCAGCTTTTCCCAAGGTCATCCACCTGCCCTATCGTCCACCAGCTCGCACCGACGGATCGCGCATGATGCGGCAGATTGCAGCCGCCGGGCGAGCCGGGACATCATGCATATGCATGAGGCGAAAGCCCCCTCCGAACAGAGGGGCATCGCGCCTACTACCAAGGGATAAGCCCGGCCTCACTAGGCCCCTTTCTCGCAGCCGCAGCGTTGACTTATGCCCTGAGCGCGGTGCAGCATGCGCTACAAGGGAAACGGCAATAACAAGAATGAACAAGATGACCATCACAAGCGATACGCATGTCTGAGGATATTATTCTATCTACCTCGGGCCTCACCAAGGAATTTCGTGGATTCACCGCGGTCAACGGCGTCGACCTGAAGGTGAAGCGCGGAACCATCCACGCGTTGATTGGCCCGAACGGCGCCGGCAAGACGACATGCTTCAATCTGCTGACCAAGTTTCTCAGCCCGAGCAAGGGTTCGATCGTCTATAACGGCCGCGACATCACCCGCGAGAAGCCGGCCGAGATCGCCCGGCTGGGGCTGGTTCGCTCCTTCCAGATCTCGGCGGTGTTCCCGCAGCTCAGCGTCAAGACCAATGTCCGGATCGCGCTGCAGCGCAAACGCGGCGACTCCTTCGATTTCTGGCGCTCGGAGGAGGTGCTGAAGCCGCTCGACGAGGAAGCGCTGCGGCTGGTCGAGGCGGTCGGCCTCTCCGCCTTCGCCGAATTGCCGGCGGTCGAGCTCAGCTACGGCCGCAAGCGCGCCTTGGAGATCGCGACCACGCTCGCGCTCGAGCCGGAGATGATGCTGCTCGACGAGCCGATGGCCGGCATGGGCCGCGAGGATGTCGAGCGCATCGAGGCACTGATCCGCAAGGTCTCGAAGAACCGCACCATCCTGATGGTCGAGCACAATCTCTCCGTGGTGGCCTCGCTGTCGGACCGCATCACCGTGCTGGCGCGCGGGCAGGTGCTGGCGGAGGGCGACTACGCCCATGTCTCGAAGGACCCGCGCGTGATCGAGGCCTATATCGGTTCGGGGGTCGGTCATGGTCACTGAAACGCTGGAGCGGCCGGTGGCGGGCACCGCCAAAGGGCCGCTGCTGAAGGTGCGCGGGCTCGAGGCCTGGTATGGCGAGAGCCATGTGCTGCACGGCATCGATTTCGAGGTCGCGCCCGGCGAGGTGGTGACGCTGCTAGGCCGCAACGGCGCCGGCAAGACCACGACGCTGAAGTCGATCATGGGCGTGATCGGCAAGCGCAAGGGCTCGGTGGTTTTCGAAGGTCAGGAAACCATTTCGCTGCCGTCGCGCGCCATCGCCCGGCTCGGCATCGGCTATGTGCCGGAGGAACGTGGCATCTATGCCTCGCTCTCCGTCGAGGAGAACCTGATGCTCCCGCCGCGGGTGCGGCCGGGCGGGCTCTCGCTCGAGCAGATCTTCACGCTGTTCCCCAACATCAAGGAGCGGCTGAAGAGCCAGGGCACCAAGCTCTCGGGTGGCGAGCAGCAGATGCTGGCGATCGGCCGCATCCTGCGCACCGGCGCGCATTTCCTGCTGCTGGACGAGCCGACCGAAGGCCTCGCCCCCGTCATCATCGACCAGATCGGCGCCACCATCCGCAAGCTCAAGCAGGAGGGTTACACGATCATCCTGGTCGAGCAGAACTTCCGCTTCGCCCAGACGGTGGCGGACCGCCACTATGTCGTCGAGCAGGGCAAGGTGATCGACATGATCCCCAATGCCGAACTCGACGCCAATATCGACAAGCTGCACGGCTATCTCGGGGTCTGATCGCCGCAACGGCGATCAGAGGCTCCCAATCCGAGGCAAATCGGACAACACGTCGAAAACGACGCCATTTCAGGGGAGAGACAGATGAAACTCAAGACATTCCTGACCACGACCGCGTTCGCCGCGCTGCTGGCGGCGCCCGCGCTCGCCCAGCAGATCAGCATCAAGGCCGGCGTCCTCAACGATCGCTCCGGCCTCTATGCCGACCTTTCCGGCGAAGGCTCGGTCATCGCCGCCCGCATGGCGGTCGAGGACTTCAAGGCCGCCGACAAGGGCATCAAGGTCGAGATCGTCTCGGCCGACCACCAGAACAAGCCCGATGTCGGCTCGACCATCGCCCGCACCTGGTACGACCAGGACGGCGTCGACCTGATCCTCGACGTGCCGACCTCCTCGGTTGCGCTGGCGGTGCACCAGATCACCAAGGAAAAGAACAAGATCCACATCAATTCCGGCGCCGCCTCGTCGGACATCACCGGCAAGCTTTGCACGCCGAATACCGTGCACTGGACCTATGACACCTATGCGCTGGCCCAGGGCACCGGCGGCGCGATGGTGAAGGCCGGCGGCGACACCTGGTTCTTCATGACCGCGGACTACGCCTTCGGCCATGCTCTGGAGCGCGACACGGCGGCGATCGTGACCAAGAACGGCGGCAAGGTGCTCGGCGCCGTCCGCACGCCCTTCCCCGGCACGGACTTCTCCTCCTTCCTGCTGCAGGCGCAGGCCTCCAAGGCCAAGGTCATCGGGCTCGCGAACGCCGGCGGCGACACGATCAACTCGATCAAGCAGGCGGGCGAGTTCGGCATCGTCGCAGGCGGCCAGAAGCTCGCGGGGCTGCTCGTCTTCCTCACCGACGTGCATTCGCTCGGGCTCGCAACCGCGCAGGGCCTCGTCCTGACCGAATCCTTCTACTGGGACACCAACGACCAGACCCGCGGCTGGTCCGAGCGCTTCGCCAAGGCGAATGGCGGCAAGAAGCCGACCATGGTGCAGGCCGGCGTCTATTCCGGTATGCTGCACTATCTCAAGGCGGTCGAGGCGGCGAAGAGCAAGGACACCGCCGCGGTGATGGCCAAGATGAAGGAGCTGCCGACGGACGACCCGCTGTTCGGGAAGGGCACGGTGCGCGCCGACGGCCGCAAGATGCACGACATGTATCTGTTCGAGGTCAAGAAGCCGGCCGAGTCGAAGGGCCCGTGGGACTACTACAAGCAGATCGCCGTGCTGCCGGCCGAGCAGGCCTTCCGCCCGCTCGCCGATGGCGATTGCCCGCTCGTCAAGAAGTGAGCATCCATGAACGTCATTCCCGGGCTTGACCCGGGAATCTCATGACCCGAGGGCGCTGGTTGTCGAGATGGTCGGGCCAAGCCCGACCATGACGCGCCAGCGTCCGCCTTAACGATCTGAGTCCTGCATGTTCGAGCTTCTCGGTATTCCGCCCCAGGCGCTGTTCGGCCAGGTCCTCCTCGGCCTGATCAACGGCTCGTTCTACGCGATCCTCAGCCTCGGGCTGGCGGTGATCTTCGGGCTGCTCAACATCATCAACTTCAGCCATGGCGCCCAGTACATGATGGGCGCCTTCGTCGCCTGGATGTGCCTGAACTATCTCGGCATCAACTACTGGGCGGCGCTGCTGATCGCACCGCTGATCGTCGGCGTTACCGGCGTCGCGATCGAGCGATTGTTGCTCAAGCGCATAGCGCATGTCGACCATCTCTACGGGCTGCTGCTGACCTTCGGCCTGGCGCTGATCATCCAGGGCCTGTTCCGCAACCAGTACGGCTCGTCGGGCCTGCCCTACCAGATCCCGGCGGAGCTCCGCGGCGGGCAGAATCTCGGCTTCATGTTCCTGCCCTATTACCGCGGCTGGGTCGTCGTCGCCTCGCTCGTGGTCTGTCTCGCGACCTGGTTCCTGATCGAGAAGACCAGGCTCGGCGCCTATCTGCGCGCCGCGACCGAGAACCCGACCCTGACCCAGGCCTTCGGCATCAACGTGCCGCTGCTGGTGACGCTGACCTACGGCTTCGGCGTAGCGCTGGCGGGCTTCGCCGGCGTGCTCGCCGCGCCGATCTACTCGGTCAACCCGAACATGGGCGCAGACCTGATCATCGTCGTCTTTGCGGTCGTCGTCATCGGCGGCATGGGCTCGATCCTCGGCGCCATCGTCACCGGCTTTTCGCTCGGCGTGATCGAGGGGCTGACCAAGGTGTTCTATCCCGAGGCCTCGGCGACGGTGATCTTCATCATCATGGTCCTGGTGCTGCTGGTGCGACCGGCCGGGCTGTTCGGACGGGCCGCGTGATGGCCGCCCGCCACGACGAGACGAGGATTTGACCATGGCCGATATCGCCACCATCGACGCCGCCGCCGCCCCGCTCTCGGACGAGGCCGCCAGGGCCACGCAGCGCCTGCACCGCGCCATCATGATCGGGCTCGCGGTCGCGCTGGTGATCGCGCCTTTCGTCGCCTACCCCGTCTTCGTGATGAAGGTGCTGTGCTTCGCGCTGTTCGCGCTCGCCTTCAACCTGCTGCTCGGCTATGGCGGCCTGCTCTCCTTCGGCCACGCCGCCTATTTCGGCATGGCGAGCTATGTCTGCGCCTATGTCGCCAAGAACTGGGGCCTGACGCCGGAGCTCTCGATCCTGCTCGGCACCGTGGTCGCGGCCGGGCTCGGCGCCCTGTTCGGCGCGCTGGCGATCCGCCGGCAGGGCATCTACTTCGCCATGATCACGCTGGCGCTGGCGCAGATGGTGTTCTTCTTCTCGCTGCAGACGCCGCGCTTCACCGGCGGCGAGGACGGCATCCAGGCGGTGCCGCGCGGCAGGCTCTTCGGCGTCATCGACCTCGCCGACGACCGGACGCTCTACTGGCTCGTCGCCGCGATCTTCATGGCCGGCCTGCTGGCGATCTACCGCATCATCCACTCGCCCTTCGGGCAGGTCTGCAAGGCGATCCGGGACAACGAGCCGCGCGCGATCTCGCTCGGCTACCGCGCCAACCAGTACAAGCTCGCCGTCTTCGTGCTCTCGGCGGCGCTGGCCGGCCTCGCCGGCTCGACCAAGGCGATCGTCTTCCAGCTGGCGTCGTTGACCGACGTGCACTGGTCGATGTCGGGCGAGGTCGTGCTGATGACGCTGGTCGGCGGTCTCGGCACCGTCTTCGGGCCGATCGCCGGCGCGATCGTCATCGTCTCGATGCAGAACTACCTCGCCTCGCTCGGCGCCTGGGTGACGGTGGTGCAGGGCGTGATCTTCGTGATCTGCGTGCTGACTTTCCGCGAAGGCATCGTCGGCGTCATCAGCAAGTGGATCAAGAAGCCGCTCTGAGCCAGGGCGCTAGACGAAACCGATCCAGCGGCCGGCGACGAGCACGCACAGCCAGAGCGTGAAGGAGGCGAGCGCGCTCACCCTTACGCGCCATGACGGCCGCTGCGTCGCCAGCGCCTCGGCAAGCTTGCCGCCGCGATGCTGGAAAACGATGTTGGCCAGCGCCAGCGCAAGCAAAGAGAGCTTGGCAAGCAAGGCCGGGTTGGCAGCATATTCGGCCGGCTTCACCGTGAAGAGCCAGGCGCCGGTGGCGAGCGCCAGCGCGAGGCCGAAGCCGGCGGCGCGGACCAGGAACGGCCCCAGCACCGCGAGCGGCGCAGCCCCGCGCAGCAGGCCGGCGAGGCGCAGATCCAGCGGCAGGATGGCGCCGACGAGCAGGCCGATCCCGAGGATATGGGCGGCGTTGACGAAGAGATAGGCCGTGCCGGAACGCTGCAGCCACAGCGCGCCCGGCCAGTGTCCCAGCGCCTCGATCAGCCCCATCCGGCTCAGCCCCCCCATCCCGCCAGCCCGCGGCTCAGTTCGTGCGGATGCGCTCGGGGTACATGTCGTAGTTCTTGCCGGCGATGGTGATGCGCACCGCCTTCATGTGCAGCTTGGCCTTGTCGAGATGGCGGTTGCCGAGCGCGGTGATGGCATCGCCGACCTTGGCGCTGTCGCCGCGGAAGCCGGAACGCTCGGTCTGGTTCGGATTGCCGAGATCGACCTGCCAGAGTTTGCCCTCCGACTCGACCATCAGCATCGGATGCGGCGGCGCCATCGAGATCTTGCTGATCTTGCCCTGCAGCGTCATCTGCTCGCCCTCGGCCCAGGCCCAGCCGTGATGGGCGAACACCGGCAGCGCGGCGAGAGTGCCGGCCGCGGCGAGCGCGAGCACGAAACGGCGACGGTTCAGCATCGTCATGGCGGTTCTCCTCGTTGTGCGCGCCGCACAGGCGCTGCGATCTGCAACGAGACTGGCACGGACGGGTTGCAGCCGGGCCATCACATCTGCGTTGGGGGTGGGAGCCGCGACGCCCAGCGCCTTCTCCCCGCGTCATGCTCGGGCTTGACCCGAGCATCTCTGGCCGAAGGAGGCTCCCGCGCCCGCTGGTCCTTGAGATTCTCGGGTCGACCTTCGGTCGCCCGAGAACGACGCACACGCCTTCGCCCGCCCGCGTTTCCGCGTTCGGTGGGAATGAGGGGCAGCGGAGCGCCGCGAGGCGCGGGGGATATAGGCCGCTTCCATTGAGCCAGGATGCGGCGCGGAAGGATTGAGCCACCTTCCGCACGCCCCGTGGCGCTCCGCCATCGGCGATTTTATAACTCCGGGCCGCGCTTCTCGTCCGGCAGCTCGGCGTCCCCTCGTCCCGCGATGCCAGTTCGGCTCTTCGCCTCGTCGCATCTCGGGCCGGGCTTTGCCTCCCCGCCGATCCTCCCAGCGAGCTCCTCGCACAGGGGCCGTAGTACCCCCAGGGCGGTGCCCCGAAGCCTCCCGGGAGCGGATCGTAACTCCACCCGCAGGCGCCGCCCTCATCCCGCCTCTGGCATACCTCCGGATGGCTGCCCCTCGGGGATGAGGTGGGCCGAGGATAGGCGTGGGGCGCAAGGGCGGGGATTAGTTTTGGCGAGGGACCGCAACGGCCTTCCTTCTCCCGGATGGGAGAAGGTGGCGCGGAGCGCCGGATGAGGGTGTGCGGGTGTCGCAGAAGGCGCGGCGACTCCGTTACCGCCTGACGATCAGCGGCAGTCCCTCATCCCTGCCCTTCTCCCACACGGGAGAAGGGTTCCTCGCGCGTCACCTTCAACGCGCGCCCTACTCCACCGCCCAGAACGCCCGCGCGCCCGGCGGCAGCTCGGCCAGCGCGCGCTCGAAGGCTTGCGGCTCGACATGCCGACGCAGCGCCCGGGCGACGTCGGCGATGCCGCTTTCGGGAATGATGTTGTGGTCGCCGCGAAACGCCATCGCCTCCCGGGCCAGCTCCGCCCGCCCCGCGAAGGGCTTTGGCGGCTGCGAGCGATCCCAGTCCTGCAGGAACATCGCCGCCAGCAGCGGCGGCAGGGCGTCGGCGAAGACGAGCCCCTGCTCGGCCGTCAGCCGCGCAGGGAAGGTGACGAGCACGGCCAGCACCGACTGCCAAGTCTGGTGCGTGGTGGCATGGCTCAGCTCATCGCGCGCATCGAGCAGGAAGCGCTCGAGATCGCGCGAGGCGTGGACGAAGGTGGAGGGGACGGTCATGGCGGCGAGGATAGGCGGAGCTGTCCTCGCCAGCCACTGCGCTATTTCGCCCAGTGCCCCAAGACCCATTCCCACTGACCTCGACTATAATCGTAGCGCCAGTGAGCTCGGACCCATTTGGTCTTCCCTAGCGGGCGCAACGTCTTCATGTTTTGCAGCCGGTCCAGCGGCTTCAAAGGCCGAAGCGGCTTGAGCGGCCTGATCTTACGCATTTTGCAGCTCCCATAAAAAGTAAGCCGCGCCGATGCGCGGCTTACTCTCAGCCCTTGGGCGGATAAGGATCATTGCCATACGACCAAGCTTCGCGGAATTTCGCATCCTTGCCCTGAATCCGAAGCTCCGATCCCTGGTTCCGGGCAATTTCGCGGCCCCGCTCGATGGCTTGCGCCTGCGTGTCGAAGGCGCCGGTCAAACGGCTATTACCTTCGCCGCGTACGCCCCACCCTTCTCCGTTCCGAACAACGTACTGGTTCTTCTTCGTCATGAACTTCGTCCTTTGACTTGGCCAACCGAGGAAAACCAACGCAACTCCTTGACACCGTGCGCCAGACATGATTCCCGTCTCTCTAAAGAGGCAGTCTCACGACAGAGACGAACCGTCTCACGTATGAGACGCTATGGTATTGATGGGCTCCCGTCAAGCGACCGTCAAAAGGAGCATGGATGGCACTTCCGATTGAGGAATTGGGCCGCCTGATATCCAGAAGGCGCGGCGGCCAAGGCATTCGCGCCGCGGCGGCTGAAGCAGATGTAAGCCCCGCGACACTTTCGCGAGTAGAGAACGGCAACGTTCCTGATCTCGCGACCTTCGCGAAAATTTGCCGATGGCTGGAAGTTGATCCGGCGCTTTTTCTTGGCGTTGAGGTTTCGCCCAAGCCGCCTCAACCAGCCGTGGTGCACTTTCGGAAAAAGAAGACTGTTTCTCCTGATACCGCGCAGTCGCTTGCCGAGCTAATTCTGGCAGCCCAACGGGCAAAAAACGCTCAACTGGCACTGAAACGCAGATAGAAATGCGCCGCGGATTCAAAGCAGAAGCAGAGCGACGCGCCGCAGCTGCACGGGCATTGCTTGATTTGGATCTCATCGGAAAGCTCTGCCCGTGGGCTTACGCCGCCGCATTGGATATCGTGGTCGTGGGCGCAGACGAACTTGACCTTCCGCCAGTCCATGCAAAACAACTGTTAGAGCACGACGCTGACAGCTGGTCAGGGATGACACTGGATGAAGATGAGATTCGGCTAATAGTGCTGAACAGCTCGCATGGAAAAAAGCGGCAAGCATCGACGCTCATGCACGAGCTCGCACATTTACTACTTGAACATGTCCCCGCGAGCGTAAATCTGTCACCGAGCGGATTGACCTTGTTGTCAGATTACTCCGCTGATCAAGAGGAAGAGGCTGATTGGCTGGGTGCTGCCCTTTTGCTCCCAGAGATCGCGCTTCTACGCTATCGCTCAAACGGGCTCAGTTTCGCCGAAATATCGGACATTTTCGGTGTCAGCGAAGAACTCTGCGCGTGGCGATGCCGAATGACAGGCGTCGAGAAGCGCATGGCTTTTCGTCGAAGGTAACGGTAGGTCGTTAGCCAAGGATAGGCGGTAGGCCTACCTCCGCCGCCTTCGTTCTTCAGCCCCCTTCGGCAGCGTGTCCGGGCGCGGGCCCATTTCGTCCAGCGTCGGCTTGCGCACCCGTGACGTCCCCGTCAGCAGCGGGTTCGGCTTCTCGCCCCGCTTGGGCCGGCCTTCGCCGCCGCCGAAATTATGCGGGCCCATGTCCTCGTCGGTCGGTTTCCGGGCGCGGGTCGGCGGCAGGTTGGCGCTGCTGCCGTAGCTGCGCTCGCCCTTGTACTTGCCGGCGCTCGCCTCGACGTCGCCCTGGCGGGCGAGCGGGTCGTCGCTGATCGCCAGCTCCGTCGCCTGCAGGCGCTTGATCTCGTCGCGCAGGCGGGCCGCCGTCTCGAATTCGAGATCGGCCGCGGCCTCGCGCATGCGCTTCTCGAGATCGGCCAGCGCCGCCTTGAAATTGTGCCCGGAGCCCGGCGCCGCCAGTCCGGTGTCGACCGTGACGTGGTCGCGCTCATAGACCGAGCCGAGGATGTCGCCGATGGCGCGCTTGATCGTCTGCGGCGTGATGCCGTGCTCGAGGTTATAGGCCTCCTGCTTCTCGCGCCGGCGGGTGGTCTCGGCCATCGCCCGCTCCATCGAGCCGGTGATGTGGTCGGCATAGAGGATGACCTTGCCGTCGACGTTTCGCGCCGCACGGCCGATGGTCTGGATCAGCGAGGTCTCGGAGCGCAGAAAACCCTCCTTGTCGGCATCGAGGATGGCGACGAAGCCGCATTCGGGGATGTCGAGGCCCTCGCGCAGCAGGTTGATGCCGACCAGCACGTCGAAGGCGCCGAGGCGCAGGTCGCGCAGGATCTCGATGCGCTCGATCGTGTCGATGTCGGAGTGCATGTAGCGCACGCGCACGCCGTTCTCGTGCAGGTACTCGGTCAGATCCTCGGCCATGCGCTTGGTCAGCACGGTGACGAGGGTGCGGTAGCCCTTCTCGGTGACCTCCTTGATCTCGTCGAGCAGGTCCGCGACCTGGTGTTTTGCGGGGCGGATCTCGACCGGCGGGTCGATCAGACCGGTCGGGCGGATGACCTGTTCGGTGAAGACGCCGCCGGTCTGCTCCATCTCCCAGCCGCCGGGCGTGGCCGAGACATGCACGGACTGGGGCCGCATCGCGTCCCATTCCTCGAAGCGCAGCGGCCGGTTGTCCATGCAGGAGGGCAGGCGGAAGCCGTATTCGGCCAGCGTCGCCTTGCGGCGGAAGTCGCCGCGATACATGCCGCCGATCTGCGGCACGGTGACATGGCTCTCGTCGGTGAAGACGAGAGCGTTGTCGGGCAGGTATTCGAACAGGGTCGGCGGCGGCTCGCCGGGGCGGCGGCCGGTGAGGTAGCGCGAATAGTTCTCGATGCCGTTGCAGGAGCCGGTGGCCTCGATCATCTCGATGTCGAAGGTGCAGCGCTGGTCGAGCCGCTGGGCCTCGAGGAAGCGGCCCATCCGGTTGAGCTCGTCGAGGCGGCCTTTCAGCTCCTGCTTGATCGACTTCACCGCCTGGGTCAGCGTCGGGCGCGGCGTGGTGTAGTGCGAATTGCCGTAGACCTTCACGAATTCGAGCTCGCCGGTCTTCTGCCCGGTCAGCGGGTCGAACTCCTGGATGCTCTCGACTTCGTCGCCGAACAGGCCGATGCGCCAGGCGCGGTCCTCATAGTGCGCCGGGAAGAGCTCGATGACGTCGCCGCGAACGCGGAAGGTGCCGCGCGCGAAATCATGCTGGGTGCGCTTGTATTGCAGGGCGACGAGATCGGCGATGAGCTGGCGCTGCTCGATGCGCTCGCCGAGCTTCACCGAGAAGGTCATCGCCGTATAGGTCTCGACCGAGCCGATACCGTAGATGCAGGAGACGGAGGCGACGATGATGACGTCGTCGCGCTCCAGCAGCGAGCGCGTCGCCGAATGGCGCATGCGGTCGATCTGTTCGTTGATCGAGGATTCCTTCTCGATATAGGTGTCCGAGCGCGGCACATAGGCCTCGGGCTGATAGTAGTCGTAATAGGAGACGAAGTACTCGACCGCGTTATCGGGGAAGAAGCTCTTGAACTCGCCATAGAGCTGCGCCGCCAGCGTCTTGTTGGGTGCGAGGATCAGCGCCGGGCGCTGGGTCTTCTCGATGACCTGCGCCATGGTGAAGGTCTTGCCCGAGCCGGTGACGCCGAGCAGCACCTGGTCGCGTTCCTGCCGGCCGATACCCTCGACGAGATCGGCGATGGCGGTGGGCTGGTCGCCGGCCGGCTCATATTCCGAGTTCATGCGGAAGCGGATGCCGCCTTCCGACTTGTCGGGGCGCTCGGGCCGATGCGGCGTCCAGGGCTTGCCGGGCTGGATGAAGGGGCTGCCGGTCTCGAGCAGAGCCTGCAGCGAGGTCGCGGTCGCGGCGGCCGCGCCTTCGGCGCCAGCGAAGGCGGAATCGGCCTTCTTCGAGAGCTTGCGCTTCGGCCTTTCCTCGCCGCCGGGCCGTTCCAGCGCATAGCTCGGCTTGGCCTCGTAGCCCGCCTGGGGCGTGTCCTTGAAGCCCGAGGCCCCGCCCGGAACCGCCGTGCCGCGGTTGATCGCGGGGTTGAGCAGGTCGGCGAGATAACCCTCGAGCGGCTTCAGCTCCGGCTTGGTCGCCTTGGAGTTCGGCGTGCGGGCGGAAGACGGCTTCTTCGCGGGCTTGGCTTTGGCAGGGGTGTCGGGACTCTTGGGCATGGCGGCAATATGGGCCCGAAGCCGCCGCGATGCGAGGGGCAAGGCGCTCCCCGGCGACGATTGGTGACAGGAGTTGACAGGGTCGCGCCACGCAATCTTAGATTGTATTATATATACGATGCAATCTTTGGGAGTGAGCCATGTCGGGGGGCGGGTCCGGGGCCGATGCGGGACAGGTCGAGTCCTTCATCGCGCGCTGGCGGATGTCGGAGGGGGCGGAGCGGGCCGCCTATGCGCTGTTCCTGCGCGAGCTCTGCGAGCTGATCGGCGTCGAGCCGCCGCAGCCGCCGACCAGCGATTCCGACGCGGTGACCTATCGCTTCGAATATCCGGTGCGCTTCCGCGATGCTGCGGGCGGCTCCAGCACCGGCCGCATCGATCTCTACCGCAAGGGCGCCTTCGTGCTGGAGGCGAAACAGAGCCGCTGGAAGGGCCAGGCCAAGGAGGTGCTGCCGGCGCAGGGCGCCCTGCCCTTCGCCGAGCCGGCCGGGCCGCGCGGCCGGCGCGGCGCCGACCGGGCCTGGGACGTGCTGATGCTGAATGCGCGGCGGCAGGCGGAGGACTACGCCAAGGCGCTGCCGGCCTCGCATGGCTGGCCGCCCTTCCTGATCATCTGCGATGTCGGCCACTGCTTCGAGTTCTATGCCGACTTCACCGGCCAGGGTAAGAACTACGTCCAGTTTCCGGACCGGCTGAGCTACCGGGTCTATCTCGACGATCTGCGCGACGAAGCCGTGCGCAAGCGCCTCGCCGCGATCTGGGATGCGCCGCTCTCGCTCGATCCTGCCCGCCATGCGGCCCGGGTGACGCGCGCCATCGCCGAACGGCTGGCTGCGGTGTCCAAGGCGCTCGAACGCCAGCACGACCCCGAAGAGGTCGCGCTCTTCCTGATGCGCTGCCTGTTCACGATGTTCGCCGAGGATGTCGGGCTGATCCGCAAGGACGCCTTCAAGACGCTGCTGCGCGACTGCCGCGATGATCCCGCCTCCTTCCTGCCGCTGGTTTCCGAACTCTGGCAGGCGATGGACAAGGGCGAATACTCGACCTCGGTGCGCGAGCGGATGAAGCGCTTCAACGGCAAGCTCTACGAGGATGCCAAGGTCTATCCGCTCGGCCGCGAGGAGATAGGCGAACTGCTCGCCGCCGCCGAGCATGACTGGAAGGAGGTCGAGCCCGCGATCTTCGGCACGTTGCTGGAACAGGCGCTCGATGTGCAGGAGCGCGCCCGGCTCGGCGCGCATTACACGCCGCGCGCCTATGTCGAGCGGCTGGTGGTCGAGACGGTGATCGGCCCGCTGCGGGCGGATTGGCGCGCCGTGCTAGGCGCCGCGCAACAACTGCGCGATACCGGCGAGGCGAAGCGGGCGCTGGCGCTGGTAGAAGGTTTTCATGCCGGCCTCTGCCGCACGCGGGTGCTCGACCCGGCCTGCGGCACCGGGAACTTCCTGCATGTCGCGCAGGAGCTGATGAAGAAGCTCGAAGGCGAGGTGCTGGAGGCGGCGGGCGAACTCGGCAGCGCCGAACGCCTCGGCGGCTTCGCCGACCATGCCGTCGGCCCGCATCAGTTCCTGGGCATGGAGACCAACAGGCGTGCCGTTGCCATCGCCGATCTCGTGCTCTGGATCGGCCATCTGCAATGGCATTTCCGGACGCGCGGCTATGCTCCGCGCGAACCGATCCTGGAAAAGCTCGACCACATCCACAAGCGCGACGCAGTGCTGGCATGGGACGGCTGGCCGATCCCGCAATGGCAGGACGGCGGCGAGGCGCTGCCGAATCCGCGCCGGCCGGACTGGCCGGAGGCCGAGTTCATCGTCGGAAACCCGCCCTTCATCGGCGGCAAGGATCTGCGCGCACGGCTCGGCGACGTCTATGCGCAGGCGCTCTGGGCGGATGCCACAGAGGCGCAGAAGGAGGCCATCCGCCGGCCGGCCGAGGCGCTCGACGCGCTGCGCAAGCAGGTGCTGGACGATCACCCCGAGCTGACGCTGACGAAGCTCTACAATGTCCGCGAGGCGATCCTGGCCGGGCGGGTGCTGACGCCGGCGGAAGCGAGCATCCGGGACCGCGGGCTGGTGCTGATCCTGAACGAGCACCATGCGGCGATCGATGCCGCCGTCGCCTCGGCCTATGGCTGGCCTGCCGATCTTGGCGAACAGGACATTCTCGCGCGCCTCGTCGCGCTGAACCGGAAACGCGCGGCGGAGGAAGCTCGCGGCGAGATCCACTGGCTCAGGCCCGACTATCAGCGCCCGCGCTTCGCCCGCGACGGCCGGGGCGGCGAGCAGATCGAGGCCGGCGGCCTTGTCGCACTGGCGCCTGCCCTGGCCGCCAAGGAGACCTTTCCGGCCGAGCCGGTCGAGCGCGTCGCCGCCGTTCTCTTCGTGCTTGCGACGGCATCCGGCGCCCTCGACGCCGGCGAGATCGCATCGCGGTTCAAGCAGGGCCGCCGGGTCGAGCGCGCGGTGCGCGACATCCTCGTCTCGCTCGCCAGGGTCGGCGAGATTGCGACCGGCGACGGCGGCCGCAGCTTTGCCCGGCGCCTCACGGCGACGGGTTGAGCCGGGAGGCTCGTCAGGCCCGCTTGCGATTGCCTTCGGCCGCCCGCTCCAGCTCAGCCTTCTTGCGCTCGCACCAGGCGCGGCCCTCGTCGCCGCCCCATAGCAGCCAGGCGATCCAGCCGGCGGATGGGGCGTCCTTGTCGCCGAAGCCCTCGGCGCTCCTGTCGACAGCGTGGCGGGCGAAATAGCTCGCCATGCGCCGGATCGTGTCTTCGCTCAGCCGACGCCGGTGGCTAAGGTCGCGGGCGCGAGCGACGCCGATCTGCGTGCCGCCGCGGTGATGCTCCTGCCGCAGGCGCAGCCCGAGGGCGGCGGCCTTGGCGACGTTCTCGGGCGGAATGAGGTCGATATGGCTCATTGCAGCCGCTCCAGTTCGCTATGCGATTTGAGCGCGTAGCCGCCATTCGGCTGGGTCACGAGATAGGCCGGCTTTTCGGGCGAGGCGTTGCGGCGCACGCGCGTACCCTTGATGGTGCGGCTGACCGGCTGCGTGAAGACCTGTTCGACACGACCCTTGGCGCGATGCGCGCCCCAGCGCCAGCTCACATCGGTTCCCGGTTTCAGTGTGTGTGTCATGCCTCGCCTCCGCGCGGTGTACTCGCGAACGAAACGAAGCAGGACGGCATTGGTTCGCAGCGTTTAGGTCAGCGGCGCGGCCGGGCTGGCACCAGCAAGCCAGCGTTGCATTCCCGCCGCGGCGGCGATGCCGGTGGCGAAGCAGCCCTGCAGGAGATAGCCGCCGGTCGGCGCTTCCCAATCCAGCATCTCGCCGGCGACGAAAGTCCCGGGCATGCGCTTCAACATGAAATCCGCATCGACCTCGGTGGCCGCGATGCCGCCGGCGGTGGAGATGGCGCGGGCGATCGGCATCTGGCCGAGGAGCCGCAGCCGGGCGGATTTGATCGCGGCCGTCAACGCCTCGGGAGCCTCGTCGAGCGCGCCGCCGGCACTGTCGCGCAATACGGCTACGGCCGCCGGCGACAGCCCGGCTGCCTTGCGCAGATGGTTGCTCAGCGTCTCGCCCTTGCGACGCCGGCCGAGCTTTTCCGCAAGCCTGGCGCGATCGAGATCGGGCCGCAGGTCGAGCGCGATCTCTGCGAAGCCGTCTCGCGCGATCGCCTCGCGCAGCGGCGCCGACAAGGCATAGATCGCGCCGCCCTCGATGCCGGCCGGATCGAGCATCGCTTCGCCGGCGACCTCCTGCTCCCGGAAGCGGATCACGATGCGCTTCAGCGGCGCCCCGGCGAAGCGCTCGCGCAGCTGCGGCGACCAGTTCACCGCGAAGCCCGCATTGGCCGGCTGCAGCGGGGCGATGGCGACGCCCCTTTCCGCGAGCAGCGGCACCCAGCCGCCATCCGAGCCGAGCCGCGGCCAGCTCGCCCCGCCGAGCGCCAGCAAGGTCGCATCGGGTGTGGCGGTCGCGCGACCGCCGTCACGGCCTTCGAATGTCAGCGCGCCATCCTCCGCCCAGCCGGTCCAGAGCCGGCCGGCTTCGAGCCTAACGCCAAGCGCCGCCAGCCGCCCGAGCCAGGCGCGCAACAGGGGCGAGGCTTTCATCGCCTTCGGAAAGACGCGCCCGCTCGAGCCGACGAAACTCTCGGCGCCGAGCCCGTCGGCCCAGTCGCGCAGCGCCTGCGGCGGAAAGGCCGTGATGGCGGGCTCAAGCCAGGTGCGCGCGGCGCCATAGCGGCCGAGAAGGACGTCGAGCGGCTCGGAATGGGTCAGGTTCAGCCCGCCGCGCCCGGCTAGCAGGAATTTGCGCGCCGGCGACGCCATCCGCTCATGGATGGTGACGCGATACCCGGCCTGCGCCAGCCGCTCTCCCGCGATCAACCCGGCCGGGCCTGCGCCGATGATGGCAATGTCGCGCGAGGGCATGCTCGTTTCTCCGCGCCATGCCGTCACGGCGGCGGCGCTCACCCGTCATTGCGAGCGAAGCGAAGCAATCCGGGGGGCGCCGCGCGCGGCCGCTTCTGGATTGCTTCGCTTCGCTCGCAATGACGGCATAGACTGTCGCGACCGCCACCGTAACCCTGAGCCTCGGATTCTGCCCGCCCATGCCGACCATCGCCGCCTATCTCGGCGCAGCCTTCTTCGAGATCGCCGGCTGCTTCTCCTTCTGGGGTTGGCTCAGGCTCGGCAAGCCGGTCTGGTGGCTGATCCCGGGGGTCGTCTCGCTGGCGCTCTTCGCCTGGCTTCTGACGCTGGTCGAGAGCGAGGCGGCAGGCCGCGCCTACGCCGCCTATGGCGGTGTCTATATCGCGGAGTCGCTGGCCTGGCTGTGGATCGCGGAAGGATTCAGGCCGGACCGCTGGGACCTGATCGGCGGGACGATCTGCCTCGCTGGCGCCGCGGTGATCATCGCCGGACCGCGGTGACAGGCGCGCGTCATGCTCGGGCTAGACCCGAGCATCTCATGCAAGAGATTCTCGGGTCTGCGCTACGCTTCGCCCGAGAATGACGCCTGCTCAAGCCCGCGCGAAAGTCTCGTCGAAGGCGTAGCCGGCGCCACGTACGGTGCGTAGCGGGTCCTTGGAGTCGCCAGGTGTGATCGCCTTGCGCAGCCGCCCGACATGCACGTCGACGGTGCGCTCGTCGATATAGACGTCGCGGCCCCAGACGGCGTCGAGCAGCTGGGCGCGCGAATAGACCCGGCCCGGCGCCTGCATCAGGAATTCGAGCAGGCGGAACTCGGTCGGCCCGAGATGCAGCTCGCTCCCGGCGCGGCGGACGCGGCGGGTCGTGCGGTCGAGCTCGAGATCGCCCGCCGTCAGCAGCCCTGCGACATGGCCGGGCTTTGCCCGGCGCAACAGCGCCTGGATGCGCGCGATCAGCTCCGGCAGCGAGAACGGCTTGACGACGTAGTCGTCGGCGCCGGTGGCCAGCCCGCGCACCCGCTCGGTCTCCTCGCCGCGCGCGGTCAGCATGATGATCGGCACGCGCTCGGTGTCGCGGCGCGCCCGCAGGCGGCGGCAGAGCTCGATGCCGGAGAGGCCCGGCAACATCCAGTCGAGCAGCACGAGATCGGGGGTCGAGTCGCGCAGGTGCAGCTCGGCATCGTCGCCGCGCGAGACGGTATCGACCTCGAAGCCCTCGGCCTCGAGGTTGTAGCGCAGGAGCAGGGTCAGCGGCTCCTCGTCCTCGACGATCAGGATGCGTGCGGGCATGAGGGGGTTCCAGTCTTCGCCTTTCCCGAGGCGTCTTTCGCGGGCTCGCCCCGAGAATCCCGGGACCAGCCGGCGCTGGTTCCCAATATGGTCGGGTCAAGCCCGACCATGACGCGCGCTGCCATCAGCTTCCCGTGACCGCCTCGACGCTGATGTCGGTGGTGTCGAGCTTCGGACGGTTGATGTCGAGCGACTCGCCGGTGACGAGGTAGTGGATCGTCTCGGCGATGTTGGTGGTGTGGTCGCCGATGCGCTCGACGTTCTTGGCGCAGAACAGGAGATGCGTGCAGAAGGTGATGTTGCGCGGATCTTCCATCATGTAGGTCAGCAGCTCGCGGAACAGCGAGGTGTAGAGCGCGTCGATCTCGCCATCGCGGTGCCAGACCTCCATCGCCTTCTGCTCGTTGCTCGCGGCATAGGCGTCGAGCACGTCCTTGAGCTGGGCCTGGACGAGGCGGCTCATATGCTCGAGCCCGACCACGGCGCGGTGCGGCGGCTGGAACTGGCCGGAGATCGCGACGGCGCGCTTGGCGATGTTCTTGGCGAGATCGCCGACGCGCTCGATGTCCGAGGCGAGGCGGATCGCGGAGATCAGCTCGCGCAGGTCCTGGGCGAGCGGCTGGCGGCGGGCGATGGTCAGCACCGCGCGCTCCTCGACATCGCGCTGCAGGTTGTCGAGGCGCTGGTCGGCGCTGATCACCTTCTGGGCGAGCGTGGTGTCGCGGCGCACCAGCGCCACGGTCGAATCGCCGAGCATGCGCTCGGACATGCCGCCCATCTCGGCGAGGCTGCGGCGCAGGCCCTCGAGTTCGGCGTCGTAGGAACGGACGATATGGTCGGTCATCGGCGTTGATCCTGTGCAGCCTGCGATTCAGCCGAAGCGGCCGGTGACGTAGTCCTGCGTCTGCTTCTTGGTGGGGTTCATGAAGATCGTGTCGGTCGGTGCGAACTCGATGATCTCGCCCAGATACATGAAGGCGGTGTACTGCGAGATGCGGGCCGCCTGCTGCATGTTGTGGGTGACGATGACGATGGTGAAGTCGCTCTTCAGCTGCTCCAGCAGGTCCTCGATCTTGCCGGTCGAGATCGGGTCGAGCGCCGAGGTCGGCTCATCGAACAGGATCACCTCCGGGCGCTGCGCGATCGTGCGCGCGATGCAGAGGCGCTGCTGCTGGCCGCCGGAGAGGCCCATGCCCGAGCTCTTCAGCTTGTCCTTGACCTCGTCCCACAGGGCCGAGCGGCGCAGCGCCGCCTCGACGCGGTCGTCGAGCTCCGACTTCGGCGGCTTCTCGTAGAGGCGGATGCCGAAGGCCACGTTGTCGTAGATCGACATCGGGAACGGCGTCGGCTTCTGGAAGACCATGCCGACGCGCGAGCGCAGCTCGTTGACGTCGACATCCTTCGAGATGACGTTGCGGCCGTCGAGCAGGATCTCGCCCTCGGCGCGCTGCTCCGGATAGAGCGAGTAGATGCGGTTGAAGATGCGCAGCAGGGTCGACTTGCCGCAGCCCGACGGGCCGATCAGCGCCGTGACGTGGCGGTCGCGGAAGTCGAGATTGACGTTCTTCAGCGCCTTGTGCTCGCCGTAGTAGAAATCGAGGTTCCTCACGGAGATCCGGACCGGCGCCTGGGCGTCGAGCGTCCGCGGAGAGAGTTCGAGGGTCGAAAGCATCGACGGGTTCCTTCGGATCGGGTCGCGACCGGGTCGGGTTGGGTTTCAGGTCCTGGCTTTACTTGCTGCCGCGCACGATACGGCGTGCAGCGACGGAAAGCAGGAGGATCGACATGGTGATGATGAGCGAGCCGGCCCAGGCGAGCTGCTGCCAGTTCTCGTAAGGGGCGGAGGCGAACTGATAGATCGTCACCGGCAGGTTGGAGACGCCGCCGACGAGCGTCGGCGAGAACCAGAAATTGTTGTTCAGCGCGGTGAAGAGCAGCGGCGCGGTCTCGCCGGCGATGCGGGCAAGCGCCAGCAGGATGCCGGTGACCATGCCGGCCTTGGCGGCGCGCCAGGTCACCGCGGTAGTGACGACGGAGGGCGGCGCGCCGAGCGCCGCGCCGGCCTCGCGCAGCGGGGCGGGCACCAGGTTCAGCATGTCCTCGGTGGTGCGCACGATCACCGGGATCGCGATAATGCCGAGCGCGACGCCGCCGGCCCAGCCGGAATAGCCGCGGAAGGGCTCGACCAGGATGACGTAGACGAACAGGCCGATCAGGATCGACGGCGCCGAGAGCAGGATGTCGTTGATGAAGCGGATCAGGTTGGCGAGCTGCTTGCCACGGCCGTACTCCGCCAGCCAGGTGCCGGCGAGCACGCCGATCGGCGTGGCGATGGCGATGCCGAGGAAGGTCAGCACGAAGGAGCCGACGATGGCGTTGGCGAGGCCGCCGCCCTCGCTGCCGGGGCCGGGCGTCACCGCCGTGAAGGTGGCGGCCGAGAGGCCGCCGATGCCCTTCACCACCAGCATGCCAAGGATCCAGAACAGCACGAAGATGGCGATGAAGGTGAAGCCGGTCGTGATGATCTTCATCGCGCGGTCGGCGGTGCGGCGGCTCTGGCGGACGCGGCCCCATTCGGCATGGGGCAGTTCACGCGGGGTCTGACTCGTCATGGTCATGGGTCGGGCTTCCCGCTCAGTAGCGTTTCACGCGCGAGACCAGCAGGCGCGCGATGACGAGGACGATGAAGGTGACGAAGAACAGGATGCAGCCGAGCGCGATCAGCGCGTTGAGCTGCAGCCCCATCGCCTCGTTGAACTCGTTGGCGATGCGCGAGGCGATCGTCGAGCCGGGGTCGAGGATCGAGGCCGAGAGGCGGTTGGCGTTGCCGACCACGAAGGTCACGGCCATGGTTTCGCCGAGCGCACGGCCGAGACCGAGCATGATCGCGCCGATGATGGCGACGCCGGCCTGCGGGACCAGGACGTGGCGGACGACCTCCCAGGTCGTGGCCCCGATGCCATAGGCGCTCTCGCGCAGCACCGAGGGGATCTGCTCGAGCATGTCGCGCGTGATCGAGGCGATGAAGGGGATGATCATGAAGGCGAGGATCATGCCCGCCGTGAAGATGCCGAGCCCGGAGGGCGAGCGCGCATAGAGCACCGTGCCGATGAGCGGCATGCCCTCGACGATGTTCGAGAGCGGCACCTGCACATATTGCGCGAAGAGCGGCACGAAGACGAAGAGGCCCCACATGCCGTAGATGATCGAGGGCACCGCGGCGAGCAACTCGATCGCGGTCGAGACCGGCCCCTTGAACCAGGGCGGCGCCAGCTGGGTGAGATAGATGGCGATGCCAAGCGAGAGCGGCACGCCGATGACCAGCGCGATCATAGCGGTCGCCAGCGTGCCGACGATGGCCGGCCAGGCGCCGTACTGCTCGTTCTGGGTGTCCCAGACGCTCGAGGTGATGAAGCCGAAGCCGAACTCGCGGAAAGCCGGCCACCCGCCGATGACCATCGAGACCATGATGCCGGCGAGCAGCACGAGGACGAGCAGCGCCGCCAGGAAACTGGCATTGCGGAAGACGAAGTCGAAGGTCGCCTTCGGCGTTTTGCGGATGGCGGGCGCTGACGGCGCGCTGGTCATGTCGGTCACGGCGGTCATCCGCGGGAGCTCCAATCATTGCCGAGGCTGCACCGGACCGCTCGGACGGCCCGGTCTGCCCCGGCCTTCATCCCGAGGCGCGCGGCACGCGCCTCGGGATGAAGGCCGGGAATGGCCGTGGCGAGGCGGTATCCCGCCTCGCCACGGTTTATCAGTATCAGAAGACCGGCTTGCCGGCGCCGTCCGTGATGCCCTTCCAGGCGTTGCGGACCTGATCCTTGACGTTGGTCGGGAGCGGCACGTAGTCGAGCTCCAGAGCCATCTGGTCGCCGTTCTTGTAGGTCCAGTCGACGAACTTCAGCGCGGCCAGGGTCTCTTCCGGCTTCTCCGGCTTGGCGTGGACCAGCAGGAAGGTGGCGGAGGTGATCGGCCAGGCGTTGGCGCCCTTCTGGTTGTTCAGCGAGATGCCGAAGCCGGGGGCCGCGTTCCAGTCGGCGTTGGCCGCAGCGGCCTGGAACGACTTGTCGTCCGGCGCCGGGAACTGGCCTTCGGCGTTCTGGACCAGGGCATGGGCCAGCTTGTTCTGCTTGGCATAGGCGTATTCGACATAGCCGATGGCGTTGGCGACCTGCTTGACCGAGGCCGAGACGCCCTCGTTGCCCTTGCCGCCGATGCCGACCGGCCACTGAACGGCGGTGTTGTTGCCGATCTTGGACTTCCAGTCGGCCGAGACGCGGCTCAGATAGTCGGTGAACTGGAAGGTCGTGCCCGACCCGTCCGAACGGTAGACCGGGTTGATGTTGGCGTCGGGCAGGGTCACGCCGCTGTTGAGCGCGACGATCTTCGGGTCGTTCCACTTCTTGATGTCGCCGAGATAGATCTGGGCGATGATCTCGCCGGTCAGCTTCAGCTGGCCGGGGGCGACACCGGCGATGTTGACCGCCGGAACGATGCCGCCCATCACGGTCGGGAACTGGATCAGGCCGTCCTTGGTCAGGTCCTCGCCCTTGAGCGGAGCGTCGGTGGCGCCGAAGGCGACCGTCTTGGCCTTGATCTGGCGAATGCCGCCACCCGAACCGATCGACTGGTAGTTGAGACCGATATTGGTCTCCTTCTTATAGGCTTCCGCCCATTTGGCGTAGATCGGGAAGGGGAAGGTCGCGCCGGCGCCGGTGATGTCGGCGGCCTGGGCCACGCCTGACAGACCGATCGTCGCAGCCGCGAGAATGAGAATTTTGCGCATGAGATGTCCTCTGGGTCGCAAGGCAGTTCTTAGCGAGCCGTTCAGAACACTGTCTGGATGACAGCTTCATGACAGTTCGTCACGAAAGCTGTCACAAAGGGTTTCAGCCCGCTTGCCAGGTGCGGCACGCCGGCAAGCGGCGGCCGTCATTCCGCAAAAAGCGCAGCGCGTATCTACCCGGCCCGCTGGGCCTCGAACCGCGGGAGCACGGCCCTGAAGGTCGCGCCCTCTCCGCGCGCGCTCTCGATCGTGAGCCGGCCGCGGTGGCGCAGGACGATATGCTTGACGATGGCGAGGCCGAGCCCGGTGCCGCCGGCCTCGCGGCTCGCCGCGGTATCGACGCGATAGAAGCGCTCGGTCAGGCGCGGCAGATGCTCGGGCGCGATGCCCGGGCCGTCGTCGCGCACGCCGACGCTGGCCTCGACGGGGCCGTCCTGGACGTCGATCACGACCTCGCCGCCGCGTTTGCCGTATTTGATCGCGTTCTCGACCAGGTTCTCCATCAGCCGCAGCAATTCGTCCCGGTCGCCCGCGACCCGAACCGGCGCGGCCGGCGCACGCAGCGTCAGCGTGACGTCGCGCCCGCGGGCCATCAGCGTCAGCGAATCGACGATCTCGCGCGAGATGCCGACAAGATCGACCGGTGTCTCGGGCGCGAGATGGGCGCGCAGCTCGATGCGGGAGAGCGACAGGAGATCGTCGACGAGGCGCGCCATGCGCAGCCCCTGCTCGCGCATGATCGCGAGGAAGCGGTCGCGCGCGCCGGCATCGTTGCGGGCCGGCCCCTGCAGCGTCTCGACGAAGCCGAGCAGCGAGGCGAGCGGCGTGCGCAGCTCATGGCTGGCATTGGCGACGAAATCGACCCGCATCCGCTCGATGACGCGCTGTTCGCTCAGATCCTCGAAGGTCAGGAGCACGGGGCTGCGCCAGACGCCGCCCGGCAGCGCGGCGATATGGATCTTGAAGGTGCGCTCGACCGGCACGCGCTCGATCAGTTCGATGACCTCCCGGCCGCCGTGGCGGGCGACGCCGTCGATCGCCTCGATCAGGTCCGGATCACGCAGGACAAGGGTGAGCAGCTTCCCCGTGCCCAGAGCCGGGATCAGGGCGCGCATGGCGGGGCTGAGCGCGCGCGCGACGCCCTGCGCATCGAGCAGGACCACGGCCGCACCCATCCCCTCGATCAGGGCCTGCGTCGCGGGGGCGTTCGGGTCGACGGTATCGAGCATCGGCGGGAACCTCGGCGATCCCCTCGGTGGACGGCCGAGGACGGGTCGAAGAACAGGCCGCCCTTCCTGATCGCTGGCACCGCCCGCGTCAATTCCCGTTCGACGCCGTCGCGAACGGCGGCGCTGCCGCGGCCGCGGCCGTCAGTAGTTCATCGCCCGGGTGCGGGCGTTGCCGATATGGATGCTCATCTCCTCCGCGGCGCGGATCGGGTCCCGGGTCTCGATCGCGCCGATGATCTTCAGATGGTCGCGCATCACCGGAACGAGAATGTGGTTCTGGATGCGGGTCTCGTATTGCCGGATCAGCCTGATCTTCAGCCAGGTGACGCGGAAGGCCTGGCTGACGATGTCGTTGTCGAGATGGTCGATGATCGCCTCGTGCAGCAGGCGGTCGACATCCTCGGCATCCTCGATCAGCTGCTCGTCGCCGCCGGCCTCGGCGCGGACGATGATCGCCTCGTGCCGGGCGCGCTGCTCGGCGATCTCCTCGTCGGTCGCATTGACGGCGTAGAGTGCCGTCGCCTCCTTCTCGAGGAAGAGCCGGAACTGGAAGGCGTTGCGGATCAGGTTGAGGTCGACATGGGCGACCTGCATGCCCCGCTGCGGCACCGTCTTGATCAGCCCCTCGGCCTCCAGCCGCGGGATCAACTCGCGGATCGCGCCCAGCGGGAAGCCCGTCATCGCGACGAGCTCGCGCTGGGTCACGAATTGGCCGGGCTTGATCTCGCGGGCGAGCAGCCGCTCGGTGAAGGAGGCATAGGCGCGCTCCCTCAGCTTCAGCGGTTCGCCTTCGCGCTCCTCCGGCTCAATCTGGTTCACCGTCACTCCTTTCAGGCGGCCTGCCTCACGCCGCTTTGGCCTGTACGATCGAATCGAAGGCGGAGAAGAGCCGCTTGCGGGTGGCTTCTTCCAGCGCCTCGAGCGGCGGGCGCATCGCGCCGTAGCCCGGATCGCCATGCAGATGGCCGACCAGTGCCTTGACCGCCGCCAGCACGGGATGCGCACAGATCTCGTCGACCAGCGCATTGACCGTCGGATCGTCCTTGCCCTCGTAGACGATCGGCCGCAGCAAATGCGGCACGAGATTGGCGACGCCGCAGATCGTTCCCTGGGCGCCGTTGCGCACCGCCCTTGCCAGTTGACGCTCGTCGCCGACGAGGATGGCGAGCTCGCCATGCGCCTTCAGGAAGGCCTCGGTCGTCGCATAGTCGCCGGAGGAATCCTTCACCCCGACGACCACGCCCGGGAAGGCCTGCTTGAGGCGGCCGACCAGCGCCACGCTGAGCGGAACAGCGGTGACCGAGGGGATGTGGTAGAGGATAACGTTGCGCAAGCCGGGGCCGAGCTTTTCGAAGAGTTGCGAGAACCAGCGATAAAGTCCCTCGTCGCTGACGCCCTTGAAGTAGAAGGGCGGCGCCACCAGCAGCCCCCTGGCGCCGGCATCGAGCGCATGGCGCCCCTGCTCGACCGACTCGTTGAGCGAGGACGCCGCGACGCCGGCATAGATCTGTTTTGCCGGATCGAGCCCGGCGCCGATCAGCGCGCCCATCATCGCCCCGCGGGCGGGCAAGCCGAGCGCCGCGCCTTCTCCCGTCGTGCCGTACAAGGTGACGCTGTCGCAGCCCTGCGCCAGCACGTGCCGGGCGTGTTTGACGAGGCGCGGCAGGTCGACGCTACCGCCCTCCCGCATCGGGGTGGTGATCGCGCAGGAGAGGCCGAAGCGGTTGGGATCGAGGGCCATGATTCAGGACTTTCGGGAGAGGAAGGCGCCAAAGTGAATTTCGACTGACATGTTAGTTTGCACACATGCGCAAAACAAGTGTTCCGCCGTCATTGCGAGGGGCGGAGCGACGACGCAGTCCAGGGAGCTGTAGAGCGTCGCCGGCCCGGGACTGGTTCGCTGCGCCCGCAATGACGATCAGCCATCTTTCAGCCCTCCGGCGGAGAGCCCGGCGACGATCTCGCGCTGGGCCAGCACCGTGACCAGCAGCACCGGAAGCGTGACGAGCAGCGCGGCAGCGGCCAGCGGCCCCCAGGAGATCTGCTCGAAGGTCAGCGAATTGTAGACGGCCGAGGGCAGCGTACGGCTCGCCTTGCCGCCGAGCACGACCGAGAAGATGAAGTTGTTCCAGGAGAAGATGAAGGCGAGGATGCCGCCGACGACGATGCCTGGGCGCGCCAGCGGCAGCGCGACATGGCGGAAGGCCTGCCAGGTGGTGGCGCCGTCGATGCGGGCGGCATCCTCCAGCTCCATCGGCACGTTCTCGAAATAGCCGATCATGATCCAGACGATGATCGGGATGGTGATGACGAGATGGGTGATCACCAGCGCGGTAATGGTGCCCACGAGCCCGGTGATCTGGAACAGCAGGAAGAGCGGGATGAGGTAGGACAGCGCCGGCGTCATCCGCGCAACCAGGATCAGGATCGCGAATTTCGTCGCCTTGCCGCGGGCGATGCCGTAGCCGGCGGGCACCCCGACGGCGAGGCCGATCAGCACCGCGCCGCCGGTGACCAGGATCGAGTTCCAGAGATAGAGCGCGAAATCGTTCTTCTCGAACACGTCGACGTAATTCTTCAGTGTCGGCGGGTTCGGGATGAAGACCGGCGGGAAGGCGGTGTTGTCGAGCTCGTTCTTGAAGGACAGCGAGATCATCCAGAGGAAGACCAGCACCGCCGGCGAGACCAGCACGAAGACCGAGGCCCAGAAGCCGATGCGCTTAAGGAGGCGGGTCATCACGCGTTCCACTTCGACTTCTGCCGCGCGTAGAGCAGCAGCAGCGAGAGCATGATGATGATGACGAAGAAGATCACCACCACGGCCGAGGCGTAGCCAATCTTGTAGAACTGGAAGGCCTGCAGATAGAGGAAGATGTTCAGCGTCTCGGAGGCCGTACCCGGGCCGCCCTGGGTGATGACGAAGATCGTGTCGAAGGCCTTCAGCGCATCGATGGTACGGATCACGATCGCCACCATGATGAAGGGCCAGACCAGCGGCAGCGTGATGTGCCGGAACATGTGCCAGTCATTGGCGCCGTCGATGAGCGCGGATTCATAGGGCTCGGCCGGGAGGCCGGCGAGGCCGCCGAGCACGATCAGCATGACCAGCGGCGTCCAGTGCCAGACCTCGACCAGGATCAGCGTCGGGATCACCGCATTGGGCGAATAGACCCAGGGCTGCGGCCCGATGCCGACCAGCGAGAGCAGGTAGTTCAGCACGCCGAGCTGGGGATGGAACATCATCGTCCAGACCAGCGCGACGGCGACCGGCGTCGCCATCATCGGCATCACGAAGATGGTGCGCAGCAGGCCGCGGAACGGGAATTCGCGGTGGAAGACCAGCGCCGCCGCCGTACCGAACACGATGGGAAGCACCACGGCGAGAATCGTGAAATAGGCCGTGTGCCCCATCGACTCGATGAAGCGCGCGTCGTTGAAAAGCTCGCGGAAATTGTGCAGGCCGACGAATTCCGGCCCGCCGCCGATCTTCCAGTCCTGCGAGGACATGTAGAGCGTGAACAGCCAGGGGAAGACGATCACCGCCGCCACGACCAGCACCGCCGGGGCCGCGAACAGCCAGTAGCGCGGCGTGAAATCGGCGGATGCATGTGCCGAGGCCGGCTGCGGAGAGGTCGTGATCGTCGCTGTAGGCAGTGATGTAGCTGTCATGACTGAATTCGCTCGAACCAACCCGTCATGCTCGCCCTTGTGGCGAGCATCCACGTCTTGAACACTGCGCGTCATCGGCGAAGACGTGGATGGTCGGGACAAGCCCCACCATGACGCTGTGGCGCCGCGCTGTTCCGCTCGCTCACCCTTGCTCGCTTACCCCTGCTCGCTCTTGGCGAGGACCGGCGCGAAGGCTTCCGTGGCCTTCTTCAGCTCGGCCGCGACATCGGCGCCGCCGATCATGTTGGTCAGGCCGACGCCGAAGACGTCGCGGAACTCCGTGACCGGGACGATCTGCGGCAGCGCGGCGCGGGCGATCTTGGCCGAGTCGAGCAGGCAGTCGAAATACTGCTTGCCGAACTTGGAGGATTCGATCGTCGCCTTGTCGACATAGGCCGAGGAACGGGCCGGTGCGCCGGCGCCCGCCTTCAGCATGGCGAGCTGCTGGGCCTTGTTGGTCATGTGCTGGATGTAGAGCCAGGCGGCTTCCTTCTTCTGCGAGCCGCGCGATATGCCGATGCCGTCGCCGAACATGCCGGCGTGATGCGCCTTGGGGCCGGGCGGGGTGACGCCATAGCCGACCTTGCCGACGATGCGGGACTTCGACGGGTCCTCGAGCGGCGTCGCGAAGCCGATGCCGTCCAGCCACATCGCGGCGCGGCCCTGCATGAAGGTGGTCTGGCACTCGTTCCAGTTGAAGCCGACCTGACCGACGGGGCCGGTGTCCTTGTTGAGCTTCTTGTAGAGCTCGCCGGCCCAGATCGCCTCCGGTGTATCGGTGAGCAGCTTGCCCTCTGCGGAGGTGGTCTCGATGCCCTGGCCGAGCAGCAGGCAGGCCCAGACCGGGACGTTGGCGTTCTTCAGGCCGCGCGAGACGAAGCCGGCGACGCCCTTGGCGGGGTCGTTCAGCTTGGCGGCGGCGACCGCCATCTCGTCCATCGTCTTGGGGAAGGCCACACCCTTCGCGTCGAAGAGCTCCTTGTTGTAGTAGACCATCCAGTAATCGACGAAGAAGGGCAGCGTATCGAGCGCCCCATCGGCCTGGCGGGCATAGGCGACCGCGCCGGCGCCGAAATCCTCGAAGTTGAAGTCCGGCGAGGTCAGCGCCGCGTCCTTGATCATCGGCGTCAGGTCGGCGAACCATTTGCCCTTCGCCGCCATGCGCTTCTGCACATGCAGCGAGATGCCGCTGACGTCGAAGCTGGGCCTGCCCGAGGCGAACTCGATCACCGCCTTCTGGCGCTGCTGCTGCTCCGGTACCTGCTCGGAGGAGACCTTGATGCCGGTGAGTTCGGTAAACTCCTTCTCGGCCGCCTGGAACAGGTCCGAACGCGGGTTCTTGACCAGCAGCACGTCGATGCTGGTGCCGGAGAAGCGCTTCCAGTTGAACGCACCCTGCGCCCGCGCCTCGCGCAGCACCATGGGCGAGCCGATGGCGCCGGCCGCCCCTAGAGCGGCGGCGCCACGCATCAGAGCGCGACGGGTCGGCTTGAGAATGATGTCGCTCATGGAAAACGTCCTCCCTGGACTGTTGCCTGCCCTTCGCGGGCCTGTTGATCTGATCGTCCGCGCCGGGTTTCGACCCGGTCTCCGGCAACCATCTTGGCGGCGACGCTACCCCGACCCGAAGACGGTTGCAAGCTAACATGTTGGTATGCACATAGTGCTGCAACGATAACGGAAACGCTCCTCTCATGCTGCCCGCCAGCCCCCTCGCCCCGCGCCCGCTCGGCCGCAGCGGATTATCCGTCTCGATGCTCGGCTTCGGGGCTGCCCCGCTCGGCGACCTCTATGCCCATCTCGACGAGCAAGAGGCCGTGGCGACCGTCGAGGCCGCGATCGCAGGCGGCGTCACGCTGATCGACACCTCCCCGCTCTATGGCCACGGCCTCTCCGAGCACCGCATCGGCACCGCCCTGCGCCGCGCGGGCCGGGATGGCATCGCGCTTTCGACCAAGGTCGGCCGCGTCGCCGAGCCTTTCGCAGGGCGTGGCGACGGCTCCGGCTATCGGGGCGGACTGCCGCATGGGATGCGCTTCGACTACTCTCATGACGGCGCGATGCGCTCGCTCGAGCAATCCGCGCTGCGTCTCGGCGTCGACAGCATCGACATCGTGCTGATCCACGACGTCGATGCCTGGACGCATGGCGAAGCGATGGTCGAGCAGCGTTTCTCCGAGGCGATGGCGGGAGCCTATCGTGCGCTGGAGCGCCTGCGGGCGGCCGGTGCGGTCAAGGCAATCGGCGTCGGCGTCAACGAGGCGCAGATGTGCGAGCGCTTCGCGCGCGAAGGCGACTTCGACACGATGCTGCTGGCCGGGCGCTACTCGCTCCTGGAGCAACCGGCGCTCGCCTCCTTCATGGCGCTGGCAGAGCAGAAGGGCATTGGGCTGATGCTCGGCGGCGTCTTCAATTCCGGTATCCTCGCGACCGGGCCGGTGGCGGGGGCGAAGTACAACTACAACCCCGCCCCGCCCGATATCCTCGCCCGGGTCGCGGCGATCGAGGCGGTCTGCGCCCGCCATGGAGTTCCGCTGCGCCGGGCAGCGCTGCATTTTCCGCTCGGCCATCCGGCGGTGGCGAGCCTCGTCATGGGAGCGATCTCGCCGGCGGAGGTACAGGATCAGATCGCCGAACTCTCGCAGCCCGTGCCAGCTGCGCTCTGGGCCGAGCTCAAGGCCGAGGGGCTGCTCGGCCGCGACGTACCGGTGCCGGCGTGAAGCCGATGCGGATCGATGCCCATCAGCATTTCTGGCAGCTCGCGCGGGCCGATTACGGTTGGCTGAGGCCGGCGCTCGGGCCGATCTATCGCGATTTCGGGCCAGCCGACCTCGCGCCCCTGCTTGCACGCCACGCGATCGACCGGACCATCCTCGTCCAGGCCGCACCGACCGAGGCGGAGACGCGCTTCCTGCTCGGCATCGCGGCGCGCACGCCGTTCGTCGCGGGCGTGGTGGGCTGGGCCGATTTCGATGCGCCCGACATCGCGCGGCGGATCGAACTTCTCGCGAGCCATGACGGTCTCGTCGGCCTGCGTCCGATGGTCCAGGACATCGCGGACGACGACTGGCTCGCGAAGCCTGCGCTCGCGCCCGCCTTCGCAGCGATGCGCGCGCATGGCCTCGTCTTCGACGCGCTGCTGCTGCCCCGCCACATCCCGGCAGCGCTCGCCATACTGGCCCGCGAGCCCGAACTGCCGGTCGTGATCGACCATGCCGCCAAGCCCGACCTCGTCACTGGCGATCTCGCGGACTGGCGCGCGGGCATCGCCGCGCTCGCCGCTCATCCCAATGTGGTCTGCAAGCTGTCGGGCCTGGTGACCGAGTCCGCAGCGGACTGGACGATCGAGACCCTGCGCCCCGTCGTGGCGCATCTGCTCGCGACCTTCGGCCCACAGCGGCTGATCTTCGGCAGCGACTGGCCTGTGCTGACCTTGCGGGCGGAGTATTCGCACTGGATCGAGACCGCGGAGGCGCTGCTGGAGGGCTGCACCGACGGCGAACGCGAGGCGGTGTTCGGTGGCAATGCCGCGCGGGTCTATCTTTCGCGAGGAGGACGTAAGTGAACCTCGGACCTTGCCGTCATTGCGAGCGCAGCGAAGCAATCCAGGGCGGCAGTGCTCTACGTCCCCCTGGATTGCTTCGTCGCTAACGCTCCTCGCAATGACGACCGTGAACTCTGGAAGACGACCATGCTGAAGAACCTCGACCCCGTGCTCTCCGCCGACCTGCTCTGGCTGCTGGCCGCCATGGGACATGGTGATGACCTCGCCTTGGTCGATGCCAACCACCCGGCCGAGACGATCGCGCGGGCGACGACGTCCGGGCGGCTCGTCCGGCTACCCGGGCTGACGATGGAGCGGGCGGCACGGGCCATTCTCTCGGTTCTGCCGATCGACGATTTCGAGCCTGAGCCGCTACGTCGTATGCAGGTGGTTGGCGATGCGGAGGCAATCCCCGAGGTGCAGGCGGCGGTCCAGCGCGAGATCGACCAGGCGCTCGGACGCCCGGAACCGCTCGCCGGCATCGGGCGCTTCGCCTTCTACGAGGCTGCGAAAGCCGCCTTCGCGGTTGTGCAGGTCGGCGATCCGCGGCCCTATGGCTGCTTCCTGTTGCGCAAGGGTGTGATCGCCGGCGAGCCGGGCTGAGCGCGCCTCTCTCGATCAGTCGGCGGCCTTGGCCACCGCCTGACGCAGCCGCGCCAGCGCCTCGGTCGCACCGGCGCTGAGCGTGACGTCGTTCGACTCGGCATCCTTGGTGATCAGCTCGGTCAGTGCGGCCACGGTGATCTCGGCCCGGGCGGCGGTGAGCTTCAGCACGGCATTGGCGATGATGTTCGGCCAGAAGGCGGCCGCCCCCTTGGCCAGCCCCTTGGCCTTGCGGCCCTCGAATTCGCGGGCGAGCTGCTCCGGGGTCTTCTTCGCCATGATCGGGCTCCATCGCGGGTGACTGCCTCTCAGGGCATGGCCGCCAGACCGGCCCCGCATCTGGTGCATGGCCTAGGCCGCTTCTAAACTTGAGTCCAACAAATCTGCAGGACAAGTTCGGTTTTCATGGACCAGCGCAGCGCGACGCAGGCAGGCGAGGCGGCGACCGCCCCTCCGTCGATGCGCCATGAGGACATCCGCAGCATCCTGTTCGGCATCATGCTGGCGATGTTCCTGGCGGCGCTCGACCAGACCATCGTCGCGACCGCGATGCCGACGATCGGGCGTGAGCTCGGCGACACCACGCATCTGTCCTGGGTGGTAACGTCCTATCTCCTGGCCTCGACCGCGGTGACGCCGCTTTACGGCAAGCTCGCCGACATCCATGGCCGGCGGGTCGTGCTGCTGTCGGGCATCGTCGTCTTCGTCGCGGGCTCGATCGCCTGCGCGATTGCGCCCTCGCTCTGGCTTTTGGTGCTGGCGCGCTTCATCCAGGGGCTGGGCGGCGGCGGGCTGATCGCGCTGGCTCAGACCATCATCGCCGACATGGTCTCGCCCAAGGAGCGCGGGCGCTACCAGGTCTATTTCGCCGCCGTCTTCATGTCGTCCTCGCTGCTCGGCCCGGTGCTGGGCGGCATCATCGCCGAGAAGCTGCACTGGTCGGTGATCTTCTGGATCAACCTGCCGCTCGGGCTCGGCGCCTATTGGATGACGAGTTCGGCGCTGAAGCGGCTGCCGCGGCATGAGCGGCCGCATGAGCTCGACATCCTCGGCGCGGTGCTGATCACGGCTGCGACGGTGACACTGCTGCTCGCCCTGTCCTGGGGCGGGACTTATTACCCCTGGCGCTCGGCGCCGATCGGCGGGTTGCTGGCCCTCTCTCTCGCGCTCTGGCTCTGCTTCGCCTGGCGGCTGCGGACGGCGAAGGAGCCGCTGATCCCGCTCGACGTGCTGGCCAACCCGGTGGTGCGGATGGGCACGATCTCTGCCGGTTTCGGCATGGGCACCTTCATCGGGCTGACGATCTACCTGCCGGTCTATTTCGAGATGGTGATGGGCTTGAGCGCCGGTTCCTCCGGGCTCGGTCTGCTGCCGCTGACCTGCGGCACCGTGATCGGCGCGACGGCGTCCGGCCGGGCGATGGCGCGGCTGACCCATTACAAGCGCGTGCCCGTGATCGGGCTCGCCTTCGCCGCATCCGGCGTCGCGCTGCTCGCGATTTATGCCGGCCGCATGCCGCTCCTGCCCTTCTGCCTGCTGCTCGGGCTGATCAGCATCGGCTTCGGCACCATGCTGCCGGTCGCCACCGTCGCGATCCAGAACGCGGTCAAGCCGCATCAGCTCGGTACGGCGACGGGGACGGCCAACTTCTTCCGGCAGATCGGCGGGGCGCTGATCGTCGCGGTTTTCGGCGCGATCGTGCTGGGCGGGGCGGGCATGTCCGGCTCCGGCATGTCGCATGAGACGATGAAGCTCGACGCCGTCGACCGCGAGACGATGGTCGTGCTGTTCCGCTATGTCTTCTGGGCGACCTTCGCCGGCTTCGCCTGCGCGCTCGCCTTCCTGATCCGGATGAAGGAGCTGCCGCTGCGCACCAGCACCCAGGCCGCGGCGGAGGCGCTTTCGGGCGACTGACCGCAGGTCGTTTGATCCAGGCCAAGACGGACGCGCCGCTTTGGGCTAGCCTGCTCGCGTTACCGACCGTCACCCGGTCCAGCGTCGACATCCACAAAGTGGCAGGAGAGCCCCCATGTCCGATCTCGTCGTCATCGTCTATCCGACCGAGGCGCGCGCCGAGGAGATGCGCCAGAAGCTGTTCACGCTGCAGAAGGAATACCTGATCGAGATCAGCGACGCCGCCATCGCCGTGATGCACGAGAACGGCAAGGTGAAGCTGAACCAGTTGCTCAATACCACCGCGATGGGCGCCGTCTCGGGCTCTTTCTGGGGCCTGCTGATCGGTGCGATCTTCCTGATGCCGGTCTTCGGTGCGGCGATCGGCGCTGCGTCGGGCGCGCTCGGCGGCGCGCTGACCGATTACGGCGTCGACGACAAGTTCATGAAGGAACTCTCGAACAGCCTGCAGCCCGGCAATGCGGCGCTGTTCGTGCTGGTCCGGAAGGTGACCGGCGACAAGGTGCTGGAGGCGATCAAGGGCACCGGCGGCGTGGTTTTGAAGACCTCGCTCGACCATGACCGCGAGCAGGCCCTGCGCGACGCGCTGGCCGCCACGACCGGCACCGCCGCCCCGCGCCCGGACGGCCCCGCGCCCGAAGGAGCAGGTGCGCCGAGCCCGGTGGGTTGAGCCGGCAGCTTTCGCCGTCATTGCGAGCGTAAGCGAAGCAATCCAGGGGGATACGGAGCTCTGCCGCCCCTGGATTGCTTCGTCGGCTGCCCCTCCTCGCAAGGACGAGGAGGCCGCGATCTCAGTCGCGCAGCAGCTCGTTGATGCCGGTCTTCGAGCGCGTCTGGGCGTCGACGGTCTTGACGATGACGGCGCAGGAGAGCGAGGGGCCGGGCGTGCCGTCCGGGAAAGGCTTGCCCGGCAGCGAGCCCGGCACCACCACCGAATAGGGCGGTACCTTGCCGATATGGACCTGGCCGGTGGCGCGGTCGACGATCTTGGTCGAGCCCGAGAGGAAGACACCCATCGAGAGCACAGAGCCCTCGCCGACGATCACGCCCTCGACGACCTCGGAGCGGGCGCCGATGAAGCAGTTGTCCTCGATGATGGTCGGGTTGGCCTGCAGCGGCTCGAGCACCCCGCCGATGCCGACGCCGCCCGAGAGATGCACGTTCTTGCCGATCTGGGCGCAGGAGCCGACCGTCGCCCAGGTATCGACCATGGTGCCGGAATCGACATAGGCGCCGATATTGACGAAGGACGGCATCAGCACGACGTTCGCGGCGATGTAGGAGCCCTTGCGCGCCGCGGCCGGCGGCACGACGCGGAAGCCCGCGGCGCGGAAGCGGTTCTCGCCCCAGCCCTCGAACTTGGACGGCACCTTGTCCCAGAACACGCCCTCTCCCGGGCCGTTGGCGATGATCATGTTGTCAGTCAGGCGGAAGGAGAGAAGCACCGCCTTCTTCAGCCACTGATGCACGACCCACTCAGTGCCCTGCTTCTCGGCGACGCGGGCTTCGCCCGAATCGAGCATCTCGATCGCCTGCTCGACGGCATCGCGAACGGCACCCCTGGTGTTGATGCCGATTTCGGCGCGGGCCTCCCAGGCTGCGTCGATGGTGGCGGCGAGATCGGTCAGCGACATGGCACGGCTCCGGCTTTCACGAGACGCCGGAGCGATGGCGGATGCCGACTGCTGCGTCAAGCATGTGCGTCAGGCACGGGCGCCCGAAAAGCCGCCTGCGCGGGGAACGCCGCCGCGCGTGCCGTGTTAGACTGAGGGCTTGGAACCGTTGCTGCCGGAGGTCCCCATGAAGCGTATCGTCCTCTCCCTGATGCTGGTGCTGGCGACTGGCGCGGCACTCGCCCAGCCGCGGCCATCCTCGCCGGAGCGGACCTGCGCCGCCAACCGGCAGAGCGTGGCCTCCAACGGCGCGATCGTGCTCGGCACGGGCGGCTACACCTATGACCGCTTCGTCAACGACCTCAGCTTCTGCCAGCACGGCGATATTCTCGACCCGGCCTGGGTGCCGAGCCGCGACACGCCGAGCTGCTTCGTCGGTTATCGCTGCAAGACCGATATGCGCTGGGATTGAGGATATTCGGCAGCGGGCGCGCCTGCGCGAGCGCAAATCTTCGCAATCTCGACGCAATTGCGGCCTTTTCTGATGTCGCTGGATTTTAGACGAGGATGCCGGAGATGAAGATCGCGCCGATCGCGGCCCTGGCCCTGACGCTCGCTGCCGGGGGTTGCATCACCGCTGAGGAGCAGCGCGCGCTCGATGTCGAGAAATGCCACGGCTTCGGCTTCCGTGGCCGAACGGACGCCTTCGCGGAATGCCTGCAGGCAATCGACCTCAACCGCTCGGCCGACAGGCGGGCCCTCGCCTATCGCGATTTTGGCGGGCCCTATGTCGGGTTCGGCTATGGCTATGGTTACAGGCGCTGGTGAGGCGCAGCAGCGCTAGGCTTCGTCCTTCGCCTCCGGCCGAAACTCCCGCAGCGCCGGCAGGCGCGCATGGATGCGGCGCAGGAAGTCGGTGAACTGATCGCGCTCCTCCGGCGTCAGGGCGTCCAGCAGGATCTGCTCGCGCCGCGTCGCCAGCGCGATCAGCCGGTCGTGCAGCGCATAGCCGCTGGCGGTCAGTTCGAGGAGCTGGCGACGGCCGTCGCGCCCGTCCACACCTTCCGCGACATGCCCCGCCGCGACCAGCGCCGCGACGCTGCGGCTGACGGCGCCCTTGTCCAGGCCGATGATCTCGCAGATGCGCTGCGCCGCGATGCCGGGCTCGATGGCGAGCTGCGAGATCAGCCGCCATTCGGTGACGCCGACGCCGAAACGCTCGAGATAAAGCCGCGACGAACTGCGCGACCAGGTATTGGAGATCGCCGTCAGAAAGTACGGGACGTAGGCGCCGAGATCCAGAACGTCCCGGTCAACACCGCCTGATCCGGCGGCCCCGCTGCGTTTCGTCGAAGGCATGCCCCACCCTGCAATGGCCCGCAGCCATCTGACCCCGCCTCGGCGCCCGGAGCAAGCGGCGCGAGGTCGCAGCGGAAGAGCTGTGGCGCCGCTAGAACCTGCCGGGCTTTCTCGGAACCAAACCGTCATCCCGGACAAGCTGCGAAGCAGCGCAGCTCAGGGATCCATCGTAGAGCTCGCCACCCTTCGATGGCTTCCGGGCCTGGCCCGGGATGACGTCCATGTTTCCGTGTAAAATCAGCACCCTAGGCCTTCGCCCGCCGCAGCAGATAGGTGTCCATGATCCAGCCCTGCTTCCGCCTGGCTTGGGCACGGACACGCTCGACCTCGTCCGCGACATCGGCGAGGCGGCCGGCAATCAGGATTTCGTGCTCGGTGCCGAGATAGGCGCCCCAGTAGATCTCGAGGTCCTCGGGCGCGATCTGCCGGAAGGCCTGCTCGCCGTCGAGCATGACGATGACGCTGTCCTGCCCGGCCGGAAAGCCGGCGACGAGCTTTCTCCCGGTGGTGATCAGCACGGGCTCGCCGATGCGGTTGAGCGGAATCTTGTGACGCGCCGCCAGCAACTGGATGCTGCTGATGCCGGGGATCACCTCCCAGTCGAGGGCGAGGCCGCCGGCGCGCACGCGCTCGACGATGCGCAGCGTGCTGTCATAGAGCGCGGGATCGCCCCAGACGAGCAGCGCGCCGAACTGCCCCGCCGGGAGTTCCTCGCGGAACAGGCGGTCGTAGTTCGCGGCGATGCGGCCGTGCCAGTCATCGACGACGCCGCGATAGTCGCTGCCTGCCGGCGCGCGCTGCGGCGTTTCGATCGTCACGGTCCGATAGGGCTTCTCGATGAAGCGGTCGCAGATCTGCTCGCGCAGGTGGCGCAGCGCCGCCTTCTCCTCGCCCTTGTCCGGCAGGAACACGACATCGGCCCGGTTCAGGGCCTTGATGGCCTGGACCGTCATCAGGTCTGGGTCGCCCGCGCCGATGCCGACGATCAGAAGTTTGCGCATCCCCGCCTCGCGATCCGTGGAGCACGCCTCATAGAGCGAGCCCTCATCCTGAGGAACCCCGAAGGGCTGCCTCAGGATGTTCCAGATGGTTCCGGAGCCTCCTGGAGCATCCTTCGAGACGCCGCCTCGGGCGGCTCCTCAGGATGAGGGCTGGGGATCGCCGCGCGTCAGGCGCGGCCGGCGACCTCGACCTGCGCCAGATCGAAGTCGGGCCGGGCCGCGGCGACACGCGCCAGCGCTGCCTGGAGCGCAGCGATGTCGGCCGCCGGCTCGGGCTGCCAGCCACAGGGGCAGGAGGTATCGCCGAGATGGGCGTCCGCGACCTCGCGATAGACGGAGCCGATGGCTTCGGCAGCGAGTTCGAGGACCGCCTGCGGCGAAAGCCGGCTCTCGTGCAGGACGCCGCAGAACGCAGCCATCACGAGCTGGCGCAGTTCGGCGCGCGCATCCTGCCGGAGTGCACGGGCGTCAGGCAGCATGGCGCACCCTTCCGACCGCGCGCCGCGACAACTCCGCCTCGGGCAAGGCCACGGTCAGCAGATCGACCAGCCGCTGCATCCGCGGGGGCAGGGCCTGGCTCGCCTCGATGCCCAACGGCTGCCGCGCCAGCGCGACGGCGCGGCGCAGCTCGAGGCGACTCGCCTCGGTGCGGACGACCTCGCGGATGATGATCTCGTCGATGCGCCCGATCGCAGCGGCGACATCCGCCTCGCTTACTCCAGCCATCGACATCTCCATTCGCTGTGATTCCATCACGGCGAACAGATAGGCGCGAAGCCATGAGCTATCAAGTAATTGTTTTTATTGAATAAATAGAACTATTCGAATGTACGCCCCACTCTTCCCGAATACGAATCTAGTGCTCGCCGACGATCTCGAGCCTGGCGCCATGGGCGAGCGCCCGGTCGAGGGGGCGGTCGGCCGGGCCGAAGAAGGAGATCGCGAAGGCGCCCTGTCCGCGGCGGTCGAGATGGCGCGTCAGCCCCTCGCAGGCGTCGCTGCGCGCTTCCGTCAGCGACAGCACCTGCCGGCCGAGCCTGAACTGGGCCAGACCGAAGCCGAGGCCCGGCACCGTGCCGAAAGCCGCCGGTTCCAGCCCGGTCAGCGCCTTGTAGCGGGCGACCGAAGCGGCGAGATCGCGCACCGCGACGGTGACGCCAGCGATGCCGGTGACGCCGTTGGCGTGCTCGCGGGCGGTGCCCTCCGGCACGCGCAGCGCGCGCGGCGTGACATCCTCGCAGAGGAAGGGGATGTCGGGCTCGGGCGGCCGGGCCGAGCGCCAGGCGATGTCGGTACCATCAGGCTTCAGCCGCGCGCCGTCGATCGGCCCGTCGATCTCGATGCCGGCGGCGCGCGCGCGGGCGAGATCGGTATCGAGCGTATCCGCCGGCAGCAGGGCGTAGTCGACGAGGCCGCTGCCGGCATCGTTCAGCACGTTCCACCAGCGGAAATCCGGCACCGGCCGGGCAAAGGCGATGATCTCGAGATAGGCGCCGTCCGCCAGCACGACCAGCGCGTTGCGCGAGCCGCGCGGATGCTCGCCGCCGGCCAGCACCGTGAAGCCCAACGCCTCGTAGTCGCGCATCGCCTGGTCGAGATCGGTCACGGCGATGACGATGTGGTCGATGGACAAAGGCATGAAGGGCCTCCTTGCGCGTTGGCGGTCTTGTTGAGGGGAATGACGGGGACGGATCAGGCGCTGCGGGCGATGGCCTCGATCTTGTCGAGGCCGCCGAGCCTGGGGGCGAAGCTCGTCCAGACCTTGCGGGCGCCCGCCTCCCAGGCGGTCCTGTCTTCGGGCTGGGCGACTTTACCGCCGTCCGATGCCGCCTTGGCCATCGAGGCCTCCTCGTCGGCGACGATCAGCGCGTCGAAATAGGCCGTGCTCTCGGCGGCGGCCGCGGCGAAGGCCTCTCTGTCGGCCGGCGCCAGCCCCTTCCAGAAGCCGGCCGAGACCATGACGACGCCGCTCGCCCAGATATGGCCGGTCTCGATCAGCCACGGCACGACCTCGTGCAGGCGGAAGCCGACATAGGCCGATTTGGTCAGGTCCATGCAGTCGACCACGCCGGTCTTGAGGGCGTTGTAGGTCTCGGGGATCGGGATCGGCGTCGGATGGGCGCCGAAGCCGGACCAGAGCTCGGTGTGCAGCGGGCTCTGGATGACGCGGATGCGCTTGCCGCGAATGGCGGCGGGCGTCGTCAGCGGCTCCTTCGCCAGCAGATGGCGGGCCCCGTAGTTGATGAAGCCGAGCACGACGAAGCTCTGCGCTTCGTACCGGCCCTTGAGCTCCGTGCCGAGCGGGCCTGCCAAAACGCGCCGGAGATGGTCGCGGTCGCGGAACAGGAAAGGCAGGTCGAGGATCTGTCCCTCCGGGACCCAGCCGGACAGCGCCGAGATCGTCGAGAGCGTGGCCTGGACCGAGCTCAGGCGCAGGCCTTCCGCCACCTCCTTCTCGCCGCCGAGCGCGGCATTGCCGACGATGCGCAGGTCGAAGCGTCCCGGCGCCGTCCGGCTCAGCGTCTCGGCGATGCGGCGCCAGATCTTCGTCTCCGGCTTGTCCTCGCCAAACAGCGAGGCGACCGTCACCGGGCGGCCGGCGGCCTGGGTCCGGCCGGCGAGAACGAGCGCGGGGGCCGCCAGTAGGCCGGCTCCCACCATGCGGCGGCTCGGAAACATCCGGGAAACTCCTTTAGCGGGCCTGCCTCGGCCGTATCGCGGCCGTTTGCAAGATAAGGCGGCGCATCGCCCCAATCCAAGGCTGCGACTTGACGCAGCCCGCGCGGCGCATAGCCCGTGGCCAGGCGTCCTAAGGGCAACTCTCGTATTGATACCGCTCCTGAAGAGTCGATACGGTCTGCAGACTGATTCGCGTTGGCGTTCCCCCAAATTCCGCAGGCTCGTCTTCGAGGCCAACCTTGAACGCCCTTCCGATTGCCCGCTCGAACGATTGGACCGGCGAGGCTCCGCCATCGGAGGCGCAGAATGCCGAGAGCCTCGACAGGCTCGCGACGACGCAGCACGGCTTCCTGGAACTGCGGCTCGAGGCCGCGCTCGGCCGGCTGACGGCGATGACGACCCTGTTCGAGGCGCAGCGGCTGCAGACGCGTGAGGCGCAGGCTGCGACTTTGAGCGCCGAAAGGGCTCTGGAGCGCCAGCGCGAGACGAACGGCGCTGCACTGCGACGCCATGAGGCCGACGCCGCCGAGATCGAGCGGCTGAAGCGGGACCTGCAGGAGGCGGCGCTGGACAGGGCTCGGCAGGAACGCCGCATCGCCGCGGCAACGTCCGTGCTGGCCGGCAAGATGAGCGAAATCGAGCGCCTGAACGACGCCGTCGCCGCGGCCGAAACCGAGCAGCGCTCTGCCAGGGCGAAGCAGGGCAACGCTTCGGACGCGCTGCTGCGCGAATGCCTGCGCCTGGAAGAGGCCCTGCAGGGCGAGCGCCGGGACCGGATGCTGCTGCAGCGCGCGCTCGAACTGGCGCGCGCCAGCCGGCGGGCGCTGCAGGACCAGATCGACCGGCGGGAGCCCCTGCCCTGCGCCGTCCAGGCGGCGGCAGCGACAGCGACCGTTCCGCCCACTCTTGCGCACCCCGAACATCCCCCTGCCGATGCAGCCCTGCTGCCCAGCCCCAACGGAGCCCATCATGCAGTCTGCCATTAGCGACTTCGCCACGATCACCGCGCTGCGGCCGAGCGTATCGGCGTCCGAGCCCTTCCAGAGCGCGGCCGACAAGATCGCGGCGTTCCCGGCCGTCGCGCCCCATGCGCTCGCCGCCCAGCCGGCGCCCCATGCGCCTGCGGCCTCAGCCGCGGGCGTTCCCGCACCATTGCCTGCCGCACCGCAGCGCGACTGGCCCTCGGCGCTGGCGCTGATCGAGGAAACCAGCGAGGCGATGCGGATCAGCGACCAGCGCTATGCCCAGCTCGAAGAGCGCCTGCATCAGACCGCTGGCCAGGCCGCGGCCAGTATCCGCGAGCTCGAAGCGCAGATCGCGGCGACCAACGACCAGCTCTGGCGCGCCGAGGAACGGGCCCGGCAGGCGGAGCTGCGCGCGCTGGAAGCCGAGGCCTGGCTGGCGCGATTGCACGACGCCGTGACCAGCTCCTTCGCACGGGCCAACCGCGCGCCGTCGCGCGGCTGAGAGAGGCCGGCGGATGTCCAGCCTGATGCGCGCGATGCTGAGTTCGCCGGAGCTTCGGGAGGCGCCGCGCCTGACCGCGGTCGCCCCCGCGCCGGAGCGCGCCGTGACGCCTCTGCGCTCGAAGCGGCCCGACCCGGCCGAGACCCTGACCCTGGTGCTCGACGCCGGCGAGGCCTTCGAGACCGTGCAGCTGCAATTGCTGACGGTGCTGGAAAAGGCCAAGGCATCGCTCGACGAGGCCGAGCAGGAGCGCGACCAACTGCGCGACGAGATCGCGGCACTGACGGGCGAGGTGGAAGGCTGGAGCCGGCGCGCCCGCGAGGCGGAGGCGACGCTCGATCAGGCCAAGCAGGTACTGCACACGCAGCAGGCCATACTGGAGAAGGCGATCCTGCGCGAGCGCGAGGCGGTGAAGATCGCCCATATGCTGGAGCACAGGCTGCGCCAGGGGTGACGGGCGGGCTGCGCGATCGCGCGCATGACGACTTCGTCACTTGCGTCACGAAAGAAGTTGTTCGCAACTCTCGCGCCTCCCTTCTTGACGATTGCCTTGCGGCAGCGCGCACCGTCAGCTTGCAAGGCTTTCTCGATGCGTCGTCAGCGTCCTCAGAGGCGTGCTCGGGAAGGCAGCGGCGCGCGGCCGCTTGGGCATGTTCGGGGTGGCTTCGATGTTCGGCACGAGTCTCAAACGTCTGATGGGCGGACGCGGCGACGCGCCCCCTCGCGACCCCGCGCTTCCGCGAGCCGCCTTGCCGGCGCCGATGGAGGGCGGCGAACCCGCGATGCGACAGCCGCAGGCCTTCGCGCCGCACGGCGCCGCCAACGAGGCAGGCGAGCAGCCCGCACCGATTGCCGAGGCGCCGTCGCCAGCCCGGACCCATGAGGTCGGCCAGCTCATGGCCGCGATCAACGAGCAGTCCAACGAGCTCCAGAGCGAGTTCGCCAAGATCTCGAACTGGTCCGTGCAGCTCGACCTGCTGATGACGCGCACCGCGACCATGCAGCAGATCCTGCCGAAATTCATCCAGACCTCGCAGGACCAGGCGGCGCTGATCGAGGAGTTGCGCGGCATCACCAACCGGCAGGACCGCGAAATCGCGGGGCTCCAGAGCGAGCTCGGCCATTACCGCCCGCTGGCGATGCGCTACGAGGAGGAGCTGCAGCGCAGCCGGGCCACGCTCGACCAGACGCAGGCCTCGCTCGCCACGCTGGAGACCGACCACGGCAAGCTGCAGGGCGAGTTCAACGGGCTCCTGCAGAAGCTCGCCACCGCGGATTCGCGCTTCCAGCGACTGGCGGAGGAGCGCCAGGTGATCGAGCAGAAGCTGCAGGAAAAATCCTCGGTGGCGCAGAACCTGTCGCGCGAGGTCGCGATCCTGCGCTCCGACCTCGTCGCCGCGGACGGCGAAAACCAGCGCCTGCAGCGCGACCTGACCGGCCTGACGGAGAAGATGGGCGGTGAGCGCGAAGCCGCCGGCGAGGCATCGACCCAGGCCCAGGCCCGCATCGTCGTCTCGGCCCAGACGATCAAGGAACTCCAGGTCCAGGCCGCCGCATCGGCCGAGCGCGAACGCAGGCTGACCGAAGATCTGGCCCAGCGCGACAAGCGCGTCTACGACCTCGACATCAAGGTCTCGGCGCTGCAGTCCAAGGCCGATTTCCTGACCGGGGTGAACACCCAGCTGCGCAACGACCTGCGCCACCATATCGACCATGTCGGCACGCTCGAGCACTCCAACCGCCAGCTGATCGAGGCGATGTCGCGCAGCCGCCAGGCGGCCGAGGCCATGGCGCCGGACGGGTTCGAGCCGCCGATGAAGGCCGCATCGGGTGCGTAAGGCATTGCAGCCTCTGCTGAAGTCCTGATCAGAAAGGTCCGTCAGCCCTCATCCTGAGGAGCCGCGAAGCGGCGTCTCGAAGGATGGTCCAGCAGGCTCCCGCGCCCCATGGAGCATCCTTCGAGACGCGGGCTTCGCCCGCTCCTCAGGATGAGGGCTGTGGGTGGTTGGGCCCGCCTCACCGTCCTTGCGAGGAGCGAAGCGACCAAGCAATCCAGGAGTGCAGAGCTAGACGCCCCCTGGGATCGCTTCGCTGCTCTCGCAATGACGAACAGCTCAAGCCGCCTTGAAGGCGGCGTTGATGATCGCCTGCGCCTCTTCCTGGATCGCGCGCAGATGCGCCTCGTCGCGGAAGCTCTCGGCGTAGATCTTGTAGACCTCCTCCGTGCCCGAGGGACGGGCGCAGAACCAGCCATCGGCGGTGACGACCTTGACCCCGCCGATCGCGGCGCCGTTGCCCGGCGCCTCATTCAGCACGGCGGTGATCGGCTCGCCGGCCAACGTATCGGTCGCGACCTGCGCGCGCGACAGCGTCTTGAGCACGGCCTTCTGCTCGCGCGTCGCGGGCGCATCGACCCGCGCATAGAGCGGCGCGCCCAGCTCTCGGGTCAGCGCGGCGTAGCGCTCGCCGGGATCGGAGCCGGTGACCGCCGTGATCTCGGCGGCGAGCAGGCCAAGGATGATACCGTCCTTGTCGGTGGTCCAGCTCGTGCCGTCGAGGCGCAGGAAGGAGGCGCCGGCGCTCTCCTCGCCGCCGAAGCCGAAGCTGCCGTCGGAGAGGCCGACGACGAACCATTTGAAGCCGACCGGGACCTCGACCAGCCGGCGGCCGAGCTTGCCGGCGACGCGGTCGATCATCGCGCTGCTGACGATGGTCTTGCCGATGGCGGCGTCGCTGCGCCAGCCGGGGCGATGGGTGAAGAGATAGTCGATCGCGGTCGCGAGGTAGTGGTTCGGGTTCATCAGCCCGGCGCTGCGGGTGACGATGCCGTGCCGGTCGGCGTCGGTGTCGTTGGCGAAGGCGACGTCGAAGCGGTCCTTCATGCCGATCAGGCTGGTCATCGCATAGGGCGAGGAGCAGTCCATCCGGATCTTGCCGTCCCAATCCGCGCTCATGAAGCCGAAGGTCGGGTCGAGCGTGGCGTCGACCACCGTCGCGTTGAGGCCGTAGCGCTCGATGATCGGCGCGTAATAGTCGAGGCCGGCGCCGCCGAGCGGATCGATGCCGATGCTGACGCCGGAGCTGCGGATCCTGTCCATGTCGACGACGCTGGCGAGGTCTGCGACATAGGCTGCGAGATAGCCGTGGCGCCGGACGTATTCCGAGGCGAGCACCTTCTCGTAGGGCATCCGCCGGATGCCAACGAGCTTCGCCTCCAGCAGGGCATTGGCCTTGCGCTCGATCCAGCCGGTGGCATCGGTGTCGGCCGGGCCGCCATGCGGCATGTTGTATTTGAAGCCGCCATCGGCCGGCGGGTTGTGCGAGGGCGAGATGACCACGCCGTCTGCGAGCCCCGAGGAGCGACCGCGGTTATGGGTGATGATCGCATGCGAGATCACCGGCGTCGGCGTGAAGCGCAGGTTCTCGTCGACCATGGTGACGACGCCGTTGGCGGCGAAGACCTCGAGCGCGGTCTCGAAGGCCGGGCGCGACAGGGCATGGGTGTCGATGCCGAGGAAGAGCGGGCCGTCGATGCCCTTTTCCGCGCGGTAGAGGCAGATCGCCTGGGCAATCGCCAGGATATGCGCCTCGTTGAAGGAAAGCAGGAATGAGGAGCCGCGATGGCCCGAGGTGCCAAAGGCGACGCGCTGGGCGACCTCGGCCGGGTCGAGCCGGTCGAAATAGGCTTTCGTCAGCTTGGCGACGTCCACGAGCTGGCTGGGATCGAGGGGCTTTCCGGCGAGCGGGCTAACGGTGGACGTCATCGATTTTCCTCAGCGGCAGATCGGCATGGCGGCTTCTACAATGCCGATATGAAGTATCCGTTCCCGCCGGCGGAAGCGGGGCGGAGCGCCTCACTGCGCGAGCAGGGGGGCGAGTTTGTGGCGCGAGCAAGGTTCTCGCATCGCCCCAGAATGCTCACGCCTCGGTCAGGATCTCGACGAAGCGGGCGGCGAGCCGCGACAGGGGCCGGCTGCGCGGCGTCATCAGGCAGATCGTGATCGGAAGCTCCGGCGTGACGGTGAGCTTGACCAGCCCCTCGAAACGCTGCGCCTGCGTCAGCAGGCTGTCGATCAGGATGACGTCGCCCTGCCTGGCCAGGAGATGCGCCGCCGAGATGCTGTAGGGCACCGTCATGAAGGGGGCGTAGTCGAGCCCCGCCGCCTCATGCGCGCGGGCGATCAGCCAGCCGAGCGGCGATTTCTCGCGGTCGAAGCAGATCAGCCGCCGCTGCCTGAGCTCGGGCAGGCTGACCGCGCCGCGGTTCGCTAGCGGATCATCCTCGCGGACGAGAGCGATGATCGAGGCGCGGGCCAGCGGCGTCAGCGCGATGTCGTCGGTGACGCGGGGCGAGAACATCACGCCGAGATCGGCCGAGCCCTGCGACAGCTCGGTCGGCGCATCGCCCATGATCAGCTCGATGCGGGCCTGCGGATACTCGGTGACCAGCCGCCGGATGGCCTGCGCGATCAGGCCCTGGCCGATGCTGGGCGTCGAGGCGATGCGCAGCGGCAGCGCCCGGCCCGAGCGCAGGTCTCCGACGGCGTCGCGCAGGGCGCGCCATTCGCCCTCGACGCTGCCCAGCGCCTGCAACAGGGCGCGCGCCTGCGGGCGCAGCACGAGGCGGCCGTCGCGGCGGTCGAAGACCGCGATGCCGAGGCTGGCCTCGCTTCGGGCGATGATCTTGCTGACCGCCGATTGCGTCAGGTGCAGCTGGCGCGCGGCCTCCACCGTCGTGCCGCAGCGTTCGACCGTGCGCAGGACGATGGCGTGGGAGGGCGTCAGCGTGCTCATGCGCCCGCCGCCGAAAGATGGTCCAGCAGGATGCGTGCGGCGCGGTCGAGCGGGGCGCCGTCGCGGTGATGCGCATAGGCGGTGACCAGGGGGCTGTTCTCGAGCGGGCGGACGGCGAGCCCTTCCGTCAGGCCGCTGCTGATGACGAAGCCGTCGACGACGGCGATGCCGACGCCCTCGCGCGCCAGATGACAGGCCGTGTCGGTATGCCGGACGGTGATCGCGATCCGGTCGGCGAGGCCCGCCTGGCCCAACGCCTCCTGGAAGCTGTCGGACCGGCTGACGCCGTCCGGGCCGTAGCTGATCAGCCGCGCGCCTTCGAGATCGCCGCGCGTCAGCACCTCGCTTTCGGCAAGCGGATGCGCCTCGTCGAGTACGCAGACCAGCGGGCTGCAGCGCAGCGCGATATCGCTCAGGCCCTCGACCGCCATCGGGCCGTAGGAGATCGCAAGATCGGCCTCGGCGGCGCTGAGGTGGTCGCGGACATGGTCGAACATCACCTCGACGGCGGCGCGGTCATCCAAGGCCAGGCGCGCGCCGGCGATGGCAGGCGGCAGGATGCTGTGGGCCAGGCCCGGGACGGTCGCGATGCGGAGCCGGTCGGCCATGCCGACGCGGATCATGTCCGCCTCGTGGCGCGCCCGGCGCAGCGCCGCGAAGCTCGGCCGCGCCAGCCGGGTCAGTTCCAGCGCCTCGGGCGTCGGGGTCAGCCGCCCCTGGACGGTCGCGACGAGACTGAGAGCGAGCTCCTGCTCCGCCTGCCGCAGCGACTTGATGACGGCGGACTGACTGATGCCGAGGCCCTGTGCGGCCTCGCCGGTGCCACCCAGCCGGACGAAGGCGTCGATCACATGCAGGGCGTTGAGCTTCATCGCGCCTATTCCATCCGGTCGAAGAACTTGCCGAATGTTTCATTGGCGAGACTAGGCACGGCTGTGGGAGGGTGCAAGCTGCCGCCACGCAGCAGCGGCCAAAATCAGGGGATCTCCATGACCACATTCCGCTCCATGGTGTCGGCCGCCGCGCTCGCGCTCGCCGTGATGGGCCCGGCGCTGATCGTCGCACCTTTCTCGGCCTCCGCACAGGGCGTGCTGAAACTGGCGCAGACGCAAGACCTGATCTCGCTCGACCCGATCGCGACGAGCGACAATCCCTCGATCCACGCGCAGCTCCTGATCTACGACACGCTGCTGCGCCCCAGCACGGACGCGACGAAGCTGGAGCCCGGCCTCGCCGAGAGCTGGACCGTCAGCGAGGACGGGCTGACCTATTCGTTCAAACTCCGCGAGGCGAAGTTCTCGGACGGAACGCCGGTGACCGCCGCCGACGTCGCCTTCTCCCTGAAGCGGGCCGGCAGCGACGCCTCGAACTGGAAGCGCTTCTTTTCCGGCATCGACACGGTCGAGACGCCCGACGAGCGCACCGTCGTGCTCAAGCTGAAGAAGGTCTTCACCCCACTGCTCAACAATCTCGCGCTGTTCTCTTCGGCGATCCTGCCGCAGAAGGCCTTCGAGGCGGCGCCCGACAAGTTCTTCGAGAAGCCGATCGGCTCCGGCCCCTTCACGGTCGCCGCCTGGAACAAGGGCCAGGGCCTGTCGCTCAAGAAGAACGCGCATTACTGGCAGCCCGGCAAGCCGAGCCTGGACGGCGCCGAGATCCTCGTCCTGCCCGAGGGCAACAGCCGCGTGCTCAAGCTGCAGGCCGGCGAGATCGACGCCGCGCTGGAGATCCCGCTGAACCAGATGCAGAGCCTCGGCCGCTCCGGTGCGATCAAGACCGAGGTCGCAAACGTGCTTCGCACCGACTTCGTGCTGCTGAACACCAAGAAGAAGCCCTTCGACGACGTTCGCGTCCGCCAGGCGCTGAACTACGCCATCGACAAGGAAGGGCTGGTCAAGGCGCTGCTCTACGGCGCAGGCAAGGTCGCGAACTCGCCGATGCCGCCGATGGCCTATGCCGACCCCGACCTCAAGCCCTATGCGCATGATGTCGCCAAGGCCAAGGCCCTGCTCAAGGAAGCGGGCTATGCCGACGGCTTCAAGACCTCGCTGCTCGTACATTCCGGCCGGCCGCTGCACCGCCAGCTCGGACAGGCGCTGCAGAGCGCGCTCGGGCAGATCGGCGTCACCGCCGAAATCCGGCTCGTCGAGGGCGGCACCCACTGGTCGACCACCAAGGCCGGCGACTACGAGATGGCGGTCTCCTATGCCTCGAGCGACACGATCGACCCTGACCAGATGGCCGGCTTCCTGATCGTCAATCCCGAGCGTGCCAATGCCTACCACACCGAGTGGAAGAGCGAGCGCGTCAACGAGCTCTACGAGAAGGAGCGCGCGACCAAGGACGGGCCGGAGCGCGGCGCGATGTTCAAGGAGATGGTCAAGCTCGCCCATGAGGGCGCGCCCTCGATCTTCCTGTTCTATCCCGGCACATCCTACGCCCATCGCAGCAATGTCAGCGGGTTCGAGGTGCTGCCGACCGGCAACTTCCGGCTGGAGGACGTCAAGCTGAAGTGAGGCCGGGGCGGCCTCGCGCCGCCCTGCCCCCTGGCTGCTGATCATGCTGACCTACATCCTCAAGCGACTCGTCCAGCTCGTGCCGGTGCTCTTCGGCATCACGCTGGCCTGCTTCTTCCTGCTGCGGGCGTTGCCGGGAGATCCGGCAACGCTTCTCCTCGGCGCGCGCGGCGGGCCCGAGGAGATCGCGGCGATGAAGCAGCGGCTCGGCCTCGACCTGCCGCTGTGGCGGCAATACCTGCTCTTCCTCGGCGACATCCTCTCCGGGAGCCTCGGCCGCTCGGTGGTCTATGGCCAGCCGGTGACGAAACTGGTGCTGGAGCGCCTGCCGGCGACCTTGTGGCTCGTGGCCTATTCGACCGTGATCGCGGTCGTGCTGACGATCCCGCTGGCGCTGTGGTCCGCGGTGAAGCGCGACCGCCCGGCCGACATCCTGATCAAGCTCGTCTTCACGGTTCTGCTCGCGATCCCCTCCTTCTGGCTCGGGCTCGTGCTCGTCGTCGTCCTCGCCATCTGGGTGCCGCTGTTCCCGACCTCGGGCTACGGCAACGGCGCGCTCGAACGCCTGCACCACCTGACGCTGCCGGCCTTCGTGATCGCGCTGGCGACGGCGTCGCTGACGATCCGCAGCCTGCGCAGCGGCATCCTCAACGTGCTGGGCTCGGACTACGTCACCACCGCCCGCGCCAAGGGCAACGCCACGGCGCGCACGATGCGCGTCCATGTGCTGCCCAATGCGCTGATCAGCTCGATCTCGGTGCTCGGCGCCCATACCAGCTGGGTGATCGGCGGCACGGTGGTGATCGAGACGGTCTTCGCGCTGCCCGGGCTCGGTTCGCTCTTCGTCGAGTCGATCTTCGCCCGCGACTACCCGATGATCCAGGGGCTGACGGTCGTCTTCGCCGTCCTGGTGGTCCTGATCAATCTCGCGACGGACATCGCCTATGCGCTGGCCGACCCGCGCATCCGGCTGGACTGACGCGATGAGCAAGCGCCGCCTCGATCCGACGCTCCTCGTCGGCCTCGCCATGCTCCTGCTGCTCTGCCTGTTCGTCGGGCTCGGGCAGCTCTGGACGCCGCACGACCCCTTCCTGGTCGACTACGGCAACACGCTGCAGCCGCCCTCGGCGAAGCACTGGTTCGGCACGGACGATCTCGGCCGCGACGTCGCCTCGCGCGTCATGGCCGGCGGGCTGGTGGACCTGCGGGTCGCGCTGGTCTGCGTGGCGGCCCCGGCCGTCCTCGGCATCGCGATCGGCGCGCTGTCCGGCTTCGTCGGCGGGCGCGTCGACACGGTGATCATGCGCATCACCGACATCTTCTGGGCCTTCCCTTTCCATGTGCTGGTGATCGCCATCGTCGGCGTGCTCGGGCCGGGCGAGGCTAATCTCTACCTCGCCTTCCTGCTGGTGAACTGGATCTCGTTTGCGCGCATCACCCGCGGCGAGGTGCTGGTGCTGCGCGAGCTCGAATATGTGCAGGCCGCGCGCAGCTTCGGTTCCACCGACCGCCGCATCATCGCGGCGCATATCCTGCCCAATGCGGTGACGCCCGCGATCGTCTTCGCCATGGCCGACGTGGTGCTGACGATCCTGGCCGTGACCTCGCTCTCCTTCCTCGGCCTCGGCATCCAGCCGCCGACGCCGGAATGGGGGCTGATGATCGCCGACGGCCGCCAGTTCCTGTTCGACGCCTGGTGGATCGCGACCGCTCCCGGCCTCGCCATCATCTACACCGGCGTCGCCTTCGCCCTGATCGGCGAGGGCCTCGACACCGCGCTCCGGCCCAAGGGCTGAGGCGCTTCTTCCTTCCGCCATATCGCGAGACGGCCATGAGCTTCTTCACCGACAATGCCGAACTGCAGCGGATCGGCGCGCTGCTCGAGGCGCATGCCGCCCCGATCTATGCCGCGCGTAACATTCCCATCGAGCAGTTCGCCTATGTCCTGCTCCGGCCCGGAGCGGATGGCGGCAGGCCGCAAGGCGCGGCCCTGCGCGCCGACTGGCGGGCCTATCCCTGCTCGCTGGTGAAGGTGTTCCACCTCGTCGCCGCGCAGCTACGGCTCGAGGACGGCCGGCTTTCCGCGCATGCCGAACTCGACCGCGCCATGCGCGACATGATCCTGTGGTCGTCCAATTCGGCGACGAACTACATCATAGACCTGCTCACCGGCACGACCGGCGACACGCTCCTTGACGAGGCGGAGATGGAGCGCTGGCGCGAGCGGCGCCAGGAAATCAACCGCATCTTCGCCGGGCTGGGCTGGTCTGAACTCGCCGGCATCAACCTCGACCAGAAGCTGATGGACGACCTGCGCTACGGACGCGAGAAACAGGCTCTCGACCACTCGCCTGTCGGGCACAACTGCCTGACGCCGATCGCCATGGCACGGCTGATGCACGAGATCTTCAGCGAATCCGCCCTGCTGCCGCCGGCGCGGCTCGCCATCATCCGGGACTTTCTCGCCCGCGACGCCAACAGCCCGGACCGCGGCCGCGGCGCCTATCAATTGCTCGGCTATCTCGGCAGCACGCTGCCGGAGGGAACCCAGATCTGGTCCAAGGCCGGGCGGACGCGCTGGCTCGGCGACGAGCGCGCCCAGTTCCGGCGGCACGACGCCCTGCGCGCGATCCTGCCCGGCGGGCAGGACTTCGTGCTCACCGTCTTCACGCAGGGCGAGGCGATCGCCGAGGATGACGGCTTCCTGCCGGCCCTCGGCGCGATCGCGGCGGCAGAGATCGCAAAGACAGGCTAACGTCGTCCGCGCGACGACTGCGGCTCAGTACGTCGCCCGGCCGCCCGACAGGTCGAAGATGCCGCCGGTCGCATAGGAGCACTCGTCCGAGGAGAGCCAGAGCACCATCCGCGCCACCTCCTCGACCTCGACGAAGCGCCCCATCGGGATGCGGCCGAGGATCTCGGCGCGGCGCTCCTCCGAGATCTCCTTCGCCATCGCCGTCTCTGCGGCGGAAGGCGTGATGGCGGTGACGACGATGCCGTCCTGCGCCGTCTCCTTGGCGACGCTCTTGGTCAGCGCGAGCAGGCCCGCCTTGGAGGCGGAGTAGGCCGCGGCCCGCGCCATGCCCTCCTTGCCCTGGATCGAGGCGATGTTGACGACATGGCCGCGCAGCGGATGCGGGGTGAGCGAGGCGCGCGTCGATTGCTGGCGCATGCGCCCGACGACAGCGCGCGTCACCAGATAGGCGCCGAAGAGATTGACCTGCAGCACACGCTGGAAATTCTCCGGCGAGGTCTCCCAGATCGGCTTCACCTCGCCGAGCACGCCGGCATTGTTGATCAGGATATCGACCCGGCCATGGCCGTCGAATGCCGCCCCGGCCGCGCGGTCGACCGCCAGCGCATCGGTGATGTCGACGATGCGGACTGCGACCTCCCCGCCGAGATCCGCCGCGGCCTCAAGGAGCGCCGTGCCATTCGCGTCCCAAAGCTCCACCTTGGCCCCGGCGCCGAGCAGGGCGCGGGCGATGCCACGACCGAGCCCGCCCGCCCCGCCGGTGACGATGGCGAACCGGCCGGAGAGATCATAGGTCGCGCTCATCAGCCGGCTCCAGGCGGTCTTGGTCGGTTTTGGTCCGGGGGAGGAAAAGCCCCGCAGGAATAGGGCCCGCCACGGTCCGGCGCGTCAAGCTCGGCGCACTTTGCCGGGGCCTCAGCCCAGCATGTTGCGCAGGACGCGCATGAAGACGCGCGAGCCCGGATCGATCAGCGCGTCGGGGAAGTCGAAATCCGGATTGTGCAGCTTCGGGGAATTCTCGCCCGAGCCGAGCTGGAACATCGCCGACTTCGCCCCCCGCCCGAACAGGCCGAAATCCTCCGAGCCGCGGCTCGGCTCGGTCTCATCATGCGGGATGCGCTCCTCGTCGAAGGCCTGGCGCAGCAGCGCCACCGCCTCGGCGTCATTCTCGCAGTGGTGGAAGACGTCGTGATACTCCAGGGCGATCTGCAGGCCGTCGGCGGCGGCGATCTCGCGGACCAGCGCCTCTGCACGCTCGCAGAGCGCCCCCATCTGCGCATCCGCGACGGTGCGCAGCGTCGCCCAGATCTCGGCCCGGCCAGGTGCGATGCCGAAGGCGGCCTCGCCGATGACCGCATGGGTGACGGTGACGAGCGCATAGGAGGCGTCGAGCTCGCCACCCGGCCCGAGGGCGGTCAGCGCCGGCATCAGCTGCGACACCGCCCGCATCGGCGAAACGCCGTGCTCAGGCGTCGAGGCATGCGAGGTCTCCCCCGTCAGCACGATCTTCAGCCCGCGCGAGGCGCAGTTCGCCGGCCCGGCCGAGAGCCGGGCGTGGCCGAGCCCGAAGCCGGGCTTGTTGTGCAGGGAGAAGGCGTAGTCGGGCGCGATCTCCGCGAATTTCGGATCCGCGATCACCGCCGCGGCGCCAGCGCCTGTCTCCTCGGCCGGCTGGAACAGCAGGATCGCGCGGCCGCGCTTCGGGCGCTGCCGGCCGAGCCCGCGGGCAACGGCCGCAAGGATCGCGGTGTGGCCGTCATGGCCGCAGAGATGCCCCTTGCCGGGGACCTGCGAGCGATGCGCGCTCTCCGACAGTTCCTCGATCGGAAGGGCGTCGAGCTCGGAGCGGATCATAACCGTGGGGCCGGGCTCGGCGCCCTCGAAGATCGCCGCGACGCCATGGCCGCCGAGCTCGGTGACGACGCGGTCAGGCGCGCTCGAATCGAGGAAGCGTGTCACAGCCAGCGCCGTCTCGCGCTCCTCGCCGGAGATTTCGGGCCTGCGATGCAGCGCCTGCCGGAAAGCGACGAGATCGACGACATCCTGATTCGTCAGGAACATGAAAACTCCCCCGGCGTAAGCGCCGCCTGCTTCGTTGCGCCGGAGACTGCATCGGCCGCCCGCCCCTTCGCAAGCCGCACTGAGCGCGCAGGCGACATGCTTCCGCCCCCCTCGACGAGACGGGAAACCGACGTCCTCCGCCCGCAATATCGGCGAAATCGACGCGTCGCGTGCCGCGCTCACACGTCGCCATGCGCGTCTCCGGCGCGCATGGCGAGCCCCTCCGGAATCCGAATCGACAACGAAGGGCTGACAAAACGGCCGCGCTGGGGCAGCTTGGACCTATCGGAGACGGCCGGCCGGGCATGCCGACAAGGAGTCACGGGCCCATCGGCGGGCCGTGCCGTCAGCCATTTTCAGCACGCAATCAATCGGAGGTTGGTTTCATCATGAGTCGCGGATTCATCGTCGCAAGCGCCGTCGGGCTTGCCCTCTTCACCGCCGGCTGCGTCGGGCAGTCGCGCGTCGTCGCGCCCTTGGCGCCGCCCGCGCCGGCAGGTGGCGGCCCTGCCTCTGCGAAGCTCATCGCCGATGACGGCCAGGGCGGCCTCACCCTGCCCGACGGAACCCAGGTGCAGGTCGATCAGCGCGGCGGGTTCACGCTGCCGAACGGCGAATATGTCCGCCGCGACGGCTCCGGCGCGCTCAACCTGCCGAACGGCTCGCGCTGCGTGCCTACGCGCGGTGGCTTCGCCTGTCCGTGACGGGAGGCCGCAGGGCGATCACCTCCTGCAGGTAACCGAGCAGCGGCTCGGCCGCCATCGCGCCCTTGAAGGCGACATAGCCGTCGGGCCGCAGCAGCAGGAGAGCGGGCGGCTCTCCGCCGAACAGGCCGTTCACGGCATCGCCAGCGTCCTCGACGACGGCGATGCCGGGCGGGTCGTCCCAGGCCTGACCGGCCGGGAGGATGGCCACGGTCGCGAAACAGCCGGGCCAGGCGGCGGCAAGCCGTGCGGCGAGCGCCTCGACCTCCGCGAATTCCCCGGCCTTCGGGAAAGCCAGCAGCGTGAAGCCCGGGCTGCGCGTCAGGTCGAACAGACGCAAGGGGAAGCCTATTCCAACCTGCCGCAGCCCCTGAATGTCGGGCATGCGATCCCCCGGCGCCGGGCCGCCACCGGCCGCTTCCGGCGCCAGCGGGCCGCCGGCGTAGCTGACGAGCAGCTGCGTGTCATGGAGCCGGTGCGGCGGCTCGGCCGGCTTGCCGAGGCCGACGCTGCGCTTGACGGTGTCCTCGATCACGGCGAGAGCGACCGGCTGCCGCTCGGCCTCGTAGCTGTCGAGCAGCGCAGCCGGGGCCAGGTCGCGGCAGACGAGAGCGAGCTTCCAGGCGAGGTTCGCGGCGTCCTGGATGCCGGTGTTCATGCCCTGGCCGCCGGTCGGCGGATGGATATGGCAGGCGTCGCCGGCCAGGAAGACATTGCCTGAGCGATAGCGCTCCGCCAGCCGCATGCTGATGCGGAAGATCGACGACCAGCGCATATCCGAGAGCTGCGGCCGGCCGGGGAGCAGCCGGTCCGAGACCGCCTGGAGCTGTGCCAGCGTCGCGCCCGGCCGGTCCGACTGGATGCCATGGGCGACATCCTCGGCCGGCTCGCCCTCAGTCTCGACCGGCGCCATCATCGATACCCGGTAGCGGCCCCGCGCCGGCAAGGGAATGGCGACGAAGAAGTCGGGCGGCGCATCGGTCGCGGGCCTGATCGCCTGCAGCGTCATGCCGCGCGGCAGGTCCCAATCGATCGCGACGTCGCCGAGCATGAATTCGAAGGGAAAGGCCTCGCCCTCGAAGGCGATGCCGAGCGCCTTGCGGACCGCGCTGTGCGCCCCGTCGCAGCCGACAACCCAGTCATAACGCCGGCGCTCGGCTTGTCCCTGCCGCTCCAGCTCGACCGTGACGCCCTCGTCCATCTCGGCGAGAGCGGCCAGCCGGCACCCGCGCTCTGGCGCGATGCCGAGCTCCCGCAGCTTGTCCAGCAGCACCTCCTCCGTCCGGTTCTGCGGAACGCCATACTGCGCATAGGGCAGGTCGCTCAGATCGACCGTCTCGTCATGGACGATCTCATCCGCCCCGCGATGGATGACAGCGCGGCGCCCGGTGATGCGCAAACCGGCACCGACGACCTCCCGCGCCACCCCCATCGCCTCGAAGATCTCGAGCGTTCGGGGGCTCACGCCGATCGCCCGGCAAAAGGGCGAGGGTTCGAGCGCAATGTCGATCACGGTCGGCCGCACGCCATGCCGGGCGAGCTCGATCGCCAGCGAAAGCCCGACCGGGCCGGCACCAACGACCAGGATGGATGCGGAAGTCCGAGGCATGAGGCATGTCCCTGCTGACGATGGGTCACTCGGGGCCAGAATTGGCAAGGGAGGGCCTCAACGCAACCTGCATCTCGCCGCAGTCGGGTCGCTGCGCCGGAAAAGCTGCGCGTTCGGAAGCCTCAGGCGCTCGGCCGCGACGCCTGGTCCGACCGCAGAGCCGCGACGAACTTGATCGCGCTGGCCGAGAGCGGGCGGCTCTTGAGCCAGGCGATCCCGATGCTTCGCCTGATCGTCGGATCGACGAGCGGGACCATGGACAGCGCCTCATGCGTGAACATCGCAAAAGTCATCGTCGGCAGCGCGGTGACGCCAAGATCCGCCGCGGCAAGGGCGGCGGCGCAGGAAATCTGGTCGACCTCATAGGCGGGGGCGACGGGAAGATTGGCGTGAATGAAGCCGGCATCGGTCAGCCGCCGGACCGAGGAGGCGGGCGAGATGGCGATGAAATCAAGCTTGGCCAGTTCGGTCCAGCCTACGCTCTCGCGAGCAGCGAGCGCATGCTGGCGCGACATGACGAGGGAAAGCCGATCGCTCGCGATCTCCTCGAAGAGAAAGGGCCCGGAGCTCGCCGGCCTGCCGACGATTGCGAAGTCGACGACGCCGCTCTCCAGCATCGCCAAAGCCCGGTCCTGAAGCGTATCGCGAACCTGGACCTCGATGCCCGGAAAGAGCTTCCGGAACGACCTGAAGACGGGCGGCAGCAGCGTGCAGACGACGGAGGGCAAGGCCGCGATCGCAACCCGGCCGCGGACGCCCTCCCCCCGTCGCGCGATCGCCTCGAAGGTGCCGGCCAGGCTGCGGACCGCCTCGCGCGCACTGGCGACGACGTGCTGGCCTTCATGGGTCAGGGCGAGGTGGCGCGTGGTGCGGTCGACGAGCTTGCAGCCGAGCTCGCTCTCGACGCGTCGCAGCGTCTCGCTGACGGAAGGCTGGGAGACTCCGAGCCGCTCGGCGGCCCCGGTCAGGCTGAGCGTATCGCCGATGGCGACGAGGATTTCGAGTTGCCTGATGGTGAGATTCATCGAAGCGTTCCGGCAGAGATATATAGGCATACCCTATGATAAAATCTGTTTCCATTATTTGACTTTTTGAATGGGACTCCACCTTTTTCCGGCGTCGCGCCCTTCCCGGCGGCGCGAGCGTGGGATGACAGGTGGTGAGTGTGGCGCAACAGGTGTGGATCGGAGCAGCGGCAGGCTTCGCCGGCGATCGCGCCGACGCCTCCGGCCCCTTGATCGAGGCGCTCGCCCGCCATGACGGGCCACGCTTCCTGATCTTCGAGACGCTTGCCGAGCGCACTCTGGCGCTCGCCCAGCTCGACCGGCTGGCGGACCCTTCCCGTGGCGAGGTGCCCGCCCTCAAGCGCCTGCTGATGCCGGCGCTGGCCCCCTGCATCGCCGCGGGCATCAGGATCGTCGGCAATTTCGGCGGCGCCAACCCTCGCGGTGCGGCCGCCAAGATCCGGCAATGGGGGAAGGAGCTCGGCTGGCCTGAGATCAAGATTGCGGTCGTCGAGGGCGACGACCTGCGCAGCAAGCTGACCGCCGCGGAATTCGCCCGGTTCGAGAGCGATGGCGACCTGCTCCGCGGCGAGCCGGAGATCGTCGCGGCGAATGCCTATCTCGGTGCCGAGGCGATCGCCGAGGCGCTCTCGCGCGGCGCCGACATCGTCGTCACCGGCCGCGTCGCCGATCCGGCGCTGGTGCTGGGGCCGCTGAAGCACAGCTTCGGCTGGGCCGATGACGACTGGGACCGGCTCGCGGCCGGCGTGCTGGCGGGACATCTGCTGGAATGCGGATCGCAGGTGACCGGAGGCTATTTCGCCGATCCCGGCATCAAGGACGTGCCGGGCATGGATACGCTCGGCTACCCCCTTGCCGAGGTCGAGCGCGACGGCAGCTTCGTCGTCACCAAGCCAGTCGGGACGGGCGGGCTGGTCGACCGGCGCACGGTCACCGAGCAGATCCTCTACGAAATCCACGACCCGGCGGCCTATCTGACGCCGGACGTCGTGCTCGACCTCACCGATGTCGAGATCGAGGAGATCGGCCGCGACCGCGTCAGCGTGAAAGGTGCGCGGGGGCACGCTGCGCCGAATACGCTCAAGGCGACCATCTGCATCGATGGCGGCCTCCTGGCCGAGGCCGAAATCTCCTATACCGGCCCCAATGCCCGCGCGCGCGCCGGGCTCGCCATCGAGACGGTGACGAAGCGCATGGCGCGTTTCCATCCTGCACTTCAGATCCGCGCCGATCTGATCGGCAGCGTCAGCGTGTTCGGCGACAGTGCGGGTGCGATGCTGGCGGCGGCGACGCCGGTCTCCGGCAACGCCGACCTGCGCGTGCGCTTCGCGGCCGAAACGACCGATGGCGCCGCCGCCGAGTGCCTGCTCGACGAGGTCGAGGCCCTCTACTGCGCCGGCCCCGCAGGCGGCGGCGGCGTCCGCAAGCGCCTGACGCCGCGCCTGCGCAGCACCTCCTGCCTGATCGCGCGCGACCTCGTCTCGCCCCAAGTCTCCATGCTGGAGGTACCCTGATGCCGGCGGTTCCGCTTTACCAACTCGCCCATGCGCGTTCGGGCGACAAGGGCAACCGGCTCAACATCGCGGTGGTCTGCCGCGAGGAGCGCTTCTACCGGCCGCTCAGCGAGCATCTGACCCCGGATTTCGTCACGGCCGTCTTCCGCGAGCGCCAGCCCTCGGCGGTCAGGCGCTACGAACTGCCGAAGCTCCGCGCCTTCAACTTCGTCCTGGACGACGTGCTCGATGGCGGCGTCAACGGCAGCCTCGGGCTGGACGGCCATGGCAAGACGCTGTCCTTCCTCCTGCTCTCCGCCAGCATCGCGCTGCCAGCCGGCATGCTCGGCGCGGAAGAGCCGCCCCAGCCGCAACCCATGCCCGGAGAGCCGCGATGAGCGCCGAACCCGTCGTCCAGCACCTGCGCGAGCAGCACGATGCCGTCTTCGAACGGCTGAACGCGTTCCTGCGCCTGCCGAGCGTCAGCACCGACCCCGCCTATGCGCAGGGCATGGCCGATACGCGCGCCTTCCTCGTCGACTGGCTGAAGCGGATCGGGCTCAACGACGTGCAGCTGCTCGACGGCGGCGGCCAGCCGGCGGTCTATGGCGCCTGGCTCGGCGCGCCGGGCGCACCCACCATCATCGTCTACGGCCATTACGACGTGCAGCCGCCGGACCCGCTGGCGCTGTGGAAGACGCCGCCCTTCGAGCCGACGGTGCGCGACGGCCGGCTCTATGCCCGCGGCGCCTCGGACGTGAAGGGCTCGACCACCATCGCGATCGAGACGGTAGCCGCCTTCCTCGCGGTCCAGGGTCGCTGCCCGGTCAACATCAAGCTGTTCATCGAGGGCGAGGAGGAGACCGGCAGCCCGAGCCTGCACGAGATCGTCCGCCGGTATGGCGACCTGCTCAAGGCCGATGCGATGATCTCGGCGGATGGCGGCCGCGCCAGCCCGACCGTGCCGACGATCAATGTCGGGGCGCGCGGCCTGACCAAGCTGGAGCTCGTCGTCCGCACCGCCGCAAAGGAGCTTCATTCCGGCCGCTATGGCGGCTCGGTCCGCAACGCGCTGCATGAGCTCGCCGCGATCGTCGCCAGCCTGCACGACAGCGAGGGCGCCATCGCCATCCCGGCGCTGATGGATGCGGTCGCCCCGCTCGGCGAGCGGGACCGCCGCGACACGGCCGCCCTGCCCTTCGACGAGGTTGCCTTCGTCGCCGATGTCGGAGGCATCGCCGCAGGCGAGCCGGGCTTCACCATTCGCGAGCGCCTGACGCTGCGCCCGGCGATCGACGTCAACGGCATGTGGGGCGGCTATACCGGCGCCGGCAGCAAGACCGTGATCCCCGACGAGGCACGCGCCAAGATCACGATCCGGCTCGCCCCCGGGCAGGACCCGGAGCAGGTTGCACAGGCGCTGAAAGATCATATCCTGGCGGCGGCACGCCCCGGCGTCGCTGTCCGCTTCGAGACGATCGGCGGCGGCTCGCCGGCCTCGACGCTCGCCGCCGACCACCCGCTGGTCCAGGCGGCGACGAGCGTGCTGCAGGCGACCTCCGGCCAGGAGCCGGTGCATGTGCGCCTCGGCGCCACCGTGCCGATCACCGCGATCTTCAAGGAGATGCTCGACCTCGACACGCTGATGTTCGGCTTCAACCTGCCGGACGAGGACGTGCACGCCCCCAACGAGTTCTTCCACATCCCCTCGATCGCGCTCGGGCTGCGGGCCTGGCCGTTGCTCCTGCAGGAGCTGGCGCAGTTCCCGCCGTCCGCCTTCCGGCAGGACGGGCGCTGAAGCCATGCCGGGGAGAGCCGACATGAATGGGATGATCGTCGCGGCCCAGCCCGAGGCCGTGGAGGCCGGCGCGCTCGTGCTGCGGCGCGGCGGCAACGCCGTCGATGCGGCCATCGCCTGCGCCTTCGTGCAGGGTGTGGTCGATCCGCAGATGACCGGCATCGCCGGCTACGGCTCGATGCAGGTCTATATGCCGCGCCGCGGCGTGCACGAGGTGCTGGAATTCTACGCCCGCAGTCCCCGCGCCGTCCGGGACGAGATGTGGGCGGACAAGATCATCGGCGAGGCGCCGGACGGCTTCTCCTTCGTCGTCGAGGGGCAGGTCAACGAGATCGGTCACCAGGCGGTCGGATCGCCCGGCAACCTCAAGGGCTACACCACCGCGCTCGCCGATTACGGCACGATGGAGCTGGCCGACATCATGGCCCCGGCCATCGGCCATGCCAGGGACGGGTTCATGATCCGCCCCTACATGCACTATTACATGACGCTCGATCAGTCGGCGCTCGGCCGCGTACCGATCGAGACTCTGCTGCGCTTCAGCGCCACCGGGCGGCAGGTCTATTGCCGCGGCGACGGCAGCCTCAAGCGGCCGGGCGACATCGTCGCCAATCCGGACCTCGCGCGCACGCTCGAGCGCATCGCGGCTTCCGGGCCGGACATCTTCTATCGCGGCGAGATCGCGCAGCAGATCGCCGCCGACATGCAGGCCCATGGCGGCCTGCTCGCCTATGAGGACCTCGCCGATTACGAGCTGCGCCGCTCCGCTCCCGTCTGGGGCAGCTATCGCGGCCACCGGATCGCCAGCGTGCGCCCGCCCGGAGGCGGCGTCTCGCTGATCCAGCTCCTGCATGTGCTGGAAAGCTTCCCGCTCGGGGAGATGGAGCATAACGGGCCGGAGCATCTGCGCCTCCTCACCGAGGCGCTGAAACGCGTCACCTCGGACAAGGATACCCATATCGGCGATCCGGAATTCGTCGAGGTGCCGGTCGACCGGCTGCTGTCGAAGGACTACGCCGCCAGCCTCGCCGACAGCATCGGGCGTGGTGAAAAGGCCTCGATCGAGCGGATGAAGCTCAAGCCGGAGCCGAACGACACCACCCAGGTCTGCGTCGTCGACGGCGAGGGCAACGCCGTCACCCTCACGCATACGCTGAACATTCCCAGCGGCGTCATCACCGACGGGCTCGGCTTCATGTATAACGGCCTGATGAGCGCCTTCGATCCGCGGCCGGGCCGGCCCGGATCGCTCGCGCCGAACAAGGGCCGGACGAGCTCGCAGATGCCGAGCATCGTCTTCCGCGACGAGCAGCCCTTCATCGTGATCGGCGCGCCGGGCGGCACGGCCATCCTGCCCGCGATGGCGCAGGGAATCAGCAACGTCATCGACTTCGGCATGCCGATCTTCGATGCCGTGGCCGCACCGCGCATCAGCGTGACCAGCAACACCATCGACGTGTCGAACCGCGTGCCCCGCTATGTCGCCGCCGCTCTGGAGAGCGAGGGCTACCGGGTCGCGCGCTCCTATCAGGGCTTCGCCTTCGCGGCGCTGCACGCCGTCCTGAACGATGGCGGAACCCTGTCCGCAGGCGCCGATCCGCAGCGCGACGGCATGTGGCTGCGCGGCTGAACCCAGGAATCGCCGAACAGACGGATCGCCAAATCAACCGAAAACCCGGGGAGAGACCATGAAACAAGCCTTCAAGAGCCTGCTCGTCGCAGGCCTCGTGCTGACCGGCGCCAGCCTGACAGCCGCCAGCCTGACTTCCGCGCGGGCCGAGCCGTTGCGGATCGGCATCGGCGGCGCCTTCACCTCGATCGACCCGCATTTCTACAACGCGACGCCGAACCATTCGGTGTCGATGCACATCTTCGACCGCCTCGTCGACCGCGCCCCGGATGTCAGCCTGAAGCCCGGCCTCGCCCTGAGCTGGAAGACGCTGTCGGACACGGTCTGGGAGTTCAAGCTGCGCCCGGGCGTGACCTGGCACGACGGCAAGCCCTTCACGGCCGACGACGTCGCCTTCACCTATGAGCGCGCCCGCAACGTGCCGAACAGCCCCGGCGGCTTCGGCGGCTTCCTGCGCGCGGTAAAGAAGGTCGAGGTCGTCGACCCGTTGACCCTGCGCATCGACACCGGCGTTCCGGCTCCGAACCTGCCGCGGGAGCTCGCCTTCGTGCCGATCATCTCGCGCCATGTCGGCGAGACGGCGGCGACCGAGGACTACAATTCCGGTAAGGCCGCGATCGGCACCGGCCCCTACAAGTTCGTCAGCTATACGCCGGGCGACCGCGTCGAGCTTACGCGCAACGATGCCTGGTGGGGGGCGAAGCAGCCCTGGGACAAGGTCACGCTGCGCATGATCACCAATCCCGGCGCGCGCGTCGCCTCGATCCTGGCGGGCGATGTCGACGTGATCGACACGCCGCCCGCCGGAGATCTCGCCAAGCTGCGGGCCGACGACCGGGTCCGGGTCGCCTCGACCGAAGGCCTGCGCGTGATCTATCTCGCTTTGCATTCGCAGGAGCCGGTGCCCGCCACCATCACCGCCAATGACGGCAAGCCGCTGGCCAAGAATCCGCTTCTCGACGTCAAGGTCCGGCAGGCGCTCTCGATCGCCATCAACCGCGAGGGCCTCGCCGACCGGATCATGCACAAGACGGCACGGGCGACGGGCCAGTGGCTGCCGCCCGGCACCTATTCCTACGCGACGAGCGTCGCCGTTCCGGCCTTCGACACGAACAAGGCCAAGGCGCTCCTCGCCGAGGCCGGCTTCCCGGACGGCTTCAAGGTGACGCTGTTCTCGCCGAGCGACCGCTACCCCAACGATGCGGCCACCGCGCAGGCGATCGCCCAGATGTGGACCCGCGCCGGCGTCAAGACCGCGGTGGAGACCCTGCCCTGGAGCGCCTATACCGGGCGCGGCGGCAAGCAGGAATTCGGCATCGGCCTCTGGGGCTGGGGCAGCCCGACCGGCGAGGCGGGGTACCTGCTCTCCAACGTCGCCGCCACCAACGATGCCGCGCGCGGGCTCGGCGTGTTCAACTACGGGCGCTACAGCAATCCGGAGCTCGACAAGCAGATCGTCGAGGCGCTCGCGACGATCGATGACGACAAGCGCGAGAAGCTCTTCGTCTCGGCGATCGAGATTTTCGCGAAGACGCTGCCGATCATCCCGCTCTACACCCTCGACAATGCCTGGGTGACGCGCAAGGGCATCACCATCGAGCCGCGGCGCGACGAGCGCACGCTCGCTGTGGACGCCCGTCCCGCGAAGTGAAGACCAGCAGCACGCGGCGGGCCCTGGCCCGCCGCGAAGGAACCATGTCATGATCAGCTGGCTTGCCAGGCGTTTGATCCAGGCCGTGGCGGTCGTGCTTGCCATGACCGTGATCGTCTTCATCGGCGTGAACGTGATCGGCGACCCCGTCGCGGTGCTCCTGCCGCCCGACGCCGGCGAGGACGAGCGGCTGCGCGTGATCGCGGCCTTCGGGCTCGACCGGCCGCTCTGGGAGCAGTATTTCTCTTTTCTCGGCGGCGCCCTGCGTGGCGACCTCGGCCGGAGTTTCGTCTTCAACGAACCCGCCCTGACGGTCATCCTCCAGCGCATGCCGGCGACGCTGGAACTCGCGATCGCCGCCATGCTGCTGGCCGTGCTGATCGGCGTCCCGCTCGGCCTCTATGCCGGCGTCAGGCCAAATTCCAGAGGCGCGAAGGCGCTGATGGCAGGCTCGATCCTCGGCTTCTCGCTGCCGACCTTCTGGGTCGGCCTCGTCATGATCATGGTCTTCTCGGTCCAGCTCGGCTGGCTGCCGGCCGGCGGCCGCGGCCAGACGGCAGAGCTGTTCGGGATGCAGTGGTCCTTGCTGACGGCGGACGGGCTGCGCCATCTCGCCCTGCCCGCGCTCAATCTGGCGCTGTTCAAGATCTCCCTGGTGATGCGGCTGGTGCGGGCGGAGACCCGCGAGGTCGTGCCGCAGGACTACATCCGGACCGCGCGCGCCAAGGGTCTCGCCGAAGGCGCGGTGATCCGCCACCATGTCCTGAAGAACACGCTGATCCCGGTGGTGACGATCGTCGGCCTCGAATTCGGCTCGGTGATCGCCTTCTCGGTCGTGACCGAGACGATCTTCTCCTGGCCCGGCATGGGCAAGCTGATCATCGACAGCATCCACCTGCTCGATCGGCCGATGATCGTGGCCTATCTGATGGTCATCGTCGTGCTCTTCGTCCTTATCAACCTGATCGTCGACCTGCTCTACACGGTCCTCGATCCGCGCGTGCGGCTGGAGAACTGAGATGGCGAGCACGCAACCGATGCCCCCTGCCGCGCCAACCCAGAGCAGCGCCGGGGCGCTCCACCGTACACCGCTGCAGCGTGCGCTGCGCGCCTTCGCCGGCTCGCGCCTCGCCATGCTGGGGCTGATCGCGCTGGCCGCCATCGTCGCGCTGGCGATCGCGGCGCCCTGGATCGCACCGCAGAATCCCTACGACCTGATGCAGCTCGACATCATGGACGGCCAGCTTCCGCCCGGCTCGACCGCGGCGACCGGCATGACCTACTGGCTCGGCACCGACGAGCAGGGACGGGATATGCTCTCCGCCATCCTCTACGGGCTGCGCATCTCGCTGCTCGTCGGGTTCGTCTCGGCGATCGCGGCGGCGGCCATCGGCACGACGCTGGGGCTGGTCGCGGCCTATTCCGGAGGCCGTACCGACAATGCGATCATGCGCATCGTCGACCTGCAGCTGTCCTTCCCGACCATCCTCGTCGCGCTGATGATCCTGGCCTTTCTCGGCAAGGGCGTCGGGAACGTCATTCTCGCGCTGGTGATCGTGGAGTGGGCGGTCTATGCGCGCACCGCCCGGGCCAGCGCGCTGGTGCAGCGCCGCAAGGAATATGTCGAGGCGGCACTATCCTACGGCTCGTCCGGCCTGCGCGTGCTGTTCCGCCATCTGCTGCCGAACTGCCTGCCGCCGCTGATGGTGATCGCGACGGTGCAGGTCGCGCGCGCGATCGCGCTCGAGGCCACGCTGTCCTTCCTCGGCCTCGGCGTGCCGGTGACCGAGCCGAGCCTCGGGCTGCTGATCGCCAACGGCTATCAGTTCATGCTGTCGGGCAAGTTCTGGATCAGCTTCTACCCCGGCATCGCGCTGCTCGTGACCGTGGTTGCGATCAACCTGATCGGCGATCGCCTGCGCGACGTGCTGAACCCGCGCAACGCGGACTGAGGCGGCCGGCCGCGGAGCGCGCCCGGCCCATCGTTCAAGGCGGCCCTCAGGCCGCCTTCTTGCCAGCGTCGAACGGAATCTCCACGTCAACGGCGAGCGTCGAGACCTGGGGACCACGCTCCATCCTGACCGTGACCTTGTCGTCGTCGATCTGCATGTGCTTGGAGATGACGCGCAGGATCTCGTCGCGCAGCTTGGTCACGAGGTCCGAGCCGCCGGCCGAGGCACGCTCATGCGCCAGCAGGACCTGAAGCCGCTCGCGGGCGGCGGGCGCCGACTGGGAGCGGGAAAAAAAACGACGCAGGTTCATGCCGCTTTCCTTCCGAAGAACTTGCCGAAGAAGCCGCGCTTCTCCCCGGGAACGGCGACCGGCAGGGTCTCGCCCCTGAGCCGGCGCACCGCATCGAAATAGGCCACGGCCGGGGCACTGCGGCCATCCGCCAGGGTGACCGGCGAGCCGAGATTGGAGGCGCGCAGCACGTCCATGCTCTCGGGGATGATGCCGAGCAGCGGGATCGAGAGGATCTCGAGCACGTCGTCGACCTTGAGCATGTCGCCGCGCTCGGCCCGGACGGGATCGTAGCGGGTGAGCAGCAGGTGTTTCTCCATGCGCTCGCCGTTCTCGGCCTTGACCGTCTTGGAATCGAGCAGGCCGATGATGCGGTCGGAATCGCGTACCGAGGAGACTTCCGGATTGGTCACGACGATGGCGACGTCGGCATGGCGCATGGCGAGCGTGGCGCCGCGCTCGATGCCGGCCGGGCTGTCGCAGATGACCCAGTCGAAGGACTTCTTCAGCGCCGCGATGACCTTCTCGACGCCGTCCGACGTGAGGTTGTCCTTGTCGCGGGTCTGCGAGGCCGGCAGCAGGTAGAGCGATTCCAGCCGCTTGTCGCGGATCAGCGCCTGCGTCAGCTTGGCCTCGCCCTGGATCACGTTGACCAGGTCGTAGACGACGCGCCTCTCCGCGCCCATGACGAGATCGAGATTGCGCAGGCCGACGTCGAAATCGACGACCACGACCTTCTCGCCGTTCTGCGCCAGGGCGGCGCCCAGTGCGGCGGAGGACGTCGTCTTGCCGACGCCGCCCTTGCCTGATGTGACCACGATGACCTTGCCCATTGACCTCTCCTGCTTGTGTGGACGCGCCGTCGTCTCAGGCGAGTGACCCAACCTTGAATGTGTCGCCTTCCAGCCAGAACTGGACGGCCTTGCCGCGCAGCTCGGCCTCCAGGTCCTCCGCCGTCTTGTAGTAGCCGTCGATGGCGACGAGCTCGGCTTCGAGCTTGCGGCAGAAGATGCGCGCCGTGGCGTTGCCCATCGTGCCCGCCAGGGCCCGCCCGCGCAGCGTGCCGTAGACATGGATCGAGCCGCCGGCGACGATCTCGGCGCCCGAGGCCACCGACCCAACGACGGTGACGTCGCCTTCGGTGAAGATGATCGACTGGCCCGAGCGCACCGGCTGGGTCACCACCAGCGAAGGCACCGCCTTGGGCAGCTGCGGAATGGCGGGCGCGGCGCTCTCGGCGATCGCGGGCTGTTCCGGCGCCTCGGCCTTTTCCGACGTTGCGGCCTGTTCGGCCGCCGGCGGCTCGATATCCGCCGTCGGGCGGCCATCGGCCATGGCGGGCGGCAGGCTCGCATCGAGCATCGAGGGCCGTGCGCCTTCGATGCCCATGATCCGCACATGCCGGGCGGCGAGCTGGTCGACGAGCTCGCGCAGCTGCGCGCGATCAACCTCGAGGCCCGCGATATCGAGCACGACCGGCCGCCGCATGAAGAAGCCGGTCGAGCGGGAGGCGAGATCGTCGAGACTCATCAGCCAATCCGCGAAGGGCAGCTCCGGGGTCAGCGCGAGCGCAAGGAAGCTCCGCCCCTTGAGGCGGATGGGCCGGGGTTTTGTTAACACGTCGGTCATCTTGGTAAATTTTCGGTTGCCCCGATCTAGCGACGAAATGGTTAACAGTCGGTAAATCGCCGCCGCCTCTGCACAGCGCGGCGAGACGGCATGAGGGCCAATGCAAGCCCTGAGCGTGCTGTGTTTTCTTGGAGCGGCGCGACCATCACTCGCGAGGCGAATATCCGGGGATGACAACGGTTTCATTCCCGTCGCGACAGCCGAAACTAAAGCCTGCTGAAGTCAGTTAGAAACGCGTCCGTCGCGCTCTCCCCGGGACGACCTCCGGTCGCCAGGATGGCGGCCTGGCCCAACGCAAAATCGGAAAGCTTTAAACCAGGACCAGCCGGATCAGCCAGGCGACGGCACCGACCAACAGCACTCCGGCGAGCCAGAGCGCAACGAACCAGAGCAGGCGCGTGGCGGCCGCGCCTCTCAATGATAGCCCTCTTCGGGATCGACCTTGCCGCGGAAAACCCAATAGGCGTAGCCGGTGTAGCAGAGAATCAGCGGGATCAGCACGACGGCCCCCACCAGCAGGAAGAACAGCGAGGTGTCGGGCGCCGCCGCCTCCCGGATGGTGAGGGCGCCCGGCACGATATAGGGATAGAAGCTGATGCCGAGGCCCGCGAAGCTCAGCACGAAGAGCCCGAGCGCGCAGAGGAACGGCTGCAGGTGTTTGTCATGCGTCAGCCCGTGCCAGAGGCCGGCGGCGCAGAGCGCCAGCAGCAACGGCACGAAGGCCGAGAAGAACGCCGTCGGCCAGGCGAACCAGCGCTCGAAATATAGGGGATCGAGAAAGGGCGTCCACAGGCTGACGATGCCGATCAGGGCGAGCGTGCCGATGCCGCTGGCCAGCGCGATGCGGCGCGCCTTCTCCTGCAGGGCGCCGGTGGTCTTGAGGTTCAGCCAGGTCGCGCCGAGAAGCGCATAGCCGATCACCACCGCCGCGCCGGTGGTCAGGCTGAAGGGCGTGAGCCAGTCCCACCAGCCGCCGGCATATTGCCGGTCCGCGATGCGGATGCCCTGGACCAGGGCGCCGAGCGCAATGCCCTGCATGGCTGCGGCCACCGCCGAGCCGAGGGCGAAGCCCCAATCCCAGAGCGGGCGCCAGCGAACCGTGCGGAAACGATACTCGAAGGCGACGCCCCGGAAGATCAGGCCGAGCAGCATCAGGATGATCGGCATGTAAAGGGCCGGGAGCACGGTGGCATAGGCGAGCGGGAACACGGCCATCAGGCCACCGCCGCCGAGCACCAGCCAGGTCTCGTTGCCGTCCCAGACCGGCGCGATCGAGTTCGTCATCACATTGCGGTCCCGCGCCTCCGGAAAGAGCGGGAACAGGATGCCGACGCCGAGATCGAAGCCGTCGAGGATGACATAGGCGAGGACGGCGAAGGCGATCAGCCCGGCCCAGATGAAGCTCAGCTCAATGGCCATGGCGAGCCTCCGAGCCGAGCTGGAAGGCCGGCGTGATGCCCGCGGCGCGGACGGGCCCTTCGTCCAGCCCGCCCCGGTCCCCGTCCCCGCCCGGCGACATCCACATTAGCCGCAGGATGTAGAAGGTGCCGGCGCCGAAGACGAGGAAGTAGACGATGATGAAGGCGACCAGCGATGTCCCCACCGCCGCGGCATCGATGTTGGAAAGGCTGTCGGAGGTACGGAGCACCCCGTAGACGGTGAAGGGCTGCCGGCCGACCTCCGTCACGAACCACCCTGCCAGCACGGCGACGAAGCCCGAGGGGCCCATCGCGACCGCGGCGCGGTGCAGCGCCCGGCTGCTGAAAAGCGTGCCGCGGTACCGCGCCCAGAGCGACCACAATCCGACCGCCAGCATCAACATGCCGAGCCCGACCATGATGCGGAAGCCGACGAAGGGGATCATGGCCGGCGGGCGCCGGTCCTTGGGAAAGGCCTTGAGGCCGAGGATCTCGCCGTCCAGCTCGTGCTTGAGGATCAGCGAGCCGAGCTTCGGGATCTCGAGCGCGTAGCGGGTCTTCTCCGCCTCGTCGTCGGGAATGCCGAACAGGATCAGCGGAGCGCCACGCTGCGTCTCGTAATGGCCTTCCATCGCTGCGATCTTGGCCGGCTGGTGCTGCAGCGTGTTGAGCCCGTGCAGGTCGCCGGCGACGACCTGCAGCGGCGTCACCAGGGCTGCCATCCACATCGCCATGGAGAACATCGTCCGGGCGGACGGGTTCGTGCCGTCGCGCAGCAGATGGAAGCCGCCAACCGCGCCGACGGCGAAGGCCGTGGTCAGGAAGGCGGCCAACACCGTGTGGACCAGCCGGTAGGGGAAGGACGGATTGAAGATGATCTGCCACCAGTCGGTCGGGACGAACTGGCCGTTCTCGGCGATCGCGAAACCGGCAGGGGTGTGCATCCAGCTGTTGGCGGCAAGGATCCAGGTCGCCGAGATCAACGTGCCCAGAGCCACCATCGCGACGGCGAACATGTGGAGGCCATCGCCGACGCGCTTTCGCCCGAACAGGGCGATGCCCAGGAAGCCGGCCTCGAGGAAGAAGGCGGTCAAGACCTCGTAGCCCATGAGAGGGCCGATCACGGGCCCCGCCTTGTCGGAGAAGCGCGCCCAGTTCGTGCCGAACTGGTAGCTCATCACGATGCCGGACACGACGCCCATGCCGAAGGTGACCGCGAAGATGACCTTCCAATACTCGAAGAGGCGCAGATAGGTCTGGTTCCGGGTGGTCAGCCACAGGGCATTGAGCACGGCCAGGAAGCTGGCGAGGCCGATGGAGAAGGCCGGGAACAGGAAATGGAACGAGACAGTAAAGGCGAACTGTATGCGAGCGAGAAGCTCTGCGCTCATTCCCAACATGGCCGGCTCCCCCATCGGGATCGGCAACGCATGCGGGCCCGGGGGCCCACGGCGGCCGAATGAGCGATTGTGGATCAACGACCGGCACAAGGGAACCGGTGCCCGGCCGCCACGGCGACGCAGGCGCGTCATGGCGCGACGACGTCAGCGTAGATCGATGTCGAAGCGGCGCTCCAGGACGACCTTGCCCTCGCTGAGCACCTGATACCGGGCCTGGTAGACGCCGCGTTCCCACCCGGCAGCAGGCCGTTTCACCCCCGCGAAGACAAGGTTCTGGGCCTGATTCCGCTCCAGAGGCTTGGCGCGATGATCGGTCAGGACCTTGCCGGACGGCGCTGTCAGGGCGAGCGACTGGATATCGCCGGCCCTGAGGCCGATGCCGCGGACATAGGCGAGCAGCGCCGGCGAATCGCCGGTCGGCTGCTGCTGCCCGGCATCGCCGGCCTCCAGCGTCGCCATCGTCACGGGGGCGGTGGCAAAGCCGGTATTCAGGACCGCGCGCGGCTGGTAGGCGAGCCCGGCCTGCAGCGCCGGCTGCCACAGCATGTGGCCGGCCCCGCAGGCATTCGGCGGCGCCTCATGGGCGAAGGGATCGACGATCCTGCCGCGATGGCGGAGGATGAAATGCAGATGCGGATATTCGGTGAGGCCGGAGAGGCCGACCCGGCCGATCGGCTGGCGCGCCTCGACGCGGTCTCCAACGTCGACGCGCAGGCTGCCGCGCGCCATGTGGCAGTACTGCGTTTCCCAGCCATCGGCATGCTCGATCACGACCGCATTGCCGCATTCCGAGCCCTTCACGGCCGCGCGGCCGATCTCGTTCACGGAAACATCCGCCACGCCGTCGCGGCGCCGCAGCACTCGGCCGGGAGCCGCCGCCAGCACATCGACGCCTGCCCGCTGCGCGGCCATGGTCGGCAGACGAAAATCCGTGCCGTTATGGTCGTCATAGGACAGGCTGCCGCATTGATGGTCCCGCGACGCGGGGCCCGGATCGGCATCGACATAGTTCTGGACGAAGCAGCTCTGACCGATCTCACAGGCGATGGGCAGTTCGAGACGGGGCGGCTCGTCGGCCGATGCGCCCGTTGCGCCCGCGAGAAGCAAGGCGAGGGATGCGGCGCGAAGCCGGTCGCGAAAGGCCATGCTCAGGCACCCTCCTGCCGCAGCCGGTCCAATCGGATGAAGGACGAGGCGCGGCTTTCGAGCTCCTCCGCCAGCGCCTGGTCGCGGCAGATTTCGACGAAGGGCGAAAGCGTCAGGATGTAGAGCAGGAAGAACTCGATCTGTCGATTGATGCCGAGCTTGAGCATGATCCGCTTGATGTAGGTCCGCACGGTCGCCTCGGTCAGGTCAAGATGGCGGCCGATGCGTACCGGCGGCTCGCCGCGCAACAGCAATAGCACGATCCTCTCCTCGGCCCAGGGCAGGCCGAAAGCCGTCGCGATCCGCTTCGCGCCGGCCGCCGGATCGATCTGCGGGATGATGACGAGCAGCCGGTCCATCTGGTGCCGCTCGGCCGGCGCGGCCCCGATCCAGGCGAAGGCGAAGGCGCGATGGTCGGTCGAGAGGGGAATGATCGTGTTCGCCCAGGCCCGCTCGACACGGGACGCGATCGTGTCGCGCAGGGCCTGCTGCATCGTGTTGTTCACGAGGGTGTTCGAGCCGGCGAGCGTGCCATGGTCGAGATGCACCGGGGTCTTCGCCAGCAGGAGCTGCCGGCCTGCCTCGTTCATCTCGACGACCCGCCATTTGTGGTCGACCGAGAAAGCGGGAAAGGCGAGTTCCTCGACGAGCCGGTCCGGGCTCAGATCGTCCGAGGGCGTCGGCGTGAAGCTCTGCATCGTCGCCCAGATGATGCCCGCCGCGCGCGAGACGCAGTCCTTCTCCGTCGCGGAGAACGGTTCCGCCCGCCAGCCTGCCAGGAAGACGATATCGCCCCCGTCGCCCGCGGGCAGGCGCCCGACAAGCGCATGTTCGGGCTCGTCGCGCTCCCTGCCGAGCAACTCCGTAGCGAGTGTGTCGGCGGGATCGAGGGCGAACAGGCTGGCCGTCTGCCATTCCGCCCGCTGTGCCAGCCGCGTGATCACGTCCGCCGAGGGCTGCACGCTGCTGTCGAAGCCGACCCGGACGGCCTGCACCGCGAAACCGCTCGCCTGCGAGAGCGCGAAGACGAAGCAGCGGCTGCATTCCAGCAGACCGAGGATCGCCCGGCCGAAGGACTCGAGCCCCTTCAAGGCGGGCGCTGCCGGCTCATCCCCGTTCGCCGGCATCATGGCGTCGTCCCGCATCGTCGGTCCCTCCCCTCTGGCATCGAGCGCCAGCAGCCGTGATCAAAACGCCGAGCAGGCCCGCTCAACTCTCCCTGAAAGCACGATGAAGGCGTATCGCCAGCGGCTGGAGCAGATATTCCGCAAAGGTCCGCTCGCCGGTCTCGATGAATATCTCGACCGGCATTCCGGGCTGAAGCGAGACGAAAAAATGGCTGAGTTCCGGCGCCTGACGGAGGTCGACCTCGGCCTTGTAGAAGGATCTGCCCGTCCTCGCCTCGACCAGCGCATCGGGCGTGACCATGGTGACGGAGCCGGCGAGCATCGGCGTGCGCCGGGAGTTGAAGGCGAGGACGCGAACGCGTGCGTGCTGGCCGATCCGAACCTCGCTGCGGTCGATCGGCTTGACTTCCCCCTCGACGACGAGGCGATCCTGCACCGGGACGATACCGAGCAACGTCTCGCGCGGCGGGAGCACGGCGTTGAGGCTGCGGGTATCGAGCCCGACGACGACACCGCTCTCCGGCGCCCTGATCTCGCTGCGCAGCAGCGTGTCCCGCGCGGCCGCGATGCGGTGCCTGAGATCGGCGATCTGCTCGCGGCTGCCGTGGCGCTGCTTGGCGATCTCCTGGAGGCGGTCATAGAGCAGCTGCCGGCGCTGTTCCTCCAGCTCGGCGAGCTTGCCCCGCGCCTGGGCGATGGAAGCCTCGTTCGTGGCGAATTGCGCCTCGGCCTCGGCTTCGGCCCGCTTGAGAGCGAGGATCTTCGGCTTGCGGGCGAGGCCCTTCTTCAGCAGGAACTCGGAATCCTTGATCTCCTCCCGGAGGAAGGCGAGCTGGCGTGTCAGCCCGGCATTGCTGCTCTCGGTCCCGCGGACCGTGTCGGCGAGCTGCTGAACCTGCTGATCGACGCGATTGCGCTGTCCCTGCAGGGCGGCCGCGCGGGCGGTGAACTCGGCGAGCTGGCTTTCCATCGCGGTCTGCGCCTCCGGCCGGGCACTCTGGACCTCCAGTTCCTCGGGGAACGAAATGGCGGTCGCCCCCGCTTGCTCCGCCTGCAGGCGGGCCTCCGAGGCGAGCGTGGCGAACAGGTTGGTCTCGAGCACGCCCAGCGCCGCTTCGCTCTGCGTCGTGTCGAGCCGCGCGAGAAGCTGGCCGCGCTCGACCCTCTCGCCCTCGCGAACCAGGATCGCCTTGACGATCCCGCCTTCCAGATGCTGCACGGCGCGCCGCTGCGACAGCACCTTCACGACGCCGGGCGCGATCACGGCACTGGCCAGCGGCACGGTCGCGGCCCAGGCGCCGAAGACACCGATCAGCAGCGCCAGGCAAATGCAGCCCCAGTATACGAACACCCCGGGATCGGTCCGGAGCGGCTCCTCGGCCGCATCCCAGCGCGCGAGCGCCGTGCGGAGCGGCTGGGCGAGCGCGGAACCCGCCACATCGGGTGGCTCCGGCTGCCGGGTCGTGAGGTCGGCCCCGGTCATCACGGCCTCCTGTCGATGCTGTTGCGCTTGGCCTTGGCGGGCCCGGCCGACGACCGGGTCCGCATCGGCGTGGCACCGGCCATGGTCTGCGGCAGCACCTCGTCCGGCGCGCCGAAGGCGACCGCGACGCCGTCCCGCAGGAACAGGACCAGATCCGCGACCGTGAAGATGCGCGGGCGGTGCGTAACGATGACCAGCGTCGTGCCGCGTTTCTTGGCCTGCCTGATCGCCGCGCAAAGCGCTTCCTCGCCGTCCGGATCGAGGTTCGAGTTGGGCTCGTCGAGGAGGATCAGCTTGCGCTTGCCGAAGAGCGCCCGCGCCAGGCCGATGCGCTGCCGCTGGCCGCCGGAGAGCCTGCAGCCGTCCTGGCCGATCTCGGTCTCGTAGCCGCCGGGCAGGCCGAGGATCATCTCATGCGCGTTCGCCTGCCGGGCGGCCGCCACCACATCCGCGTCGGTCGCGCCCTCGTCGAAACCGGCGATCGCTTCGGCGACCGTGCCGCCGAGCAGCTCGACATCCTGGGGCAGGTAACCGACATAGCGCCCGAGCTGGTCGGGGTCCCAGTTGTCGAGCGAGGCGCCGTCGAGGCGGATCGTCCCTCCCGACGGCCTGTCGAGCGCCGCGATCAGCCGCAGCAGCGTCGATTTGCCGGCGCCCGTCGGCCCGATCACGACGACCACGCTGGCCGGCGGGCAGCGGAAGGAAACGCCCGCAAGGGCCGGGCGCCTGGCATTCTGGTTGCGATAGATGACACCGCTGACCTCGAGCGCCCCGAGCGGCGGGGGCAGCAGAGTCTTGCGCTGGTCGAGCGCGGCCGCGGCAGCCGCGACACGGACCTGGGCCCAGGCATCGCGCGCCGAACTCAGCACGCGCAGACTCGCCACCAGATGCTCGACCGGGGCGAGCGTACGGCTGATGATGATCGAGCTCGCCATCATGCTACCGACCAGGACCTCGTCATGCAGGACGAGCCAGGCACCGGTGCCCACCGCCGCGATCTGGAGCACGATCCTGATCAGCCGCGCGACGGAGGCGATCAGCGCGACGCGGTCATTGGCCCGTACCACTGGCGCCAGGGCCCGGTTGTTGAGCTGCACGAATTCGCGGATCGCGCCATGCGTCCAGCCCATCGCCCGGACCAAATTGCCGTGCCGGACGATACCGTCGAGCGTGCGCTGGGCCCGGGCGGCGGCGCCCGTCGCCTGTGCCCGCTCGGCCCGCGCGACCCGTCCGCTGGCGACGGCCAACAGCAGCAGGAGCAGGGCTCCGACGAGGGCTATCGTCCCGTACCAGGGATGGATCAGGTAGAGCACGAGGATGAAGAGCGGCAGGAACGGCGCGTCGATGAGCGTGCACGCGGTCGAGCTCGCCAGCATGTTCCTGAGCTCGCGCACGCGGACCATGTCGTGGGTGCCGCCCTCGCCCCGCCGTGCGGGATCGATGATCGAGGCCTTGAGCACGAGGGGCGCGAGGAACTGCTCGAGACCGACGGCGAAGCAGCCGAGCAACCGGTTGCGCAGCACCTCGAAGCAGGCGCTGAACCCGATCGCCGCCACGGCGAGGACGGTCAGGGCGATGAGCGTCTCGGCGCTGCCGCTGGTGATAACCCGGTCGAAGACCTGGATCGAGTAGAACGGCAGGACCAGCAGCAGCAGGTTGACGACGATGCTGAAGACGACGACCCAAACGAAGGCCCCGCTTCCCGGAATCGCCGCCAAAAGCGCCCGCCCGCCCGGACTGGCCGTCTCGGCAGCCCTCCTCGGGTCGAACTCGGACGCCGTACGGCTCGCGGACGCGTAGGCCATGTGTCCTCGGGGAATGCAACGAAAGCGGTTTCGACGTGGCCGGCGGCTGGCGACGCGCTCACGCCGCCGGGCTGGTGGCTCAAGGCTGGTCGGGTCGTTTGACAGCCTGCAGGGGCATGTCCGCCTTGGCGGACGAGCCGGAGATCGAAGCCGGGTCGGTCTGGCCGGCAGCACCCTCGAACAGCACTATGCACATGTCGTCGCCTCCTCGGACTTCAGGCTTGCTTCGTTCCTCCGACGTCCCCCTCTTGTTGGTTGCCACAGCCGCGGAAGACGCCGAGTGCCGTGCCTCGCCCGTCCCGCCCCTGCGGCAACGGAGCGAAGCTAGGCAAGGTTATCCTTCTTCATAATCCCCATTTGGTGACAGAAATGCCCGGCGCGCGTCGCGCATTTTTCCGGCACCCCAACGGCATGTTGCAACACGGAAGTATTGACCGGCGTTAACAACGACAAAACCGCAGATCTTGCCGTAGCGCATCAGAATAACGCCGAAGCGAGGCGCATGTTTTGTCTCCAGTTGGGGATTGCGCGCCCCTCCGGCATCTCCTTAGCGTCCGGCACCTTCGCAGACCGTCCGATCGCCCACGAGCGATGCCGATGCGCATGATCGCGCAGTCGCAGCGACGCGCCTGCCGGGAGGCCCATGTGTAAAAGAGGGAGTAAACGCTATGGCACTCATCATTGGCACGCCAGGACCCGACGTCATTCCTCCGCCTGATACGAGCGGCGACGACCAGATCTTCGGCCTTCCGGGCGACGACAGCATCGACGCCGGCGCTGGTACGGACTTAGTCAATGGCGGGGCGGGCAACGACGCCATTCTGGGAGGCGCAGGCGTCGACACATTGAACGGCAATGCCGGCGATGACACGGTCAGCGGCGGTGACGACGACGACATCGTCAGCGGAAATGCCGGCAACGACATCCTGGCCGGCGACGCCGGCAACGACACCGTCAATGGCGGCGCGGGCGACGACACGCTCGACGGCGGCGAGGGCGACGACACGATGTCCGGAGGCGCCGGGATCGACACGATGACCGGCGGGGCCGGCATCGACACGATGACCGGCGGCGCGGGTGACGATACGCTCGATGGTGGCGAAGGCGACGACGACCTGACCGGCGGCGCTGGCAACGACACCTTGAACGGCGACGCCGGCAACGACACGCTGGCAGGTGGCATCGGCAACGATACGCTGACCGGCGGCGACGGCGACGACACCATCGGCGGCGGCGGTGGCGACGACACGCTCGACGGCGGCGCAGGCATCGATACGCTCAGCGGCGGGGACGGTGACGACGAACTCGATGGCGGCGCCGGCGACGATGCGCTGACCGGCGGTGACGGCATCGACACCCTCGCTGGTGGAGAAGGCAACGACACGCTCGACGGTGGCGACGGTGACGACGACCTCGATGGCGGCGCTGGCGACGACGCGCTGACCGGCGGCGATGGCAACGATATCCTCGCCGGAGGCGATGGCATCGACACCCTGACCGGCGATGCCGGTGACGATGATCTGGATGGAGGCGCCGGCGACGACACGGTCGGTGGCGGTGAAGGCGCCGATACGCTCGCAGGCGGCGACGGTGCTGACATCGTGACCGGCGACGAAGGCGACGACACGATGGCCGGCGGCGCGGGGGCCGACGAGCTCGACGGTGGCGACGGCGCCGACACGATCGAAGGCGGGGATGGAGCCGACATCGCGCTCGGCGGAGCAGGCGATGACACGGTGAGCGGCGATGCCGGCGGCGACGAGCTCCGTGGCGGCGAAGGCGCCGACGAACTCGACGGCGGCAACGGCAGCGACGATCTCTATGGCGAGGCCGGCGACGATACCCTGACCGGCGGCGGCGGCACCGACACCTTCCATTTCGGTGACGGCGCCGACACCCCGTTCGGCGACGACGAGGTCACCGATCTGAGCGAGGGCGACGAGGACGTGATCGAGGTCGACGTGCTCGACCCCGCCACCACCACCGTCACCGTCGACGATTCCGGCGCCAGCGTGGTTCTGGATTTCGGCTTCGGCACGATCCAGATCGATGGCGTCACCGGCGGCGGCACCTTCGAATCGATCGAGGACATCAACGACGCGCTGGGATACGAGGCGATCACCTTGGTGTGACGAGGCATTACGCAAGGTTGGTTGGCGGCGCGCCGCGCCGCCAACCCAATAACAACGGCATGTGCCGGGGGGCGACAGCGATCGTGCCTTGACTTCCACCCTTGGGCGCCTGCTTTCCGGCGGGCGCCCAGTCTGTTTCTTCCAACCACCGAAAACCTGCACCGAGAGGCCTGTGTCCTTCGCTTTCCTTCGCGTGCCAGGCGCTTCACGCCCCCATGGTCGTGCGCGCCGCCAAGACGCCAGGCTCCTGTCGGCCGGAGGTGCCGCGGGCTGCCGCGCGCCCTGACGCAACGACTGTATGCGGGCGAGCGAGTGCGGTAATATCGGGCGCTTCAAGCTGGCGGCATCGTTGGTTGGAAGGAGAGACGGCCTTGCGTTCCGTGCGCTGCGCCCTGTCCGATGCTGCCGCCACGACGACGCGGCGCGAGATGCTCGCGCTCGCAGGCGCAGCGGCGGCCTGGGCGGTCCCGGCCCGCGCGCAACGCGCCCCGCTGCCGCTGATCGGCTATCTCGGCTCGGAAACGCCCGACCGCTACGCCAGCCGCCTTGCCGCCTTTCGCAGCGGGCTGGCGGAAGCCGGATATGCCGAGGGGCGCAATGTCACGGTCGAGTATCGCTGGGCGGAAGGCCAATACTCGCGGCTGCCGGCCCTCGCGCAGGAACTGGCTGCGCGCGCCGTCGCCGTGATCGTCGCGCCTGGCGGTGCGGAAGTTGCGCTCGCGGCCAAGACGGCGACATCCAGCATTCCGATCGTGTTCGAGCTGGGTGGCGATCCCGTCGCGCTCGGGCTGGTCGACAGCCTGTCCCGCCCGGCCGGCAATCTCACCGGCGTGTCGAGCCTCAGCGTCGAAGTCTCGCGCAAGCGGCTGGAGTTCATGGGCGAGCTGCGCGCGGGCACAAAGCTGTTTGCGGTCGCGCTCAACCCGGCAAGTCCGACCGCAGGTTCGCAACTGCGGAACGTCCAGGCGGCGGCCGACAGCCTCGGCCTTCAGCTGCATATCCTGAGGGCCAGCGCGGAGCCCGAGTTCGACGCCATGTTCGCGGCCGCCGCCGAGATGCAGGCGGGCGGCCTCGTCTTCACATCCGACCCGTACTTCGCCTATCGCAGCCCGCAGCTGGCGGCGCTCGCGGTCATGCGCGGCGTGCCGGCGATCACCCAGTCCCGCGACTTCCCGCTCGCCGGCGGCCTGATGAGCTATGGCGGCGATTTCGAGCAGTCGCACCGCCATACCGGCATCTATGCCGGCCGCATCATCAGGGGCGAGAAGCCTGCCAACCTGCCGGTCCAGCGTGTGACCAAGGTCGAGATGTGCATCAACCTCAAGGCCGCCAGGACGCTCGGCCTCACCGTTCCGCCCTCGCTTCTGAGCAGCGCCGACCTCGTGATCGAATGACATGACCTGGCCGCTGAGCCGCAGCACGAGCCGAGCCGATGTCCCGCGCCCTCCCGGCGGCCGGCAGCTGTCGCTGTTCAGGAAGTACTTCATCGCCTTGTTCGCCGCGGCCGTCGTGCCGCTTCTGATCGCAGGCGTGAGCGAGGCCTGGTTCGGCTATCGCGACCAGCGCGCCAGCCTGAACGATGTCCTCGATGCGGAAGCGCGGGTGGCGGCCGCGAAGATCGGGGATTTCATGGAGGGAATCCGCGACCAGCTCGGCTGGATGGTGCAGCTGCCATGGGGGTCGAGACCCGACGACAGGCGCAGGCTCGACGCCCTGCTGCTGATGCGCCAGGTCCCGGCCGTGCTCAGCCTCACCCTCGTCGATGCCGCCGGCAAGGAACGCCTGTTCGTCTCCCGCATCGGCCTGAACCGGATCGAGGGCGGCGAGGATATGTCCGAAAATCCCGCTGTGGCGGGCGCGCGCCAGGAGCGCGTGTGGTTCGGCCCAGTGACCTTCCAGCTGGGCTCGGAACCCTTCATGACCATCGCAGTCGCCGGCAATCGCCCGGCCGTCGGCGTCGCCGTCGCGGAGGTCAACCTCAAATTCATCTGGGACGTGATCGCGGCGATCCGGGTGGGGCGGACCGGCGAGGCCTTCGTGCTCGACCGGCCGGGCCGCCTGATCGCCCATCCCGATATCAGCCTGGTGCTGCGGGCGGACGACACCGCGACGCTGCCACTGCGGGAACTGCGGGCGTCCATCCTCGCCCGGCCCGGGGAGGCGATCACCGGGCGCGACCTGTCGGGCGACGAGGTGCTGGCGGCGATGGCGCCGATCTCCGGGGTCGGCTGGAGCGTGCTGGTCAAGCAGCCCGCAGCAGAAGCCTTCGGGCCGATCTATGTCGCCTTGTGGCGCACGCTCGGCCTGCTCATCGCCGGGGCGGTTCTGGCAGCAGGGCTGGCCTACTGGCTCACCCAGCGCATGCTCGGGCCGATCCGGCTTCTGGAGGACGGGGTCGCCCGGATCGGCGCCGGGCAGTTCGACCACCGCATCGAGCTCGCCACGGGCGACGAATTCGGGCGGCTCGCGGCCCGCTTCAACGAAATGGCCGGTGAGCTCGCGGTTTCGCAGGAGCGTTCGGAACGCATCGGGCGCCTGAGGCGCTTTCTCGCGCCACAGGTGGCCGAACTGGTCGAGCGTACCGGCGACGACCATGTGCTCGACGGCCGGCGCGTCGAGGTCGTGGTGGTGTTCTGCGACCTGCGCGGCTTCACCGCCTTCTCGGGCCGCACCGAGCCCGACACGGTGATCGATCTGCTGGACGAGTATTACGGCGCGCTGGAACGCGTGGTGAGCGCCCATGGCGCAACGCTGACCAACTTCTCCGGCGACGGCGCGATGGTGCTGGTCAACGCGCCGGTGCCGCTTCCCGATCCTGCACTGGTCGCCATGGAGATGGCGGGTGCAATGCAGAGAGCCGTCCAGAAGCTGCTCGCCGACCGGCATGCCCTCGACCACCGGCTCGGCTTCGGCGTCGGCCTTGCGATGGGGCTGGCGACGGTAGGGCGGATCGGATCGGAGGGACGGCTCGACTACACCGCGATCGGCAATGTCGTGAATCTCGCGGCCCGGCTGTGCTCGAGCGCAGGCGACGGCGAAATCCTCGTCAACCGGGCCCTCGCCGAAGCGGTCGGGGCCCGCCGCCCCCTGATCCAGCTGGAGTCGCGGGACCTGAAAGGTTTCGACCGCCCCATCACCGTCTTCGCCGCCGGCAGCGCGGCCGGGACGTAGATCGCGGTGCACTCAGACAGCGCCGATCCGCGCGAGGCGGCGGACATGCTCGATGTCGTGGATCACCAGCCGTCCGCGCCCGAGCGAGAGAATGCCGCTGCGCTTCCAGCTCTGGAGTTGGCGGTTCACCGTCTCGCGCGTCACGCCGGTGAGCGATGCCAGCTCCTCCTGCGAGGCATGGACCTCGCTGCCATAGTCGATGGCGAGCGCAAGAATGCGCCGGGCGAGCCGCGTCTCGGCAGGGAGGAAGGTCGTCTCCTGCATGCGCTCGATCACGTCGCGCAGCCGGGCGCAGAGAAGCTCGATGAGATGCAGCGCGATCGCGGGCTCGCCCTCGAGCAGGCCGAGGAAGTCGCGCCGCGGCAGGAAGAGCATCTCGGTGCTTTCCAGCGCCACCGCATCGGCGGTCCGGGAGCGGCCGTCGAGCAGCGCGATCTCGCCGAAGACGTCACCGGCGCCGAGCAGGTTCATCGTCATCTGCTGCCCGAGATCGTCGGTCGTGCCGATGCGGATCAGGCCTCGCCGGATGGCATAAAGCCCGTCGCTCGCGTCACCCTTCAGGAAGAGGACCGCCCGCGCCGCGAGATGCTGCGGCCGGCAGATGCCGGCGATCCTGTCGAGCGTATCCTGGGCCAGGCCGGCGAAGAACGGGTTCGCCGACAACAGGCTCGCAATGCGGCGGGGGTCATCGTTCATTCCGCGACCTCGAGGTTCGAGCTTTTTGAACCACCTGACGTTAAGTGAGACAGCGCACAGAACATGCGGCCGGATCGGCACAGAAATCCATCGCGATCAGCAGCCGCGGCCGGCTTCCACGGTCCCGGCGAGCGCCGATCGGAGAGTGGAGCCTGACCATGCACCATGCCACGGATCGATATCTGACGCCCCTGACCCTAGCAGCCCAGGAACCCCTTCGCGACGACGCAGCGTCCCCGCGGCGAGGCGAATGCCCTTTTCTGGCCAGGCTTTCGCGCGCGGCCGGACGGCTGCGCCGCCGCTTCATCGGCAGCGCGGACAGCCGGCGGGCGCGCCTTCAGCCGGAGCCGCTCGACGACAACACGCTGAACGACATCGGAATGCCGCGCATCGAGATGCTGTTCAGCGGCCCGAAATAACGACCGCCGGCGCGGCTTGTCCCGATAAGGCGCGCCGCAAAGGGCCGCAGCCGGCAGGCCGCCCATTCCTCCGGAAACGCGGACAGCTGCGTTTCCGCGCGCTTCCCCATATGCCGGATGGACCAGCATATGGGTGGACCGCGCAGAGCTCTCATGCCAGCATCCTGCAAGGCTTGATGCACTGGCAATCCCGACCGGCACGGACCGGGCTCGGCTGTGAGAGCTTCGTAGCGACGATGCGACGCCATCTGACCGCCATCCTCGCAGCCGACGTCGTCGGGTATATGCGTCTGAGCGAGGCGGCCGAGGAGCCGACTCATCAACGCCTGATGAGCCTGCGCGCCAGCCTGATCGAGCCGCATGCACACGAGCATGGCGGGCGCATCGTCAAGAACACGGGCGACGGCTTCCTGGCGACGTTCGACAGCCCCGCGGGCGCGACGCATTGCGCCCTCTCGCTGCAGCGCGCGCTCTCCGCCGCGACGCAGGACCAGCCCCTGGCCCTGCGCATCGCCTTTCGGATGGGCATCCACCTCGCCGACGTCATCGTCGAGGACGAGGACATCTTCGGCGACGGCGTCAACATCGCGGCGAGGCTGCAATCCTATGCCGAGCCGGGCGGCGTCATCGTGTCGGAAGCGATCTTCCGGCTGCTCGACGAGCCGGCGAGGGGGCTCGGTCTCGATATGGGCGAGATCTTCCTGCGCAATCACCGGCAGCCCGTCCGCGTCTTCGCCCTGCGCGCCGACCCGGCGGCCGCGCCGGCGCGCAAGATCGGGGAGGAGGCGGTCGGCACCGACGCGCGGGCGTCCATCGCGGTGCTGCCCTTCCGGATGAGCGCGGTGCACAAGAGCCATCTCGCGGATGGCGTGGTCGATTCCATCATCCAGTCGCTGTCCGGCCTCAAGGACCTCTTCGTGATCTCGCGCGGATCGACGCTGGAATACGGCCGGCGGCGGATCGACCCCGTGGCCGTCGGCCGCAAACTCGGCGTCCGCTACGTGATGGACGGCTCGGTTGCCTTGTCGGAAGGGCGGATCCGGATCAGCACCGAGCTGATCGCGAACGAGAACGGTGCCGTGATCAGCGCCGACCACTATGACGGCGAGGTCCGCGAACTGTTCGAGCTGCAGGACCGCATCTCGCTGAAGCTCGTCCGGACGATCGCGCCGCATATCCGCGAGCGCGAGCTGCGGCAGGCGCTGCGCAAGCACCCGCAGAACATGACCGCCTACGACCTGCTGCTCCAGGCACTCGACCTGCTCTACAAGATGGATGTCGACAGCTTCGCGCGGGCGCGCGGCCTGCTTCAGCAGGCGATGGTGCTGGACCCGTCCTACGCGCCTTCCTTCACCTATGCCGCGCTCTGGCATGTCCTGCGCGTCGGCGAGCTCGGCTCGCCGGACCCGGACGGCGATGCGAAGGCCGCCGTCGAGCGCGCCCGGGCGGCGATCGAGCGCGACGGCAACGACGCCCTCGCGCTTGCCGTCTACGGCCATGTCCAGGCCTATCTGCTGCGCGACAGCGTCACCGCGCTGCGCTTCCTCGACCAGGCGATCGAGGCGGGGCCCAGCGTCGCGATGGCCTGGACGATGAGCAGCGCGGCGCGCGGCTTCGTCGGCAACGGCCCGCTGGCGGTGCAGCATGGCGAGAACGGACAGCGCCTGGCGCCGGCCGACCCCTACCGGTTCTGGCACGAGGGCATCCTCGCCCAAGCGCATTACATCGCTGGCGACTACGATCAGGCCGTGAGCTGGGCGCGCAGCGCCGTCGCCCATAACCCTTCAATCCGCTTTACATTGCGCACGCTTGCGGCAAGCTTGGCCGCAGCCGGCCGGATGACCGAGGCCACCGATGCTGCCGACCGGCTGATGCGGGTCCAACCCGACTTCCGCCTGACAGCCTATGCGCCGCGCTGCCCCTTCGCCCAGCCGATCCTCGAGCAATGGATCGGGCATCTGCGGGAAGCGGGACTGCCCAACTGAGCCGACGCCGACCGCCTGAGCCGAAGCCTGACGACCTTGCCGCAACAGCAATCGTGGGGGGCGAGCCATGACCGGCAACACCGGAAATACGGGCAATACCGGCAACACCGGAAACGCAGGCATCAGCGGGGACATGGGAGGCGGCTGGTTCGTGCCCGACAGGGCCGACTTCCCCTTCGTGATGGAGAGCCATCCGGCCGGCCTGCCGGCGCAGGGGCGCATCCGCGACCTGCGCCGGACGGTGCATATCCGCAGGGAGCCCGATACGGCCGCCGGCAAGATCAAGTTCCGCAGCGACGACGACGATCAGGCACCGTCGGTTCCGTTCGACGACAACAACTGGGGCGCTCGCTGGTATGCCTTCAAGGTGCTGGCGCATTTCGCCCGTACCTGGGACCCGGAGCCACTCTACCAGCCGTTGGCGGACATCCTTCTCGCGCTCAACGGCGCCGTCGATCCCGCTGACGCAACTTCGCCGACGAAGCAGGAGGCTGAGATCGTCGCACTCTGCGCGATGGCGCGCGACGAGCGCGCCTCGGCCATGGGCGAGATACTGAGCCAGGATGTCGAGTTCATCACGGCCTTCATGGAATTGCTGGCGATGACGCCCGGATCGCATCCGAAGACCTTCCGGGTGCTGCACATCGCCAGCCTGCTCGCCTCCTACGCCGCGCTGCACTTCAAGCACGCGTTCAACCGGCCCCGGCCCTCCTGGGAATGCCCCGCGCTGCTGCCGCCAGTGCCCGTGCCGGGGCATTCGGCCTATCCGAGCGGACACGCGACGCAGGCCTGGCTGAGTGCCCTTTGCATCGGCCATGTGCTCGACATCGTGCATCCGCCGCTGCCCGACGCCGACATCAAGGCCCTGACGGAGTCGGCAAAGGTGCTGGCATACCGCATCGCGCGCAACCGCGAGATCGCCGGCCTGCATTTCCCGAGCGATTCCGCCGCAGGTCGGCTGCTGGCGCAAGCGGTTTTCGACATCCTGATCGCCTGCCCAAGCGCACCGCTCCACTATGCCAACCAGCCTTTCGGCGATGCCGTCATCGCTGCGGCGCGGCGGGAATGGACGCCGGACAGGAGTTTCCCATGACCGCCGGTCAGCACGGCGCACGCAGTGGAACGGCGACGTCGCGCGTCATCCGGATCGAAACCTTCGGCGTGCCGGATGCCGATTTCGAGCCCGCCCGCGCATCCGACAGCGAGCTCGAGCGCTTCGGCTTGCCCACCCGCAAGGCGATGCGCGCGAATCCGCTGGCAGCGGCGTTCCGCGATGCCTTCCTGCAGCGGCCCGCCAGTGGCCGGCCGCTGCGCTTCCGTGCCGCCCTGCCCTGGCCCGTCGCGCCGGCGCCGGCGCCGATCACGCGGGGCGTCGCGGCGATCGCCTCGCAACCGGCGCAGAAGAGCGCCAACTGGTCCGGCGGCTATGTGACCCCGCGGGACGGGCAGAGTTTCGCTTCGGTGATGGGCCGCTGGAGGGTGCCGACCGTCTCCGTGCCGCTCGGCGGGAGCGAACCGGAATATCGCAGCTCGACCTGGATCGGCCTCGACGGCCAGCGCTTCTATCTCGACGCGTCGCTGCCACAGATCGGCACGAAGCAGCAATGCTGGCCCGGTTCGCCACGCAGGCAGCGCTATCGCACCTGGTTCCAGTGGTGGGCCCGCGGCCAGGCGACGGAGGAGCAGCCCCTGCGCCTGGCGATCTGCCCGGGCGACGAGGTCAGCGCGGTCATCACGGTGTTCGACGAGACATCCGTGATCTGCAACCTCAAGAACGAGACCCGAGGGCTGATGCTGGAAGCCTTCCGAGCCTTCGCGCCCGGCCCCTGCCGCATCAGCGGCGCGACGGCCGAATGGATCATGGAGCGCCCGAGCCCGGACGGGGCGGATGGCTGGGACGCCTTTCCCCTGCCCGTCTTCACGCCGTTCGCCTTCACCGGCTGCATCGCCGAGTCGCAAGCCTGGGGCAGCACCGCCCTGCAAGACCGCGACCTGGAGGGAGCGCGGTCGATCCGGATGTACGAGATCGTTCCCCATCCGACGCAGGTTCGCACGATTTCGACAGCGCACCGCGTGCTCTTGCCGGTACAGAAGCTCGAACTGGAGTATGTTTCGCCGTAGCGTCACCGTCTTTCCGGCCATTCGCGAAGCGACGAATCCGGAATGACAGCGGGCGTCAGGTCACACGCTCCTGCCGCTGCCCGAGCGCTCCTGCTGCCCGGCGCTCGCCGCGTTGTCGCGCAGCCGCTTGACCATCAGCCGCGTGACCGAAAGCGCCATCTGCGGGAATTCCGCGAGCAGCGCGAGGAAGACATCCTTGCGCAGCCTCAGCGCCTCGATCTCCGACGTCGCGACCACGCTGGCCGAGCGGGGATCGTCCGTGACCAGCCCCATCTCGCCGACGATGGCGTTCTGCGCCACCTGCGAGACGCGCAGCGGGCCGTCCCCGGCATCGATCACCACATCGGCCGTGCCGGAGAGCAGGACATAGGCCGCATCCGACTCGTCGCCCTGGCGAAACAGCACGTCCCCCGCCGCGAAGACGGTGCGTTCGGCGGTGAAGGCGAGGAGCTTCAGCCGCGCCGTATCGAGACCGGCGAAGATGGGCACGCGCCGCAGCACGCGGATTTCGTCATTATCCGCCCGCTCTTCGGCAACGGGCGCCTGCCCCTCGGCCGCGGCCGGACGCACCGCCGCCAGGCGCGGCCCCTCGAAGGCGATGTGGAGATCATAGCCGTCGCCCAGCTTTAGCTCGCGGCCGGCGACGACGAGGCTCCGGCCCGCCATCGCGGCCCGGATGCGACCGAGGATCTGCCGTGCCTCGGTCCGGCCGAAGGCTCCCAGGGCATTGTCGAGAATGAGCAGTTGCGGCTGCTTGATCAGGCAGCGCGCCAGCGCGATCTGCGCCTTCATCACCGGGAAAAGCAGCCGTCCGGCGTAGCCCGCCGGCTGCTCCAGCCCACGCCGGTAGATCTCCCCGTCCAGGCCCAGTTCCGCCAGCGCGTCGCGGATCACCTCGTCGGCCGCGGCATGCGCCACCGGCCCGAACAGGAGGTTTTCGCGCAAGGGCGCCGCCGGACAGTAATGCTCCGGATCGTAGAAGGCGATCGCATGGGCGGATTCCGTCGAGGCCCTTTTGCGAAAGGCGGCGCGAGCCGCCAGGATCCGCTCCTCGACCGCCTCGTCGAGCAGGCCGAGACGGTGCCGCGGCTCGACATAGAGCAGCGAAAGCCCGATCAGCCGGGCGCGGTCTGCCTCGCCCGCCGTGCCGGCCTCGACGCGAGTGAGTGCGTCCCGATACTCCTCGAAATCCTCTGCCGCGATGAACGAGTACTGCTCGAACAGCACATGGCCGGGGGCGATATCGCGGAAGATCTCGAGCATCGTCGCGGCGATCCGCCGCCCGATCCAGGTGAGCGTCTCCGTCAGGCCGAGATCGGCCAGGACCTGCCGCGTCAGGGCGTGGCCAGCGAGGTTCGCCCCGAGCAGCGCCGGATCGACCGGCACGCCGAAGAGGATATTCTCGCCGATCGTGGCGTTGCGGGCATAGCGGGCCGGATCATAGGGCTCGACCACGGCACCAGCGCCGCTTTCAATGAGCCTGTCGCGGATGCGGGCGCGGATCTCGGGAATGCGCCGCACGATGTCGGCCGGGGTTGCGGGATCGAGCTTGGAGGCGAGCCCGAAGCGGAAGACCGGATCGGCGAGACCGGCGATGCGCAGCACCTCGACCAGTTTCAGCTCGAGCTCGGCCTCGTTCGCCGCATGCGCCCGGCGCGGATCGATCGTCCAGCCGGCCGGGTTCACGACTTCGGGTGACACCCGGCGCAGGCCGTAGAGGATGTTGTCACGCAGGCTGGCGTCGAGGATGACGGGTTCCGGCCCGACATAGGCGATGGCGCGGCCGCGCGCCTCCGCCGGCAAGGCCGACAGAGCCAGACCGGCGATGGTTAGCGAGCCTTCGCTGGGCGCGATCGCCCCGCCGAGAAGCTGGGCCAGGATGCCCGCGCCTTCGCTCGCCCCGCCGGAGAGAGCGATGTGCCGTTGCAGCGGTAGCGACAGCGATATCCGGTCCAGCAGGAGGTCGCCGGCGGGGTTCACCACGCTCAGCCCACGCGCCACGATCTCGCCCGTCTCGGGCAGGCGAACCGCGTTCTCGGCGTCCGCGCCGGCTTCGACCGGCGCAGCGGCGATCAGGGAGAACTGCTCGACCACCTGCTGGAACTTGGCCTCGACATCCAGCCGCTGCTGGTCCCAGTCGATCAGCTCCTTCACCGGCGAGGGCAGATCGCGATAGGCGGCGATGACGGCGACGAGCTGGCCGAGATCGAGGCGGCCAGCGAGGGCAAAATAGCCGCCAACGGCGTAGAACAGAAAGGGCGTAACCTGGGCCAGCAGGTTGTTCAAAGCCTTGACCGCGAATTTGCGCCCATACAGCCGGTAGCGGATGCCGAAGAGCTGCTCCAACCGCTCGGCGACCTGGCTCTTCTCGACGGCCGAGGTCCCGTGGTTGGCGACTTCCGCCATGGTTTCCACCACCTCGCCGACCTTGCCGGCGAAAGCCCGTGATGCGATCTGCCGCTGCCTGCCGAGGCGGATCTGCTCGCGCCGCAGACGCGGAATCAGGACGCCCTGGAGCAGGATCATGCCGACGGCGATCAGCCCGAGCGCGAGGTTCTGCAGCAGGATGAAAGCGATCGCCGTCAAAGCCTGGCCGGCGAGGAGGACCGGCTGCACGAAGGCATCGCCGACGAAACCGCCGATCGGCTCGACCTCGTCCTTGATGATCGTCGCAGCCTCCGACGGCCTGATGCGCCGCAGCGCCTCGGGCCTGGTGTTCAGCACGGCCGAGAACAGGTCGAGGCGCAGGCGCTGCAGCAGGCGCTCGCCGAGCGCGCCCTTGCGCATGTTGATGACGTATTTGAAGGCGCCGTTGATCAGGACCAGCAGCAGGAAGAGCCCGCACAGCGCGAAGAGATAGGACAGCCTGTCGAGCCCGATTCCCTCGAACAGGGTCCGCGGGCCGCCGAGCCAGTCCGGCAGCGGCAGGGCGACCCGGAACAGCCTCGCCGTCTCCCCCGCTTCGGCAAAGGCCCGCCCCTGCAGCGCGTCCGTGATGATGTATCGCGGCACGTCGAGGGAGAAATAATAGAACGGGAACGACAGGACGACGAAGCAGAGAATCCAGATCTGCTCACGGCGGCTGTTGCGCCAGATGTAATCGAACAAGCCGACCACTGCCCCTCACCGCTTCGGATATCGTCTGCGCGGGCGCTCGGTTTGGTACCATAGCAGATCGGCAGACGGGCAGCGATGATGCGGCGGTCGAGGGCTATCGTATTTGGTCCCTGAGCCCTCATCCTGTGGAGCCATTCCGATCGGAACGGCATCGCGAAGGATGCTCCAAGAGGCTCAGGAGATCGCTGGAGCATCCTTCGAGACGCGCCTGCGGCACTCTTCAGGATGAGGGCCCAAACGGCCGGATGCCTTTCCCGGGCCAGGCGCTTCGTCCTCTTCGCGGGGCGCTCCGCCGAGACGCCGCCCCGCAAATGCCGTGGTGCGGATCAGTAGCCGAGGGCAGCCTCCAGCGGGCCCTTCGGCAGCGGGACCAGGAACCAGACCTCGAACATCATGAAGTTCACGATGGCGATGCCGAGCGAAACCGCCGCCGCCTTCCAGAGCGGGAACTTACCGAAGAACACCATGAAGGCGCCGATATAGATCGCGGCGGAAACATAGATCCCGATGTAGTTCGTCGCGAAGACGAAGACCACGGCGGGAACGAAGATCGCCGCCATGCGCTTGATGCCCGGAACGGTCGTCGCAGTCTTCGCGCCGTCCTCCGTATGCGGCAGCGCCTGCGCCAGGTTGACGAGAGAGGCGATCCCCATGGCGACGACGATGTAGAACGGGAAGAGTCCGGGCTGCGGTCCCTCGTTCGGCTTCCACGCGATGCCGAGCCGCAGGCTGTCGGTCACGACGATCGCGCAGACGACAAGGAAGAACAGCGCTACCGCGATATCCAGCGTGCGGTAGCTGAAGAGCGCGCGCCCTTCGGCCTCGTCATTGGTGTCCATGTCTCTCTACCCCTCCGCTGGGTCTCGATGCTCTTGATGGTCCGGCCGCCGCTGCCCGGTTCGGCTGCGGCGGACAGCGGTGGCGGATCGCGACCGAGCCCGGAAGAGGCCGCTCGCGATCCGTCGATGGCGTTCCCCTGCGACTACTGCGTCGCCAGGAAGCCGGCGTTCTTCATCAGGTCGGCGTGCTGGGTGTCGGCATTGGCGACCCATTTCTCGTAGTCGGGGCCGCTCATGAAGGTCTGGTTGAAGGCGCCCTTCTCCATGAACTCGTGCCATTCCGGCGTCGCCATGACCTTCTTCATCAGGTCGACGTAGAAATTCACCTGCGCCGGCGTGGCGTTCTTGGTGGTGAAGATGCCGCGCAGCATCTGGTACTCGACCGGCAGACCCGATTCCTTGCAGGTCGGGATGTCGCTCCAGGCTTCCTTCTCGGTGACCTTGGCAGTGTAGGTCGAGCGCTTCGCGTCGAAGATGCAGAGCGGGCGCAGCTGGCCGGCGCGCCATTGCGCGACCGCCTCGATCGGGTTGTTGACGGTCGAGTCGACATGCTTGCCGACGAGCTGCACCGCAACCTGCCCGCCGCCGGCATAGGGCACATAGGTGAACTTCTTGCCGCCGGTCTGCTGCTCGACGGCCGCCGTCAGGATCTGGTCCTCCTGCTTGGAGCCGGTGCCGCCCATCTTGAACTGGCGGTCGGCGCCGGCTTTCACCGCCTCGACATAGTCCTTGGCCGTCTTCTGCGGCGCCTCGGTGTTCACCCAGAGGACGAACTGATCCAGCGCCAGCATGGCGACCGGCTTCATATCCTTCCAGCCGAACGGCGAGCCGGTGCCCAGCGGCGTGGTGAACAGGTTGGACAGCGTGATCGCGATCTTATGCGGGTCGTTCGCGCTCGCCTTCATCTCGAGGAAGCCTTCGGCGCCTGCGCCGCCGGACTTGTTGATCACGATCAGCGGCTGCTTCATCAGGTTGTGCTTCTGGACGAGCCCCTGGATGAAGCGGGCCATCTGGTCCGCCCCGCCCCCGGTGCCTGCCGGGATGATCAGCGTCACCGGCTTCGTCGGTTCCCACCCTTGCGCCAGGGCGGGCGCGGTCAGGCAGGCGCTCGCCGCCAGCGCTGCCGCAATTGTTCTGGCCTTCGACACTCCCCTCCGGATCATCACACTTCCTCCCTTTATTGGCGGCTTTGTCGCCGCGTTGGTAAAGTCATGAAGGCGAATATTTGCGAGAACCGCGCGGAGGCTCTTCAGGCCGCGCGAGCCACGGGACCGCTGCTCGTGAGCTTGGCGCGCAGAGTCTGCAGCGTCGGCCAGAAGGCCATCACCAGCCCCAGCGTCATGATGCTGCCGCAGAGCCAGTTCGACCAGAAGATGCTGACATCGCCCTGCGAAACCAGCATGGCCTGGCGGAACGAGCTTTCCGCCTGATCGCCCAGGACCAGCGCGAGCACCAGCGGCGGCAGCGGGTAGCGCAGCTTGTTGAAGAGATAGCCGAGCACGCCGAAGATCAGCATCATCCAGACGTCGAACATCGCGTTGTTCACCGTGAAGGCTCCGATCGCGCAGATGAAGACGATCGCCGGCGCGATGATGGAGAACGGCACGCGCAGGATCGCGGCGAAGGCCGGCACGCAGGTCAGCACCATGACGAGCCCGACGACGTTGCCGAGATACATCGAGGCGATCAGGCCCCAGACGAAGTCCGGCTGCTCGACGAAGAGCAGCGGCCCGGGCTGCAGCCCCCAGATGAGAAGGCCGCCGAGCAGGACGGCGGCCGTGGGCGAACCCGGAATGCCCAGCGTCAGCATCGGCAGCAACGCCGCGGTGCCGGCCGCGTGGGCGGCGGTCTCCGGCGCGACCACGCCTTCCAGCTCGCCCTTGCCGAAATTCGGCCCGTTCTTCGAAAGGCGCTTGGCGATGCCATAGCCCATGAAGGAGGCCGGGGTGGCACCGCCGGGGGTGATGCCCATCCAGCAGCCGACTATGCAGCTGCGCAGGAAGGTCAGCCACATCTTCGGTAGCTGCTTCCAAGTGCGGATCACCGCATCCATGCGCAGCTTGGCGGTGGCGCCGTTGAACTTGAGCCCATCCTCCATCGAGCAGAGGATCTCGCCGACGCCGAAGAGGCCGATGACGGCGACGAGGAACTTGAAGCCGTTCAGGAGCTCATCCTGCCCGAATGTCATCCTGAGCGTCCCGGTGACGCCGTCGAGACCGACGGAGGCGAGCGCGAAGCCGAGGCACATCGAGGCGACCGTCTTGAACGCTGAGCCCCGCCCCATGCCGATAAAGCTGGCGAAGGTCAGGAACTGCACCGCGAAGAACTCCGCGGGGCCGAATTTCAATGCGAATTTCGCCACCACCGGCGCGAGAAAGGTGATCAGGCAGACGGCGAAGATGGCGCCGACGAAGGAGGCCGTGAAGGCGCCGACCAAGGCCTCGTCGGCCTTGCCGTTCTGCGCCATCGGGTGGCCGTCGAAGGTCGTCGCCACCGACCAGGGCTCGCCGGGAATGTTGAAGAGGATCGAGGTGATGGCGCCGCCGAACAGCGCCCCCCAATAGATGCTGGTCAACAGGATGATCGCCGATGTCGGCGGCATGCTGAAGGTCAGAGGCAGGAGAATGGCGACACCATTGGCGCCGCCGAGACCCGGCAGGACGCCGATGACGACACCGAGCGTGATGCCGATCACCATGAGCATGATGTGGTAGGCGCTGAGAGCAACGGCGAATCCGCCGAACAGGGCGTTCAGTTCATCCATAGCGCTTCGTCCCCATAGGCTGGCCTTGTTCAGGGACCGCGCAATGACCAACGCAGAACCGACTGGCCTTATTCGAGTAAGCCTAGGATGAAACAATGTGGCATGCAATATGCCAATTCTAGCCGCACTGCAGCATAATAATTGCCGAATTAGGGCCGTTGCACGCCCATTTCTTTCATTATATGGTATGCCAGAAACCACCGCTCGCCGAATGCAGATTGCAGGACGGAGCCGACTAGCCAAAACAGCATGGAAATCGACTTCGAATGATCAAGGCCCAGCTTGAAATCCAGCCCATCGAGGAGGTCCAGAGCCTCAAGAGCCGCACCTATGATGCGTTGAAGACCGCCATCGGCGGCATGAAGATCTACGATCCCGGCGTCGAGCTGCGACTCGACGAGCGGGCGCTTTCGCTGCAGTTCGGCGTCAGCCGCACCCCGCTGCGCGAGGCGCTGGCCCAGCTCGAGCAGGAAGGCCTCGTCAGGATCGCGCCGCGCCGCGGCATCTTCATCGTGCGCAAGACCAAGGCCGAGATCCTGGAGATGATCACGGTCTGGGCCGCGCTGGAAAGCATGGCCGCGCGGCTCGTCACCGAAGTCGCGACCGATGCCGAGATCGCCGAGCTGCACGGCCTCGTCGACAGCTTCGACAGCGCCGACATCGAAGAGCATATGGGTGAGTATTCGGACGCCAATATCCGCTTCCACGCGGCGATCGTCGCGCTGTCCGGCTGCAAGCTCATCGGCGAGATCACCAACGGGCTGTTCACCCATGTGCGCGCCATCCGGCAGCGCACGATCTTCGAGCGGGACCGGGCCCGGCGCTCGATCGTCGACCACAAGGAGATCGTCGAGGCGCTGGAGACCCGCAACGGCGAGCGCGCCGAGCGGCTCGTTCGCGAGCATACGCTCAAGCTGCGTCAGCACGTCGAACAGTTCGTCCAGCTCGACTGAGCCGGACGACGTCGAGAGCCAGAACAATCAGCAAAACAAGCAAAAAACCAGGGAGAAAATCGGGATGTCCGCAGTCGTACAGAGCATCTCTTCTGCCGCGCCCGAAGTAGAGCGCGAGCTGACCGATGGTTTCAATCTGATCATCGACGCGCTGAAGCTCAACGGGCTCGACACGATCTATGGCGTGCCGGGCATTCCGATCACCGATTTCGGCCGCATGGCGCAGGCGGCGGGCATCCGCGTGCTGTCGTTCCGCCACGAGCAGAACGCCGGCTACGCCGCCTCGATCGCCGGCTTCCTGACGAAGAAGCCAGGAATCTGCCTGACCGTTTCGGCGCCCGGCTTTCTCAACGGCCTGACCGCGCTCGCCCATGCGACGACGAACTGCTTCCCGATGATCTTGATCTCGGGATCGTCCGAGCGCGAGATCGTCGACCTGCAGCAGGGCGACTATGAGGAGATGGACCAGCTCGCCGTCGCCAAGCCGCTCTGCAAGGCGGCGTTCCGCGTCCTGCACGCGCAGGACATCGGCATCGGCCTGGCGCGCGCGATCCGCGCGGCGGTCTCGGGGCGGCCGGGCGGTGTCTATCTCGACCTGCCGGCCAAGCTCTTCGGCCAGGTGATGGATGCCGAGGCCGGCGCCAAGTCGCTGGTCGAGGTGATCGACGCCGCACCCGCACAGCTCCCGGCGCCGGACTCGATCCGTCGCGCGCTCGACGTGCTGAAGGGTGCGAAGCGGCCGCTAATCATCCTCGGCAAGGGCGCGGCCTATGCTCAGGCCGACGACGCGATCCGTCAGTTCGTCGAGAAGAGCGGTATTCCCTTCCTGCCGATGAGCATGGCCAAGGGCCTGCTGCCGGACCTGCATCCGCAATGCGCCGGCGCGGCGCGCTCGACCGTGCTGAAGGACTCAGACGTCGTCATGCTGATCGGCGCGCGGCTGAACTGGCTCCTGTCGCACGGCAAGGGCAAGAGCTGGGGCGACGCGCCCAAGAAGTTCATCCAGATCGACATCGAGCCGAAGGAGATGGACTCGAATGTCGAGATCGTCGCCCCCGTGGTCGGCGACATCGGCTCCTGCGTCGACGCGCTGCTCGCCGGCATGGGCGCCGCCTGGGCTGCCCCGCCGACCGACTGGACGGGCGCCGTCGCCAAAAAACGCGACGAGAACGTCGCCAAGATGGCGCCGCGGCTGATGAACAACAACGTGCCGATGGATTATCACGGCGCGCTCGGGGTGCTGCGCACCATCATCAAGGAGCGACCGGACGCGATCCTCGTCAACGAGGGCGCCAACACGCTCGATCTCGCGCGCGGGATCATCGACATGTACCAGCCGCGCAAGCGGCTCGATGTCGGCACCTGGGGCGTGATGGGCATCGGCATGGGCTATGCCGTCGCCGCCGCCGTCGAGACCGGCAACCCCGTGCTCGCCGTCGAGGGCGACTCGGCCTTCGGCTTCTCCGGCATGGAGGTCGAGACGATCTGCCGGTACCAGCTGCCGGTCTGCGTCGTGATCTTCAACAATAACGGCATCTATCGCGGCACCGACGTCAACAGCGCCGGCGACGATCCGGCCACGACCGTGTTCGTGGAGAATGCGCGCTACGACCGCATGATGGAGGCCTTCGGTGGCGTCGGCGTCAACGTGGTCTCGCCCGACGAGCTGAAGCGCGCGGTCAACGCGGCAATGGACAGCCGCAAGCCGACCCTGATCAACGCGGTGATCGACCCGACCGCCGGCAGCGAGAGCGGCCGCATCGGCAATCTCAATCCGCAAAGCGCACTCAAGAAGAAATAAGGGAGGGATCCAATGAAAGCGCTCGAAGGCGTCAAGATTCTCGACTTCACCCATGTCCAGTCGGGGCCGACCTGCACGCAGCTCCTCGCCTGGTTCGGCGCGGATGTCATCAAGGTCGAGCGCCCCGGAACCGGCGACATCACCCGCGGGCAACTCTGCGACGTGCCGGATGCGGACAGCCTCTATTTCACGATGCTGAACCACAACAAGCGCTCGATCACGCTCGACACCAAGAACCCCAAGGGCATGGAGGTGCTCTGGGAGATGGTGAAGATCTGCGACGTGATGGTCGAGAACTTCGCGCCCGGCGTGCTCGACCGCATGGGCCTGACCTGGGCCAAGGTGCACGAAGTCAATCCGCGCATGATCGTCGCCTCGGTCAAGGGTTTCGGCCCGGGCCCCTACGAGGATTGCAAGGTCTATGAGAACGTCGCGCAATGCGCCGGCGGCGCGGCCTCGACCACGGGCTTCCGCGACGGCGTGCCGCTGGTCACCGGCGCCCAGATCGGCGATTCGGGCACGGGCCTGCATCTCGCGCTCGGCATCGTCACGGCGCTCTATCACCGCACCCATTCCGGCCTCGGCCAAAAGGTCGATTGTGCGATGCAGGACGGGGTGCTCAACCTCTGCCGCGTCAAGCTGCGCGACCAGCAGCGGCTCGGCCATGGTCCGCTGAAGGAATACAGCCAGTTCGGCGAGGGCCTGCCCTTCGGCGACGCCGTGCCGCGCGCCGGCAACGATTCCGGCGGCGGCCAGCCCGGCCGCATCCTGAAATGCAAGGGCTGGGAGACAGACCCCAACGCCTACATTTATTTCATCACCCAGGCCCCGGTCTGGGAGAAGATCTGCGACGTGATCGGCGAGCCGACCTGGAAGACCGATCCGGACTACGCCAAGCCACCGGCCCGCCTGCCGCGGCTGAACGAGATCTTCGCGCGCATCGAGCAATGGACCATGTCCAAGACCAAGTTCGAGGCCATGGACATCCTCAACGAATACGACATCCCCTGCGGGCCGATCCTGTCGATGAAGGAGATCGCCGAAGAGAAGTCGCTGCGCGACACCGGAACGGTGGTCGAGGTCGACCACCCCAAGCGCGGCAAATATCTCTCGGTCGGCAACCCGATCAAGCTCTCGAACAGTCCGACCGAGGTCAAGCGTTCGCCCCTGCTCGGCGAGCACACCGACGAGGTGCTGCGCGACGTGCTGAAGCTCGACGAGGCCCGCATCGCGGCGATCCTCGATTCGGGCGCCACGGGGGCTCTGACTCGGACGGCGGCGGAGTAGCGCGTCTCATTCGGCTGGGGAGGATAGGGCGGCGTCTCGCAGGAGGCGCCGCCCTCGCCTTTTTTGCATTGCGCCGGAACCGCCCGATCCTTCCGGCGGAGCCTCCCCTTTTGCGGCCGGCGCGTCCGCGTCCTTGCGAGCGCAGCGAAGCAATCCAGGGGGGCGTAGAGCTCTGCCGCTCCTGGATTGCTCCGCTCCGCTCGCAAAGACAGAAAAGTGTCTGGCTCGTTGGCGGATGCCACGCCGTCTCGGACACAGCACCGTCATCCCGGATGGAGCGCAGCGGAACTCCGGGATCCATCGTGGAGTTCCGGAGCCCTCCGATGGATCCCGGAGCGGCGCGGCTTTGCCGCTTGTCCGGGATGACGGTGGTTCTGGCGGAAATCCTGGAAGCGCTCGGAAAGCAGCGTTGCTCCTGCAGCCCGAGCTATTCCGCCGCCGTGCTCAGTTCCTCGGCCGGCGAAGCCCTGACGGCGCAGAACTTGAACTCCGGGATCTTGCCGTAAGGGTCGAGCGCCGGATTGGTGAGGAGGTTGGCGGCGGCTTCTGCATAGCAGAACGGCAGGAACACCATGTTCTGCGGCACGTCGCGATCCGAGCGCACCTTGACCGCGACGGCGCCGCGGCGGGTCTCCAGCCGGACGAAGCCGCCGGGTGCGATGCCGAGGCGCCCGAGATCGCGCGGCGACATCAGCGCCACGGCTTCAGGCTCCAGATCGTCGAGCACGCCGGCACGCCGCGTCATCGAGCCGGTATGCCAGTGCTCGAGCACGCGGCCCGTCGAGAGCACCATCGGATATTCGGTGTCCGGCAATTCGTCCGGCGGCACGATGTTGGCCGGCACGATCTTCGCCCGCCCGCTCTCGGTCGGGAAGCCCTGCGCGAAGATGATCTCGTTGCCGGGCTGGTCCGGCCCATCGACCGGATAGGTCACCGCCCCTTCCCGCTCCAGCCGCTCCCAGGTGATGTTGCGGAAGGACGGCATCACCAGCGCCATCTCGGCGAAGACATCGGCCGGGCCGGCATAGTCCCAGCCGCAGCCCATGCGGTTGGCGACCTCCTGGATGATCCACCAGTCCTGCCTGGCGTCTCCCGGCGGGCGCAGCACCTGGCGGGCCATCTGCACGCGCCGGTCGGTGTTGGTGAAGGTGCCGACCTTCTCGGCGAAGGCCGAAGCCGGCAGCACGACATCGGCGTGGAAGGCGGTCTCGGTCAGGAACAGGTCCTGCACGACGAGATGGTCGAGCATCGCCAGCGCCTCGCGGGCATGGTTGAGGTCCGGGTCGGACATCGCCGGATTCTCGCCCTCGATATACATGCCGCTGATCTCACCGGCATGGATCGCGTTCATGATCTCGACGACGGTCAGGCCCTTCTTCGGATCGAGCGACTGGCCCCAGAGGTCCTCGAAGATCGCGCGAACCTCGGCCTTCTCGACCGATTGATAATCGGGATAGACCATCGGGATTAGGCCGGCATCGGAGGCGCCCTGCACATTGTTCTGCCCGCGTAGCGGGTGCAGCCCCGTGCCCGGCCGGCCGACCTGCCCGGTGACCATGGCGAGCGCGATCAGGCAACGGGCATTGTCGGTGCCGTGGATGTGCTGGCTGATGCCCATACCCCAGAAGATGATCGAGGCGCGCGAGCGGGCGTAAGCGCGCGCGACCTCCTTCAGCGTCTCAGCCGGGATGCCGCAGACCGCCGCCATCTTCTCGGGCGGGAAGGCCTGGATGTTCTCCCTCAGCCGCTCGAAGCCTTCGGTGTAGCCGGCGATGTACTGTTCGTCGGTAAGGCCCTCGGTGATGATGGTGTGCAGCATCGCGTTCAGCATGGCGACGTCGCTGCCGGGCTTGAAGGCGAGATGCTGCCAGGCATGGCGCGACAGCGACTGCCGCCGCGGATCCATGACAACGAGCTTCGCGCCCTTCTTCGTCGCGTTCTTGATGAAGGTCGCGGCAACCGGATGGTTCACGGTCGGATTGGCGCCGATGACGATGATGACCTCGGCATCGAGAGCGGCCGAGAAGGGCGCGGTGACGGCGCCGGAATTGACGCCTTCCATCAGCGCCGCCACGGAGGAGGCGTGACAGAGCCTGGTGCAGTGGTCGACATTGTTCGAGCCGAAGCCGGTGCGCACCAGCTTCTGGAAGAGATAAGCCTCCTCGTTGGAGCCCTTGGCCGAGCCGAAGCCGGCGAGCGCCTTGCGACCCTTCCCGTCGCGGATTCGGTTCAGCCCCGAAGCCGCCAGATCGAGCGCCTCCTCCCACGACGCCTCGCGGAAATGCGTCCAGGGGTTGGCCGGATCGACCTGGTCCTGCGCATCCTTCGGCATGTTCGGCAGCCGGATCAGCGGCTTGGTCAGCCGATGCGGATGGTGGATGTAGTCGAAGCCGAAGCGCCCCTTGACGCAGAGCCGGTTGTGGTTGGCCGGGCCGTCGCGCCCCTCGGCATAGACGATCGCCTCGTCCTTGACGTTGTAGGTGACCTGGCAGCCGACGCCGCAATAGGGGCAGAGCGAATCGACCCTGCGGTCCGGCCAGACGGTGCGCGTCTGCTCCGCGTCGAGGAAGACCGAGGGCATCAGCGCGCCGGTCGGACAGGCCTGGACGCACTCGCCGCAGGCGACGCAGGTCGATTGGCCCATCGGGTCGTCGAAATCGAAGACGATCTTGGCCTGGGCATTGCGATAGGCCATGCCGATGACGTCGTTGACCTGGACCTCGCGGCAGGCGCGCACGCATAGGCCGCACTGGATGCAGGCGTCGAGATTGACGCTCATCGCGGTGTGGCTGACATCCGAGGCCCAACGCTGCGCGGTTGGGAAACGGCTCTCGATGACGCCGGTCTTGTCCGCCCAACCCCAGAATTTCGAGGTCGGGTCATGCGAGGTCGCGCGCGCCGGCTGGTCGGCGACGAGCAGTTCCATCACCATCTTGCGCGCCTTCTCGGCCCGCTCAGTCGCGGTATGGACCTTCATGCCGACGCTCGGCTTGCGCATGCAGGAGGCGGCGAGCACCCGTTCGCCCTCGATCTCGACCATGCAGGCGCGGCAATTGCCATCGGCTCGATAATCGGGCTCCGGTGAGTAGCAGAGATGCGGGATCTCGGTGCCGAGCCGCTGCGCCACCTGCCAGATCGTCTCGCCGGCCTGAGCCTCGACGCGCTCGCCGTTCAGTTCGAAGCTGATGCCCTGGGTCATTCGGCGGCATCCCTCGTCATGAATTCCTCGGGGAAGTAACGCATCACGCAGGTCAAAGGGTTCGCCGCCGCCTGCCCGAGGCCGCAGATCGAGGCGTCGCGCATCGCCTGCGAGAGCTCGCCGAGCAATTCGCGGTTCCAGACCGGCCGCTGCATCAGCATCACCGCCTTCTGCGTGCCAACGCGGCAGGGCGTGCATTGCCCGCAGCTCTCGTCTTCGAAGAAGCGCATCAGGTTGAGCGCGGCGCCGCGCATGTCGTCCTGGTCCGACAGCACCACGACCGCAGCCGAACCGATGAAGCAGCCATGCTTCTCCAGCGTGCCGAAATCGAGCGGGATGTCGTCCATCGCGGCCGGCAGGATGCCGCCGGAGGCTCCGCCCGGCAGATAGGCACGGAAGCGGTGGCCCTCCTGCATGCCGCCGCAGAACTCCTCGATCAGTTCGCGGATGGTGACGCCGGCAGGGGCGAGCTTGACGCCGGGGCTCTTGACCCGGCCGGACACCGAATAGCTGCGCAGGCCGGTGCGGCCGTTACGACCCTGCGAGCTCCACCAGCCGGTGCCTTTCTCGACGATGTCGCGAATCCAGTAGAGCGTCTCGATATTGTTGATCAGCGTCGGCTGGCCGAAGAGCCCGACCTGGAAGGGGAAAGGCGGCTTGTGCCGCGGCAGCCCGCGCTTGCCCTCGAGGCTTTCGAGCAGCGAGGATTCCTCGCCGCAGATATAGGCTCCGGCACCGCGGCGCAGATGGATCGTAGGGCCCCCCGACGGCAGCTTGGCGAGTTCGCGCGTCAGGATCTCGCGCGCCAGCGGATATTCGTCGCGCAGATAGATGTAGACGTCGCTCGCCTCGACGACATGGGCGCCGACCAGCGTACCCTCGAGGAAACGATGCGGATCGGTGTTGAGATAGTGCCGGTCCTTGAAGGTGCCGGGCTCGCCCTCGTCGCCATTGACCGCCATCAGCCGCGGGCCGGGCTCGCCGCGCACGGCGCGCCATTTGCGCCCCGTCGGAAAACCGGCGCCGCCGAGCCCGCGCAGGCCGGAATCGTCGAGTAAGGAGAGGATCGAATCGATGCTGCGCTCGCCCGAGCGCAGGCTGTCGAGCAGCGCATAGCCGCCCCCGGTGCGATAGGCGTCGTAGTCGATGTAATCGGCCATGTGCGGGTGGGTGTCACCCGCCTCGATCGCGGCCAGCACGCCCTGAGTCGTCGCGGCATGGATGAAATGATGGCCGACCTCCGCCACCGGCGCCTGGTCGCAAAGCCCGACGCAGGGCGCGCGAACGACCCGGACCGAAGGCCCGACGGCGCTGGTCAGGCTTTCGAGCAGGTCTTCCGCCCCGAACATCGCGCAGGTCAGGCTGTCGCAGACGCGCACGGTCAGCGGCGGCAGGTCGGGCTCGCCCTCCTTCACGATGTCGAAATGGGCGTAGAAGGTCGCGGTCTCGAAGACCTCCGCGAAGGACAGCTTCATCTCGTCGGCCAGCGCCGCCAGATGCGCCGCCGAAATCTGGTGCCAGCGGTCCTGGATCAGGTGGAGATGCTCGATCAGCAGGTCGCGCCGTCGCGGGCGGTCGCCGAGCAGTTCCGCGATCTCCTGCAGCGCGCGCGGCTCGATCTGCCGCCCCTTAGGCGTCGAGCGCGCCCGCTTCCGGCCGAGGCCGGGATGCTCGAAGGCGTGGACGTTGTGACTCTGCTGATCGTGCGGCCCACTCATCGACGGTAGCGTCTCCCTCTCCGGAACGTTTCGGTCCCGTCTGCCCCGTGCCGTTATCCCGACACTTGCGGCGAAACCGAACGATATCCGAAAGATTCCAAGGTGCCAACACGTGGCATGCATAATGCCAGAAGCTTCGGAGAGGCCGCGATTCCCGCCGGCAGCTCGCCAGCAAGATGTTCTGCCGTCCTTCGTCCACCCTCTTGACAGTCACGCGAATTGGCATGCCAAATACCAAACAAGGCCTGCGAGCGAATGCGCCGGGTACACGGCACAGCGCGACGACGGATCAACAAAAGAAATTTCCACGGGAGGAAATGCATCATGGTGACCCAGGCAGCTCTCAAAGTTAAACCGCGCGAGACGGCAAACGATCAGGCAACGGTCCGCAAGGTCCTCGACGGGGTGAAGGCCGATGGCCGCACCGGCCTGACGGCCCCGGAGGCCAAGCTGGTCTGCGACGCCTATGACATCCCGCTGCCCAAGGAAGGCCTCGCCAAATCAGCCGACGAGGCCGCCAAGCTCGCGGGCGGCATGGGCTATCCCGTCGTCATGAAGATCGTGTCGGCCGACATCCTGCACAAGACCGATGCCGGCGGCGTGATCGTCGGCGTGAAGAGCGATGCGGAGGCCCGCGCCGCCCATGACAAGATCCTGGCCAATGCCAAGACCTACAAGGCCGACGCCAAGGTCGAGGGCATCCAGGTGCAGCAGATGCTGCCTTCCGGCGCGACCGAGACGCTGGTCGGCGCGATCACCGACCCCTCCTTCGGCAAGCTCGTCGCCTTCGGCCTCGGCGGCATCCTCGTCGAGGTGCTCAAGGACCTGACCTTCCGCCTCGCGCCGGTGAACGAGGCGCAGGCGCTCGACATGATCGGCTCGATCAAGGCCAAGGAGATGCTCGACGGCGTGCGTGGCGGCGAGCCGGTCGACCGGGACGCGCTGGCCGCGATCCTGGTCCAGGTCTCGGCACTGCTCGAGGATTTCCCCGAGATCGAGGAGCTCGACCTCAATCCTGTCTTCGCGACGAAATCCGGCGCGACGGCGGTCGATGCCCGCATCGTCTGCAATTTCGAGGCACGCGTCGAACGCTTCCGCCCGGACCAGGACGCCATCGTCACGGCGATGAACCGAATCTTCCATCCGAAGGCCGTGGCCGTGATCGGCGCCTCGAACGAGGCCGGCAAGATCGGCAATTCGGTGATGAAGAACCTGATCAATGGCGGCTACAAGGGCACGATCGTGCCCGTGCATCCCAAGGCCGACACGATCGAGGGCATCAAGGCCTACAAGTCGATCCTCGACTATGACGGCGTGGTCGATGTCGCGGTCTTCGCCGTGCCAGCCAAGCTCTGCAACGGCGCCATGGACGAGGTCGGCCGCAAGGGCGTGCCCGGCGCGGTGATGATCCCCTCCGGCTTTGCCGAATCCGGCGAACCGGAGCTGCAGGACGAGCTGCTGGCGACGGCCCGCAAGCACAATGTCCGGATCATGGGGCCGAACATCTACGGCTTCTACTATACGCCGGAGAACCTCTGCGCGACCTTCTGCACGGCCTTCGACGTCAAGGGCAAGGCGGCCCTGTCCTCGCAGTCCGGCGGCGTCGGCATGTCGATCATCGGCTTCGCCCGCTCGACCAAGATGGGCGTCTCCTCGATCGTCGGCCTCGGCAACAAATCGGACCTCGACGAGGACGACCTGCTGACCTTCTTCGAGCAGGACCCGAACACCTCGGTCATCGCGATGCATTGCGAGGATCTGAAGGATGGCCGCGCCTTCTCCGAGGTCGCAAGCCGCGTCTCGAAGAAGAAGCCGGTGATCGTGCTCAAGGCCGGCCGCACCGCCTATGGCGCCAAGGCCGCGGCTTCCCATACCGGCGCGCTCGCCGGCAACGACAAGATCTATGACGACATCCTCAAGGCGTCCGGCGTCATCCGCGCGCCCTCGCTGCGCGGCATGCTCGAATATGCCCGCGGCGTGCAGGTCCTGCCGGCGCCGAAAGGCGAGAACGTGCTGATCATCACCGGCGCCGGTGGTTCCGGCGTGCTGCTCTCGGACGCCTGCTTCGACAACGGCTTGACCCTGATGAAGATGCCGGACGACCTCGACGCGGCCTTCCGCAAGTTCATCCCGCCCTTCGGCGCGGCCGGCAACCCGGTCGACATCACCGGCGGCGAGCCGCCGCTGACCTACCAGAACACGGTCCGCCTCGGCCTCAACGACGAGCGCATCCACGCTCTAATCCTCGGCTACTGGCACACGATCGTGACGCCACCGCTGGTCTTCGCCGACAAGATGATCGAGGTCGTAACGGAGGCGCGGGCCAAGGGCATCGACAAGCCGATCGTCGCCTCGCTGGTCGGCGACGTCGAGGTCGAGAAGGCCTGCGAGAAGCTCTACGACCACGGCATCGTGGCCTATCCGTACACCACGGAGACGCCGGTCGAAGTGCTCGGCGCCAAGTACAAATGGGCGCGTGCCGCCGGCCTGATCAAGGGCTGAGCGAGACATCCCGACCCTGCCGACGCCGGAATGCTATCCCGCGTCGGAGGCTGCACGCAGCGCGTGACCACCGTTCCCTGCCCTTGGCAGGGAACGGCTTTCCCGACATCGTTGAAGCCTTGCATTCCGACTGGCCGGCGCCGCGGAACGGCCCGGTCGCTCTCCCCGAACCCGAGGGAGATCGCCAAGAGAGGCCGCCATGAATATCCATGAATACCAGGCGAAGGGGCTGCTCAGGGAATTCGGCGTTCCCGTCCCGGACGGCTTCCCCGTGCTCTCGGCAGGGGATGCGGAGGCAGCCGCCAAGCAGCTGCGCGGGCCGGTCTGGGTGGTGAAATCCCAGATCCATGCCGGCGGCCGCGGCAAAGGCAGCTTCAAGGAGCCGGAAGCCGGCGAGAAGGGCGGCGTGCGTCTGGCGAAATCGGCCGACGAGGCGAAGGCCTTCGTGCAGCAGATGCTCGGCCGCACGCTGGTCACCGTCCAGACCGGCCCGGCCGGCAAGCAGGTCAACCGCCTCTATATCGAGGACGGCTCGCTGATCGACCGCGAATTCTATCTCTCGATGCTGGTCGACCGCGATACCTCGCGCATCGCCTTCGTCATATCGACCGAGGGCGGCATGGACATCGAGGCCGTCGCCCATGACACGCCGGACAAGATCAAGACCTTCTCGGTCGATCCCGCGACCGGCATCATGCCTTTGCACGGCCGCACCGTCGCCGAGGCGCTGGGGTTGACCGGCGACCTCGCCAAGCAGGCCGAGGACCTGACGGCGAAGCTCTATGCCGCCTTCATTGCCAAGGACATGGCGATGCTCGAGATCAACCCGCTGATCGTGACCAAGGACGGCAGGCTGCGTTGCCTCGACGCCAAGATCTCCTTCGACGACAACGCGATCTACCGGCATCCGGACGTCTACAAGCTGCGCGACGAGACGGAAGAAGACGCCAAGGAGATCGAGGCCTCCAAATATGATCTCGCCTATATCGCGCTCGACGGCACGATCGGCTGCATGGTCAACGGCGCCGGGCTTGCGATGGCGACGCTCGACATCATCCAGCTCTACGGCGAAAGCCCGGCCAACTTCCTCGATGTCGGCGGCGGCGCCAGCGAGGAGAAGGTGACGGCGGCTTTCAAGATCATCACCGCCGATCCGAACGTGAAAGGCATCCTGGTCAATATCTTCGGCGGCATCATGAAGTGCGACGTCATCGCGCGCGGCGTCATCGCCGCGGTGAAGACGGTGGGGCTGGAAGTGCCGCTCGTCGTCCGGCTGGAGGGCACGAATGTCGAGGAGGGCAAGGCGATCATCCGCTCCTCCGGACTCAACGTCATCCCGGCCGACGATCTCGACGACGCCGCGCAGAAGATCGTCGCCGCCGTGCGGAAAGGTTGAGGGCGGGGCGAATTCCCCGATCTCTCACCGTGAGAACCAAGGAGACGAAGCGAAAGACCGTTCCGATCTGCGGGGCGCAGAAGCAGTCAGCGAAGAACCAATAATCATAAGAGGGGAAACGCATGGGCATTCTGATCGACAGGAACACCAGGGTCATCTGCCAGGGCTTCACCGGGCGTAACGGCACCTTTCATTCCGAGCAGGCGATCGCCTACGGCACCCGCATGGTCGGTGGCGTCGCGCCCGGCAAGGGCGGCCAGAGCCATCTCGACCTGCCGGTGTTCAACACTGTCGCCGAGGCCAAGGCCAGGACCGGCGCCAACGCATCCGTGGTCTATGTGCCGCCGCCGGGCGCGGCCGATGCGATCTGCGAAGCGATCGACGCCGAAATCCCGCTGATCGTCTGCATCACCGAAGGCATCCCGGTGATGGACATGGTCAAGGTCAAGCGCATGCTCAGCGGCTCGAAATCGCGGCTGATCGGGCCCAACTGCCCCGGCATCGTCACGGCCGGCGAGAGCAAGATCGGCATCATGCCGGCGAACATCTTCCGCAAGGGCTCGGTTGGCATCGTCTCGCGCTCGGGCACACTGACCTATGAGGCGGTGTTTCAGACCTCGCTCGAAGGGCTCGGCCAGACCACGGCCGTCGGCATCGGCGGCGACCCGGTCAAGGGCACCGAATTCATCGACATGCTCGAGCTTTTCCTGGCCGACCCGGCAACCGAATCGATCGTGATGATCGGCGAGATCGGCGGTTCGGCCGAGGAGGACGCGGCGCAGTTCATCAGGGACGAGGCGAGGCGCGGACGCTGCAAGCCGATGGTCGGCTTCATCGCCGGCCGCACGGCACCTCCCGGCCGCCGCATGGGCCATGCGGGCGCGATCATCTCCGGCGGCAAGGGCGGTGCCGAAGACAAGATCGCAGCGATGGAAGCGGCCGGCATCAAGGTCTCGCCCTCGCCGGCGCGCCTCGGCAAGACGCTGGTGGAACTGCTCAACGGCGAAGTCGGCGTCCAGAAGCGCTGCGCCGAAATCGAATGGTCCTTCTGATTCCCACTGCCGCATTTTGAGCCATATCCGGTCGGCATACTGGCGGATACGATCTCCTCCCCCCTGACGGCCCCGCGACGAACTGGTCACGGGGCCGCTTTTTTGGGCCGTAGCCAAGGAAGCGGGTTTCACCTCCCGCATGGACGTGGCGCCGCACCGGCGCTTGATCACGTCGCATTCGGACGAAACCGTCCGAATGCGAAAAACGTGATCGATTCTAAGAGTTTGTAGCATTGCTCCTGCGAAAAACCGGTTTCCACTTTTTCGCGCAATGCTCTATGCGCTGCTGCGATGCAGGAGCAGCGACCTTGAAAGCCCCGAGCGACACGACCCCGCCTGCCGCCGCGACGCAGAGCCTCGTGCTCAAGCGCTTCGCGCCCGAGGCGACCTTCAAGACCAAGGTCTATGCCGCGCTGAAGCATGCGATCATCAACATGGACATCTACGGCTCGCCGGAGCCAACCTGGATCGACGAGCGCCAGCTGTCCGAGCAGCTCGGCGTCAGCCGTACGCCGGTGCGCGAGGCAGTCGCGATGCTGGAGCAGGAAGGGCTGGTGAAGTCGCTGCCGCGGCGCGGCATCATGGTCCTGAAGAAGACCAAGAACGAGATCGTCGAGATGATCCAGGCCTGGGCGGCTCTGGAAAGCATGGCCGCACGCCTCGCCGTGGAGCGCGCCAGCGACGCCGAGATCGGCAAGCTGCGCACCCTGTTCAAGGATTTCGACGAGGCCCACAAGCCGTCCGACCATGTCGGCGAATACTCCTCCGCCAACCTCGTCTTCCACCAGACGCTGATCGGCTTGAGCAAATCGCAGCTGCTCGTCGAGATGACCGACAATCTGCTGCTGCATGTGCGCGGCATCCGCCAGATGACGATCGGCCGCGACGACCGCGCCAGCCGCTCGATCGTCGAGCATCTGCAGATCATCGAGGCGCTGGAGAAGCGCGACGTCGCGCTGGCCGAGCGGCTGTGCCGCGAGCACACGCTGGGCCTCGCGGCCTATGTCGACGAACACGCCGAGATTTTTGACTGAACTATCCCGCCGGCGTCTCCTGCACGAACCCGTTCGTCAACGTGCCGATCCCCTCGATCGTCACCTCGATCGTGTTGACCGGCTCCTTGATCGTCCCGACGCCGAGCGAGGTGCCGCAGCAGATCAGGTCTCCGGGCAGCAGCGTCATGTCGTGCGAGAGACGGCTGACCAGCTCATGCGGCTGGAAGACCATGTCGGCGACGGCATAGTTCTGGCGCTCCTGCCCGTTCAGCAGCGTGCGGACCGTGAGTTGGCGCGGATCGAGCCCCGTCGCCACCACCGGCCCGAACGGCCCGAAACCGTCGAAGCTCTTCGCCCGCACCCATTGCGGGAAGGAAGGGTCGGCCGCGATCAGGTCGAGCGCCGTGATGTCGTCGACGCAGGTGTAGCCGAAGATGAAATCGCCGGCCTCCCGCGGGCTCACCCGGCTACAGCGCCGGCCGATGACGATGCCGAGCTCGCCCTCATAGACGACCTTGCCCGCATAGGATGGCGGCCGCGTCACCGTGGAACCAGAAGCCGCCGCGCAGGACGGCGCCTTCATCAGGTAGAGCGGCTCCGCTGGGACCGACACCGCGAGCTTGGCCGCGAGCGCGTGGAAATTGTTCCAGAGGGCGATGATCTTGGAGGGAGCGGTCGGCGTCAGCAGCGTGATCTCGGCGAGAGGCAAGGTCTCGCCGGTTGGTTCGGCGCCTGCGAAAATGTCGCCATGGTGGATCGCGATCGTCTCGCCCGACAGCCTGCCGAAGCCTTCGCGCCCCCGATGCAGGAAACGCAGCCAATGTGCGATCGCCGGGCTGTTCTCGGTCCGCGCAGCCGTCCGCATCGTCGCATGCGCCATGGCCTCGCCTCCGTCGTTCACGAGGCCGCCATATGGCGCAGCGGCTGCACCGTGGCCTCGGCGGGAGCCTGCCGCTCGGCCAGCGCCTCCTGAGGGAAGGTCGGATAGAGCCCCTTCACCGTCGCCATCTGCTGCACGAGCCCGAGCACCGCGTCGATGAAGGGCGTCGGCGTCTCGACCAGCCGGCCCATCTCCTGCACCGCGGTCAGCAGGGCGTCGATCTCGAGCGGCCGGCCTTTTTCCAGATCCTGCAGCATCGAGGTGCGGTGGGCGCCGACGCCGGCCGCGCCGTTGATCCGGCGCTCGACATCGACGCGGAAGCGCACGCCGAGCCTCTCGCCGATCTCCTGCGCCTCCAGCATCATGCTGCGCGCGAGCGCGCGCGTGCCGGGGTCGGTCGCGACGATGTCGAGCGTCGCATGGGTCAGCGCCGAGATCGGGTTGAAGCAGAGATTGCCCCAGAGCTTCAGCCAGATGTCGTTGCGGATGTCGTCGTAGAGATGCGGCTTCAGCCCGCCGGCCTTCAGCGCCTCAGTGAGACGGTCGAGCCGGGCGCTGGGCTGCCGGTCGGGCTCGCCGAGGCCGAACTGGTCGCCATAGATGTGCCTGACGATGCCGGGCTCGACGAGCTCGGTCGCCGGATAGACCGTGCAGCCGATCACCCGCTCCGGGCCGATCGCGCGCCACTGGCGGTCGCCGGGATCGACGCTGCGCAGGCGCAGATCGGCATATTCACCGGGCAGGCCGTAAAAGTACCACCAGGGCACGCCGTTCTGCGCGGTGACGACCGCCGTCTCCTTCCCGAGCAGCGGCGCCAGATCCTCTGCCGCCTCCCAGGCCTGATGCGACTTGAGCGCGATGATCACGACGTCCTGCGGGCCGAGCTCGCGCGGGTCGCGGCTCGCCGGCATCTGCTCCGTCAGCGTCCCGTCCTTGTGGAGCAGCGTCAGCCCGTTCGCCTTGATCGCCTCGAGCTGGGCGCCGCGCGCGATCAGCGACACGTCCTGCCCGCCGCGCTTCAGCATCACGCCGAGATATCCGCCGATCGCGCCGGCGCCGTAGATGCAGATCTTCATGGGCGCATCCTCTCTCGTTATCGGGGGTGGGCCGGCGTCATTGCGCGGGTTGCAGAACGGGCTCGGGGGCGGGCAGCGGTAGGTCGAGCGCCTCCTCGAACTCGACGACATTGTCGATCTCGGTGCCCATGGCGATGTTGGTGACGCGCTCCAGGATGAACTCCATCACCACCGGCACCCGATATTCCGCCAGCCAGGCCTTGGCCTGGGCGAAGGCGGATTCGAACTCATCGGGGCTGCGCACCCGCAGCGCCTTGCAGCCGAGCCCCTCGGCGACCGCGACATGGTCGACGCCGTAGCCGGCAAGACCCGGCCTGTTGACGTTGTCGAAGCCGAGCCCGACCTGGAAATCCATGTCGAAGCCGCGCTGGGCCTGGCGGATCAGGCCGAGATAGGCGTTGTTCACGACGATGTGGATATAGGGCAGGTTGAACTGCGCCCCGACGGCCAGCTCCTCGATCAGGAACTGGAAATCGTAGTCGCCCGAGAGCGCGACGATCTCGCGCTCCGGATCGGCGGCACGCACGCCCAGCGCTGCCGGCAAGGTCCAGCCGAGCGGGCCGGCCTGGCCGCAATTGATCCAGTGACGCGGGTTGTGGACGCGCAGGAACTGGGCGCCGCCGATCTGCGACAGGCCGATGGTCGAGACGTAGCAGACGTCGCGGCCGAAAGCCTGGTTCATCGCCGCATAGACGCGCTGAGGCTTGAGCGGCACGTGCTCGAAATCGCTCCGGCGCAGCATGGTCTCGCGCCGGCCGCGGCATTCGCTGGCCCAGGCGCTGCGGTTCCGCAGCTGCCCCCTGCCCTCCTGCTCGCGCGCCACTGCCACGAACAATTCGAGCGCCGCCTTCGCATCCGAGACGATGCCGAAATCGGGGTCGAAGACGCGGCCGATCTGGGTCGGCTCTATATCGACGTGAACGAAGGTCCGGCCCTTCGTGTAGGTCTCGATCGAGCCGGTATGGCGGTTCGCCCAGCGATTGCCGATGCCGAGCACGAAATCGGAAGCCAGCATCGTCGCATTGCCGTAGCGATGGCTGGTCTGGAGCCCGACCATGCCCGCCATCAGCGGGTGATCGTCGGGGATCGCGCCCCAGCCCATCAAGGTCGGCACCACGGGCACGCCGGTGAGCTCGGCGAATTCGACCAGCAATTCGGCCGCATCGGCGTTGATCACTCCGCCACCTGCGACGATCAGCGGCCGCTGCGAAGCCTCCAGCATCGCCATCGCCTTCTCGATCTGGCGGCGCGTGGCGGCGGGCCTGTAGACAGGAAGCCGCGCATAGGTGTCGTCGTCGAACTCGATCTCGGCCATCTGGACGTCGACCGGCAGGTCGATCAGCACCGGCCCCGGGCGGCCCGAGCGCATGATGTGGAAGGCCTGCTGGAAGACGCGCGGCACCAGCGCCGGCTCGCGCACAGTCACGGCCCATTTCGTTACCGGCTTGGCGATGGATTCGATGTCGACGGCCTGGAAATCCTCCTTGTACAGGCGGGCGCGCGGCGCCTGGCCGGTGATGCAGAGGATCGGGATGGAATCGGCGATGGCCGAATAGAGACCCGTGATCATGTCGGTGCCGGCGGGGCCGGAGGTGCCGATGCAGACGCCGATATTGCCGGCAACGGCGCGGCTGTAGCCCTCGGCCATATGCGAGGCGCCCTCGACATGGCGCGCCAGGATGTGGTGGATCGAGCGGCGGCTCTTCAGCGCGGCATAGAGCGGGTTGATCGCGGCGCCCGGCACACCGAATGCCTGCGTCACGCCCTCCCGCTCCAGCACACTGACCGCAGCCTCGATAGCCCGCATTTTCGGCATGGCCTGCTCCCCACGAGAGAACCTCGATTGGTATACGAGATGCCAGATCGACGCATGGGTCAATTTATTTCAGAATATTTTTTCATTCCTCTCGCGATGGCGATTTTTCATATTTTAACAGACACTTCCGATTATCCGAACTGGGTCTGGCCCAAATGGTGCAAAAATATTCCGCCTATCGTTCGCTAACCGGCAGCGACCGTGCTTTCCTGCCGGAACGAAAGTCTATGGGAGAATCCGCATGAGCCTCGTCGAGCAACGCAAGGGGCGCGGGCGGCCGCGCTCCCTGAAAGCCGCAAGCGCCGGCGGTGCGGTGCAGGCGCTGGATCGTGGACTGACACTGCTCGAGATCCTGGCCGAGGAGGACGGGCTGACGCTGAGCGAGCTCAGCCGGCGCTCCGGCGTCTCGGCCTCGACGGTCCACCGCATCCTGCTGACGCTGGAGGTCCGCGCCTATGTCCAGCACGACATGGAGCGGGGGCTCTGGCTGGTCGGCGTCGGCGCCTTCAAGACCGGCTCGGCCTTCCTGCGCAACCGCCGCATCGCGAGCATGGGGCGCGCGATGATGCACGCGCTGATGGAATCGAGCGGCGAGACGGTCAATCTCGGGATCGAGGACAATGGCGAGGTGGTGTTCATCTCGCAGGTCGAGAGCCACGACACGCTGCGCGCCTTCTTCCGCGCCGGCAGCCGTGGCGCGATGCATGCCTCGGGCGTGGGTAAGGCGCTGCTGGCCGAATTCCCCGAACATCGCGTGCGCCAGATCTGCGCGCTGCGGCGCCTGGAGCGCTTCACCGAGCATACCATCACCGATCTCGGCCGGTTCCTGCGCGAGCTGGCGGAGGGGCGCCGGCGCGGCTGGGCGCTCGACGACGAGGAGCGCACGCTGGGCATGCGCTGCGTCGCCGCGCCGATCTTCAACGAGCATGCCGAGGCGATAGCGGGCGTGTCGGTATCGGGGCCGGCCGTCCGCGTCACCCCGCGCAAGCTCGACGATTACGGCCCGATGGTGCGCCGAGCCGCCGACGAGATCACGCTATCGATCGGCGGGCAGCTGCCGGCGCGGGAGTGAGGCCAGTCGCACCAGCGCGTCCGAAGAGGCTGTTGCCGTCATTGCAAGCGCAGCGATGCAATCCAGAGCGGCAGCGCTCTACGCCCCCTTGGATTGCTTCGTCGCTTGCGCTCCTCGCAATGAGGCCAAAGGCCCGTGAAAACTCACCCCCGCCCGGCCAGCGCCTGCCTGACCGTCTCCCCCACCAGATGAGCGCTCGGGGCGATCCGTACGCCGGCCGATTCCAGCGCCTTGATCTTGCCGGCCGCATCGCCCCTGCCGCGCAGGGTCAGAGCCCCGGCATGGCCCATGCGGCGCTCGAGCGGCGCCTCGCGGCCGACGATCAGCGCAATGACCGGCTTGGACGGCCGCAGCCCCGCGACATACTCGGCGACCTCCTCCTCCTCCGTGCCGCCGATCTCGCCGATCAGCACCACGGCCTGCGTGTCGACATCCGCCAGCAGCAGCTCGAGGCATTCGCGCATGCCGATGCCGTGGATGGGGTCGCCGCCGACGCCGATCGTCGTCGACTGGCCGAGGCCGGCGGCGGTGATCTGCGCCACGACCTCGCTCGTCAGCGAGGCCGAACGCGAGACGATGCCGACGCCGCCGGGACGCTCGCTGCCTGTCGCCATCACGCCGAGCTTGCCGACGCCCGGCACCAGGATGCCCTGCGAATTGGCGCCGACCAGAATGGTGCGCGCGCCTTTCAGCGCCGCGCGCACCCGGACCATGTCGAGCGTCGGCACGCGCTCGGTGACGGCGACCACCAGCGGCAGTTCGGCCTCGATCGCCTCGATCATGGCCGCAGCGGCATTGGGCGGCGGCACGAAGACGATGCTCGCATTCGCCCCGGTCTCGACCTGAGCATCGGCGACCCGGTCATAGACCGGCAGGTTGAGATGCGAGCGCCCGCCCTTGCCCGGCGTGATGCCGCCGACGACCTGCGTGCCGTATTCCATCATCCGCGCGACGTGATGGGTGCCGGCCCATCCGGTCATGCCCTGGCAGAGGACGCGAGTGTCTCGGTTCAGGAAGACGGCCATGGCTCAGGCTCTCCTCTCGGCCAGCGCGACCGCCTGCGAGGCCGCAGTCCACATGTCGGGGCAGTCGATCACCGCGCAGCCGAAGTTCTGCAGGCGCGAGCGCGCGAAATCGGCGTTGTTGCCGGCCAGGCGCACGACCAGCGGCAGCGAGCGACCGGTGCGCCGCAAGGCGATGCCGAGCCCCTCGGCGATGGTGTCGCAGGCCTGCATGCCGCCGCCATGGACGTTGATGAGGATCGCGCGCGTCGCCGGGTTATCGAGCAGCAGGCCGAAGCCGTGGGCGATGTCGAGACTCTTTGCCGTGGTCCGGATGTCCATGAAATTGGCCGGCCGGCCATTCGCCGCGACGAGCATGTCGAGCGTGGCGAGGCCGAGGCCCGCGCCATTCGCCACCATGCCGATGTCGCCATCGAGCTGGATATAGTTGAGCTGGTGGCGCTGGGCCTGCAGCTCGACGGCGCTGGTATCGTCCTCGTCGCGCAGCGCCGCGAGCTCGGGGTGGCGGAACAGCGCGTTGTCGTCGAGTATCATCTTGACGTCGAGCGCGACCAGCGTGCCGGCGTCGGTGACCGCCAGCGGGTTGAGCTCGATCAGGCTGGCGTCGAGCTCGACGAAGGCCCGTCGCAGGCCGTCCACGAGCGCGCAAACCCGCTCATGCACTGCGCCCTCCAGGCCCAGCCCGGCCAGGAAGGCCGCCACGACCTGCGCCCGCGCCTCGCGGCCGGTCCCGAGCCTGAGCTCACGGATGCGAAGCTCGCCGCGCGCCGCCTGCTCCTCGATATCCGCGCCGCCCCTGGAACTGCCGATCAGCATCACCTCGCCCGCGGCTGAGTCGACCAGCAAGGCGAGATGCAGCTCGCGCTGCCCCGGCACAGCGGCCTCGACAAGGACCCGCCTGACGATCTGGCCGGTTGGGCCGGTCTGGTCCGTCACCAGCGCCTCGCCGAGCAGGGCGACGGCCGCAGCCTCGGCGTCGGCGGGTGTTTCGGCCGGCCGAACACCGCCGGCGCGCTGGCGCCCGCCGGCATGGATCTGCGCCTTGACCATCACGGCGCCGCCGAGGCGCCCCGCGATCTCACCGGCCTCTTCGGCCCTGATGGCGACGCCGCTCTCCGGCACGGTCAGGCCATACGGTGCAAGAAGGTGCTTCGCCTGGAACTCATGGATCTTCACGGCCCGGTCCCTCCGCTAACGCCCCAAAGAGGCGGCATCCATCTTGGCATACATTATGCCAATATGGATCAGGCGGCAACTGGCCGGCTTCCTTTTGCGGATGCGGGCTGTCTCTGGACCGCTGTCATCCCGGGCTTTCCGGGACGTGGCGCGCTTCAGCGAAAACTCGGCCTCCGCTGGGGCATACTGATTTCCACGGATCCGCGTCGTCGTCCCGGGCTTGCCCCGGGACCCATTCCGGAGCGCTTCCGGGCAAAGTTCAGCAATGGATACCGGGTCTGCGCTTCGCTGCGCCCGGGATGACCCGAGTTTCTCTGCAAAATCAGCCCGCGCTAATAGCGCGTGATCTTCGTGACCTCGTCGATCGCGGTCAGCCCGGACTGCGCCTGCGGCGAGCCGTTGGCGCGATGGAGCGCGCTGAAGACCTTGCGGGCGTCGGCGTAGCGCCCGAGATTGAAGTAGGACCAACCGCGCGACATCATCAGATCGGTGGTTTCCGGCGCGTAGCGCGCGCGTTCGCCCAGAACCAGCAGCGCCGCGTTGTAGTTCTTCGCGTCGTACAGGGCGTAGAAGCGCTCCGAGAGGATGAGCGCCGTCAGTTCGCGGCGGCGAGCCTGCGGGATCGGCGCCGAAGCGGCCGAGACATTGGCCTCCGCCGTCAGCCCCTGTTGCAACTGCGCATAGACCTTGCCGGCGGCGGCATCCCCGGCAACCTGCGCCGAGCCCGTGCGCTGCGCGATATCGAAGGCTTCGATGGCCGCAGCGGGGCGCTTGAGGTCGAGCAGGCGCCAACCCTGGGCGAGGGCTGCGGCGCCCGCTCGGCCGCCGCCGGAGGCCGCCCTGCGCGGCGCGGCGGGCTCGGCGGATCGCGAGGGCACCTCGTCCTCGATCGCAGCCGGCGGCGAAGCGGCGCGCGCCACGCGGGCGGGAAGCCGGGGACCCTCGCGCGGGACCGACTCCGGCACGGCGGCCGGCAGCGGTATCTCCCGCACCTCCCGCGCAGGCGCCGCCTGACGACCCGGGCGGAGGATATCGGCGATGCGCTGCGAGCGCGCGCCCCATTCCGAAACGATGGCGAGCAGCCCCGCCCGGTCGCGCAGGCGCTGGCGGACGAGTGCCAGGCCGTAGGCCGCCTGTTCGAGGTTGCGATCCCAACCTAGAGCGGTCTTGAACCACTCCCCGGCCGCTTCGACCTGCCCGGAATTATAGGCGTACCAGCCGAGGCCGCTGGCCCCGGAGGCATAGCGCTCGGAGCCGACCGTCCTGGCGATGCGCGTGACGATGGCCTCGCTCAGGCGCGGCGGCGGCTCCTGCGCAATCAGCGCGGTCGCGGCATCGAGATAGGCCTTGCGGTTGGCCGCTCCGGCCTCGAGCCATTGCGAGCCGAGCTCCTCGGCCTGCAGATGGTCCTTGACGGCGCTGAGCGCGAGCACCGCACCCTCGGCTGCTTTGGCGCCGCCATTGCGCGAGAGCGCGGTCTTGAACCAGGTGACCGCCTTCGCCGCATCATTGTGGTGCAGCGCGTAGAAGCCGAGCAGGATCGCATCATCCGGCGTCGTTGCGGCGGTCGCGAGCGCCTCGATGCGCCTCAGCTCTTCGGGCGTGGCGGTCAGCGGCGGGTTCTCCGCCGCCCGGCCGATGCGCTGGCGCGCCAGCTCGTCGCGGATCGAGGAGAACTCGCCATTGCGCTCCTGCGCCAGCAGCGCGAGCGTCATCTCCTCGGGCAGGGCCGGCAGCACCTTCTGCATCGTCGCCAGCCGGTCGGCCGGATCGGTGCAGTTGGTCAGGACATAGGAATAGGCGTCGCGGGCCCGGTCGGGGCGCTTCGTCTGGACGAAGGCCTCGGCCACGCGCCAGAGCGAATCGACATTGGCGCAGGTCAGGAGGGCCGGCGTGTCGGTGCCGATGCGGATGACCTGTTCCCACTGCTTGGCATTGGAGGCGTTGACGAGGCGCTGCCGCGCCTCGGCCTGATCCAGCTGCTGGACGAGATCCGCCGGCGGCTGCCAGTTCGGATCGCCGGCGCTGCGCTGGGCGATTGCGGCCCGAAGCTCCCCCAGCTTGCTCTCGCCGAAGAGCTTCCACATGCGTTCGAGTTCGGGATCGACCCGCGCCACAGTGCCGGTCAGGTCGGCCGGCGGTTTCCATTCCGGATAAAGCGCGCGCAGCCGCGCCATCTCAGCCTCAAGGCGGCGCGTGTCGCCCTGCTGCGCGAAATAGCGCAGCGCGCTCTCGTCGACGACCGGTGGGGCCGGAGCCGGTTGCCCGGCGGGCGGGCGCTGCGCCTGGGCGAGATCGATCGCGGGCTGCAGCGCCTCCTCGGCCGTACGCTTCTCCTGCGCCAGGGCCCTCTCCAGCGGGTTCTGGCTCTCGCCCCGCGCCGGCCAGCCGTAGTAGCTGCCCAGCCCATAGACCACGGTGCCGGCGACCGCTGCCGTGACCAGGATCGATTTCACATGCATCGCGGATACCTCTCGGCGAGCATGGCGAGCGAGAGCAGGTGAAGCGTCGAGGGATAATAGGCCGTCGGCTGGAAGGTCTTCAACTCCGCCGGCACGGGCGTTCCGTCGAGCGCGCAGGCGATGCTTGCCGCCAGGATGCGATATCCCGGATCGGGAAGCGGATCGACCGGCTTGCCGCTGCCCAGATCGATGGTGGCGGTTCCGTTCGACCATGCCGCGCGGATCGGGCCGAAGCGGGCGGGCTCGGTGAGGCCGGCGCGCAGCAGATAGAGGGGGATGCGGATGGCGTTGTAGCTGAACTGCGCGGGGAAGCCCTCGGCCGGCTTCGGCTCGCCCTTCACCGAAAGCCATTCGGCCGGCGGCTTGGCCGTCTTCGCGACACGGTCCAGCAGCCGCAGCCCCGTGGCCTTCACCTGCATCCAGCTCTGGTCGCCCGTCAGCCGCGCCATGACCGGGAGGGCCTCGAAGATCCAGTATGAAGGATTGACCACGGGTCCGTCGGGGCGGTCCTTCTCGGAGAAGCCATGCGCGCCCGGCATCAGCCAGATCTCGCCGTTGCGCTTCAGCAGGGCGACCTTGGTCAGGCTGCGCGCAAGCTGGCGCGCCGCCGCCGTGTAGTTCGGCATGTTCCAGCCCGCGCCCGCCGATGCCAGCGCATAGGCGATCAACAGGTCGCCGTCGCTGGCATTGTTGATGTCGGTGACATGCGGGCTCGCCTTCGGATCCCAGCGCCAGGCTGAAAGGCCGTCGTCGCGGATCAGCATTTCCGTGCGGGTGAAGGCGAGGATGCGGGCGAAGGTCGTGCGGTCGCCGGCGAGATAGGCCAGCAGGAGCCCGTAGCCCTGGCTCTCGCTATGGCTGATCTCGCCGTTGACGTCATCGACGACGCGGCCATCCGCCATCACGAATTTCTGCCGGTAGAGGTCCCAGGCTTCGGCCGGGATCGCCGCGGCGGCGGGAAATGCGATGCCGAAAGCCATGATTGCCGCGACGAGGCTCGCAAGAATTCTGCTCATGACCGTTGTCCCACCTGGCGCAGCACCAGGGACGTCCCGATGCCAAGCACGATGCAGGCCACCAGCACGGCAAGCGCGTAGATTGCGATGTTGCTCGACATCCAGTTCGCCAATACCAGGCGCATATTGGCAAGGCTGAAGGCCCGCGTCGCGACGAAGTTCGTCTTCTCCGGTTCCTGCACCTGGAACCCCTGCGAGCCTTGATAGGCGGTCAGCTTGCCGGAGAGGCCGGCCCAGTTCCCCGGCTTGGTAAGCCGCGCGATCGTGCTCTCGAGCGCCGTCGTGCGACGCGCGACGAAAGCCGTCCAGACCTCGCCCGAATCCGGATCCACCGCCTGCGCCACGATCATGTCCGTGCCCGCGGCGGGATCGTACAGCGTGGTCGCGCCGGACGGCACGCGCAGCTGCGCGAAGGACAACGAGAAGGTGCGCTGCAGCCATTGATCGAAGGAGACGAAATAGCGGGCGAGCGGTCCCCCGAGCGAACTGCGCCAGCGATCGCGCAGCTCGTCGTTGCTCCGCGGCGTCGATTCCGCTTCCGTAACAGGTCTGCCATGCCGCCCCTGGAAGCTCTTGATGACGGCATCGAAGACGGCGGAGCCCTCGCTGTCGGGCCCCACGACCGCCTCGTCGGCGCGCGCTGGCCAGGTGGTGCGGACGTTTTCAGAGACGCCGACGCGCGGGAGAACGCCCGATGGCAGCTGCCCGGCTGCTCCCACGATCAGCGTAGGCTGGCCCGACGCCGTGCTCGTGCTGCTCAACGCATCGATCGCCAGCGGGCGGTTCGCCTGCTGGGCCAGCCGCGCAAGCAGCGTGGCGGCCGCGCCGTAGTTCATTGCATCCTGTCGTCCCAGGATCAGCGAGGTTCGGGTGGCGACCGAGTAGGGAAAAGCGGTGCCAGCCGTCGCCGCCAGATTGGGCATCACGCCGATCTTCGCGAAATCGGGAAAGGCGAGCTCGGTGGAATCGAACAGGGCGAAACGGTTCGCACCGGGAAGCGTGGCGCCCGGACCGCAAGCGAGGTCGCTTGCGGAGACGGTCACGGCCTCGAACCAGATCTCGTTGATGCCGGCCCGGAAGTTGCGGAGCGGCAGATTGATCGGAAAGCGCCGGAAATAGCCGCCGCCAGCCGCATTGAGCGGCACCGTGGCGGCGACCCGCCCATTGACGAAGACTTCGAGATGGCTGTCTCCCGGGCGCACTTCGGGGGAATAGGCGCCGTCGAGATACAGCGTCGCCTCGCCATAGGCCCCGGCATAGAAGTCCCCGGGGAAGGCGACGACTGCCCGGACCCGCAGGCGCCGACCGGTGAATTCCTGCGTCGGTATCCCCAGTTCCGAGAATGACAGGGCGCGCTCGTCCGTGATGACGGGCGCAGCGGGCAGATGCCAGCTCGCCGTGTCCATGACCCTGCGGGTCATGTTGGGCGGCCGTCGCATGGGTTTTGTCAGCGTCGTCTCGATGGCGTTCTCGACATCCTGCCAGGTGTTGCCGGCGATGAGCAGCGTCGAAGGCCCCAGCCTCGCATCGGAGACGAAGCCGACGAAGCTGCGTCCCTTCGCCTGTTCGGGCACCTCGGCGAGAACCTCGGGAAGTTCGGCGGTGATCCCCAGGACGACGGCGAGCGTGCCGGCGCGGATCGCGCCTTCGGGGCGCTCCATCACCTCGACGACCGGCTGGCTGAAACCGCCGCGCAGGGCCAATGCCTGGGCGACGGCCATGATCGGGTTCCCCGCGACCGAGCGCGAGACGCTCGGCGCGATGATCCGGAGCGTCGTCTGGCCGCTCTCGTCGGCGCCCACCGCCGGCAGGTCGTCGAGATTGCGCAGCTGCCGCAACGAAGGCGAGACCGCTCTGAAGACGAGCCCGGTGCCCGCCCCTTCGATCCGCGTCCACAGCTCGTAGGTCGAGGCAACGCTGCAATCCGTCCGGTGGCGCTGCGCGACCTCGAAGCGGATCGTGTTCTGTCCCGGTCTCAGCAGCCCCTTGCGGAGCTTGGCGGACAGGCTTGCCTGCCGCTCCGAAGAAGCGACGGGCGCCTCCAGCACGCGCTCGTTGTTCACCCTCACGACCAGGCGCGAGGCCTCGGGCATGACGACGAGCGCATTCTGATAAGCGACATTCAGGTCGATATCGGCGCCCGCCTCGTCCTGGGTCAGATGGAACGACCAGGTACGGGTATCGGCCTCGCCCTCGAGATTGACGCGCGCCGCAGGCAGCAGCGGCCTGAAGGCTGAAACATTCGTCTGGACCGGTCGCGCCGGGGCGACCGGCGCCTGCAACGCCGGTGCCGGAGCCGGGGAAGACGGCGATGCCGCTGGGGGCGCGATCGTGAAGGGCGCGACCGGCGCCACGGGCTTCGCCGGTTCCTGCGCGCCACCATGGGAAGCGCCGGCCGAGAGCATTGCCGCGACAAGGGCGCGGATCAGGAAACGCCCGGTCATCGGGTGGCTTCCTTCTTGACCGGGGGCCTCTGGCGGTTGAAGCGGGTCAGGCCGAAGAAGTAGGTCAGGCCGCGGCTGGTCTGGAAGATCGCGATCCGCAGGAAGCGCAGCGTGCCCAGCGTCACGCCAATATTCTGCCGCCGCCCGCCCTGGAAGCGACTCCAGGTCTCGGAATCGGAGAAGACGAGGTCGGCGATCATCCGGCTGTGCAGCGGTTCCGTGCTTTCGTAGCGGCAGCCCAGCAGCACGCCCTTTTCGTCGCGCTGGACGCGCTGCACCCTGACCGGCAACTGGCCGCGCGGCATGTCGATCGTCGTCTCGAAGGAGATCAGCGCCGCGCTGCCGTTCGGTATCCGGTCGTACTCGTTCGCCATGATGCGGATGCCGACGCCGCCGACGGAGGCATCATCCGTCACCATCGGGATGGTCCTTCCATCGACGACGATCTCGCCGCGGCGCTCGACCGCGAATCGCCGCGAGGAGCGCCCTTCCGGCCGCTCCGAGACGACGCCGAGCGCGCATCCGGCCATCAGCAGGTTCAGGATGTTCCAATAGCCGACGACGAGCGTCGTATCGGCATTGTAAGGTTCGACGATCGTGCGCCAGTAGGTCGCGACGAGGCCGAGCGCCAGCACGCCGAAGATGATGAAGAAGGGCGTGCCCAGCTCGGAGACCCGGCGCGTCGCCAGCGTCTCGTTCTTTGAGGTGACCTTGAAGGTCGGCTTGCTCGGCTTGAGCATGACCGAGACGATCGCCGGCAGCAGGTAGACCGACTGGATGAACTCGTAGAGCTCCGAGATCCAGGTCCAGCGATAGCGGCCATAGAGATAGTTCTGCATCAGCAGGTTAACGATCATGTAGCCGAGGATGTAGGCGAGGAACTCGGCGCCCGATGCGGTAAAGATCTCCAGCCCGAAGAACAGGTAGAACAGCGGCGCGACCAGGAAGATCAGCCGTACGAAGGGGAACATCCAGAACAACGCCGAGGAGGTGTAGCAAAGGCGCTGCGGCAGCGAGAGGCCGCGCTTGAACAGCGGGCGATGGTAGATCAGAATCTGCATCATGCCCTGCGCCCAGCGCGAGCGCTGCCCAATGAAGCTCGCGAAGGTCGGGGGCTGCAGGCCGGCGATCAGCGGCTTGTCGACATAGACGCTGTTCCAGCCAGTCGAATGCAGCGTCAGCGCCGTCTCGGCGTCCTCGGTGATGCTCCGGCCGGCGAAGCCGCCGACTTCATCGAGCGCTTCGCGTCGCAGAACCGCGGCCGAGCCGCAGAAGAAGGCCGCATTCCACTTGTCGAGGCCGCGCTGGATGATGCCGTAGAACATCTCGTTCTCGGACGGCATGTGATCGAAGGTCTTGAGGTTGCGCTCCAGCGGGTCGGGATTGATGAAGAAATGCGGCGTCTGGACCAGGAAGAGCCGCGGATCGACGCCGAAGAAGCCGACCGTCTCGGTGAGGAAATCGCGCGCCGGCGCATGGTCGGCGTCAAACACGACGATGAGCTCGCCGGTCGAGTTGGCGAGCCCGTTGTTGAGATTGCCGGCCTTGGCGCTCTTGTTGAACGCGCGGGTGAGATAGGTGACGCCCAGCCCGGCGCAAAGCCCCTGCAGTTCGGCGCGCCGCTCCCGCGCCGCAGCCGCGGCGACGAAATTGGCCGAGGCACATTTCTCGTCCGTGCCACCGTCGTCCAGTAGATACACCCGCATGCGACCTGCCGGATAATCCATGGCAAGCGCGGCCGCGAGCGTGGTCGCGAGCAGGTCGGCATCTTCGTTGTAGGTCGGCACGAAGACGTCGACGGTCGGCGGGTTCTCGGGGTCGAACGGCGGCGCCTTGCGAGAAGGCAGCGGCATCGAGACCACGAACAGGCTGAGGAACAGCATGCCGATGTTGTAGAGCTCGGCGAGGTAGAGGATCAGACCCGGAATGAAATCCTCGATCTGGTTGACGGGCGGCAACGTGCTGGTCGTGCGCCAGTAGAGATAGCGCAGGACGATCGCCGTCCCCAGGCCGAGCGCGATCAGCCGCCAGACGCCGAGCGGGCGCAGGAACTTGAGCAGGATCATGGCCGCGATCACGATCGTGCTGGCGATCAGATGCGCCTGCAGGCTGATCGGCAGCGTGATGAGGGCGACAACGACAGCAGCGACGATGGCCCAGACGATGACGTAGATCGCGGTTCGCATCGGGTTATCCAGCGACGGGTGCTGTTGTCATGGGCCCGCCGGGCGCGGAACGATCGGGTATCCTTCGATACGTCGATCCGGAGGGGGAGGTTCCGCCGGATCGACGCGCGGGGCAACGGTTCTCGGCCGCGCCCGCACGGATGCCGACGGACGCTCCGGGGCCTCCCCGAAGCCCGGCCCCGCGACGACAGGGTAGACCGGCGCCCCGGCCTCGCCGAGGCCGCTCGAAGGCGGCGGCGCGTCGTCGATGGGTCTCCAGCCCGAGCGCGAAAGCGACCCGCTGATCGCGTAGTCATAGGCGATCCGCAGCAGGGAAGCCTCGGTCGCCTGCGGATCGCAGAGCCGTATCCTGACCGAGACCGCTCCGGATCGCGGCCGGAACAAGCTGTCCCCGCGCGCCAGCCTCTGCCAGGCGAAGAGGCAGGCCTCCCCCCCGATGCCGCGACCGAAGGCGTAGCCGAACGGGCCGTACTTGTTCTGGACGAAGACAGCCGAGGGCATCATCACCACGCCCGGCAGGCGTTCCTCCATCTCGCGCGCGATCGCATAATCATCGAGCGAGGGCATCTTGAGCAGGCTGCCTTCGACGCCTTCGGTCTCGACGACATCGGCGGCGGTGAAGAGTGCCGCGTAGATCGCGTTCTCGCCGGGCGTCGCGCCGCGGGTCGCGAGCCGGATCTCCTGCGAGACCGCATTGTCGTAGCTGCGCTGGGTGACGGAGACGATCGCGGGGCCGCCCACCGGCGGGATCACGATCGCGCGGCTCGGCGCGACGGCTATGGCGCGCGTCGCCACCGTCAGATCGGAATCGGCGAGCCGATGCTCGCCGCAGGCGGCGAGGGCCGTGCAGAGACCGACAGCGGCGAGAAGGCGGCAAGCTGCTAAAGCCATCGTTCGGTTAACCGGGCTCCCATCGGGGGCAGACGCCACCGCTGTGAAGGGTCGATCGTCATGCCGTTGCGGACATCGGCAGCCGATCGTCACTTGTGCGAAGTCGCATACGATCGACCTCGCAGCCCCCCGGCTGAACCACTATGTCGATGATTCGCGCGCTATCTCCAAGCGCTGCTTGGACTGCTTGCGGCGCCCGGAAGCAGATCGTCGCGCTCCCCGGCGTCAACCCGGCCACGATTTGGCAGGCCGGCCTGCCTTGCGGGCGCCACTCAAGAAGGTAGCAACGGGCGGGAAAGGAAGCCGCAAGCGACCGTTTTTTGCTTCAGACGGACGGGCGACCCATCTTGGCATCCGATCACTCCGCCGAAGCCGATGGGGGTACGACGATTGGCCGGAGCTCATACGGTTGCGCGAGTTTCGCCTGTCGCGCTAGGGCTTGCCGGAGCGCGTTCCACGCCGAACACCCGGACGATTAGATGGTAACTCGGACAGAGCTCGTATTGCGGCTCGAGCGGGCATTTCTGGACCATGGCTATGAGCAGCTGACGATGATCGGCCTCGCCAAGACCGTCGATGTGACCCGGCGAACGCTGTACAACTACTTCAGCGGCAAGGAGGAGGCCTTCCGTTTCCTGATCGAGAACGTCAACCTGGACGCTGTCGAGGCCGGCATGGTTGCGGGCCGGGCCGTCCTGGACGATCAGGGCGATCCTGTCGCGATCTTCGCGGCGATTCTCGACACGCGCTATGGCCATGCCCGCCGCCGGCTGGCGACCTCGCCACACGCCATCGAGATCAACGACCAGGCCTTCCGGCGCTGCCGCGATCTGATGATCACCTCCGCCGTCGCCTTCCAGGCGGAGCTCGCCGGCCTCATCGCCGAGATGCAGGCCAAGGGCCTTCTGCGCCTCAAGCCGGACGGCAGAGCAGAGGATCTGGCGCAATTGCTCGCCGACGGTGCCCGCGGCACCAACCAGAGCCTGCCGCCAATAGCCCCCGACAAGCTCCATCTGCGCTATGAGAGCATGGTCCGCGCGCTCCTTTACGGCGCCACCGGGCCTGTCGCCTGATCGGCCAGGTTCGGCACGCGGAAGACGGGCCGGGCCCGCCATCGCGGCAAGGCGGTCATGACTTCTTGAACAACGGATGGTTTACGTTAAGAAAAGCTGAAGAAGTCGCGCCGACGAACGCTGCGCCATGCCGGGGATAATGGATGCAGACAGCGGCAGCGGAGATCGAACGGATGCTGGCGCATCCGGAGTTCGATCGGGTCGTCCACCGGCTCGCCAGCAGCTTCCAGGCGTTGCAGCAGGCCGCGCCGCGACTGGCTGCCCAGTTCTCCACCCAACAACGCTGGCTGATGTCGCATGCCGCGCTCTCGCGCTATTTCCGTAGTGCAGCGGCAGGTCGGGCGGGCGTGTCGCGGCGCGAATTCGTCGAGGATGCGCTGGCGCATCGCCTTGCCAGCCGAAACACGGCCCAGGCGTTCTTCGCCGAGGCGCTGAAATACGGCATCATACTGCCGACCCGGACGGCGATCGGCTCCGCCGGCGTGCTCGCGATGCCGGCGCCGGCGGTCCTCTGGGCGCTGACCGAATGGCATCATGCGCATCTGGCGGCGCTCGACGCGCTCGACGGCGGCAGCCGCGCCGCCCAGCTTCGGGAGGCTGGCGCCGAGTTCCTGCCGCGCATGCAGCCCGCGGTCGCAGACGGGCTTCTGGCCAGCAGCATCATCCGCACCCCGGCGCCAGATTATGCGGTGTTCGCCTCCGTGGACGAGGGCGGAAGCCTGATGGACCGGCTCATCGCGGGCCTCGACATGGCGGCGGCGCGCGACGTGGACAGGGCCATCACCGACGTGACCTCGGTCTCCGCCCTCGCCCGGCCGTTCGACGTCTCGCGGACCCATGCCGGGCGAACGCTCGCCGCGGCCATCGCGATCGGCAGCCTCGGTTGGTGCGGCGCAGCCGGACGCTCGCCGATCTGGCTCTCCCAGGGCTTCCGCGCCGGCTATGCGCAGGTGCAGGCCGCGAAACTCGCGGTCATCGGCAACGCGTTCGACGCGGCCACCAACTTCGACGGCCGCGCTGCCCTGCCGGCCGTCGCGGACGCAGCCCTCGCAGAGCGGAGCGGTTCCCCGTGTTGAACAAGGTTGGGGACACGGCATCGCCGGCATCGAGCCTGCCGGTGCCGACGGTCGGCGAGCGGCTCGATGCGCTGCCGTTCTGCCGGCTCAGGCTCGCGATCTTCGCCGTCGTCACGCTCGCGCTCTTCGCCGACATCGCCGAGGTCGCGCTCGGCAATGCTCTGGGCGCGGTGTTCCAGGCGCCGCCCCGCACGATGACGCCGACCGAACTCTCGGTGTTCCTCGCCGCGATCTTCGCCGGCGGCGCCATAGGGGCGCCGATCTTCGGCCTGCTTGGCGACCGGGTCGGCCGGCGCCTGGCGCTGCAGGCGGCACTGGCCTTCGTCGCCATCGGCTCGCTCGCCGCAGCAGCGAGCGACAGCTCGACGAGCCTGATCGGCTACCGCTTCCTCTCGGGTCTCGGCATCGGGGCCTGCCCGCCGCTGATCGCCGCCTATCTGGCCGACATCATGCCACCGCGGCTGCGCGGAACCATGTCCTGCCTTTGCGCCGGCCTGGCCTTCCTGGGTGCGCCGGCCCTGATCTTGCTGCTGCGCGCGGCCTCCCCCACCTGGATCGGCATCGAGGGCTGGCGCTGGGCGGTCGGGACAGGCGCGGTCCTGGCGGCGCTCGCCGCCGCCCTCCTGAGCCTGCTGCCTGAATCGCCACGCTGGCTCGCCGCGGCCGGCCGCCTCGCGGAGGCCGAAACGGCGCTCAGCCGCTTCGGTCGAACAATCCTGTGGAAAACCGCCGGACCGGCACCGAGCGCGCCGAACGCCCGCGCCGACGATGAGCCCGGCACGACCGGCCGCAGGTTCGTCCTGCTCTGCTGTCTCTATGCGCTCGCCCCCTGGGCGACCATCGGCTTTCCGTTGATGAGCGGGGCGATCATGGTCAGCAAGCAGTTCAGCATCAACGAATCCGTGGTCGCAGCCGGGCTGATCATGTTCGGTCCGGTGATCGGCAACCTGCTCGTCGCGCCCCTGATCGACCGGATCAGCCGGAAGGCGAGCCTGATCATCTGCGCCTGCGCCATGGCCGTGCTGGGTCTTTTCTTCGCCGAGGCGACGGAATTCGCCGCCCTCGTCGGCCTCGGCATCAGCTTCGCCCTGCTCAGCGCGGTCTATGCCTCGATCCTGGCCATCTACGCGGCCGAGATCATCCCGACACGGCTGAGAGCCTCGCGCACCGCAATGGCCTGGGGCATGGGCCGGCTCGTCTCGATCATCGTCCCCCTCATCTGCTTCGCGATCATCAGGGGTGCCGGCGTCTGGGGCATGTTCGCGCTGATCGCGGCGGCGCTCGGTCTCAGCGCAATCCTGCTCGCGGTAGCGGGTCCGCGCGGCCGCTCGCGGCAAGCGCTGATCTGAGGATCGGTGCCTTACGGCGGCCTCTGCTTCACTGACCATTTTTGACACACGTATTGCACAGTAACGTGCAATCTGAGAATTCTTGATCATCGAACGGCCGGGGGGCTCCTGCCGCGACAGCCTGTTGCTGTGCCTGACCGGGCACGGCCCGCACACTTTCGCACTGCCACGAGCGGAGCGGGGTGGTGCCGTGTCCGGGCTTCGCGACGCCTCCGGCCTTGAAGCAGTACCGACCGGCGCCGCCGGCGGCCCGGCCTGGTTGAGGTGAGGCGTGACGACAGGACGCAAGAAAGCCAGCAGCATCCGGCATTTGTGGATGACGGCTTCGATTATCCTCATTTCGGCTGCAGCCACCGCCCAGGCGCCTGCGCCGAAGCCGGGGAACACGCTCGCGACGGCTCCGGCAGCCACGCCGGCTGCCGTTCAGGTCCCGGCCGAGCCGAGCGTCACCACCGCCAGCTTCGGCGACTGGACGCTGCGCTGCCAGCGCCTCGACAGCGCCAAGGCGCCGCGCGTCTGCGAGGTCGCGCTGGTGTTGCAGGCCCAGGGCCAGCAGACGCCGATCGCGCAGATCGCGATCGGGCGCATGGCCGCCGCCGACCCGCTGCGCATCACCGCCGTGATGCCGGTCAGCGTGACCTTCCCGAGCAGCGTTCAGATCGCCATCGGCGACAAGGACCCCAAGCCGCTCGACCTGCCGTGGCGTCGCTGCATCGCGAGCGGCTGCTTCGCCGATGCGCAGCCCGGCGAGGACATGCTCAAGCAATGGCGCAAGGCCGGCGACGCCGGGCGAATCGTCTTCAGGGATGCCGCCGGTCGCGACCTGACCCTGCCGCTTTCGACCCGCGGCCTCGATCCGGCGCTCGACGCGCTCGCCAAGGAGAGGCTCTGACCATGTCGCGCCGTCGCGCCGCCAAACCCGCTCCGGCGATTCTGGTGCGCACCGGCGCAAGCCATGAAGCCGCACGCGCCGACCAGTCGCGGTCGATCCTGGCGCGCTGGCGCCAGCGCTGCCTCGTCGGGCAGGCCATGGCGCTGGCGCTGTGGAACGCACCCGCCTTCGCGCAGAACATTATCACGCCGGACGGGCGCACCCAGACCAATGTCGCAGTCAGCGGCAGCACGACGACGATCACCACGCAGACCGTTGCGACCGGGGCCGGCTACAACTCCTTCTCGCGCTTCGAGCAGGCGGCCGGAACCACGGTCAACATGCACCTGCCGCAGAATACGAGCGCGCTGGTCAACATCGTCCGGGACGGCCCCGTCGTCGTCAACGGCATCCTGAATTCCTATCGGAACGGCCAGATCGGCGGCCATATCTATTTCTCGGATTCGGCCGGCTTCACGGTCGGGCCGCAGGGCGTGATCAATACCGGCCAGCTCACCGTCAACACGCCGACGCGCGACTTCCTCGACCAGGTGATCGGACGTGACGGCGTGGTCAACGAGGCCATGGCGGCGAGGCTCCGTGCCAATGACGTGCCGATCTCGCCCGATGGCCGGATCACCATCGACGGCACGATCAACGCCCGGCGCGGCGTCACGCTCCACGGCCATTCGGTCAGCGTCGCCGGACAGATCAAGGCCAATGCCGCGTCGGTCGATCTTGGCGAGCGCCGCCGGCGGCACCAGGCGGCCTTCTCCGAGAGCGTCAACACTGCAGGGCTGCGCCATGGCGGGGCGATGGTGGCGCGCAAGGGCGGCGGCATCGAGATCGTCGCGGCCGGGACCGCGAGCGTGTCGGGCCGGCTCAGCGCCAATGCGACGGCAAGGCGCGGCGCCGGATCCGTCGCGATCCGCTCGGGCAAGGGAACCACCGTCGCGCAGACGGCGCAGATCAGCGCCACCGGCACGGCGCCAAGGCAGGCTGGCCCTGCCGCTGCCGGCGCGGTCAATACCGGCGAGGGCGGCAAGGTCTCGATCACCTCAGATGCGGCGATCGCGATCGCGCGCGGCGCGACGCTCGATGTCAGCGCGGCACGGGATGCAGCGGGCAAGGCGGGCTCGGCGATCGTCTTCGCCGGCACGGATCTCGACGTCGAGGCCGGCGCCCGCTTCCGCGGCACCGCGGGCACCAGCGGCGATGGCGGCTTCCTCGAGCTCAGCGCCAAGCAGACCGTGACTCTGGGCGCAGTCGACGTCGATCTCTCGGCCCGCAACGGCAAGGCCGGCCTGCTCTATATCGACCCAACCGACATCGTGATCGGCACCGGCGGCAGCGCCAACATGATCACCAACGGCACGAACGTGTCGCTGGAGGCGACGAACAGCATCAGGATCCTCGGCGACGGGATCATCGACACCCGCAACTTCAACCGGGGCAATGGCGAGCTTTCCGTCGCCAATCCGTCGCTCGGCCATTCCGGCTCGATCACGCTCGTCGCGCCGGCGATCACCGTCAGGGGCAAGCTGCTCGCCGGGGTGAGCGCCGGCAGCGGCGAAAATGCCGGCGACATCCTGCTCGAGGCCAGCCAGTCGCAGACGCTGATCGCCGGCCGGGCCAACGCCAATGCCAGCATCATCGTCTCGGGCACGATAAGCGGCCGCGACGTGACGATGCAGGCATCGGCGACCGCGATCGCCTCCTATATCGACCCGAATGCCGGGACGCTGGTCGCGATGGCCGCGCAGACGCTCGGTGGCGCGATGTTCGGGCTGAACGGCGCGTATGTCGGTAGCGACATCACCTCGAAGATCGAGATCGAGAACGGCGCGACCATCACCGCCACGGGCGACGTCAAGCTCGAGGCCACCGGCGAGCAGGACGCATCGCTGCCGGCGATCACACTGTCGGGCAATTTCCCCTGGGGCGCGGCGGTCTCGATCGGCGAGATCGCCGGCACGGTGAAGGCCGACATCGCCTCGGGCGCGACGATCAATGTCGGGCGAAACCTCGCGGTGACCGCGCGCAACGACGTCAACCTGATGGCGACCGCGCTGACGATCACCACCGGCCAGACCGTGGTCGCGGCGACCGTGGCCTATGGCGCCGTCGACGTGACGACCACGGCGAAGGTGCATTCGGGCGCGACGATCAACAGCGCCTGGAACTCGAACGTCACCGTCACGGCAGGCAACACCAACAGCTTCTCGACATCGGCCACCGCGATGGCCTCGGCAGGCGGGCTCGGCGGCATCGCCTTCGCCTATTCGGACTACAAGGCGACGACGGAGGCCGTGTTCGGAGCCTCGGTCGGCGGCCAGTTCAACAAGATCTACCGGCTCACGGTCCAGGCGACGACCGACACCACGAAGAACGCGACCAGCGCCTCGACCACGGTCGGAAACAACGCGCTGTTCAATGCCGATTTGGGCGGTACGACGATTCCCGGCCTGCTGACCAGGATCCTGGGCGAGGTGAGGACCGGCAGTTCCAGCGTCCCGGCGCGGGTGGGCAGCGCCATCGCGATCGCCAACAGCGACCTGACGGCCAGAGCGACGATCGGCGCCGATCCTGGCGACGCCGCTCCGACGATCTGGGCTTCCGGCGACGTCGTCGTCGCGGCACGTCAGCGCGATTTCGGTGTGCGCGTCATCGCAGACAGCTCGACCAACTCGAAATCGACCGACCCGACGGCGTCGAACCCCTCCGCCAACATCTCCGTCTCGATGGGCATCGCCGTCGGCGACTTCAAGCACGAGGCCGACGCCTCGATCGGGTCGGGCGTCACCATCAATGCCGGCACGATCGGCGTCGCCGCCCTCAGCGAGATGCCGATCTCGAATACCTGGCTGAACTGGTCCGGCCTCGGCGAGACCTTCTCGCATCTCAACGGCAATATGGGCGTCGTCAGCAACATCCTGACGACCTATGCCAACGCCACCTCGGCCTCGACGCAGCTTGGGCTCTCCGGCGCGATCGACTATTTCCGCGTCGACAACCAGACTTCGGCCTATGTCGCCAGCGGCGCGCGGTTGAACCAGACCGGCCATACCGGCTCGTGGACGAGTGATCTCGACTACGACTACACGCAGAGATGGGACCAGGGTGTCCATATCGATGCCGAGACGGTGACGCACAGCATCGACGCCGGCGGCAATTTCGGCTTCACCGGCGGTACGAGCGGCGGCAGCGGTTCCGCCGTCGGCGGCTCGATGCTGAATATCGGCCGCAGCAGCACGACCATCGCTGCGATCGCCGCTGGTGCCGTCATCGACACGACGGGGCTAGCCGTCACGGCGCTGACCTCCGACAAGATGTTCGTGATCGCCACGACCTCGGGGGAATCGGCCGGGACGATCGGGCTGAACGGCATGGTCTCGATCGCCGGCCTGAGCAACCGCACCATCGCCTCGATCAGCAACGAGGCGCGGATCACGGCCCCGCGCGTCAACGTCAATGCCGACCAGATCGTCTCGGTCTTCAGCCTGAGCGGCGCGCTGACCGCGGGCGGCTCGAACGGCTTCGGGCTCGCCCTCTCGGTGCTCGACGCGGCGGCGGTGACCCGCGCCTATGTCGGCAACAACCGCGACGACTTATCCGACGGGCGCCTCGCCGGCTCGGTGGCGCAGGGCCGGATCACCACCGCCGACCTCGACGTGACCGCGACGACGGACGGACGGTTGACCGTGGCGTCCGTGGCCGGCGCGGCGGCCGGCGTCGGCGGCGGTGGCATGGAGAACTTCCTGCCGCCGGGCACGCCCGACTTCGTGCGCGACGCGATCGCGACCTCGAACCGCAAGACCTCCTCCTCGATCAGCCTGACCGGAGCAGGCAGTTCCTCGGTCGGCCTGACGACGCTCGGCACCTCGGCCTGGCTCGACGGGGCGACGGTGGTCCGGCATGGCCCGGGGGTGACGACGAACGTCACCGCGCTGAACGCGACGATCGCCGAGATCGGCTCGGGCGCCGCGGCGCTGAACCTCGCCGGCAGCAACAGCCCGCTGAGCGGCGGCGTCTCCGGCGCGGTCGCGATCGGCCAGTTCGACAACAGCACCGATGCGCGCATCGCCAATTCCACCCTGACCGGCGTCTACGACACCACCGTCCAGGCCGTTTCCGGCGGCCGCGCGACCGTGGTCGGGCTCGGCCTCGCGGGCGCGACCTCGAATGGCGGTGCGATCGCGATCTCGGCGGCGCTCGGCCTGATCACCAACCGTGTCGCGGCCTCGATCGAGGACTCCGTCCTCAGCGGCGTGCCGAGCATCGCCAATTCGCAGGTCGCGCGGGTTAGCGCCTACCAGACCACCGATATCGGCATCGGCGGCGGCGCCGGCTATGCCGGCGGCAAGGTCGGTTTCGGTCTCGCGCTCACCTATGTCGATATTCGCGATTCCGAAGGCGAGGACGCCGTCAGCGCGAAGGTCAGCCGCTCCAGCCTCACCGACCTGCACGGGCTCAAGGTCCGGGCGACGAATGCGAGCCGCGTCATGTCCTCGGCCGCGACCGCAGGCCTCGGCGGCAACGGGCTCGGCGGCGTCTTCGTGATCAACCGGGTCAAGCCGACGACGCGAGCGGCGATCGAGGGGCTCGCCGGCTCGCTGGCGACGGTTTCCGTGACAGGCGATGTCGCGGTGCTCGCCGACGGCAGCCGCATCGGCAGCTATGACGATCTCATCGCCGGCCGCATCGACGTCTCCGACACCGACGAATCGGAGATCGACTTCACCGGCGCCGCCGCCAATGGCGGGACTGCCAATCCGGAAGGCGCAGCCGTCGTCGCGATCGGCGCCCTCGTGCAGATCGGCCGCAACAACGCCGGCATCGCGCTGCTCGACAACGCAATCGCCCAGTCGCACATCGCCGCAATCGATTTCGCAACCGTCACGGCCAGCGGCAATGTCAGCGTCGTCGCCCGCGACGGCGCGACGCTGACCGGCGTCGCGGTCGGTCTCGGCGCCGCGACCGGACAATTCGCCGGCACGGCCTCGGTGGTGCTGCAGTCGATCGAGAACGTCGCGCGCGCCCGCATCGGCGGCGCCGGCACCGTCGTGACGGCCGGCGGCATCGAGGTCACCAGTGCCGCGACCTCGAAGATCCGCGGCAGCGCCGGCTCGCTCGGGCTCGGCTTCGGGGCGGCGGCGCTGGGGCTGTCCGTCGTCGAGAACCACGTCGCCAATGTCGTTGCCTCCGAGGTCGACGCGGCGCGGCTCAACGCCACCGGTAACGTCGCCCTGCGTGCCGGCTCGACCGCGACGATCGATACGCTGGCGATCGGCATCGCGAGGTCGCGCAATGTCGGTCTCGCCGGCTCCATCGCCAACAACAGCATCGCCACCGATGTCAGGGCGCTCGTCAGCGATGCCGACATCATCGCCGGCAATAATCTCGGCCTGTTCGCGACCAATCTCGACCGGATCACCGTCTCGGCCGGCGCGCTCGGCGCGACCGCTGGCGCGCCCAGCGTCGCGGGCGGCCTGTCCGTCGTCAACAACACGATCGGCGGCGAGACTGTCGCCACGATCGACGACAGCATCATCGATGCGCGTGCTTCCGGCACCGGCGGCTTGAGCTACAATGCCGGCCAGCTGACCACCGCTTTCGACCTGGGCTCAGCCAACGGCCCGAGCGCCGCCCAGCCTTCGCTGGCGATGACGGCGCGTAGCGTCCATGGCCTCGGCGTCGTCGCGACCTCGCAGCAATCGGTGCTCGCGAACGCCGTCACCGGCGGCGTCGCCATCTTCCCGATCTCGGCGGCGATCGCGATCGTGCCGATCCGCAACGTACTCGCGGGCAGCACCAGTGCGACCATCGACGACAGCCTCGTCAACACCCGCCTGACCGGCACCAATGCGACGGCGGTCGCGATCGAGGCCGCGAGCCATTCCTATGCCGCGACCTTCATCACCGTCGGCTCGATCGGCGGCGCCGCGGCAGCGGGTGCCGATGCCAACACGATCATGCGGCGCAGCACGCATGCCGGGCTGACAGATTCGACGCTCGGCACGACCACGCCGGGCTTCACCGGACAGGGCGTCACCGCGCTCGACATCGCCGCGAACGCCTCGCAATCGGCGGCGAGCAACGTGCTCGGCTTCGCCGTGGGCCTCGGCGGCGGAGCCGCGTCCGGCGTCGTCAACAGCTTCGCGGCCACCACCAGTGCCGCGCTCGACCAGAGCCTCGTCACCGCCGGCCGCGTCGGCGTGAATGCCGAGAGCCGCAACGGCTTCCACGCCCAGGCCGTGTCCGGCGCCGCCGGCGGCGTCGGCATGGGCTCGTCCTTCGTGGTCGGCACCAGCCGCAACACGACGCTCGCGACGATCGGCGGCGGGTCCGGCCAGACCACGCTCAACCTCAACGGCGCGCTCGCCGTCACCGCACGCAGCGTCAACGCCTTCACCACGGTTTCGGCCGGCGGCGCGGCTGGCGGCTTCGCCGGCGTCGCCGGCATGGTTTCCTTCGTCGATGTCGAGAACGAGACCCGTGCCGGACTCTACGGCGTCACGGCGACGCTGCGCCCGACCAGCGCGGCCGGCATCGGCGTCACCGCCTACGAGAGCACCAGCATCGACGCCACGACCGCGGCCGGTGCCAGCGGCAGCTTCGGAGCCGGTGCAGCCGCCAACATCGCGAGCCTCGACAGCCGCGTGCTCGCCGACATCACCGGATCGACGCTTTCCGCGCCTGGCGCCGTCTCGGCTTCGGCAACCTCCGAGCGCAATGTCGACGCGACCACCATGACCTATGGCGTCGGCGGCTCGGTCGGCATCGGCGCCGCCGTCGCGCTGATCTCGGTCGGCACCGGCGCCCCGTCGGGCGCAGGCTCCGACCTCAACGCCAATGGCGGCGGCACGCTCTCGCGTCTCGACCAGCTCACCGCCGGCAATGCCGAGCTCGTGCTGAGCGCGAGCGGGCTCGCCGCCTATCGGGCCTATCGCGGCGCGGCCGGCACCGCGATGAGCGAGGCCCAGCTGCGCGACGCCGCGCAGGCCGACTACAATCTGCTGCTCGCCAACGGCTCATTGGTCGGCGGTGCGTTGACGCTGACGGATTCCGGCGTCGCCGGGCTGCGCAGTGCTGCGGCGATGGCGCTCGGTATCGCAGCCCCGACCGATGCGCAGGTGCGCAGCTGGGCAGCGCAGCGCTACACCGCGCTGAACGGCGGCGCCGTGACCTATCTGATGAGCGACACCGGCGTCGCAGCCTATCGCGCGACCGTGACGGCGACGACGCCGGATGCGAACGAGGACCAGATCCGCAGCGCCGCCAACGACGCCCATGCGCGGCTGCTGGCGAATGGCAGCGTCGCCAACGGCGTGCTGACGCTGAGCGCAGCCGGCATCGCGGCCTATCGCACCGAGGCAGGCGCCAGCCTCGGCCATGCCGCGAGCGATGCGGAGGTGCGGGCCTACGCCGCCGCCCAATACAGCTTCTTCGCCGCCAATCGCAGCCGCATCGTCGCGCCGGCCTCGCAGAGCGCCTCCGCCCTGCTCGATTCGGCCGGTTCACGGACGGCCGCGACGGTGACGGGCGGCAGCATCGCCAGCGGATCGGTCGCGGTGACGGCGTTGTCGCAGACCACCACCAGCAACATCGCCAGCGGCGTCGGCACGGGCGGCGCAGCCGGCGTCGGCGCAGCGACGGCCTATACCGATGTCGGCGACGACGTCTCGGCTCGTCTCGACCAGATCACCGTGAACACGGGGTCGATCGCGATCAGCGCGAACTCGACCGACGGTTCGGGCGCGGCCGCCCGCGTCGAAGCGACGGCGGGTGCCGGCGCGCTGGCGGCCGCCGCCGGCGCCGCAGTTGCGAAGGGCACGATCTCCAACACCGTCTCGGCCCTGCTCGGGGGCAACCTCACGGTGACCGGCGCCGCCACGGTCAATGCCGGCAACGGCCAGACCGGGCGCTCGGACGCCTTCGGCGCGACGGTCGCCGGCGGCCTGGCGCTCGGCGTCTCTCTCGCCGCCAGCACGGCCGACAGCACGGTCTCGGCGCGTTATGCGGCGGGCTCCAACCTGACCGGGACCGGGCTGACCATCGGGGCGACCAGCACAGGCGCTGCCTTCGCCGCGGCGGTCGCGGGCGCCGGCGGCCTCATCGCCGCGGGCTCGGGCGCGGAAGCCAATGCCACCGACAGCTCGAACGTCTCGGCCGTGATCGGCGCCGGCGCCCGCGCCAATGTCCGGACCGGCTCGATCATCGTGCAGGCCAGCGCCTCGCCGGATGCCAAGGCCTCGGCCAGGGGCATCGCCGTGGCCGGCGGGCTTGCCGTCGGCGCGGCGACCGCCAACGCCACCGTCAATTCGTCGGTGCGGGCCGCGATCGAGAACAATGCGAGCCTGCCGGCGGCGGCGCAGTTCACCGCAGGCACGCTCTCCGTGCTGGCGACGGGCTCCGTCTTCGGCAGCACGCTCGGCGACGCAGCCCGACTTGCCGGCTCGACCGGCGGCTTCACGCGCGGCGGCATGTCAGCCTCGGCCTCGGCCATTGCGGGCTCCGGCTCCTATTACGTCAGCGCCGTCGGCACCGAGGCCAAGGCGCTCAACACGAGTTCCGTCACCGCCTCGGTCGGCAACCATGTCGGCCTGCCGGTGGGCGTGGTCACGATCAGCGCGAACAACACCACGGTCCAGGGCGCCACCGCCACCGGCGTGAGCGCCGGCATGGCGGCCATCGGCACCGTCAACGCCGAGGCAGAAGCGCGGACGCAGACCAACGCATCCCTCGGCGACGGCGCCACCATGGCGGCTGGCGGCACCGGCAGCTTCACGCTCACGGCGACCGGCAGCGACACCCAGATCGCCCATGCCGAGGCCGGCAGCGGCGGCCTCTATGCCGGCTCGGGCGCGGAAGGCTCGACCTCCAACACCGCGAACGTGACCGCTTCGGTCGGCGCCAATGCGTGGATCAGAACGGGCCTCGTAACCATCGCAGCGAGCCATGCCAGCCGCTACGCCGCACTGGTCGACAGCCTGCAGGCCTCGGCACTCGGTGCCAGCGCGTCGCTGGCGAAAAACGACGCCCATGTCGATGTGCTGACCCGCATCGTCCAGGGCAGCGATATCGGCGCCACCGGCCCGAACACGGCGGGCTGCCATCTGTCGAGCTGCCTGCAGGCAATCTCGCTGACTGCCAAGAATGTCTTCACGCAGCTCGATCTAGGCGACTCGGTGCGCGCGGCGGCGGGCGGTGGCATCAACGGCGCCGGCGCGACCTCGGAGACCGAGATCGCCGGCACCGCGCGCGTCACGCTCGCAGACGACGTCACGCTGACGGCTGGCACCAGCCCGACCGCGGCGCCGGGGCCGATCCTGATCCGGGCCTGGACCGAATTGACCGCCGACGACACGGCGACGCTGACGACGGGCGGTCTCCTGCAAGGTGCGGGTGTCACCTCGCATTACAGCGCTGATATCGACAACGAGGTCACGCTCGGCCTGCGCAACAGGCTGAATTCCTTCGGCGTCATCAATATCGGCACCTACACCACCGCCGATGTCCAGGCCAACGCCTATGTCAGCACCTACGGCCTCGCCAGCGTCGGCGTCGCCGATGCGCATGTCGGCATCCGCTCCGACAACAATGTGAGAATCGGCGCGAATTCGGCCCTGCTCGGCCTTTACGACGTCAACGTCACCGCCGGGCGCGACGGCTCGGGCCACTACACCAACAACCTCTCGGGCCGGGCGACGGCGCTCGGCTATGTCCGCGGCTTGATCGCGGTGCCCGTCGCCGACGCCTCGACCGACCTGCAGAACCATGCCCGGGTCGAGGTCGGCAGCGGCGCGACCATCTCCAGCGCGCAGAACGTCACGCTCGGCGCCTATGACGGCTTGATCGACGCCCGTGCCGACGGTACCGGCCACGGCTACCAGCTCTATTTCATCCCGGTGACGGCGGGCTCGAGCAGCCCGGGCTTCTCCTCGAGCTCGACGGTGGAGATGAACGGCACGGTCACGGCCGGCATCTACAACACGCAGCGCATCGAGATCGGCTGCGGCATCAACGCCTCGGTGCAGTGCGGCCCGAACGATGCGCCGACGATCCGTTTCGTCAGCGGCGCGCCGGTGACGGGGGGCTACGACCCCGCCTTCAACGCCGTCGCCTATGTCAACGCGAATTACGACCCGACCGTCGCGGGCACGCTGATCTCCGGCATCAGCTCCTCGCCGGTCAAGGCGTTCACCCTGACCCAGCTCTATGCGGCGGGCGGCAACATTTACGTCAATGCCGGAAGGGTCCAGGGAAGCGGCACGCTCACGGCGAAGGGCGGCCCCTCGATCACCGTCATCAACCGCAGTAACGCCTATCTCGTGCTCGCCGGCGGCGCCTATATCCCCGAGACGACTGGCGGCCAGATCGTCGGCTCGACCGGCTCGCTGACGCGCCAAACCAACCCCGATGCGACGCCGATCATCACCATCGACAACAGCTACACCGGCGCGCTCGACGCCAGCGGCCACGGGCCGGCGCTGCTGATCGCCGGCGACATCACCAACCTCGCGGGCGTGGTCTCGCTGAACAACACGCAGGGCTCCTTCGGATTCTCCGGCCAGCGCATCGACGCGCTCCAGTTCAACGCCACGGTGCCGAACGGCGCGGTCGCGGTCTCCTCGAACGGCCCGAACGGCATGCATACTGTCGGCGCCTCGCCGCAGGCGGAGTTTGCCCACGCGATCTTTTATCCCGGCGGCGGCCCGGGATCGGTCTCGTTCGATGTCAATCAGGCGGTCATCGCCGCGGCCAATGCGCTAGCGGCCGCCATGGGCGCGACCGACCTGAACTACTTCCTGTACGGCAGGCAGAGCGAAGGCGCGACGCGCAATTTCTCGCTGCAGTTCTTCGGCAACTGCGCCGGCTACATCGCCGATTCCGGCGCCAACTGCACCGGCGACTACAATATGGGCCGGGGCATCAATTTCCAGGCGCTGCCGACGATCCAGACCTATCGCGAGAGCAATCCGACCGCGCAGGCCGGAACCACCAAGATCTACGGCGCCCAGGTCGCGATCAAGGCGACGACGATCAACATCAACGCCTCGATCGAGGCGGGGCGGGTCACCAACTGGTCGGGAACGGTCGATGCCGGCATGGCCGCCAGCCTCCGGAACCAGCGCCAATACTACCTCGATCGCGGCTATGTCGAAGTCGGCCTCAAGGAGGCCTTGGGGGGTGTCTGGTCGAACGCGAGTGCGGCGCCGCTATACTACGATCTGGCCAACGATCGACTGGTCCTTTGGGACATCAACGCCTCCTCGGGTGGCGGCTCGGTTCTGCTCGACGGCCAGATCATCAGCACCAACACGCTCGGCTCGATCAAGATCAATGGCGGCTTCGGCGATGTCAGCCTGAACAACACCTCCGGGCTCGACCTCATCGTCAACCGCATCAACACCGGCACGGGCGTCGGCGTCGCTGCGAGCGTCAGCAAGATCACCCTCATCGACCGGCTCGTGACCTCCGGGCCGAACACCACGATCTATGCCTATACGCCCGGTTCGGGGATCGCGATCTACAAGTCGCACAACGGTGCGCAGCCCACCCTGACCGGCGCTGGCGCCACGACACCTGTCGCCTTCATCTCCGGCGATACGACGAGCTACAATCCCGTCGCCGGCACCCGCTACGAGTGGACGCAGCAGGCCCTGCTCCAGAAGGTCGGCCTGACCTGGGAGAACCGGAATCAGGCGAACATCCCGGGCGTCTACTGGCGCTACGATTCCGGCACCTCGGGCAACCCTTGGGTCTATGTCGACGCTCAATCGCCCAGCGTCGATGCGCACCGGATGCACGAATGGCAGTCATGGTGGTCCCGCAATCCGCAGGCCCCGAGCGCGACACAGGTCTCGGGCCGGGTGACGACGGGCGATCTCGGCCTCACCCATGTCGGGATGACGCAGGAGATCACCGGCGGCCATCTCGACATGATCCACAACCTGGCGACCTATGGCGGCTGCAACGGCCAGTCGATCAACCATTGCAACAACGACTTCGTCGCCCAGCCGGGCGCGTCGCAGGCGGAATGGGCTTACAACTATGCGACCCGGGCCTTCGTCCAGGTCACGACCTCGGTGAAGGCCGACAATCCCTTTGCGGTCAGCTTCGCGGGCAACGCTGCCGGCCGCGTCAACATCACCTCGAACGGCTCCGTGCGGCAGAACGGCACCATCGTCAATCCGAGCGGCACGACGACGATCGTCGCCTCGGGCGGTAGCTTCACCCAGACGAACAACGCCACGATCCTCAGCAACAACCTGAATCTGACCGCGCGTGACTCCATCGGCACGCAATCGTCGGCGATCAAGGTGACGCTGACCAGCGGTGCGCAGCTCAGCGCGATCACCGGCAGCGGCGGCATCAATCTCGACGTCACCGGCAGCGCCCGCGTCGCGGCGCTGCGCGCCGACGGCACCCCGAACGCCTATGGCGACATCCGCGTTCACGCCACCGGCAGCCTCGAGACCGGGACCTCGGCCTCGGCGAACGTCGTGGGCCGCAACATCACGCTGGCGAGCGCGAACGGCAGCATCGGCTCGGTCACCAATCCGATGAAGATGCGCGCGGTCGCGACGCAGCTTGCGAACGGCTCCTATGTCGACGGTATCGTCAACGTCTCCGCCCTCGGCGACATCGGCGTCGCGCAGCTCGCCGGCGACCTGCGCGTCGGCGAGATCAGGAGCGAGACCGGCAATGTCCGGATCGACGTCAATGCCGGCAGGCTCGTCTCGGCCACCGGGCAGACGGCGGCCCAGGCGTTGAGCGCCGAGCAGCTCTCGGAGGTCTCGCGCGCGCTCAAGCTGACCGCGGCCGATGGCGCCGGGGCCGCGGCGCAGGCCAGCATCGCGAGCTTCGAGGCGCAGGTGACGCAGGCCTATGGCCTCTATTCGGCGCTCATCCGCAGCGGCAGCGTCGGCACCAACGGTATCTTCACGCTGAACGACAATGCGGTCGTGCTTTATCAGGCCTTCGCCGATGCCGCGCTCGGCCGCCCGGCCTCGCCCGCGGAGGTCAAGGCCTATGCCGCCGAGCGCTTCAACAGCTATGCCAACGCCTTCAAGGCGGCCTATGGCGATGGCTGGGCGACGAAGGCCCGCTTCAACCCCGCGACGCTGGAGAGCGATTTCAGCTTCAGCGCGACGGCTCCCGACGCCGCAGCCGGGCTTTCCGACCGCATCGCCGGCGACGCGATCTGGACCGACCGGCAGCTCGTCTCGGCAATCAACAAATCGGCGCTGGCGCCGGCCTCGGGCGTCGTCGGCAACGGCGTCGCGCTCGTCGTCGGCCATGACGTCACGCTCAACATCGCCGGGAGCATCGGCTCGCTGGCGCCGGACTTGCAGGTCTCGCTGGACAGCATCCGCAATGGCTCGCTCTCCGATGCGCAGCTCGCCGCGCTTTCGGTCGCAACCACGCCCGGCACCGTGAAGATCATGGGACTGCGGCAGGATGGCAGCCTCGTCGAGGTCAGCGATCTCAACAACTTGCCCGCGGGCGTCACGCTCACCCGCGTCGACGTGAAGCAGACCGCGCCGCTCTTCATCAACGCGACCGGCACCTTCTCCGCCTCGGCGCAGGGCGACGTCTATGTGCAGGCGACCACGAATGTGCAGTCGAGCACGACGCCGCGCTCGGCCGGCGCGACGCTGACGATCGGCAATATCACGGCGACAGGCACCGTCAGCCTGCAGGCGCCACAGGGCATCGTCGTCGGCACGGAGGCCGACGGAACCACGCCACGCAGCCCGGTCCAGATCCAGACCGGCGGCGATCTCGTGCTCGTCGCCGGCGGCGGCGGCATCGGCTCGGCGGCGACGCAGCTGACCTACCAGATCGGCGGCAAGCTGGTCTCGGCCTCGGCGGCCGCGGGCGACGCCTACCTCATCGCCAATGCCGGCAATGCCGAGATCGGCCGCATCTTCGCTTCGGGCACCGCGTCCTTGACCGCGCGCGGCGGCGCCATCCTGGGCTACCTGCCGGGCGTCGCGATCTCGGCCAGCGCGATCCGACTCGATGCGACCGGCAATGTCGGCTCGGCCTCGGCAGCACTCGGCCTGCAGGTCGGCGCCAACGGCTCGGTTTCCGGCCAGATCGGCGGCCAGGCCTGGCTTGCGGCGCCGACCGTCTCCGGCCAGCCGTCCAATACGCTCAAGCTGGGTTCGCTCAACGCCGCCAACGGCCTCACTGCCACCGCCGATGGCGAGATCGACGTTCTCGGCAGCCTGCGTTCGAGCAACGGCGCCATCGCGCTCACCGGCAGCAAGATCGTCATGGCGAGCGGCTCCGACATCGAGGCCGCCGGGCGCGCCAGCCTCGCCTCGGGCAGCGACATCGCGCTCGGCCATGTTTCGAGCAGGCTCGCCGCGCCGACCGGCGCCGCCTCGATCGTGATCACGGCTGCCGGCTCGATCCTTGGCAATGGCGACACCGGCGCGCTGCTCGACGCCAGGCCGGCCAGCGGTTTCATTGCTCTCACGGCCGGCGGCGACATCGGCAATGCGACCGCCGCCCTCGCCTTTGCCGCAGCGGGCCTTTCGGCGCACAGCCTAAGCGGCGACGTGAACCTCGCCACGACCCTGGCGACCGATGTCACCGCGCTGACGGCCGATGCCGGCTCGATCACGCTCGCGGCTGGCGGAGCGCTGACCGTCGATACCGCAACGAGCAACGGCGGCACGACGCTTTCGAGCAGCAACGGGGCGCTGACCCTCGGCACGCTTCTGGCCGGCGGTGCGAGTTCGCTCGACGCCACCGGTGCGATCGGCATAACCAGCGCGACGACGACGGCCGGAGGCTTTGAAGCGATCTCAACCGGAGGCAGCATCACCGCAGCGACCCTCGATATCGCCGGCGAGGCGAACCTGACAGCTGCCACCTTCGTCTCCATCATGGGCTCACTGACTGCTGGCGGCGCGGCGAACGCCACCGCCGCCAGCGGCACGCTTGGTATCGCCAGCCTTGAGGCCGGTGCAGGCTCCGCCCTCTCCGCCTCCGGCGCGATCACCCTCGGCGATGCCACGACCACTGCTGGGTATCTCTCGATCACCTCGACCGGGGCCGGCATCACCGCAGCGACCCTCGATATCGCCGGCGAGGCGAACCTGACAGCCGCCACCTTCGCCTCCATCACGGGCTCACTGACCGCCGGCGGCGCGGCGAACGCAACCGCCGCCAACGGCACGCTTGGTATCGCCAGCCTTGAGGCCGGTGCAGGCTCGGCCCTCTCCGCTTCCGGCACCGTCGTGCTCGGCGATGCCACCACCACCGCAGGCGATCTCTCGATCACCTCGACCGGCGCCGACATCAGCGCGGCCACGCTGAACGTCGCCGGTACCGCGAACCTGACCGCCGCCACCGCGATCTCGGTGACAAACGCCCTAACTGCCAGCGGCGCGGCGAACACAACAGCCGCGAGCGGCACGCTCAGTATCACCAGCCTCGTAGCCGGTGCGAGCTCGACGCTCTCGGCCGGCGGTATGGTTACGCTCGACGATGCCACGACCACC
>NZ_LMJT01000044.1 GCF_001429395.1 Allobosea sp. Root381
GACGTCGACCCACAGGCGACGCTCGCCTTCGCCGGCAGCGCCCCGTTCAGCACCGCCGGCGTCCCGATCGCGAAGAATGCGGCGCTCCTCGAAGCCGGGCTCGACCTCGCCATCAGCCGGAGCGCGACGCTCGGCGTCTCCTACACCGGCCAGCTCGCAACCGACGCCCAGGACCATGCCTTCAAGGCCAACCTTGCCGTCAGGTTCTGAGGATGGGGGCAGGCTGCCCCAGGGTACGCTATCCTTGGTCCGCTTCCTGGCATGGACTGAATCTCCGTTCCTCGGCACCAACCTGAGCATGCACGGTGCTGACGAAATCGCCGCGGTGGCTGCTGCCTCCTGGCAACAGGTTCGATCCCGAGAGTGGGGTGCCCGCGATTGAAATCCTAGACTCCGCCGCCGGGTCTTCTATCCTCTACACGCCTGCTGCCGTGCCTCTGGAGGAACCTTGGGACAGCGTGCCCCGGAATTCGCCTGCGCCGACTGCGGCGCGGTGACCATGTATATCCCTCAGTGGACGGATGAGGATGCCTTCATAGAGTGCGCGGGATGTGGAAAGCCATTCGCGACGATCGCGGAACTGCGCGAACGGCTCGAAGCCGCGCTCCAGGAAGACGAGGTCAGCCCCGAGACCGCCGAGGAGCCGTCCGGCCTGTGCAGGCAGGAGAAGTAGTCCGGCGGGCGCCGAACGGGCCGGCGTCTTGCTGTCAATGGAGCTTCCGAAGGTCCGTGCGGTTGCGGGCATTTGCGACACCAAAGGTCTGCTGATTTGCCCGACCTTCGTCCCTAGCGGCGGAGCGCTGCAATGGAGCATTCTCCGGCTGAAGAGTTCAACGCGATTGCTCTTCCGACTTTACGCCGCGGGAGCGTTCCAGGACGCTGCCGCGGCTTTCCCTTCAGTACCCGCAGTCACTTGCCGCGCCGAGGAGGCGCGTCGGGCGCGCTTGCAACGCTCATTCCCTCGCACTGGCCTCCCATGTCGAATCAGACGAACAGGAAATCGCTCAGTTGCAGTGTGGTGGCGGTCACGCCTGTGAGCGTCACGGAGTGACCGGGCTCGATCGTCACGACCGCGTCGGTACCTGAAGCAGCGATGTGCTCCTGACGCCAGGACGCGAAATCGCCGACATTCAGGTTGAGGAAGTGGAAGTCGAGGACATCCTCGCCCCGCACGAAATCCCGGACCGTATCCTGGTCGAAGCCGGGCGCGAAGACGAAGGTATCCCGGCCGGCGCCGCCCGTCAGGAGGTCATTCCCGCCCTCGCCCCTGATCCAGTCGGCGCCCGCGCCGCCCGAAAGCTCGTTGGCCCGGCTGTCGCCGATCAGGAGATCGTTATGGGCGCTGCCGGTGATGGCGGTGACGGCGGCAGCGATCGCCGTGCCGGTGCCGGCGGCGGGTGGATTGGCCAGATAGGCCGTCGTCCAGTAGCCCGCCATCTCGCGATAGCCGGCATCGGTCGGGTGAATGCCGTCGAACAGGTCGGACAGAGTCACGCTCGGCATTTCGACGAGGCTGACATTCTGCCCTCGCCCGATCGCGTCCGAGACGACGCTGCGGATCGCAGCGTTCACATTGGCGACCTCCGTGGCGTAGCCCGCCAGCGGGATCAGGGTTGATACATAGACCTCCGTCGTCGGGCTCGCCTGCGCGAGATGGTTGAGCATGCCGGCGATCTCGGCCCCGACGGCGATCTGCGGATTGCTCTTGTAGAAGATGTCATTGGTGCCGGCCATCAGCAGGACAGCATTTGGCGCATAGGTCGAGAGCAGATTCGGCAGCAGCGCCTGGATGTCGTCCCCGGTTTCGCCGGGGTAGCCCGCATGCTGAGGATCGGGCACCTGGCCGTTGCTGTTGGGCCCGACCATGTCGACCAGACGACCCGCATTGACCATGTTCTGGTAGAAGAAACCGCGATAGCCGTGCTCGTCCTGCCCCGTAGGTGCATCGCCATTGGTGATCGAATCCCCGAGTGCCATCACCTTGGTGGCGAGCGTCCATTGCGCAGCGCCGAGATCGGCCCTGACCCCGCGCGTGGCGCCCGTGAGATCGAGCGCGGAGCCGCCACCGCTTCCGACCGTCAGCAGGAACTGCTGCGGAACCGGCGTAGAGCCATCCTCGTTGCCGTCCTCCACCGACACGGAAAAGGACGGCGCAGACGACGTTCCGTCATGCCGGAAGGCGACCTGGCCGTTCGTGAGCTGCGTGGGCGTGAAGCTCGTGGCTGCGGATCCGCCGACCAGCAACGTGCCTCCTGCGGCCCCTGAGGTCGTGAAGGCGACTCCCGTCGCAGCGTCGTCGGAGTCCGAGTAGAAGAGGTCCGCCTGGGTCAGCACATAGGTGGCGCCGCTGGCGACGGTGGCCCTCAGGTCGCCGGTCAGGCTCGGCGGCGCATTCACCGGCCCCGTCGCGATGTTGAAGACGAAGTTCCGCGCCACTGGCGTGGAGCCGTCCTCGTTCCCGTCCTCGACGGCGATCCTGAAGCTGCCGACGGGCTCGGTTCCATCATGCCAGAACGTGATCTGGCCGGCCGCCAGCTGTTCGGCCGTGAAGTTCGAGACCGCAGTGCCGTTACGGCGCACGTAACCATTGTCGAGATTGCTGACCGTGAAGGTGACGCCGGCCGGGCCGTCATCCGGATCGGTGTAGAAGAAGTCGCTGGTGGTGAACTGGTAGGTGCTGCCATTGGCGATCGTCGCCTGGAGATCGCCCGTCAGCGTCGGCGGCGTGTTCCCGCCTGTGCCCCCGCCGACATCGAAGACGAAGCTTCGCGGCACCGGCGCAGACCCATCCTCATTGCCGTCCTCGACCGACACGGAGAAGGATGGCGCCGTCGATGTGCCGTCATGCCGGAACGCGACCTGCCCGCCGGTCAGCTGCGCCGGGGTGAAGCTCGTGGCCGCATTCCCGCCGACAAGGAATGTCCCGCCGGCGACGCCTGCGACCGCGAAAGCGACGCCCGTTGCGGCGTCGTCCGCGTCGGAATAGAAGAGGTCCGCCTGGGTCAGCACATAGGTGCCGCCGCTGGCGACAGTCGCTCTTAGGTCGCCCGTCAGGCCCGGCGGCGCATTCACCGGCGCGGTCGCGACGTCGAACACGAAGTTTCGCGGAGCCGGCGTCGAGCCATCCTCGTTCCCATCCTCCACCGACACGGAGAAGGACGGAGCGAAAGACGTGCCGTCGTGGCGGAAGGCTACCTGCCCGCCGGTGAGCTGCGTTGGCGTGAAGCTCGTAGCCGCATTCCCGCCGACAAGGAACGTCCCCCCAGTGACGCCTGCGACCGCGAAGGCGACTCCGGTCGCAGCGTCGTCCGGGTCGGAATAGAACAGGTCCGCCTGGGTCAGCACATAGGTCGCGCCGCTGGCAACTGTTGCTCTCAGATCGCCCGTCAGGCTCGGCGGTGCGTTCACCGTCCCGGTCGTGATGTTGAAGACGAAATTCTGCGCGACCGGCGCGGAGCCGTCCTCGTTCCCGTCCTCGACGGCGATCCTGAAGCTGCCGACAGGCTCCGTCCCGTCATGCCAGAAGGTGATCTGGCCGGCCGCAAGCTGCTCGGCCGTGAAGCTCGATACCGCCGCGCCGTTGCGGCGGACGTAACCATTGTCGAGATTGCTGACGGTGAAGGTAACGCCGGCCGGGCCGTCATCAGGGTCGGTGTAGAAGAAGTCGCTGGTGGTGAACTGGTAGGTGCTGCCATTGGCGATCGTCGCCTGAAGATCGCCCGTCAGCGTCGGCGCGACGTTGCCCTGCCCGGCGGCGAGCGAGATCGTCGCGACGGCGCTGGCGACGGCCTGGCCGCCATTCGCCGTCCCGTCCCCATCGTTGAGCGTGAAGGTGACGGCGCGCGGTGATGTCGGGCTGCCCGCGCCTGTCGAGAAGCCGACATGCTGGAGCAGCGCCTGGACGGCCGCCGGCGTCGCGCTCGTATTGAGGCTGACCACGAGATCGGCGCCGTTCGTGCCGCCGGAAAACGTTCCGATGCTCGTCCCGTTGACCCGCACGGTGGTGCCGCTGAGCGTCACCGTCGCGTCCGTCATGATCCGGAGCTGGTCACCGGCGGAGCCGTTCTCCGTGAAGCCCACGCGCAGCGACCCGCCGCCGAAATTCGCCGAGTCGATATCGGCCAAGGTCGCCAGAGCGGCGAGCTTGACGAGAGGAGCGCCGGTCTGATGTGACAACGCCACACCGGTTCCAGCAGCGGCGCCGTTGAGGTCCAGCACCGGAACATCGTTGACCCGCGTGATCGAGATGCTCGCATCTTGTGTAAGGCTGGTATCGGCACCATCGCTCGCCGACACGCGGACCGTTCTGGCGGCGGTCGAGGGCTGGTCGCTGCCGTTCTCGTAGAGGATGCCGCGCAGGACGGCCTGATAGGTGGATGTGGACGCGCTGCCGACGATGCTGAGGACGCCGGTGGACGCCGCATAGGTCACGGCGAGCCCCGCCGCTGCGGCGGCGCTCGCGGCGGCCGCATCCAGGATGAGCCGCTCCAGCGCATTCCCGTCCGGCCGGGTGAGAAGCGTTGCCTGGAGCGAGACAAGACTGCTCGTATCTGGGTCGGTCAGCGTCGCGTTCGGCGCCACAGCCACCGAACCATTCTCGATGAAGCTCGCCGACGAGCCGGCGCCCGAGGCGGCGCCGTTCAGGTCCAGCAAAGGTCTATCATTCACCGGAATGACGGTGATCGCATCGGTCCGGACCGTGCCGGCAAGATTGAAGGTGATCGTCTGGCTTGCGGTCGGCGTATCGCTGACATCGGTGTAGGTGAGATTGCGCAGCACGGTCTGAACCCTGCTGACCGTTGCGTTGCTGTTGAACGCGATCACGAAATCGGCGCCGTTGATACCGCCCGTTACGGAGCCGACCGTGACGCCGTTAACGCGTAGGTTCGTGCCCGAAAGACTGACCCCACTCGCGAACCCGATCTGCGCCTCGGCCAGGAGGCCCGAAAGCCGAAGCGACTGGCCATTGAAGTTGCCGCTCGCGCTGAGCGTGGCGCTCGGAGCGAGCCGGATGGCGGACGCCCCCTCCTGAAAGCTCCTGCTCTCGTCGAGCCCGACGCCCGAGCCATTCAGATCGAAGCTAGTGAGAGTGGCCATGCCGCTTCCCCCCAGGACGTAGGCCTAAGGCATCGGGCCGAAAAGTGGCTTGCGCTTTTCGGGCTCATCCGATGCCAGGACAAAGAGATAGATCGACACTTCGCGCCCGACAGGACGCGCGGCGATCTAGTCATGCCAAGCGGATCGATCACTGTTGCTATCGCACGGTTCTGCGGACCGGCGGCGGAGCATTGGGAGTAGTCACAGGGGCGGCCGAGGTACATCAAACGGCCGTCCGAGTGCGGATGATGGTCAACGCCGCTTTGGCAAGGCCGTCGTCGCGGCCATGCGTCGTAGAATCCTCACGAGCGAGAGGCCGGACTTGCCGGCCCCGTTTTTCTGTTCACCAGCTCATGGACGGCCATCAACGCGTCAGTGGCAGGCCCGAGCAGGTGGTGATCCGTGAGCGCTTGGAAGAGGCCGGCGAGCATGATCACCGTCCGGCCGGCTCCACGCCGAAGGTGAAGGGCGGGAGCAGCGCAAGCGTCGGGATCGGCCCAGTACCAGCGGACCTGACATAGCGCATCATTGACTTTCCCGGTCGGCGGTGCCTCTTTTCGCGAGCTTCGGTTTCTCATTCGCCGTCATGCACGGCAGATCGGCCGTAGGGTGAAACCGTCCGTCGATGCCTACACGGTCGCGATGCCGTGGTATGAGCGCGAAGACTTCCACGAGCTGTGGGCGCTGGCTCACGACCGGGACGAGATGCCCACAGACTATGACGTCTGGCATAGCAGCGCCGTCTCGGTGATGAACGCATGGCTTGCAGAGGGACGGGCCCTGCAGATCGTCACGATCAAGCCCGCTCCATTCCTGTCCTGGCTCGGCGCGCGCGGCCTGGCCAACACGGCCGGGAACCGCCTGCGCTATGTCGAGGATCTCGCCACGCGCGACCACGACGCAGCGTGAGCCCAGAGCGCCGCCCGTTGCAGGCCCGGCCACGTCAGCGCTTGGTGATCTCGATGTCGGGCATCGTTGGCGCGGTTCCGCCGCCCTCGCTCTCGACGAAGGTCGGGGAGGGGTGCCGCGAGATGCGCAGCGCGACGTAGATCGCAACCGCGACCGACAGCCCGATCAGATAGACCAGCATGCCCTGCGGGCCCATGATCTGCATCAGCAGGGTCGCGGCAAGCGGTCCGATGGCGGAGCCGACGCCCCACAGGAACAGCAGCCGCGCCGAGAGCCCGACGGCCTGGTCCCGCCCGATGCGGAAATAGGCATGCGTGACGGCAACCGTGTAGAGCGGCGAACTGCAGCCGCCGATCAGGACGAACAGTCCGAAGAGCCAGATCCGGCCCAGGTTCATATCGAAGTTCAGGAGGATCAGCAGCAGGCTAGCCGCCATGGCGACGGTGCTGACCGCGACCAGCATGATCAGGCGGCTGGCGACACGGTCCGCCAGCAGGCTCATCGGCCATTGCAGCAGCAACGCCCCGACCTGGACGCTCGCGGTCAGCAGGATCGTGGCGCGCTGGTCGAGCCCGGAGAGGATGCCATAGGCAGGCATCACGCTGATCAGCGGGCCGCTGGTCAGCCCGACATAGAGGCAGCCGACGACGGCGGCAGGTGCCTGCCGCCAGAGCGTCGCCAGGCCGACGGAGACGACGGCGCTCGATTCCGGCCCGCGAGCCCGCGTCAGGGCGACCGGGATCAGGGCAAGGGAGAACGCCATGGAAGCGTAGAGGAAGACGTCATGAGTCTGGATCGCGACATAGCCGACACCGACCTGCGAACTGATCAGCGCGACGCGGTTGAGGATCTGGTAGACTCCGAAGATCCGGCCGCGCTGGGCGCCGTTGGCCTGCCCGCTGATCCAGCTCTCGATGCAGATTCCGTGGCCGGCGGCCGACAGGCCCATGACGAGGCGCGAGACGCCCCACCATTCCTCGGACAAGAGCGGGAAGCTCAGCGTCGAGATCGCTTGGAGTGCGGCGAAGACGGCGAAACCGCGGATATGGCCGATCCGGCCGACCTGGGCGGGGACGGCGAAGCAGCCGATCAGGAAGCCCAACGAGTAGGCCGAGGCGACGAGGCCGATCAGCAGCGGCGGCTGGTTCGCAACCGCCATCCGCAGTGGCACGACGGTGTTCACGATCGTCCCGGCGACTTGCAGGATCAGCGCGCCCGTGACGATCGCGCCAAGCGCGGCGACGGAACCGCCATAGGCCTTTGGATTCACGATGCGGCAATTCCCGAGGAGCCGATTCGACGAAGCTAGAGCATAGGACCGAAAAGTCGATCCTCTGCCGCCGCTTGCGTCAGAGATGGTCGGCCAGCGAGGGGCGATGATGCCCGTCGCGGCCGTGCGTATCCGGCGCCGCCAGCATCGCGTTGAGCACCGCCTCCTGCGTCGCCTCGGCGGCGGCCCGGAAAGGCAGGTCGATCCGGTTCTCGTTGAGGACGTCGAGCGGCACGATGCCGGCGCCCTCGTGATGGACGATAGGCGCTTTCGTCGTGAAGGCGACGGCGATGTCACCGCTGCCATTGCCCCAGAAGGCGCCGAGCCGCGCCAACCCTGCCCCGCAGCGCCGGGCGATGCGCGTCAACTGGCGGCTCTCCAGCGGCAGGTCCGTAGCCAGGATGACGATCACCGAGCCGCGCTCCGGCGCAGGCGGGGCTGCATCGGCAGCCGGCACCGGTCTGCGCCCGTCGGGCAGGACGAGATCGCCGGCATTGCCGAAATTGGCCTGCACCAGCACCCCGAGATGGAAGCTGCGCCCGTCGAGTTCCATGACGCGCGAGGCGGTCCCGATGCCGCCCTTGAAGCCGAAACAGCTCATGCCGGCACCGGCGCCGACAGCCCCTTCCGGGACCGTCCCGCCGGCAGCAGCATCCAGCGCCGCCTCGGCATCGGCGACGGTCAGCCGCCTGGCTCGGATATCGGAGAGGTAGCCGTCATTGCATTCGAGCACGAGCGAATTCACCGTGCCGGTGCTGCGGCCGATCTCGGGATTCCCGGCCAAGGCCCGGCCGACCAGCGCCTCGATCCCCGCCGCGACCGAAAACGTGTTGCCGAGCAGGATCGGCGTCTCGATCTGGCCGAGTTCGGCCACCTGCATCAGCCCGGCGCTCTTGCCGAAGCCGTTGATGACCTCGACGCCGGCGCGGACCTTTTCGCGAAACACGTCGCCGCGATGCGGCAGGATCGCGGTGAAGCCGGTCAGGATGCCGGTGTCCCGCAGGGTACGGTGTCCCACCGCGACGCCCGCCACATCGGTGATGGCGTTGAGCGGCCCGGGCGGCAGGCTGCCGCAGATCAAGCCGAAATCGCGCGCCCGTCCAACCAAGACAACCTCCCCCGCTCCCGTTCGGGCAGCTTGTCCGATCGCATCGCGCAATTGGCAAGCCCCGGGTGTGGATGGAGCCGCGCCCGCGAGAGACGTCACATGATCCCGGTCTTGGCGAAGATATCGACCGTCGACTGGCCTTCCAGGATCATGTCGCGGACGCTGTTCTCGCCGCGAACCTTGGCGAAGGCGGCCTCCAGCACCTCCTTCTCGCGGGCGGCCGGCACGATCACCACACCGTCGATGTCGCCGACGACGAGATCGCCGGCGCTGACCCGGCAGCCATTGCGGAACTGGATGTCGCAGCGGAAATCGATCACCCGGCCGCGCACGCGCTGGTCCTGCGCATAGCTGCCGGCGGAGAAGACGGGGAAGCCGAGCTCCAGGATTTCGCGGGTGTCGCGGTGGTAGCCGTCGAGCACCGCACCGGCGGCGCCGAGCGTGCGGGCGCGCGTGCTCATCAGCCCGCCCCAGAGCGCATAGGTCGGCGACGATCCGGTGCAGATGTAGATCTCGCCAGGTTGCAGGCCGTCGAGCGCCTCGAACATCAGGCCGAAGGGCTTGGCTCCGCCATGCGCCGCGACATCGACGGCGCAATCGGCCTCCTGCACCGTCATGGCCCGGCCGGCGATCACGGCGCCCGGAACCTGCACGCGGATCTCCGGTGGCAGGAACTGGCGCGTCAGGCCGATCGCATCCATCACATCGCCGAGCACGGCGCTGTAGAGCTCCTCACGGATACGCTGGAACAGCGGCTCTTCCGGCGAGGCGGGAATGGTCGACATGGTCTTCTCCTCAGGCATAGTCGATCGAGCCTCGGGCCGATCGGCTCCGAGGCGTTCGCCGCAGTCCTATCACGGCCATGGCCGTCCGGTTCCGCGCGGACGTCAACCCGCCGATGCGGCCGCCGCCGCGAGCCAGATCGAGACCGCGACGGCCCCGCCATCGGGCACGCCGAGCGCCCGCTCGCCGAGATAGCTCGCGCGTCCGAGCCGCGGCTTCATCGTCGTCGTGGCCTCGGCGCCGGCCTGGGCCGCCTCGGCCGCGAGGTCCCAGGCCTGTGCGGCCGGCACCTTGTGCGCCGCCGCCTGCGACAGCGCTTCGGCGGCCGGCAGCAGCGCGTCGAGCATGGTGCGGTCGCCGGCGCGCGCGCCACCCAGTTCCGAGACGGCGGCGACGCCGGCTGCGAAGGCGTCGGCCCAATCGGGGAGCCCGGCACTCGGCCCCTCGGCGAGGCGACGCGCCGCGCGCAGCAGCCCCACCGCGTAGAACGGCCCCGAACTGCCGCCGATGACGCGCCGCAGCTCGGCCGCTAGCAAGGCGAGAACCGCCGCCGCATCCCTGGATTCGTCGCGCGCGCAAAGCGCCTGCACCGCGGCCGCAGCGCGGCTCATGCTGATGCCGAGATCGCCGTCTCCGGCCTGGCTGTCGAGCTCGGTCAGGCGCGGCTCGGCCGCCGTAAGCGCCGATGCCGCGGCGAGTGCCGCCCTTCGGATTACGGCGCCAAGGGCGTCCGCGGAGATTAGGCTTTCATCCATCGCCTGCGCCTTGCCCGCAGCCACGATCGCCATGGCAGCCGGGACGACGCCGGAGCCCGGCCAGGCGGGCGCAGCCGTGGCCCGGTCGAGCAGGCCGAGGCTGTCGTCGTCGACCTTCATGACCGAAAGCGAGCAGCCCGGCATTTCGAGCGCGCTCAGCAGCGTCCCGGCCCAGGCCCGCTCGACCACGAGCCCGCGCTCGCGCAGCCTGGCCAGCGCCCGCCGCGCGACGACCGAAAGTTCCATCGTGGTCGTCCCGCCGAGATTGTTGACGAGCAGCGCGACGCGCGCGCCGGCGCCAAATCCGCGATCGGTGAGGATCGTATCCAGCAACCTGTCGGTGATCGCGTCAGCCGGGGCGATGCGCGCGCGCGCGACGCCAGCCTCGCCATGGATGCCGAGGCCGAGCTCGATCTCGTCCTCGCCCAGCGTGAATCCGGGGGTGCCGACAGCCGGGATCGTGCAGGCGCCGAGCGCCACACCCATCGTGCCGAGCCCCGCGACGGCTGAACGCCCCACAGCTGCGATCTCTGCGAGCGATGCGCCCTGCTCGGCCAGCGCCCCGACGATCTTGTGGATCAGCACCGTGCCGGCGATGCCGCGGCGGCGCTCCTCCGGGACCGTCTCGCGCAAGGCGACGTCATCCGCGACGACGACGATCTCGGTCGGGATCCCGCTTGCCCGGGCCAGCTCCGCGGCGAGGCCGAAATTCAGCCGGTCGCCGGTATAGTTCTTGACCACGAGCAGCGCTCCGGCCGGTCCGGCCGCGGCATGGATCGCGGCGAGAACCGCATCGACCGAAGGAGACGTGAAGACATCGCCGGAGACTGCGGCGTGCAGCATCCCCGCGCCGACATAGCCGGCATGGGCCGGCTCATGGCCCGCGCCGCCGCCCGAGATCACCGCGACGCGCCGCGCCGCCGGCTCCGGCAGGTCGCTGCGCAGGACGACGTCGTGATCGGCCAGGATGGCGAGGCCCGGATGCAGCGCGACCAGTCCCTCCAGCATCTCCCGCACGACATGGCGGGGATCGTTGATCAGCTTCTTCACGGCATCCTCCCTGCGGCCAGGCCATCGAATGGTCCCGGGCCGCGCCCAGACTGGCGATGCGCGGCGCCGGGTCAAGCCGGCCGCCAGCATATTCGCCGCGACGCGACAAGCCTCTGGATGGCAGGACCGCATATGCGCCCGGCCGATTGCCAAGCCAGCTGAGCGAGATCAAAGAAGCGGCAAAGCAATAAGCTAAGAAGCAGCATCCTGGGGAGGAACCGAACACCATGGCGTGGCGCGTACTAATCGCGGAATTTATGCACGAGACGAACACCTTCAGTGTTCAGCTCACCGACGAAGCCACCTTCCGCGCCCATGGCGCCTTCCTCGGCAACGCGATCCCCGAAGCCTTCCGCGGCACGCGCACATCGATGGGCGCCGCCTTCGAGGCCGCCGACAAGTTCGGCTGGAGCCTGACGCACCCGCTGGTCACCGGCGCGAACCCATCGGGCCGCGTCACCGATGCGGCCTTCGACATCTTCGCCGCCCACATCGTCGATGCCGCAGCGGGCGTCGACGGCGTGTTGCTGCACCTGCACGGCGCCATGGCGACGGAAAGCTCCGACGACGGCGAAGGCGAGCTGTTGGCGCGGCTGCGCCGGAAGATCGGACCGGACGTGCCCGTCGTCGCGATCCTCGACCTACATGCGACCGTCACGCAGCTCATGGCCGACAACGCCAATGCGCTGATCTCCTACCGGACCTATCCGCATATCGACCAGTATGAGCGGACCTGGCAGGGCGCAGAGCTGCTCGAACGGGCCATGAAGGGCGAGATCCGGCCGAAGGTTGCGCTCGCCCGGCGCCCGATCCTCTACGCGCTGGACGGCGGCCGCACCACCTCGCCGCCCTTCGCCGAGCTGCTGCGCCGCGGCGATGCGCTGGAAGCCTCGGGCGACGCGCTCGTCGTCAGCGTCCAGGCCGGCTTCTCCTCGGCCGATGTCCACGATATCGGACCCTCGATCGCGGTCACCGCCGATGATCGCGGCCAGGCGCAGGCCGTCGCCGAAGAACTCATGGATTATGCCTGGGAGCAGCGCCACTTCTCCTCGATTCATTTCACGCCGCTTGCCGAAGCGATCGCCCGCGCCAAGGCCGGCGAAGCGGATGCGGGCACGCCCGGCTACAAGCCGCTGGTGATCTCGGACTATTCCGACAATCCCGGCTCCGGCGCCTATGGCGACGCCACCAACCTGCTGCGCGCGGTACTCGCGGCAAAGCTCAGGAATGTCGGCTTCCACGCGATCTGCGACCCCGAAGCGGCGCTTGCGGCGCAGGCAGCCGGCGTCGGCAACCGCGCCCGCATCAGGCTCGGCGACAAGGTCGATCCCAGCATGGGCGGCGGCCCGCTCGATCTCGACGCGCAGGTCGTGGCGATCACCGACGGGCACTTCATCTGCTACGGCCCGATGGCCGGCGGCGTCTGGCGCAATTACGGGCTCTCGGCCCTGCTGCGGGTCGACGATGTCGAGATCGTCGTCATCACCCATAACGGGCAGGCGACCGATCTCGCCCAGTTCACTTCGCTCGGTGTCGATCCGACGCGGAAATCGACACTGATCGTCAAGTCGATGCAGCATTTCCGCGCCGCCTTCCAGCCGATCGCCCGCGAGGTGCTGGAGGTCGATACCGGCGCGCTCTCGACGCGCAACTTCAAGGAGCGGCCCTACAAGAAGGTGCGCCGCCCGATCTTCCCGCTCGACGACATCTGAACGCTAAGCCCGCGACGCCGGCAACGACTGCGACACAGGAGGAAACCATGGCTGTTCAAGCCGATATCGTGCTGCGCAACGGGCCGATCTGGTGCGGCCGCGAGGACGGCGTCGTCGAGGCGCTGGCGATCTGGCAGGACAAGGTGCTCGCCACCGGAACCGATGCCGAGATCAAGCCGCTCGTCGGGCCGAAGACCCGCGTGATCGACCTGAAGGGCCGGCTGGCGACGCCGGGCCTGAACGATTCCCATCTCCATCTCGTCTCGCTCGGCATGACCATGGGCTGGGTCGACTCCAAGCCCGAGGCCGCGCCGACGCTGGAGACGCTGCTCGCTGCGATCTCGGCCCGCGCCGCGACGCTGAAGCCCGGCGAATGGATCCTGTCGCGCGGCTACGACCAAACAAAGCTCGACACCGGCCGCCACCCCTATCGCGAGGAGCTGGACCGTGCGGCGCCGGACAATCCGGTGATGCTGGTGCGCGCCTGCGGCCATGTCGCGATCTGCAATTCGGAGGCGCTGCGCCTCGGCGGCATCGACGAAAGCTCACCGACCCCGCAGGGCGGGCTGATCGAGCAGCAGAACGGCCGCCTCACCGGCCTGCTCGCCGAGAACGCCCGCGCCCCGGTCCAGGCCGCGGTTCCGCCTGCCACCGAGGAGGACCTGATCGCCGGCATCGAGCGCGGCGGCAAGTACCTGCTCTCGCTCGGCATCACCAGCTGCATGGACGCCGCCGTCGGCCAGAAGGGCGGCTTCCGCGAGATCGGCGCCTATCACCGCGCGAAGCGCGACGGCCGCCTGCCGGTCCGCACCTGGCTGACGCTGCTCGGCGATGACGGCCGCTCGATCGTGCCGCAATGCTACGAGGCCGGGCTGATCTCCGGCACCGGCGACGACATGCTGATGGTCGGCGCGGTCAAGCTCTTCCTCGACGGCTCGGCCGGCGGCCGCACCGCCTGGATGACCGAGCCCTATCTCGGCGAGGACAAGACCACCGGCGTCTGGATGTGGGAGGATGCCGAGCTCGAGCGCATGGTGATGGACGCCCATGTGAAGGGCTACCAGCTCGCCTGCCACGCCATCGGCGACGCCGCGATCGAGCAGCTGATCACGGCTTACGAGAAGGCGCTCGCGGCCCATCCCGACCCGGACCGGCGCCACCGCATCGAGCATTGCGGCTTCTCGACGCCGCAGCAGCACGAGCGCATGGTCAAGGCCGGCATCTACCCTTGCCCGCAGCAGGTCTTCATCCATGATTTCGGCGACGCCTACGTCAAGGTGCTCGGCCCGGAGCGGGCGCTGCCGAGCTATCCCCTGCGCACCTGGTTCGACCTCGGGCTGAAGCCGGCGACGGGCAGCGACGCCCCGGTCTGCGACCCGAATCCCTTCCCGAACTTCCACACCATGCTGACCCGCAAGACCTGGAAGGGCACGGTGATGGACGAGGGCCAGCGCGTCTCGATCGAGGAAGCGCTGCAGGCCTATACCGAGTTCGGCGCCTTCTCGCAGAAGCAGGAGGCCGTCAAGGGTCGGCTCGTGCCTGGCTTCCTCGCCGACGTCGCCGTGTTCTCGCGCGACCTGTTGACCGCACAGCCAGCCGACATCCTGAACGATACCTGTTGCGACCTCACCATTCTCGGCGGCGAAATCGTCTACGAACGACCGGTCTGAGCTGGGGATTTACCCGCCAGGGGGAAGACAACTGCCGTAAAGGCGTTATGGTTCCACATGGGGCAAACATATCCGGGCCAGCCGGAGCTTCATAATAATCGGGAGGAATGATCGTGTTGTTCAAAAAATTCGCCTTTGCCACGGCGCTGACGGTGGCGGCCTTCGCCGTGCAGGCGCAAGTCCAGGCGCAGGAGCCCCGTCGCGGCGGAACGATCCGTTTCACGGCGCCCTACGGCGCATCCTTCGTGAGCAATGACAGCCACGTCTCGAACCAGATACAGGACGAGATCTACGGCTATGCGCTGCACAGCATGCTCTACAAATGGGATGCGAAGAACAGCAAGCCGGAGCTCGACCTCGCCAAGAGCGTGACCGTTTCGCCGGACGGCAAGGTCTACACCTTCAAGCTGCGTGACGACGCGTTCTTCCACAACGGCCGCCAGATGACGGCCGACGACATCATCTGGACCTATACCCGCCTGATGGATGGTTCGAAGAACTATCCCGGCGCGCGCTACATCGCCCGCATCAAGGGCGGCACCGATGTCCAGAAGGGCCAGGCCAAGGAAATCTCGGGCCTGAAGAAGATCGACGACCACACCCTCGAGATCACGCTGACGGACAAGGCCGACCCCGGCTACTTCCTGTTCCAGGCGACGACCGCGATCATGCCCGCCAAGGAGGCGCAGGCTCCGGACTTCTTCAACAAGCCGATCGGCCTTGGGCCCTTCAAGTTCGTCGAGCATATCCCCGGCTCGCGCATGAGCTTCGAGCGCTGGGAGAAGTACCATCAGGCCGGCAAGCCCTATGCCGACAAGCTGGTGATCTCGCCGATGGGCGAGGCTGCGGCGCGCGACGTCGCCTTCCGCAACAAGGAAATCGACGTCTCGATCCTGGGCTCGACCCAATACGTGGCCTACAAGGCCGACCCGAACCTGTCGAAGGGCATCCTCGAGGTCGCCGAGGTCTTCACCCGCAACATGGGCATGAACCCGACCTTCAAGCCCTTCTCCGACAAGCGCGTGCGCCAGGCGATCAACCACGCCATCGACAGCGACCTGATCATCAAGCGCCTCGTCCGCGACAAGGCCTACCGCGCCTCGAGCTGGCTGCCGCTCTCCTCGCCGGCCTTCGACAAGGACGCCAAGCCCTACGCCTTCGACCCCGAGAAAGCCAAGAAGCTGCTCACCGAGGCGGGCTATCCCGACGGCTTCGAGTTCGAATGGACCGCAACCCCGAACGAGAGCTGGGGCATCCCGATCGTCGAGGCGACCATCCCGATGCTCGCCAAGGTCGGCATCAGGGTGAAGGTCAAGCCGGTCGAGACCTCGGCCCTCGGCGGCGTCGTCGTGAGCGGTAACTTCCAGGCCTATATCTGGTCGAATACCTCGGGCCCGGACACGCTGACGGCGCTGAAGTGCTTCCATTCCGCGACGCCGCGCTCGTCCTGCAACTACACCACCTTCAACAACCCGGCCTTCGACAAGCTGATCGACGACGCCACCGCCGAGTCGGATCCTGCCAAGCAGCTCGACCTGCTGAAGAAGGCCAATGCCCTGCTGCAGGAAGAAGCGCCGGTCTGGTTCTTCAACTACAACAAGGCGGTCCTGGCCTATCAGCCCTGGTTGCACGGCCTCCAGCCGAACTCGACCGAGCTTGCGCTGCAGCGCTACGAGAACCTCTGGGTCGACGCCTCGTCGCCGGCGGCGAAGTAAGACCGCGCTGCGCTCCCGCCAGCCGGCCCTGCGGTCGGTTGGCGGGAGCCTTTCGCATTCGGTCGTCGCTGACGACCCGCGCAGCGGCGGTCAGGAGCCTTTGCCATGTTGCCTTATATCTTCCGCCGCCTGCTGCAGGCGATCCCGATCCTGCTCGCGGTCGCGGCCCTGATCTTCGTCCTGTTCAGCGTCATTCCCGGCAATTTCGCCAGCACGCAGATGGCCGACGGCCGCAGCATCGTCGATGCCGCCACCATCGCGCGCATGAACGAGCAGTTCGGCCTGAACGATCCGGTCTATGTCCGCTTCGCCAAATATATCGGCGATCTCCTGACCTTCGATCTCGGCACCTCCTTCCGCACCCGCCAGCCCGTGGTCTATGCGCTGGCCGAGCGCCTGTGGCCGAGCCTGCAGCTGGCCTTCGCGGCCATGATCTTCGCCGTCGTCATCGGCGTGCCGCTCGGCTTCCTCGCCGCGCTGAAGCCGGGCAGCTGGATCGACATGCTGTCGATGATCTTCGCGGTTTCCGGCCTGTCGCTGCCGATGTTCTGGCTCGGCCTGCTCCTGATGTACGGCTTCGCGCTGACGCTCGGCTGGTTCCCGAGCTTCGGCTATGGCGATGGCGACCTGCGCTACATCGTCCTTCCTGCGGTCGCGCTCGGCGTCTCGCCGCTGGCGCTGCTGGCGCGCACCTCGCGCGCTGCGGTGCTTGAAGTGATGAATGCCGATTTCATCCGGACCGCCCGCGCCAAGGGCGCGAGCGAGCTGAGGGTGATGCGCTGGCACGTGCTGCGCAACGCGCTCGTCATCGTGCTGACGACGCTCGGCCTGCAATTCGGTTCGGTCATCGGCCAGGCCGTCGTCATCGAGAAGCTCTTCGCTTGGCCGGGCCTCGGCTCGCTGCTGGTGGACAGCGTCACGCTGCGCGACATCCCGGTGGTGCAAGGCTGCATCCTGACGATCGTGCTGTTCTTCCTCGTCGTGAACATCGCCGTCGACGTGCTCTGCGCCGTCGTCGATCCGCGCATCAAATACAGCTAGGCCTTTACGCATGAAGTTCCGTGCCAATCTCTGGATCGGCGGCGCCTGCTTCGCGCTCGTCCTCGCAGGCGGCGTGTTCGCCCCCTGGTTCGCCCATACCGATCCGGTCATGGATGCCAACCTGATGAATGCCGAGCTTCCGCCCGGCTCCGAATTCTGGTTCGGCACCGACGCGCAGGGCCGCGACATCTACAGCCGCGTGCTCTACGGCGCCCGCATCTCGCTGACGGTCGGCATCGTCTCCCAGCTCATCAACACGGTGATCGGCGTAGCCCTCGGCCTCTCCGCCGCCTACTGGGGCGGGTGGTGGGACGATTTCGTCAACGGCCTGACCAACATGATGCTGGCGATTCCCTCGCTGATCTTCGCGCTGGCGATCATGGCGATCCTGAGCCCCGGCCTCACCAGCCTGCTGATCGCACTCGGCCTGACCAACTGGTCCTTCACCTGCCGCCTGACCCGCGCCGCGACGCTCTCGGTCAAGTCGATGGGCTATGTCGAGGCCGCCCGCTCGCTGGGCTACGGCACCTTCCGCATCATGCTGACGCAGATCCTGCCCAACATCGCAGGCCCGATCATCGTCATCGGCACGCTCGGCATGGGCGGGGCCGTGCTGGCGGAAGCCTCGCTGTCCTTCCTGGGCCTCGGCATCCGCCCGCCCTTCCCGAGCTGGGGCTCGATGCTGTCCGACGCGCGCGACCAGATCTCGACCGCACCCTGGATCTCGATCTTCCCGGGGTTGGCGATCTTCCTCACCGTGCTCGGCCTCAACTTGCTCGGGGACGGGTTGCGCGACATCCTTGACCCGCACTCGCGGACGCGCAAGGCCTGAGCCTCCATCTCACGACCAGGACATCTTTAGACATGCCCACCCAGCCAGCCGAGCCGGCCTGGACCGTGCCCGCCGACGACCGCGCGCCGCTCGAGAGCGTGCGTTTCCATGGCCTGAAATCCGGGCCGAAGCTGCTCGTCCTCGGCGCCGTGCACGGCAACGAGACATGCGGCCCCAACGCCATCGCCCGCATCATCGAGGATTGCCGCAGCGGGCGCCTGCTGATCGCGCGCGGCGAGGTTACCTTCGTGCCGGTGGCCAACCCCAAGGCCTATCGCCAGAACACGCGCGAGGGGGACCGCAACCTCAACCGCGACATGTATGAGCGCCCGCAGCCGGTCGACAACGAGGACCGGATCGGCCGGCGGCTCACCGCCCTGCTGCGCGAGCACGACATGCTGCTCGACGTGCATTCCTTCCGCGGCGAGGGCGTGCCCTTCGTCTTCTTCGGGCCGGAGAACAACGCGGGCGAACTTGAACCCTTCCGGCACGATGCCGCAGAGCTGGCACTGGCCGCCTGCCTCGGCGTCCCGGTCGCGATCCATGGCTGGCTCGACAACTACGTCAAGATCATCGCCGCACGCAAACGGCTGAAGCTTCCGCCGCTCGCCGTGACCGAAGGCTACGGCACGACCGAATTCATGCGCTTCTCCGGCGGCTATGCCGTGACGCTGGAATGTGGCGAGCACACGGACCCGGCCTCGACCGAGGTCGGCTACGCCGCAATCCGCAACACGCTGGGCCATCTCGGCCTGATCGATGCAGCCCCTCCGCCCTCCGCGCTCGACACCATCATCCACATGACCGATGTCGTGATCTGCGAGACCGAGGGCGACGTGGCCGAGGGCGGCTGGAAGACCGGTGACGCGGTGCCGAAGGGCGCCGTGCTGGCACGGCGCACCGACGGCAGCACGGTGACCGCGCCCAGCGACGGCTTCATCATCTTCCCGAGCAAGACCGCCAAGCCCGGCGAGCCGCTCTATCATTTCGGCGTGACGAGCCAGCGCAAGCCCTGAGCGACCCTCGCGGGTCGCCCAGGACCTGATCACCTCTCGAGGAACATGCGGCTCGCATGGTCCCTGAACGGCTTGGTGAGGAAGGAGAGCGCGGTGCGCTCCTCGGTGGTGATCATCACCTCGACGGGCATGCCCGGCAGCAGCTTGCGATCGCCGAGCACCGCGAGGTCGCCTTCGATCTGGACCTCGCAACTATAGTAGCTCTGGCCGGTGGCCGGGTCCTTGGTGGTGGCCGGCGAGACATGGCTGACCTTGCCGGGAATCTCCGGCGTGGTGTTGCGGTTGAAGGCCGAGAAGCGCAGCCGCGCCGCCTGCCCGGCCCTGACCTGGTCGATATCGGCAGGCGAGATGCGGACTTCGATGGTCAGCTTCGCGCCGACGGGGACGACGGTGGCGAGCCGCGCCGCCGGCGTGATCACGCCCCCGACGGTGAAGACCGTCATCTCGTTGACCGTTCCGTCGATCGGCGAGCGGATCTCGGTGCGTGACAGCCGGTCCTCATTGGCGACGCGGCGATCCTGTAGCTCGGCGAGCTTGGCCTCGACGAGGCGCAGCTCGCGCTGTGCCTCGGTCCGTGCGGTGTCGTCGATGGAGATGATCTGCAGGCGGGTTTCGCTGATGCGCAGCTTGGCGCGCGCCAGGGAGGCCTCGATCTCGCCGCGCTCGCCAAGCAGACGCGCCCATTCCCGGTTGATGTTGAACACCTTGGTGCCGTCGATATAGCCCTTCTGGAACAGTCCGAGGAACTTCGTGCGCTCCATCTCGACGAGCCTGAGCTCCTCGGATTTGGCGACCTGGCGCGACTCCAGCCCCTTCACCTCCTCACCCAACTGAACGATGCCGATCTCGAGCTGCTCCTTGCGGCTTTCTCGATTGGTGCGGTTGCCATCGAACAGGCGCGTCTCGCCCCCGATGATCTCCGAGGGATCCTCCGAGAAGGAGGCCATCTTGGGCGAGAAGGCGATGGTGGCGAGGCCGTCGCGCTCGGCGATCAGGCGGGCGCCCCGGCCGAGATGCTCGGCCAGCTGCGAGCGGATGATCGACAGCTCCGCCCGGGTCTGGACGTTGTCGAGCCGGAACAGCACCTGGCCCTCCCTGACGCTGTCGCCCTGCCGCACCGCGATCGACTCGATGATGCCGCCGTCACGGTGCTGCACCTCCTTGAGGTTCTGGTCGACCTTGACCATGCCCTGTCCGACGACGGCGCCGTTGAGATTGGCCGAGGCTGCCCAGCCGCCGAAGCCGGCGACCAGCAGCAGCGCCAGCGCCGTGCCCGCGAAGACGTGCGAACCGAGGCCGAAATCGGCCCGCCTTTGGGCGGCGCGGGCGCTCTTCTGGGCCTTCGCGAAGAGCTTGGCGTCGAAGTTCTGGGCATTCATGAAGCGAACCCTCCGGGACGCGGTGTTCTGGAAGAAACCAACGCAAATCAGCAATAGTACAACTTGTAGTTTCCGAAGATCTCGATCGAGTAGTCTCTGTCTTCCTGCTGCGCGACGAAGACATCGACATAGGTCCGCTCTTCGTTGTTGATCTTCTCGATGCGGAACCGGAAGGGGCGATCGTCGCCCGTCGCGCCATAGGTCTCGCCGAACGGATCGATCGCCGTGCCGCCGGCCGCTGCGTCGGCATGAATCTGATACTGCTTGACGATGATGCGATCGCCTTCCTGGAGATCGAGGATCTGATGGATCAGGTCGTTGTCGGCCCGCGCCGGCACGTCGAATTCGAACCTGTCGTCGCCCTCGCCTCCCGTCAGCGCCGTCGCCTCCGATCCGACGATGAAGTGATCGTTGCCCGAGCCGCCGATCAGCGCCTCGAAGTCGAGCACGGTGTCCTCGCCGATTTCGATGCCTATCGCCTTGGACTTCGTCAGGTCGACGGTGACGCTACAGTCCGTCCCCGACAGGTCGAGCGTGTCGTAGCCAACGCCGCCGTCGAAGCAGTCGTTAGCCCGGTCGAGCGAGCCGATCACGACATCGTCGCCGGCACCTCCCAGGACGGTATCACGCCCCTCGCCGCCATCGAGCGTATCGTCTCCTTCGCCGCCCCGCAGTGTGTCCTCACCGGCCGCGCCGAGCAGGACGTCGTCGCCCTCGCCCCCGATCAGGCAGTCGTCGCCGGCTTCGCCATTGACGACGTCGTCCCCCTCGCCGCCATCCAGCGTATCGTCGCCGTTTCCGCCAAGAAGGACATCGTCGCCTTCGCCAGCATCGACATCGTCGTCGCCATCACCGGCGACGACGATGTCGTCCCCCTCCCCCCCCATGACGACGTCGTCGCCTTCTCGGGCATTGATGACGTCGTCTCCATCTCCACCATCGATCTCATCATCACCGGTACCGCCATCGATGACGTCGTCGCCGGCACCACCCACCACCTCATCATCGCCGGCGCCGGCGAGCACGGTATCGTCGCCCGCGCCGCCATCGATCTCGTCGTCGCCATCGCCGCCGTCGAGAATATCGTTGCCGCAGCGGCCGATCAGAGTGTCGTCCCCGGTTCCGCCGGACAGCGTGTCGTCGCCGTCGCCGCCATCGAGACGGTCGTTGCCCGACTCGCCGAAGAGCGTATCGTTACCGTCCTCGCCGAACAGGATGTCGGCCCCGGCGCCGGCCTTCACCGTGTCGTCGCCGCCGCCCAGCCGCACGACGTCGCGCCCGGCACCGAGCTGCACATGGTCGGTGCCGCTGCCGCCGATCACCGTATTGTTGCCGTCGGCGGCGCTCACGCGGTTCTGGCCGGCCCCCGTGGCGATGATGTTGTCGCCCGAGCCGCCATCGACCGCATCGTCGCCGTCCCCGGCATCGATGATGTCGTTGCCCTCGCCGCCCCGGATCGTATCGTCGCCGGTGCCGCCAAAGATCGTGTCGTCGCCCGCCCCGCCGTCGAGCACGTCGTTACCGGCACCGCCATCGAGAACGTCGTTGCCGGCATCGCCGTAGAGCGTGTCGTCTCCCTCACCGCCGGAGAGCTGGTCGTTACCGTCCCCTCCCGAGAGCTCGTCGTTGCCGGCGCCCCCCACGAGCACGTCGTCCCCGCTTCCGCCGAGCAGAATGTCATGACCTGCGCCGCCGAAGAGCGAGTCCTGGCCGGCACCACCCCAAAGCTGGTCGTTGCCGTCGCCGCCGTCGAGAAAATCGTCTCCGTCCTCGCCGAACAGGCGGTCGTCGCCATCGTCGCCGTAGAGGCGGTCGTTGCCGATGCCGCCGAAGAGAATGTCGGCACCGGTGCCGCCACGGATAACGTCGTTGCCGGCGCCGCCATAGAGGGTGTCGTCACCGGCTCCGCCGTCGATCACGTCGTCGCCCGCCCCACCATGGACAGTATCCTTGCCGCCCCGTGCATCGACGATGTCGTTGCCGTCGCCGGCCTGGATCAGGTCGGCGCACTCGGAACCGGTCAGCACGTCGTCGCCGGCCGTACCGTTGATCTCCAGGACCTCGACCACGCGCAGCACAGCGACCTGCGAGACCGTCGCCACGCCGTCGGTCACGCCGTAGCTCACGAAGATGGGACCGTAATATCCCGCGGTCGGCCGGTACTGCCAGCCGCCTTCGGTCAGCTCGATCGTGCCCGACGAGACCTGCAGGTTGCGGACCGTCAGCGGATCGGCATCGGCGTCGGTTGCGCCCGCCAGCAGGCCGGCCATCGTCAGCAGCAGCGTCTGGCAGGCGCTGATATTGCCGAGCTGGACCGTTCCCGCCAGGCGCGGGGCGCGGTTGCGGGGATACGGTTCCTCCGGCTCGACCGGGCCTGGCCCGTCAGGGGGGTCAGGCTGTTCAGGAACGACGATCACGGGATTGAACGGCGCCACGACGACCGGCAACCGCGGCACGCCGCCCTCGATCACGCCAAAATGGAAGCCGCTCGATCCGACATGGCCGCTGAGGGTCCAGGAACCGTCGCTTGCCATATAGCCATTGTCGTTGCTGACGCGGCCCAGGCCGAACTCGATGTAGCCGCGAACGAAGGGCGGCAGGGGCAGCTGCTCATAGTCGATCGGCGGCGAGTCGATGCCGAGGAAGTCCGCCAGCCCCGGCATCGGCACGCCGGGGCCGCCCGTGCCGGGCTCCTGATCGTAGGCCGGCAGGTCCTTCTCGGCGAGCGAGCCGGTCTCGTCCGGATCGACTTCGGCCTCGCTTTGTGCCTCGCCCTCCGCCTTGGCTTCATCCGCGCCCTTGGGCGCGGCGCCGCGCTCGTCCTCCTGCGGCTCCGGTTCGGCCTGCGCCGAAGACAGCGAGCGTAGATAGCCGGCGATGGCAAGGACGATCACCGCGAGAGCGGCCGGCCAGCGCGACGGCGTGGGTTCTACCTGCGCCTTGCGATAGACCTCCTCCGCCGAGGGGTCGTGGTTCTGAGCGGGCTTGAGTGCCTTGACCTCGATCATGCCGTCACCCTCCTGAGCAGGCCGCCGGCCGCATCGAGTCCGCTGGCGGCGGGCAGGCGCGGATCGGCCGCGCCCTCGCCGGGCACAGGCTGCTTCTGGCCGGGGTTGAGGATCGTCTCCTTCGGCCCGAAGCCAGCGAGCTTGCCGGCCTGAATGACGGCGACGAGATCGACCGCGGCGAGTGCGCTCGGCCGGTGGGCGACGACGATGGCGATGCCGCCGCGCGCCCGGACGGCTTCGATCGCCCGGGTCAGGGCCGCCTCGCCCTCGCTGTCGAGATTGGCGTTGGGTTCGTCCAGCACAACCAGGAAGGGATTGCCGTAGAGCGCGCGGGCCAGCCCGATGCGCTGGCGCTGGCCGGCCGAAAGCGCGGTGCCCTGCGGGCCGAGCTGGGTCTGGTAACCGTCGGGCAGCTTCACGATCATGTCGTGGATGCCGGCCGCCGTCGCCGCGGCCACGATGGCCGCCGGGTCGAGGCTGGTCGCCAGCCGCGAGATGTTCTCGCCGATGCTGGCGTCGAGCAGGCTGACCTCCTGCGGCAGATAACCGAGATGGCGGCCGATCGCCTCCTCCGGCCATTGCTCGAGATGGGCGCCGTCGAGCCGCACCGAGCCGCGCAGGCACGGCCAGATGCCGGTGAGCGCGCGCACCAAGGTGGTCTTGCCGCCGCCGCTTGGACCGATGATCCCGAGCGCCTTTCCGGCTGCGATCTCGAAGCTGACCTCGCTCAGCAGGACCTGGCCGGAGCCAGGCGCCGCGACGGTAATGCGATCGACCTTCAGGGAGCGGTTCGGGGCGGGAAGCTCCATCGGCTCGACCGCCTTGCTGAGCGCCACCACGGTCTCGCGCAGCCGTCCGAAGGCGAGGCGCGCCGACACGAAGGAACGCCAGTTGCCGATCGCCTGGTCGACGGGGGCCAGCGCCCGCGCCGAGGCGACAGAGGCCGCGATGATCGCGCCGGCGGAAAGCTCGCCCTTGATGGTCAGGAAGGCGCCGAGACCCAGGATCGCCGATTGCAGGATCATGCGCAGCACACGCGCGACGGCCCCAAAAGTGCCGCTGAGATCGCTGGAGCGGGTCTGCAGTTCCAGGTGCTCGCGGTTCGACTGGTCGAAGCGCGCCACCGCGCGGCTGGAGAAGCCCATGGCCCGCACGACCTCCGCGTTGCGGGCATGGGAATCGGCCATCGCATTGCGGGTGATCGCGGCCTGCCGCGAGCTGGTGCTCAGGCTCCGCGCCAGGATCTCGCTGGCGATGGTGAGCAGCGTCAGCACCACCGCGCCGGCCAGCGTCAGCGCGCCAAGCCAGGGGTGCAGGAAATAGACGAAGGCCAGATAGAGCGGGATCCAGGGCAGGTCGAACAGGGCGCCCGGCCCCTGGCTGCCGAGAAAGCCGCGTACCGTATCGACGTCGCGGCCGCGCTCGAGCGCCTCCGTGCTGGAGAAGCCGAAGCGCGGCATGTCGATCGCGACGCGATGGGCCAGCGGCGCAATATCCTTGTCGAGCCGCGCGCCGACCCGGACCAGGACCTGCGAGCGGATGATGTCGAACCCGCCCTGGAACAGATAGAGGCCGATCGCGAGCACCGACAGCGCGGCGAGCGTCTGGACGCTGCCGCTCGTCAGCGCCCGGTCATAGACCTGCAGCATGTAGAACGAGCCGGTCAGCGCGAGGATGTTGATCAGGCCCGAGATCAGGAACAGGAACAGCGCGACCCTGCGGAAATCCTGGGTGAGAACGGCGCCGTCACGCTTGCGGGCTTCGGTCAGTCGAGCAGATGAGGCCATGGCGACACGCCTTGAAACTGACGTTGATTGGAAGTGGCGAAGATGGGCGGACCGTGAGGCCCGCCCATGGGGCTCCAGCTATGCTCAGAGCGTGAAGTTGGTGCCGGTCAGGTTGTGGCTACCCTTGAGCTCGATGCGGAAATCCTCCTCCGCGCTGCCCCCGACATTGCCCTTGACGATGGTGTAGTCGGCGCCGTCGCGCGTCTCGTAGGACACCATCAGCTGAGCCGAGGCGGTGAAGGCAGGGCCGGCCACCAGCGTGAAGCTCTGGTTACCCGCCACCGCCGCATCGGCATCGATGCCGGCGAGGTCGAGCCGGTCCCCGGCCTCGAAGTCGAGGATGGTGTCGCCATCCGCGCTCTCGATATCGGGGAAGCGGAAGATGTCCTCGCCGGCGCCGCCCTCCATCACGTTCACCGCACGGCTCGCGGTGATCACGTCGTCGCCGGAGCCGGTGGCGACATGCTCGATGCTCCACAGCGTGTCGTTTCCGCTCTGGCTGCTTACTGCGCTGCCACGCCCGAGGAGGCCGTTTCCGAGATCGACGGTGAGATTGGCGGTGATCGCCGAGAGGTCGAGCGTGTCGCCGCCTCCGCCGCCGCCGAGATCGTCACCGTGATAGGTGTCGTTCCCGTCTCCGACCTGGGCGATGAACAGGTCATGGCCCGCGCCGCCGAACACCGTGTCGTCGCCCGCCCCGGCATTGATGACGTCGTCGCCAGCCTCGCCGAAGATCCGATCGGCCCCGGCATCGCCGAACACCAGGTCATTGCCGCCACCGGCGAAGATATGGTCGCCGCCGTCACCGCCATTGACCACGTCGTGGCCCGCACCGGCATCGATGAAGTCGGCGCCGTCGCCGGCGGAGATCGCATCGTCGCCGCCATCGCCGATCAGGACGTCGTCACCGGCCAGCCCGATGATGTTGTCGTCACCGCTCGTGCCGAGCAGGACATCCGCAGAAGCCGTGCCGACGCGGAGGTTGCCGCTGCCCGAGGGTGTCGGAGCCGGCGTGCCGGTCTCGTCATCGTCGTCGTCGCAGCCGCAGGCATGATCGTCGTCGTCGTCGTCATGGCCGTGGTCATCGTCGTCATCATCGTCATCGCCGTGACCATGATCGTCGTCATCATCCTCGTCATCGTCGTCGTGACCATGGCCGTGATCGTCGTCATCGTCTTCGTCGTCGTCGCCATCGCCGATCTGCGGCGCGCCGTCGGGAGCCCTGAAGGTCACCGAATGCGTACCATTGGTCATGGTGGTCACGCCGTCATCGTCGGTGGTGCTCTGGTAGTCAGCGGCCGAGGCGCCGTCGGGCAGCTCGATCACGTCCTGCGGCCTCAGGGCACCGATGATGGTGTCGTTGCCGCCGTTCGAGCGGAAGACGATCCGGTGCGCGGAGTTCAGCGAGGAGATATCGACCGTGTCGTCGCCCGAGCCGCCATCGATCGTGATCGTGTTCGGCCGCAGGCTGGTCTGCGAGAAGTCGCCGATGATCTGGATCATGTCTCCGCCGGCCGCCCCGGTCCCGGAGGGGTCGATGCCGTTGATCCTGATCTCCTCGATCTCGGAGAGCTCGGCAATGATCGAAGCGTTGTTGGTGCCGTTCCGGGTGATGACGATCTCGCTGTTGGCGGCGAGGCCGGTCATGCCGGCGGCGACCGCCGCCGCCCTGGTGTAGATGCGGAACTCTTCCACCTCGCCATTGCCGTTGATCACGAAGGTGTCGCCGGCCGTCCCCTCCGTTCCGCCATTGACGCGGTCGCGGCCATCGGTCGGACCCGTCGCATTGGCGTTCCAGATGATCGTGTCGTCGCCGGCGTCGCCATTGACCACGTCGATTCCGCTGTTCGGCCCGAGCGACACGACCAGATTGTCGATGTGGAAGCTCTCGCCCGTCTCGAAGCCGCCCTGCGAGACGAAGCGGATGGCAGTATGCGCCGGGTTCAGCGCCTCCGAGAAATTGCTGGTGGCGGTGCCACCGAGCACCGTTCCCAAGGTCTGCCAGGTGTTGGTGGTGCCGAGGAGTGCCTGGACCGTCACCGTCTCGCCGGCATCCAGGCCGATGCTCTGATAGTCGAAGGTCAGCGTCGGGGCAGTCGCTCCGGTCAGGTTGATCGCACGCTCGATCCGGTCGTTGTTGTCGGTGCCGGCGGCGAAGGTCAGGCGGCCGCCGGTGATCAGAATGTCGCCGCTGGTGGCCGAGCCATTGTCGCCGGTCTCGGTCCAGTTGCCGGCGAAGTTCAGCGTTCCGATGTTGTTGTTGTACGCCGCAGTGGTGAATTCATCGACATAGGTGCCGTTGGCGATGCCGGCGCCGCCGCTCAGCGTGTCGTTGCCGTCGCCGCCATTCAGCGTATCGGCCCCCTCGCCGCCATTGACGATGTCGTTCCCGCCCAGCGCATTGACGGTGTCGTTGCCGCCGAGCGCGTTGATCGTCTCGGCATTCCCCGTCCCGGAGATCGTCTGGGCCGCGTTGGTGCCGTTGATCGTGACCGCAGGAGCGCCGGCCGCGAGCAGGAAGTCGGCGGCCGTCACGTTCTGGCTGGCCACGCCGTTCAGCGTGATCGTGCCGATCACCGCCAGGCTGGCATCGCGAACGGTGACCAGCGTATTGTTGCCTGCCGCCGAAATCGTCACCCGCGTCGCGAAATTGTCCGCGGTGATGCCGAGCGCGCTGAGGTCGATTTGGTCCTGGCCGCCGGTGGCATTGGCGTCAAAGCCGTTGATGGCGTCGTTGCCGAAATTCGCCGCCGTGTAGCGGACGATGTCGTTGCCGTCATTGGTGATGCCGCCGATGGTGGCGAGGTGGATCGTGTCGTTGCCCTCGCCACCGATCAGGATGTCGGTATCATTGCCGGCGCCGCCATGCAGCGTGTCGTTGCCGATGCCGCCATCGATCAGGTCGGCCCCGTCACCGCCGTTGATCGTGTCGTTGCCGCCGGCGCCGAAGAGCTGGTTGGCCGCCGCATTGCCGGTGATGAGGTTGTCGCCCCCGTTGCCGGTGCCGGTGACGGCGGTGCCGGTCAAAGCGAGGTTCTCGAGCTCGGCGCCGAGCGTGTAGCTGGCGGCGGACTCCACGGTGTCGGTGCCGCCGCCGGCAGCCTCGACGATGATGTCGCCGGCAGTGACGACATAGGTGTCGTTGCCGCCGAGCCCGCTCAGCGTATCGACGCCGGCGCCGCCCACGATCCGGTTGGCGAGTTCGTTGCCGGTACCGGCGAAGGTGCCCGCCCCGGTATAGGTCAGGTTCTCGAGCTCGGCACCGAGCGTATAGGCCGCCAGCGTCGTCTGCACCGTGTCGGTGCCGCCGCCGGCCGCTTCCACGACCACGTCGCCGGCATCGTCGACGGTGTAGGTGTCGTTGCCGGCGCCGCCGACCATCAGGTCCGCACCGAGGCCGCCATCGAGCGTGTCGGTACCGTCATGGCCGAAGAGCAGGTCGTCCCCGGTATTGCCGATCAGCGTGTTGTTGCCGGTCGAGCCCGCCAGCAGCGTGTTGATGCCGACAGCCGCTTCCCGCGTATTGCCGCCATCGGTGCTGAGCGCATAGTCGTCGGCGAAGGCGTATCCCTGATAGGTGGCATTATCCAGGTTGATCGCCTCGACCGCCTCGTTGCCGTTGGAGAAGTGGTCGGTCACCGTGACCTGCTGCCCGTTGAGCTGCAGCACGAGGTCACCGCCACCGTTCTCGAAGGCGTTGAGGCTCGTCAGGGCCTGCGCGGTGACGACGATCCGGTCGGTGCCGCTGGACTCCTGGATGACGGCGTTGCCATCGCCGATCGCGACGGAATAGGTGTCGTTGCCGTTGCCGCCGTTGAGCTGGTCGGTGCCGGCATTCATGCCGGGGATCGTGGCCTCGACCGAGAGATTGTCGATAGTCACGACATCGTTGGCCTCGTTAAGCGCGCTGACGACGAAACGGATCACCCCGTTGGCCCCGAGCGTACCCGCAAGCTGATGCGTGTAGATCTGGTTGGCTGTAGCGCCGGTGATGGTGTTGAGCAGGACGAAATCGGCCCCGTTCGCCGCGAAGAAGACCTGCACCGACTCGCCGGCCTCGAGGCTGACGGAACCGGCCGAGTAGCTCAGGGTCGCAGCGGTCGCTCCCGTGAGATTGACCACCCGCTGGATCTGCGCGCCGTTGAAGGCAGCGCCATTGCCGCCCACGAACTGCAGCGCATTGTTGTTGTTCGCATCGATGCGGATCTGCCCGGCGTTGACGCCGCCGCTGTCGTTGCTTTCGATCCAGTCCGGCCCCCAATCGGCCGTGCCTGTCGAGTTTCCGCTCGAGGCGGTGTCGAAATTGTCGGCATAGGTCACGCCCTCCTCGCCCTTCCCGCCGGCGAGATAGTCGTTGCCCTCGCCGCCGTTGAGGATGTCGGCGCCCTCGCCGCCCAGCAGGAAGTCGTTGCCGCCGGCCCCGTTAAGCGTGTCGTTGCCGCGATAGCCGGCGATCAGGTCGGCCCCGACGGTCCCGTTGATCGTCTCCGATGCAGCGGTCCCCTCGATGACGTTCAGGATGGTACCCGGCCCGTTGTTACCGCGGTCGGCGAAGTGCAGTTTCTCGATGTTGCGGATCATGTCCGTGCCATCGGAGACGATGTTCGTCCCGACCGGCCGGTTGGCCTCGTCGAAGCCGGTATGCGAGACGAGGATCGAGTCCTCGCCCGAGGCGAAAGAGTAGGCGTCGAGCGCGTCCCAGTAGACCGCCGTGTCGGTGTCACCGTCGCCGTCGTCGGTCAGGACCTCACGGACGATGTTGAGCTGCAGCGGCACGATGACCCGCGCGATCATCAGTTCGGAGAGCGTCTTGCCGACCCAGGTCGTCGGAATTCCGGTTCCGGCCTGGAAGGTGTGCTTCAGGCTGTCGATCGTGGCGATCTCGGTCTGCGAGCCAACCGCGCGGATGCTGATCCGCACGTTCAGCCAGGCATCGCCGTCGATGATGTCGTTGCCGCCGCGGCCCTCGATGGTGTCGTTGCCGGCACCGCCAAGCAGGATGTTGCCGTCCCGGAAGGCGACGCCGCCCTCGAAAGCGCCGGCGGTGGTCGGCCGGGCAAGTTCGGCGAGCAGGGCGCGCAGGCCGTTGATGCGGTCGACGCCGCCATGAGTCAGTTCATGGCCGGCCATGGTGTTCTCGGCGCCTGCAAGCGCCGGATTGGCCTCGACCTCCGCAGCGGTGACGTCGCCGCGATTGTCGCCGGAGAGCTTGTCGTTCTTGTCCCAGCCGGAGAGCGCCTCCACCGCGTCGAAGCGATCCCGCAGGATGTCCTGCGCGTCGGTGGTGAAGATCGGCGTCAGCAGGTCGGAATCCGCTGCCTCGGCATTGCCCTTGTGGATCGCCCAGTCGAAGCCGAGCATGCCCTCGTTGCGCATGACGCTTTCGCCCTGGACCATGATGTCGTCGCCGGATTCGGCGTCGAAATCATGCTCCTCGGAGCCGGCGAACATCACGTCGTGGCCAAGGATCGTCGAGTTGAAGAACAGCTCCGAATTGTCGCCGGCCGTGGTGTCGAAGCCGCCCCCGCCTTCGATCCAGTCGTCGCCCTCGTTGCCCATCAGCATGTCGACGCCGTCGCCGCCGAGGATGAAGTCGTTGCCCGCGCCGCCGAACACCTCGGTGTCGTCGACGCCGACGAAGATCACGTCCTGGCCGTCGCCGCCCATCAGGATGTCGAGGCCGTTCGAGTTCGCGATGACGTCGTTGCCCTCCTCGCCCTTGAGGAAGTCGCCGGTGTCGCCGGAGTCGGTGATGATGTCGTCGCCGGCACCGCCATTGACGAGATCGACGCCGGCGCCCGACTCGATGCGGTCATTGCCGGCATCGCCCCAGATCGCGTCGTCACCGAAATCGGTGATGATCGTGTCGTCGCCGTTCGTGCCGCCGACCACCACATGCTCGCCGCCGAAGGTGCGGAAATAGTTGGCGTCCGCGCCGGGCGTATTCGGATCGTCGCGGATCACCTTGCCGAGGCCGAGCGCCTCCAGCACCGGGTCGTTGCCGATGGGATCGACGCCCGGCGTTGTGCTACCGTTGTAGTCGGCCTGCTTGGTCCGATCGACTTCGAAGACGAAGTCGTAATTGGCGAAGGCATCGACGCCGATATGGCGCGATATGATATCGTCCGCCGTGCCCCGGATGCCATCAGGCCCGGGCTGGGTGATGTCGGTATTGGCCATGATCAGCTTCGAGAAGGAGTTCTGCTCCAACTCGTTGAGCGCGTTCAGGCCCTGGGTGCGGGTCAGGTAGTAGAAGCGGTCGCCATCCTGCAGGTTCTCGAGCTGCGCCTCGAACACGGCATTGAAGGTCGAGCCGAGGAAGCCGCCGAACGGCATCTTCTTTTCGGCCAGACCGCCGATCCAGAGGTCGATGTTGTTGAGGCCCGTTTCGGTGCTGCCGTTGGTGTCGGTCCAGCCATTGCTGTTCAGATAGGCGACGCGATCGGTCGGAGGCGCGAAGGTGCGGGCCACGCCGTCGATGGTGACGGTCACCGTCTGGTTGAGGACGAGCGCGGTCGCGGCGGCCCGCTTGCCGGCGATCGTCGTTTCGGCCTCGATCGAATTGTGCGTGCCGTAGGCGGCGATGAAGTTCACCACCGACATCGGGTTCTTCAGGTTCGCCGCGAACTCCGTCCAGCTCTCATAGGGTTTGAGGAAGGTCGAGCTCGTCGCGGCATAGAGCTGCGCGCGCGCCTCGTTGAGAGACGGCATGCCGGTGTCGCGGCCACGGGCGATGTTGATCGCCGCGAGGTCGAGCGGAATGCCCAGCAGATTGTTGCGCAGAGCGCCGGTGACGAATTCGTCGATCTCGTTGCCGCGCTCGACCGTCATGCCGCGGACGATGGCGCCGGCGGCCTGTTCGGCGGTCAGCGTGCCGTTCTGGTCGAAGGCGAGCGGGTTGAGGAAGGTCGCGATCAGACCCTGATCGTCGGTGCTCGTGATGTTGCCGTTCGTGTCGAGGAAGACACGCGGCATCGAGTCCGTCAGCATCGAATGGCCGAAGCGGTACACGACATTGGCGAACTCGGCGAAGATCGACGGATCGATGTCGGTGACCGAGTTGAACACGAAGGGATCGATCGCCGGCTGGATCTTGCGGGCGAACTCCTCGAAGACAAGATGCTGGTACTGCATCTCGGTGGCGAAGCGGCCGGCCTGGAAGAGACGCTCGCCGTCCCAGTTCAGCGTGGCGGCATAGGCGGTCTGCTGCAGAGCCGTCATACCCGCGAACGCCGGGTTGATGGCGGTGAGGTCGGTGCTCAGCCACTCGTTGATGAAGGCGAGGTCGCCGCTGCGCAGGATCGTCAGCTTTTGGGCTTCGACCTGGCGATTATGCTCCGAGTGGAAGATGTGGTGGACCGCGGTGAGGCCGATATTCTCGTTGCCGCGCCCGTCGCCGGTGATGAAATGCGCGTCGAGCAGTTCGTTGTCGTAGAAGCCCGGCCCCGACAGGCCGACGGCGCTGTCCGGGTCCGCCGCCAGGACCTGCCCGCGGCTGTTGACCTGCTGTGCGGCGTTGGCGATGTCGTCGAGGAAGGCATTGGCCGTGCGCACGGCCGAGACCGTCTCGCCGGCCTCGATGACGTTGCCGCCCATCAGCACGGTACCGACCGGCAACTGGATCGCCGAGGGCTTGATCGGGCTGGTCAGGCTGCCTTCGATATAGATCGGCGTGCCGTCGGCGGCGACGCCGGCCAGGATCTGGGGCAGGCCGTTCGGCCCGCGGATGAACTCACCATAGGGATCGGTGCGCAGCACCGGCACATGGCCGACATCGGCATCCGTCAGTTCGATGCCGAGCACGTTCTTGGCCTGTGCCTTGACGTCGGCCCAGGTCGGCAGGCCGTTCTTCTGGCCAGCGGGACCGGTGCCGTCGAGCAGCGAACCGGTCGCGACCGGCCGGCCGGTGACCGGGTCGGCCTTGTATTCGCGCAGGAAGACCTGATGCGAGGCGTTCGAGGTATAGGTCTGGTTCTGGTCGACCCAGGAGGTGGTGACGTTCTGCTGCGTCAGCGTGCCGTCCGGCTGCAGGAACTCCGTCGAGCGGGTCAGCGCCATGAAGCGCAGCTGCGCCGGCAGGTCGTCCGCAGTGCCGAAGACGCCGTCGGCGCCCTTCACCAGCGGGTCATCGTTGTTCAGCGGCATGTAGATCGTGCCGTTGCCGCCCTTGGTGATCAGGTCGAGGCCGTGATCGAAGAACTGGCCGAAGAAGGTCATCCAGGAGTTGAAGGGCGCCGACAGCCCTTCATCCGGCGCAACGTTCGGAATCAGCAGCGAGCCGCGCGAGTCGAACTGCAGCCCGAGTTCCTCCGCCTTGGCCATGAAGGCTCCGGCCGGAGAAGCAACCAGCGCCTCGGCCGCGGTCAGGGCCGTTTCGGCCGTGGTGACGTCCTCGGCTGCATCCTGGATGCCGTTGATCGTCGTGGCGGACGGTGCCGTGTTATAGGCATCAATCGCGTCGGCCAGGGCCTGTTCGGCCGTGGCCAGGGCCGTCTGGGCGGCGGTGACGGCTGCGGTCGCCTCTGCGGGCGTGATGCGCAGGGCCAGCAGCGCGGCCAGATCAGCCTGCGGATTCTCGGACCCGGCATAGGTCAGTGCCGCGATGAGCGCCGCCGGATTGCTGGCGCTCATGTCGACGATCAGGTTGGAGATCAGGCGTGGGTCGCGATCGGCGACGTTGCCCTGGCCGCCGTAATTATCGGTCAGCGTCACCGGTTCTCCCGGCCCCATCGGCCCGTCGAAGTCGACGGTCCAGCTGTCGTTGCCTTCGTTGATGAAGCCGCCCTCGAACATCCGCGGCATCGGCTGGCCCGAAGCGCCCCAGAACTCGCGGCCTGGCACCAGGTTGTTGTAGCTGCCGTCGACCGTGCGGATACCGAAGGGCGTCTTCGGATCGGGAATGGCGCGAGCCCAGCTCTGATCGCCGATAAAGACGCCAGCGTTATACTGCGTCGGGTCGGTGATGATTTCTCCTGCCGGGTTGACGCGAATTTCGGTCAGCAAGGCACCATTGGCATGTGCTTCGCCGATCTTGATCTGCTTCAGGACGAACTCGAGATCATGCTGTACCAATTTGAACATAGATATTCTCCATGAAGCAGAACATGTCTTAGCGTTCACGAAATCTTCATTTCGTGCGGCAAGATCAGATGATGGCTAGGTATTTCCTGGTAGCCCCGCGCATTTTCGTTAGATACCGCTGCGTCGCGGCGCGAGCGGAGCTTTGCCCCTGCCGACCGGACGGCTACGGTAACGATTTGTTAATCAGCAGAGTGCGCTGCCGATGAAAGAGCCGGTAGATGGAAAGGTCCCCCGAACATCTGGGCCGGAAGCCGGTGCCTCGCCCGAGACTTTCGGCGAGGGGGGATACCGACCAAAGTCGACTGCGTGGCTCAAGCGGCTCGCAGCGCGCTGGACCAGGCTGAGCCTGGAGCGCCGTTTCCTGGTCGCGGCGGCGCTGTCGGTTGGCCTGTCGATGCTGACCTTGGGGTACTGGATCGAGAAGCAGGTCCGTCAAGGCTGGCTCCAGGGCATGGCCGAGACCGGCGCCGTCTATCTCGAGGCGATCCTCGCGCCCCATCTGGAAGGCCTCGTCACCTCGGCCGGGCTGTCGGAACGCCAGCGCACCGCCATCGCGGCCCTCATCGCCGACACGCGCCTGGGCAGCCGGGTCGCCATGATCAAGATCTGGAGCACGGATGGCGACCTGCTCTTCAGCACCGGAGCCTCCAAGAACACCGAGAAGCTGTCGTCCGCCTTGCTGCAGAGCGTGAAGAGCGGGCAGGTCGCCGTCGATGTCGAATTCGACGACAAGGGGCAACACAGCCCCGTACCCACGACCCTGCTTGAGATCTACGCGCCGATGTACAAGCTGGGAACACGCGAAGTCATCGCCATCGGCGAATTCTACGAATTCAGCCGCGCCCTCGAAACCGAGATCCGGCGGATAAAATACGGGACCTGGTTCCTGATCATCAACGTCGCGCTGATCATCAGCCTGCTGCTCTTCGTCACGGTGAAGCGCGCGAGCCGCATCATCACGGCCCAGCAAAGCCTGCTCGAGAGCAATCTGGCGCGCGCCGCCGCATTGGCGAAACGCAACAATTCTCTCCGCCGCGCAGCCGACAGGGCTCGCCTGAAAGCGGCGGTGCTCAATGAGAACCACCTCGCCCATATCGGCGCCGACCTCCATGACGGGCCGATCCAGATGCTCAGCCTTCTCATGCTGAAGCTGCCGGATGTGCCGGTATCGGCAGACGGCCGCACCGCCAGCGAACGACGCGAACTGGAAAAACTGATCCAGATGACGCTCAGCGACCTGCGCAACCTTTCAACCGGGCTCGTCCTGCCTGAGCTCAAGGACGTCTCGTTCGAGGAAACCATCCGGCTCGTGACCACGCGCCACCAGCAGCAGACTGCGACATCGGTCCGCCTCGACCTTGGTGCGCTGCCGCACGATGTCTCCGACGCAGTCAAGGTTTGCGCCTACCGGATCATTCAGGAAGCGCTGACCAACGCCTACAAGCATGCCGGCGGCGCGGGTCAGATGGTGCGGGTCAGGGTCGTCAACGGCATGGCGACGATCTCGATCAGCAACGGCGGCGGGCCCCCGCGGCCCCGCTCGACGATTGCGCAGACCCCCTCACTGGGCCTGCGGGGGATGGAGGCGCGCGTGCAGGCGCTGCGCGGCACCCTGTCGATCATTCGCGACCAGGCTGGCGGGACGGAAGTCGTCGCCCAGATTCCGATCCAGCCTCAGACGGAATCCGGCAGGCCCGCCCAATCCGCCGACGGCCCCTTGGACGGCACGACCTGAAGCTTCTGCGCCGCGATGACGACCTCGAGCCGGTTGCGGGCATGCAGCTTTGTCATCAGGTTGGTCATGTAGCTCTTCACCGTCTTCTCGCTGAGAGCGAGTTCGCGGGCGATCTCGCGGTTCTGCTTGCCGCAGAGCAACAGGCGGACGATCTGCTCCTCGCGGACGCTCAATCGCGCAGCCTCGGCATTGCGCTTCTCGAGAGCCTTGCCCTGCAGCGCCGAGATCACCTTCGCCGCAAAAGACGGCGTGATGTAGATTTCGCCGCGCCCTGTCGCCTCGATCGCCTCGGTGAGGTCGGCGGCGGAGCTTCCCTTCAGCACATAGGCGCCGGCGCCGGCATCGAGCGCGCGGATGGCGTGTTCCGTGCTGGTCGATGCGGTGAAGACGATGATGCGCACGCGCGGCACGGCCGCGCGCAGGTCCCTGATCGCTTGGAACGTGTCTCCCGGCATATTCAGGTCGACGACCATGGCATCGAGATTATGACCCGTCGCGAGAGCCAGGATATCGGCTGCGCAACTACCGGTTCCAACGACGGTCAGACCGGGCCTGCGTGCGAGAACCGCCGCTACCCCCTCCATCAGTAGCGGATGGTCGTCGACAATCGCGATTGCGGTGTGGGCCATCAACTCACTCCCTTGGTCTTCTGTCGCACGTCTCTGCCGCACCTTACGCTTGCCTAGTTAGGAAGCGCTGTAAACAAGATAGTGAACTCTGTATTAAGATGGCCATGCGACGCGGTAATGGCGGCTTACGGCACGGCGCGATGGCGGGACACTGCGTCATTGCGAGAGTTTGGCGCACGCCGTGTCACTGATATTGCGGTCATGTCTGCCGCGTCCGGCGAACTCAATAACTTAATCCGTCAATGCAAGTCTTGGCACAGAAACGGAATTAGACTGTCTCGATCCGGTCTCTTCCGAGCGAATGGCCTTCGAGCTGAGAAATGAAATCCATGTGGTAACGGCACGAAGCCCCTGCTTCAGGCCATTTGGATCGAGCATCTTTTGACTGTGCGAACCGGCCAGACGAAAGATATCGAACCTCGGGTCAAGGCAGAAGCAGCGCCCTCACCTCTCGCCAGCTATCCGCGTCGGGCGTACACAAAAACCCGGTGGCGGGCCTACCGGCGCGATAGAAGCTGCCGTCGAGCAGCCGCGCATGGCCGCCGGCCTCGCTGTAGAGCAGCGCGCCGGGCGCATGGTCCCAGGGGTTCAGCGCGCCGTAGAGCAGGAAATCGCAACGCCCCGCCGCCGCGAGGCGATATTCCTGCCCGCAGCAGCGCAGCGACGCGACCTGGGCGAAGGACGGAAAGCGGCTTGGCAGGGCCTGGCGCTGAGGCTCGGGGAAATACTGCCAGCTCGCCATGCCGCTCATCCGGGCCGGCGCCGGCGCCGTTCCCACGCGCAGCTCCCGCGTCCTGCCGCCACCTCCGGCGAGCCAGGCGCCCTCCCCGCGCAGTGCCAGCGCGCTGTCGCCGAGGACCGGATCGTGGATCACGGCCGCCACGGTCTCGCCCCTGACCACGGCAGCCGCCATCACCGCGAACAGCGGCAGGTCGGAGGCATAGTTCAGCGTCCCGTCGATCGGGTCGATCACGAAGGCGAGTTCGGCCTCCGCCAATCTGTCGAGCAGCGCCGGATCGCGCGTCGCCGCTTCCTCTCCGACGAGGGCGGCGCCGGGGAAGGCGCGCGCGAGCTCGGCGCAGATGAAGCGCTCCGCCGCCTCGTCTGCCTCCGTCACGAGATCCCCGGGAGAGGCCTTCTCGCGGACATCGCCTCTCGCGAGCTTGCGGAAGCGCGGCATGATCTCCCGCCGCGCCGCCTCGACGAGGATGCCGGCCAGCCTGTCGTGGTCATGACGAGAGAAGATCATCGTCCGGCCGCCACGGCCGGATCAGCCGGCATCGAACGCGACCAGGATGGGCTGATGGTCAGAGGCGCGGGTATCGACATCGCAAACGATGCTGCGGGCACGGGCCGCGAGATCGGGCGTCGCCAGCACATAGTCGAGACAGCCCGGCGGGCCATAGGTCTGGTCGACGATGAAGGCGGTGGGCGGTGGCGGCGCCTCGCCCATCAGCGCCGGCCAGAGATCGACCAGCGGCGGCGTCCCGTCGTCAAACGGCGCCTTGAGCCGCGCCAGTGACGGATCGTCCGGCCGCATGTTGAAATCGCCGGTCAGCACCGCGCTCGCCGTGCTGGGCGTAGGCGCATAGGTGTGCGGCCCGGCGGCGCGCGGCATGCGGGCGCGCGCCGCCGCCATGCGATGCGCCTCGCGGATGCCCTCGACCTGCGCCGCGCGCAGTACGGGCGAGGAGTACTCCAGATGCGTCGTCATCACCCGCACCGGGCCGAACGGTGCCGAAACGACCGCCTCGACCAGCACCCTCGGCATGTTGCGCGTCGAGGCCGCCTCCCAGGGCAGGAGGTGACGCAGCGCCTGCGCGACCGGATAGCGGCTCAGGATCAGGTTGCCGAAGCGCTTGCGCCCGCCTTGGCCATCATCGACATCGACGCCGATCCCCTCGATCGCGGCGAAGCCCGGCAGCAGCTCGGAAAAGAGCGCGAACTGGTCGGTCGCGTCGTTGCCGTCGAGGTCGGCGAAGTTCGAGGCGACCTCCTGCAGGCAGAGTACGTCGAAATCCGCCATCGCGCGGGCGTGGGCGATGATACGGCGCGGATCGACGATGTCGTCCGTCCCGCGCGCCCACTGGATGTTCCAGGTTATCAGCTTCATCGGCGCAACCGCCCGACCTTATTTGATGCCCGCGCGCATGAAGCTCTGCACGAACTGGCGCTGGAACAGCAGGAAGCCGACGAGCAGCGGCGCCGAGGTCATCAGCGTCGCCGCGCAGATCACCGCCCAGTCGATGCCCTGGTCGCTCGAGGAGAACACCTGCAGGCCGACCGTCAGCGGCCGCGACTCAACCGAGTTCGTCACGAGCAACGGCCAGAGGAAGTTGTTCCAGTGATAGCTCACCGAGACCAGCCCGTAGGCGATGTAGGTCGGCTTCGCGAGCGGGACATAGACCCTCATCAGCACCTGCAGCGGGCTCGCGCCCTCGACGCGGGCGGCGTCGTCGAGCTCCTTCGGCACGGTCTTGAAGGTCTGCCGCAGCAGGAAGATGCCGAAGGCCGAGGCGATATAGGGCAGCGCGATCGCAGGGATCGTGTCGATCAGCCCGACCTTTGCGAGCGTCCGGTAGTTTTCGACGATCAGCGCGTCGGGCATGATCATCAGCTGCGCCAGGATCAGCGCGAAGGCGATATCGCGACCCCAGAAATCCTGCCGCGCCAGCGCATAGGCGGCGAGCGTGCCCAGCACGAGCTGGAAGGCGAGGATCATCGTGACGAGAATGAAGGTGTTGAGGAAATAGCGCGCAAAGGGCGCCGCCGCCCAGGCGCGCGTGAAGTTGTCCAGCGTCAGCGGCGCGGTCAGGTCGAAGCGCGTCGTGTATTCCGCCGGATGGATCGCGGCCCAGACCGCATAGGCGAGCGGCAGCACCCAGAGAACGGCGAGCAGGATCGCGCCGATCGACTCCAGCGTCAGCGACAGGCCTTTCGGAGCGTAAGGGTCGGCGCGGTGCGAGGACACGACCGGCTGCGCTGCGGGGGCGCTCATCGATAATGCGTCCTGCGCTCGAGGAAGCCGTATTGGAGGAAGGCAACGAGGGCCAGCAGCACCAGCAGGACGCAGGTCAGCGTCGCGGCATAGGCCGTGTCCCAGAAGCTGAAGCCGACCTGGTAGATGTAGTAGAGCAGGAGCGTCGTCGCATTATCGGGTCCGCCGCGCGTCATGACGAAGATGTGGTCGATCATGCGGAAGGCGTTGATCACCGCGTTGATCAGCACGAACAGCGTCGTCGGCATCAGCAGCGGGAACTGGATGCGCCGAAAATAGGTCCAGCGCGACGCGCCCTCGATCGACGCCGCTTCGCCGAGGCTCGGCGGCAGGGCCTGCAGCGCGGCGAGATAGAAGATCATGAAGAACCCGGCCTCCTTCCACACCGCCACGACCGTGATGGCGTAGAGCGCCGTGTCCTGCGAGCCGAGCCAGTTGGTGCTGCGCCCGCCGAAAAAGCCGACGATCTGCTCCAGCAGCCCATATTGCGGGGTGAAGAAGAACAGCCAGATATTGGCCACCGCGATCATCGGCAGGATGGTCGGCGTGAAGAACGCCATCCGGACCCAGGTCCGCCCGACGATTTTGTCGTTGACCCAGACCGCCATCAGCAGCGCGAGCGCGATAGACGCCGGGATCGTGCCGATCGCGAACCAGAGGTTGTTCGACATCGCCTTCCAGAAGATCGGGTCGGCGAGGAGCTGATGGTAGTTGTCGAGGCCGATGAAGCGCGCCGGGCGGCGCGCCCTCGGTGTCGAGTAGAAGCTGTCGATGAAGCTCGCGACCGCCGGCCAATGCGTGAAGATCGCAAGGCAGGCCATGGCCGGCAGCAAAAGCAGCCAGCCATGGACAGTGGCGGTCGCGCGGTTGTTCATCCCCGGGCCTGTCCGGCGCTCAGCGATAGGGCTTCAGGATGCGCTCGGCCTCGGCCTGCGCGTCCTCCATCGCCTTCTGCGCCGGCTTCGTGCCGGTCAGCGCGGCCTGCAGCCCGTCGTTCAGCGCCTTGGTGACGCGCTGGTTCTCATGGGTCGAGAGCTCGGCCACAGCGAATTCGAGCTGGTCGCGCGCGACCGCCGCCGGCGGGAACTCGACGACGTATTTCTTCATCGCCTCGGTCTCGTAGGCCGCCTTGCTGACGCCGACATAGCCGGTGTCGATCGACCACTGGGCCGCGCGCTCGGGCTGGGTGATCCACTTGATGAACTGGAACGCCGCCTGTTGCTGGGCCGGGGTGGCTTTCTTCGAGATGTAGAAATTGCCGCCGCCGGTCGGCGATCCCCGGCGCTTGTGAGCCGGCAGCATGCCGACGCCGAACGGGAATTTCGCATTGGCGCGGATATTGGTGAGGTTGCCGGTGGTCGTCCAGATCATCGCGACCTTGCGCTCGAAGAAGTCGCGCGGCGTGGTGCCCCATTCGACGATGCCGGGCGGATGGACCTTGTGCTTCTGCGACAGGTCGATCCAGTACTGCAGCGCCTCGACCACGCCGGGCTTGTCGTAATAGGTCGTGTCGCCGGCGGGATTCATCAGGATCGCGTCGGCCTCGGTCGTCAGCGCCTGGAACAGCCAGTAGGGGAAGCCCGAGGACGGGATCTGCGTGCCCCACTGCGTGACGTTGCCGGAGGCGTCGCGCTTCGTCAGCTTCTGCGCGAATTCGAGGTGCTCGGCCCAGGTCTGCGGCGGCTTCTCGGGGTCGAGGCCGGCCTCCTTGAACAGTTCCTTGTTCCAGTAGAGCACGATGGTCGAGCGCTGGAACGGGATGCCCCAGGTCTTGCCGCCGGTCTGGCTGTTCTCCATGAAGCCGGGATAGAAGCCGGCGAGCCACTTCTTGTCGTCTTCGGTCTTGATGAAGTCGTCGAAGGGCACGATCGCCTCTTCGTCGATCAGCGTGAACATGTCGGTCGAGAGCAGCACCGAGGTGACCGGGGGCGTACCGCTCTTATGCGCGGTCAGCGCCTTGACGATCGTCTCCTGATAGGTGCCCGCATAGATCGGGTTCACCTTGATCGAAGGGTTGGCCTTCTGGAAGTCGGCGGCATAGGTGTCGATCAGCTTGGTGATCGGCCCGCCAACGGCGACCGGATAGAAGAACGAAAGTTCCGTGGCCTGCTGCGCCGAAACGACGCCCGGCATCGCGAGGGACCCGGCGAGCGCCGCGGCGCCGCCCATGAATTCACGCCTGTCCATACTGCTGTTCCTTCCCCTGAGAGGTGGCTACGCGTCCGACCCTTGTGACGGGCCTTAACCCCGAACCACTTTGCGCTCGGACGCCTGGTCGAACCAGTGCAGTGCCGATTGTGACAGTGTGATGTAGACCTTTTCGCCGGGCCTCGTCCGCACCTTGCCAGGCCGCCGGACGATGAAGCCATGGCCGCCCACCCGCGTCTCGATCAGCGTGTCGGCGCCGAGATATTCGACTGCCACGACATCGGCCGCGATGCCGATCTCGCTGAGTTCCGTCATCTCCGGACGGATGCCGACGGCAAGCCCCGCCGGGTCATGCCCCGAAGGCTGCGTCAGTTGCGAAGCGCCGCCAGCGGCGAGAACGGCCGGCAGCGGCACGACGTTCATCGGCGGCGTGCCGACGAAGCGCGCGACGAAGATGCTCGCCGGGTTCTCGTAGAGCTCGTCCGGCGGCGCATCCTGCTCGATATGGCCGTTGCGCATCAGCACGACCTGGTCCGCCATCGTCATGGCCTCGACCTGGTCATGGGTGACGTAGATCATCGTGATGCCGAGGCGCTGCTGCAGCTCGCGCAGTTCCCGGCGCATCTCGACGCGCAGCTGGGCATCGAGGTTGGAAAGCGGCTCGTCCATCAGGCAGACCGGGGCTTCGGCCACGATCGCACGCCCCAGCGCGACACGCTGCTGCTGCCCGCCGGAGAGCTGCGAGGGTTTGCGGTCCAGCAGCCCCTTCAGCCCCAGTATCTCGGCTGCGCGCGTCACGCGTTGGTCGCGCTCGGCCCGCGGCACCTTCCGCACCTGCAGGCCGAACGAGATGTTCTCGGCGACGGAGAGATGCGGGAACAGCGCATAGTTCTGGAAGACCATGGCGATGCCGCGCTTGGACGGCTCGGCATGGGTCACGTCGCGCCCGCCGATGGTGATCGTACCGCTGCTGGTCTCCTCCAGCCCGGCGATCAGCCGCAGCGTCGTCGACTTGCCGCAACCGGACGGGCCGAGCAGCGCGACGAACTTGCCACCCTCCACGGAAAAGCTGACCTTGTCCACAGCCGCAGCCGCGCCCCAGCTCTTCGTAACGGAACTCAGCTCGACAGAGACCATTCGCTATCCGGCTTGCTGCACCAAATGCCATGCTGAGCCGGCATATGATTTTCCTCTCGTGCCGGGACCATGACGCCAAAACGCACCGGCGCACAAGGCCCGCCGGAGGCGCCGAAAGCCGCATGCACGCCGATCTTGCCCTGGGGCAGCTGCTAGAGCTGTGATTCGATCGGGAGCAGCCCGATCGCCGCAGCGGCCAGGCGGCGGCCGATGCTGGCCGAAGGCTCGGCCAGGACTGCGATTCGCGCGGCCTCGGCTCCCCCGGTCCAGGAGAGACGGCCTTTGGTGAGGGTCACGCAGAACGCATGCTGCGCGGCAGTCTGCTCGTCGATGATGCCGTTCACCTCGGCGACGAGCTCCGGCTGGACGAACAGAACGCCCATCTCGGTGTTCAGGGAGGCCGAGCGCGGATCGAAATTGAAGGATCCGACGAAGCCGGTCCGGCCATCGACGGTGAACGCCTTGGTGTGCAGGCTCGCCCCCTTGGAGCCGAACAGCGACGGCCTCTCGCGCGTGATGTTCGGCCGCAACTCGAAAAGCTCGACGCCTTCCCGCAGCAGCGGCTTGCGATAGGAGGAATAGGCGCCATGGACCGCCACGACGTCCGTGGCGGCGAGCGAGTTCGTCAGAACGCGGACCGAGGTCCCGCCAGCCGTGAGCCGACCGAGCGCCTGCACGCCCTTCTTCCCGGGAATGAAATAGGGCGAGACGAGCCTGAGTTCCTCGCGGGCTTCCCTGATCGCCCGGTAGATCCGCGGCACCAGCCAGCTGCGCTGGCCAACCGCCAGGGCCTTCTCCGGCGGATCCGAGATGACCTCGACCTCTTCCGCCCAATGCAAGTCCCCGGCGATCCGGCTGATACCATCAGCCGCGGCAATCCCGCTCAGACGCTGCAGATAGGGCTCGGCATCTGGCGGGCGGCGCCTCGACGCCTTGCGCTGGATCGGCAGGTTGCGCGCAAGCGGGCGGCTGAGCGCGCCGATCGGGATGGCGACCGGGCTGTTCCAGAAGTCGTCGAAGATGGACTGCACATCGGGCAGGCTCTCGCCGACGAACAGAACGTCCATGTCATGGAAATTGGTGGCCCGCGCCGCATCGAAATAGGCGTCGCCGATGTTGCGTCCGCCGACGATCGCCACCCGGCCATCCGCGATCCAGGCCTTGTTGTGCATGCGCCGCGTCGTCTTGAAGGCGCGAAAGGCGAGTTCGAGCCCGCGCCGGATGCCATTGGCCCGGTTGCGGCTGGGGTTGAACAGGCGGGTCTCGATGTTGGCGTGGCCGTCCAGCGCGAGATAGCGCGAATCGTTGCCGCGGGTGTTGATGTCGTCGATCAGCAGGCGGACGCGGACGCCGCGATCGGCGGCGGCGACGATCTCCTGCGTCAGCAGGTCGCCCGTCAGGTCCCAGAGCCAGTAATAATACTGCAGGTCGAGGCTTCGTTCGGCCGAGCGCGCCAGCTGAACGCGCAGCTCGAAGGCCTGGAGATTGTCGGCCAGCAGCTGCAGCCCGGTCTCGCCTCGCCGATCGCCCAGCAGCGCCACGACCTCGCGGTCCAGCAGCGTGTCGCCGTCCGCGACCGGCAGCGCGGTCGACTTCTCCCCCAGGGCCCGGCGCGCGTAGCTTCCGTAGGATGTCAGGCCGGTCAGGCCGGCGATCGCGATCGCAGCCGCACAGACGACGAGGATTTCGAACAAAGGCATGCCCAACCGCCGGATACTCCGTCCGCATCAACCCGCCACCGGCACATTCGTTCGGCGCCGACGACACTCTTCCACAGCGCAGACCGCTTCACGATGACATGGCCTGCGGATTCGCACCGAACGCGCCCGCGTGCTGCGGATGGAACAGCCGCCATGGCGGCTCGTTGATGCCTCCAAGGCAAGCCCTGGCAACCGTGCGGTCGCCGGCTTTCCGGTGCATTGGGGGGCTGGATGAACTTCGATTTCTGGAACGAGCTTGATTTGATCCTGCGCCTGCTCGCGGGAACGGCGGTGGGCGTGATCGTGGGTTGGGAACGCACCATCAAGCAGAGCATGGCCGGCATCCGCACCTTCGGCCTCGTCGGCCTGGGCACGGCGACCGCCGCCGCCGTCTTCGCCGGCCCCGATCAGGTCGATGCGTCGAGCCGCGTGATCCAGGGCGTCCTGACGGGAATCGGCTTTCTCGGCGCCGGCGTCATCTCGCTGGCGAAGGAAGAGGGCACACCGCGCGGCCTCACCACGGCGGCAGCGATCTGGGTGACCGCCGCCCTCGGCTGCGCCGCCGGCCTCGGCGACTGGCCGATCATGCTGACCGCGACCGCCATGGCGGTGCTGCTGCTGGCGATCAACCACTCCGTCGAGCGCTGGGCCGGCAGGCCGAAGGACACCGACGACAATGCCGGGCGCCCGCTCGACCGCTAGGTTTCCGTCAGGTCGCGAACGAGGCTCAGTCCAGGAAGCGGACCGGGACGCCGGGCGTCACGAGATCGGCCAGTTCCTCGGCATCCCAGTTGGTCAGCCTGACGCAGCCATGCGAGGTCGTCTTGCTGACTTTCGCGGGCTCCGGCGTGCCGTGGATGCCGAAGGTCGGCTTCGACAGCGCGATCCAGATGGTGCCGACCGGGCCGTTGGGGCCCGGCGGCAGGACGAGCTTCTCGGTGTTCCTGCCCTGTTGGAAGTTCTTCTCGGGATCGTAGGTGTAGTTCGGGTTCTTGGCGATCCGCTCGACGGTGTGCTCGCCGGCGGGGGACGGCGTGTCCTCGCTGCCGATGGTTGCGGGATAGCTCGCCAGGATGACGTCGCCCTCGCCGTAGACGATGACCATGCCGGTGCTCTTGACCGCATCGACCCGCCGCGCCGCGCCCTTCTCCAGCGAACGGCCGGCCGAGACGACGAGCACGCTCTCGCCCGCCCTGCTGAAGCGCTCCCCCGGATTGAGCGCCTGCAGCAGCTTCTCGCTCATATGGAAACGCTCGCCGAGCATCTCCTGCGGGGTGGTATAGGAGAGGCGCCTCATCCGCGCCTGCTTGGCATAGTCCGTGGGAATGGCGTCGGCGAAGCTGTAGTCCGCATCCTTGCCCGACAGCTCATAGGCCACGACGACGTCGCCGACCGCATCGCCGCCGAGCCCGGTCCAAACCACCTCGTCGATCTCGTCGCCACCGCCGAGATTGGCCTGGCGCCGATACTGCGCCACCGCCTTGCGGAAATTCTCGCCGTCGACGCCGTCGATCACGCCGGGCGAAATGCTCCGCCGGCTGAGCAGAACCTGGGCCTTGACGATAAAAGGATCGGGTCCGCCGGTTGCCGGGATGCCGCGCTGGGCGAAGCTTGCGCCGTTGACCTCCTCCGCAGTCAGCGCGGCAGCCGGCCCGCAGGCGATTCCCACGGCCGCGGAAACGGAGAGGAACGCCGACAGCAACGCGGTTCGCAGGTGGGGTAAGGGCATCGACGGGCTCCGGATACATCCGGAATCTATACGGCCGAAGGTCGCACCAGGTTCCCGGCGTCCGACGAAACCCGCACCAGCATCCGCCGCCTACAGGCAGTTGACCCAGAGCACCCGCGTCCCGCCCTCCGCCGCATTGGCAAAACGATGCGGGCGCGACGACAGGAAGCGGAAACTGTCGCCCTCCCGAAGGGTCCAGCTTTCGCTCTCGACACTGAGATGCATCGCGCCTTCCATGACGAGCCCGGCCTCCTCGCCGCCATGGGTGTAGAGCTCGTCTCCGGTGCTGGCGCCCGCCTCCATCTCGACGAGGTAGAGGCTGAGCTTCGAGCCGTCGGTATGCGGCGTCAGCAGCTGCTTTCGGATGCCCGAGCGCCAGAGCTGCAATTCACTGCGCGCCGTCCCGCGCACGATGGTCGCCGTCCGGTCGCCGGCGACATTCGGAGGAGGAAAGAGATCGCCGAGCCCGACGCCCAGAGCATCCGCCATGCTCACCAGTGCGCGCAGCGTCGGCGAGGACTTGCCACGCTCGATCTGGCTGAGGAAGCCGATGGAAAGCTGCGTCCGGGCGGCCAGATCGACCAGCGACAGGCTGCGTTCGCGCCGCAAGCGGCGCAGGCCCGCCCCGATCTGCTCATCGACCTGAGGCTGGAGCGGAGGCTGGGACGGGGTGGCGGCGGATGTGCTCATCTCGACTCCATGGGCGCCGATATTTCATGCACATGAAATGGCTTGCCGGCAATATCGTCCTATGCTCGTATCTTCATGCTCATGAAAAATCATGACCGCGCGCCGGACGCGTGAAATAAGCAGGGGATCATTGCGATGGAACGTCGGACCTTTCTCTCCATGCTGGCGGGCAGCGCTATGGCGGCCGGCATCCTTCCCGCCCGGGCGCAGGCCGTCCTCAAGGTCGGCTCGACGCCCACCGGCAGCCCCTTCACCTTCCTCGACACCAAGACCAACACGATCGAGGGCGTGATGGTCGACCTGATCAAGGCGATCGCCGACGCGTCCGACTTCAAGGTCGCGGTCGAGGGCATGCAGTTTTCGACACTGATCCCGTCGCTGACCAGCAACAAGGTCGATATCGTCGCCGCCGCGATGTACATCACCCCGGTCCGCAAGGAGGTGATCGATTTCTCGGACCCGATCTACACCTATGGCGAGGGTCTGATCGTCCCGGCGACCGACAGCAAGGATTACGTCACCTTCGAGGACATGAAGGGCATGTCGATCGGCGTGCAGATCGGCACCGCCTATGTCGACGTGCTGCAGAAGTCCGGGCTGTTCTCCGAGGTCAAGCTCTACAAGACGCTGCCGGACATCCTGGCGGATGTGAACGCGGCGCGCGTCCAGGCCGCGGTCTTCGACCTCCCGATCATCGCCTACAACCTCTCGCAGGGGCAGTTCCCGAAGGTCCGCATCGTCAAGTCCTACAAGCCGGTGATCTCCGGCTCGGTCGGCATCGGCGTACGCAAGACCGATGGCGAGCTGCTGAAGAAGATCAACACCGGCCTCGCCAAGCTCAAGGCCGACGGCACGGTCGACAAGATCCTCGCCAAATGGGGCCTGGCCTGATCTCGCGCCTTTGATCGCCACCTCGCGCCGTCATCCCGGGCGAAGCGAAGCGTAGACCCGGGATCCCTGCCGGAACGGTTCAGGCATGGATCCCGGATCGGCGCCGCTCCGCGGCTCGTCCGGGATGACGCGTCGAGGTTCGCAAGCCGCTCCAAAATCCCTCCGACCTCCGGAGTTTCATGCAGACCTTCCTGAGGGACGCCACACAGTTCCTGCCGCTCCTGCTTCAGGGCGTGAAGTTCACGATCATCGTGGCGCTGGGCTCGCTCGCGCTGTCGACCGTGCTCGGCCTGGTCTGGGCCCTGATGCGGGTCTCAGGCATCGGCTGGCTCGGCATGATCGCCAAGGTCGCCGTCAACACGTTGCGCGGCATTCCGATCCTGGTGCAGCTCTTCTATATCTATTTCGTGCTGCCCGAGTTCGGCATCGCGCTGACGGCGCTGCAGGCGGCGATCATCGGGCTCGGCATCGCTTACTCCGCCTATCAGGCCGAGAACTTCCGCGCCGGGATCGAGGCCATAGACCACGGCCAGATCGAAGCGGCGCAATCGATCGGGATGGGCTGGGGCATGACGATGCGCCGCGTCATCCTCCCGCAGGCGGTCCGGATCGTCCTGCCGCCCTACGGCAACATCATGGTGATGATGCTGAAGGATTCCTCGCAGGCCTCGACGATCACGGTCGCAGAGCTGACCTTGCAGGGCACGCTGATCGCCTCTTCGACCTTCAAGAACATGACGGTCTATTCGCTCGTCGCGCTGCTCTATCTGGCGATGTGCCTGCCGCTGATGGGCTTCGTCGGCTGGCTCGAACGCCGCTTCGGCAAGGGAGCCCGGCGATGACCCGCCCGATGATCGAGATATCCGGCGTCACCAAGAGCTTCGGCGCCTTCCCCGTGCTGAAGGGCGTCACGGCCAGCGTCGACAAGGGCGAGGTCGTCTGCCTGATCGGCCCGTCGGGCTCCGGCAAGTCGACCATCCTGCGCTGCATCAACGGCCTCGAATCCTATGATGGTGGCAGCATCGACATCGACGGCGCCCGCGTCGAGCGCGACAAGCCCTCGATCGTCGGCATCCGCACGGCGATGGCGATGGTGTTCCAGCGCTTCAACCTGTTCCCGCACCGCACCGCGCTCGAAAACGTCGTCGAGGGCCCGATCTATGTGAAGAAGGAACCGCCTGCGCAGGCCCTGGCGCTCGGCCGCGAACTGCTGGCGCGCGTCGGCCTCGGCGACAAGATCGACGTCTATCCGGGGCAGCTCTCCGGCGGTCAGATGCAGCGCGTCGCGATCGCGCGCGCGCTCGCCATGCAGCCCAAGGCGATCCTGTTCGACGAACCGACTTCGGCGCTCGATCCCGAGTTGGTCGGCGAGGTGCTGCAGGTGATGAAGAGCCTGGCCGACGAAGGCATGACCATGCTCGTCGTCACCCACGAAATGGGCTTTGCCCGCGAGGTCGCCGACCGCGTGCTGTTCCTCGACGGCGGCGTCATCGTCGAGCAGGGCCCGGCGCGCGAGGTGCTGAGCGCGCCCAACCATCCGCGCACCCAGGATTTCCTGCGCCGCGTGCTGCGGCCGATTTGAGGGACGCCACGATGGCCGAACCGTTCCCGCTCGAACCCTCGCTCTGGCACGCGACCGCCCCCGCCGCCGCACCGGTATCGCCGCTTGCAGCCGACGCCGCGGCCGATGTCTGCGTGATCGGCGCAGGCTACGCCGGCCTCTCCACCGCGCTGCACCTGGCCGAGGCCGGCATCTCCGTCGTGGTGTTGGAGGCTCATGAACCGGGCTGGGGCGGTTCGGGCCGCAATGGCGGCCAGGTGATTCCCGGCATCAAATACGATCCGAGCGAGATCGCCGCGAAATTCGGCGTGGATGCCGGCGAGGCCCTGACACGCTTCGTCGGCTCGACGGCCGATCTCGTCTTCGATCTGATAGATCGCCACGGCATGGATGTGCCGTACAAGCGCGCCGGCTGGATTCAGGGCGCGCATACGCCTGCCATGGTCGAGACGGTGAAGCGACGGGCGGCGGAATGGCAAGCGCGCGGCGTCGATGCCGACTTCCTCGACAAGGACGCCGTCGCGCGGCTGCTCGGCAGCGACCGCTATCTCGGCGGTTGGCTCGACCGACGCGCCGGCGGCGTGCAGCCACTGGCCTATGCGCGCGGGCTGGCGAAGGCCGCCATAGAGGCCGGGGCGCGCATCCATGGCCAGAGCCGTGTCGTCGCGCTGAAGCGCAACGGCGCGAGCTGGAGCGTCCGCACGGCCCAGGGCGCGAGCGTGACGGCACCGCGCGTCGTGGTCGCAACCAACGGCTATACCGGCGACCTGATCCCGAAGCTGCGCCAGACCGTGATCCGTCCGAACTCCTTCATCGTGGCGACGGAAGCCCTATCCGACAATCTCGCCGGCACGATCCTGCCCGAGGGCCAGGTCACCTCCGACACACGGCAATTGCTGCTGTATTTCCGCAAGGACCATCAGAACCGGCTCCTGATGGGCGGGCGCGGCCCGTTCCGCGAACCGAAGGACGCTTCCGACTGGGCCCATCTCGAGCGGGTCGTCGGCAAGATGTATCCGCAGGCGAAGGGCGTGCCCTTCGGGTTCCGCTGGTGCGGGCGCGTGGCGCTGACGCGGGATTTCCTGCCGCATCTGCACGAGCCCGAACCCGGCCTGCTCGTCGACATCGGCTGCATGGGGCGCGGCGTCGGCCTGCAGAGCGCCATGGGCAAGGCCATGGCCGATTACCTAGCGACAGGCGATCGCGCCCGCCTGCCCTTCCCGGTGGTGCCGATCAAGCCGTTGCCGCTGCACGCGCTCAACGAGCTCTACGTCTCGGCGATCATCACCTGGTACCGGCTGACCGACGGCGGCATGAAGGACAAGGCGGCCTGAGCCGCTGGGCGAGTGGGCGCTGAAGCTTGGAACAGCGTCGTCATTCCGGGCTCATCGCTTCGCGATACCCCGGAATGACGGTACCCGTTTGCTCACGCCGCGCGCGCCGCGGCCTTCTTCTCGGCGGCATGCTGCTCCTCCGACAGACCTGCCCGCCAATAGCTGACGACCAGATGCTGGTCGCGCCCGGGACGCAGGCGCTGCCGGGCGGCGGCGCGGATATGGCGAAAAGCCTCGTTCTCGGTCGCCGACCAGAGATAGGTCTCCGGCCCCTCGGCCTTCCAGACAAGCGCGTCGAACGCCGCCACCAAGGGCGATTCGGCCCCCTTTTGCTGCCCGTCGCGATGCAGCCAGTGGATCGACACTCCCTCCGGCGCGGCGAGCTGCTGCTCTTCCGCCGCGCCGTCAACCTCGATGAAGACGAGGCCTACAGTCTGCGCGGGCAGGTTCTCGAGCATGCGCGATACCGCCGGCAGGCCGGTCTCGTCGCAGAGGAAGACGTAGCGCTCGGCCGGCTTCAGCCCGCGCCCGCCCGGGCCGGCCATGCCGATGCGGTCGCCTACCACGGCACGCGCCGCGAAGGCCGAGCCAGGGCCGGCATCCTCATGCAGCACGAAATCGATCGCCAGCGTCCCCGCAGCGGCGTCGATCTCCCGGATCGTGTATTTGCGGATGGCGGGCCGCTGTTCCGGTGGCGGCTGTTGCAGCAGCCCGTCGGCGCCCAGCATCGGCCAGGCCGGCTCCACCGAGGCATCCGGCGGGAAGAAGAGCCGCACATGCAGCGCCTCGAGCGAAGCGTAGCGCGCGAGGTCCGTGCCACTGAGGCGGATCCGCTTCATATGCGGCGTGACCAGTTCCGTGCCGGTGACGGTGAGCACGCGAAACTCCGGCGGCAGCGACGGCGCAGCGCCGTCACCGACCCAGAGGATCGTCGGGCGCTCGCCCGCCGGCGCGAACTCCACGACATGGCTCGCGATCGCCCGCTTCATGTCCTGCAGCGAGGCAAGGTCCGGCGCCGTGATCGAGACCACGAGCTCGCCGGTCCCGCTCCGCAGCAACGCCTTGCCGCCGTCGAGCAGGATCGCAACCTCCCCGCCCTCGCGAGCGATCCGGGCGCCATGCTCGACGAGATGCTCGCAAAGCGGCGCCAGCACGGCCTCCGGCTCGGCCAGCGCGATCGTCGTCTCGGCGGAAAACAGGCTCATGCGGTCCTCGTCCTTCGATTATTCAGGGGCGCCCGCCGGCATCGCGCGGGTCGAGCCACAGCGTGCCGTCCAGCGGAATCGCCGAAAAGCGCGCCGCCTCGCGCAGCGTCGCTTGCGGATCAATATCGGCGAAGCGCTCGGGATGAACCCATTTCGCCAGCGCCTCGATGGCGACGACATGCAGCGGCGTGTCGTTGAAGAGCTGCCACATCGCGCTCGCCTTGCCGTTGCGCACGGCGCTAAGGGTCGCGATGCCGGGATGGGCGAGCAGCTTGGCGAAGCTGGCCTTCGCCGTGTCGGGCGGCACGCCGAGCCCGAGCACGAGGCCGCCGGACTTCGCCATATGCGTGCCGCCGGTCGCGACATAGACGTCCGGATCCGAGCTGATCAGCTGTTCGAGGCTGATCTGCCCGGTAGCACCCGGCACCAGCGGCGCCGACATGTTGCTGCCGCCAGCCGCGGTGATGAAATCGTCGAAAGTGCCCTTGCCCGGCGTCCCGCAGCAATCCGGCCCGCCGGCATGGGCGTGGATGAAGACGGAAGGTCGTTCCACCCCTTCGAGGCGCCGGGCGATCTCGCCGAGCCGGCCTTCATAGAAACGGATGAACTCTTCCGCCTGCTGTTCGCGCCCGATCAGCCTGGCGAGGATGCGCAGGCTCGGCACGGTGTCGCTCAGCGGCTTCAGGTAGAAATCGACCACGGCCACCTTGATGCCTGCCGCCTCAAGCCGCTGGAGGATGTCCCCCGGCCCCCGGCGCGTGCCGGCGAGCGAACCGCTGAGCACGACAAGGTCTGGTGCAAGCGCAACCGTCTTCTCGAGCGAGAAGCCGCCCTCCGTGCCGCCATCGCCGACGGTCGGTATGCTCTCGATCGCGGGAAAGCGGCTGCGGTAGCGCGCATAGGCGTCGGGGTTCTGGCGCTGATGGTCGGAACCCCAGCCCGCCAGCAGGCTGAGCGGATCCGGATGCAGCAGCCCGAGTGCGTTGAGCTGACGCCCCTGCGCCAGCACGATGCGCTTGGCCGGCGCAGGCAGCGTGATGGTGCGGCCGTGAAGATCGGTCACCGTGACAGGCTGCGCGATGGCAACCGTCGCCAGCGACAATGCCCCGAGCGCTGCGACGAGCGCCAGACGGAACTGGCGGGCGAAACTCATGAGGCTGCGTTCCTCTGCAGGGCGGGGTCTGCGAGCGCGAAGGCAACCGCGCGCGAGAGCATGGCCGGGATGACCGAGACATGGTTCTCGCCGGGAAAGACGACGCATTCACAGGCGACCCGGCCGGAGTCGCGGAGCCTCTCGGCCATTTCGGCAACGTTCTCGTGCATGCGCGCCATCGCGAGCCGCGCGTCGCGCGAAGGCGGAGCGCCCGGAGCGCCGGCCCGTTCGTCCTCGCCAACCGTCATCAGCAGTCGCCCTGCACGCACGTCGCCGGAACGGAACAGCTCTTCGGTCGCGAGGATCGCCCGGTCGTTCCACCAGATCGACGGGCTGCTGGCGACATGGGCGGCGAACAGCCCCGGCCGGGTGAACAGTGCATGCAACGCGAAAAGTCCGCCATAGGAATGGCCGATCAGCGCGCGCCGGCGGTCGTCGACCGGCGCCGCGGCGGCGATTCCCGGCAGGATTTCGTCCACGATGACGCTCAGGAAGCGGTCCGCCCCGCCGGGAACCGGCAGCAGGTCGCGCTGCCGGCGCTCGACGTCGAAGGCCCGCTCGCCGGGATAGCCGATGCCCAGCACGATGGCGGGCCCGACGCCGGTCACCTCGCCCCTGCCTGCCTGCAGGCTCGCGGCGGCCAGGGCCGTCGCGAACAGCGCATTGCCGTCCATCAGGACGAGCAGCGGGAAGCCGCTGGGCGGCGGCGGCGCAGCAGGGACGCCCATGAACAGGCGGTAGACCTGCCCGTCGCTTGCGGTGAAGTCCCGCTGGATCGCCCCAGGGAGGACGACCGACCCGTTCGAATTCCCGCTGTTGCCCACGCTGCCCCCTTCGCTCACCAGCGGTAGGACAGCGTCGCCAGAACGGTCCGGCGCAGGCCGAAGGAGCACTGAACATCGGCGTAGCAGCCGGAGATGTACTCCTTGTCGAACAGGTTCTGCGCGTTGACCTGGATCTTCCACGCCTTCAGGGCCGGGTTGGCCTTGCCGAAATCATAGCTGATCGCGGCATCGACGAGCGTGTAGTCCGGCGTGAAGAAGGTGTTGGCCGGATTGCCGGCGCCCTTGCCGACATAGCGCACGCCGGCACCGAGCCCGAGACCGGCGAAGGTCCCGCTCTGGAAGGTGTAGTGCGCCCAGAGCGAGGCCATGTGGCGCGGCACCACCGCCGGCCGCTTGCCGAGATCGACGCCGTTGCTCTTGGTCACCTCGGCATCGGTATAGGCATAGGCCGCGATCAGATCGAGGCTGTCGAAGAGCGTGGCCCGCGCCTCGACCTCGATGCCGCGCGCCCTGACCTCGCCGGTCTGGGTCTGGAAGCCCGGATTGAGCTGATCGGCCGTCGCGACATTGGTCTGGGTCAGATCGTAGGCCGCGGCCTGGATGAAGGCGTTCGCGCCCGGCAGGTCGTATTTGAAGCCGATCTCGTACTGTTCGCCTTCGGTCGGCTTGAACGGCGCACCGCCAAAGGCCGTGCCGGTGAGCGGCTCGAAAGAGGTCGAGTAGCTCGCATAGGGCGCGAAGCCGTTGTCGAAGTTATACATCAGCGCGACCCGCCCGGTCCGAGCCGTGTCGTCCTGCTTGGTCAGGACGCCGGTGGTCAGCGCCCGCGTCCGCGTTTCCGCGCGGTCGAAGCGGCCGCCGACCAGCAGCGACAGCCGGTCGAGCTTGATCTGGTCCTGCAGATAGATGCCGTATTGCGAGATCGTCTGCTTGGTGCCCGGGATCGCCGGCACGGCGAAGGGCCTGCGTCCATAGATCGGATTGGTGAAGTCCAGCGTCTGCACGGTGCCGCCGGCACCGGTGAAAGCGGTCCCGTTCATCCAGTAGGCATCGACGCCGAACAGCAGCTTGTGCGTGAGCGGGCCAGTGCGGAAATCCGCCTGGAGCGTGTTGTCGATCCCGGCCGTGCGGGCCTTCTCGTTCGAGGCGGTGACGCGCCGCGTCAGCGTGCGCTGGTCGACCGCGTTGATGCCGGCCACCGCGACCGTCTTCATGCGCGATTCGAGATCCGAGACGCGGACGTTCTGCCGGAAGCTGAACACGTCGTTGAAGCGGTGCTCGAAGGCGTAGCCGAGATTGGCCTGGTTGCGGCTGTAGCCCTCATAGCTCGGCTCGCCCGGGAAGAAGTCGCTGCGGATCCTGCCGGCGCGGCTCGGCAGCACCGTGCCGACCGCCGGAATGAAGCCGTAGAAGCCGGTCTCAGGATCGCGCTGGAAGGATGCCATCAGCGTGAAGCTCGTCGCCCCGCTCGGCCGGTAGGTCACCGACGGCGCGATGAAGATGCGCTCCTCGCGGGTAAAGTCGACCTGCGTGTCCGCAGCTCGTCCGAGACCGACGACGCGATAGAGCCAGGTCTTGTCGGGGTCGACCGGCCCGCCGAAGTCGAAGGCCATCTGGGCGCGCTGGAAGCTGCCGGTCTGGAGCTGGATCTCGCCATGCGCCTCTTCCTTGGGGCGCTTGCTGACCATGTTGACGATGCCGCCGGGCTTGACCTGACCGAAGACGACGGAAGCAGGGCCGCGCAGCACCTCGACGCGCTCCAGCCCCCAGGGCTCGTATGCGGGCACGAGGAAGTTGACGCCGCGCTGATACTTCAGCCCGTCGAGGAAGTTGATGAAGCCGGCATTGCCGCCGGAACCGCCGAAGCCGCGGATGAAGGCGCTGTCATAGCGCCCGGCCGAGAGCCGCGTCTCTGCCAGTACGCTGGCGGTATAGCGCAGCGCCTGGCCGACGCTCTGGGCGCCCTGGTCCTGCATCTGCTGGCTGGTCACCACGGTCACCGATTGCGGTGTCTCGATCAGCGGCGTGTCGGTCTTGGTCGCCGTGTCGCTGCGGCGGGCGACATAGCCGTTCACCGGCCCACCGGCGCGCTCGCCCTGGACCTGGATGGTGTCGAGATTGATCGCCTCGCCGCTCTGCGCTTGCGCGCCGCCGGCGCAGAGGACCGCTCCGAGTGCGACGCCGGCCAGCGCCGCCAGACGCACCCGACCCGCCGCGTTAACCTTGGAGACACTCGTATAGTCCATCATGCAACCCCGCTTCGCCATATAGTGGTCAGACCCTGCCCTGCTATTGCGGGACGGGGCGGCTGCGGGGCAACACGCTCGACTTTCGATTCCGGCAGCATTGCTTTCGATTGCGTTTCGAATGCCTGTAATCTGAAATCGCGAGGGCGGATTTTGCACTTGCAGTTCAGCGCAAGGCGCTCGGCGGCAGGCCGAAACGTTTCCTGAACAGGCTCGAGAAATGGGCCGGCGTGTATCCGACATGGAAGGCGGCCTCCGCCACCGTCATCTCTCCGCTGGCGATCAGGGCATGGGCACGCTGGAGCCGCTGCTCCTGCAGATAGCCGAAGACGCTGTCGCCGAAGAGCTGGCGGAAGCCGGAGGTCAGATTGGTCGGGTTCAGCCCGGTCATCCGCGCGAGCTCGGCCAGGCTCGGCGGGTCCTGCAGCTGCGCCAGCAGGATGTCGCGCGCCTCGCGAATACGTCCGGCTATGCGCTGCGGCACCCTGGCGGCGCGCGTCGGCACTTCATTCATGACGGTGTCGAGCGCGACCGCCGCGAGCTCCAGCGCCTTTCCCGCCGCATAGAGGCGATGGAGATTGCCGGCGACCGGCGGTTCCGCGAGTTGCAGGGCCAACGCGCAGAGCGTGGCGTTCGCTGGCCTGACCCACAACCCGGCATCACCCTCGACCAGCCCTTGCAGCGCAGCCATCTGGGCGCCGAATTCGTTCGCGATGAAGTCGAGATCGAACTGGAGCAGCGCGCAACGCAGCTCCCCGCCCGCCAGTCCGGTCCGCCGTTGCATATGCTCGCCGCTATTGGCGGCGATCAGCAGGGACGGGCCGGCCACCATCACCGGGGGACGGTCGTCGAGCTCCAGCGACTGCCGCCCGTCGAGGATCACCCCGATCTTCAGCCCGGCCCGCATCGGTCCGACGACACGCTCTCCCGTCTCGACCGCGAAGCGGCCGGCCGACAATGAAAGCTGGTTGGAGAAGAGCTGCAATTCGGCGACCGGATGGCGGGCATGTGAAGGAAGCCCGAGAGCAAAGACTTGGCCTGCTAACGCAATTCGGCATAAAGATCAATTTAATCAGTATCTTATATTGATTCTAAGCTTCGGAGAGGCTCTGCTTTCCCGCTGAAGGCGGTCGTCGCGAGCTGCTTATGCGGCGGATCACAGAACGATCTTTGACAGGCCTCGGCTTTTGCGGCCCGATGGCGGCAAGAACCCTCTCGAAGAGACTGCCGAGGAAATGCCAGCATGAAAATTCGCGCCGCCGTCCTGAACGCCAGCCCCGTCTCGGCACCCTTTGCGAAAAGCCGGCCGCTCTCGATCGAGGAGATCGACCTCGCTCCGCCGGGCCCGGGCGAGGTGCTCGTGCGCGTGCGGGCGGCGGGTCTTTGCCATTCCGACCTCTCGGTGATCGACGGCAACAGACCCCGGCCCGTGCCGATGGTGCTCGGCCATGAGGCTGCGGGCGAGGTGGTCGAGCCAGGCCCCGGCGTGCAGGATCTGAAGAAGGGCGACCGCGTCATCATGGTCTTCGTGCCCTCCTGCGGCCATTGCTCGCCCTGCAGCGAGGGCCGCCCGGCGCTCTGCGAACCCGGCAACGCCGCCAATGGCGTCGGTGAACTGCTCGGCGGCGGCCGCAGGCTCTCGCTCAGTGGCAAGCCGGTGCATCACCATGTCGGCGTCTCCGCCTTCGCCGAACATGCGGTGATCTCGCGCCATTCGCTGGTGAAGATCGAGGCCGACATTCCCCATGAGATCGCGGCGCTGTTCGGCTGCGCGGTGCTGACCGGCGTCGGTGCTGCCGTGAACACGGCCAAGGTCAGGGCCGGCGAGACGGTCGCTGTCGTCGGCCTCGGCGGCGTGGGCTTAAGCGCATTGCTGGGTGCCGCCGCCTGCGGCGCCTCGCGCGTCATCGCGGTCGATCTCTCGGAGGAGAAGCTCGCCGTCGCGCGCGATCTCGGCGCGACCGACACCTTCAACGCCGGCGACCCGGGCGTCGTCGACGCCATCCGCGCCGCCACCAAGGGGGGCGTCGATCATGGGCTGGAGATGGCGGGCTCGGTCAAGGCGCTCGACCTCGCCTATCAGATCACGCGTCGTGGCGGCACGACCACGACGGCAGGCCTTGCCAACCCTGCCCACACGCTGTCGCTCGCCCCGGTCCGGCTCGTCGGCGAGGAGCGGACGCTGAAGGGCTCCTATGTCGGCTCCTGCATCCCGGTGCGCGACATCCCTCGCTTCGTCGAGCTCTACCAGCGCGGCAAGCTGCCGGTGGACAAGCTGATGACCAGTCAGAGTGGGCTCGACGGCATCAACGAGGGTTTCGACGCTCTCAACGAGGGACGCACCATCCGCCACATCATCATGATGTGAGATCGGGCGTCATTCTCGGGCGGAGCGAAGCGCCGACCCGAGAATCTCTTCCAGGAGATGGTCGGGTCAAGCCCGACCATGACGGCAACGATCAACCGTGCTTGTGCACGATCGTCTTGGTCACCGCGAACTCCTCGAGCGCCGCAAAGCCCTTCTCGCGGCCATGGCCGGACTTGCCGGTGCCGCCGAAGGGCAGTTCGATGCCGCCGCCGGCGCCGTAGCCGTTGATGAAGACCTGCCCGGCCCGCACCTTCTTGGCGACGCGCTGCTGGCGCCCGCCATCCTTGGTCCAGACGGCCGCGACGAGGCCGTATTCGGTCGAGTTCGCCAGCTTGATCGCATCGGCCTCGTCGGTGAAGGGGAAGGCCGCGAGCACCGGGCCGAACACCTCTTCCTGCTCCAGCCGGTTGCCGCGCGGCACCTTTCCGAACAGCGTCGGCGTCACGTAGAAGCCGCCATTCGGCACGCCCTGCGCGATCTGCCCCTCGGCGATCACCGGGATACCGGCCTCGCGCGCATTCTGGATGAAGCTCTGCACGCGGCCGCGCTGCTTGGCGTTGATCACCGGGCCGCAATCGAGGTCCATCTCCGGCGTGCCGGCACGCAGCTTGGTGAACTCCTTGGCGACCGCGCCCATGAAGTCGTCATAGACGCGCTCCTGCACCAGCACGCGCGAACCGGCCGAGCAGGTCTGCCCAGTGTTCTGGACGATCGCCTTGCAGACGATCGGCACCGCCGCGTCGAAATCGGCATCGTCGAAGACGATCTGCGGTGATTTACCGCCGAGTTCGAGCGTGCAGGGGATCAGGTGATCGGCGCAGGCATGCTGCACCATCTTGCCGACCTCGGGCGAGCCGGTGAAGGACATGAAATCGATGCCGTGATGGGCCGTGAGCGCCGCCCCCGCCTCATGGCCACGCCCGGTGACGATGTTGATCGCGCCGTCCGGGAAACCGACCTCCGAGGCCAGCACCGCAAGCCGCAGCGCCGTCTGGCAGGCTTCCTCGGCCGGCTTCAGCACGACCGCATTGCCCATGGCGAGCGCGGCCGTCAACGACCTCCCGAACATCTGCGCCGGGTAGTTCCAGGGCAGGATGTGGCCGGTCACGCCATGCGGCTCATGGATGACGTTGACGTTGTAGCCGTTGAGGAAGGGGATGATGTGGCCGTGCACCTTGTCGGCCGCGCCGCCATAGAACTCGAAATAGCGGGCGGTCGCATCGATGTCGGCGCGGGCCTGCGCCATCGGTTTGCCGGTGTCCTGCGCCTCGATCTTCGCCAGTTCCTCGAAATGATCGAGAACCTTGAGGCCGAGCTTCGAGATCAGCCGGCCGCGCTCGGCCGCCGTCAGCTTGCCCCAGGCGCCCTCATAAGCGGCGCGCGCCGCCTTCACCGCGTCGTCGATGTCCTCGGCGGTGCCGCAGGCGATGCGGGTGAACTCCTCGCCGGTCGCCGGAGCCAGCACGACCATGGTCTCGCCGCTGCGGCCCGCGACATGGCGTCCGTTGATGAAGTGCTGGGTCATGGCGTCTTCTCCTGTCTCGTCTCCCGTCCTTGCGAGGAGCGCAGCGAAGAAGCTCCAGGGGCGGCAGAGCTCTACGTCCCCCTGGATTGCTTCGCTGCGCTCGCAATGACGGCGGTGGTTCGCAATCAGTGCAGCCCGGCCGCTTCGAGCGAACTCGCAGCCAGGCCGCCGGCCACCTCCGTAACCTCTCCCCGCTCGATCGCATAGGCGCGTTCGGCAAAGCTGCGCAGCAGACTGGGGTTGGATTCGGTGATGAGCAACGCGATCTCGGGATGGCTGTCGCGCAATGCACGCAGGGCGGCCGCATAGCGCTGCGCCAGCACCGGCGCCAGCCCCTGGAACGGCTCGTCGAGCAGGATGACCCGGGTGCCGACCATCAGCGCCCGCGCCAGCGCCGCCATCTTGCCCTGCCCGCCCGAAAGCCCTGCCGCCGCCCGGGGACGCAGTTCGGCGAGTTCCGGCAGAACCTGGTAGATCGCATCGAGCCGCCGCGCGATCTCCGCCGCCGGCACCTTCATCACCTCGGCCGGCAGGCGGATATTCTCCTCTATCGAGAAGCTCGAGAACAGCCGCCGGTCCTCGGGCGCGTAACCGATGCCGAGGCGCGGCCGCTCATGCGGTGGCATCGTCAGGATCGGCCGGCCGTCGAAAGCGATGTCCCCCGCCGTGACCTTCATGAAGCCCATGACCGCGCGCAGAAGACTGGTCTTGCCGGCGCCGTTGCGGCCGATCAGCGCGACCGTCGCGCCCTCGGCCAAGGCGAAATCGACCCTGCGCAGCACCTGCACGCCCTCGATCTCGGCTGAGAGTCCCCTGATCTCCAGCATGGCTCAGACCCCCACGCCGATCACGGTCTCGCGGACCTCCGGATGGTTCAGGATCTCGTCAGGCGTGCCTTCGAGCGCGATCCGCCCGCCCGACCAGACCGCGACGCGGCTGGCATAGCGGGCGACCACGTCCATGTCGTGCTCGACGAAGATCGCCGTGGTGGCGCGTGCGTCGAGCGCGCGCGTCAGCGTGTCCATGACCTGGAACTTCTCATGGCTGGAGACGCCCGAGGTCGGCTCGTCCATGAAGATCAGCTGGGGGTCCAGTGCGAGCGCGACCGCGATGTCGATGAGCTTGCGCATGCCTTCCGGCAGTTCCCGCACCGGCCGCTCCGCCGTCTCACGCAGGCCGACGGAATCCAGCAACGCGACCATCTCATCGCGCCTCGGATGACGATCGAGCCGCTGGAAGGGCGACCATGTCCCCTCGCGCGCGCTCAGCGCCAGAAGCAGGTTTTCCATCACCGTGTTGTCGGTGAAGAGCTGCGGAATCTGGAAGGAACGGCCGATGCCGCGGCGCGTGATCACGCGCGGCGCCAGCGCCGTGACATCCTCGCCCGCGAAGAAGACACGGCCCGATTGCGGCTTGAGATAGCCGGTGCAGAGATTGATGAAGGTGGTCTTCCCGGCGCCGTTCGGCCCGATGATGGCGATGCGCTCATGCCGGCGCACCTCCAGGCTCGCGCCGCTCGCCGCCTGCACGCCGCCGAAGCGAAGTTCCAGGTCGCGGGCCTCGAGGATGAAGCCGGTCATGGAGCGCCCTCCCCCGCGGCCGGCGCCCGCTTACGCCCGGCGATGAGGCCGTAGAGCCCGCTCGGCGCGAAGAAGATGATCACCAGCAGCATGACGCCCAGCACCGCATGCCAGGTCTCGGGTGCATAGACCGCCGCATAGCCGCGGATGATCTGGAACATCAGCGCGCCGAGGAACGGCCCGGCCACGCCGCCGACACCGCCGAGGATCGCGATGAAGACGAACTCGCCGGAGCGCACCCAATAGGCCAGCTCCGGAGTGACATGGCCTGAGACCAGCGCGATGATCGCACCGCCCAAGCCGGCCAGCAGCCCGGAGAGCAGATAGGCGCCGTAGAGCACCTTGCGGCTCGACACGCCAAGATATTCCAGCCGCGTCTCGTTCGACTTGATCGCCTCCAGCGCCTTGCCGCCGGGCGAGGTCAGATAGCGCGCCACGGCCAGCGCCGCGACGGCCGCGAGCGCCAGCGTGATGTAGAACATCCAGAACTCGAAGGCTTCGCGCTCCAGCGTCATGCCAGCGAGCGTCGGCCGCGGCACGCGCTTGCCGTCGGCGCCGCCAGTGATCGAGAACAGTTTCTCCAGCAGCGAGAAGAACACCATCGAGATGGCGAGGTTGAGCATGCCGAAGAAGATCGCCCGGTAGCGCACGATGAAGAGCCCGACCAGCGCCGCGACAAGCCCGGAGGCGGCGGTCGCGATCGGCACCAGCAGCAGCACTTCATGGCCGAGCTTCGCCGCCGCCATGAAGGCCACGACATAAGCGGAGAAGGCGAAGAACAGCCCATGCCCGAACGAGACCTGCCCGGCCCGCAGCAGGACGAGGATGCCGAGCGCGGCCAGCCCCTCGCAGAGCGCGACCGTCAGGATCACCGTCGCCCAGGGCGAGAGCAGCGGGAAGACCATCAGTGCGGCGAGCAGCAGCGCGCCGATGACGAGCTGGCGCGACATCAGACCTTCCTCGTCTGCAGCGTCGTGAACAACCCCTGCGGCTTGATCAGCAGCACCGCGACCATGATCAGATAGGGGATCAGCACGTCGAATTCCGGCGCGAAATAGACCGCGGCCGAACGCCCGAGCCCGATCATCAGGGCCGCCACCGCCGCCCCTTCGATCCGCCCGAGCCCCGCCGTCGCCGCCACGGCGAAGGAGAGCACAATCATGCCGGAACCGATGCCGGGCGTCAGCGAGGTGGTGGCTGAAGAGAGCGCTCCGCCCAGCGCCGCCAGCGACGCGCCGATCATGAAGGTGAAGAGGTAGATGTTGGTCGCGTTGATGCCCATCGCCATCGCGGCCTCGCGGTCCTGCGTCACCGCTACGATGGCGCGACCGAAGGAGGTCCGCCGCAGGAACAGCCGCAGGCCGACGAGCACGGCCAGCGCCACGGCCGGGATCAGGATGAGCTGGTAGCTGGTGTAGTAGATGCCGAAGACCTCGACCGTGCCGAGCCAGTTCATCGGCGCGTTGGCGAAGAGCGGCCGCGTGCCGAAGATCACCTTCTGCGCATCCTCCAGGATCATGAAGACGGCGAAGGTCACGAGAAGCTGCAGCACCTCCTCCTTGCCGTAGATCCGCCGCAGCAGCAGCGCCTCGACGACGCCGCCGACCACGACGCCGACGAGGATCGCCGAAATCAGGAAGATCGGGAAGGACAGCCAGGTCGGCAGGCCCATTCCCGCCGCCGCCAACACCGCGCTCGCCGCGACATAGGCCCCGATCGCGTAGAACGAGCCATGGGCGACGTTGAGCACGCCGAGCACGCCGAAGATCAGCGACAGCCCGACCGCGACCAGGAAGATCAGCGAGCCATAGGCGATGCCGTCGAGCGCGGCGAGGAAGAGCATTTCTGGAGGCATTGCGGCCCGTTCTTCGGAGGTTCAGACCCCGCACCACGTCATTGCGAGGGGCGAAGCGACGAAGCAATCCGGGGGGAGGTAGAGCTCTTCCGCTCCTGGATTGCTTCGCTACGCTCGCAATGACGGATCAGCCTGTTGAGACGCTCACTTCGAATAATCGAAGGTCTCGATCGACTTGTCGTTGACCAGCTCGGGCTTCACCTTGGCGAACCAGTCGAGTGACTTCTCGCCGACCGGCGTCGTCACCAGCTTGCCGGGATAGAGCGCCATCTTGTCGTAGACCGCGAAGGGGAATTCCGGCACGCGCTTGGTGGTGCCGAGCATCTGGTCCTCGAGACCCTGATGGTCGGAGCGAATGGTGATCGTCCCCGTCAGCGACTTGAACTCCAGCCCCTCGAAGGCGGCGATGACCTGCTCCTTCGTCGGCCATTTGCCGCCGGCAGCCGCGCCGGCCTTCTCATAGGCCTTCACCAGTCCGGTCACGGCCTGGTTCATGTGGAAAGTCGGATAGATCGGATAGACGCCGGTCTTGTCCTTGTACCTCTTCACGAAGGCCTGCATTTCCGGCGAGTTCTTGTGCTTCGGGTGCAGGAAGTAGTGGTCGCCGCGCGAGCCGACGATCACGCCGTCGGGCAGCACATTGCCGAGGCGCTCCAGCGAGCTTTCCGCCAGCGGCAGCACGAAGGTCGACTGTTTCAGGAGCCCGCGCGCCGCCGCCTGCTGGATGAAGGTGTCGAGGTCGCCGCCCCAGGAGGTCGAGATCACGACATCGGGCCGCAGCGCCGAGAGGCGGGTGATCTCGGTCGAGAAGTCCGGCGCGCCGAATTTCGGGAAGAGCTCGGCCACGACCTTGACGTCGGGCTTCAGCGCCTTGAGCCCGGCCTGCAGCAGCGCCCAGGATTCACGACCCCAGGCATAGTCCTGGTTGACCACCGCGACCGTCTTGAAGTCGGGCTTGGTCTTCATCAGGTAGAGCAGCGTCGCCATCATCTCGGCGCCGGCATGGCCCTGGGTGCGGACCGAATATTTCCATTTGCCGTCCTCGAAGATCGTCTGCGTCCCGCAATCCCACATCACGTTGACGACCTTGAGGTCCTCCGCGACGGGAGCCAGCGCGTTGCAGGAGCCCGACGAGATCGCGCCGAACATCACCTGCGCGCCCTGGTCCTGCACCACGCGGCGATATTCCGAGATCAGCTGGTTCGTGCCGGCGCCCTCGTCGACATAGACCGGCTTCACCGGCACGCCGAGGATGCCGCCCTTGGCGTTGATCTCCTCGAAGAACAGGTCGGCCGCGTTTTTGCCGGGAACCCCGAAGACCGAGGCCGGCCCGGACAGGAAGGTCGCGATCCCGACCACCAGTTCCTTCGGCTTCTCCTGCGCCCATGCCGGCAGCGCCAGTAGCGCCCCCAATGCGAATGCGGCGGCGGCTGATCCCGTCTTGAGCATCGTGCCTTCTCCCTGGTTTCCCCGGGAGCACGCTCTTTTCGGCGCGCTTCCCAAACTGGAAGGGGTGCATGAGCCTCAGATGAGGACAAGTAGGATAAAGCGATGAGGGCCATAGCGTTTCCCTATGGGAGGCGCCGGGCCAGTCAGGATTTCGATATGGCCGGCATCGCAAATCCCTATTTGACTTCGCGTGCCGCAGCACGCCCGTGTGGCGCCCAATCCGACGGACGAGGAAAGATGACGGACGCCCTCGAGGGAATTCTGGTTGTAGCGCTCGAACAGGCCGTGGCCGTCCCGACCGCGACCTGCAAGCTTGCCGATGCCGGCGCGCGGGTAATCAAGCTGGAGCGGCAGGAGGGCGATTTCGCCCGCGGCTACGACGATTACGCGAAGGGGCAGTCCTCCTATTTCGTCTGGCTCAACCGCGGCAAGGAGTCCTGCCGGGTCGACCTGAAGCAGGCCGGCGACAGGGCCATGGTCGAAGCCATGCTGGCGAAGGCCGACATCTTCATCCAGAATCTCGCCCCCGGCGCCACGACGCGGCTGGGGCTGGGCGCGGCCGCATTGCGCGCCCGCTATCCGAGGCTGATCACCTGCGACGTCTCGGGGTATGCGCCCGGCACGCCGCATCACGTCCGCAAGGCCTATGACCTGCTGGTGCAGGCCGAATCGGGGCTCGCCGCCATCACCGGCACGCAGGATTCCGGCCCCTCCCGCATCGGCGTCTCGATCGCCGACATCGCCACCGGCCAGGCTGCCTATGCCGCGATCCTCGAAGCCCTCCTGCGGCGGGCGCGGACCGGCCAGGGCTCGGCGATCCAGCTTTCGCTCTTCGATACACTCGGCGAGTTGATGAACGTGCCCTACCTCACGCGGCGCTATGGTGGCATCGAACCGCCCCGGCTCGGCCTCGCCCATCCCTCGATCGCGCCCTACGGCGTCTTCACGACCGCCGATGGCAGCGTGCTGATCTCGATCCAGAGCGAGCGCGAATGGCAGATCCTGGCCCGCGAGGTGCTGGGCAGCCCGGCGCTGGCCGAAGACCCGCGCTTCGCGAGCAATGTGCTGCGGGTCCGCCAGCGCGAGGTCCTGGACGCCGAAGTGCAGTCCCTTCTCGCGAACCGGCCGTTCGGCGAGGTCGCCGCCGCGCTCGACCGTCATGCGATCGCCTATGGCACGGTCTCCAGCGTCGGCGATCTGATCACCCACCCCGCCGCGACCACGCTCGCCGTGGCGACGCCGCTCGGCGAGGTCGAGGTGCTGGCCCCGCCCGCTATCGTCGACGGCAACAGGGTCGCCCCACGCCCGGTGCCGGCGCTCGGCCAGCACGACGCGGCGCTGCGCGCCGAGTTCGCCTCGAACTGCTGAACGAGCGACAGACGAAGCTCGTGCAACACGCCCCCTTGCGACCGAAAGCTGCGCCATGGACATCGACCACCTCAGAAGCTGGATCGGCAACACGCAAGAGGCTTCGGACCTGATCACGCCGCGGCTCGTCGCCAGCTATGCGGCAACTTTCGCCCCGCATCTCGCGCCCTGTGCCGCCGGCGAGGCTCCCCTCGCCCTGCACTGGTGCCTCGCGCCGCCGATCGCGCCGATGGCCGCGCTGGGCCTCGACGGGCACCCGGCCAAAGGCGGCTTCCTGCCGCCCGTGCCGCTGCCGCGGCGGATGTGGGCCGGCGGCTCGATCGAAACGCTCGCGCCGCTGCGCGAAGGCGATCTGGTGACGCGGCGCTCGCGCATCGGAGACATCGTCGCCAAGGAAGGCCGTACCGGAGCGCTCTGTTTCGTCGCGGTCGAGCACGAATTCTCCACGCCGCGCGGAGTGGCTCTGCGCGAGCGTCACGACATCGTCTATCGCGAGGCTTCCGCGCAGGCGCCTACCGCCGCGGCCGCCCCGCCGGAAGCGGCCGCGCCCCAGCCCGCCGACCTGGCCTGGGAGGTCGAGGCGAGCCCGGTCCTGCTGTTCCGCTATTCGGCGCTGACCTTCAACGGCCACCGCATCCATTACGACCTGCCCTATGCCACCGGCGAGGAGGGCTATGCCGGGCTCGTCGTCCACGGGCCGATCCAGGCCACGCTGATGCTGAACATCGCCGCGACGCTGTCCGGCAGCGCGACGCTGAAGCTCGACTATCGCGGCCTGAAGCCGCTGATCGCCGGCGGCTCGTTCCAGGTGAAGGCGCGGCGGAAGGATGACGGGACAATCCGGACCTGGACGGAAGGGTCCGACGGCTATGTGCGCATGGAGGGCACGGCGCACCTCACCTGAAGCAGGGCGCCGGCCGTCTCAGCCATAAAGCTCCGGAGGCCCGCTATCTTCGCCCAATGTCGCGGACCAGCTCTCGTCGGTGACGAGGCCGCGCAGGATCTCCCAGGAGAGCTGCCCGATGGCGCGGGCGGCGGCCGGCATCGGCCGTTCCCTCGAAAAGGCGAGATAGACCTTGCGGTGGAGCGAGGGCTGCACGATCGGCCAGGTCTGGAAGATGCCGGCCCGCTCCTGTGCCGCGACCGCCATGCGCGGCAGGATGCTGTAGCCCAGGCCGTGTTCGACCAGCCGCTTGATCTGCCCATAGGACTCGATCTCGATCGCCGGCTGGATGGTGGCTCCCGCCTCCCCGGCCGCCTCGTCGATCTGGTCGCGCAGGCCATGGCCGGGACCGGGCAGGATCAGGTCGAGCGGGGCAGCATCGGCGAGGGCGACGGGCGTTCCCGCCTCGGCCGGCGCCTGCGCCGCACCCGCCGCCGCGAACAGGCAGAGTTCCTCGGTCAGGACGTGGTGGATGCCGAGCCCCTTCGGATCCGAGGTCGAGTAGATCACGGCGAGATCGACCTCGCCGCGCCTGAGCCAGTCCAGCACGAAGCCGCTCATCGCCTCGGCGATACGGATGCGGATCGCCGGATAGCGGCCGCGCGCCGCCTGGATCAGCGGCACGCTGAACTGCTCGCTGACCGTGCCGGGCAGGCCGATCCTGACCTCGCCGGCTGGCAGCTCGGCCTCGCCGCGCACCTGCTCGGGCAGTGCCGCAAATTCGGCGAGGATCGAACGTGCCCGCGTCAGCAGGCGCTCGCCTGCTTCCGTCGGCAGGACGCCGCGCGTGCCGCGATGCAGCAGCGCAACCCCCAGCTCCTCCTCCATATGGCGCAGATGCTGGCTCAACGCCGGTTGCGCCACACGCAGCTTCGTCGCCGCCTTGGAGAAGGAGCCCTGCTCGACAATGGCCGCAAAATAGCGGAGCTGGCGTAGATCCATCGCCGTTTTCGTCTCGCAGTGACCGCGCTCGTGCCTGAATAGCCGGGTGGGGTGGCGAAGGCCAGCGCGGGCGCCCCGCGGCACAGGGGAGCGCCCGTCGTTACGCAGCGGCAGCTTTGCGTTATGGTCGCTAGATCGAACCGATATTGGTCCGGCCACTGGCGCAGGTGCATCCTCCCGCCCAGGTGGCGCGACAGGGCTGCTAGGGCCGACACGTTCCACCGCCGAAGAACTGCCGACGGCCGATGCCGGAAGCCACGACCGCACAGGAGGAAATGCCGTGTCCGACGACAAGTTCGTTCCGCCGTCCGCAAGCCGCCGCGGCTTCCTGGGGTCGGCGGCGGCTCTGGCCGCAGGGGCAGTGCTGCCCTTCGGCGCTCCGGCCTTCGCCAAGGCGCCGCTCTCCAAGACCCAGCCCGCCTATTTCTATCGCTTCATGCTCGGCAATGCCGAGGTGACGGTCGTCTCGGACGGACCGCTGCCACTCGGCGACCCCGGCACCAGCTTCCTCGGCGTGCCCAAGGAAACCGTCTACGGCATGCTGGAGACGAACTTCCTGCCCAAGGACAACGTCGTCCTCGAGCAGAACATCCCGATCGTGAATTTCGGCGACCGGCTGGTGATGTTCGACACCGGCATGGGCTTCTCGAAGGCCTTCGGCCCGACCACCGGCCGGCTGATGAAGAGCCTAGAGGAAGCCGGATTCAAGCCCGCCGACGTCGACGACATCGTCTGCAGCCACGCCCATATCGATCATATCGGCGGCATCTGCACGGCGGACGGCAAGGCGCTGTTCCCGAATGCCCGCATCCATATCAGCCAGGTCGACTTCGATTTCTGGACCGACGAGAGCAAGCTTGGCTCGCCGCTCAAGGCCTTCATCGAGCATGCGCGCGCCAATCTCCTGCCGGTGCGCGACCGCATCGTCTTCTTCAAGGACCAGCAGGAGTTCCTGCCCGGCGTGCAGGCCCTCGCGGCGCCGGGGCACACGGCGGGCCACCACATCTTCAAGGTGGCCTCGAACGGCAAGTCCTTCGCCTTCCTCGGCGACCTGACGCACCACGCCATCCTGTTGACCGAGAACCCGCGCCTCGAATTCGCCTATGACAGCGACCCGAAACAGGCCGTGCAATCGCGTGTCCGGCTGCTGACCATGCTGACCGAGGAGAAGATGCCGGTGATGTCCTATCACTTCGCCTGGCCGGGCTTCGGCAATCTCGTCAAGGCAGGCGACGGCTTCCGCTACCTGCCCGCGCCTATGCAGCTCGTGCCGGTCTGAGGGGGCGAAGCAAGAAGGACGAAACGGAGCTTTTGGCTACCGCGTCATTCCGGGCTTCGCGAAGGGAAGAGCCTGGAACCCATAACCGCTGTCCAGGCAGGAGAAGGCGAGCCCGGCGCCGAGCCTACTCGCAAGGCAGGCCGTGTTCGTGGGTTCCGGGCTCAGGCCTGCGGCCTGCCCCGGAATGGCACGCGCTTACAAGCCCAAATCGTCGGCTATGCCGGGTCTGATAGCAGGACTTCGTAAACCGGCGCCCCTCCCGCTTCGTCGATCTCGATCTCCGCTTCGAGCAGGCGCTGGAAGGCGATCTCCGCCGGGCTCATCTCCAGCGACGGGTTGCAGATGAGGTAGAGGTCGGCGCCGAGGCCGACGCCCGCACCGGACAGGTTCCAGAGCGTGCCGGCATCCACCGCATCCTGCACGGACGCGAGCGGCAGGATGCCGATGCCCATGCCGGCGGCGATCATCCGCGCGACCTCCTCCAGATTGGGGCTGGTTCCAACCGTCCGGCTGCCGAGGCCCACCCCTTCCCGCAACGCGACCATCGGTTCCAGCGCCCCGTCCTGCCCGCAGGCGAGGGCGACGAAGGGCTCTTCCGCCAGATCGTGCAGCGGCACGTCGCGGCGGCCATGCAGCGGGTGGTCGCGCCCGCACAGGATGCCGAACTCCTCGCGCAGCAACCGCCTGCAGCTCAGGCCGGCGAGCGGGTTCGGCAGCAGGCAGATCCCGAATGGGCCGAGCTTCTGCGATACCGACCGTACGATGTCCTGGCTGGTCGCGACGTCGATCCGGACCATGACGGAGGGGTGGTTGCGGTTGAGCCGGGTCAGCGCCCGGTCCAGTGCCGGCAGGACGACATGGGTCACGACCTGGATCCGGACCAGCCCGGTCAGCTCGTCATGCTCCTCCGAGAGCTTGTCGCCGATCCGGGCGACACTGCGATAGATCTCGACGCATTCCTTATGGAGCAGCTCGCCGCGCTTGGTCAGGACGAAGCGGCGGCTGTCGCGCTGCACGAGTTGCCCGCCGAGCGTTTCCTCCAGCCGCTGCAGGGCGGCGCTCACCGAAGGCTGGCGCACCAGCAGCCGCTCGGCCGCGCGCGTGATGCTGCGCTCCTCGACGATCACCAGGAACGTGTGCAGGAGGTTCCAGTTCAGGTGATGCAGTTTCGGGCGCTTTGCCGTCACGAACCCTCTCTCCGGCTGCCCGCCGCCCCCGCTCGCGGAGCCCCCTTTTCGCGCCCGCGGAAGGGAATCGCAAGCCAGCCGGCGTGACGGCCCCGGGCCCCATGCCATGAACAGGCGAGGTTCGTGCAAGCGTTCCCGGGTTGCGTCTTGCAGGATGACGATCCAACCCTGTTCGTCCCGACCCCGTCCAAGGATTGCAGCTGATGCCCGCCAAGACCGATCCCCTTGTCCATATGGGTACGATCACCGGCGGGGAGGCCCGCGACATCCTCAAGGACAATCCCGTGATCCTGCTGCCGCTGGGCAGCCATGAGGATCAGGGGCCGCATGCCCCGATGGGCGACTATCTCCTCGCCGAGAAGATCGCCGAGCTCGCCGCCATCCAAGCCAGCAAGGCCGGGACGCGCACGCTGGTCGCGCCCGTGCTGCCATTCGGCGGCGCGGATTTCTTCGGCGCGATGCCGGGCGGCATCGCTCTCTCCCAGGCGACGCTCACCGCCGTCATCGCCGAGATGGTCGATTCGCTGCACCGGCACGGGCTGACCCGCCTCATCGTCCTCAACGGCCATGGCGGCAACGTCGCGCCGATCGCGGAGGTCGCGCGCAAGCTTTTCCTGCGCGATCGCACCGTGCTGCCGAGCCTCTATCTCTGGCGGATCGGCTTCAGCCTGCTGCCCGACATCCTCGGCAAGGAGAAGGCCGTCGCCGCGGCCGGACATGGCGCCGACCCGCTGACCTCTTTCGGCCTGCATCTCCTGCCCGAACTCATGCGCAAGGATCTCGTCCCCGAAGGCAAGCCGATGAAGCGGGATCCGCTTCTGGACCTGCCCTTCACCGGGCTCGGCACGGTCGGTTTCGAGGGCCAGGACGTCGCCCTGCCGAATGAATCGGACGACATCTGCCATCTTGGCGTCTCGCAGGGCGATCCGCGCCTGTGCTCGGCAGAAACCGGCGCCGCGCTGACGGAAAAGCTGACCGGGATCTGCGCACGCTTCATCGCGCATTACGCGAGCAAGGTCCCGGCCTGAGCGCCGCTCTCGATTCCCGCATCGGCCCCATGTCCCGGCCGCTCTCGCCTCCGTCGGACGGACGGAGGATGATGACGCCGTCTTGCCATCGCTTTCGAAAGCCCGCCTGCCATGAACGCCATCACCCCCGCCCCCCGCGTGGCGCGCTTCACCTGCGAGAAGAAGCCGGCCACCGGCTCGCGCGGCATGGTCGTGACCAACCATCCGCTCGCCTCGGCTGCGGGCTCGCAGATTCTGCTCGCCGGCGGCAATGCGGTCGATGCGGCGGTGGCCGCCCTCTTCGCGCTGACCGTGGTCGAGCCGATGATGGTCGGCATCCTCGGCGGTGGCGTCTCGCATATCCGCATGGCGGACGGGCGCCACTCCGTCATCGACAACCTCTCGACCGCACCGGGCAAGGCGACGCCCGAGATGTACGACTGCCTCTCCGACGAGATCGGCAAGCAACGCGACGTGCGCGACCGCGAGAACCTGATCGGCCCCAAGGCGGTCGCGGTGCCGGGAGCCCTCGCCGGCTGGTGCGAGGCGCTCGCCCGCTTCGGCACGCTGCCGCTCGCCGAAGTGCTGCAGCCGGCGATCGCGCTGGCCGAGCGCGGCTTCGTCACCACGCCCTATCTGCGCGACTGCATCGCCGACACCGCCAAGGATCTCGCACGCGATCCCGGCCTCGCGGCGCTGTTCCTGCCCGGCGGCGAGCCGCTGCCGGCCGGCTCTCGACTGGTGCAGACGGACTACGCGCAGACCCTCAAGCTCATCGCGCAAGAGGGGCCGGGCGTGCTCTATGGCGGCCCGCTCGGCAAGGCGCTGGCCGATTTCATGGCGCGCAATGGCGGGCTGATCGACGAGGACGATCTCGCCAGCTACCGCGTCGCGCTGCGCGAGCCGATCGAGGGCAGCTATCGCGGCCATGCCATCTTCGGCCCGCCGCCGCCCTCCTCCTCGGGCGTGCATGTCGTGCAGATGCTCAACATCCTCGAAGGCTATGACATCGGCGCGCTCGGCTTCGGCTCGGCCGATGCCGTTCATCTCCTCGCCGAGGCGCTGAAGATCGCCTTCGCCGACCGCGCTGTCGCGACCGCCGATCCCGCCTTCGTCAAGGTCCCGGTCGCCCGCCTGATCGACAAGGCCTATGCCGCCGAGCGCCGCGCGCTGATCGAGACGGGGGCGGCAAGACGCTGGTCGTCCGGCCTGTCCGGTGGGGAATCGAACGACACAACCCATGTCACGGTCGCGGATTCCGCCGGCAACGTCATCTCCGCGACGCAGACGATCAACGGCGTCTTTGGCGCCTGCACCCAGATTCCCGGAACGGGAATGCTGACCAACAACTACATGTTCAACTTCGATCCCCATCCCGGCCGCGCGCTCTCGATCGCGCCGGGCAAACGCGTCTTCACCTCGATGGCGCCGATGATCGTGCTGAAGGATGGCCGCCTCGCCTTCGCGCTCGGCCTCCCCGGCGCGCTCCGCATCTTCCCCTCGGCGCTGCAGGCGATCGTCAACCTGATCGACCACCGGATGACACTGCAGGAAGCGGTCGAGGCGCCGCGCATCTGGACGGAAGGTGGCGTGCTGGAGTTGGAGGCGGCGATCCCGGATGCGGTGGCCGAGGAGTTGGCACGGCGCGGCCACCCGATCGTGCGTTCGCCACGCATCGCCGGCGGCATGAACGCGATCTCCTTCGATCCGGACGGCACGCTGACCGGCGCCGCCTGCTGGCGCGCCGACGGCACCCCCGTCGGCATCTCGGGCGGCCTCGCCAAGGCCGGCGTCCGCTTTACGATCTAAGACGACCTCCTCACCGCCATCGCCACAAGCCGGACTATCCCATGCCTGAGACCATCTGCCTCCTCGACATGACCACGCCGGAGCGCGCCGAGAAGCTGCGCGCCCTGCTGCCGCCGGGCTTCGTGCTGACCCACGGCACCGCCCGCGGCGAGGAGCACATGAAAGAGATCATCGCCGACGCCGACTATGCCATCGCCGGCCAGGTCGCCGTCGGCGGCGAGGTGCTGCGGGCGGCGAAGAAGCTGAAGCTGCTGCACAAATGGGGCGTCGGTGTCGACAATCTCGATCTCGCCGCGGCCAGGGAGCTCGGCATCACGGTCGCCCGCACGACCGGCAGCAACGCCATTCCCGTCGCCGAGTTCGCGCTCGGGCTCACGCTCTCGGCGCTGCGCTTCATCGGCTATGGCCATGCCGAGCTGAAGAAGGGCCATTGGGCCAGCGGCCCGATGCCCGGCGACGCCTTCATGCTCTCCGGCAAGACCGTCGGCATCGTCGGCTTCGGCGCGATCGGCCAGAACCTGGCGAAGCTGCTCCGCGGCTTCGGCTGCACGATCCTCTACAGCAAGCGCCAGCCGCTATCGCCCGAGGACGAAGCCCGGCTCGGCGTCCGCCATGCGACCTTAAGCGAGATACTGGAACACTCAGATATCGTCTCGCTGCACTGCCCGCTGACGCCGGAGACCGCGAACCTGATCGATGCCGCCGCCTTCAAGGCGATGAAGCGCACCGCCGTGCTGGTCAACGTCGCCCGCGGCGGCGTGGTCGACGAGGCAGCCCTGATCCAGGCGCTGAAGACCCGCGAGATCTCGGGAGCGGCGATGGACGTGTTCTCGATCGAGCCGCTGCCGGCCGACAGCGAGCTGCTCACGCTCGACAATCTGGTGGTGACGCCGCACATCGCCGCAATGGCGGCCGACAACTTCGCCCCCACCGTCTCTCGCATGTTCGCGAACATGGCTCTGGTCTCGGCCGGAAAACCGGTTCCGATCGGCGATCTCGTCCCCTGATCGGCGACGCCGCAGCGCAGCAATCCGCTTGACCTGAATCAAGGTCGCTGCCGCCCCAACAGCTAAGCCTCAACTGGTCGGCCGGCGCGAACAGCGCGGCCAAAAGGCGGGGACTGGGCATGGCGGCGGGCAATCCGATCAGACAAGCGACGATAGGCGAAATCGTCGGCATAATGCTGGCAGCAGCAGCCTTTCTGGGGCTGCTGGTCATAGCGGCGAAGACCGACCATGCGGGCTACGCTTTCCATGCCTTTCTCGGCATGGCGGCTGCGCTGGCCTCGGTCTTCCTCATCGGCAATCGCTGCTTCCGCCCTGGCACCGGGCCGGCGCCGCAGGAGATCGACGGTCGTCCGAACTATAACATGGACCCCGTCAAGTTCGGCGTCATCGCCTCGGTGTTCTGGGGCATCGCCGGATTTGCGGTCGGGCTGATCCTTGCCCTGCAGCTCGCCTATCCCGCGCTCAACTTCGATCTGCCCTGGATCAATTTCGGCCGTTTGCGGCCGCTCCACACCTCGGCGGTGATCTTCGCCTTCGGCGGCAACGTGCTGATCGCGACCTCCTTCTACGTCGTGCAGCGGACCTCGCGCGCCCGCCTCGCGGGCGATCTCTCGCCCTGGTTCGTGATGCTTGGCTACAACCTCTTCATCGTCATCGCCGGCACCGGCTATCTGCTCGGCATCACCCAGAGCAAGGAATACGCCGAGCCCGAATGGTACGCCGATCTCTGGCTGACCATCGTCTGGGTCGTCTACCTCTTCGTGTTCCTGGCGACGCTGGCGAAGCGCAAGGAGCCGCACATCTATGTGGCGAACTGGTTCTACCTCGCCTTCATCCTGACCATCGCCGTCCTGCATATCGGCAACAACCTGGCGCTGCCGGTCTCGGTCTTCTCGCCGCGCTCCTACATCGTCTGGTCCGGCGTTCAGGACGCCATGTTCCAGTGGTGGTACGGCCATAACGCGGTCGGCTTCTTCCTCACCGCCGGCTTCCTCGCGATCGTCTATTACTTCGTGCCCAAGCGCGCGAACCGGCCGGTCTACAGCTACCGACTCTCGATCATCCACTTCTGGGCGCTGATCTTCCTCTACATCTGGGCCGGCCCGCACCACCTGCACTACACCGCCCTGCCCGACTGGGCGCAGACGCTCGGCATGACCTTCTCGATCATGCTCTGGATGCCCTCCTGGGGCGGCATGATCAACGGAATCATGACCCTGTCCGGCGCCTGGGACAAGCTGCGTACCGACCCGGTGCTGCGCATGATGGTGGTCTCGCTCGCCTTCTACGGCATGGCGACCTTCGAGGGGCCGCTGATGTCGATCAAGGCGGTCAACTCGCTGTCGCACTACACCGACTGGACCATCGGACACGTCCATGCCGGCGCGCTCGGCTGGGTCGCGTATATCTCCTTCGGCGCGCTCTATTGCCTCGTGCCCTGGCTCTGGAACCGAAAGGATCTGTATTCGCTCAAGCTCGTGAGTTGGCATTTCTGGATCTCGACGCTCGGTATCGTGTTCTACATCTGCGCGATGTGGGTGTCGGGCATCCTCCAGGGCCTGATGTGGCGGGCCTACACTTCGCTCGGCTTCCTCGAATACTCCTTCATCGAGACGGTCGCGGCGATGCACCCCTTCTATGTCATCCGCGCGCTCGGCGGAGCTCTGTTCCTGATCGGCGCGCTGATCATGGCCTTCAATCTCTGGATGACGGTCCGGCACGGCGCGGAGGACGCCGCCGAGGCGGACTTCACCCGGCAGCCCCAGCTCGTCCCGGCCGAGTAAAGGACCCCTCCCGATGTCGAGCCCCAACATCTCCGCGTCCGCCCCGAAGAAGGCGCTCCCGCGCAAGTCCCTCTGGGCCAAGCACAAGATCTTCGAGACCAACTCCATCGTCCTGATCATCGGCACGCTGCTGGTGATCTCGGTTGGCGGGCTGGTCGAGATCGCCCCGCTCTTCTACCTGAAGAATACGATCGAAAAGGTCGAGGGCATGCGGCCCTATACGCCGCTCGAGCTCGCCGGCCGCGCGATCTATGTCCGCGAGGGCTGCTACAACTGCCACAGCCAGATGATCCGGCCGCTGCGCGACGAGATCGAGCGCTACGGGCATTACTCGCTCGCCGCTGAGAGCATGTACGACAAGCCCTTCCAGTGGGGCTCCAAGCGTACGGGCCCGGACCTCGCCCGCGTCGGCGGCAAGTATTCGGACGAGTGGCAGCGCGTCCATCTCGCAGAGCCGCGCGCGCTGGTGCCGCAGTCGATCATGCCGGGCTATCCCTTCCTGGCCAGGACCGAGCTGAAGTTCGGCGACATCGCCGACGACCTGCGCGCCAACCGCGGCGGCGGCGTGCCCTATACCGACGAGATGATCGCCCAGGCGGAAACCGACCTGAAGGCCCAGGCGACGCCCGACCATCCCAGGGCGGCCGAGCTCGAGGCGCGCTACCCGAAGGTCCAGGCGCGTGACTTCGACGGCGACCCGACCCGCATCACCGAGGCCGACGCGCTGATCGCCTATCTCCAGGTCCTGGGCACGCTCGTCGACTTCAAGCTCTACGACGACAAAGCCAACATCCGCTGAGGAAGGCCATCATGGACACGACCTATCGGTGGCTCGCGCACTTCGCCCAGTCAGCCGGCCTGCTCTACTTCGTCGGCATCTTCCTCTCCGTCTGTCTCTACGCCTTCTGGCCGGCCAATCGCGCCCGCTTCGAAGAGGCTGCCCGCACCCCGTTGCAGGACGATTGAGTCATGAACAAGCATCAGGACACGCCTCACGAGATCGACGCCCATACCGGCCACACCACCACCGGTCATGAATGGGACGGCATCCGCGAACTCAATACGCCGCTTCCGCGCTGGTGGCTCGGCATCTTCTACGCCACCATCGTCTGGTCGGTCGGCTACTGGGTGGTCTACCCGGCCTGGCCGCTGATCAGCGACGCGACCAAGGGCGTGATCGGCTACGCCTCGCGCCTCGAGATCGCGCAGGATCTGGCCCTGCTCCAGCAGCAGCGTGCGGCCCAGGCGAGCGGGCTGGCGGAAGCCTCGCTCGAGCAGATCAAGGCCGATCCCGCCCTGTTCCGCATCGCCATGGCCCAGGGCAAGGCCGCTTTCGGCGACAACTGCTCGGCCTGCCACGGCGTCGGTGGCGCCGGTGCCAAGGGCTACCCCAACCTGAACGACGACGACTGGCTCTGGGGCGGCACGCTCGCCGACATCCACCTGACCCTCGAACACGGCATCCGGGTGGCCGGCAACAACGACACGCGCATCAGCCAGATGCCGGCCTTCGGCAAGGACGGCATGCTCAAGCCGGCCGAGATCCGCGACGTCGCCAACCATGTCCGCGAGTTGGCCGGCCTCTCGACGGAGCCGGGAGCCGATCTCGCCAAGGGACGCGAGCACTATGCGGCGAATTGCGCCGCCTGCCATGGCGACGCCGGCAAGGGCAGCAAGGAGCTCGGCGCGCCCGACCTGACCGACGCCATCTCGCTCTACGGCATGGACCTGGCCTCGCTCACCGAGACCATCTCCAACAGCCGCGCCGGCGTAATGCCCGCCTGGAGCCAGCGCCTCGACGCCACCACGCTGAAGGCGCTGACCGTCTACGTGCATTCGCTTGGCGGAGGCCAGTAGGCCATGTCCATCCACGATGCCGAGGCAGAGGCCGGCCCGCTCTTCGCGGCGACGAGGAAGGTCTATCCGCAGAGCGTGTCCGGCCCCTACCGGCGCACCAAGTGGATCATCCTCGTCCTCTGCCTCGGCATCTACTACCTGCTGCCCTTCCTGCGCTGGGACCGCGGCCCCAACCTGCCGAACCAGGCCATATTGGCCGACATCGGAAACGCCCGCTTCTACTTCTTCTTCATCGAGCTCTGGCCGCAGGAGGTCTATTACTTCACCGGCCTGCTGATCATGGCCGCCTTCGTGCTGTTCCTGATGAACGCTGTCGCGGGGCGGGTCTGGTGCGGCTATCTTTGCCCCCAGACCGTCTGGACCGATCTCTTCCTCGCGGTCGAGCGCTTCTTCGAGGGCGACCGGCGCGAGCGCATCAAGCGCGACGAGGGCCCCTGGGACGCCGACAGGATCTGGCGCAAGAGCGCCAAGCATCTCGTCTGGCTGCTGATCGCCTGGTGGACCGGCGGCGCCTGGGTTCTCTACTTCGCCGACGCCCCGACGCTGGTGCGCCAGCTCGCGGCCTTCGAGGCGCCGATGACGGCCTATGTCTTCATCGGGACCTTGACCTTCACGACCTATGCGCTCGCGGGCATCATGCGCGAGCAGGTCTGCAACTACATGTGCCCCTGGCCGCGCATCCAGGCGGCGCTGACCGACAGCGAGGCGCTCAACGTCACCTATCGCTACGACCGCGGCGATCCGCGCGTCTCGCTGCGGCAGGCGGAACGCCTGCGCAGGCAGGGCGACCCGGCGGGCGACTGCATCGACTGCCGGCAATGCGTCGTCGTCTGCCCCACCGGCATCGACATCCGCGACGGGGCCCAGCTCGACTGCATCCAGTGCGGCCTGTGCATCGACGCCTGCGACAACGTCATGGACAAGATCGGCCGGCCGCACGGGTTGATCGGCTTCGACACCGAAGACAACGTCGAGCGCCGGATCGCAGGCGAGAAGCCGGTCTATCGGCCGCTCCGCCTGCGCACACTGACCTATGCCGCGCTGATCGTGGTCGTCGGCGGGGCGATGGTCTGGCAGCTGGCCACCCGCCGCACCGTCGAGCTCTCGGTTCTGCACGAGCGCGCGCCGCTTTTCGTCAGGCTCAGCGACGGCGCGATCCGCAATGCCTACACCATCCGCATCCTGAACAAGCGGCCGGAAGAGCGCCCGATCGCGCTGTCCGTAGAAGGCCTGCCCGGACTGCGCATCGAGACGGTCGGCGTGCCCGCCACCGCCGATCTGCGCCCGGTCGTGACGGTCGAGCCCGACACCTCGCGCGAGGTCCGCGTGCTGGTGACGCTGCCGGCCGAAATCCATCCCGACAAGTCCCAGACGATCACCTTCACCGCCTCCGATCTGTTCGCCGGCGAGGTCGTGACCGCCCAGGATCATTTCATCGCGCCCTGAGGGGGCAAGCTAGGTCCTGCCAACCATGTCCTGCTGTGGAGCCTTCATCATGCCCGTCGACCTGACCTCGCCGCCCCAGTCACGCCCCGTCGAGCCCTATCGGCTGACGGGCCGCAAGATGCTCGCCTTCATGGTCGCGTTCTTCGTGGTCGTAGCCGGCGCCAATGCCGTAATGATGATCGCCGCGATCCGCACCATGCCCGGCGTCGAGGTGAAGAGCGCCTATGAGACCAGCCAACGCTTCAACGGCGAGATCGCGCGCATGCAGTCGCAGTCCGAGCGCGGCTGGCAGGCCGAAGCGCGCCTGCTCCGCACCGGGCCCGACGCTGCCCTGACCCTGTCGCTGCGCGACCGCGCCGGCAGGTCGGTTACTGGCCTCGCCATCGAGGCCAGGCTGGAACACCCCGCGACGCGCCAGCAGGACCATGCCGCGAGCCTGCGCGAGACCGGCCCCGGTGACTACGAGGCCAGGATCGCCGCCGTGCACGGCGGCAACTGGACGCTCGCCATCAGCGCCCTGCGCGGCGAGGAGCAGGTCTTCAGCTCCCGCAGCCGCGTCGTCCTGAAGGACTAAAACCATGGCCACGCAGCAGGATCTCTCGGTGTTCGTACGCCACGGCGCGGACGGCGTCGCGGGCATGGAGCTGGCGGTCGAGGGCATCCGCTGCGCCGGCTGCATGCAGGCGATCGAGAGCGGGCTCGGGCGCGACGCCGCGATCCTGAAGGCGCGCGTCAACCTCGCTCTGAAGCGCGTCACGGTCGAGTGGCGCGAGGGCGCGCTTCGGCCCGAGGGCGTGATCGAACGCCTGGCCGCGCTCGGCTTCAAGGCCTATCCCTTCCTGCCCTCCGCCGAGCGCGACAGCATCACGCAGGAAGAGAAGCGACTGCTGCGCTACCTCGCGGTCGCCGGCTTCGCCTCGATGAACATCATGCTGCTCTCGGTCTCGGTCTGGTCCGGCAACAGCAGCGACATCAGCCCCGTTACGCGGGACTTCTTCCATTGGCTGTCCGCCCTGATCGCGCTGCCGACGGCAGCCTATTCCGGGCGCCCCTTCTACGAGAGCGCGATGCGCGCGCTGCGGGCCGGCGCCGTCAACATGGACGTCCCGATCACGCTTGGCGTCGTGCTGGCGCTCGGCATGTCCGTGGTCGAGACCGCCAACCATTCCCAACACGCCTATTTCGACGGCGTGACGATGCTGCTCTTCTTCCTGCTCATCGGCCGCTATCTCGACCAGCTGATGCGCCGCCGCACGCGCGACCTCGCCGGCAACCTCGCCGCGCTCAAGGCCGAGACCGCGACGCGCCTCGCCGCCGACGGCACGACGACCATCGTCCCGATCGCGGCCGTCGCCCCGGGCGACCTCGTGCTGGTGCAGCCGGGCGAGCGGGTCTGCGTCGACGGCGTGGTCGAGAGCGGCCGTTCCGAGATCGACCGCAGCCTCGTCACCGGCGAGACCGCGCCCGCCCCGATCACCGCCGGCGGCCAGGTCCATGCCGGTACGATGAACCTCTCCGGCGCGCTCACCGTCCGCGTCGAGGCCGCCGGCACCGGCACGCTGCTCGACGAAATCGACAAGCTGATGGCCCAGGCCGTCGAAAGCCGCTCGCGCTATGTCCGCCTCTCGGACCGCGCCGCCAGGCTCTATGCGCCGGTCGTCCACACCATCGCCTTCGTCACGGTCGTCGGCTGGATCGCTTTCGGACTGGCCTGGCAGCAGGCGCTGATCATCGCGATCACCGTGCTGATCATCACCTGCCCCTGCGCGCTCGGCCTCGCCATCCCGGCGGTCCAGGTGGTCGCCGCCTCGGCGCTGTTCCGCCGCCAGGTCATGCTGAAGGAGGGCGACGCCCTCGAGCGGCTCGCCGAGGCCGACCTCGTCGTCTTCGACAAGACCGGCACCCTGACCCTGCCCGAGCCCGAGCTGCTCAATTGCTGCGCGATCGCTCCCGAAACGCTCCGGGTCGCCGCCGGCCTCGCCGCGGCGAGTCGCCACCCGCTCGCCCAGGCGATCAGCCGCGCCGCCGAAAACCCGGCTCCCGTAGCCGACACGCAGGAGCATCGCGGCGCTGGGCTCGCCGCCATGGTCGAGGGCGAGGAGATGCGCCTCGGCAGCGCCGCATTCTGCGAGACCGAAGGCCTTGCCGCGCAGGTCGGTGCGGCCCATCCCACCGCCTCGCTCATCTGCTGGCGCCACGGCGAGACCTGCGCCGTCTTCGCCATCGGGCAGCGGCTGCGCCCGGACGCACTGTCGTCCATCCAGTCGCTCGGGCGGCTCGGACTCGAGGTGATGATCCTCTCCGGCGACCGCGACACCGCCGTCGCCGCCGTCGCGGGCGAACTCGGCATCGACAGCTGGAAGGCCGGACTGCGGCCGGACGAGAAGCTTGCGGTGCTGGATGCGCTCGCCGCCCGCGGCCGCAAGGTGCTGATGGTCGGGGACGGCCTCAACGATGCGCCGGCCTTGGCCAAGGCGCATGTCTCCATCTCGCCGATCAGCGCGACGCATCTCGCCCAGGCCGCCGCCGACATCGTCTTCCTCGGCGACAGCCTCGGTCCCGTCCCGGCCAGCATCAGGATTGCCCGGCAGGCGCGCGGGCTGATGATGCAGAACCTCTGGTTCGCGGTGCTCTACAACATGGTCGCGGTCCCCATCGCAATCGCGGGGCTGGCGACGCCGCTCGTCGCCGCCGCCGCCATGTCCGGCTCGTCGCTTGTCGTGACCCTCAACGCCCTGCGGGCCGCCAAACGCCCGCCGGAAGCCAATGCGGAGGCCTCGGCATGAACATCCTGGTGATCCTGTTCCCGCTCGCGCTCGGCCTCGGCCTGATGGGGCTCGGCGGCTTCTTCTGGTGCATGCGGAACGGCCAATATGCCGACCTCGAAGGCTCGGGCTGGCGCGTGCTGCAGGATGACGACCTGCAGCCGGGCGAGGCTGTGACGGAAAGTCCGTTTGAGGAAGGCAAGCTCCTGCCGGCGGTGTCGCAGACCTCCGCACTTCGTTGACAGGCAACGCGATCTGCAACATCTGAGGGGTCTCGCGGGACTTCGCTCAGCGCATGCTCCCGCCCTCATTCGCTGAAGGGCGTCGCGGGCCAGATGACCCATGTTTCACCGCAACGCGTCCTGCTGACAGGCGCCGCCGGTTTCGTCGGCTTCCATGTCACGCAGGCGTTGCTGGCGCAGGGCGTCGAGGTGCTCGGCATCGACAACCTGACGCCCTATTACGACCCGGCGCTGAAGCAGGCCCGGCTTGACCGGCTGCTCACCCATAACGGCTTCGCCTTCGAACCGATCGACATCGCCGATCACCACGCGCTGCAGGCGGCCTTCGCCTCGTTCCGGCCCGATGTCGTTATCCATCTCGCGGCGCAGGCCGGGGTGCGTTACTCGCTCGACAATCCGCGCGCCTATGCGCATTCCAATCTCGACGGCTTCCTATCGGTGCTGGAAGCCTGCCGGCATCATCCGGTCCGGCATCTGGTCTATGCCTCGTCGAGCTCGGTCTATGGCGCAAATGCCAAGCTGCCCTTCAGCGAGCATGACGGCGCCGACCACCCGGTCTCGCTCTATGCCGCGACCAAGCGCGCCAACGAGCTGATGGCGCACAGCTATTCGCAGCTCTACGGCATTCCGGCGACGGGCCTGCGCTTCTTCACCGTCTACGGCCCCTGGGGCCGGCCCGACATGGCCTATTTCAAGTTCACCAAGGCGATCCTCGAAGGCAAGCCGATCGAGGTCTATGCCGAGAGCGAGATGAGCCGCGACTTCACCTATGTCGACGACGTCAGCGAGGCGATCGTCAGGCTGGCGGCCCTGCCGCCGGAGCCGGCCGGACAGTCGAACGATCCCGCGACCGCAGCCGCCCCCTGGCGCATCTACAACATCGGCAACCACACGCCGGTCCGCCTCGACCGCTTCATCGCGGTGATCGAGGCCGCCTGCGGCCGGGCTGCGATCAAGCGGCATCTGCCGATGCAGCCCGGTGACGTGCGCGCGACCTATGCGAACGTCTCAGACCTGATGGCCCGGGTGGATTTCAGGCCGGACACGCCGATCGAGACCGGCATCGCCCGCTTCGTCGCCTGGTATCGCGAGTTCTACGGCGCCGCCTGAACGCCGCGCCGTCAAAGCCAGGTCGCCATTGCGAGGGGGCGCAGCCGACGAAGCCAGGGGCGGCAGAGCTCTACGTCCCCTGGATTGCTTCGCTTTGCTCGCAATGACGTTCCGGCCCTCAGACCGCGCCATGCGCCTCGACATAGAGGGCATAGAGCGAGTGGCTGCTCGCGAGGTAGAGCCGGTTGCCCTTCGGCCCGCCGAAGCAGAGATTGGCGCAGCGCTCCGGCAGGCGGATGAAGGCCAGCGGTTTGCCCGCCGGGCTGAACACCATCACGCCGTCGAGATCCTCGGGCTTGCCCCTCAGCGTGAAGACCTTGCGGCCGCTTGCATCCGTCGCCTCGGCATTGAGCGCGCCGTTGCTGCCATAGCCGCACCAGAGATTGCCGTCGCGATCGACCTTGAAGCCGTCGAGCGCACCGAAATCGGCGGCGTCGACCACCTTGGTCTTGTTCGACGCCTTGCCCTGCGCGTCGATGTCGAAGCTCCAGATGCTGCGGTTCGGCGTGCCGCGCCATTCCACGACATAGAGTTTCTTCTCGTCCGGCGAGAATGCGAGGCCGTTGGGATTGACGAGATCGGTGACGACCGCGGTCAGCTTGCCGTCCTTGCCGATGCGATAGACGTTCGTCGTCGCCTGCTCCGGCTTGGCCCGCGACCCTTCCCATTCGCCATTGATGCCGAACAGCGGATCGGTGAACCAGATCGTGTCGTCGGACTTCACGACGATGTCGTTGGGTGCATTGAGCCGCTTGCCCTCGAAGGAATCGGCGAGAACGGTGATCTTGCCGTTCTTCTCGGTGCGGGTGACGCGCCGCGTCACCGAATGCTCGCAGGTCAAAAGCCGCCCCTGCCGGTCGCGCGCATTGCCGTTGGCGAAGTTGGCGTTGTCGCGGAACACCGTGAACGTGTTCTTGACCTCGTCATATTTCATGATGCGGTTGTTCGGGATGTCGCTGACGACAACGTAGCGCCCCTCCGGGAAATAGGCAGGCCCCTCGGCCCAGCGCATGCCGCTGCCGAGCTGCTCCACCGTGCTCGAATAGATCCGGTACTTGGCGAAGCTCGGATCGAGGATCTCGACGGCCGGGTCGGGATAGCGTTGGTTCGGCTTGAATGGAAAGACCTGCGCGAGCGCCGGTGCGGCGATGGCGGTTCCCGCGGCGGCAAACCCGCCGGTGAGCAGGCGACGGCGTGACGTCTCGATCATGTTTCCCCTCCGGATGTTCTTCTGAGTTGCAGGCTTCTTGTCGTCCGTGCAGTCCATGCGGAGGCGCGCCGCGCCGGCAGCGTCCCCGTCAGCCCGATTCGGCCGGGCTCGCCGTCTTCATGCAAGCCCTCGGGAGCTTCGCGCTTGTCTCAAAAGCCGGCTGGCATCCCGGCTCGACGTGGCCCGGGCCGGGCTCAGGACCAGCTCGGCCGCCACTTCGCGAACTCGGCCTTGGTTTCGGCATCGGCCGGGTAGAGCCCGAAGATGCCCTGTCCCGCGCGCACCCGCTCGGAAACGAAGTCCTCATAGGCCGTCTGCTCATAAACCTCGGGCGCGATCTCGTTGGCGAGATGCGCCGGGATCACGCAGACGCCTTCGGCATCGCCGACGATGATGTCGCCGGGATAGACCGCGACATCGCCACAGGCGATCGGCGCGTTGATGTCGAGCGCGTGGTGGCGGATCAGGTTGGTCGGCGCGCTCGGGCGGTTGTGATAGGCCGGGATCGCCATCTCAGCGATCTCGGGGCTGTCGCGGAAGCCGCCATCCGTGACGATGCCGGCCGCGCCGCGCTGCATCAGACGCGACACCAGGATGCCGCCGGCCGATGCCGCGCGCGGGTCCTTGCGGCTGTCGATCACCATGACATGGCCGGGCGGGCAATCCTCGATGGCCCGGCGCTGCGGATGCTGCGTGCCCTCGAAGGTACCGAGATGGTCCAGATCCTCCCGCGCCGGAATGTAGCGCAGCGTGAAGGCCTCGCCGACCATCGACTCCGCTTTCGGCCCCAGCGGCCGGACATCCTGGATGAACTGGTTCCGGAAGCCGCGCTTGAACAGCGCGGTGGTCAGCGTCGCGGTCGAGACTCGCTTAAGCTTCTTGCGGTTCTCGTCGGTGAGGGCGGTCATGTGCGGTTCTTTCCTGGAAGCTCGGCGAAGAGCCGAGCATTTCGTCAGCGTGAGTCGGATGGGGCGGCCGTCGAGAACCGGAGCGCAGCGTACTGAAGTACGTGAGCACCGGAAGCGCAGACGGTCGCCCCAGGCGGCCGCGATGGCGGAATGATCGGCTCTTCGATCACTCGATCCGGACGTTGGCCTTCTTGGCGACCGCGCCCCAGCGCTCGGTCTCGGCCGCGATATGCGCTGCAAACTGCTCGGAGCTCGAACCGACCGGGTCGACACCGAGCTTCTTCAGCTGCTCGATCACCGCCGGCTCCTTCATGATCGCCTGAACCTCGGCGGAGAGCTTGGCGACGGTCTCCTTCGGCACGCCGGCCGGCGCGAAGAAGCCGTGCCAGGAGCTGGCGTCGTAGCCGGGAACGAATTCGGAGAGCGCCGGCAGGTCCGGCGCCACGGCCAGGCGCTTCGGCGTGGCCGTGGCCAGCGCGCGGATCTTGCCCTCCTGCACATGCGGCCAGGCGATGGTAATGTTGTCGAAGCTGACCTGGATCTGTCCGGAGAGCAGGTCCTGCGTCACCTGCCCGCTCGAGCGGTAGGGCACATGCGCCATGTCGGTGCCGGTCTCGACCTTGAACAGCTCGGCGGCCATATGCGTCGAGGTGCCGGCGCCGGACGAGCCGAAGGAGTACTTGCCCGGGTTCTTCTTGAGCAGTTCGATCAGCTCGGGAACCGTCTTGGCCGGCAGGTCGATATTGACCATCAGGATGTTCGGCACGCTCGCGACCTGCGAGATCGGCGCGAAGTCCTTGACGTGATCATAAGGCATCTTCGCATAGACACCCGGGTTGATCGCGTGGGACGAGACCGTGCCCATGCTCAGCGTGTAGCCGTCCGGCGTGGCGCGCGCGACGGCCGCCGAGCCCGTATTGCCGCCGGCACCTGGCCGGTTCTCGACGATGAACTTGCCGTTGAGGCGCGCGCCCAGCCGGTCGGCGAGGATGCGGCCGAGCAGGTCGGTCGTGCCGCCCGCGGCGAAGGGCACGATGATCGTCACCACCTTGTTGCCCGGATAGCTCGACTGCGCCAGCGCCGGACCAGCCAGCACCGCCAGTGACGCGGCCGTAGCCAGCAGCGTTCTGCGATTCAGCATCTTCTCTCCTCCCGATCAATCGGCGCCGGATGGCACCGGTCTTCCTGCGCCGTTCATCGGCGCTTGCATGTCGCATAGCATATGATTCCAGATTTGAAATCTGAAATTTCAGACTTGCTCACGCTTGCCCTTTGTGGTGTGTGATGCGGTGATGGCGCCGGGAAGGAGCGGCCGCGAACGGATTCGCGGCGGCTGCCGCAGCGCCTGTCGGAACTGAAATGTCTGAAGCCCTGACGATCGAACCTGTCGCCCCGCATCTGCTGCGCTCCCTGCGCGAGCATGTGCATGAGCGGCTGCGCCGGGCGATCGTCGCCGGCCGGTTCCGCAACGGCGAGCGGCTGAACGAGCGCCATCTGGCCGAGATGCTCGGCGTCAGCACCACCCCTGTAAAGGACGCGATCCGCAAGCTGGAAAGCGAGGGGCTGGTGCGGACCGAGGCCCGACGCGGCGTCTTCGTCGAGTTCTCGGCCCGTCAGGCGCTCGAGATGGCGCTGGGCCGCGCGGCGCTGGAAAGCGTGATGGCCCATATTGCCGCCAACCGGATGAGCCCGTCCGACGTCGCGGAGATCGCACGGCTGATCGAGGAGATGGCGCATGCGACCGAGCACAGTGCGCTCGAGGACCTGGTCACGCTGAACGAAGCCTATCACGGCGCGATCCACCGGATTTCGGGCTGCACCTATCTTGAGCGGCGCCTCGACGGCCAGCGCATGTACGATCACGCCCAGCGCATCGCGTTGCTGTCGGAACCGGCCGAGCGCGCCCAGGGTTTCGAGGAACACCGCAAAATCTTCGAGGCGCTCAGAGCCCGTGAGCCGGCGCTCGCGGAACAAAGAATGCGTCGACACATCGTCCGCTCGGCGAAAGCCCATGTGCGGCAGGTGTTCGGCGCCGATGCGGAAGGGTTGGATTATGACGAATGACAAGGTGCGGACCGCGGTCCGCGGCATTTCGGGCGTGCATGTCACGGCCTGGAAGGCCGACGGCGAGGCCGATTGGGCGCTGACCGGAAGGATCGTGCGCGGGATCGCCGAGGCCGGCATCCACAACATCGTTTCGGCCGGCAACACCGGCGAGTTCTATCCGATGACGGCCGAGGAGGTTCAGCGCTGCCATGCGGTCGCGGCCGAGGCCGCCGCCGGCAAGGCGCTGGTCACCGCCGGCATCGGGAGGTCTCTGCGCGAGGCCATCGCGACCGGCAGGCTCGCAGCGACGGCTGGCTGCGACGCGGTGATGGTCCACCACCCGCTCGACCCCTTCGCCGCGCCGCAATCGCAGGCGGACTACTTCCTCGCCATAGCGGACGCGCTGACCATTCCGGTGGTCGCCTATATCCGCTCCGAGGCGATCGGCGTGAAGGACCTCGCCCGCGTCGCGACCCATGCCAATGTCGCGGGCGTGAAGTTCGCGTCCACCAGCATGATGCTGCTGGCCGATTGCGTGCGCGAGACCGAAGGCACCTCCGCCAACTGGATCTGCGGCCTCGCCGAGGGCTGGGCGGCGCCGTTCTACGCGCTCGGCGCGCGCGGCTTCACCTCGGGCCTGATCAACGTCGCGCCCGAGCGTTCGCTCGCGGTCTGGCGCGCACTGGAGGCCGGCGACTACGAGACTGCCCGCCGCGAGGTCGACGCCATCGCCGGCTTCGAGAAGCTGCGCACGAAATACGGCAACGGCGCCAACGTCACCGTGGTCAAGGAGGCGCTCGGCCTTCTCGGCACGAAGGTCGGCCCGGTACGCCTGCCCGGCCTGCCGGAGCTGAACGAGGCCGAGCGCACGGAGCTGCGCGCCATCGTCGGCAGCTGGGGCGCGGCCAAGGCGGCGGAATGAAGACCGTCATTCTCGGGCGAAGCGAAGCGTAGACCCGAGAATCTCATGACGAGAACCCGCTGGTTTCCGAGATGGTCGGGTGAAGCCCGACCACGGCGCCAGCACCGCTTAGAACGATAAGAGTTCGAGGAAACACCCATGTCGTCCCACCGCCGCAAGACACCCGATACCCTGCGTTCGAAGCGCTGGTTCGGGGCGAGCGACCTGCGCTCCTTCGGGCATCGCTCGCGGGCGCTGCAGATGGGCTTCGGCCATGACGAGTTCATGGGCAAGCCGGTCATCGGCATCATCAACACCTGGTCCGAGATCAACCCCTGCCACACCCATCTGCGCGACCGCGCCGACGCGGTGAAGCGCGCGGTCTGGGCGGCAGGCGGTTTCCCGGTCGAGATCCCGGTGATGTCGGCCTCGGAGCAGTACCAGAAGCCGACGACGATGCTCTATCGCAACTTCCTGGCGATGGAGACGGAGGAATCGATCCGCTCCCACCCGCTCGATGGCGCGGTGCTGCTCGGTGGCTGCGACAAGTCCACACCTGCCCTGATCATGGGCGCCTGCAGCGCCGGCCTGCCCTTCATCTTCGTGCCGGCCGGGCCGATGCTGCGCGGCAACTGGGCCGGCAAGATCCTCGGTTCAGGCGCCGACGTCTGGAAGTACTGGGCGGAAAAGGAAGCCGGCAACATCACCGACGACCAGTGGAAGGACATGGAGAGCGGCATCGCCCGCTCGCACGGCACCTGCATGACCATGGGCACCGCCGCGACCATGATGAGCCATGCCGAGGTGCTGGGCCTGACCTTGCCCGGCGCCTCCGCCATTCCCGCCGCCGACGCCGCCCATCCGCGCATGGCGGCGGCATCCGGCACGCGCATCGTCGAGATGGTCTGGGAGGACCTGACGCCGGATCGCATCCTGACCCGCGAAAGCTTCGAGAACGCGTTGACCGTCCACATGGCCGTCGCGGGCTCGACCAATGCGATCATCCATCTCATCGCGATGGCCGGGCGGGCCGGCGTGACGCTGACGCCCGACGATTTCGACGCCTTCTCGCGCAAGGTGCCGGTGATCGCAAATCTGCGCCCCTCCGGCGACTTCCTGATGGAGGATTTCTTCTATGCCGGCGGCCTGCCTGCGCTGCTGAAGCAGCTCGAGAGCAAGCTCCACACCGACGCCATGACCGTGACCGGAAAGCCGCTTTCGGAGACGATCGCCCTCGCCAAGGTCTACAACGACGACGTCATCCGCCCGCTCGACAACGCCGTGACCACCGCCAACGGTCTCGCCGTGCTGAAGGGAAACCTCGCGCCCGACGGCTGCGTCATCAAGCCCTCGGCCGCCGAGCCCCGCCTGCTGAAGCATTCCGGTCCGGCGCTGGTCTTCGAGGACTACGATGCGATGATGAAGGCGGTGAATGACGAGAGCCTCGACGTCACGCCAGACCACGTCATGGTGCTGAAGAACTGCGGCCCCGTCGGCGGCCCGGGCATGCCGGAATGGGGCATGATGCCGATCCCGAAGAAGCTCCTGAAGCAGGGCGTGCGCGACATGCTGCGCATCTCGGATGCGCGCATGTCCGGCACCAGCTACGGCGCTTGCGTGCTCCATGTCGCCCCCGAGGCCTATATCAAGGGGCCGTTGGCAGCGGTGAAGACCGGCGACATCATCACCGTCGACGTCGAGGCGCGCAGCATCTCGGTCGGCCTGACCGACGCCGAGATCACTGAGCGCCTGAAGAGCTGGAAGCCGCCGAACCGCGACTATCCGCGCGGCTGGGGCAAGATGTCCGCGGCCCATATCCGCCAGGCCGACAAGGGCTGCGACTTCGACTATTTGGAGGGCACCGCGAAAATCCCCGAGCCGGAGATCCATTGATCGCTGTCATCGCGGAGGAAGCAATCAAGGCTCGGCGAGCGCAGGCGCGCAGGGTTGCTTGCACCGAGACGCCTCGACGGGAGGAAATTGACGCAAGGTTGCCTGCCGAGGGGCGCTTACCTTAGGTTGTCGTCCCGCCCCCCCCGCGAGACCGTGACCGTGCCACCCGCATCGCCCTCGCGGCCATTGTCCTGGCAAGCCGCCTTCGAGGCGCCGACTCATTCGCAGATCGAGCAGGAGCGCTGGGTCCTGGGCATGTGCCAGGGCCGCCGCGCCGGCCGCTTTGCCGAGATCGGCGCCTTCGACGGCGTGCTGCACAGCAACACCTACCGGCTCGAACTCGATTTCGGCTGGAGCGGCGTGCTGGTCGAGCCCAACCCGCAGCTCTTCGCCAACCTCGCGCAAAACCGCAGCGCTCTCTGCCTCCGGAAGGCGGTGCACCGCGAAGGCGGCCTGACGCTCTCCTTCATCGCCTCGCAGGAAATCGGCACGCTCACCGAATATGCCGAGGCAGATGCCTATGCCGAGCATCGCCGGCAAGCGATCCGGGCGAACGGCCTGATCGAGGTCGAGACCATCACCTTCGCCGCGATGGCCGAGGCCGATGACCGCGGCCATCACGGCTTCGACTATGTCTCACTCGATACCGAGGGCTCGGAACTCGACATCCTGGCCACGATCGATTTCGCCCGGCATCGGATCGCGCTCTTCACCATCGAGCACAATTTCGTCGAGCCTCGCCGCGAGACGATGCGGCTGCTACTGGCGGAGGCAGGCTACCAGCGCCTGAATGTCGGTTTCGACGACTGGTACTGGCATGAGGGCCATCTGGAGGCGCGCAACGGCGGCACGCTACCCGACATCGCCGCCATCAACGCGCATGTGAAGAGCATCTATCACGATTGAGCCAGGAGGCCGGCATCGGCCGCCGCTGGCTGCTCAGCCGAAGACGCGCGGCCTCAGGCCCGCATGGAACCAGGTGATCATCGAATAGATGTCGTAGACCGGCAGCCCGGTCGCCGCCTGCACGTCGGCGGCATAGGGCGGCATGTTGGTGCATTCGAGCACGATCGCGCCGACATCCGGATTGGCCTTTGCCAGCGCCAGCGCCGCCTCGACCACGTCCTGCCAGGCGAGATCGACGTCCATGTCGTCCTTCTCGGCCTTGATCAGCACGCGGAAGAACTCGCGGCCGTTCTCGGTGCCGGTGACCGGCGTATCGAGCGGCACGCCCGCCCCTTCCAGATGCTTCGGTGTCAGGCTCCCCTTGGAGACCGTGACGACGCCGACGCGCTTGCCGGGAGGCAGCGTGGCCTGCACCCAGGGCACCTGCATCAGCGAGGAGGTCGCGACCGGCACGCCCACCGCCTCGGCCAGTTCGCGCTGGAACAGGGCGAGGAAGCCGCAATTGGTGGTGATCGCCTCGGCACCGAGCCGCACCAGCTCGCGCGCCGCCTCAACGAAATCCGGTAGCAACCCGGCCGCGCCCTGCATCACGACGCGATCGGGGCTCGCCCCGCCGACGACGCGATAGAGCACGGGGAAAGGCCAGGTCGCACCATTGCCCATGTCGCCGAGGATGCGGGGAAAGCGCGCTTCCAGCATCAGGATTCCAAGCGGCGCGCCATAGATCGCCTTGCCGCCGCGGGCGATCCGCGAGGCCTGGGCGGTGACGGCAGTGGTCGGCATGGCGGCGTCCTTCGGCTGATCGACCGGCAAGAGGTAGCGCGGCCGGGTGGCGAACGCCACCGCGGCGCAGCGCCCGCTCGTCTTAGCCGGATTAGCAGTTGCCCGGGCTCGCGAACATGCCCATAACCCGCCTGCTGCGGCCTTCACGAGCCGGCCTGCCGCCCCGCGACGAGGCGGCGTGATCATTGCAAGGGCACGGGCGAACGGGGCGGGACGCAGCTTTTGGACGGCATCGACATAACCCTGCGGCGGATCGCGACCGCCATCGGCTGGAGCGCAGTGCTGGCCATCGCCTTCGTGACCGTGGCCCCGATCGGGCACCGCCCGCATCTGCCTGGCCTGGGTCCCGATATCGAGCGTTTCTGCGCCTTTCTGCTTCTCGCGGGCTCGATGGCCTTCGCCTACCCGAAGCGCCGCTTCATGGTCCTCGTCCTGACGATCGGGCTTGCCATCGGCCTCGAAGCCGCCCAGCTGCTCGAGCCGACGCGTCACGGACGGCCACATGACGTCGTCATCAAGGCCGCCGGGGCCCTGGCCGGCACCATGCTCGCGCTCCTGATGGAGCGGTTCGCCCGTGGTTTGCGCCGGGCTGTCTGACGTCACCTGCCTCCTTCGTGCCGAAATGGCACACAACAGCAAAGCACATCGCCCGATTGCGATGGTGGCACCGACTTTGACGGCTTTCTCGCCAATCTGAGACAAGCGGCGACCGGCATGCGGTTTGCGGTTCCTCTGCCGGGCGCACCCCCGGCCGCATGGCTGTGCCGGAGCGAAGCGTCCCGACCGTACGGCCTCGGCCGTGCGCGATGCGGAGCGACCGAGCCGAGATGACCGTCAACGACCTGAACCTCGCAGTCGGCGCGGCGACCGAGGAGCGCGCCAGCCTCTGGCGCTACTGCCTCTGGCTCGTCATGGCCGCGACCGACGCCGTCGTCGTGATGGCGACCGTCGGCCTCGTCTCGCTGGGCTATCACCTTCAGGCCTATGGCCATGGCCCGGCGGAGCAGGTCACGCTCGAGCTCGCCACGATGCTCGCGGCGATCTTCGTCTTCACCAATGCGATGCGCGGCCGCTACCAGATCGCCAATTACCTCTCGACGAAGGGCCAGATCGCCTCGGCGTTCTCGGTCTGGAACGTGACGATGGTGGCCTTCATCGCCATCCTCTTCCTCGCCAAGATCGTCGATCACTATTCGCGCGCCGTCATTCTCGCGAGCTACCTCGCCGGCATACCGGTGATTGCGCTCGCCCGCTCGGGGATGGCCCGCGCCATCTCGATCGCCAGCAGGACCGGACGCATCACCAGCGAGCGCGTCTTCCTCATCGGCCGCGAACAGGAGGTGATGTCGTTCGTCTCGCGGCACCAGCCCTGGGACGTCGGCTTCGCCATCGTCGATGTCGCCTTCCTGCGCGGCAATGACCAGCGTCGCACCGCCGACCCGGCCGCCGCGCTTGCCGCCGATCTCACCAGCGCGGCCGCAACCTGCCGGATGAAGCGGCCCGACTCGGTCTTCATCGCCCTGCCCTGGTCGGACCAGGAAACCATCGACGCCTGCGTCGATGCCTTCATGAACCTCCCGGTCGCAATCCACCTGACGCCCGAGCGGATCATGGACCGTTTCCGGACGCCGCACATCGTCCGCACCGGCACGCTCTCCAGCCTGCGCCTGACGCGGCCGGCCCTCTCCATGGCCGAGGTCGCGCTGAAACGCGCGGCCGACATCGTCGGCGCCTTGTCGATCCTGGTCGTGACCGCTCCGCTGCTGCTGATCGTCGCCGCGCTGATCAAGCTCGACTCACCCGGCCCCGTGCTGTTCCGCCAGCGCCGCTACGGCTTCAACCGGCAGGCCTTCCGCATCTTCAAGTTCCGCACCATGACGACGACGGAGGACGGGGACGTCATCGTCCAGGCCAAGCAGAACGACCCGCGGGTCACCCGCATCGGCCGGTTCCTGCGGCATTACAACCTGGACGAACTGCCGCAACTGCTCAATGTGATCGCAGGCCAGATGTCGCTCGTCGGACCCCGCCCCCACGCGCTTGCCCATGACTGGGAGTTCGAGCGCAAGATCGCGCTCTATGCGCGGCGCCACAACGTCAGGCCCGGCATCACCGGCTGGGCGCAGGTCAACGGACTGCGCGGCGAGACCGACACCGACGAGAAGATGGCCAAACGCATCGACTTCGACCACTGGTACATCGACAACTGGTCGTTCTGGCTCGACATCGCGATCCTGCTGCGCACCGTTCTGAGCCCTAAGGCGTACCTCAATGCGCGTTGATCCCCCTTCTTTTGCGTCGGGGGACACCGCTGGCCAGCGCGCGATCCCACGCCTAGCATTGCCCTAAGGTCAGCGCGATTTCCGGAAGACGAGGGCGGCCGCAGCGGACCGAGGCGCCATCTGCCCAAGCGGAAAGGGCCTGCAAGTGCCTGGACCTGTCTCGAAACTCTCGCGTTGGCTCTGCGACGAGGCGCTTCCCTTCTGGCAGTCGCGCGGGCGCGACGTGGTCTTCGGCGGCGTGCATGAGCGGCTGCGCTGGGACGGTGCGCCCGACGTCGCCACCGCAAAGCGCGTCCGCGTCCAGGCGCGCCAGATCTACTGCTATTCGCACGCCAGCGCTCTCGGCTGGTTCGATGGGCTCGGCTTCGCCGGCGCGACGCTGGACTGGCTGCTGGAGAAGGCGGCCAGCCCCGATGGCGGCCCTGGCTTCGTCCACCTGCTCCAGCCCGACGGCAGCGTCGCCAACCCGCTGCGCGACACCTATGACCATGCCTTCATCCTTCTGGCGCTGGCCTGGTACGCCAAGGCCAGCGGCGATGCGCAGGCTCGCGCCCTGATCGGCGCGACGCTCGATTTCCTCGACGAGTGGATGCTCTGCACGGACGGCTCCTACCGCGAGGGTGTGCCGCCCGCCCTGCCACGCCGCCAGAACCCGCACATGCATCTGTTCGAGGCGATGCTCGCCCTGCACGAGACGCTCGCCTTTCCCGGCGCGCTCGAACGCGCAGGCAAGCTGCGCTCCATGCTGCTGGAGCGCTTCCTCGCGCCTACCGGGCTGCTGCTCGAGTTCTTCGACGACGACTGGCGGCCCGCTTCGGGCGATGTCGGCCGCATCGTCGAACCCGGCCATCTGGCGGAGTGGTGCTGGCTGCTGCGCCGCTATGAAAGGGCCGCGGGACTTGCGCCGGACACCCTGCCCTCGGCTCTCATCGATGCGGCCGAGGCGACGGCCGATCCCGCGACCGGCTTCCTGATCGACGAGGCGTTCAGCGACGGAACCTGCTCCCGCCGCAGCCGCAGGCTCTGGCCCCAGACCGAATGGGCGAAGGCCTGGCTCTCGGAGCAGCGCGCCGGTCGCCCCGGCGCCGGGGCGAAGGCAGCACATGCGCTCGGGCAGCTCTCGACCTGCTATCTCGGCCAGCCCCTGCCCGGAGCCTGGATCGACCAGATGGACGACACCGGCCGGCCCCTCGTGGACACGATTCCCGCGAGCACGCTCTATCACGTCTTCGCTGCAGCCGTGGAGGCAGACGCGGTCCTGCTGGAGCAGAGAGCATTCGCCTGATCGAGCGGTCGCTCAGGCGTTATCGGGCGCCTGCCCTTCCCAGAGCCGTGCGCCTACTTGCCCTGCCATTGCGGCGGCCGCTTGCCGAGGAATGCTTCCATGCCCTCCCGGAAATCGGCGCTGCTGTAGCACATCACCACGAGATCGTTTCCGCCCTCGGCCGGCAGCGACGCACCGGCGAGGCGGCGCAGCGCCTCCTTCGTGGCCCGCATCGTCAGCGGCGCGTGCCCGCGGATCGTCGTGGCGAGTTCCTGAGCCCGCGCCATCAGAGCCGCATGATCGGCGACGAGCTCGTTGTAGAGCCCGATGCGATGGCCTTCCTCGGCCTCGATCAGCCTCGCGGTGAAGACGATGTCCTTGACCCGCGCCGGCCCGAGCAGCGCGGCGAGCCGGGCGTAGTTCGTCATCGACAGGCAGTTTCCGAGCGTCCGCGCGACCGGAAAGCCGAAGCGTGCCGTCGTCGTCGCGACCCGCAGATCGCAGGCGCAGGCGATGCTCGCCCCGCCGCCCGTGACGGCTCCCGAGATCGCCGCGATGGTCGGGATCGTGCAGGCCTCGATGGCGGTGATGACGCGATCGATCCTCTCCTCATAGGCCAGCGCGTCCTCCGGCGTGGCGAAGGAGCGGAATTGGGAGATGTCGGTGCCCGCGGCGAAGGCCTTCTCGCCCGCGCCGGTGAGGATCAGCACCTTCGGCGCGCCATGGGCGGCGGGATCGCTGCAGATCGCCGCGAGCCGCTCATACATCGCAAAGGTCAGGGCGTTGCGGGCCTGCGGCCGGTTCAGGGTGATCGTGCCGACCTCGTCCCGGACCTCGTAGAGAATCTCGTCATCCATTCAGGCTCACTCCCTAGGCATCTTATTGGGCCGACGCCGCCATGGCGTTGCCGGGCGAGTCGGGTCGAAAGGAGCCGGACTATCCGTGCCCTCCGGCAGAGCGTCAACGCTTGGTGCCGGCCATCCCGGCCTGTCCGCGACGCGCAGCCGCTCGGCGGCCTCAGGCCGCACCGGTCGCGAAATGGCGGCCCGGCGCGGCCTCGATCAGGGCGCGAGTATAGCTGTGCGCCGGCGCGGAGAAGACCTGCGCGGTCGCGCCCTGCTCGACGATGGCGCCCTTCTCCATCACCACGATCCGGTCGCAGATCTGCGCCGCGACCCTGAGGTCATGGGTGATGAACAGGATCGCCAGGTTGAAGCGCTCCTGCACGTCGGCAAGCAGCGCCAGAACCTGCTTCTGCACGGAGACGTCGAGCGCCGAGACGGCCTCGTCCGCGATCAGGATCTCCGGCTCCATCGCCAGGGCGCGAGCGATCGCGATGCGTTGGCGCTGTCCTCCGGAGAACTGGTGCGGATAGCGCTCCAGCGCCGCGGGCTGCAGCCCGACCAGCTTCATCAGCTCGCGCGCACGCGCCAAGGCGTCATCCGCGCCCAGGCCGAAATTCATCGGTCCTTCGACGATCGAGGCGCCGACCGTCCGGCGCGGATTGAGCGAGCGGAACGGGTCCTGGAACACGACCTGGATCTTGCGGCGATAGGGCCGGAGCTTGCCCTCCGAGAGATTGGCGATGTCGATGTCCGGCACCAGGATCGCGCCCTCGCTCGGCGGCATCAGCCGGGCGACGCAGCGCGCCACCGTCGTCTTGCCGGAACCGGATTCGCCGACGATACCAACGGTCTCGCCGCGCCGGACCGTTATCGCCACGTCGCGCGCGGCGTTCACCACACGCGCCTTCCGGAACAGCGCCTTGGAGCTGTAGGTCTTGGCGAGGCCGACCGTCTCCAGCGCCACGGGGCCGAGCACGGGCCTGCGCTCGGCCGGCGTCAGGCTCGGCACCGAGGCGATCAGCATCTTCGTGTAGGGATGGCGCGGCCGCGTCAGGATCTCGGCCGCCGGCCCCTGCTCGACCACGCGGCCCTTCTCCATCACGACGACGCGGTCGGCGATCTCGGCGACGACGCCGAAATCATGCGTTATGAACAGCACGCCGGTGCCGCGCCGCTCCTGCATCTCCTTGATGAGCTTGAGGATCTGCGCCTGCGTCGTGACGTCGAGGGCCGTCGTCGGCTCGTCGGCGATCAGCAGCGCGGGATCGAGGATCAGCGCCGCCGCGATCATCACGCGCTGGCGCTGCCCGCCCGAGATCTGGTGCGGATAGGAGGCATGCATCCGCTCCGGTTCCGGCAGGCGCATCGCCTCCAGCATCTCCAGTACGCGCTTGCGCCGCTCGGCGGACGCAAGCTCGGTATGGATGCGCAGGACCTCCTCGATCTGGTCACCGATGGTCAGCACCGGGTTCAGCGCCGTCATCGGCTCCTGGAAGATCATCGCCATGCGGTCGCCGCGCAGCGCCCTGAGGCGCTGCGGCGTGGCGGCGAGGAGGTCCTCGCCTTCGAGCCTGATGGCGCCCGCGACCGGCTTCAGCGCCTTGGCCAACAGACCCATCACCGAAAAGGCCGTGACCGACTTGCCCGAGCCGGACTCGCCGACGACGCAGACGATCTCGCCCGCCGCGACGCTGAGCGAGACGCCCTCGACCGCATGAGCACGGTCGCCGCCGCCGGGCAGCGCGATGCTGAGGCCGGCGATTTCGAGAACGGGTGTCTGTGCGTCGCTCATCGGCCAGCCATCTTGGGATCGAGCGTATCGCGCAGGCCGTCGCCCAGCATGTTCACCGCGAGCACGGTGAGGCCGAGGAAGATGCCGGGATAGAGGATGTTGTGCGGGAAGACCCGGAACAGGTTGCGCCCCTCGGCCATGATGTTGCCCCAGGTCGGGATCTCCGGTGGGATGCCGATGCCGAGGAAGGACAGGATCGCCTCGACGAGAATGGCGGAGGCCGCGATGAAGGTGCCCTGCACGATCAGCGGCGCGATCGTGTTGGGCAGGATATGGAGCACCATCAGCTTCGGCAGCCGCGTGCCGGCCATGATCGCCGCCTCGACATAGGGCTCCTCGCGCACCGACAGCACGATCGAGCGCACCAGCCTGACCACGCGCGGTATCTCCGGAATGATGATGGCGATGATCACCGAGCTTAGCCCGCTGCGGAACAGCGAGACGACGGCGATGGCGAGCAATATGCCCGGTATCGCCATCAGCCCGTCCATGAAGCGCATGATGATGCCGTCGAGCGGGCGGACATAGCCGGCGACGAGCCCGATCACGAGGCCGATCGCGATCGAGATCGAGGCGACCGAGACCGCGATCAGCAGCGAGACGCGCGCGCCGTAGACCACGCGGCTATAGACGTCGCGCCCGAGCGAATCCGTGCCCATGCGATGCTTGAAGACAGTCGTCGAGCCGTCATCGGCGCGGATCGTCCGCTCGAAGCCCGGCACCTTGTTGCGCGTGCTCGGGTTGATCGCAGTGGGGTCGATGGTGCCGAGCCAGGGCGCCAGCAGGCCGATCAGCGTCATCACCAGCAGCACGGTGCCGCCGATCGCGACGACCGGGTTGAGCACGAGCCGCTTCAGGATCGTGCGGGCCGGCGCCGCAGGTTCCGCCGCGACCGGCGCAAGGATGGTCGGTTCGGCGCTCAATAGCGGATCCTCGGGTCGAACAGGCTGTAGGCGAGGTCGATCAGAAGGTTGATCCCGACATAGACGCCGGAGAACAGCAGGATCACGGCCTGGATCGTCGGGTAGTCGCGGGCCAGCACCGCATCGACCGTCAGCCGGCCGAGGCCTGGAATCGCGAAGACACTCTCCGTCACCACCACGCCGCCGATCAGGAGCGCGATGCCGATGCCGACGACGGTGACGATCGGCACCGCCGCGTTCTTCAGCGCATGCCGGAACAGGATCTTGCGCTCGACCTGCCCCTTGGCCCGTGCGGTGCGGATATAGTCCTCGCTCAGCACCTCGAGCACGCTCGCCCGCGTCATCCGCGCGATCAGCGCGATATAGATCACCGAGAGCGTCACCGCCGGCAGCACCAGCCGCTGCAGGAAGCCTCCGAAACCGCCGGACAGCGGCTGGTAGCCCTGCACCGGGAACCAGCCGAGCGTGATCGCGAAGATGTAGATCAGCGCATAGCCGATCACGAAGACCGGCACCGAGAAGCCCAGCACCGAGAAGCCCATGACGATGCGGTCGATCCAGGAGCCGTGCTTGTAGGCTGCGAGCACGCCGAGCGGGATCGCCACGCAGACCGCGATCAGCATCGTCGCGAAGGCGAGCGACAGCGTCGGCTCGACGCGCCCCATGATCAGCTCGCCGATCGGCTTCTTGAAGAAGAAGCTCTCGCCGAGATTGCCCTGCAGGAGGTTGCCGGCCCAGATCGCGAACTGCGCCAGGATCGGCTGGTCGAGGCCGAGCCGGTTGCGGATAAGCGCGATCTGCTCGGTCGTGGCGTTGTCGCCGGCGATGACCGCCGCCGGATCGCCCGGCGTCAGCCTGAGCATCAGGAAGACGAGGACGGCGACGATCACGAGGACCGGGATCGTCGCCAGCAGGCGCCGCAGGATGTAGCTCAGCATCGGCTCCGGCTCCGCGCTGTCAGCGAGGCCACCTCACTTCTTCTCGATGTTCCAGAACACCGGCGCGGCGGCCGAGAGGATGCCGGTGACGTTGCTGCGCGTCGCGATCGGCACATAGTACTGGCCGAGATGGACATGCGTCACGACCTCGCGCTGGCGCATCTGCACCGCCTCGGCGATGGCCTTCTGCTTGGCCGGATCGGTCTCGCGGGCGAAGTCGTCGCGCAGCTTCTCCATCTGCTCGTCGCAGGGCCAGCCAAAGGCGGCCTTGTCGCAGCTGGAATTGAGGAAACCGGTCATCACCGGGTTGAGGATGTCGGCCGAGACCCAGGAGGTCTGCATCAGGTTCCAGCCGCCCTTGTCCACCGGCTCCTTGCGGACGCGACGGGAGACGACCGTCTGCCAGTCCGAGGACTGCATGTCGACCTTGAAGCCTCCGCGCTCGAGCAGCTGCTTGGCGACGGGGCCGAGATTGGTCAGCACCTGCAGGTCGGTCGAGTGCAGCAGCACGATCGGCGTGCCGTCATAGCCGGCCTCCTTGAGCAGGGCCTTCGACTTCTCGAAATTGGATTCGAGCAGCCCTTCCATGCCCTTCTCGCTCGCGAGCGGCGTGCCGCAGACGAAGAGCGACTTGCAGATCTTGTAGTATTCCGGGTTGCCGACGGTAGCGTCGAGGAAGTCCTTCTGGTTCAGCGCATAGAACAGCGCCTGTCGGACCTTGGGATTGTCGAAGGGCTTCTGCGTATGGTTCGGCCGCATCGTGTATTGCAGCCCGAGCGGGTTGTAGTTGGTCAGCGTGATCGACTTGTCGTCCTTGAGCAGCGGGATCAGGTCGTAGGCAGGCTGCTCGATCATGTCGATCTCGCCTGCCAGCAGCGCGTTGACCGCCTGCTGCTGGTCTGCGACCGCCAGCCATTCGACCCGGTCGAGCTTGGCGACCTTCCCGCCGGCGAGCCCCGAGGCCGGCTCGGCACGCGGCTTGTAGTCCTTGAACTTGGTGTAGACGATCTTGTCGCCGGGCTTCCATTCGTCAGTCTTGAGCACGAAGGGGCCCGAGCCGATGAATTCCGAGATCTGGGTGTTCGGGTCGGTCTCCGCCACGCGCTTCGGCATCATGAAGGGGACGTTCGACGAGGGTTTGGCGAGGCCGAAGAGCAGCAGGCCCGTCGGCGATTTCAGCTTGATGGTGAAGCTCTTGGCATCGTCGGCGCTCATGCTGTCGACGAAGGTCATCAGCTTGAGTCCGATCGGGTCCTTCGCGCCCCAGCGCTTGATCGAGGCGACGCAGTCCTCGGCGGTGACCGGCTTGCCGTCATGCCAGAGCAGGCCGTCGCGCAGCGTGAACTTGTAGGTCAGTTTGTCCGGCGACTCGGTAAAGCCATCGACCATCTGCGGCTTGATCTCGCCCTTCCCGTCCAGCGCGAAGAGCGTGTCGTAGATCATGTAGCCGTGGTTGCGGACGATATAGGCGGTGGTCCAGATCGGATCGACGATCTTGACGTCGGAGTGCATCACCACTTTCAGAGTGGTCTGGGCCTGGGCAAGGCTGCTGCCCGCCAGCAGCGCGGCGGCTGCGGCGACGATAGTCCAACGCGACATCATAAGCTGATCTCCCCTCTGACCGTCATGCGGTCGGTTCTTGCCGATCGTGATGTGCTGATCTGTTGAGTGGCCCGGTTGCTAACCTCGTGATTTAGGTTCCGTTTCGGTCGGCACCGCCCATGCAGGCGGCATGCCATGTCAAAGCCATGCTCGCCCGATTGCGCTCAGCCGGTCAACCTCGCCAGAAGCCCGGCCATCAGCCGGGTTCGCTGCGCCAGGCTCTCGACCTCGATATGCTCCTCCAGCGTGTGGTAGCCGGCGCCGAGCAGGCCGAGCCCGTCGAGCGAGGGGATGCCTGCCGCGCCGGTGAAATTGGCGTCCGAACCGCCGCCGGCCGAGCCGTGCCCCAGCGTCCAGCCGAGTTCGCCGGCAATCTGGCGCGCCAGCCCGAAGAGCTGCAGCGTTGCCTCATCCGGCTCCCAGACCGGCCGCGTCACACCGCGCGTCACGGTGAAGCGCGTACCGTCCTCGTTCTTCACCGACAGCGCCAGCATCCGCTCGACGCCGCGATCCAGATCTTCCTGCCTTTTTGCCATGCTCAAGGCTTCCGCCTTGCATAACGTCGGCACGCAGTTCACCCACTGCCCGCCGGAGATCACGCCGACGCTGAAGGTGCAGTCGTCATCCGTCATCGCCTCGATGGCGAGCAGTTGCTTCGCCATCATGCTCACCGCGGAACGGCCCTTCTTCAGCTGCGAGCCGGCATGGCTCGGGCGACCTTCGGCCAGCAGATTGAAGCGCGCGATCGCATAGCGCCCGGTGACCACGCCATTGCCCGGGCTGCCCGGCTCCGGCACGAGGATGAAGCGGTGCTTGCGCGCCTCTTCCATGATGATCTCGCGCGTGCCGGGGCTGCCGATCTCCTCGTCGCTGGTAAACAGCACGCTGACCGGCAGCGGCGTCTCGATCCCGGCCCTGGCCAGCGCGATCACGGCCTGCAGGGTGGCGAAGGCGCCGCCCTTCATGTCGAGGATGCCGGGCCCGTAGCAGCGCGAGCCCTCGCGCTTGAACGGCAGCGTCTTCAGCGTGCCGACCGGGTGGACGGTGTCGAGATGCGACATCAACAGGATGCCGGGCTCGGCCCGGCGCGGATGCGGGAAGTCGCCCCGGACGCAATCACCGAGCCCGGGCGGCCCGGGAATGCGCGTCACAACTGCGCCTGCGGCGGCCAGTTCGGCCGCGGCGAGATCCATCATCCTGTTGACGGCGGCGACGTCGAAGGTCGGGCTCTCGCACTCGATCCAGGGCCTGAGCCCGGCGATCAAGGCATCGGTGTCGAGCGGCAGCGCGTTCGGGTCCATCATTCACCTGTCAGGCTGGTTCATGCGGGGATCGGCGGATGCCGTCGGCAGAAGCTCAAGCCACGGTCCGCGTCTCGACGAGGCGGGCGAGCAGGCTGGCGCCGATCGGCAGGATGCCGTCATCCAGCACGAAGGCCGGGTTGTGCACCGGCACGCTGCCGGCATGGCCGACCCAGGCATAGGCGCCAGGCACGACGCGCAGCATGTCGGCGAAGTCCTCGCTGCCCATCACCGGCTTCGGCTCGGTCAGAACGTTTCCCGCACCGACGATCTCGGCCGCGACCGCAGCCGTCGCCTCGGCCTGGGCCGGGTGGTTGATCAGCACGTCGAAGATGCCGCGGATGTCGACATCGATCTGCACGCCGAAGGTCATCGCCGTCCCGGCCGCGATCTCGCGCATGCGCTCGCGGACGAGCCTGGCGACGTCCGGCGAGAAAGTGCGGATCGTGCCGGCGAGCTTCGCCTCCTCCGGAATCACGTTATAGGCCGAGCCGGCGTGGAATTGCGTGATCGAGAGCACGGCGGCCTCGCGCGGATCGGCGTTGCGGCTGACGATGGTCTGCAACGCCGCCGCCAGCGAGATCGCCGCCACGACCGGGTCGCGACCGACATGCGGCATCGCGCCATGGCTGCCCTTGCCCGTGATCTTGATGTCGAAGAAATCGGCGCCGGCCATCGCGGGCCCGGGGAAGACGGCGATCTGGCCGGGGTCGAGATTGGGGGCGTTGTGGAGCCCGTATATCTCGTCGCAGGGGAAGCGCTCGAACAGATTGTCGGCGAGCATCGCGCGCGCGCCGCCGAGCCCCTCCTCCGCCGGCTGGAAGACGAAGATCGCCGTCCCGGCGAAACCGCGATTCTCGGCTAGATAGCGCGCCGCGCCGAGCAGCATCGTGGTGTGGCCGTCATGGCCGCAGGCATGCATGCGCCCGGGAATGGTCGAGCGCCAGGGCAGGTTCGTCAGCTCGTCCATCGGCAGCGCGTCCATGTCCGCGCGCAGGCCGATGCGCCGTCCCGGCCCGCCCGTACCCGCGAGCACGCCGACCACGCCCGTGCCGCCGATGCCGCGATGCACCTCGATGCCCCAGGAGGCTAGCTTCTCCGCGACGATGCCGGAGGTACGGACCTCCTCGAAGCCGATCTCGGGATGGGCGTGGATGTCGCGGCGGATGGCGACGAGGTCGTCCTTGAAGGCGTCGATCGCGGAAAGAGCGGGCATGAACAGGTGAACTCCGGAAGGAATGGGCCGGTCAGCCGAAGACGGGGCCGAGCGGCGCAGTGCGCAGGCCGGGGCGCAGATGCTTCCACGGCAGGACGGAGGGGTCGACCGGCATCGGGCCGGGCGCGGCGCAGACCAGGATGGCCTGCGCGATCGGCTCGAAATCGGCGCGGAAATGCACCGAGCTCTTGTTGACGAGGATCGCCTGCTCGGTCGGCTCGATGCCGACCTGGCGGTACATCGCCTGGTCGGCCATCTGCGCCTTGCGCGAGGCCACGACGATCCTGACCCCGCCGATGCGCAAGGCCGCGCAGGGCCCGAGATTCATCCGCGAACCGCCGAAGAAGGGACCTGGCGCGACGAAGCGGCCATCGGACAATTGCTCGACGATGAATTCCGCTTCCAGCGGCACGTCGCCGGGAATACCCGACTTCGCCCCGAGAGCGGCGTTGATCGTCGCGCCGACCCCGGCCTTGTGCGCCAGCGCGGCAACCTCCGGATCGACGATCAGCCCGATCGCGGCGCGCACCGCACCGTTCCGGACCAACGCCCGCGCCATGCCCATCGTGTCGGAATCCCCGCCGGCCCCGGGATTGTCCTGCGTGTCGGCGATGACGATCGGCCGGGTCGCGCCGCTCGCCAGGGCCATCGCCTCGCGCACGCCCTCGTCGGGCTGGAAGACCTGACCGTTGAAGGCGGCCTCGCTCGCCATCACGCGGGCCGTGATGGCATCCGCAGCCCGGTCGGCATCGGCTTGCGTCGCACCATAGGCTACGACGGTCGGGCCGCAATCGGCGAAGTCGGCGGCCGGGAAGCCGGGCAGGAAGGAGAGCGTCGGCACGCTTTCGTGTTCCAGGGCCGCGAGCTCGCCATAGATCGTCCGGCAGGGCTCCATTGCCGTCGCCTGCCAGGCGATCGGGATCAGATAGGGGATCTGCCGGAACGCCTTGGCGTCGCGCTTGGCCGTGCCGATCAGCTTGGCGAGATAGGTCGTGGCGCGGCTGCCGGTCAGCGCCATGTCGACATGCGGATAGGTCCGGTAGGCGACCAGCGCGTCAGCGCTGTCGACCATCAGCTGCGTGACGTTGCCATGCAGATCGAGGCTCGCGACCAGAGGCACGTCGGGCCCGATCGCCTCGCGCACGCGGCGCAGCGTCTCGCCCTCGCCGTCCGGAAAGCCCTCCGCCACCATCGCGCCGTGCAGGTCGAGATAGACACCGTCGAGCGGCAACGCGGCGGCGATGCGCTCGACGAGTTCGCCGAGCAGCCCCTCGAAGGCTTCGGCGGTGACATGCGCCGAGGGGCTTGCCGCGCACCACAGCGTCGGCACCATCTCCCAGCCAAGCCCGCGCGCCGTCTCGACGAAGCCCGACGCGCCGACATTGACGTTGTGGACCGCAGCGAAGATCTCCTCGCCGCGTGCCAGCGCCGGCCAGCCGCCGCCCTGGACGAAGGCGTCGAGCCCCGCCTTGCTCGGCGCGAAGGTATTCGTCTCGTGCAGGAACCCGCCGAAGGCGATGCGTGGCGACATGGGACGAAGGCTCCGGTCAGGCAACGGGACCGGCGCAGGTAATCACGCAAGGTCCGCGGCTCCAAGGGCCAAATCGCGCATGGATGCCCAACGGACAGGCAGGTCTGCCTCGCCGACGATCGGGCATGATGACAAGCGGGCGCGCTATGTGACAGTTTGATGACTTGCCGCGGCCTGCCCGCGGCACTGCCTTGCTCGACCGGCCTCGACGCCGGCGATGCTCAACGATTTTGGGAGGAAGACAATGTTTACACGCAGGATCGCGCTCGCGACCGCGCTCGGCCTGGCTGTCATGGCCCCGGCCGCACACGCCCAGGCGCCGTCAGGCAAGGTCACGGTGGTGACCTCCTTCTCCAAGGACGTCACCGACCCGATCAAGAAGGCCTTCGAGAAGGCGGTGCCCGGCGTGACGCTGGAGGTCCAGAACCGCAACACCAATGCGGGCGTGAAATATCTCGAGGAGACCAAGGCGAACAACCAGGTCGACCTGTTCTGGGCCTCGGCGCCGGACGCCTTCGAGGTCCTGAAGGGCAAGCAGTTGCTCTCAGCCTACAAGCCCAAGGCGACCGGCATCCCCGACAAGATCGGCTCCTATCCGATCAACGATCCCGCCGGCTTCTATTCCGGCTTCGCCGCTTCCGGCTACGGGATCATGTGGAACGACCGCTATGCCAAGGCCAACAAGCTGCCCGAGCCGAAGGATTGGCAGGACCTCGCCAAACCCGCCTTCTACGACCATGTCTCGATCGCCTCGCCCGCCCGCTCCGGCACGACCCATCTGACCATCGAGACGATCCTTCAGGGCGAGGGCTGGGACAAGGGCTGGCGCACCATCAAGGAGATGGCCGGCAACTTCAATTCCATCACCGAGCGCTCCTTCGGCGTGCCCGAGGCGGTGAATTCCGGACAGGTCGGCGTCGGCATCGTCATCGACTTCTTCGCCTTCTCGGCCCAGGCTTCGGGCTTCCCGGTCAAGTTCGTCTACCCGACGGTAACGACCGTCGTGCCGGCCAATGTCGGCATCGTCACCAATGCGCCGAACAAGGCCGCCGCCGAGGCCTTCGTCGAGTTCCTGCTCTCGCCGACCGGCCAGGAAGTGCTGCTCGAGCCCGGCATCCGCCGCCTGCCGGTCAATCCGGCCGTCTATGCCAAGGCCGGCGCCGACTATCCCAACCCCTTCACCGATCCGCGCTTCCAGAAGATGATCGGCTTCGACGTCGACAAGTCGGAGGCCCGCACGGCCGTCGTCGATACGCTGTTCGACCAGCTGATCTCCTTCCAGCTCGATGCGCTGAAGGGCGTCACCAAGACGCTGCACGAGGTCGATGCGGCGCTCGCCAAGAAGCCGAACCCGCAGGCCAAGGCGCTCGCCGACGAGGCCCGCAACCTGATCGCCGCCATGCCGGTCAGCGAGGCTCAAGGAGCGAGCGCCGAGACCCGCGCCGCCTTCACCGGCGGCAAGGAGAAGGGCGCGCGCCAGGCCGAGCTGGAAAGCCAGTGGGCCAGCTTCGCCCGCGACAACTACGCCAAGGCCAAGGCCAAGGCCGACGAGGCGCTGAAGGCGGCGCGCTGAGCGACCTCCCGTGAAACGCCGTCATGCTCGCCCTTGTGGCGAGCATCCACGTCTTGAACACAGGCCTCGACCAGCGACGACGTGGATGGTCGGGACAAGCCCGACCATGACGGCAGAGGCTGGAGCGATGCCAGCGACGCGTGAAGCACAAAGCGCATGACAGCCATCCCCACCGCCGCCGCCCTCCCCCGTGCCCGCCGCCTCTCCGCCACGCCCGGCCAGATCGCGCTCGCGTTGGCGATCGCCGCCTTCCTGCTGCTGTTCCTGGGGCTGCCGGTCGGAACCGTGCTCTATGTCGCCTTCACGGAGAAGGGCACCAGCACCTTCACGCTGGTCAATTTCTACGACTTCTTCCGCACCGAGCTGTTTATGCGCTCGCTGTGGAATTCCTTCTACGTCTCGGCGATGTCCGTGGTCTGGGCCTCTGTCTTCGCCCTGCCACTTGCCTATCTCACCACGCGCTTCGTCTTCCGCGGCGCGCTCCTGGTGCAGACGCTCGGCTTCCTGCCGCTGATCATGCCGCCCTTCGTCGGCGCCGTGGCGATGCAGCTCTTTTTCGGCCGCAACGGCTCGGTCAACCTGCTGCTGGACGACTGGTTCGGCTTCAAGATCGGCTTCATGGAGGGGCTGAACGGCGTCATCTTCGTCCAGTCGGTCCACTACTTCCCCTTCATCCTGATCAATCTCTCAGCCGCGCTGCGCAACATCGACCGGGCGATGGAGGAGGCCGCGCAGAATCTCGGCTCCTCGGGCTTCCGGCTGTTCCGCCGCATCGTCTTCCCGCTGGCGCTGCCGGGTTACCTTGCCGGTGCGTCGCTCGTCTTCGTCAAGGTCTTCGACGATCTGGCGACGCCGCTTCTCCTCAACGTCAAGGACATGCTCGCCCCGCAGGCCTATCTGCGGGTGACCTCGATCGGCATCGCCGACCCGATGGGTTACGTCATCTCCGTCGTGCTGATCGTCGCCTCCGTCGTCGCGATGTGGCTCTCCGCCCTGGCGCTGAAAGGCCGCGACTACGCCACGACGCAGCGCGGTGGCGGCGGCCTCGCCCGGCGCAAGATGACACCCTGGGAGGCCGTGCTCGGCTACGGCGTCGTCATCCTGATCCTGGCGCTGGTGCTGGCGCCGCACCTGGGCCTGCTTCTGCTGTCCTTCGCCACGATCTGGTCGTTCTCGCCGCTTCCGGACGGCTTCACCACGGCGCATTACGCCCGCGTCTTCGGCGAGAGTTCGCTCTACATCAAGAACACGCTGATCTATGCCACCCTCGCCGGCGGCATCGACATCGTGCTCGGCGTCGCCATCGCCTATCTGGTGCTGCGCACCAAGCTGATCGGCCGCGAATGGCTCGACTGGGCGGCATCCGCCGCGCTCGCCATCCCCGGCGTCGTGCTGGGCATCGGCTATCTCAGGACCTTCTACGGCGTCACCCTGCCCGACGGCACGCCACTCGCGACGCTGTGGATCACTATCGTGCTCGCGCTCGCCATCCGCCGCCTGCCCTATGCGCTGCGGGCCTGCTACGCAGCGCTCCAGCAGATCTCCGTCTCGCTGGAGGAGGCGGCGGAGAACCTCGGCGCCACCAAGGCCCGCACCGTGCGGCGCGTCGTCGTGCCGCTGATGGCGGGCGGCATCCTCGCCGGCTTCGTCACCTCGTTCTCGACGGCGGCCGTCGAGCTCTCGGCGACGCTGATGCTGGTGCAGTCCAACTCCGACGCGCCGCTCGCCTATGGGCTCTACGTCTTCATGCAGTCGGCTGCGGGGCGCGGGCCGGGGGCTGCGCTCGGCGTCGTCGCCGTGCTGCTCGTCGCGCTCTGCACCTTCATCTCGCACGTCATCATCGAACGCAGCCAGAAGGCCAAAGGCATGGGGCATTGAATGAGAATGGCCATTGACATGAACGCGATTGCCCCCCTGACCACGCCTGCCGTTTCCGTCGACATCGAAGGCGTGAACCTGTCCTATGGCGACAACCACGTCCTCAAGAACGTCGACCTCGCTATCCGCCCAGGTGAGTTCTTCGCCTTCCTCGGCCCCTCCGGCTGCGGCAAGACCACGCTGCTGCGCCTGATTGCCGGCTTCAACCAGGCCGATACCGGCCGCGTCACGATCGGCGGCAAGGACATCTCCACCCTGCCGCCGTGGAAGCGCGATGTCGGCATGGTCTTCCAGTCCTATGCGCTCTGGCCGCATATGAGCGTCGCCCGCAACGTCGCCTTCGGGCTCGAGGAGCGCGGCGTCGGCCGCGACGAGGTCAAGCGGCGCGTCGGCGTCGCGCTCGATCTCGTCGGCCTCGGCCATCTCGCCGAGCGGCGCCCCTCGCAGCTCTCCGGCGGCCAGCAGCAGCGCGTCGCCGTCGCCCGCACCGTCGCGGTCGAGCCCAAGGTGCTGCTGCTCGACGAGCCGCTCTCCAACCTCGATGCCAAGATGCGCGTCCAGGTCCGCCGCGAGCTGCGCGACCTGCAGCAGCGCCTCGGCCTGACCACGATCTTCGTCACCCACGACCAGGAGGAAGCGAACACGATCTGCGACCGCATCGCCGTGATGAATGACGGCATCGTCCAGCAGGTTGGCACGCCGATGGAGCTCTATGAGCACCCGGCCAATCTCTTCGTCGCGAATTTCCTCGGCACCGCCAACATCCTCGACGGGAAGGTCGCCGGAACGGGTGCTGACCGCCATTTCGACATCGAAGGCGGCCTGCGCCTGCCGATCGCAGCCGATGCCGAGGTGCCGGAGGGCGCCAAGCTGGTCTTCCGGCCGCAGCATGCGAACCTCGCGCAGCCTTCGGCCGCCGCAGCGGGCCCGGGTTTGGCGCTACCCTGCGTGGTCGCGCATCGCGAGTTCCTGGGCGCCAGCGTCCGCTACGGGGTGAAAATCGGCACGACCGAGGTCGCGGTCGATATGCCCTTCCAGTCGGGCCGCGACCTGCACGAGATCGGCGCCGCCGCAACGGTCACCCTCTCTCCGCACGCGCTGATCTGGCTGGCGCGCTGAAGCGCGCCGTCACTTCTCGACGAAGGCGCGCTCCACGACATAGCTCGCGGGCGTCGAGCTCGACCCCTCGACGAAGCCCTTGGCCTCGAGCAGCAGCTTCATGTCGGCGAGCATGGCCGGGCTGCCGCAGAGCATGGCGCGATCATGCTCGACATCGATCGCAGGCAGGCCCAGCGACGCGTACCAGTCGGCGGATTCGAACAGCTCCGTGACCCGGCCGCGATTGGGATAATCCTCGCGCGTCACCGTGGGGTGATAGACCAGCTGCTGCGAGACCATCTCACCGATCAACTCGTCATTCGGCAGCTCGCTGCGGATGTAGTTCTCATAGGCCAGCTCCGATACCAGCCGGACGCCATGGACCAGCACGACCTTCTCGAAGCGCTCATAGGTGGAAGGATCGCGGATCAGGCTCATGAAGGGCGCGAGCCCCGTACCGGTAGCGAGGAAATAGAGGTTGCGGCCCGGCAGCAGGTTGTCGTGCAGCAGCGTGCCGGTCGGCTTGCGCCCGATCAGAACCTCGTCGCCCGGCACGATGTTCTGCAGCCGCGAGGTCAGGGGGCCGTTCTGCACCTTGATGCTGAGGAATTCGAGCTGCTCGTCATAGACCGCCGAGGCCATGCTGTAGGCGCGCAGGAGGGGGCGGCCCTCGACCATCAGGCCGATCATCGCGAACTGGCCGCTCTCGAAGCGGAAGGCGGGACTGCGGGTCGTGCGGAAGCTGAACAGCGTGTCGTTCCAGTGATGAACCGACAGGACCTTCTCGACATACTGATTGCTCATACGTGTTTTTTCCGTCCGACCTGCTTCGATCCGCCGCCTGCCGGCGGGTTACTTCCGTCAAAATGGCGCGGCCACTCCTCTGCCAAGCCGGCCTCGAACGCAAGCTTTCGCATGCGTTCTTTCATTCTCAGCGCGGAAACCCGCCATGCGGCCTGAGGCCGCGCCCGGCGCTCGGGAGTTGCCGCCCCTAGATCTCCCTGGCGTCGAGCGTCCGGTAGAGTGGCAGCGCAAACGGCGCGATCCGGCGCAGCAGCCCCTGTACCGGCTGCGCCTTCGGCTCGGAGAACGGCAGGCCCAGCGTGCCGAGCGGCACGCCTTGCGTCGCCTGCGCCAGCTCCCGCCCGAGCGAGATCGAGAGCGCGACCGCACGCCCGTTGCAGCCGACCCAGCCGAAACCGTTCGGCCCGAGCTGGTGGATGCGCGGATAGCCCGGCACCTGCGGCTTGAGCACATCGTCCGGCGTCATGCCGACATACCCCGACCAGACATAGTCGAAGGACACTTCGCCGAGCTGCGGCCAGAGCCGCTTCAGCTTGTCGCCGATCGGCCCGCGTAGATTGTTGCCGCCCTTGCCGGGAAAAACGGCCGCTCCGCCGGTGACGAGCCGGTTGCGAGCGTCCCAGCGCGCGAAGATCAGCTCGCGATGCGTGTCCGACACCGCCTGCCGGGCGGGGATGATCGTCTTCGCAATGTTGTCGCTGATCGGCTGGGTCGCCATCTGCCAGGACAGCACGGGAATGACCTCCTGTGCGATCTCCGGCGCCAGCCCGCGCTCGAACTCGCCCGTATAGGCATTTGTCGCCAGCACCAGCGCCCGCGCCGTCACCGAGCCTTTCGCCGTGCGCACCACCCAGCGGTCGCCCTCGCGCGCCATGCTGCTGACGGGCGAGCGCGCATGGATCGTGGCGCCCAGCTTCAGCGCGACCTCGGCCAGCCCGCGCGCCAGCGCCAGCGGATTGATATGCCCGCCGGTCCGGTTCCAGAAGCCGCCGAACCAGGCTTCCGAGCCCAGCATCTTCGCCGCCGCCTCTCGATCAAGCAGCTCGACCGGCGCGCCGATCGCCGACCATTCGCGCACGCGCTTCTCGGCCAGCTTGAAGCGTCCCGGCGAATGCACAGGCTGGATCCAGCCGGCCTGCTCGGCCTCGGCCGGCACCTCGTATCTGCGCACGAGATCGAAGAGATATTGCGCGCTGTCGCGCAGCACCGCGTTGAAGCGTTCGCCCGCCTCGCCATGGCGCGCCACCATCGCGGAGGGATCGTGCCCGGCGAGCGTCGGGATGACCTGCCCATTGTTGCGGCCCGATGCGCCCCAGCCGGGCTCGGCCGCCTCGACCACCACCACCCCAACGCCGTTCTCACGCAGATGGATCGCGGTCGACAACCCGGTGAAGCCGGCGCCGATCACCACCACATCGGCCTGCACGTCACCGGCGAGCGCACCCAGCACGGGGCCGGCGGGCGCCGTCGCGGCCCAGAGCGAGGGCGGCCAGGTGACGGGGGTGGAGGTCGGCATCGCGGTAACTTTCAGGACTTGTTCAGCGGATGAGCGCGGTGGATCGCCGGGCGGCCGCATCCTTGCCGCCCGCTCGGCCGGAGGCAAGAGGCGCTTATTTCATCGTTGCGGCCAACGGAGATCAGAATTCTACAATAAAGCATCGAAACGAATGAATTATTCCAAACTACGTCTTCGACTATTCTTACGTTGGAATTTTTATCCCCCGATGGCTATGTCTGCAGCGCAGCAGGGGGCTGCTGGAAGCATCGGGCCGGGCAATTGCGCCAGGTCGGCGCTTCGGATGAACTCGGCCCTCCGCTGATCCATTGAAGGGCCTGCCATGTCGCTCAAGCATATCCTCGGCCTCGATCACGTCGTGGTCACCGTTCGCGACCTCGATGCCGCCGCCGAGCAATGGCGCGGCCTAGGTTTCACCGTTTCGCCGCGCGGCACCCATTCGCCGATCCTCGGCACCGGCAACTACACGATCATGTTCGGCGAAGACTATGTCGAGCTGCTCGGCATCCTGACCGAGACCGAGCAGAACAAGCCGACGCGCGACTATCTCGCCAAGCGCGAGGGCCTCGAACGTGCCGCCTTCACCACCGACGATGCTGCCGCCGGCGCCGAAGAACTGAAGAGCCGAGGCTTTCCGGCGCTGGGCCCGATCCATTTCGGACGCCCGGTCGAATTGCCCGGCGGCGGCACCGGCGAAGCGAAGTTCAACGTCTTCCGCTGGCCGCTCGAGGAGCAGCCCGGGGGCCTGCGCATCTTCGCCTGCCAGCATCTGACCCGCGAGACCGTCTGGATTCCCGAACTTCAGAGTCACGCCAACGGCGCCAGCCGCCTGGTCCGGCTCGAAATCCTCACCGCCGATCCTAAGGCCGCAGCCGAACACCTCGCCCGCCTGATCGACGAGCCCGCCCGCGCCGATGGCGACGGCTGGCTGGTTCCCTCCGGCGGCAAGCGCGCCGATTTCCTGTTCTATGACGCTGCCGGCTTCGCCCGCCGCTACCCCGATGCCGTCCGCGACGGCGCGGCGAGCGAAGGCGCCACTGCACTCGTCGTCGCCAGCGGCGACCTCGCCGGCGCGAAGGCTGCCCTCGGCGCGCGTGGCGTTGCCCATGACGGCGCCGTCAGCGTCGCCGCAAGCGCCGCCAACGGCATCGTCCTGAGCTTCCTGCCGCAGTAGCAGGCAAACACCGCTTTTATTTAAGCGCGACCGCCGTTGACGGTCGTGCTCGCCGCTCACATCGTTTCCCTTACGCGACCTCAGAGACGAGGATTTTCCCATGGACATGACCCGCCGCGCCGCGCTCCTGACCAGCGCCGCCATCGCCTCCAGCGTTGCCTTCCCGATGCGCTCGCTCTTCGCCCAGGAGACCCCGCGCAAGGGCGGCGTCTTCACCGTCCATTACGGTGCCGAGCAGCGCCAGCTGAACCCCAGCCTTCAGGCCTCGACCGGCGTCTACATCATCGGCGGCAAGATCCAGGAGCAACTCGTCGACCTCGACGCAGCCGGCAACCCGGTCGGCGTGCTCGCCACGAGCTGGGAAGCCTCGCCCGACGGCAAGACCATCACCTTCAAGCTGCGCGAGGGCGTGAAATGGCACGACGGCAAGCCCTTCACCTCGGCGGACGTGCAGTTCACCGCGATGGAGATGTGGAAGAAGATCCTGAACTACGGCACCACGCTGCAGCTCTTCCTCACCGCCGTCGACACGCCCGATCCGCTAACCGCCGTGTTCCGCTACGAGCGCCCGATGCCGCTCAACCTGCTGCTGCGCGCCCTGCCCGATCTCGGCTACGTCTCGCCGCGCCATATCTATGAGGGCAAGGGCGACATCCGTCAGAATCCGGCGAACCTCGCGCCCATCGGCACCGGCCCGTTCAAATTCGTCACCTATGAGCGCGGCCAGCACGTCATCGCCGACCGCAACCCCGATTACTGGCGCCCGAACGCGCCTAATCTCGACCGCATCGTCTGGCGCGTCGTCACCGACCGTTCTGCCGCCGCCGCCCAGATGGAAGCAGGCCAGATCCACTACTCGCCGTTCTCCGGCCTGACGATCTCGGACGCCGCGCGCCTGAGCAAGGATCCGCGCTTCATCGTCTCGACCAAGGGCAATGAGGGCAATGCCCGCACCAACACGGTCGAATTCAACTTCCGGCGCAAGGAACTCGCCGACATCCGCGTGCGCCGCGCCATCGCGCATGCGCTCGACATCCCCTTCTTCATCGAGAACTTCCTCGGCGACTTCGCCAAGCCCGGCACCGGCCCGGTCCCCTCGGTCTCGACCGATTTCTATCCGGCCGACAACGGCCCGCAATACGCCTTCGACAAGAAGCTCTCGGCCAAGCTGCTCGACGAGGCCGGCTTCAAGGCCGGCGCTGGCGGCACGCGCTTCTCGCTGCGCCTCCTGCCCGCGCCGTGGGGCGAGGACATCACCCTGTTCGCGACCTTCATCCAGCAGTCGCTGGCCGAAGTCGGGATCAAGGTCGAGGTGGTGCGCACCGATGGCGGCGGCTTCCTGAAACAGGTCTATGACGACCATGCCTTCGACCTCGCCACCGGCTGGCACCAGTACCGCAACGACCCCGCCGTCTCGACGACCGTCTGGTATCGCTCGGGCCAGCCGAAGGGCGCCCCCTGGACCAACCAGTGGGACTGGACCAACCCGACGATGGACAAGATCATCGACGATGCGGCGACCGAGATCGACGTCGCCAAGCGCAAGGCGCTCTATGGCGATTTCGTCCGGCTCGCCAACACCGAGATCCCGATCTGGACGCCGATCGAGCAGATTTTCCTGACCACGATCAGCGCCAAGGCCCGCAACCATTCCAACACGCCGCGCTGGGGCTCGAGCTCCTGGCACGATCTGTGGTTGGCGGAGTGAAGGCTTCGTCTTCCGAAGCGGTCTGCTAAAGTCGGTTCCATGCGCATCCTGACCCTTGCGGGGCGGCGTCTCGCCGCCTCGATCCCCACTCTCGTCCTGATCCTGATCGGGGTCTTCGTCCTGCTTCAGTTCGCGCCGGGCGACACGGTCGATGCGCTGATGGCGCAGATGGGCGGCGGCGATGCCGAGACCGCCCGTCAACTGCGCGAGCATTACGGGCTCAACATCTCGGCCTGGGCCCAGCTCGGAAACTATCTCTGGCGGCTGGTCCAGCTCGATCTCGGCTTCTCGGCGATCTACGGCAAGCCGGTCGCGACCGTGATCGCCGAGCGCCTGCCGCCGACGATCCTGCTGATGACCGCCTCGCTCTCGCTCGCCTTCTTCTTCGGGCTGATCTTCGGCGTCATCGCGGCGCGCGGCGTCAACCGCTGGCCGGATACGCTGATCTCGACGCTCGGCCTCGTCTTCTATGCGATGCCGACCTTCTGGTTCGGCCTGATGGCGATCGTCGTCTTCTCGATCTACCTGCAATGGCTGCCGGCGGGCGGCTTCGAGGACATCACGGTCGCCCGCGCAGGGTTGGCCCGCACGCTCGACATCGCGAGCCACCTCGTCCTGCCGACACTGACGCTCGCCCTGTTCTACATGGCGATCTATCTCCGCATCATGCGCGGCTCGATGCTGGAGGTGCTGACGCTCGATTTCGTCCGCACCGCCCGCGCCAAGGGCATGGACGAAACCCGCGTCGTCGTGCGCCACGTCCTGCGCAACGCGCTGTTGCCGATGGTGACGCTGATCGGCCTGCAGGCCGGCACGATGCTTGGCGGTTCCGTGGTGGTCGAGAGCGTGTTCTCGCTGCCGGGCCTGGGCCGCCTCGCCTATGAATCGGTGATACAGCGCGATCTCAACACGCTGCTCGGCATCGTCTTCGTCTCGGCGCTCTTGGTCATCGCCGTCAACTTCATCGTCGACCTGCTCTACGCCCGGCTCGACCCGCGCATCACGACGGGGGGCTGAAGCATGTCCTTCCTGAAGCTCTATTTTCGCAGCCCGCCGGCCGTGATCGGCCTCGTCCTGCTGCTGCTCGTCCTCGCCATGGCGCTGAGCGCCGACTGGCTCTATCCGCGCGATCCGCTGGCGCTGGCCGGCCGGCCGCTGATCTGGCCGTTCAGCAATCCGCGCTTCCTGCTCGGCACCGACAATTCCGGCCGCGACATCGCCGCCCAGATCTTCCACGGCGCGCGTATCTCGCTGCTGATCGGGCTGGTCGCGACCGTGATCTCGGTCCTGATCGGCATCACCATCGGCGCCTTCGCCGGCTATTACGGTGACTGGGTCGACACCGCCCTGATGCGCGTCACCGAGGCCTTCCAGACCCTGCCGAACTTCATCCTGCTGCTGGTTCTGGTCGCCGTCTTCGGCTCGACCATCACGACGGTCACCGTCGCGATCGGCATCGTCTCGTGGCCGGCTTCCGCCCGGCTGACGCGCGCCGAGTTCCTCTCCCTGCGCAACCGCGAATTCGTCCAGGCCGGCCGGACGCTGGGCCTGCGCGACATCAAGCTGATCTTCGGCGAGATCCTGCCCAATGCGCTCCCCCCCGTCATCGTCTATGCCAGCGTGGTGATGGCGATCGCGATCCTGCTCGAAAGCGCGCTGGCCTTCCTCAAGCTCTCCGATCCGAACGTCGCCTCCTGGGGCAATTTGATCGGCGCCGGCCGCGATGTTCTGCGGGTGCAATGGTATGTTTCGGCCATTCCCGGCGTCGCGATCCTCGCCACCGTGCTCGCCGTCTCGCTCGTAGGCCAGGGCCTGAACGATGCCCTCAACCCGAGGCTGAAGGGCAGATGAGCGCGATCCTCACCCTCGAAGCCGTCAGCGTCCGGCTGCCGAAGAACGCCGACCGCCCGCATGCGATGAGCGAGGTTTCGCTCGCCCTCCAGGCCAACGAGATCCTCTGCGTCGTCGGCGAGTCCGGCTCGGGCAAGTCGATGACGGCCAATGCCGTGATGCGCCTGTTGCCCCCCGGCGTCGACATCGATGGCGGACGCATCCTGTTCGAGGGCCGCGATCTCGCAAGCCTGAGCGAATCCGAGATGCGCAAGGTCCGCGGCGCCGGTATCGCCATGATCTTCCAGGAACCGATGACGGCGCTCAATCCGCTGCGCACCATCGGCGACCAGATCGGCGAGATGTTCGAGTTGCACAGCGATCTCGGCAAGGGCGAGGTCAAGGCCAGGGTTCAGGCCCTGTTGGAAGAGGTCCGCATCCCCGATCCCGTCGCGGCGGCGAAGGCCTATCCGCACGAGTTGTCCGGAGGCCAGCGCCAGCGCGCCATGATCGCCATGGCGCTCGCGCTCGATCCGAAGGTGCTGATCGCCGACGAGCCGACCACCGCGCTCGACGTCACCACCCAGGCCCAGATCCTCGAGCTCATCCGCGACCTGCAGAAGCGCAAGGGCACGGCCGTCCTCTTCATCACCCATGATTTCGGCGTGGTCGCCGAGATCGCCGACCGCGTCGCGGTGATGAGCCAGGGCCGCGTCGTCGAGCAGGGGGCGGCCGAGGAGGTGCTGGGAAACCCGCAGCACGCCTATACCAAGCAGCTCATCGCCGCCGTCCCGCCGCTCAAGGCGCCGCCGCCGCGCACGCTCGGCTCCGAGCCGATCCTGACCATCGAGCATGTCTCGAAGACCTATCGCACGGGCGGCTTCCTCGGCCGCGGCCAGCGTGTCACCCACGCAGTCAAGGACGTCTCGCTCGTCCTGCCGAAGGGCGCGACGCTCGGCATCGTCGGCGAATCCGGCTCCGGCAAGTCGACACTGGCGCGCTGCATCGTACGCCTGATCGATCCGGAGAGCGGCGCCATCCGCATCTCCGGCACCGATCTCGCGAGCCTCTCCAAATCCGAGCTGCGCGCGGCGACCCGCCACATCCAGATGGTCTTTCAGGACCCCTTCGCCTCGCTCAACCCGCGCCGCAAGGCTGGCGAGGCCGTGGCGCAGGGCCTGATCGTCCATGGCAGGCCCAGGCCCGAGGCGATGATCCGCGCCAAGGAGCTGTTCACGCTGGTCGGTCTCGACCCTGCTGCGACAGACCGCTACCCGCATGAGTTCTCCGGCGGCCAGCGCCAGCGCATCGGGCTCGCCCGCGCGCTCGCGCTCGAACCGCGCGTGCTCGTCGCCGACGAGCCGGTCTCCGCGCTCGACGTCTCCGTGCAGGCGCAGGTGCTGAAGCTGCTGGCCGAGCTGCGCCAGCGCCTCGGCCTGTCGATCGTCTTCATCACCCATGATCTGCGCGTCGCGGCACAGGTCTGCGACCTCGTCGCGGTGATGAAGAGCGGCGAGGTCGTCGAGGCCGGCCCGATCGGCGAGGTTTTCGGCAATCCGCAGCACGACTATACCAAGGCTCTGCTCGCCTCGATTCCCGGTCGTGAGTTCGGTATGCGGGAGCAGACACTGAGCGCCTGACGCGGATCGTCCGGCGCCGTCTGACGGCATTCGGAGACGCCATGACCATTCGCGAACAGCTGATCGAGCGCTTCCTGCGCTACGTCGCCATCGAGAGCCAGAGCAATGCCAAGGCGACGACGCTGCCGACCACGCCGGGCCAGCAACGCCTTGCCGAATTGCTCGCCGACGAACTGCGCGCTCTCGGCCTCGACGACATCGTCATCGACCAGCACGCGACCGTCACCGCGCTGAAGCGCGGCACGGTAAAGGGCGCGCCGCGCATCGGCTTCATCGCCCATCTCGACACCGTCGATTCCGGCCTGTCCCCGGTCATCCGCCCGCAGATCCTGCGCTTCGAGGGCAAGGACCTCTGCCTGAACGCGCAGCAGGACATCTGGCTGCGCGTTGCCGAGCATCCCGAGATCCGGCCCTGGGAAGGCGCCGATATCATCTTCGGCGACGGCACCAGCGTGCTCGGCGCCGACAACAAATCCGCAATCGCCATCGTCATGACGCTGCTGGCGACGCTTACGCCGGAGGATCAGCATGGCGACATCCTCGTCGCCTTCGTGCCGGACGAGGAGATCGGGCTCCGCGGCGCCAAGGCGCTCGACCTCGCCCGCTTCGACTGCGATTTCGCCTACACCATCGACAGCTGCGAGGTCGGCGAGGTCGTCATCGAGAACTTCAACGCCGCCGCCGGCGAGCTGGTCTTCACAGGCGTCAGCGCCCATCCGATGTCGGCCAAGGGCGTTCTGGTCAACCCGCTGCTGATGGCGCACGACTACATCACCGCGTTCGACCGCGCCGAGACCCCGGAGCGAACCGAAGGTCGCGAGGGCTATTTCTGGTTCAACGACATCGTCGCCAATACCGGCACGGCGCGGCTCAAGGTAATGATCCGCGAGTTCGACAAGCAGCGTTTCGAGGAGCGCAAGCGCCGTGTCGCCGAGGTCGCGGGTGAGATTGCGGCGCGCTATCCGGCCGGGCGCGTCGAATGCACCGTCACCGACACCTATGGCAACATCTCCGACAGCCTGGGCGATGATCGCCGCTCGGTCGACCTGCTGCTTTCGGCCATGTCGGAATTGAACATCGCGCCGAAGCTGATCCCGATGCGCGGCGGCACGGACGGCGCGGCGCTCTCGGCACGGGGCCTGCCGACGCCCAACTTCTTCACCGGCGCCTATAATTTCCATTCGCGCTTCGAGTTCATGCCGGTCCCGGCCTTCGAGCGCTCCTTCGAGGTCGCGCGCCGGATCTGCGAACTGGCGACCAGAAACCCAGCCTGACGCTGGGCCTTACGCCCGGCGCGCCGTCAGCACGAACATCGGCACGCCGCCGGGATAAGGCGGCGTCGCGAACAGATGCTGCCAGGAACGCGCCTCGCCGAAGCCGGCCTCGCCGAGCATCCGCCGGGTGCCGGGCTCGGTCAGCCCGTCATGCAAAGGCAGACGCGCGGCGAGTTCGGGCGCGTAGGTCGAACGGTATTGCGGCGCGACCGACCAGAGCCCGTCCGAGACCACGACCATCCCGCCCGGCCGCAGGATGCGATGCGCCTGGTGCAGCGCGGCCATCGGCCGCTCCAGCGTCCACAGCACATTGCGGATCGTCACGATGTCGGCCGAGGCCGGCGCGATTTCCGCCTCGTCGATCACGGCTTTCTCGAATTCGACCGCGAGCCCGGCCTCCTGGGAAGCCGCACGCGCGACCGCCAGCATGCCCTCCGAACCGTCATAGCCACGCACGCGATGGCCGAGCGAGGCGGCGATGAGCGCGCAGGCGCCGGTGCCTGTGCCGAGGTCGACGACATCCTTCTGCCCGTCCGCGGCGAAGGCCGCCTGCAACACCTCACGCCATAGCGCGCTCTGCGCGACATGCGAGGCGACGCCGTCGAAATGCGGGGCCCGCGCGCTCCAATAGGCGGTCACGGCCTCCTGCGTCTTCGCTTCCCTCATCGCGGCATGCTCTATTCCGGTGGGTCGATCAGATATTCGATATGGCGGCGGCCCGACGCGCTTTCGCGGATGCTGACCGCCACGCCGAAGACCCGCGCGATCAGATCCTCGGTCAGCACCTCCGGCGGCGCGCCCGAGGCGACCACCTTGCCCTCATGCATCACAGCGATCTCGTCGCAGAACAGCGATGCGAGATTGAGGTCGTGCAAGGCGAGGATGCAGGTGACGCCGAGGCGGCGGATCAGCGCCAGGATCGAGAGCTGGTGCTGGATGTCGAGATGATTGGTCGGCTCGTCCAAGATGAGCTCGCGCGGCTCCTGCGCCAGGGCGCGGGCGATGTGGACGCGCTGGCGCTCGCCGCCGGAGAGCGTGTGCCAGAGCTGATCGTGCCGCTCGCTCATGTCGACGCGCTCGAGCGCGGCCTCGACGGCGGCCTCGTCGGCGACGGTCCAAGAGGCGAGCGCGCCGCGATGCGGCGTCCGCCCGAGCTTGACCACGTCGCAGACCGAGAGCTGCACTTCCGTCGAGGCCTGCTGCTCGACGAAGGCGAGGCGCTTTGCCAGGTCACGCCGCGTCATCGCGGCGAGGTCGCGGTCGTCCAGCGTGACGACGCCGCTCTCGACCTTGCGCAGCCGGCAGAGCAGCCGCAGCAGGCTCGACTTGCCGGAACCGTTCGGCCCGATCAGGCCGAGCACCCGGCCGGGCTCCGCGCGCAACGTCACGCCGTCGACGATCATCCGTCGCTCGGCGCTCCAGCGCACGTCATGGGCCGCGAGCGTCATGTCGGCCGCCTCGCACGGTAGAGGATCAGCGCGAAGGCCGGCGCCCCGAACAGGGCTGTGACCACACCGATCGGCAGGATCTGCTGCGGCACGAGGATGCGCGACAGGATGTCGGCGAGGATCATGAAGACAGCCCCGATGACCAGGCAGGCCGGCAGCAGCCGCGCATGCGCCGTCCCGACGAGGAAGCGCGCCGCATGCGGGATCACGAGCCCGACGAAGCCGACAGTACCGACAATGCTGACCATGGTGGCGGTCATCACAGCCGTCGTCGCGAAGAGGATGATCTTGACCCGCGTCACCGCGACGCCCAGCGAGGCCGCCGCATCCGCGCCGAAGGCGAAGGCGTCGAGCACCTTGGCGTGCAGCATGCAGACGCCGAAGCAGATCAGCGCCACCGGCGTCGCCACCCAGACATCGGGCCAGCGCACCCCGCCGAAATTGCCGAGCAGCCAGAACATCACCCCGCGCGCCTGCTCGGCATTGGCCAGTGTGGTGACGATGGTCGCGGTCGCGGCGTTGAAGAGCTGCGAGCCGGCAACGCCCGCCAGAATGACGCGGTCGCTTGAGCCGCCGGCGCCCGCCGCAAGCAGGGCGACGACGAGCAGCGCCACCACCGCCCCGATGAAGGCCCCGCCCGAGATCGTCAGCACGGCGCCACCGAAACCGAGGATCATCACCGCGACCGCGCCGGTCGAGGCGCCGGCCGAGATGCCGAGAATGTAGGGCTCGGCCAGCGGGTTGCGCAGCAGCGCCTGCAGGATCGCGCCCGACAGGGCGAGCGTCCCCCCGCAGAGCGCTGCCATCAGCGCCCGGCTCAGCCGGTAGTCGAAGATAACGCCCTGCTGAATCGCGCTGACGGGATAGCCGAGGTCGAACAGCCCGTTGCCGAGCGCCTGGAAGGCGGTCGACAGCGGGATGCGCATCTCGCCGATGGTCACGGCGAGCGTGATCGCGGTGACGAGCGCCAGCAGCGCCACCAGCGCGATCGCGATGCGCGCCGGCCAGTTGGGCTCTATCGGTGCGTGGCTCACGCCGTAGCTCTCGTCCGGCGTGGTTCGCCCGCGCTCACTTGGCGAGCCCGAAGCTCTTGATGCCGCTCGCCAGCGCCTCGATGCCGTCGATCGTGTCGAGGCCGGCGCGCGTCGCTCCCACCTCCATCACGACGATCCGGCCCTCCCGAACCGCGTCGAGCTTGCTCGCCACCGCATCGGTCTTGAGGAAGTTCAGCTTCAGATCGATGTCGTCGGCCGGAAAGCGGCGCCGGTCCATCTTGACCACCACGATCACGGCCGGATTGGCGACGGCGACCGTCTCCCAGCCGACCAGCGGCCACTCCTCATTGGTGGTGATGATGTTGCGGGCCCCGAGCTTGGCCAGGATATAGGCCGGCACGCCGTTCTTTCCGGCGAGGAAGGCGTCGCCCTTCACATCCTTGCTGGAGAACCAGACCACGACCGGAACATCCTTGGCGGCGGCGCCTGCGATTGAGGCGACCGCCTTGTCCTCGCGCGCCTTGAGCTCCGCGACCAGCGCCTCGGCGCGCGCGGAGACATCGAAGATCTGTCCGAACTCGCGGATGTTGCGATAGACCAGTTCCATCGAGAACATCTGCGTGCGCACGCCGTCGCCCGCACCCGTATTGTCCTTGCCGACGCAATCGGTTGGCGAGACATAGGCCGGCACCTTCAGCCGGGTGAACTGGTCGCGCTTGCCGACGATGCCGTTGGGGCCGACATGCCACTCGAACATCGCCGTCACGAGGTCGGGCTCCTGCGCCACGACCGCCTCGAAGCTCGGATCGTTGTCGGCGAGACGCTTCACACCGGCATTCACCGCCCCGAAGCGCTTCGCCACCGGGCTGAACCAGACCGCCGTGCCCACTACGCGGTCACCGAGACCGAGCGCATAGAGGATTTCGGTCTGGGTCTGGCCGATCGCGACGACGCGCTTTGGCGCCTTTTCGAAGGTGACCTGGTGCCCGCAGTTCTCGACCGTCAGCGGATAGCGCGTCGCTTCGGCCTGGGCCGTGGCCATGCCGGCCGTCATGAGCGTCAGGACAAGCGCCAGACTGCGCAGGGCGTTACGGAGAAGGCCGGTCGGTCGGGGCATGGTGAAATCCTGCTGGCAGAGAACCTCCGCGCCGGAGCGCTTCGGCGTCGGCACGCTTGATACATGATATGTAATAACGTTACAATTTCTTGCATCAAGGACATTCGCCGCTGGACTGCCGGTATGATGGGCGTCGGAGGGAATGGTTTGAGCCGTCGTCTGTTTCATCGCTTACCCCGTGACGAAGGGCGGGACATGCGACGGACGCGCGCGAGGAGCATGCTGGATGAGCAGCGGCCCGGTTGCGCACGACCGCTCGGGACACCCCGCCCGAAGGACCGTTCAGTCGATCAGGGCAGGTCTCCTGGCTCGCGGGTCGACGCCAACTCCGCCCGGCCTTCCCGGCGCGGGCGCGCCAGTGGACGATGGGTGGAAAGCTCGCCGCTTACAGTTGCGGGGGCAGCTTCGGCATCGGCGTGGAACGCCTCACCGAATTCCCTCTTAGCCACAGCCGGAACCCGGCCGCGGAACCTTGATCGGCGGGCACGATAGAGCGCGCGACCCTATCGTCAAGCCTGCATGGCTATTGGACTGCAGGTAACGAAACAAAGCCGAAGAGGAATGGCGCGCGGGAGAGCAAAGCTTCGAGGCGGCCGAGCGCCTACAGGCCCTTCATCCGTATCTGGTTAGGTCCGCTCAGGCCTGGCTCAATGCCGTGTGCCGGTGCTGAAGGCACCGACGCGCAGCTTGTCCGGCAGTGCTTCGGCGAAGACGGCGGTTGCCTCCTCGCCATAGGTCTCGACCAGCGTCCTGAAGGCGGCGAAGAGCGCGGCATGGGCCAGCGCATCGCTGTCGAGCCCGTCCTGCTGCGCCTCGACGAAAGCGTCCTCGACATAGCCATAGGCCACGCGGCGCGCGTCATGGCTCTCCTCTGCGAGGTTCAGGTCAAGCGTCAGGTCGTCGGGGCTGATGGACATGAAGGCGAGGACTCTGCGGCTTTGCTTGCTGGACTTGGTGTCGCGAATTCTGTTGCCTGCAACGAATCGCGCCAGTTTCGGCCCGCTTCGCAACGCCTGAAACATAGGCCGTGCCAGAGCGGCACGCTACCACGCCCTTTAGGAAAGGTTAACGCGGTCGAACGAATCGCACAGGAAATCGCAGATCGCCGCGCCCTGTCACCTATCCGCCATAGCGCCCGGCCAGCGCCCGGGAGAGGCGCTCGCCCTCCCCGGCCAGGCGCCGCGAAGCCTCCTGGCTTCCGTCGCTGCAGGAGCGATGCGTCACCGAATAGGCGCGGAAGCCGCGGTTATAGGCGCTCGTCAGGCGCTCCCGCCGCACCGGCGTCCGGCCCTCTGCCTCAACCAGCGCGGTCATGCGATTGCGCCAGTCCTGCGCCTCCTTGCCGGCGCAGAGCGTGCGCAGATAGGCGAGCGCGCCCATGATCTCGGCGAGCTTCAGGAGTTGCGGCTCGTAGGGCGGCGCTGGCGGCTCGGGCGCGGGGGCAGGCTCCGCCGGCTTCACTGCGGCCGGCGGACGCTGCTGCGCCAGGCCGGCACCGGCTGGCAAGGCCATCAGCAGGGCCAGCAGCCACGGCGCGGCGCGCATCATCCGCCCGCTCCGGCCTCGATCAGGATGCCACGGGCGCGACGCAGCACATCCGCCAGTTCGCGCGTGGTCGCGAGCCCCCCGAGCTTCAGCGGGTCGGACCACATCACCGCTCCCGCCTCGGGCCCAGGCTTCGGCTCACCGGAAAGCCATTCGCCGACGAAGGAGGCGACGACGAAGTGATGCGTGACCTCGCCCGCGGCATTGCGCCCGAAGATCTCGACATGGCGATTGAAGCCGATGATTCGCGCGGTGACACCGACCTCCTCGTCGAGCTCGCGAAGCGCCGCCTGCTCCAGTGTCTCGCCGGCCTCGACCTTGCCACCGGGCAGCGACCAGAGCTGGTCGGCCGGCGGCTTGGTGCGCGTCGCGAGCAACACCTTGCCGTCGCGGAACACGGCGACCGACGCCGCCAGCACGGGCCGCGCCGGCGCCTTGCCCGCAGCCGGAAAGCGGATGACCTGCCCGCCCTCGCCGCTCATCGGCGGCTCCTGATCATACGTGCTGCCCGCCATTGATGTGCAGTTCCGCGCCGGTGACGTAGCTCGACGCATCCGTGCAGAGGAAATAGATCGCGCGGGCGACCTCCTCCGTCTTGCCGAGGCGGCCCATCGGCAGTGTCGCGACGATCTTCTCGGTGCCCGGAGACAGGATCGCCGTGTCGATCTCGCCGGGCGAGATCGAATTGACCCGGATTCCGAGCTTGCCGAAATCGGAGGCCATCTCGCGCGTCAGGCTGGCGAGCGCCGCCTTCGAGGTCGCATAGGCCGCCCCCGCGAAGGGATGCACCCGCGAGCCGGCGATCGAGGTGACGTTGACGATGGTGCCCTGGGCCGCCGTCAGTTCGTCGAGCAGGCCGCGCGCCAGCATGATCGGCGCGAAGAAATTGACCTGGAAGACCTTGTGCCAATCATTGAACGAGGTCGTCGCCGCGCCGAGCCGGGCGCCGTCCTGCCCCTTCGGCGAGATGCCGGCATTGTTGACCAGCGCGTTCAGCTTGCCGCCCTCGGCCGCGAGCCGACGCTTGATCTCGGCGATGCCGCGCATCGTGTCCTCGGGGTCGCCGAGATCGATCTGAACATGGTCGTCGGCGCCCGACGGCCAGGGGCACTTGTCGGAGAAGGCCTGCCGCGAGCAGGACAGGATCCGCCAGCCCGCCATGGCGAACTGCATCACGGTGGCGTGGCCGATGCCACGACTGGCACCGGTCAGCAGCATCACCGGGCGCTTGCCGGGCTCGGTCTTCGGAAAATCGAATTTGGGCATAGCCATGTGGCTCGGATCCTCAAGGGTAAAGGCGAGTGCGCGCCCAGGGCTCGCCGGCGGAAGTCCGCCGGAAGACGACGCGGTCATGCAGGCGGAAGGCGCCGTCCTTCCAGAACTCCAGATAGACCGGCATGATGCGGAACCCCGTCCAGTGCGGCGGCCGCGGAATCGTGCCCAGGCCGAACTTGGCGGCGTGGACCGCAACCGCCTTCTCGAGGGCGAAGCGGCTTTCGAGCGGGCGTGACTGCTGCGACGCCCACGCGCCGATGCGGCTGTCGCGCGGGCGGGACTGGAAATAGGCGTCGGCCATCTCGTCGCTGACGATCGAAACCTCGCCGCGGATGCGGACCTGGCGGCGCAGGCTCTTCCAGTGGAACAGCGCCGCCGCCTTCGGCTGGCCGAGGAGCTCCTGGCCCTTCTGGCTCTGGGTGTTGGTGTAGAAGACGAAATCCTCGCCGTCGCGGCCGTTCAGCAGCACCATGCGGCTGTTGGGCATGCCCTCGGCATCGACCGTCGAGAGGGCCATGGCGTGGGGGTCGTTGGGCTCGCTCGCCCTGGCCTCGTCGAACCATTCCTGAAACAGCGCGAATGGGTCCTGCTGCTGCGTGAAGTCACCGCTCGTTAACCGATCCACGTGTCTAATCCTCGATGATGCTGGGTTATGCGTCGGGCGAGCGCGAGCGGTGATTTTGGTCAGGTCAGGTTGTCTATATAGGACAGCGGCGGGAGCGTTCCAAAGCCTTCCGCAGCGCGCTCCGGCCATGCACAGGTTCGCTGTCGCAGGCGCCGTCCTCCTCGGCCTGGCGAGCGCCGGATGCTCCGTCTCCTTTCCCATTCTCGGCCTGTCCAGCAAGGCCGAGGACGAGGTCGCCACGACGTCTTCGGTGCTGCCTGCGCGCGGCTCCTCGAGGCCGGGCGCCCTCGCCTCCCTGGCCTCCGAGCTCGGCCCGGAGGATCTGCGGCGCGCCGACGGCGCGATGGCGGTCGCGCTCGATCCGCAGGGCAATGGCGCAGCCGTCTCCTGGGACAACCCCCTGACCGGCGTGAAGGGCTCCTTTACCCCTGTCGGCGGCCCCTTCCTGCGCACCGATGAGATCTGCCGCGCCTTCATCGCCAATGTGCAGACGCAAACCAAACCCGCCAAGCTGCAAGGCACGGCCTGCCGGCCCTCGGGCGGAGAGTGGAGCGTCAAGGACATCGAGCCCTGGAAGGGCACGAGCTGACCGCGCCAAAACCTGCGGGCTGGATGTTGCGCTGAGGCCACACTGTTCCCAGATTAGGGTTAGAGTATCAAGCTGGCCCGGTGCCCGTACCGGCCGGCCCGTCAGTGTTGCCAATTGGGGTTCATGAATGCGCGACCCGTATCAGGTTCTGGGCGTCGCCCGCGCGGCGAGCGAAGCCGAGATCAAGAAGGCCTATCGCCGCCGCGCCAAGGATCTGCATCCGGACCGGAACCGGGAGGATCCCAAGGCGCAGGATCGCTTCTCCGAACTCAATTGCGCCTATGAGATCATCGGAGACGAGACCAAGCGCAAGCAGTTCGACCGCGGCGAGATCGATGCCGACGGCAAGCCCAAATTCCAGGGCTTCGAGGGCATGGGCGCCGGGCGCGGCGGCCGCGCCGGCGGCTTCGAGTTCAATTTCGGCCAGGGCGGCGGCAGTGCTGGCGGCGGCGCCGGCGCGGGCTTCGACCCGTCCGACATCTTCGGCTCGCTCTTCGGCGATGCCGCACGACGCGCCGGCAAGGCCCGGGCCGAACAGCAGAAGCCGCCGGAGCAGAGTTTCACGCTGGAGGTGACGCTGGCACAGGCGGTTGCAGGCGCGACGCGCCGCGTCCGCCTGCCCGGCGGGCGCGAAGTCGAGGTCACGATTCCAGAAGGCGTCGCCGACGGCAAGGTGATGCGCCTGCGCGGCCTCGGCCAGACCGACCCATATTCGGGCCAGGCCGGCGACGTGCTGATGACCATCAAGGTCAAGCCCGACTCCCGCTTCACCGTCGACGGCGACGACCTGCGCACGCGCGTCGCGGTTCCGCTGTCGCGGGCGGTACTGGGTGGGCCGCTGCATGTGCCGACGCTGACCGGCGCCGTCGAGATGAAGATCCCGCCGCTGACCGGCACCGCCAAATCCTTCCGCCTGCGCGGCAAGGGGCTGAAGGGCGAAGGCGGCAAGGTCGGCGATCTCTTCGTCTCGATCGACATCGAGATGCCGCAGACGGACGCCGAGTTGACGGCCCTGATGAAGGCGCGGGCGGAGTAGGCATTCGGCGCAAGCAGGTTCGCCACGCGCGCGCCGGAGCACGCCACCGGCAAATCCGGTTTCCACTTCAGGCGTCATGTTCTAAGAGACCCGCTCCCCTTTTTCAGTTTGCGGGTCCGAGATGCCTGATTCCACTGCCGTTGCCCGGCCGAGCGCCAATCTCCTCAAGGGCAAGCGCGGCCTCGTCATGGGCGTCGCCAACAACCGCTCGATCGCCTGGGGCATCGCCAAGGCCGCTGCCGATGCCGGCGCCGAGCTCGCCTTCACCTATCAGGGCGAAGCGCTGAAGAAGCGTGTCGAGCCGCTGGCTCAGCAGCTCGGCGGCCATGTCGTCGGCCATTGCGACGTTACCGACGGCGCGTCGATCGACGCCGTCTTCGCCGAGGTCGAGAAGCTCTGGGGCAAGCTCGACTTCGTCGTCCACTGCATCGCCTTCTCCGACAAGGACGAGCTCACCGGCCGCTATGTCGAGACCAGCGAGGCGAACTTCACCAAGTCGCTGCTGATTTCCTGCTACTCCTTCACCGCCGTCACCCAGCGCGCCGAGAAGCTGATGACGGATGGCGGCGCCATGCTGACGCTGACCTATTACGGCGCCGAGAAGTGGATGCCGCACTACAACGTCATGGGCGTCGCCAAGGCCGCACTCGAGTCGAGCGTGCAGTATCTCGCCGCCGATCTCGGCCCCTCGAAGATCCGCGTCAACGCGATCTCGGCCGGCCCGATCAAGACGCTCGCCGCCTCCGGCATCGGCGACTTCCGCTACATCCTGCGCTGGAACGAGTACAACTCGCCGCTGCGCCGCACCGTCACGATCGAGGAGGTCGGCGAGACCGCGGTGTTCCTCGTCTCCGACATGTCGCGCGGCATCACTGGCGAGATTCTGCATGTCGACGCCGGCTACCATGTCGTCGGCATGAAGGTGCCGACCGCACCCGACATCACGCTCGACAAGGCCGAGTAAGCTAGCCTTTCAGCAGCACGTTCAGACGGTCCGTCGCGACAGCATCGCGGCGGACCTTTTCGTTTGCGACAGCCGCGAAAAGGGTTGCGACAGAGCTGCCACCAATCACCCGCTCCGGTGCGATCTCTGCCAGTGGCGCCAGCACGAAGGCTCGCTCGGCAATGCGCGGATGCGGGATCTGCAGGCCCGGCTCGTCGATCGTCTCGTCGTCATAGGCCAGGATGTCGATATCGATCGTGCGCGGTCCCCAGCGCTCGCGCCGCTCTCGCCCGCCCTCGCGCTCGATCTCGAGACAAAGCGCGAGAAGCGCCCGCGCCGGGAGGCTCGTCTCGATCAGCACGGCCATGTTAAGGAATTCGGGCTGGTCGAGCTTGCCCCAGGGCGCAGTCCGGTAGACGCTGGACGGGCGCAGCGCGGACACCTCGGCATGCTGGGAAAGCCGACGCAGCGCCGCCGCAAAGCCGGCCACGGGGTCGCCGAGATTGCCGCCGAGCCCGAGCGCGGCCTCAACCGTCACGCCGGTAGTCCAGCTTGATCCCGACACTGGCGAGCGTCGCATGGATCGGCGGCGCCGGCTTGCGCAGCGTGATCTCGACCCGCGTGACTGGCGGGAAGCCGTCGAGCACCGCGAGCGCTACGGCCCGCGCCGCAGCTTCCAGCAGATTGAAACGCTTCGCCGTGAAGGCTTCCGTGACGACGCCGACGACCGCGCCATAGTCCACGGTGTCGGCGAGCGCATCGCTGATCGCTGACGCCCTCAGATCCGTTTCAAGCAGGAGATCGAGCACGAAGCGCTGCCCCAGCCGCTCCTCCTCGGCGAAAAAGCCGTGATAGGCGTAGATGTCGAGCTTCTCGATCAGGATGGTGCCGGTTGCGCTCACGAGGTGGGCTCCGAAGGCTGTGAGATGGCAGCCCAGACCTTGAACGCCTGCGCATGCTCGGCGACGTCATGGGCACGGATGATCGCTGCGCCCTGCGTCGCGCCGTAGAGATGGGCGGCGACGCTGCCGGCAACGCGATCGGCCGGTACGCTCTGGCCGGTGATGCCGCCGATCACCGATTTGCGCGAGGCGCCGAGCAGGATCGGACAGCCGAGCTCCTTCAACCTGGCCAGCTGGCGGATCAGCAGCAGCGATTGCTCCGCCGTCTTGCCGAAGAGGCCAATACCCGGATCGACGACGATCTGGCTGCGCGGCACCCCCGCCGCGAGCGCAATCCCGATCGAGCGCTCGAGGAAGCGCAGCACGTCCGAGAGAATGTCGAGCGCCGGATCGATCGTCTCGCGGTTATGCATCAGGATGATCGGCGCGCCGTGCCGTGCCGCGACGCCCGCGATGGCCGGATCGCGCTGCGCGCCCCAGACGTCGTTGACGATCGCAGCGCCCGCGACGAGCGCCGCCTCCGCCACCTCCGACTTCCAGCTGTCGATGGAGAGTGGCACGCCGGACCTTGCGCGCAAGCCTTCGATCACCGGCAGCACGCGGGCAAGCTCGGTCGCGGCATCGACTGCTCCGTGCCCGGGCCGGGTCGATTCGCCGCCGATATCGATGATGTCGGCGCCATCCGCGACGAGCTTCACACCATGCGCGATCGCCCCTTCGGAGTCGCGCAGCATGCCGCCATCCGAGAACGAATCCGGCGTGATGTTGACGATCCCCATCAGCAGGGGACCGGCATCGAGATCGAGGCTGCGCCCATCGGGCAAGGTGAGAGCCGCAGGCATAGGGGACCATCGTAAAGGGCGAAGAGCCGCCTATAGACCGCTGCAGCGCAACAGGCCATTGGAAACGACGGCACCGCCATGGTCGCGGCGCATGCCCCCGATCCAGAGCAATCCTTTGACGCCGCGGCGGACAGCGTGCAGAAGCCGGGTCATGCTACCGCTGACCCTGCCTCACCGCCTCATCCTCATTCGCCATGGCGAAACGGACTGGAATCGCGAAGGCCGGCTACAGGGCGGCCAGGACATCCCCCTCAACGAGCTCGGCCGCCGACAGGCCGCCGAGGCGGCGGAGCGGCTGCGCAAGCTGGCACCAGGCTTCGCCGCGCTCGACTTCGTCGGTTCGCCGATGCACCGCGCCCGGGAGACGATGGACATCCTGCGCGCCGAGCTTGCCCTTGCGCCCGGCGCCTATCGCATGGACGACCGGCTGAAGGAGCTCACCTTCGGCACCTGGGAAGGCTTCACCTGGCGCGACATCCGCAAGGCCGAGCGCGAGCAGGCGCAGCTGCGCGAACGCGACAAATGGAGCTTCGTGCCGCCCGGCGGCGAGAGCTACGCGATGCTCGCCGAGCGCGTCCGCCCGGTGCTGGAAGAGCTGCCGGGCGAAACCGTCATCGTCAGCCATGGCGGCGTCGCCCGCGCGATCCTGGCGCTGGTCGGCGCCGTGCCGCCGCAGAAGGCCTCGATGGTCGAGATCTGGCAGGGCAAGATCCTGACCGTCACCGGCAACAAGGCCGACTGGGTCTAGGCCTCGGCGTCATTGCGAGGAGCGTCAGCGACGAAGCAATCCAGGGGCGGTAGAGCTCTACGCCCCCCTGGATTGCTTCGCTACGCTCGCAATGACGGCCAATCGGTCGCGCCACCGATCAACTCGTCTCACTCCAGCGGCTGCGTATCCGCGATCTCGATGCCGAAACCGCTCAGCCCGACGAAAGAGCGGGCCGAGGAGGCGAGGTTGACGATAGAGCTAACGCCGAGATCGCGCAGGATCTGCGCGCCGAGGCCGACCTCGCGCCATTCCTGCGAGCGCAGAGCGTCCGCGCCCTCCTCGATGCTCTTGATCGGCACGCCGGCCGAGCCGTCCCGGAGATAGATCAGCACGCCGCGGCCATCGGCCTGGAAGCGCTTGAGCGCGCACTGGATCGCAGCTGCCCCACCGAGCACGTCCGAGACGACGTCGGCCCGGTGTAGGCGCGCCGGAACCCTCTCGCCGTCGCCGATCTTGCCCATCACGAAAGCGAAGTGCTGGGTGTCCTCGAAGGGCGTGATGTAGACATGCCCCGTCATCTCGCCGAAGGCGGTCTTGACCGGGAAGGAATGCACCCGTTCGACCAGCTTCTCGCGCGACTGGCGATAGGCGATCAGGTCGGCGACCGTGATCTGCTTGAGCCCGTGCTTCTCGGCGAAGGCCGCGATCTGCGGACCCTTCATCACCGTGCCGTCGTCATTGGCGAGTTCGCAGATCACGCCGACCGGCGGCAGTTCGGCGAGCTTGCAGAGATCGACGGCAGCCTCGGTATGGCCCGAGCGCATCAGCACGCCGCCATCCTTGGCGATCAGCGGGAACACATGCCCCGGCCGGACGAAATCGCCCGCGCCCATATTGCCATTGGCGAGCGCGCGCACCGTGTTGCAGCGCTGCTCGGCCGAGATGCCGGTGGTCAGTCCGTGCTTGACGTCGACGGTGATGGTGAAGGCGGTGCCGAGCGGTGCGTCGTTCGACGATACCATCGGGTCAAGCCGCAGGCGTCGTGCCTCACCGGAGGTCAGCGGCGCGCAGACGATGCCGCAGGTGTTGCGGATGATGAAGGCCATCTTTTCCGGCGTGCAGAGCGAGGCAGCGACGATGAGATCGCCCTCGTTCTCGCGATCGTCGTCATCGGTTACGATGACGATCTCGCCGCGGGCGAAGGCCTCGATGGTGGCGGTGACATTGGACATGGCTGCCTCGCGTGGCCGCGGCCCGGACAGGCCGAGGAAATCATTGGGGGTGACGGCGCCGCCGGTCGCGGCCGCGATGCGCTCGGCGCTTTCGCGCGAGATCCAGGCGCTCTGGTCGTTGCAGAGCGCGGTCACGCTGGCCGGCGACAGACCGACCTGCTTGGCGAAGGCGCTACGCGCGATCCGGTGCCGGGAGAGATAGGCGTCGAGCTTCATGCGCCCAAGCTAATACGGCAACATTTCATCCGCAATGAATGAATGAAACATTTTCAGTATTACTGAAAAACAGGCTCCGCCGCGCCGTCATGCTCGGGCTTGCCCCGAGCATCTCATGACGAAGAGGCTCCCATACCGAAGCCCTTTCCGCCCGGAGATTCTCGGATCTGCGCTCGCTTCGCCCGAGAATGACGGACTACCTCACTCCTGGAACGGCCAGCGCGGCTCCACCACCCCGACCTGCGCCCGGTGCCGCAAATACTGGTCCGCCAGGACGCAGGCGACCATCGCCTCGCCCACGGGCACGGCACGGATGCCGACGCAGGGGTCGTGCCGGCCCTTGGTGAACATCTCCGCCTCGCCGCCGCTGCGGGTCACGGTCGCGCGCGTGGCCAGGATCGAGGAGGTCGGCTTCACCGCGAAGCGCGCGACGATGGCCTGCCCCGTCGAGATGCCGCCGAGGACGCCGCCGGCATGGTTCGACAGGAAGAGCGGCTTGCCGTCATTGCCGGACCGCATCTCGTCGGCGTTCTCCTCGCCCGACAGTTCCGCCGCCCCGAAGCCGTCGCCAATCTCGACGCCCTTCACCGCGTTGATGCTCATCAGGGCGGACGCGAGTTCGGCATCCAGCTTGGCATAGATCGGCGCCCCTAACCCGGCCGGAACGCCCTCCGCCACGATCTCCAGCACCGCCCCGATCGAGGAACCGGATTTGCGCACGCCGTCGAGATAGCCCTCGAAGAACTGCGCCGCCTTCGCATCCGGGCAGAAGAACGGATTGCGGCCGACCTCGTCCCAGTCCCAGTTGTTCCGGTCGATCTTGTGCGGCCCCATCTGCACCAGCGCCCCGCGCACGATCATGCCCGGCACGACCTTGCGGGCAATGGCGCCGGCCGCAACCCGCATCGCCGTCTCGCGGGCCGAGGAGCGCCCACCGCCGCGATAGTCGCGGATGCCGTATTTCACGTCATAGGTGAAATCGGCATGGCCGGGCCGGTACTTGTCCTTGATGTCCGAATAGTCCTTCGAACGCTGGTCGACATTGTCGATCATCAGCCCGATCGACGTCCCGGTCGTCACCTGAACGCCGTCGCTCTCGCGCGCGAACACCCCCGACACGATGCGGACCTGGTCCGGCTCCTGCCGCTGCGTGGTGAAGCGCGACTGCCCGGGCCGGCGCCGGTCGAGATCGCCCTGGATGTCGGCTTCCGTCAGGGGCAGCAAGGGCGGGCAGCCATCGACGACGCAGCCAATGGCAGGGCCATGGCTCTCGCCGAAGGTGGTAACGCGGAAGAGGTGACCGAAGCTGTTGTGGGACATGATGAGCCTGAGCCGCAGAAGTGCAGGCTTTTAGGCGGGATTGCGCCGAGGCGAAAGCCCGGACCAGCCACGCTTGCCAGGCCGGGACGAGCGTCACATATTATGACCAGTTTTCTGGTCATGGAGGCCGACATGAAAACCGTCAACCTCGCGGAGGCAAAGGCCAAGCTCAGCACCCTCGTCGAGGAAGCCAAGTCTGGCGAGACCGTCTGCATCACCAAGCACGGCAAGCCGGTGGCACAATTGGTGCCGCTGGAGCAGCCGAAAAAGCCGCTCGATGTCGAAAGACTGCGCGCTCATCTCAAGACGATGCCGATGCAGGAGGAAGACGCCGGCACCTTCATGCGGCGCATGCGCGACGAGGAGCGCTATTGAAGCTTTACCTCGACACCTCGCTTGTCGTGACCGCTCTCGTCACGGAACCGGCCTCTCCCGCAGTCGTCGCTTGGCTGGAAGAACGAGCATCCACCCGCCTCGCGATCAGCGATTGGGTCGTCACCGAATTCTCTGCCGCGCTCTCGATGAAGTTGCGAAGCAGAACACTTGATGCAGAGGCCCGGGAGCGGACGCTCGCTACCTTCGGAGACCTGCTCTCGGGAGAATTCGAATGCTTGTCGGTCGCGCCTGAGAGCTTCCGGCTCGCGGCGGCCTTCGCAAACCGAAGCGAGACGGGATTGCGAAGCGGCGACGCATTGCATCTGGCCGTCGCCGCAATGCATGGCATCAAGCTCTGCACACGCGACCGGCGCTTGGCCGAGGCCGGTGCCGGCTTCGGTGTCCTTACGGAACTCGTCCCGTCACTTTCGTAGAGGCGCGGCGCCCCCACGCTCAATGCCCCGCGGCGGCCCTCGCCGGCACCGCCGGCGCCCCTTCCCAACGCGTATTGGCCGGCAGGTTCTCGCCCTTCATGATCACGGTCAGCAGGCCGACCTGGGCATAATCGCCGACGTGGGTGTCGTAGAGCACGGTCGCGCCAGCGCCGACGCAGACGCCCTTGCCCAGCTTCACCCGGCCGACCTTCATGACGCGGTCCTCGTAGAGATGCGTCTGCAGGGCCGAATGGGCGTTGACCGTGCAGAAATCACCGACATTGATGCAGTCGAACTCGGTGATGTCGGTCGAGTCCATCCAGACGCCCCTGCCGAAACGCGCGCCGAACAGCGTCAGGAACCAGGGCAGGAACGGCGTGCCGCGCAGATGGTCGAACAGCACCTTGCCGCCCAGCCCCCAGTAGAGGACCGACACCGCTTCCGTCCGCATCGCCCAGAACGACCACATCGGCTTCATCAGCGGCTTGTAGGCGCCCATCATCAGCCATTTGATCGCGGCGCAGATCACCGCCTGGGCGATCGCGATCAACACCGCGACGCCCATGAAGGAGAGCACGAGGCCAAGCCAATCCTGCTCGTTGATCTTCTGCTGCAGCACGACATCGACGGCGATCGTGCCGAAGGTGATAAACAGCATCGCCGGGAATGACGTGTGCAGCGCCTCGAAGACACCGCGCGCGATCTGCTTGCCGGGCGAGGGCTTGTAGGTCCAGTCGGCCCCGAGATCGACCTTCTGCCGCGTCGGAAGCTTGATCGGCGGCGAACCGAACCAGGTATCGCCCGGCTGCATCTGGTCGTTCGCCGGCGGCTTCGACTTGATGCCGATCAGCACGCGGTCCGGGATCATCGCGCCCGGCGGCACCACCGCATCGTTGCCGATGAAGACCTGCTCGCCGGTGCGCGTCATGTCGAGGCGCATATGGCCGCGGCGCATGTCCTCGTCGCCGAACACCACCTCGTCGGCGATGAAGTTGCCGGCGCCGATGGCGGTGAGGTCGTAGCGGCCGGACAGGTTGGTCGAGATCTCGGCGCCCTTGCCGATCCGCGCTCCCATCAGCCGGTACCAGGCGCGCATGTAGATCGTCGCGAACAGCGAGGAGAGCGTCTCCAGCGTCACCTCGGTCGCCAGCGCCACCGTCCATTTGCGCGCATAGAAACCCGAATGGATCGAATAGGAGCCGGAGGTCACCCGCGGCAGGATCGCCCAGCGCAGGCCGGCCATCAGCAGCACGGTGAAGGTGATCAGCCCGATCGCTGTCGGCCAGGTCAGCAACGGCAGGTACCAGAGATAGCTGATCTCCGACCAGGTCGCGATCCAGTCGTCGATCTGGTCGAACAGCCAGAAGGCCGGGAAGATCGGCAGCAGGCTGATCGGCGGCAGCACGACCAGCATCAGCACGTAGAACGCCGTCATCGCCGCGCGCCGCTGCGGGCTTGGCCGCGGCTGGGGCGGCAGCGCGGCCACGTCGACCGTGCCGATCCTGCGGGCCGGCGAGCCGTCCCAGATCTCGGCTTCGCCGATCACGGCGCCGGGCGCGATCGCGGTCAGGTCGCCGATCTCGGCATGGTCGCCGACCACGCAGTCATGTCCGAGCACGACCGAGGCGCCGGCGCAGACATCCTTGCCGACCCTGATGCGGCCGATGATCAGCTTGTCGCCGATCGCCTCGCCATTGGCGAAGGTGGTCTTGGAGCCGAAGGTCGTGCCATCGCCGATCTCGATCAGGTCGACCGCGCCGGCCTCGTAATCGGAGATGATGACGTCGCGGCCGACCTTGGCGCCGAGCATGCGCCAATAGACCCGCATCACCGGCGTGCCCTGCAGCCATTTGATGTGGACGAGGCTCGCGATCCGGGCGGCGAACCACCAACGGAAATAATAGACGCCCCAGAGCGGGTAGACGCCGGGCTTGGTGCGGCCGAGCACGATCCATTTCAGCGCGATCGCGATCAGGCCGGTAACAATGGTGATGGCGACATAGACGCCGAGCAGAGCGAACACCTGGCCGAGCAGCGGCAGGTCCTCGCCCGACAGCAGCATGTAGGTGACGAAGATGCCGAGCCATTGCGCGGTCGAGAGCCCGATGATCACCGGCAGTGCCGCCGCCTGCGCCGCCCCGCAGAGGAAGCGCCGCAGGAAGGGTGGCGGCGTGAAGGAGAGATCCAGCGCCTCGGAGGCGCCGCGGCCATCGAGCAGCGCCGCCATGCCGCGCAACGTGCGGGCGCCATAGACGTCCTGCAGCGTGATCCCGGCATAGGCTGGCGTCTCGCGGACGATCGAGATGAAACGTGCGGCCAGCAGCGAATGACCGCCGAGGTCGACAAAGAAATCGGCCTCCAGCGGCAGGCTCGAGGCGCCGAGCACGCGCTTGGCGGCTTCGAGCAGTGCGGCCTCGGTCGCATTGCGCGGCGGCTCCTGCTCGCCCGCGGCGCTCGGCGCGGTCAGCGGCGCCGCCTTCAGCATGCGGCGGTCGACCTTGCCGGAGACCATGCGCGGCAACGAGCCGACAGCCTCGAAATGCGCCGGCACCATATAGGGCGGCAGCTTGTCGCGCAGCGCGGCCCGCAGCGCCCCACCATCGACCGCGACGCCAGGCTCGGCCACCACGAAGGCGACGAGCCGCTCGATTTCGTCGTCGGTGCGCATCACGACCGCGGCCTGGTTCACGCCCGGCTCGTCGGCGAGCTTCGATTCGATCTCGCCGAGCTCGACGCGGAAACCGCGGATCTTGATCTGGTCGTCGATGCGGCCGTGGAAGACGATGTTGCCGCTGTCGTCCAGGCTCACCGCATCGCCTGAGCGGTAGAGCACCGGGTCGGCGCCCTCGCCGAAGGGGGCGCCGAACGGGTTCGCGATGAACTTCTCGGCGGTCAGCTCCGGCCGACCATGATAGCCCCTGGCGACGCCGGGGCCGCCGATCAGCAATTCGCCCTGCTCGCCCGCCGCGACGACCTGCATCGTCTCGCTGACGATATAGGCGGTGTAGTTCGGAATCGGCCGGCCGATGGTCACGGTCTCGCCGGGCGTGACCTCCGCTGCGGTGGCGACCACGGTCGCCTCCGTCGGTCCATAGGTGTTGAGGATGCGCCGGCCCGGCTTCGACCATTTCTGCACGATGGCGGGCGGCAGCGCCTCGCCGCCGAGCAGGATCAGCCTGAGCGAGGGCACGTCCGCCGGCAGGATGCCGAGCAGCGTCGGCACGGTGTCGATCACGGTGACGCCGGCTTCCGTCAGGATCGCCGGCAGCTTCTCGGCATCGCCCATCGTCTCCGGCGAGGCGACGTGCAGTGTCGCGCCTACGAGATAGGGCGTCCAGATCTCCTCCATCGACAGGTCGAAGGCGACGGACGCGCCCTGGAAGACCACGTCGTCGGGGCCGAAGCCGTAGAGCGCGTTCCCGGAGCGCAAGAAATGGCAGATGTTGCGGTGGCTGATGACGATCGCCTTCGGCGTGCCCGTCGAGCCCGAGGTGTAGATCAGATAGGCCGGATGGTCCTTGGTCAGCCCGGCGGCGCGCGCCGGCATCGCAAAGCCGTCATCGGCGGCGGCGAGCGCTTCCGGCGTCCAGACGATACGCGCCGCCTCCACAGCCCTGTCCTGCCAGCCTGCGCAGGTGACGATTCCCTTGGCCTGTGCGTCGGTCAGACAGACGGCGATACGATCGACCGGCGCCTCCGCGTCGAAGGGCACCCAGGCGGCACCCGCCCGTGTGATCGCGATCTGCGCGATGAGCAACTCGATGCCGCGCGGCATCCACAGCCCGACGAGATCGCCCGCCCCGATGCCGGCGAGTGCCAGTCCGCGCGCCTGCCGCCCGGCCGCCGCCCAGACCTCGTCATAGCTCAGCCGTTGCGCGCCCTCGACCAGCGCCGGATGTGCGCCACGCGCCGTCGCGGTCGCGGCGAAAATCTCGCCCAGAACCTCGTCGCGAAGCAGGTCTGGCCGCTTCTCGCCCGCCATCATGGCAAGCGACTTCGCAGCCGCCGGATCTGTCGTCGCCGACAGCGTGCTCATGTCGTTCATCGCGCCCCGCTGCGCCCAGGCCGGTCGCATCGCCGGCTCTGCCGCCCTCGCGACGTTGCCGGCGCTATCGGACCCGACGCGCACCTTCATTCAAACCCGGAATCGCGCTTACGCCGATGCGATCCCGTCTAGAGCCCCCGGCCGAGCGAACCGCCGCAGCACGGCCCGCCCCTAGCACGTTTCTCCTGCGAGCACACGACTGAACCCGCGATGAATGCCATGTCGCGCGGTGGCCGCGACACCGCCTGCGAGGTCCCACGCCGAGGCTTCAGCCCCGCATCAGCGCCGTGACATGGGCCGCGGTCGAGCGGGCGAGGCCCTCGAGATCGTAGCCGCCTTCGAGGATCGAGACGATGCGCCCGCCGCAGGAGCGGTCCGCGATCTCCATGAGCTTCTGCGTCGCCCAGGCGAAGTCGGGCTCCTTGAGGTTGATGTTGGCGAGCGGATCGCGCCAATGCGCGTCGAAACCGGCCGAGATGATGATGAGATCCGGCTCGAACGCCGCGACGCGCGGCAGGATGCCGACCTCCAGGGCTTCGCGGAAGACGTCCGAGCCGTCGCCGGCCCGCAGCGGCGCGTTGACGATCGTGCCGTGCTCGCCGCGCTCGGAGGCCGCGCCGGTACCCGGAAAGAGCGGCATCTCATGCGTCGAGGCGTAGAGGACGCTCGGATCGTCCCAGAAGATCTCCTGCGTGCCGTTGCCGTGATGCACGTCCCAATCGATCACCGCGACCCGGCCGGCCCCATGACGACGCTGCGCGTGGCGCGCGGCGATCGCGGCGCTGTTGAAGAAGCAGAAGCCCATCGCCCGCGCCGTCTCGGCGTGATGGCCCGGCGGGCGCAGCGCGCTGAAGGCGTTCGACACCCGCCCCGTCATCACCTCGTCGACAGCCTGGATTGCGCCGCCGACGCCGTGCAGGACCGCATCGACCGTTCCCGGCGACATCAGCGTGTCGCTATCGATCTGGACGAGGCCGCTTTCCGGAGAGGCCGCCAGAATGGCTTCCGCGAAGTCGCGCGGGTGGCAGAGCGCAACCTGCTCGAGCGTGGCCTGCCCGGCATCCTCCCGAATCAAGGCGGCGAAGCGCTCATCCTCGAGCGCCGCCTCGACTGCCCGCAGCCGATCCGGGCGCTCCGGGTGGCCGGGCGGCGTCTGGTGGCGCAGGCTGGCGGGATGGGTGATCAAGAGGGTCGTCACCGGCGGGCCTCGTGCTTTGGCAATGGATGGGGCTGGGCGTGGCCGTGATGCCACGGTGCGCTGCGAAACGCATGATTGCGCTTGTGCGAAGGGAACCGGGTTTGCGCCATGGTTGTTTCGGGCCTAGAGCATCGAAAGGCGCACCGATGCGCGTGCCGAGTTCTGTGGCTACGAAGCGTTAACCCTGAATTTGTCATAAAGACCGCCCTCGGGCCGCTCTGGTGGACGTCATGAAACAAACCGTGATTCTTGCATTGGCAATGTCGACCCTGCTGGGCGCGTGCCAGTACAAGAGCGTGAACGCCCCGGCCCTGTCGGCTCGCGACGCCGAATACATCGCGCTGGTGCCGAAGTTCGACCATCAGATTACGCATCTGCCCTATGAGATCGTCGATCCGACGGGGCAGTCCCCCGGAACCATCGTGGTCGATACCAAAGAGAAGTATCTCTATTACGTCCTGCCGAACAAGAAGGCGATCCGCTACGGCGTCGCTACCGGCGACGAGGCCTTCGGCTGGACCGGCGAGGCCGTGGTGGCGCGCAAGGCCGAGTGGCCGCGCTGGACGCCGCCTGCCGAGATGATCGCGCGCTGGCCGCATCTGGCGCCGCGCGCCGGCGGCATGGAAGGCGGCCCGGACAATCCGCTCGGCGCCCGCGCCCTCTATCTCTACCAGAACGGCCGCGACACGCTCTATCGTATCCACGGCACGAACGAGCCCGAGACGATCGGCCGTTCGGCCTCCTCCGGCTGCATCCGGATGCGGAATATCGACGTGATCGACCTGTTCAACCGCGTGCCCAGCGGCACCAAGGTGATCGTCACCTGACGCGGCGAGCGCAGCCTCGCGGCGCAACGCAGGCGAGCTCCGGCATGTCTGGGGCCTTCTGAGTTTTCTCGGAAGCCACATCGTCTTTCCGGGGCTTCGCGAAGCGAAGAGCCCGGAACCGATGCCGGCTCCGCGAAATGCGCGTGCTATCCGCAGCCCCGTGATGAAATGCATCGGTCCTGAGTTCCGAGTTCAGGCCTGCGGCCTGCCCCGGAAAGGGGCGCGCTTCAGCGAACCCCGGCCCGGCCGCCGCAGAGCCCTCATTGCCAAAAAAGACCGGCGAGAGTTCTGAAACTCTGCGCCGGTCAGGCATGGAGGGTCTCGTGAAGGCTCAGGCGATCAATCGTCGAAGCCATGGCGCAGAACACCGGGCAACTCGGCCCTGCGTTCGTCGCGCTGTTTATCCAACGCAGCCGATGCGGTTCTTGTTCCCGCCGCAACAGCAGGCAAGGCGATCGGACGGAACCAGGACGCGTAGGCCTCTTTCACCTTCGCGTCGTGGAAACTTGCATTTGCCTGCACCGCTTGACGCGGAATGGCCGGGATCATCGGGTCTCAACTCCATTGAAGTGCGCCGACGGTTCCTGGCCATCGACACGACCATGCTCGCCGCCGATCACGTCAGCGCCGGGGCGCGAACGTGATCAGTTCATGGCGATTTCTGTCGCCGCCTAACTTTGTCACCATATTGGTGAATGAATTATACTGACGGCCAGCGGAGGCTTCTCGGCGGGAGCGGGGCACGAAAACGCCGCCGTCCCGGACTGGCGGCGCCGAAGCAGCCAGCCCGGAACGGCGGCGATGAAGCCGCCGCGCGGTCGCGGTGGTCAGGCTGCGAGCAGGCCTTCGGCCTTGGCCCAGTTCAGGGTCTTGTCGAGGGCGCGCTCGAAGCGGTTGAACATCTCCTCGATCTCAGCCTCGCTGATGACCAGCGGCGGGCAGAAGGCGAGGCGGTCGCCCATGGCGCGGGTGATCAGGCCTTCCTGCAGGGAAAAGGCGACAGCCTTGGCGCCGACACCCTTCTTCACCTCGAAGGGGGCCTTGGTCGTCTTGTCCTTGACGAGTTCGGCGCCGCCGATCAGGCCGACGCCGCGCGCCTCGCCGACCAGCGGGTGCTCCGCGAGCTTGTCGAGGCGACGCAGGAAGGTCGGCGACACCTTGCCGACATGCTCGACAATCTTGTCGCGCTGGTAGATCTCCAGGGTCTTGACCGCGATGGCACAGCCGACCGGGTGGCCGGCATAGGTATTGCCATGTCCGAAGGTGCCGATCTTGCGGCTCTGGTCGACCAGAACCTCATAGACCTTGTCGTTCATCATCACGGCGCTGAGCGGGAAATAGGCCGAGGTGATCTGCTTGGCGAGCGAGATCGTGTCGGCGTTCATGCCGTAGGTCTCGGTGCCGAACATCTTGCCGGTGCGGCCGAAGCCGGTGATCACCTCATCCGAGATGAACAGGATATCGTACTTGGACAGGACAGCGTTGATCTTCTCGAAATAACCCTCGGGCGGCGTGATCGCGCCGCCGGCGCCCATCACCGGCTCCGCGATGAAGGCGGCGACCGTATCGGGTCCCTCGCGCTGGATCATCTCGTCGAGTTCGGCGGCGAGGCGCGTCGAGAAGTCCTGCTCGCTCTCGCCCGGCTCGGCGAAGCGGTAGTGATGCGGGCAGGAGGTGTGCAGGATGCCCGGCAGCGGCAGGTCGAAGTCGATGTGGTTGTTGGGCAGGCCGGTCAGCGAGGCCGAGGCGACGGTGACGCCGTGATAGCCCTTGAGCCGCGAGATGATCTTCTTCTTCTGCGGCCGGCCGAGCGCATTGTTCATGTACCAGACGATCTTGACCTGGGTGTCGTTCGCGTCGGAGCCTGAGGCGCCGTAGAACACCTTGGAGATCGGGACCGGCGAGATTTCCTTCAGCTTCTCGGCGAGCTCGATCGCCGGGTCATGGCTGCGCCCGCCGAAGATGTGGGTGAAGGGCAGCTTCTTCATCTGCTCATAGGCGGTCTCGATCAATTCCTGGTTGGAATAGCCGAGCGCGGTGCACCACAGCCCCGCCATGCCCTCGATATATTCCTTGCCGGCCGAATCGTAGACATAGATGCCCTTGCCGCTCTCCAGCACGAGGGGGCCGTTCTCGCGATGCGTCGCGAGATTCGTATAGGGGTGGACAAGGGTCTCGATATCTCGGACGGCGAGGTTGGACAGCATCGTGCGGTTCCTGATGCATTTGACGGATTTTGCGATCATAGACCGGCCACGACGCAAGCGCTGAGCGATTTTAGCGCGCATCGGCGCAGACTCTGCTGCAGGGCTGAGGCAGCGCGGCCGATCATTCCGGCCCTGCCCTATATCCGTGGCCGTCGGTCCGTATCTCTCAGATCTCGTCTGCCGCCCGCGCCAGATCGCGCCAGGCGAAGACGAGGCGGTCGAGATCGGCGAGATCCTGCGCCGGAAGCTTACCCAGCGTCTGCGCCACGAATTCGCGCTGAGCCCTGATGCCGGCCTCGGCCAACCGGCGGCCCTCGGGCGTCAGGTGCATGGCGTAGGAACGCCGGTCCCCGGCGATGGCGCGCCGCTCGACGAGCCCGGCCTGGACCAGCCGGTCAACCAGGCCGGAGACGTTGCCTTTGGTGACGTAGAGCCGCTCGGCCAGCTCGTTCTGGCTGATGCCTTCGCGTTCGGTCAGCGTCGAGAGCAGGTCGAATTGCGGGATCGACAGGCCGAGTGCGCGGATCCGCGTCGTCATCTGGCCCAGCATGCGCTGGTGCAGCCGCATGAAGCGGAACCAGACGCGGTCCGGCTCGATCGCCTCTGCCTGCGGCGCTGTCTTCGGTTCGGCCACGAGCTCCCCCTCCCTGACGGCAGAGCATTTTCGAGCGAAGTGGATACCCGTTCGCGTAAAGAAAATGCGTTGAAACAGATAGTTGGAGCGCTTCCGCGTTTCAGGGAAACGCAGAAGCGCTCCAAGCCACGCCTAAACCATCTCGCAGGCCGAGGCGAGATGCGGGAACGCCCGCCGCTTGCCTTCGTGCGGCGGCGGCGTCACCTATGGGCGATGCATCGCCGTCTGGTCTTCGAGGAGCCCGTCTCGCGCGCCGCCGTCTGGAGCCGCCGGCTGGCCTGGTTCTCGCTTGCGGTGCTGCTGCTCGCCTTCCTCGCCTTCCGCACCGGCGAACCGAGCCTCGAGCGGCTGGCTCCGATCGCAGCGGCCTATGTCTTCGTGCTGCTGGCGCTGCTCTTGTCCTTGCTCGCCTTCGCCAGGATCTGGCAGTCTGGCCACCGCGGCGTCGGCATGGCCTCGGGTGCCTTTGTGCTGTGCGTCGTCATGCTCGTGCCGGCAGCCTATGCCGGCTTCCAGCTGGTGACGCTGCCGGCACTGGCCGACGTTTCGACCGACATCGACGATCCACCCGCTTTCAGCCGCTCGCGGGTGGCTCTCGAAGCCCGCGCCGGCCGCGTTCCTCCGGACGTTGCGCCGCTACGCCGCCGCGTCCAGCGCCAGGCCTATCCCAAGGCGGTGCCGATCGTGCTGGAGGTTCCGGCGGAGATCGCCTTCGACATCGCCCGCCGCGCCGCGCTGGCCCGCGGCTGGCAGGTGCTCGAATCGTCGCGACCGGGCGGGCGCAGCGGCAGCGGACGCATCGAGGCGGTGGCGCGCTCGCGCATCTTCCACATCTCGGAGGACATCACGATCCGCGTCAGGCCGCGCGCCGATGGCAGCCGCATCGACATCCGCTCCGCCTCGCGCCTCGGCCCGCACGACCTCGGGATCAACGCGGCGCGGATCGCCGCCTTCGCGGACGAGGTCGACCTGCTCGTCGATGCGCGCTGATTTCAGGCGAGGCGGTAGCGGCTCGCCAGCGTCGGCAATGGCTCGTCGCAGAACACCGCGCCGCGCAGCACGAGGTCCTCGAGCTGCGCCAGCACGGACAGCGCCGCCGCGCCATGCAGCGCCGGCGGCAGCCCCTGATAGATCGGCGGAACCATATCCACGATGGCTTCGTCGCCAGCCCTTAACCGGCCGAGGATCGCCGCCTCGCGCTGCCGCCGATGCTGCACCAGCCCACGCAGGAACCGCTGCGGCTCGGTGACCGCCCCGCCATGGCCGGGCCAATAGCGGTCATGCTCCATGCTGCGCAGTTTCTCGATCGACGCCATATAGGCCGCCATCGAGCCGTCCGGCGGCGCGACGATCGAGGTCGACCAGGCCATGACATGGTCGCCGGAGAACAGGGTCGCCTCTTCCGGCAGCGTAAAAGCGAGATGGTTGGCAGTGTGCCCGGGCGTCTCGACGGCGGTCAGCCGCCAGCCCGGCCCCGCGATCGTGTCTCCGTCTCCCATCGCGAACTCCGGCGCGTAGTCACGGTCCGCCGCGGCATCGAGGCGGTTGCTTTCACCCTCTGCCAGTTCCCGAGCGGCACGATGCGGGCCGCAGCCGACGACCGTCGCTCCCGTCGCGGCCTTCAGCGCCGGCACGGCCGGTGAATGGTCGCGATGGGTGTGCGTCACGACGATGTGGCTGACCGTCTCGCCGGCCACCGCCGCCAGAAGCCGCTCGATATGGCCGGTGTCGTCGGGGCCGGGGTCGATGATCGCGACGGTCCCTTGGCCCACGATGTAGCTGCAGGTGCCGGTAAAGGTCATCGGCCCGCCATTGCCGGCGATGATGCGCCGGATGAGTGGCGAAAGCCTCGCCACCTCCCCCGAGGGCGTCGTCGCGCCGCGGTCGAATTCGATCTCGTCGCTCATGCCTGATCCTGCATTCCGGCCTGCCTGTGCTTGCGAAGCTGCGCCGCTTGTGGGGCTTTGCCGCATTTTCTATAGACGGGAAAGACGGTCGCGCGGCGCGGCCCTTCCGAACAGGACCAGATGCCCATGGCCGACATGCTCCCCCTTCAAGCCCCGACCTTGGCCGGGGCGGCCTTTCCTGCCGCTTCCGGCCCCCGCGCCACCCTGCTGCGCCAGATCGCGCTCGCCGTCGCCGGCAGCCTGTTGCTGGTCCTGGCCGCGAAGGTCAAGGTGCCGTTCTGGCCCGTGCCGATGACGCTGCAGACGATGGCCGTGCTCGGCATCGGCGCCGCCTGCGGCTCGCGCCTCGGCGCGGCAACGGTCGCGCTCTACATCGCCTACGGCCTGGCCGGCCTGCCGGTGTTCACCAACACCCCGCCGGTCGCCGCCGGCCCGCTCTACCTCGTCGGCCCGACCGGCGGCTTCCTCGTCGGCTTCGTGATGGCCGCCGTCATCGCCGGCTGGGCTGCCGCGCGCGACGCCTCGCTGGTGCGCCTGGTCGGCGGCCTCGTCGCTGCCGAGGCGGCGCTGATGCTGCTCGGCTTCGCCTGGCTTGCCATCGGTGCCCAGATGGCCGCCGGCACCACCGGCGTCGGCTTCGCCAAGGCCTTCGCCTATGGCGTCCAGCCCTTCCTGCTCGGCGATCTGGTCAAGCTCGCGCTGGTGGCCTGCCTGGCACGCGCCGGCTGGTCGCTGCTGCAGCGCCGCGGCTGAAGGCGCAGCAACGCAAGAAGCGTTGAAGGCCGGGGCATCGCCCCGGCCTTTTTCATGTCGGCGGTCGTCGGGCTGGCGAGCGGCGCCGCTCAGCCATTGGGAGTGGACGTGCTGCACGTCTTCGGCTCGGCGCCGAAGAACGGGCCGAGATTGCCGCATTTGTCACAGCCCGCGAGCAGCGTCGCCAGTCCGAGAATGCCGAGGAGTTGCAGCGCGCGCTTCATGATCGATTTCCGTGGACGGTTGGCGCCACCCTAGAGGGAATTGCTGGCGAATGGATAGCGGGATCGCGCGCCCCGATGACCGGAAAGCTCCGACGGTCGAGACACGCTGCGAGCCGGCTACGAGGTCGGCGGATGCGGCCGGCCGTCCGGCACGCTGAAACCGAGCCTGCGGCCCTCGCTGATCCAAGCGCAGATCGCCTGGCCCAGCGCGTCGCCTTCCCGCTCACGGCCGGCCTGATAATGGTCGCGCTGCTCGCTTTCGAGCTGCTCGAGATGTTTTCGCCACTCGCCCTGCGTCATCCGGTCCAGCGTCTCTCCATTCAGAGGAACGGATCATGTGTCGGGTTTCGCCGCACATGACCGTGCCGCGCGGTGCAAAGCGGCACTGGCCTGCGACGGACCGATTTTAAACTGCAGCAAGAGGTCCGAAAGCCACGGAACGGCATCACGGCCCCGCGTCAAACGCAGAAAGAAGCTCGACCGTACCCAGATATATGACCAAGGCGCATGGCATGGCCACGGATATCGGGGCGACGAAAGCGGACTGCGACAGGCCCCGTCCGTCCCGATGGGTGCGGGGAGCGGCGTCATCGAGCCGTCATTGACACTGAATACGCGTCGCGGTCGACATGAGACACCTGCCTCACGACTGCAAACTGGCTCTCACCTTCGTTGCCGGCGCGGCCGCCCTGATGTGGTCCTGGCTCGGCGGGTTGCTGACCTGAGCTCCGGCCGCTGCGCCGCGCCGCAATAGCATGAGGCCGGCAGCATATGTTTCGGGTCGGGGCCCTCGCCGGTGGCAAGCGTCGCTGGCCGGGCATGCGCCTGCGGTCACGCGAACGCCGCCGAGACGGCGGCCCCGGCTGCGGGCAGAATCAATGTGTCAACAGGAACCGCAGGGCGCCGAATCGGGATCGGCCAAGCCCTTGAAACCAATGGTCGGAGTGGCAGGATTTGAACCTGCGACCCCCTCGTCCCGAACGAGGTGCTCTACCAGGCTGAGCCACACTCCGATCCGCTGGTGGCGGGCTTATAGCCAGCCGCGCGGCTCCGCGCAACAGGACTTACGCTTCTCGACGTCGAATTATCCGCAAGCCATGAGGATGCGCCAGCTTCCCTTTCCCGCCGCTGCGCCTGACCGGTTGCGCAAGGCCACGGCGCGTTCTAGAAGGCGCAGCGTATTGGGGCGTCGCCAAGCGGTAAGGCAGCGGTTTTTGGTACCGCCATGCGGAGGTTCGAATCCTCCCGCCCCAGCCACGCAGTCTGCCGATCTGCCGATTTTGGACAGCCGGGCAATTCCTGCGACAGCGTCGAGGGTTAGGTCGCCAGGCCTGTCTGGCCAAGCGCGATTTGCGCTCGCTCTCGCCGAACCAGGCCGGCTACTCGCCTCCAGTCTGGACTGCCCCCTTTTCGTGTTCCGCGGCGATCTGGGCTGAGACGGGTTTGCAGCTGATTGTCACGAGACGGGTTCGACAATGACCCCGGACAGCAAAAAGCCCGCCGGCGTGGCGGGCTCGTTCGAGTGGCCTTATTGGTGGGCGTTACGGAACAAGGATGCTCTGTTCCTGGGCCGCCCAGTCATGCGGCAACGCTGCACAGAGCCGACTGATGGTGAGATTGGGACGCTCGGCGCGAAGGCGGATGCAGGATCCGTCCGCGAGCCAGAGCCGACCTCGTTTGGGTTGTCGGGCCGGAACCTTCAGCCCCTCGCGTCGCCAGATCCGCTCGACCCGCTTGTCGTTGACCACCCAGCCTGCCGTTGAGCGCAGCAGCGCGGCGATCTTGCGATAGCCGTAGCGTCCGTATCGGCGGACCAGTTCGACGATGTCGGCGATGAGTTGCTCCTCATCGTCGCGTCCGCGCGGGATCCTGCGTTGGGTCGAGCGATGCTGCCCGAGCACACGGCAGACCCGCCGCTCCGATACCTTCAGAGTGAGCCGGACATGGTCGATGCAGGCACGGCGACGCGCGGGGCTCAGTAGTTTCCCGACGCCGCCTCCTTCAGGATCAGCTTGTCGAGCGTCAGGTCGGCAACGGCGCGCCGGAGCCCGGCGTTCTCGGCTTCGAGCTCCTTCATCCGCCTCACCTGATCCGTCTTCAGGCCGCCGAACTCGCGGCGCCAGCGATAGTAACTAACCTCAGTCACGCCGATCGAGCGGATCGCGTCGGCAACGGCCTGCCCCTGCGAGACCAGTACATCGACCTGGCGCAGCTTCGCGACGATCTCTTCGGGCTTGTGGCGCTTCTTCGGCATTGCGGTCCTCCTGTCTGCCAAAAGACATACTTCAGGATGGACCAATTCAACGGGGGTGGATCACCTGGCGCGACGTGAACGAAAGGGCCCGGCCCCGCGCGAAGCGAGACCGGGCCAAGTGGTATTAGGGGTATCGCGTAGGCGCCGGAAACCGCTCGGCACGGATGCACGGCAACGCCGCGATGCGAGAATCTGAAAACCGTAGAAATTTTAGGCTTCATAGAGCAAGAAAGCCAAAAGGGCCGGCCTCATAAAGGCCAGCCCTTTACCCCTGCCGAAGTCATCAGGCAACTACAATCTGGATTGTACTCGAAATTGTCACCAGAAGCACGTTCTTTTATCGAGGACGTCTCGATAAAACACACGCTGAGGGCCCGCGTATTCACGAAATCGCTAAGCTGACAAGCAAGCTTGCGAACGGTGGAATATGGTGGTTTAATATCGGCTGGGCATCAACATGACCTGATGGAGGCACGACTTGATCAGGGGAAAAGGAACCCTTGTCCTGCGCCACGCACCGCCAATCACTGTTGAGTATCAGTTCGGCGGCAACTACGACGACACTTGGTCCGGCTATCTCGTCTTCGATGTTCGATCCTACGACCCTGCCGTCTTCGTCGATCGGCTAACCTTGGACTGCGAGGACGGAACGCGTGTCACCATGGCCACAATGAATATCAGCGATCGACACCTTTCTGTTAACGGTCGCGTTGTTTCATCTAAGATAGCCGATAAAAATAAGAGCCCTGAGGTCTACTAACTAAGGCCCGGCCTTCTTTTTTCACCGATGGTTTTGTTCATGTGAATCCCATAGGGCGCGGCTCGGCCACGCGACGCGTCAAGGGGCCGGCATTATGCCGGCAGCGGATGCCGCAAAGCGGCGAGCGATGTCGAAAGAGAAAAGAAGTCGGGCAAACCGCGATTTCGCGATGCCAGCTAGGCGACTCCGTCGATCATTTATTATTGGTCGATCATTGTGGACGTTTGAGGTCCCTGCGAGGCTACATCCAGCCGGAGCGCGCTGCACGTTTCGTTCAAGCGACTTGATTAAACTCCGGCAACGGACGCCCCACGACTGCCATGTAGCGATCCGTCCAGTTGGTGACGGCAAGTTCGATCGCTATGCCACCTTCGCATTGAAGGAGGATCTTGTAGGAGAACTCGCTCGGATCGGCAGTTTCCGTGTCGCAGATCAGATACCCGACCCAATGATGCTCCTGATGCGTGCCAAACTGATATTTGGCGTGCAGCCTCCGGCCACTGCGTAAAATGACTGACCCGGTTCCGTTGAGCATGGTTTGTGTCTCCGCTTGGCGACGTGACAGGCGCCGCGACGGTCATTTCCAGAAGCGTTATGGAGACAACTGTAGCCGAACCGAGCGCCCTTTCGCCGGACATCGCAAGTCACGTTTCGGGTATGAGGAAAAGCCGCAGATGCTGATCTCGATGAAGGGGACAGTACAGCAGCCGAATTCGGATGGCGGCCGGAGCCGGTATCACGACGTCAGGTCCGATCTGCGTAGGGAGGCACATCGACGAGCGTCCCAATGACGCGGAGCAAGGCCTGTTGCTCGGGACGGTCCGACTTTCCGGAGACGAGGAAGGCTCCCAACTCGATATGCGACAGCTGGCCCCCTCCCGGACCGTTCGGTTGATGGATCACGAAGGCTGCACCGCTCGTCGGCTCCCGCCCCAGAAACCAGCAGTCACCGGCGGGGCTGCGATATAGCTCTCGCCGTTCGCTCATGATCTCGCGTGCTCCTGCGATTGACGATGGCTGGACAAACGCAAGCCTACCCGCTGCCCTCGCCGGTCCCATACGCGCGGCCGGTAGTCTCCCGGCTATTGCTAGCGGAAGGCGACGGCCGAGAGCCGATGATAGCCCCCGCGCTTCTTCAGATAGGCGGAGCGAGCGGCCCGCAATATCGCTGAGCGATTGAGGTCGAATGCGACCAGGAACGAACCCTCGCTTCCGTCGATGACAGCGGGACTTAAAGTCCGCAGAACATCGAGCTCGATCTGGAACATGACTTCCAATGATGCTTCAGAACCCCAGAAGCTCACGCAGCCGCGGCCGGGTTCGTAACGCCGGATCGAGTTGGGAAAGTCGAGGCTCATGACCTGCGCCCTGCCCCAAGACGCACCAGCTCAGCCTGATAGGCATCGACATGGCGCCGCTTCCGCTTCGTTCGCAACCAGATCCCAACCGGAAACGCGATCAGCGAGCCAACACCAACCAACGACAAGTGGGGGATCAGAGGCATGTCATAAAACCTGCCCGCTCCCCACATGCCGACGCTGAAGAGCGCCATGCCGATCATTCCATAGATCAGGGCCGACGCCTCCGGCGCTGGAGCATAGCCCGCGGCTGCAAGCCGAGCCTTTTCCCGATGCGGTTCCATGGGAGACATCATTTCAGCACGAGTGCAAAGGCCAGTGCGAACGCGGCGATGAGGCCACCATGCGCGAACCAAACCAGATAGCGGTCTGCGGCCCAAACGCGATAAATGAACCAGTGCCCGGAAATATTTGTCATGGCCGGGCTCCGATTGGCCCAGATCGGGGCAATTCGCGCAAATGCTCTGAAGTAAAATCCCGATGCGTTTCGAGACTGCCTTAAAATGGTGCGCGCAGGATAATCTTGCAAGTCTAGAAGCGATTATTTCCATCCTTGCGATTATGGCCGCATTTGATGGTGCCGATCTGATGTGGCATTTGATACCTTGTTGCTGGGTTCGCCTCAGCCTATCTGTGTCATAGCCCTGCGCCTTTCTGGACGCGATCCCCGCATCAAACGTATCGTCAACTCGCCGGCCATGTTTCCCAACATCCCGGGCTTTGTCGTTGCCGCGTCAGGAGCTTTGCTGAAGAGCTGGCCGGAGGCGGCGGGACGTTTCGTCGGGCTGTTCCACAAGGCGAGCGAACGGATCCGTGCGGAGCCGGCCAAGGTCGCACCATTCGTGCTGGCCGCGCTCGGCGGCGACCTGGTCGCCGAAGCGACGATCGCGAAGGCCTTCGTTTCGCCAGCTGCGAGCTTCGTGAACGACTCCGTAGAGATCAGGGCAGCGACTGAGGCATTGCTGGCCTATCAGGTGGAGCTCGGCGATTTCCCTCAAGCACCGGCGCTGGACGGCTTGTTCAATCGGGCTCTCTACGAGGTCGGGGTGGTATCCAAAAAGATGCGCCGAGCCCTCTGAAATGATCCCAGAACAAATGGCGTAGATGTCCGCTATTGGGCAAATGACCAACGACCGCTTATGGCGCTGCGCAGCTATGAGTCATGCGCCTCGAACGCCATGCTGACTGAACGCTGCGCGGAGCTTTCGCGAGAAGCGGTTCCTGCGCCAGCTTTTGGAGTCGACTGCCCGTGGTCGCATCGCGAGGGGTGTCGCGGTCCGGCATGGGCGGCAAAGGCGATAACTGCGATTCCTTCATGGGAGATACTCCCTTTGAGGCCGAAAGGCCGAGCCGGCAAAAATCGATGCGAGGCCGCGGCCGCGATGGTCAGACCGGGCTGAGCTGACGCCAGAAGCGGCAGAGATCCGGATCGGCATCGTCGCCCGTCCAAGGCGGCCGGGCGCGGCGTCACCAGCGAAGGCGACGGGAGTAGTAGTTTCGGCGATAGTAGCGATGGCGGCCGCGGTGATATCGTTCGCGTGGTATCGAGCCTAGCTGACATTGCCCCGAACTTCCGCCCAGCCATCCCCATCTGGCCGAGCGCTCGGGACGACATTCCCTACGCGAGCGTCATCGACGACCTCCACCCGAGCGGGCCGTCCCGAGCCGGGTAAGGGTGGCTCGTGCCGGACGTCCGCTCTCGGGCGGCGTCTCAATGTCGGCAAATGGCGCATCTCGCCCGAGCGAAGGGCGGGCGATTTGGCCCAGAGCTGACATTTGCTATGTCATTATCCAATGGGGAACGCAGCGGCGGGCTTGTTCCAATTGCGGCGTAGCACCTGATTGGGAAGTGGTGCTTCGCGATAGATCGTCGGCCGCTTGCGCCTTTGAATAGCCGCGGAGTCGGCGCACACCTTACCGATGGAAAAGCCCCAGACCGACGACATTAACGTTCAGATGTTGAAGCTGCGCACAGCGCTGCCAATCTGGGGCGTGGAAGCAAGTGACCTCGTCGAGCTTGCGCGCAACGCCGAGCGAGCTGCGGCCAGCGTGGACGAACGGACTTTGCAGCGGATGCGGGCATTGATCGAAACAACGACCGGTTGGCACAACACACTCCTGTACTGGGAAGAGCAGCACGCGGCGCCTGCCATGAGCGCCGACATTCGAGTGCTCCGAGCTTCGCTCAATGCGATGCGGTCTGAAGTCGCCAGCGCGGCAATGATGTTCCAAAAGTAGTTTCTTAGAACTTGGCCGATGCCCGCGTCCCGTCCTTCTGGATGTAGCGCGACGATCTGCAGCAAGCCTTCTGGGAGCGGCCTTTTTAGTCGCATTGGCTGGCTCTCATAGCGCGGTCATCAAGCTTTCTCACTTCCTCCTGCGTCGCCAAGCTCACACGCCCATTGACTGCGCCTTCAATTGCTAGGATCGTCGATTTCGCGAGACGTCGCTTGGAGAGCTGCTTTGGCTATGCCCCCGCACCCAGCAGCCACGTCTCACCTGCCCTCTTTCATTACAGCGCCTGGTGATACGGACATCCTCCTCGTAGTCGCGATCGTGACCGTGCTGGGAGCAATTCTGGGCGTAGGTCTGATTTTCCTGCGGCTCCATACGCTACCCGAACGGATGGCGCATAAGGCGCATAAGCTCCAGTTTGAGATTGTCGCTGTGTTGGGGCTCCTCGCCCTCTTCACACATATCCATCTCTTCTGGGTCGCGGGGTTGTTGCTGGCTCTGATCGAAATTCCTGACTTCTTGGGCCCGCAGCGGCGTATGGCGGGTTCGCTCGAGAAAATCGCCCGGCAGGCACCAGGCCAAGGAGCAGACGCAGCAGACACGGCAGCTGAGCGGTTGCTAACGCAGATTCCAGCCGACGCCAAGCGCGACGAGACTGGAACGTCCGGCCATGCTTGAAATTTTGCTCTGCTCGCTTCTGACCATCCTGCCAGACTATCTCTATCGCCGCTATGGCCAAGGTAAGCGAATTGGTCATGAGATCACACTATATTCCGTCTGGTTTGAGCTGCGCTGGGGCATCGTAACTTGCCTGATGCTGGCGGTCGGCCTGATCACGGTGATCTTCTACAACCACCCCTCGACGACTAATGCGACGCTATTCTTCCGAACAGTGCCGATCCTGCCAGAGACCAATGGGCGGGTTGCGGAGATCTATGTTCGGCTCGGCGGTGACAAAATCGCCCAGGGCGCGCCAATTTTCAGGCTCGACAGTTCCAAGCAGGACGCGGAGATCGAGACAGCGCATCGCAAGATCGCCGAGGTTGAGGCTGCTGTCGTCCTGGCCAATGTCGATATCCAGACGAACGACGCCAAGATTCTGGAGGCGCGAAGCGAGCACAAGCAGACGCTCGATGAGTTGCAAACGAAACAGGAGCTAAGGGCCCGCAACTCCGGAACAGTTGCGGAACGCGAGATCGAGCGCCTGGAAAACCTAGTTGCGGGTCGACTAGCCGCCGTGGCCGCAGCGACTGCCGCCCGAGAAGGGGCGCAGACGCGGATTTCCGTGGTGCTGCCGGCCGAAAAGGCGAGTGCCCAGGCGGCTCTCGCCCAGGCCCAGGTTGAACTTGCAAAGACGGTGGTACGGGCAGGCTTCACAGGCCACATCGAGCAGTTCGCGCTGCGAGTGGGCGATATCGTCAATCCGTTCATGCGTCCGGCCGGCATCCTCATTCCGGAGGAGGCAGGGCGCAAAGCAATCCAGGCGGGCTTTAATCAAGTTGAGGCACAGGTTCTGAAGGTCGGCATGATCGCTGAGATCACCTGCTTGTCCAAGCCCTGGACAGTCATCCCGATGGTGGTGACAAGCGTGCAGGACTTCATCGCGGCGGGGCAGTTCCGTGGCGGAGAGCAGCTCATCGACGCCCAGCACGCGCGAGCGCCCGGCACTATTCTCGCCTTCCTGGAGCCGCTTTATGAAGGAGGTTTGGACGGCGTTGTTCCCGGCAGCAGCTGCATTGCCAACGCTTACTCTAGCAACCACGATCTTATCGCGTCGGGCAAAGTGGGAACGGGCCGCAGTGTGGTCCTCCACGCTGTCGACACCGTGGGGCTAGTCCACGCGCTGCTTTTAAGAGTTCAGGCGACCGTTCTGCCGATCAAGCTTCTGGTATTTTCAGGGCATTGATCGACCGCTTGAGCCTAGCATCCGGAGCGCTAAATATCGATGCGGGCTCTGGATGTAACGCAACTGGAGTCGAACCGGCGCTCCCGTTCAGAGTTTCGAGCGACGTGCCCTTGAAGGCTAGCTCGGCTGGCCGGTCCTCCGGAACAGTGGCTCGCGCCTCACTAGCTCGATCGGGAGTCGATCATGACCGATATGCCCGACCTCACGCGCTCTGCCCTTTCGAAGCGATTTTCCGCCGACGGCCTGACGGTCGATGTCGAGATCTATAGGTTCCCCGGCGACCGTGGATGGACCCTTGAGGTGGTCGAAGAAGCCGGCGACACTACCCTCTGGCAGGAAACCTTTGAAACTGATGTCGAGGCTTGGGCCGCATTTGCGGATGGTGTCGAGCGTATCGGCTTGGCAGCCGTCATAGATCCCGACGGCGCGGAAGTGCAGACGGTGCACTGACCAACGCATACCGAATGAGGCGCATCATCCAGGCCTGCGCGGAAACTCCCTTCGATTCACGCAAATCCCTCTGACCGTCATCAAACATCCCGCCCGCCTCGGAACGCGCGTCGATCCTAATCCTTGCTGGCGGCCGAGAGGTCAGCGCCTGGTCCGAGGAGTGGAAGGAAGAGTGCGAGGTGATACGGCGGTCGCGAAGCTGCGCGCCGAGATCACACTACGGGGCGTCCGTCCGGTCAGAGACTCTAGCTGCGCGCGCCTGCGACAGTGAAATGCTTGCCATTCAGGCGGAACAGGCGCCCGATGCAACGGCGCGGTATCCCTGTGCATGATCCCTCTGTCCGCTAGCGCGCCGAGGTGAGTTTTAAGCGAGAACATCATGGAATCCGGCCAAGGCAGGTTAATCCTGTGTGACGGCACGGCAGCGCTTGTCAGATACCTTTTTGCCCTACCTAAGAAGGGCCAGCGGCGTTACGGTACGATATTCGGTGACCTAAGCGAGATCGACGAGAAAGAATTCGCCCAAGATGTGCGCTTTGTGCCCACGGGTGGCGATGAAATTAGCTTACTGGTGACCACCTTCACCCACCGCTACCTCACAGTCATCAGCTATGCCAGCAGTGAAGATGGTATGCATCTGTCTGCCGGCGAGCGCGCGCCAAACACTTGCTGGGCGAAAGGCTCGCTAAGGTCTTAGTCTTGCTGCGTGGGCTTTCTGAGCGCTAAAGCGACGGCGTCAGCGGCCTCGTCAGCTTGGCGGTCTTCTTCAAAAATATCGCCTGCATCCTTCGCCTTGAAGTCTAGCGAAGCTCGATAAATCTCATTCCCTGACGCATCTTCGACGAGCGCGCTGAATGTCGCGTGCGACCCGTTGGGCAACGTGTCTCGGGCCGCGTCCGCTAACCCAATCTGAGCATCGTCCTTAGCCGCTCCTACAGTCGGAAATTCAACGATATTCTCGTCGATATTGCCGTCGATATCGCTGGTAACTTTGAAATGGGGCATGGGCGACTCCTACTGCGGCCCCACACCCCCGTGATGAAGGCAGTTCCAAAAAAGCGCGTAGGCCGGCATATAATCTAACCCGGGTGTTTGCAGTTTTGGCCTGCCCCCTGAAAAGTGGCCCTCCCTGAAGTAGGCTTTTTGAGCCTTTGGAGGATGCCCGCGATGCCGCAGAAGAAGCACAAGCCTGAAGAGATCGTCGCGAAGCTGCGGCAGGTTGGCCTGCCCCCTGAAAAGTGGCCCTCCCTGAAGTAGGCTTTTTGAGCCTTTGGAGGATGCCCGCGATGCCGCAGAAGAAGCACAAGCCTGAAGAGATCGTCGCGAAGCTGCGGCAGGTCGACGTGCTGTTGTCCCAGGGGCGCCCGGTTGCGGAGGCGATCCGGGCCATCAGCGTGACGGCGTTCACGTATTATCGCTGGCGCAAGGAGTTTGGCGGGCTGAAGTCCGACCAGGTGAAGCGCCTGAAGGATCTGGAGAAGGAGAACGAGCGGCTGCGCAAAGCCGTCTCGGATCTGACGTTGGAGAAGCTCATTCTGAGGGAAGCTGCGTCGGGAAACTACTGAGCCCCGCCCGCCGCCGTCGCTGCATCAGCCACGTCATCGAGAAGTTCGACGTGTCGGAGCGGTTGGCGTGCCGGGTTCTGGGGCAGCATCGATCTACGCAACGCAAGGTTCCGAAGGGCCGCACTGACGATGCGGCGCTGACCGCCGACATTGTCGAGCTCGCCACCCGCTATGGACGCTATGGCTACCGCCGGATCGCGGCCATGCTGGAGACGGCTGGCTGGGCGGTGAACGTCAAACGCGTTGAGCGGATCTGGCGTCAGGAGGGGCTGAAGGTGCCGGCCAGGCAACCGAAGAAAGGCCGTCTCTGGCTCAATGACGGATCATGCATCCGGCTTCGGCCGGAGTATCCCAATCATGTCTGGTCCTACGACTTCGTCGAGGATCGCACCCACAACGGTCGGAAGTTCCGCATGCTGAACGTGATCGACGAGTTCACCCGGGAATGCATTGCAATCCGGATCGACCGGAAGCTCAAAGCCACCGACGTCATCGACGTGCTATCCGATCTCTTCATCCTACGCGGCGTGCCCGGGCATGTTCGTTCGGACAACGGTCCCGAGTTCGTCGCCAAGGCGGTGCGGGAGTGGATCGTGGCAGTCGGCGCGAAAACGGCGTTTATCGAGCCTGGCAGTCCTTGGGAAAACGGCTACTGCGAGAGCTTCAACTCCAAGCTTCGTGACGAGCTTCTGAACGGCGAGCTGTTCTACAGCCTCGCCGAGGCTCGGATCGTCATCGAGGTCTGGCGTCAGCACTACAATACCCGCCGCCCGCACTCCTCGCTCGGCTACAAGCCGCCAGCACCGCCCGCCGTGCTCTGGCCGGCTGCACAAACCCAACCCACTTC
>NZ_LMJT01000045.1 GCF_001429395.1 Allobosea sp. Root381
TACAAGCCGCCAGCACCGCCCGCCGTGCTCTGGCCGGCTGCACAAACCCAACCCACTTCRCGGGCCATCTCAACCGTGGCCGCCAAGCCCACCATGCATTAGATTAAAACYGGGCCACCTGATGGGGGCAGGCCAGCACCGCGTTCCGTAGCCGATAATTTGGCGATACCGCAGGAAGCTACAACAGGAACGGATCTGGTGGAGCGATTGGTATCATAGCCGCCGTTTCGATCACCGCGGGAGCATCCAGAGTGATCGGCAAATCGACCTGGAGCGCCCCCCCCTCCGCGGGCGAAATATCGGTTATGTCATCAGGAACAAGGACGCCCAGATCGCCAAACACCAACGTTTCTGCTTCAACGAAAACCAGCGGAGATCGCGGCGCGGTGAGCCCCCCAGCCAGGCTGCCAATGTCGGCTTGATCGCCAACTGGCTCATCCCTGAACACAAGAGCGTCTTCCTGAATGGACGCGACCGAGGAACGCAGAGCTCTCGTCCCATCCTCAGCCCGCGTTGTCCTGTCTGCGAAACGCAACCATTCAATGCTCTCGAGCGTGTCAGTTCCATCTGTTCCGACCGTGTCGGTTACAGTGATGGTGCCATCGGCGTTATGAGTGATCGTATAGTCACGGAACCGGCCAGAGAAGATTGCCATATCGGTGTCCGGCACAGCCTTGGGCAAGGACCCACCATTGTCACCGATAAGATGGTCGTCCCCCTCGCCGCCCCTGAGCGTATCATCGCCTTCGTTGCCGAGAAGCTCATCGTTTCCGGCGCCGCCGTCGATGGCATCATTGTCCAGGCCCCCGAACACCTCGTCGTCGCCAGCTCCGGCCAGAATTGCGTCGCGGCCCTCGAGGCCGACCAGCAGGTCCGAGCCATCGCCGCCCAAGATAAGGTCGTTGCCGGCAGCACCGTTGGCGAAGTCGTCGCCCTCTCCACATGTGATCAGGTCGTTGCCATCGCCGCCGATCACCGAATCGCCTCCGGCGCCGCCAATGAGCGTATCGTTACCGGCATCGCCCCAAAGGGTGTCGTCACCGTCGCCTGCCTGAATCGTGTCGTCGTCATCGGTGCCGCCCATCACGACCGGGTCGGCCCCGACGAACTCGACCGCGCCCCCGCGCCCCGTGATGACCAGGGCGCTGCCGTCCTCACCAACGGGGAAGGTCGCTGGGTCGCCCACCTCGATGGTGTGGGTCGGGACCGAGAAAACATCGAAGGGCAGATGGGTCGTTCCGGTGTTGCGCATCACCATCTCGGCGAACGAGGTACCCTCAAGCTGATTCAGGAAGTTGGTCCCCTCGAGTCGCGAGAGGTAGTAGAAGCGGTCGCCATTCTGCAGGCGCTCCATCTGTGTCTCGAAAACGAAATTGAACGTCGAGCCGAGCAGCCCGCCCGATGCGAGCGGGTTCTCGGCCAGGCCGCCAATCCAGAAGTCGACATCGTTGAGGCCGGTTTCGACACCTGCAAAGGCACCCGTGCCGTTCAGAAAGTCCGCGTCGGGAGAAATGGCCTCGTCGACCTCGGTGGAAGGGTCATCACTAACCCCGTAGACGAGCGTCATGGCGGCGGCACGCTTTTCATCGATTGTGGCAGCATCGTCCAGGAGAGGATGAACGCCGTAGGCCGCGATGAAGTTGACGAGCGATTCAGGGTGTTTGATGTTGGCGCGAAGCTCGGCCCAACTCTCATAGGGCCTCAGGTTCTCGTCTCCCGTAGCCTCGAAGAGTTCCGCGCGAATGGCGTTCAGCGGCGCCACCCCTGTGTCGCGACCGCGCGCAAGGTTCAGCGTGGCAAGGTCCAAGGGAAGGCCGAGCAGGTTGTTGCGAAGGGCGCCGGTGACGAACTCGTCGATCTCGTTGCCGACCTGCACGGTCGCACCGCGCACCAGCTCCGCCGCCGCCTCATCCCCCGACGCCGCATAGGCGAGAGGGTTGAGGAACGCGTCGATCAGGCGCAACTGCTGGTCGCCGGCAGTCGAGGGGTCGGCGTCCACCACGTTGCCGTCACTGTCAACGCGGTCGACAGTCTCCCGTAACAGCGAGTGGCCGAACCGATACACCGTATGCGCGAACTCGGCGGTAATGGCCGGGTCTATGGAGACGTCGTGAGCCTCGAACGCATCGATGTTCGGCTGAATGAGGCGCGCGAAGTTCTCGAAGACGAGGTGCTGATATTGCATCTCGGTGGTGAATCGGGCCGCCTGGAACAGGCGCTCGCCGTTCCATTCGATGTCCTGGATTCCGTCGGACAAATCGACCCCTGCCACGAGCCATTCGGCTACGAAGGCTGGATCCTTGTCCGTCTCCGCCAGGATCACCTCCTTGAGATGATTCACCATTCGGTTGTGCTCGGCGTGGAAAACGTCATGCACGGCCGTGAGGCCGATGTTCTCGTTGGCACGTCCGTCCCCGGCGATGTAGTGCGCGTCGAGAAGCTCATTGTCGTAGCTTCCGCTGACATCCGAGCCGTCGAGATTCGCGAGGCTGACCTCCGTGTCGCCATCAGCAACCTTTCCGGTCGGAACCGCCTCGTGCGCGATGTCGCTCAAGAAGGCGTGCCCGGTGCGGATAGCGCCGTCAGTGCCGATGGGATCGGCTGGGTCGCCTTCGACAAGCCTGTCGTCAGGTGTGCCGGCGATTCCATCCTCTCCAGCCATGACGATCTGCGGAAACCCGTTCGGACCACGGATGAACCGGCCATACTCGTCTGTCGCGAGAAGCGGCACGTTCGAGACATCCGCGTCCGCAAGGTCGATTCCGAGGAGATCGCGGGCTTGCGTCTTGACGTCGGCCCAAGTGGCAAGGCCCGCACCAGAGCCATTGAGGAGGCGCCCGGTCGCAACCGGGGCGCCGCTCTCGTCGAGTGCATAGTCGCGGAGGAAGACCTGGTGGGACGGATGCGACGTATACGTCTGATTCTGGTCGATAAACGGCGTCGTCAGGTTGGTCTGCTCATGAACGTCGTCGACCGTTCCCAAAACGCCATCGTCTCCGGGCAGGTTCGTGGCCCGGGTCAGCACCATGAAGTTCGTCGGACTTCCCGCCACATAGAGTGGATCATAGGGCTGAAGCGGCACGAACACCGTCCCACTCCCGCCCTTGGCGACCAGGTCGAGACCATGGTCGAAGAACTGGCCGAACAACGTGAACCACTGATTGAAAGGCGCTCCGCCGTCGGGCGAGACGTTTGGGATGAAGCCGTCGCGATTGGCATCCACGGCCGCCGCGGCGGGATTCGTGAGGGCATTCTGATCAGCGACGAGGTTGCTGATGACGCGGGGCTCGCTGTCGATCACCGTGCCGCTCGTTTGCGCGTATGAGCTCGACATCTCCGCGGTGCGGAAAACCGGATCAGTCAGCCTCGGGAATATCCGATCCGCCGAGCCGAAATCGCTTTGCCCCGCCACGATGCTGTTGTTCGTGCCGTCAACCGTACGAAGCCCAACGGGGAGCGAGGGGTCTGTTACTGGGGCGTTGGTCTCGGCCTGGATGATCTGCGCGAGAATGAAATCGAGGTCGGAGCGAATAAGCAACATGGGGCCCTCCATGCTGGCTGCTTCCTGATTCCCGCTTATTCCCCATTTGTGTTCGATGCCGATCAAAAATGTGATTTCATTGTGCGGTTCTGAAAGTTGGCCTGCTGCCGGTTTCGTGGACACCGACGTATGGTCGAGCGCCAGCGCGTGAAGACGGCAGCCAGCGAGGGATAAACCACCGCTCGACCGCATGGTGCGCACTGGTGATCGACCTAAGGCCAGCGGTTATCAGTGAAGAGGTTCGAGGAGTGGCCGATTGGCAGGGATCAATGATCCCCACCTCACCGCACCATCAGAACCGCACGTTGAAATTGGCCGAAACCCCGTGCTGGTTCGCGATGTTGGCGAGCTGCCCTTCGTAGGAGAGGCTGATAGTTGCCTGCGGTGTCAGCTTGAGATCAAGCCCGGCTTCGACGACGGCAGCGTTTCGAGCGATTGGCACTCCGGCGACGGAGAAGGCGTTGCCGGCCGAAAATGCCTGTGTTGAAAGCGGCGTTGTCTCGCCGAAGGCATGCCGCCAGCCGAGCGTACCGCGCGCGACGAGATCGAGGCCCGCGAGAGCAACGCTGCTCGAAGCGCGCAGGCCGAGCGTGGTGAAGGTCGTATCCGTCGTCTGGCCGGCGCCGTACAGAGCGGCGGCGCCACCTCGTTCCGCAAAGCCGTCGCTACGCAGGCTGACATGCGCCAGGTTGGCGTAGGGCTCGAAGGCTGCAACGTTGGTATCGATGCGATAGCCCAGTTCGCCGAAGGTTTGGAAGGTTCCGGCATCATGCCGACCACGCAGCCTGTCACCGAATCCAAGGAAGGTGACGCTTCGGCTGGTCGTGCTGTCGTGCCAGGTATAGGCAAGGCCGGTCCTGAGGCCGAGCACACCGCCCGGCACCTGCCAGATCGTGCCGCCGTAGACGCCGGCATGGTAATTGTCACTGCTTCCCGTCGAAGCGTGATCCTTCGCGCTGAAGCTCGTGCGGCTATAGCCGACGATCACGCCGAACCGCCAGCCATCGAGGATGGAGGCATCGGCGCCCATGAGGAAACCGCCGGTCGAACGCTTGAGAGCGGCAGCGTTGTTGTCGCCATTGGTTTGGCCCCAGGCGCCAAAGCCCTGCCCCCAGAAAGCTGGGCGCTCAGTGGTGACAGGGGCCAGCACCGCGCCGTCTGTGGCAAACGCCATCACCGGCAGGGACGAGGCCGCGACGCCGCCGAAGGCGGCCCGCATACGATCGCCCGCGGCATCGCGGACGAACTGGCTATCTTCGATCAGCGCGGTCTTGGCGCTGGCACGGATATCGCCAGAGAGCTGGTCGAAGCTTCGGCGGATCAGCGCCTTGTCGTCAGGCAATTGCGCGATTGCGTCGTGTACGGGGTGGCCCGCGGCCACGCCGATGCTGTCGATGCTGTCCGCCGTCGCGATCTGATTGCGGGTCACGGCGGATGAGGCGAAGGCGGTATCGTTGCGCCTTACCGTGAGATCGACGCTGCGGCCGGGCGCTCGGCGGACGTTGTGATACCACCGGCATTGATCGACCAGTCGAGAGATGAGCGCCAATGGGGGAATCGCTCCCGCCGACGCCGCCAGAACCGCTAAAAAGAGCACCTCCCGCGCCGCCACCGGCGGAAGCAGAATTCACCGCTCCGATATTGAGCAGGACTGCAAGCGGCACAGCTACCAGCGCCCCCCCCGGATTGGAGATGATGCCCGCAGCAGTCAAGGCGTTGTCGTTGATCTCGACAGTGTCGCAGCAACCGCTCTTGCGGCGCAGTGGCTGAAATGAGCCCCTTACCAAGGAGACGCTATTGTCTATCCGGACGGTGCGTGTGATTGGTGCCAAATGGCTCTCGCGGAAACAATGCGTTATGGCTCGTGAGTTTAGGCGCAGCGTTCCGACGCGACACATCATTCTTGCGCTATTTGCAATCATCGTCATTCCTGGGGTTTTGTTCTCCGCCTTGCTGCTTGCTCGGTTCGCGGACGCGGAGCGCGGGCGCTACCGTCAGGAAGCAATGCAGGTCGCGAGTACCGCCGCTTCGGCAGTGGATCAGCAGCTGCGCGGCTGGCAAGCCACGCTACAAACGCTGGGTACCTCGGAAGCACTCCAAGACGGCAATCTCGAAGCCTTCAGTCGCCAGGCTGCAGCTGTGAAAGCGTTCATCGGCGTCGATGTCGGGTTACGCGAGCTTTCTGGGCAGCAGCTGGTCAATACTCGGCGCCCCTGGGGCACGCCCCTGCCGCTCACACCGCTACCCGGCGACGATGAGGTCATTGCCGGGAGGCGACCGGTCGTCTCCAACGTCTTCCAGGGAGCACTGGCGCAGCAGCCGCTCATCGCCGTGATCGTGCCGATCATGGTCAAGGGATCGCCCCGATACCTGCTGCATGTAAGCGCCGAGACAAAACTGGTCGCGGATGTCGTACGGGCAAACGCCATTCGTGCCTGGCTCATTGGCGTCGGTGATCGAGCTGGTGTCTATGTAACGCGGTCCGAAGAGCATGAACGGTTCTCTGGGCATCCAGGCGTTTCTGCCTTCCTCGCTCAAGCCAAGGGCGGCCAGGGCGTCTTTGTTGGGACGAGCGCGAACGGGGACGAGGTGCTGGTCGGGTACGCGCGCTCGGAGCTATCGGGTTGGCTTGTTGCTGCAAACATCCGACAGGCCGTTATCGAACGCCCATTGTGGACAGCCGTCCAATGGCTTCTCGCCGGCGGCATCATCTCGCTATTACTCAGCTCGCTGGCCGCGCTTTTTCTTTGGCGGATGGTCGCCACGCCTCTAAGCGCCTTGACCAAAGCGAGCGCGTTTCTGGGGCGCTCGCCTGAGCCGCTATCGATACCGACCCGGCTGCGTGAGTTCATCACGCTTCGAGACGCGCTGTCGGATGCCTCTCGGCAGCTGGCAGGGACGAAGACCGAACTCGAAGATAAGGTCAGGGAGCGAACCGCCGAACTCGTCGAGGCGCATGGCAAGGTCAAGGCAGAGGCCGACGAGCGACATCGCATCGAGGCAATGCTTGCCCAGGCACAAAAAATGGAGGCCGTCGGCAATCTGACCGGCGGGGTCGCGCACGATTTCAACAATCTGCTTCAGGTCATCGGCGGCAATATTGAACTCGTCGGGCGGGAGGCCGAATTGTCGGACAAGGCCCGCGGACGGCTCCAGAACGCCATGACAGGCGTGAAGCGAGGGGCACGGCTTGCATCTCAGTTGCTTGCCTTCGGGCGCCGCCAGGCGCTTGCGCCGCGTGCGATCAATGTCGGCCGCCTCCTTCGGGGCATGGATGATTTGCTGAGACGCTCGCTTGGCGAAGCCGTCCAGATCGAGACGATCGTCGCAGGCGGGCTCTGGAACACTTTTGCCGATCCCACCAATGTCGAGAACGCACTGCTCAATCTCGCGATCAATGCTCGCGATGCCATGGAGGGCACCGGAAAACTCACGATCGAGGCGGGAAATTCGTTCCTCGATGAGATGTACGCACGCGCGAACAACGAGGTCGTTGCCGGACAATATGTGGCGATCAGCGTCACGGATACCGGCTCCGGCATGTCGCCTGAGATCCTGGAAAAAGTGTTCGAGCCGTTCTTCTCAACCAAGCCCCAGGGCAAGGGAACGGGCCTCGGCCTGTCGATGGTCTACGGCTTCGTCAAGCAATCTGGCGGTCATGTGAAGATCTACAGCGAGCCGGGCCATGGTACGACAGTGCGCCTCTACCTGCCCCGATCGCACAAGGCCGAGGATAATGTCGTCGAGTACGACAGCAGCCCGGTGACAGGCGGCAGCGAAACCATCCTCTTGGTCGAGGATGACGCTGCTGTGCGTGATACTGTCGTGAGCCTGCTGGGCGAGTTGGGCTATCACGTGTTGACGGCCGAAGACGCCGCGCAAGCGTTGGCCGTAATCGAGAGCAGCATTGCGATCGACTTGTTGTTCACGGACGTCGTCATGCCCGGTGCGCTGAAAAGTCCCGAGCTCGCCCGCAAGGCAAAGCAGCGTCTTCCAAATCTCCACGTGCTCTTCACCTCTGGCTATACCGAGAACTCGATCGTCCATGGCGGACGGCTCGACGAGGGTGTGAGCCTGCTCTCAAAGCCTTACACACGAGAAGCGCTCGCTCGCAAAGTCCGCGAGCTGCTGGGAAGCGCCGCTGTCGCATCCGAGCTGGCAAACGCCTCCGTAGCCCGGCGCTTGAAAGTATTGCTCGTAGAAGACGACGCATTGATCCGCATGGATACTGCGGACTTGATCGGAGCCATGGGGCACACGGTGTTGGAAGCCGCTAATGCGCACGAAGCGATGCAGTTGGCCGCAACGCAGGAGATCGACCGGCTCGTGACCGATGTCGGGTTGCCGGATCTAAGCGGGATCGAACTGGCAAATCGGTTGCGCGAGACGCGGCCGCACCTGCCGGTGGTGTTCGCGTCAGGCATGAGCCAACTGCCAGGGGTTGCACTCGACAGCAGAACGCGATTGGTTGTGAAGCCCTACCAATCATCGGACTTGGAAAGCGCATTGGCGTAAGACTGGCGCGAGAGCCGCCACGGAGCGACGTCACGGGCGAGATGGGGGCCGAACGCAGCTCCATTCCACGCCCTCGGCAACGGCCCAAGCGGTCGGCATGTGATCGCCGGCTATAGCCGCAGCGAGCTCGGTGTCTAGCTCGACGCTGATGCGATGATCGGCAGCATCCCACTCAAGGGGCATCTGCGCGCCGCGTAGGCTCACTACTTCCACCGCGATGCCGATTTGACCGCGAGCCTGATCGGTATCCCCGGCGCGAGCTTTACCACGACAGGGGCGGTGGCCGGCCGCAACAGCGCGCTCATCGGCGCGAGCATCACGACATCGCTCAGCGAACATCTTGCGCTCAGTCTAAACCTCGACGGCGAGATCTCAGCCAGCGGCAGCCGGCTCGGGGGAGCGGCCCAGATCAGGGTCAGCTTCTGACGCGCGGGAGCTCTGCGCCTCGCCGCAGGGCCACTGCCACTGCCACGCGCATCGTCCGCCACAGCTCTCCTGGAAGCTCGCCACCGGGCTCCCGTGCCGCGCGCCGACCTCGCTGCTCGATCACCAAGTAGAGGTATGGCCCGGCCAAGACGAGCAGTAGCAACAGGAGCAACGGGGACCGCCGCGGCGAGTTGGCCTGCCGTGCGTCACTGCCTCCTGAATGAAGAAGAACGCGAAGACGAAGAGTGCCCAACGATCCAAGGCCGAGCCGCCGCGAATTTGCGCCACCACTCGCCCGCGAGACTGCCATCGGCATGGGGCTTCGCTTCCGTCGAGACCCGATTCTCAAGAAGGGTCTCACCTCCCGAGCACAAGTTCCGCGAAGCAATCCAGCCGGACGTAGAGCACGGCCGCCCCTGGATTGCTTCGTCGCTGACGTTCCTCGCAATGACGGAGGCAGCGTTTCAGCTCGATCGGAAACGCTAACGGCGGGCGTTCGCCAGGCCGGGGTCCGCGCGCCAGGCATCGACCGACATGGTGGGCAGGTCGAAATAGTCGCGCGTGGTGGCATAGCCCTGCCCGCCCATGCGGCCGATCGCATCGAGCGCGGCGGGGTCGACATGGAGCCGGTCATTCACCGTGTCGGCGCGGAAATGTGCATAGACGACCTCGCCGAGGATGATCTCGCGTGAATTGCCGATGCCGAGCGTGGTGTGGTGGCGGCATTCGAAGGCGGCCGGTGCCTGGCCGATCCAGGGACAGGGCACCTTGACGCCGGGCATTGCGGTGAGCCCCGCCTCGGCGAGTTCGTCGGCGCCCGGCTCGAACGGCACGGCGCAGACGTTCATGCCCTCGACCAAGGCATCGGAGACGATGTTGACGGTGAAGGCCAGCGTCTCGCGGACGTTGCGGCCGGTATCCTTCTGCGCGCCGGTCGGACGGTACTCGACGCCGAGCGCCAGGATCGCCGGGTCGGCCGAGAGGCAGTTGAAGAATGAGAACGGCGCGGCGTTGACGATGCCGTTGGCATCGACCGTCGTGACCAGCGCGATCGGCCGCGGCACCACCGCCCCGATCAGGAGCTTGTAGCGCTCGCGCGGCGTCAGCGCGGCGAAATCGAAGGTGACGATACCGGGCGCGTCCTGCGTCCGGGGAGCCACGGGCTGGTGAGCGGTCACGACGGGGTCAATCCTTCGCTGAGGGCATAGGGCGCGAGCACGTCGCGGATGTCGCGCTCGATGCGGGGGGTGAGCAGCGCCCGCGTCACGACGGAGCGCAGATGATGGTCCATGAGCTCGGTGGCGCGCGCGGCATCGCCGGCGCGCAGCGCCTCGATCAGTTGCCGATGCTCGGAGACGGCGCATTCGGATGAGTGTGGCCGGCCGTAGATCGCCAGGATCAGCGAGCAGCGCGACGAGGATTCCTGCACATAGCGCAGCAGCAGCGCGTTTCCGGTCATCTCGGCGAGCTTGATGTGGAACTCGCCGGAGAGCCGGATCGATTCCGGCCCGTCCTGGCCATGGGCCTTTTCCTCGAGCCGCACATGGGCCTCGAGCTCGGCCGCCTGCGCGGCGGTGAGCCGGCCCGCCAGCGTCTCCGCCACCAGCCGCTCGAGCCCGCGACGCACGTCGAAGACGTCGCGCGCTTCCTCCAGCGTCGGATAGGCGACGGAAGCGCCCTTGTTCGGCTTCTGCTCGACGAGGCCCTCGATGGCGAGCCGCCCGAAAGCCTCGCGCACCAGCGTGCGGCTGACGCCGAGCTGCTCGCCGATCGAATCCTCCGGCAGCTTCATGCCGGGCTTCAGCGCCTGCTCGATGATGGCGCGGCGCAACGCCTTGTATACCGATTGCGCGCGCGATCCTGGGGCACGGGATTCCGACATGGCGACGATTCTTCGCATTGGTTCCGAGAGTTGGGAGACGCTCGATGCCATGGGACGCGACCCAGCTCCAGTTTTTCCCTTGTGTCCAATGAAAGCATACAATACCGTTCAATTATCGTATGCAATAGTGATTATTAATCGCACACGATATGCCGCCTGAAGCATCACTCTGGCTAAAAAGGCGGCAGAGGGGTCCGAGCCGGACGAGCGCCAAACGCGCCACGGCTCATCGAGAGGAGAGATCGATGAAGAAGCATTGGCTATTGGCGGCCGCTGCGGCTCTGGCCCTTGGCGGGGTGGCGGAAGCGAAGACGCTGAAATGGGGCGCGGCCCGCGAGATCGCCTCGCTCGACCCCTATTCCTTCGGCGAGACCTTCACGCTTTCGGTGCTCAACCACGTCTATGAGGGGCTGGTGCGCTACACGGGCGATCTCAAGATCGAGCCGGCGCTGGCGGAATCCTGGGAGACGGTTTCGCCGACGGTCTGGCGTTTCAAGCTGCGCCAGGGCGTCAAGTTCCATAACGGCAACCCGTTCACCGCCGACGACGTCATCGCCTCGCTGGAGCGGGTGACGCACGAGACCTCGCCGCTCAAGGGCAACCTGCCGGCCTATAAGAGCTCGAAGAAGATCGACGACCATACCGTCGAGATCGAGGTCAACGGGCCCTACCCGCTGCTGCTGAACGACCTGACCAACATCTTCATCTTCGACAAGGAGTGGATGGAGGCCAACAACTCGCTGCTGCCGACGGATTCCGGCAAGGGCGTCAAGGGCTACGCCACCGACAACGCCAACGGTACCGGGCCGTTCTTCGTCGAGAGCCGTCGTGCCGATTCCAAGACCGTCTTCGCCAGGAATGCGAGCTGGTGGGACAAGCCGAAGCACAACCTCGAAAAGATCGAGTTCAACCCGATCACCTCGGCCTCGACCCGTGTCGCGGCGCTGCTCTCCGGCGAGATCGACTTCACCAACGTCGCCCCGCTGCAGGACCTGCCGCGCCTCTCGGCCTCGCCTGACGTCAAGGTGCTGCAGACCAACGAGCTGCGCTCGGTCTTCTTCGCCTTCAACCTCAAGGACGCGCTGTTCGAAAGCGATGTGAAGGACAAGAACCCCTTCAAGGACATCAAGGTGCGCGAGGCGCTCTATCGCGCCATCGACATCGACGCCGTGCAGAAGCGCGCGATGCGCGGCCTCTCCCGCAATACCGGCGCGCTCGTCGCTCCGGCCATTCCGGGCTACGAGCCGTCGCAGGACGAGCGCCTGCCCTTTGACCTCAACGGCGCCAAGAAGTTGCTCGCGGATGCCGGTTATCCCAACGGCTTCTCCTTCCAGATGAACTGCCAGAGCGACTCGCTGGTCAACGAGGAGGAATTCTGCCAGGCGGTCGCCTCGATGTGGTCGCGCGCCGGCCTGAAGCCCAATCTCAGCATGGCGCCGCGCAGCCAGCAGGCGCCGAAGCGCGTGAAGGGCGATTTCGACGTCATCTCCTTCGGCTGGGCCAACGAGCCGATGATCGACGCGTACTCCCTGCTCGTGCAGGTGCTGCGCTCGAAGAGTGGCACCGGCGGCGTGTTCAACTGGGGCAATTGGGGCGACCCGCGCATCGACGCGCTGATCGACAAGGCCGGTGTCGAGCTCGACGACAGCAAGCGCATCCCGATGATGAAGGAAGCGCTCAAGATCGCGAAGGCCGAGCATCTCTTCATCCCGCTGCACCAGCAGCCGATGGCCTGGGCGATGCGCCAGACCGTCGCCTCGACCGTGCAGGCCTCGGACAACAAGCCGCGGCTGTGGCTGACCGTGATGAAGTGAGGCCGCTGTCATTCCGGGGCGCGCCGCAGGCGTGAACCCGGAACCCACGACCGGGTGAGCGGCCGCGATAGGCGCTTGCCATCGCGTTACCCGGTCGTGGGTTCCGGGTTCTTCGCTTCGCGAAGCCCCGGAATGACAAGGGAGCTCGCTCAGATCAGGGGATCGAACGATAATGCCCGCCTTGCTCTTCAAGCGACTGCTCAACGCAGCCGGCGTGATGCTCGCCGTAGCCTTCCTGGCCTTCCTGATCTTCCGCTTCGTCGGCGACCCCGTCGAGCTGATGCTGAACGAGCAGGCGAGCCAGGCGCAGCGTGACGAGCTGCGGACGCGGCTGGGGCTTGACCGCGGCTTCCTGATGCAGTTCGCCACCTTCGTCGGCAATGCCCTGCGCGGCGATTTCGGCATCTCCTTCCGCAACCAGCAGGATGTCTTCACCCTGATCTCGGAGCGCTTCCCGGCGACCTTCGAGCTCGTGCTGGTCGCGACCTTCCTCTCGCTGGCGGTCGGCATTCCGCTCGGCGTCTACACCGCGATCCGGCGCGACAGCCTGCCGGCCAAGGTCCTGCAGTTCGTCTCGGTTCTGGGCGTCTCGCTGCCGAGCTTCGCGGTCGGCATCCTGCTCATCCTGCTGTTCTCGGTCACGCTGCAATGGCTGCCGGCCTTCGGCCGCGGCGAGGTCGTGCAGATCGGCTGGTGGAGCACCGGCTTCCTGACGCCATCCGGCCGCCGCGCCCTGATCCTGCCCGGTATCACGCTCTCGCTGTTCCAGATCACGCTGGTGATGCGGCTGGTGCGGGCCGAGATGCTCGAGACGATGCGCACCGACTTCATCCGCTTCGCCCGCGCCCGCGGCCTCAAGCCCCGCGCCGTGCATTTCCGCCACGCGCTGCGCAACTGCCTGATGCCGGTCATCACCATCACCGGCCTGCAGATCGGCAACCTGATCGCCTTCGCGCTGGTCACCGAGACCGTGTTCCAGTGGCCGGGCATGGGGCTGCTCTTCGTCCAGGCCGTGACCTTCGTCGATATTCCGGTGATGGCGGCCTATCTGATCGTCGTCTCCTTCATCTTCGTCTCGCTGAACACCGTGGTCGACCTGGCCTATGCCATCGTCGATCCGCGCCTGCGCGACGATGCGGTCTCGGGAGCGGCCAATGCGCGCTGACGCCATCCGCGGTGGCTTGCGCCGCTTCCTCGACAGCGACATCGGCTGGAGCTTCCGGCGCACGCCCGCCGCCTGGCTCTCGGCGCTGGTGCTCGCGATCCTGGTCGCCAGCGCCTTCCTGGCGCCGCTGATCGCACCGCAGAATCCCTATGACCTCAGCCAGATCTACATCGACAAGGCCGAGATCCCGCCGATCTGGAGCGCCGACGGCGAATGGCCCTTCCTGCTCGGCACCGATCCGCAGGGGCGCGACGTGCTCTCGGCCATCCTCTACGGCACGCGTATCTCGCTGATCATCGGCTTCGCCAGCGTCATCGTGTCGATGGGCATCGGCGTCACCATCGGACTCCTGGCCGGCTATCACGGCGGCAGGATCGACAACCTGCTGATGCGGCTCGGCGACACGGTGCTGTCGATCCCGACGCTGCTGATGGCGATCCTGGTGAGCGCGATCTTCCGCGAGCTCCTGCCGCCGGCCTTGCGCGAGCCCTTCGCGGCGCTCGTGCTCGTGGTCTCGATCGCCCTGACCAACTGGGTGCAATACGCCCGCACCGTGCGCGCCTCGACCATGGTCGAGCGCCGCAAGGAATATGTGCTCGCAGCCCGCATCATCAGGGTCTCGCCGTCGCGCATCATGCGCCGTCACATCCTGCCAAACACGCTGACGCCGGTCATGGTCGCGGCGACGCTCAATCTCGGCCTCGCCATCCTCTCGGAAGCGACGCTGTCCTTCCTGGGCGTCGGCATGCCGATCACGCAGCCCTCGCTCGGCACGCTGATCCGCATCGGAAACCAGTATCTGTTCTCCGGCTCGTGGTGGCTCGTCGTCTTCCCGGCGCTGCAGCTCGGGCTGATCGTGCTCAGCGTCAACCTGCTCGGCGACTGGCTGCGCGACGCGCTCAACCCGAAGCTGCGGTGATGGCGCATGGAATTCGTTCCCGTCATTGCGAGCGCAGCGAAGCAATCCAAGGGGGACGTCGAGCGCTGCCGCAGCTGGATTGCTTCGCTGCGCTCGCAATGACGGTGGGTGCTAGCCCGACCACGACAATGCAAGAAAAGAGGAAACGCCTGCGATGACCGCCTCCCTGCTGCTCAGGAATGTCCGTCCCTATGCCGGTTCCGCCGTCGACGTCCTGATCGAGAACGGCAAGATCGCGCGGATCGCGGCGGGCATCGAGGCGCCTGCCGGCACTCCGATCGAGGATGGCCGCGGCGAGATCATGCTGCCCGGCCTCGTCGAGGCGCATACCCATCTCGACAAGAGCCTCTGGGGCCAGCCCTGGTACGTCAACGAGGTCGGCCCGAAGCTGCTCGACAAGATCGACAACGAGCGCCTGAACAAGCGCCGCCTCGACATCGACCCGGCCCGGCAATCCGCCCGCCAGAGCATCCAGTCCTCGCTGACCGGCTCGACCCATATCCTCAGCCATGTCGATGTCGACACCGACCACGGCCTATGGGGCGTCGAGGGCGTGATGCGGACCCGCGACGAATACCGCGACATCGTCGACATCGAGATCGTCGCCTTCCCGCAATCCGGCCTGCTGCGTCGCCCGGGCACGCTGGAACTGATGGACGAGGCCTTGAAGCTCGGCGCGGGAATCGTCGGCGGGCTCGACCCCTGCACCATCGACCGCGACCCGAAGGGCCATCTCGACGCCGTGTTCGAGCTCTGCCAGCGCCATGGCAAGCCGCTCGACATCCATCTGCACGAGCCGGGCGAGGTCGGCGCCTTCTCGATGGACATGATCATCGAGCGGACGCGTGCGCTCGGCATGAAGGGCAAGGTCACGATCAGCCACGCCTTCTGCCTCGGCACGCCCGACCCGGCCCTGGTCGAGCCGCTGATCGAGCAGCTCGCCGAGCTCGACATCGCGATCATGACGACCGGCCCGGCGAGCCGCCCGGCGCCGCCGGTGAAGAAGCTGCTCGGCGCCGGCGTCCGCGTCTGCTCCGGCTCCGACGGCATCCGCGACACCTGGGGCCCCTATGGCAATGCCGACATGCTGGAACGCGCCATGTTCGTCGGCCTGCGCAACAATTTCCGCCGCGACGACGAACTGCGGTTGGCACTCGACGTCTGCACCACCGAAGGCGCCAAGGTGATGGGTGTCGAAGGCTACGGACTCGGCGAGGGCTGCGTCGCGGACCTCGTCCTGGTGCCGGGCGAGACGGTGGCGGAGGCGATCGTCACCCGCTCCCCGAAGCGCCGCGTCGTCAAGCGCGGCAGGATCGTCGCCCGCGATGGCGTCTCGGTCAGGACCGCACCGTGACCCTGCGCACCGCCGAAAGGCCGCAGGGCCGCACGCTCCTGACCGCGCGCTGGCTGGTCGGCCATCGCAATGGCCGGCACGCCCTGCTGGAGCATGGCGAGATCGTCTTCGAGGATGGCGAGGTCGTCTTCACCGGCCATGGCTTCGACGGCGAGGTCGCGCGCCGGATCGACTATGGCAACGCGCTGATCGGGCCGGGCTTCGTCGATCTCGACGCGCTCTCCGATCTCGACACGACGATCCTGGCCTATGACAACCAGCCGGCCTGGAAGAAGGGCCGGGTCTGGCCGCGCAGCTATCTCGAGGCCGGCCCCTACGAGATGTATTCGCGCGAGGAGCTGGCTTTCCAGAAGAAGCACGCCTTCGCGACGCTGATCCGCAACGGCATCACCACCGCGCTGCCGATCGCCTCGCTGTTCTACCGTGCGTGGGGCGAGACGGCGGAGGAGTTCACTGATGCCGCCGAGGCCGCCGCCGCGCTGGGACTGCGCGCCTATCTCGGCCCGGCCTATCGCACCGGCAATCAGGTCGTCGAGGCGGACGGGCGGATCATCACCCATTACGACGAGGCCCGCGGCCTGGCCGAGCTCGACGCGGCCATCGCCTTCTGTGAGCGCTTCGAGGGCGCGGCGGGCGGGCTCATCCGCACGATGCTGGCGCCGGACCGGATCGAGACCTCCACCGCCGAGCTGCTGCGGCGCACGGCCGCCGCCGGCCGCTCGCTCGGCGTGCCGGTCCGGCTGCATTGCTGCCAGTCGAAGATCGAATACGACCTCGTGCTGGCGCAGCACGGCATGAGCCCGCCGGAATGGCTGGCGAGCCTCGGCTTCCTCAATGAGCGTTCCCTGCTGCCGCACGGAACCTATGTTTCCGGCAGCAGGCATATCGCCCGGCCTGGCCGCGACCTCGAGATCATCCGCGATGCGGGTGCGACCATCGTGCATTGCCCGCTTGTCTCGGGGCGGCACGGCAACACCATCGACCATTTCGGCCGCTATCGCGAGATGGGCCTGCGGATCGGCATGGGCACCGACACCAGCCCGCCAGACATGATCATGAACCTCCAGGTCGGCATGATCCTGGCGCGCGTCACCGCCGGCACTGTCGGGGCGGTGCGCAGCGAGGATTATTACGATGCCGCGACGATCGGCGGGGCAGATGCGCTCGGCCGGCCCGATCTCGGCCGGCTGCAGCCGGGCAGCCGCGCCGACATCACCGTCTTCGACCTCGACCGGCCGCATCTCGGGCAGGTCATCGACCCGATCCAGACGATGCTGCTCGCCGGCCATGGCCGCGACTTCTCGACCGTGATCATCGACGGCCGCTTCGCGATGCAGGACCGCGTCATTCCCGGCGTCGACGAGGCCGCGGACAAGAAGCGCGCCCAGGCCCAGTTCGAGGGCGTGATGGCGCGCTATCCCGAGCGCACGCTCGGCAATCCGCCGATGAGCGAGATCTTCTCGTCGAGCTATCCCGTCGAGCGGAGGCGATGACCAGCATGAGCGCGACGACGCCGGCCCCCCTGCTCTCCGTCCGCGACCTGCGCATCGTCTTCGACGGTCGCCATGGCCCGTTGACCGCGCTCGACGGCGTCTCCTTCGACATCGCGCCGGGCGAGATCCTCGGCGTGGTCGGCGAGTCGGGCGCCGGCAAGTCGCTGACCGGAACCGCCGTGATCGGCCTGCTCGACCCGCCTGGGCGAATCTCAGGCGGCAGCATCCATCTCGACGGCCAGCGCATCGACAATTTGCCGGCGGAGGCGATGCGGCGGCTGCGCGGAAGGCGGATCGGCGCGATCTTCCAGGACCCGCTGACCTCGCTCCACCCGCTCCTGACCGTCGGCGAGCAGCTGGTCGAGACCATCACGACCCATCTGCCGGTCGGCAAGGCGGAGGCGCGGGCGCGGGCGCTGCAACTGCTCAAGGAAGTCGGCATCCCCGCGGCCGAAACCCGGATCGACCAGCATCCGCACCAGTTCTCCGGCGGCATGCGCCAGCGCGTCGTCATCGCGCTCGCACTTTGCGCGGAGCCCGGCCTGATCATCGCCGACGAGCCGACGACCGCGCTCGACGTCTCGATCCAGGCCCAGATCACGAGCCTGCTGAAGCGGCTCTGCCGCGAGCACGGCACGGCGATCATGCTCGTCACCCACGATATGGGCGTGATCGCCGAGACGGCCGACCGGGTCGCCGTGATGTATGCCGGAAACGTGGTCGAGATCGGCCCGGTCGAGGAGGTCACGCGCCGTCCCTCCCACCCCTACACGGCCGGGCTGATGGCCTCGATCCCGAGCATCCACGCCCGCCACGACCTGCTCAACCAGATCGACGGCGCGATGCCGCGCCTCAATGCGATCCCGCCGGGCTGCGCCTTCAACCCGCGCTGCGGCCGGGCGCAGCCCTTCTGCCGCGACGTGAAGCCCGGCCTGCCGGGCCATCCGCATGCCGCCGCCTGCCATTTCCCGCTGACGGAGCCGGCCCATGCATGAGCCGAGCCCCATCCTCACCGTTTCCGCCGCGTCCTGCCGCTTCGACGTCTCGCCGCCGGCCCTGACCCGGCTGCTCTCGCGCGAGCCGCGCCGCATCCTGCGCGCGGTCGAGAACGTCTCCTTCACCGTCGAGCGCGGCACCACCTTCAGCATCGTCGGCGAATCCGGCTGCGGGAAGTCGACGCTCGCGCGCATGGTCGTCGGCCTGCAGCGGCCGACCGAGGGCGCGCTCCACTTCCACGACATCCGCCGTGCCGATGGCAGCTTCGGACCGCCGCGGGTGCAGATGATCTTCCAGGACCCCTACGCCTCGCTGAACCCGCGCTGGCGCGTCGGCGACGTCATCGCCGAGCCGATCCGCGAGCTGAAGCTGCGCCCGGACGAGGCGGCGGTAACCCGGCGCGTCGGCGACCTCCTCGAGACCGTCGGCCTGTCGCGGGCCGATGCCGAGCGCTACCCGCACGCCTTCTCCGGCGGGCAGCGCCAGCGCATCTCGATTGCGCGTGCGCTCGCGACCGAAGCCGATTTCCTGGTCTGCGACGAGCCGACCTCGGCGCTCGACGTCTCGGTGCAGGCGCAGATCCTCAACCTGATGGTCAGGCTGCAGAAGGAACTCGGGCTGACCTATCTCTTCATCAGCCACAATCTTTCGGTCGTGCGCCACATGTCGGACCGGCTGGCGATCATGTATCTCGGCCGCTTCGTCGAGAGCGGCGAGGCAGAGGCGATCTTCAGCCGCCCGAGCCATCCCTATACGAGGCTGCTGCTCGACACGATTCCCGATGTCGAGCGACCCAACCGGGAGCGCAGGCCGATGTCGGGCGAGGTCCCGAGCCCGATCGCGCCGCCTTCTGGCTGCGCCTTCCATCCGCGCTGCCCGATCGCCGTGCCGGATTGTTCGGTGACCGCCCCCCTTCTCCGATCGCTCGACGACCGCCTGATCGCCTGCCATCGCGCCTCCTGAGCCCGAATTCCCATGCGTATCGCCTTGATCAATCCCAACACGACCGCGTCGATGACGCGCAAGATGGCATCGGCCGCCGTTGCGGTCGCAGCGCCTTCGAGCGAAATCGTCGCGATCACCGCCGCGACGGGGCCTGCCTCGATCGAGGGCTACTACGACGAGGCGCTGGCGGTGCCCGGCCTGCTCGCGGAGCTTCGCAAGAGCGAGGCGGCCGGTGCGGACGCCGCAATCATCGGCTGCTTCGACGATACCGGCCTGGACGCGGCGCGGGCGATGGCCGGCATTCCGGTTCTGGGACTGTGCGAATCGGCGCTCTCGCTCGCCAGCCTCGTCGCCAAGCGGATCACGATCGTTACCACCGATCTGCGGGCGCGCGTGCCGGTCGAGGAACTGGTCGGGCGCTACGGCATGGCCGGCAAGGTCCGGGTGCGGGCGACGGGCAGCCCGGTGCTCGCGCTGGAGGACCCGCGCTCGCCGGCCGTGTCCCGCCTCAAGGCGGAGATTGCGCTCGCGCTGGAGGCCGACCATGCCGAGGCGATCGTTCTCGGCTGCGCGGGGATGGCGGACCTCGCCCAGTCGCTGCTGCAGGAATTCGGCGTGCCGGTGATCGACGGGGTCGGGGCGGCGGTCAAGCAGGCCGAAGCGCTGGTCACCTTGCGCCTCACGACGAGCAAGCGCGGCGCCTATTCCTTTCCCGCGCCGAAGGCCTTCCGCGGATATCCGGCCGGCCAGCACGGGTGATGCGCAGGGCCCTCAGTGCTGGAAGGTCCAGAGCAGGCTGCGGCTGAGATCTTTCAGCGCCTCGACCGCGTCGGGCCGCTCCCGGGCCACCGCCGTGATCAGCGCGTCCGCGAGGGCGAAGATCGCGCCGGGAGAATTCGGCAGCAGCGGATTTCGCGCCGGTGCGAACAGGGAAAGATCGGCGACAGGCACCAGCGGCGAGGTCGGGAGATCGGTGAGGCAAAGCACCCTGGCCCCCTTCTCCCGGCTGTAAGCGGCCAGTTGCACCGTGGTGCGCGAGTAGCGCGGCACCGAAATCGCGATGACGAGATCGCCAGCAGCCGCGGAGTTCAGGTGGCGGTAGGCGCGCTCCGGTCCGCCGCGTGCCGTGGCGAAGACGACATCGGCCTCGCAATACAGGGCCAGGCCATCTTCGATGAAGCTCGCGATCGGATGACTTGCGCCCGATGCGACGATGAAGATCCTGCGCGCCGCCAGGATGGCCGCGATGGCATCCTCCACGGTCGCGGTGTCGAGCGCGGAAATCGCTTCGTCCAGATTGGCGCGCTGCGTCTTGAGCGCGGCAACGAAGGTCGAGACGGTGGAGGCGGTCGCGGCCCGCGCGTCGGCGAATTCATCGACCGGCCGCATCGCCAGCTGCAATGCGGCGGCGAGCGCCGCCCGGAATTCGCTGAACGAGGCGAAGCCGAGCACGCGCACGAAGCGGGTCACCGTAGCATTCGAAGCCTCGCTCTTGTCGGCGAGCCCGTCTATCGAAACGGTCGCAGCTTCGAGCGGGTGCTGCAGCACGAAATCCGCAATGCGCCGATGCCCATTGCTGAGCGTGGGGTAGGCCCTGGCGATCCGGTTGGCGAGATCTGTGCTCGGCTTCAGAGCCTGGACCATGTCGCCTGCCACATCGATTGACGAGAAGAAATTTTCATGATGGATATTTGACGAAAGTAAAGCTGTCAAAATCTGCCAGCGACTCAGAAGGGGATTCCATAATGCGCATCTATCGCCTTGGCGCGCTGCTCGCCGGCGCTTGCTTGTGGGCCATGCCGGCCACTTCGCAAACCCTTCGCGTCGCGCTCGCTTCCGAGCCCACGGCCGTCGACCCGCATTATCATGACCTGACCCCCAATAATGCGCTGGCTCAGCACATCTTCGACGGGCTGACGACGCAGGACGAGCAGCAGAAGGTCAAGCCGGCGCTCGCCCTCTCCTGGGAGAACGACGGCAAGAACACCTGGACGTTCAAGCTGCGCCAGGGCGTGACCTTCTCGAACGGCAAGCCGTTCACGGCCGCCGACGCGATCTTCACCTTCTGCCGCACCCTGAAGAACGAGACCAAGATCACCGGCTCCTTCGCCGACGTGACCGGTAATTTCGCCTCCGTCACCGCGCCCGATCCGCATACGCTGGTGATCCAGACCAAGCAGCCCGAGCCGCTGCTGCCCACGCTGGTCGGCACCGTCGGCATCATCAGTTCATCGACTGCCAAGCACGACGCGCTCAGCTTCGATGTCGAGAAGAATTGCGGCGTCACCGGCGAATGGCCGACGCTGACGACCTTCAACGACGGCAGCGCCGCCATCGGCACCGGCCCCTACAAGCTGAAGAGCTATGTCCGCGGCTCCGCGATCGAGCTCGATCGCAACGACACGTATTGGGGCGGCAAGCAGCCCTGGGCCGTGGTTCGCTTCGTGCCCGTCACCAATGCCGGGCCGCGTCTCGCCGGGCTGATCGCCGGTGATTACGACGTGATCGAGAACCCGGCAGCGCGCGATCTCGGCCGCATCAACACCGACAAGCGCTTCTCGACCGTCATCACGCCCTCGACCCGGGTGATCTACTTCCAGCTCGACGTGGCGCGCGAGCCGAGCCCCTTCGTCAAGGCGGAGGGCGACAAGAACCCGCTCAAGGACGTCCGCGTCCGCCGGGCGATGTCGATGGCGATCGATCGCGACGCCATCGTCAAGCGCCTGATGGATAACGCGGCGCAGCCGGCCTACCAGTTCCTGCCGACCGGCATGTTCGGCACGCTACCGAATCCGCCGGTGATCAAGTACGATCCGGCGGGCGCGAAGAAGCTGCTGGCCGAGGCCGGCTATCCCAACGGCTTCCAGCTGACCCTGTCCTCGACCAATGACCGCTACATCAATGACGGCCAGATCACCCAGGCTGTCGCGCAGTACCTCGCGCAGGTCGGCATCAAGGCCGATGTCGACGCGATGACCCGCGCGATCTATTTCCCGCGCCGCGCCAAGAAGGAATTCAGCGTCGCGCTCGGCGGCTGGGGCTCCACCAGCGGCGAGGCGGCGTCCTTCCTGCGGCAGTGGCCGGCGACGGCCGACGAGGCCAAGACGATCGGCGGCTCGAACTATGGCGGCTGGCAGGATGCCGAGTTCGACAAGCTGATCCGCGAGGCCATCCAGACCCTCGACGACGCCAAGCGCGAGGAACTGCTGCGCAAGGCCGGGGCCCGGGCCCTGGAAGGCGCGGCGTTCATCCCGCTGCATTTCGAGAGCACGATCTGGGCCTCGAAGGCCGACATCAAGGTCACCGGCCGAGCCGACCAGTTCACGCTCGCCATGTCGATGCAGCCGGCCAAGTAAGCCGGCCAGCCGATCACATCACGCAATCGCCCCGTCACGACCGGATGACCCGGCCGTGACGGGTATCAGCCTTTCGGGCTTTCATGACCGCGTTCATCCTCCAGCGACTGATCCAGAGCATCTTCGTGCTGCTCGCGGTCTCGGTCGTCGTGTTCTTCGCCGTCTACGGCATCGGCGATCCGATCGAGCTGCTCGTGCCGCCGCAGGTCAGCGATGCCGAGCGGCAGGCGCTGATCCGCCGGCTCGGCCTCGATCTGCCGGTCTGGCAGCAATATCTCACCTTCATGGGCAATGCGCTGAAGGGCGATCTCGGCCGCTCCTTCGTGCATGGCGTGCCGGCGATCTCGTTGATCCTGGCGCGGCTGCCGGCGACGGTCGAGCTGGTCCTGCTGGCGATGGGGCTTGCCATCGTCGTCGGCGTGCCGCTCGGCCTCTATGCCGGGCTCGACCCCGACAGCCGCCCGGCGCGGGTGATCATGGCCGGAACGGTGCTCGGCTTTTCGCTGCCGAGCTTCTGGAAGGGCATGATGCTGATCCTGCTGTTCTCGGTGGTGCTCGGCATGCTGCCGACGGCCGGGCGCGGCGAGACCGTCAGTATCCTCGGGGTGCAGACCAGCCTGTTCACCGCCAATGGGCTGAAGCACCTGATCCTGCCGGCGCTGAACCTCTCGATTCCCAACATGGCGCTGCTCATCCGGGTCGTCGCCGCCGGGGCCAACGAGGCGATGGGGCAGGACTACGTCAAATACGCCCGCGCCAAGGGCGTGCGGCCACGCCGCATCGTCGGCCGGCACGTCCTGCGCAACATCCTGATCCCGGTCGTCACCGTGATCGGCATCGAATTCGGCAGCCTCGTCGCCTTCTCGACAATCACCGAGACGGTGTTCGCCTGGCCGGGCATGGGCAAGCTGCTGATCGACTCGATCTACCAGCTCGATCGCCCCGTCGTGGTCGCCTATGTCATGCTGGCGACGCTGCTCTTCGTCACGGTCAACCTCCTGGTCGACATCCTCTACGCCGCCCTCGACCCGCGCGTGAAGCTCTCGGGAGGCAGCGCATGAGCATCCCCTCCGAAGCCGCGACGCCGCTGCGCGCCCTGGTCCTGAAGCGCATCCGCAGCCGGCCGACACTGCGAGGCGCCGCCATCCTGCTCGGCATCCTCGTCGCGCTGGCCGTGCTGGCTCCCTTCATCGCCCCACAGAACCCGCACGACCTCGCCGCGCTCAACGTAATGGACAACCGGCTGCCGCCGGGCGCTGAAAGCATGATGGGCGCGACCTACTGGCTCGGCACCGACGCACAGGGCCGCGACATGCTGAGCGCCATCCTCTACGGCCTGCGCACCAGCCTGATGGTCGGCCTGCTGGCGACGCTGGGCGCGCTGGTGATCGGCGTCATGGCGGGGCTCGTCGCGGCCCAGTTCGGCGGCGCCGTCGACGCCATCATCATGCGGATCGTCGATTTCATGCTCGGCTTTCCCTCGATCCTGGTCGCGCTGGTGCTGCTGGCCTCGATCGGGCGCGGCGTCGACAAGGTGATCCTGGCGATCGTGCTGGTTCAGTGGGCGCAGTACGCCCGATTGATGCGTGCGGCCGCCATGGTCGAGCGGCGCAAGGAATATATCGAGGCTGCTGTGAATTTTGGCCTGCCGACCCGCCACATCATGCTGATGCATCTGCTGCCGAACGCGATCGGCTCGGTGCTGGTCGTCGCCTCGATCAGCATCGCCGGAGCGATCACGCTCGAAGCCACCCTGTCCTTCCTCGGCGTCGGCGTGCCGATCACGCAGCCCTCGCTCGGCCTGCTGATCGCCAACGGCTTCGAGTTCCTGCTCTCGGGCGAATACTGGATCGCGGTCTTCCCCGGCATCGCCCTGGTCCTGCTGATCATGTCCCTGAATCTCGTCGGCGACAGGCTGCGCCGCAGCCTGAACGTGCGCTCATGAGCGACCAGAGCCTGCTCGAGGTGCGCGGCCTGCGCACCGTCTTCCACGCGCTCGATGGCGCCTGGGCCGCGATCGACGGCGTCGATCTCACCGTGGAGCGCGGCGAGGTGCTGGGGCTGGTCGGCGAATCCGGCTCCGGCAAGTCGGTGACCGGCTTCTCGCTGGTGCAGCTGATCGATCCGCCCGGCGAGGTCGTCGCCGGCAGCGTCATGTTCAAGGGCGAGGACCTGCGCAAAGCGACGCCGGAACGGCTGCGCGCGCTCCGCGGCGACCGCATCGCGATGATCTTCCAGGATCCGCTGATGACGCTGAACCCGGTGCTCACCATCGGCGAGCAGATGGCGGAGGCGGTGCTGGAGCATCGCAAGGTCGCGCGCGCCGAGGCGCTGGCCCTGGCCGCGCGGGCGCTCGGCCGCGTCGGCATCTCCTCGCCCGAGACGCGGCTGAAGCAGTATCCGCACGAATTCTCCGGCGGCATGCGCCAGCGCGTCGCCATCGCGATCGCGCTCCTGAACGAGCCCGACCTGATCATCGCCGACGAGCCGACCACCGCGCTCGACGTCACCATCCAGAGCCAGATCCTCTACGAGGTGCAGAAGCTGGCGCGCGAGACCGGCACGGCGGTGATCTGGATCACCCATGACCTCGCCGTCGTCGCCCAGCTCGCCGACCGGATCGCGGTGATGTATGCCGGCCGCGTCGTCGAGACCGGGCCGATCGACCTGGTCCTCGACAATCCCCGCCACCCGTATACGCGCGGCCTGCTCGGTTCCTCGGCGGCGATGGTCGAGCCCGGCGGGCGCCTGCGCCAGATCGAGGGCATGGCGCCGCGCATCGACAGTCGCCCGAGCGGCTGCCCGTTCCGGCCGCGCTGCGACCATGCGCTTGCGATCTGCGCCGAGATCAATCCGCCGCCGGTCGCTGAAGGGCCGCGACACTATCGCTGCCACAACCCGGTCACTGCGCTGGAAACCGTCGCATGAGCACGCCCCTCTTCGAGCTGCGCGGCGTGCGCAAGCATTTCAAGGGCAAGAGCAACATCGCCCAGACTCTGCTCGCGGCCGTCGGCCAGGGCGAGAAGCCGAAGACGCTGAAGGCCGTCGACGGCGTCGATCTCTCGGTGATGAAGGGCGAGGTGCTCGGCCTCGTCGGCGAGTCCGGCTGCGGAAAGTCGACGCTCGCTCGGATCGCCACCGGCATCATCGAGCCGACCGAAGGCGAGGCGATCTATGACGGCCGCCCGGTCTCCAAGCTGCGGGGCAAGGACAAGCTCGCCTTCCTGCTGAAGGTCCAGATGATCTTCCAGGACCCGCATGCCTCGCTGAACCCGCGCATGAAGGTCGCCCGCATCGTCAGCGAGGCGCTGGCCGTCCACAAGCTCGTACCGAAGGACCGGATCGACGCCGAGGTCGACCGGGCTCTCAGCGAGGTCGGCCTCGATCTCGCCTATCGCGACCGCTACCCGCACCAGTTCTCGGGCGGCCAGCGCCAGCGCATCGGCATCGCCCGCGCGCTGGCGGTGAAGCCCGAATTCCTCGTCTGCGACGAGCCGGTCTCGGCGCTCGACGTCTCGATCCAGGCGCAGGTCATCAACCTGTTCATGGATATCCGCGAGCGGCTCGGGCTGACCTATCTCTTCGTTAGCCACGACCTGGGCCTGGTGCGCCATATCAGCGACCGCGTCGCGATCATGTATCTCGGCCGTATCGTCGAGATCGGGCCGGCGAGAGACGTCTTCGAGGCGCCGGCGCATCCCTACAGCGCGGCCCTGGTCAAGGCGATCCCCTCGGCCCAGGGCCGCAAGCGCGCCTTCGAGCGCGTCAGCGGCGAGATCCCATCGCCGCTCGCGCCGCCTCCGGGCTGCCCCTTCCACCTGCGCTGCCCCCAGGCGATGCCGGTCTGCCGCGAGGTCCGCCCCGCGCTGGCCGAGATCGCGCCCGGCCGCAGCGCCGCCTGCCATCTGCACAGCTTCGAAGGCTCTCCATGATCGTTGCGACCAAAGCGCCCGTGACCACCGAGCTCGTCCTGCCGCGCGGCCGCGGCTGCGTGCCCTTCGTCGACGCACGGCATCCCGACCGGCCGTTCGAGATCAATTTCTACCGCCCCGAGCGGCACGGGCCGGACGACGAAGTCGTGCTCGTCCAGCACGGCATGATGCGCAACGGCGACGATTACCGCGATTTCTGGATCGAGGCGGCCGAGAAGCACAACCTGCTGATCGTCGCACCGACCTTCGGCTCCGAACATTTCAACGGCGCCGAGGGCTACAATAACGGGCTCGTGCTGACGGCCGACCGCGCGGTGGCGCCGCAGGCGGACTGGCTCTATGCCGTGCCGGAGCGCGTTGTCGCGGCGCTGCGCAAGGGCGGCATGACCAACCGCACGCGCGTGAAAATCTACGGCCACTCCGCCGGCGGCCAGTTCCTGCACCGCCTGCTGGCGACGCAGAGCCATGAGCCGTTCGAGGCCGCGATGGCCGGAAATCCCGGCTGGTACACGCTGCCGACGCTGGATCGTCCGTTTCCGGAGGGCCTCGGCGGGCTTGGCCTTGCGCAGAACGATGTTGCTCGCTGGCTCGCCTATCCGATGACGATCCTGGCCGGCGACCAGGATATCGCCACCGCCGATCCGAACCTGCCGTCCAATCCCGAAGCGCTGGCCCAGGGACCGCATCGCTTCGCGCGTTCGCAGTTCATGCTCGACTTCGCCCGCGCCGAGGCCGCCCGGCTCGGGCTGCCCTGCAACTGGACGCGCATCGTCGTGCCCGGCGTCGGCCATGACGGCGCGGCGATGTCGCGTGCGACCGCAGGACTTTGGTTCGAGGGCCGCCTGCCGGCGCCCGAGGTTCTGCTGCCGGCGGTCGCACAGGAGCCGAACTGGTAAACCTGCGCACCGGTGACGAGCGAGCCGGGGCTGCCTGAAACGGCCAGCAGATCAGGCGCCCGGGGACCGCTGCCGGCAAAAGCCCGGCTCGCCGGAAAGGCGACGTGATCGAGATCGACCACGTCTCGTTCAATGGCTGAACCCGCAAAGCGCTCCCTGCGCCATCGGCCGTCCGCCCGTCATGGCGTCGCGTCGGGCTCGATCGGGCAGGGCTGCGCCTCCTTCAACGACGGGCCCTATCAGGGACCGACGAGTTGCCCGCCGTCGACCACGATGGACTGGCCGGTGACCCAGCTCGCCTTCTCCGACGCGAGGAAGAGCGCGACTTCGGCGACTTCCTCAGGCTTGCCCATGCGGCCGAAGGGGATGCTCGCCAGCGTCGCCTGGTAAAGCTCGGGGTTGGAGGTCTTGCGATCCTCCCAGGTGCCGCCGGGGAACTCGATCGAGCCGGGCGCGACGCAGTTCACCCGGATGCCCTGCCGTGACAGCATCTTCGCCTGGCTCGCAGTGTAGTGCATCACCGCGGCCTTGACCGCGCCGTAAGGCGCCGCCCGCGACGAGGCCCGCAGCGCCGAGATCGACGAGACATTCACGATCGACGAGCCCGGCTTCATATGCGGGATCGCGGCATGACTGCCGCGGACGACGGCCATCACGTCGATGTTGAGCGAGGCCGCCCACCCCTCTTCGTCATCCGAATGACCGAAGCCGGAGGCGTTGTTGACGAGAACGTCCAGCCCGCCGAGAGCCTTCACCGCCTCGGGCATATAGGCGCTGATCGCATCCGCGTCGGCGAGATCGACGCTGGCCGCATGGGCCTTGACCCCATGTGCCTCGATCTCAAGGCGGGTGGCTTCGAGCGGCCCCTTCCCGCGTGCGCAGATCGACACGGCTGCGCCGCCCGCCGCGAAGCTGAGAGCGATCGAGCGCCCGATGCCGCGGCTGCCGCCCATGACGACCACCCGCTTGCCAGTGAATTCCTTCGCCATCTGAACAGTTCCTGTCTCGTTGCGTGCCGGCACCTTTATAGCCGGGGGCAAGGGCTTGGGCTCAAGACCAGCGACGATGGCACACAGGATTTTGCGACGATCCGAGGAAGGCTTCCCGGACAGCAGCCGCAGCGCTCGTCTGCTCAGCGCGCCCAGCCGCCGGAGGCGGAGATTCTGCGCGCGTTTGGGCAGCCGGTTTACGCCAAGCCCGACGATGGCCTAGCCTCGAACCCGGTCCGCAGGACCGTCGCCTCGCGCATCGCGTGAACCTCTCGCGGCGTGAGAACGTTGCAATAGCGCAGAGCTAGCGGGCTATGCTTTCCGACACGTTGGCAAGGACGGGAGGGCCGATCATGAAGAAGCTCATCAGAGTTGGCCTGGTCTTGTGCGGCCTGCTGGGGGCCGCCCCGGCGATGGCCCAGACCGCGGTCAAGGTCGGCTCGAAGATCGACACCGAAGGCGCACTTCTCGGCTCGATGATCGCGCTGGTGCTGCAGGCGAACGCCATCCCGGTGGAGGACAAGATCTCGCTCGGGCCGACCAAGATCGTCCGGACCGCGATCCTCGCGGGCGAGATCGACATCTATCCCGAATATACCGGCAACGCCGCGTTCTTCTTCAGCCAGGAAAAAGACCCTGCCTGGAAATCTGCCGAGGCCGCCTATGAGAAGGCGAAGACCCTGGACGAGGCCAACAAGCTCGTCTGGCTGCAGCCGGCGCCCGCCAACAACACCTGGGCCATCGCGGTCCGGCGCGACCTCGCGACGGCGCAGAAGCTCACATCGCTCGACGATTTCGGCAAATGGGTTTCGGGCGGCGGCAAGGTCAAGCTCGCGGGCTCCGCCGAGTTCGTCGAAAGTGCTGCCGCCCTGCCCGCCTTCCAGGCCGCCTATGGCTTCAAGCTGACGAGCGACCAGTTGCTCGTGCTCTCCGGCGGCGATACGGCGGCCACCGAACAGGCTGCTGCTTCCGGCACCTCGGGCGTCAATGCCGCGATGGCCTATGGCACTGACGGGCAGCTCGCCGCGCTCGGCCTGGTCGTGCTCGCCGACAGCAAGGGGGTGCAGCCTGTCTACCAACCCGCTCCGGTGGTGCGGAAGGAGGTCCTGGACCGACATCCACGCATCGCCGAACTGCTTGCCCCGGTCTTCAAGTCGCTGACGCTGGAGACGCTGCAGGGTCTGAACGCCAAGATCGCCGTCGATGGCCAGAGCGCCAGGGCCGTCGCCACCGCCTATCTCAAGGAGAAGGGTTTGCTGAAATAGGCGCCGCCCGAAGCACGGGGCAGACTGGCGGCGCGGTGGCGCGCGTGCAGAATTGGGTGCTGCCGGCCTTGACTGCGATTGCGGTTGCGGCCGCTTGCGGGCTCGGCTTCCTGTCGCATGCGCCGAACCGGATCGTTCCCGGCCGGCCGCTTCCGCTCCACGCCGTCGCGGGCACCGCGATGCTCTGGGTGCTCGCAATCCTCGCCGCCGGCCTTCTTGTGCTGGCCTTTCGCCGGCCCGGCCAGAGAACGACGCTCCTGACCGGATCGGCCCTCCTCGCAGCACTGATCCTGATCCTGGCCGCCGCCGGCACCGGCGCGGCCGCACTGGCAAATCCCGAAGTTCCCGCGGCCCGGACCTCGCTCGGGCCCGCATTCTGGCTGATCCTTGCCGCTCTTGCGCTGGCCTTCATCGACCTGGCGCAGCAAGCCGGGCTCTCGACCCGCGCGCGACTGCTGCTCGCCATCGCCATCCTCGCGCCGGTCGTCGGCATGGCCGCGCTGGGCTGGTTCGATGCGCTCTCGCTGGCTCGCGAATACCGGGCGCGCTCGGATGTCTTCGCGGCGGCCTTGCGACAGCATGTCTTCCTGGTCGCGAGCACCGCTCTCGTCGCCGTGTCGCTGGGGGTGCCGCTTGGCATCCGGGCTACGCGGCGGCCCCGCTTCCGGCGGCGCCTCTTCGCCGTGCTCAACATCGTCCAGACGGTGCCCTCGATTGCCCTGTTCGGCCTGATGATCGGCCCCCTCTCCTCGCTGGCCGAGGCCGTACCCGGGCTCAAGGCGGTCGGTGTGTCGGGCATCGGCACCACACCGGCGCTAATCGCACTGATCTGCTACGCGCTGCTGCCGCTGGTCCGGAACACGGTTACGGGGCTCGATGCGGTGCCGGCCGCGACCATCGATGCAGCGCAGGGCCTCGGCATGCGCCGAAACCAGATCCTGCTGCAGGTCTCGCTGCCGCTGGCGCTGCCGGTGATCCTCGCCGGTCTCAGGATCGTCATCGTCCAGACCATCGGGCTCGCGGTCGTCGCGGCGCTGATCGGTGCCGGCGGGCTCGGCGCCTTCGTCTTCCAGGGGCTAGGCCAGAACGCGCTCGATCTCGTCCTGCTCGGCGTCATCCCGACGATCCTGCTCGCGCTGGCGACCGATGCAGCCTTCTCGGCCCTGGCCGCCAATGGGGAGCCGAAGCGATGATCACGCTGGACGGCGTCAGCAAGCTCTATGGCGGCCGACGGGTCGTCGACCGGCTCGACCTCACGATCGCGGAAGGCTCGTTCAACGTGATCGTCGGGCCGTCCGGCTGCGGCAAGTCGACGACGCTGCGGATGATGAATGCGCTGATCCCGGCCGATGAAGGCAGGATCACGGTCAATGGCCGCGACCTGCGCGACAGCGACCCGGCGATCCTGCGGCGCGGCATCGGCTATGTCATCCAGGCCGGCGGACTGTTTCCGCATTGGAGCGTCTTCGACAACATCGCCACCGTGCCGCGGCTGCTCGGCTGGCCGAAGCACAAGGTGGCGGAGCGGGTCGCGGCCCTGCTTGCGCTGGTCGGACTGCAAGGCGACGGGCTGGCGCAACGCCGGCCGAGCGCGTTGTCCGGCGGGCAGCAGCAGCGCGTCGGCGTGGCAAGGGCGCTGGCGGCGGACCCGCCGATCCTGCTCATGGACGAGCCGTTCGGTGCGCTCGACCCGGTAACGCGGCGCGGGCTGCAGGACGAGCTCAAGGCGATCCACCGGGCGACGGGCAAGACGATCGTCTTCGTCACCCATGACATCGAGGAGGCGCTGAAGGTAGGCGAGCGCATCATCATGCTGGAGGACGGCCGGATCGTGCAGGACGGCACGCCGGCGCAGATCGTCCACCACCCGGCCGATCGACGCGTCCGCGACTTCATCGGCGGCGAGGAGGCCATCCTTAAGTTGCTGGCCGGCACCACCGTCGCGCAGGTTATGCAGCCTCCCGCGCCGGTGGCTGCCGCCGCAAGCATCGCGCCCGACGCGACGCTCTCGGCCGCCCTCGCCCATATGGTGGCAAGCGGCCATACGGCGCTCGATGTCCGCGACGACGACGGGCGCATTCTCGGCCGGATCGGCCTGGAAGACCTCGCCCCGGAGCGCCGGCCATGACGCTGCGCGCGCTTCGCCCGGTCCTCGTCATGGCCACCCTGCTGGCCGCGCTGCTCCTGCTGCTGCCCTTCAGCACGCCGCTCTTCCATGCCGTCTTTCCGGGGCTCGAGCGACCGCTCTACACACGGGCGAGCTTCCTCGACCTCACGCTCGCGCATCTCCAGCTCGTGCTCGGCGCGACAGGCGCCGCGGCCCTCGTCGGCGTCAGCGCCGGCATCCTGGTGACGCGCGAAGCGGGCAAGCGCCTGCTGCCGCTGGTCTCGGCGACCGCCGCGATCGGCCAGACCTTTCCGCCCGTCGCCGTGCTCGCGCTGACGGTGCCCGTGCTCGGCTACGGCTCAGGCGCCACGCTGGTCGCGCTGTTCGTCTACGCCCTGCTGCCGATCATCGCCAACACCGTCGCGGGGCTTGAAGGCGTCGAGGTCAGCGTCCGCGACGCGGCGGACGGGATGGGCTTCACGCCGCTGCGGCGCCTGCTGCAGGTCGAGCTGCCGCTGGCGGCGCCGGTGATCCTGGCCGGAATACGCACTTCCGCCATCATCAATGTCGGCACCGCGACGGTGGGCTCGACGGTTGGCGCCCTCTCGCTCGGCTCCCCGATTATCGAGGGGCTGTCGGGCTCGAACACGGCCTATGTCGTGCAGGGCGCGATGCTCGTCGCGGTGCTCGCCCTGCTGATCGACCGGCTGTTCGCACTGGTGTCGGAAGGCGAACCTGCCTGAGCCGAAAGCGGCTAACTCTCCTGTTTGCCGACGAACTGGGAGATGCCCAGCAGCAGCGATGTGATCACGATCATGATCGTCGAGATCGCGGCGATGGTCGGATCGATCTGGTCGCGCAGGGCCATAAACATCATGCGGGTCAGCGTCGAGTTGTCGCCGCCCGAGACGAACAGCGCGATCACCACCTCGTCGAAGGAGGTCAGGAAGGAGAGAACGGCCGAGGTGACGATGGCAAAGCGGATCTGCGGCGCCGTCACCTGCAGGAAGGCCTGCAGGCGCGTGGCGCCGAGGCTGCGGGCGACGCGCTCCTGATCGAGATCGAAGCTCTTCAGCGCCGAGCCGACGATCATCATCACGATCGGAACCGCCAGCATCGTATGCGCCAGCACGATGCCGAGGAGCGAGTTCACCATCTTGAGCTGCACGAAGGCATAGAACAGCGCGATACCGGCGAGGATGACCGGGACGATGGTTGGCGTCAGCAGGGCCAGGATCGCGACGCCGGAGAAGCGCAGCCGCGAGACATGCAGGCCATAGGCCGCGAGCACGCCGAGCGGCGTCGCCAGCAGCGCGGTCAGGAAGCCTGCCTTGAACGAGGTCGCCGTCGCCCTCATCCAGCTCGGCGACGCGAAATAGGCCTCGTACCAGCGCAGCGACCATTCCCGCGGGGGGAACTCCAGATACTGCGAATGCGAGAAGGACATCGGGATCACGATCAGCGTCGGCACGACGAGGAAGGCGAGCACCAGCACGCCGAGCGCGTAGAGCCACAACCGGGAACGGTGGCTGATCTGCGTGTCGCTGGCGGGGCGGTCGAGCCAGCTCATGGTCAATGCCCCGCCCCGAACAGGCCGGCACCGCGCGACAGCTTCGCCGCCAGGACGAGCACGACCAGCGTGATCACCAGCAGCACCACGCCGAGCGCGCTCGCAGCGCCCCAGTTGAAGAACAGCTCGATGTCGTTGGCGATGCGGTTCGAGACCATCGTCACCTTGCCGCCGCCGAGCATGGCCGGGGTCACGTAGAAGCCGAGGCAGAGAACGAAGACCAGCGACGCGCCGGCCGCCAATCCAGGCAGCGACAGCGGGAAGAACACCGTCCAGAAGCCGTGGACAGGCGTCGAGCCGAGGCTGGCGGCGGCACGCAGGAGATTGCCGTCGATGGCACGCATCGTGCCGTAGAGCGGCAGGACCAGGAAGGGCAGCATGATGTGGACCATGCCGATCAGCGTCCCGCCGGCATTGTGCACGAGCTGCAGCGGCTCGCTCCACAGGCCGAGTTCGATACCCCAATTGTTGATCAGCCCTCGGCGCTGCAGCAGCACGAGCCAGGCATAGGTGCGCACCAGAAGCGACGTCCAGAACGGCAGCAGCACCGCGATCATGCAGAGATTGGCCGCCCGGCGCGGCAGCTGCGACAGGAAATAGGCCAGCGGATAACCGAGCAGGATGCAGATCGCCGTGGTCGCCAGGCTGATTTCGAAGGTCGTGCGAAAGGTTCGGCCATAAGACGGCTCGGCCAGCATGCGCCGGTAATGTTCGAGGCTGAGCGCGCCGCTGTCGTCGCGGAAGGACAGGCCGAACAGCCAGCCTATCGGCAGCAGCATCGCGACGATGACGAGCAGCAGCGCCGGCGCCGCGAGGCCGGCAAGGCCGAGGCGCTCGAGCCAGGCGTCGCGCCGCAGAGCAGCGGCATGGAAATCGCCGGCGGGACCGACAATGGCCGTAGGACTGACCGTCACGGCCTTGCTCCGGGCTCATCGGCGAGCAGAACGGTATCCTCGACCGGGATGCCGATCCGCACGGCCGCTCCGATCGCCGGCGCTCTCGCGGCGGCTCCGCCCGTAGCCAGCCGCAGCGCGACCGGGCTGCCATCGCCCAGGACTGTCTGCAGCAACAGCGTGTCGCCTTGATAGATCACGCCGGTCACCCGGGCGTCGAAGCAGTTCAGGTCCTCCCCCTCGCCCGCATCGAGCAAGCGCATCCGCTCGGGCCGCAGCGCCATCGTGCACCGCCCGTGTGAAACGGGAAGCTGGCGCGCGCGGATGGTCGCGCCGCCGGCACGGGCGACGCCGCCCGAGACATCCACGTCGAGGAAGGAGGATTCGCCGATGAACTCGGCGACGAAGCGGCTACCGGGCTCGTCATAGATCGCGCGGGGCGTGTCGACGCGCGCGATCCGCCCGCGATCGAGGATCGCGATGCGGTCCGACATGGTCAGCGCCTCGCGCTGGTCATGCGTGACATAGACGGTGGTGGTGCCGAGGCGCTCATGGAGCTGGCGCAGCTCGATCTGCATGCGTTCGCGCAGCTGCTTGTCCAGCGCCGAGAGCGGCTCGTCCATCAGGATGATGCGCGGCTCGAAGACGATGGCGCGGGCCAGCGCGACGCGCTGGCGCTGGCCGCCGGAGAGCTGGTCGATCCGCCGTCCGCCGAAGCCGCCGAGCTGGACCAGCTCCAGCGCCGCCTCGACGCGCCGGGCGATCTCGGCGACCGGCACGCGGCGCAGCCGCAGCGGAAAGCCGACATTGCGCGCCACGTCCATATGCGGGAACAGCGCGTAGTTCTGGAAGACCATGCCGATCTCGCGCTTGTGCGGCGCGAGCCGGACGACCTCTCGCTCGCCGAAGCGAATGCTGCCCTTGTCGGGTCGCAGGAAGCCGGCGATCGCCATCAGCAGCGTCGTCTTGCCCGATCCCGAAGGGCCGAGCAGCGTCAAGAACTCGCCGGGCCGGACATCGAGGTCGATCGCGTCGAGCACCGGCACCGCGCCGTAGGCCTTGCTCAGCTGCCGGACCGCGATCGGCAGCGCCGTCGTCGATCCTGCCGCTGCAACAGTCGCAGGCTGCGGCCGCTCCTGATCGCCGGACCGCCTCATTCGGTCAGCATGTTCTGGTAGGCTGCCGAGGCCTGGGCCTCGAATTTGATGTACCAGTCCAGGTCGATCGGCAGCTGCTTGGCGGCATTGTCGGGATAGGACGGCAGCGTCTTGGCATAGGCCGCGTCGATCGCGCCGCCTTCATAGGCCTTCTTGTTGGTCGGGCCGTAGGTGATGTATTTCGTGAATTCGGCCTGGTATTGCGGCTTGCTGATCTCGGCGAGGAACTTCATCGCCAGATCCTTGTTCGGCGCGCCCTTGGGGATCGCGAAGCAATCATAGTCGGCGAGCCCCTGGTTGAAGGTATAGGCGACCTTGGCGCCGTCCTTGGCGGCCACGTCGAAGCGGCCGTTCCAGCCGGTGATCATGTCGACTTCGCCGTCCTTCATGAGCTGGGCGTGTTGCGCCCCGGAACTCCACCAGACCGCGATATGCGGCTTCAGCTCGCCGATCTTCTTGATCGCGCGCTCGATGCCGCCCGGCTGGGAGAGGACCTCGTAGACCTTGTCGGCCGGGACGCCGTCGGCCATCAGCGCCGGCTCCAGCGCGCCCGCGACGCCCTTTCGATAGGAGCGCTTGCCAGGAAACTTCTTCACGTCCCAGAAATCGGCCCAGCTCTGCGGGCCGTTCTGGCCATAGGTCTTGGTGTTCCAGGCCAGCACGGTCGAAAAGACGTCGCCGCCGACGCAATAATCCTGCGCCGTGCCGGGCAGGAAGTCCGCCGTGTCGATGACCTTGTAGTCGAGCTTTTCGAGAATGCCCTCCGCACCCGCCCGCGCCGCGCTGCCGGAGCCGCTGGCGACGACGTCCCAGGTCACGGCACCGGCCTTCACCTTCAGGCGCAGGTCCGCGATGCTGCTGTAGGTCTCTTCCTTGATCTTGATGCCCAGAGCCTTGGCGGCGGGCGCGAACAAGGCCTTGCTCTGCCCGTCCTGATAGGCCCCGCCGAACGACACCACGGTCAATTCCTGCGCCAGTGCAGGCGCTGCGCTCGACAGGCCCATGGCAAGGGCAAGGACGGTTCTCGACGGTACGATCGGCTGGCGCAGCATGTCAGTTCTCCTGATCTGGACGGTGTTCTTCCCCGGTGGCGTCAGCGCGGAGGACCGGACGACCGGCCTTCGCACTCCTCCCCGCCTGCAGAATTTGTCGGAATTGGTCTGGCGATAAGGTCCACTCTGAGAATTCCGGGTGACCAATCGGACGCGCTCAGCGTGCCAGGCGATCGCGCCAGCGGTAGTAGAAGACCGACGGAGCGAGGAACCAGGGATTGCCGCTGTAGAAGGGGCGCGTCTGGAAGAGCAGCTGGTCGAAGGCCGTCGCGCCCTCGGCGAGGCCGAGCACCTGCTGGCCGAGCCGCATGCCGAGATAGCTCGCCATGCCGACGCCCGAGCCGCAATAGCCCATGGCGTAGTGCATCCCCTCATGGCGGCCGATATGCATCAGCTCGTCGAAGGTATAGGCGACGAAGCCGCACCAGGAATGGCTGATCTTCGCCCCGGCGAGCTCCGGGAAGATCCTGCGCAGAGCGGCGTGGAGATCGGGCCCGCTCCGGCGCGGATCGGTCTCGCTCAGCGAAACCCGGCCGCCGAACACGATGCGGCGCCGGTCGGGCGAGGCGCGGTAATAATAGACGACCTTGCGGGTATCGCTGACGATGCGGTTGCGCGGGATCAGCCGGTCGACCAGCGCGGGGTCGAGTTCCTCCGTCGCGATCACATAGCTGCCGATCGGAATCACGCGGCGGCGCAGCCAATTGGTCAGCGGACCGGTGTAGCCGTTCGAGGCGATGACGACGTCCCGCGTCCGGATGGTGCCGCGCGGCGTCTGGACCAGGAACTCATTGCCGATCCGGTCGATCCCCTGCGCCGGACAAAACGGGATGATCTCGGCGCCGGCCGCGAACACGCGCGACAGCAGGCCCTGATGATAGCGTGCCGGGTCGATGGACGCGTGGCTCTCATAAACCACGCCGCCGTGATAGAGGTCGGAGCCGACCTCGCTGCGCTGCTCCGCCCGTGGCACGACATGGCAGGCGACCTCGAGCCCCTTTGGCTGGTCGTCGACGCTGCGCGCGAGTTCCTCGTACTTGCCCGGAGAGTGCGCGGCGTGGAAACGGCCGACCACCCCGAAATCGCAATCGATGCCCTCCTCGCGGACGAAATCGCCGATCCAGCGGAGCGAGTTCCGCCCCTCCTGCTGGATCGCGAAGGCGCGCTCCTTGCCATGGCGCCGGGACAGTTCGGCGAAGCTCGGCTTCACACTGGTGGAGATCTGGCCGCCATTGCGGGTGCTGCAGCCGAAGCCCGCCGCCTCGGCATCGAGCACGACGGTATGGCGGCCGCCCCTCGCCGTCCGGAGCGCGGCGTGAAGGCCGGTGTAGCCGGAGCCGACGACCACGACATCGGCCTGCTTCGGCGGTTCGGAGAGCGGCAGCTCGGGCCGCGGCACTCCGTCCCACCAATAGGGCGCAGCCTTGAAATCGCTGGCGAACAGCGCGCTCGACATCTTTGCGTCTTCCCCCCGGCGACTCAAATCCGCGCCACCACACTCTTGAGCTTGCAGTAGCTGCGCAAGCCCGCCATGCCCTGGGCACGGCCGAAACCGGATTTGCGATTGCCGCCGAAGGGCATGGCGACGCCTCCGGCGAAAAATTCGTTGATGTAGACCTGGCCCGCATCGACCGCACGGGCGAAACGCCAGGCCCGGGCGTGGTCGCGCGTATAGATGCCGGCGACGAGCGCGTAGCGGGTCGCATTCGCCGCCGCGACCGCCGCCTCGAAATCGGGGACGAGCTGGACCGTGAGCACCGGACCGAAGATTTCCTCCTGGACCAGCGGATCATCCGCTCCGCGCGCCAGCGCGATGGTCGGCCGATAGAACCAGCCGCCGCCGCAGGTTTCGGGCGGCACGATCGCTCCGCCGGTCAGGATGCGGTTGCCGGCCGCGCGCGCCCTGTCGACATGGGCCGCCACGCGCGCCAGCTGCGCCGGCGCGTTGATCGGCCCGATTCCGGCATTGCTCAGGCCATGCCCCGGCTGCAGTGCCTGCGCCCGCGTAACCAGCCGGTCGAGCACGCGATCGGCGATCGCCTCCTCGACGATCAGCCGCGAGCCGGCCGAGCAGATCTGGCCGGCATTCTCGAAGATCGCCTCCATCACGCCGTCGACCGCCGCGTCGAGATCGCAATCGGCCAGCAGGACCACCGGCGACTTGCCGCCGAGCTCCAGCACCAGCCGGGTGACGTGCTCGGCCGCTGCGCGCATCACGCGCTGCCCCGTCGCGACCGATCCGGTGAAGGTGATGTGATCGATGCCGGGATGGGCGACCAGCGCCGGCCCCGCATCGGAGCCGGTGCCGGCGACGACGTTGAGGACGCCTTCGGGCAGGCCGGCCTCGTGCAGGAGTTCCGCCAGCATCAGCGTCGTGAAGGGCGTCTGCTCGGCCGGCTTCACGACCAGCGTGCAGCCTGCCGCGAGCGCAGGCGCGATCCCGCGCGCCGCGGTCGACAGCGGATAGTTCCAGGGCACGATCTGGGCTGCGACGCCGACCGGTTCCTCGATGGTGAGGCCGATATGGTCGGGGCCGAGCGGCATGCTGTCGCCATGGAGCTTATCGGCGGCTCCGGCATAATAGGAGAAGGCCCGCACCACCCCGGCGACGTCACCTTCCGCTTCCGCGAGCCGCTTGCCTGAATCCAGGGTCTCGACCACCGCGAAGCGTGCCGCCCGCTCCGAGATCAACCGGCTGACACGCAGCAGGATTTCGCCGCGCGCCGCCGGGCCGAGGCGGGCCCATGGGCCTGACAAGGCGGCGCGGGCGGCCGCAACGGCGCGCTCGACATCCTCGGCATCGCCGGCTGCGACGGATGCGAAGGCCTGGCCCCTGCCCGGATCGAAGCTCTCCATCTCCCGCCCGGAGGCCGAGGCGACGAAGCGCCCGGCGATGAAATGGCCGCGCGGCAGGCCTGCGAGCCTCCCCGTCCGAAGGGCCTCATCGACGAGTTGCGCACGTTCCACGATCACGCGCCCAACTCGGTGACGTGATAGGCGGCCCGCTCCAGCCAGGATGGTTCGATCTCGACGCCCCAGCCCGGCCCGTCGGGAATGGCGACCATGCCGTCGCGCGCTACGGGCGGGTTTCGCAGCAGCCCCTGCTCCCAAGGATAATAGTCGGCCCCCTCGATCGAGAACTCGACATAGGGCCCGGCGTTGGCCAGCGCGCCCATGAGATGCAGGGTGAAGACCGTGACGAGCGACTGGTTCGCCGAATGCGGCGTCACCGGCAGGCCGGCTTCGGCCGCCCAGCGGGCCACCGTCAGCATTCGCCCGACGCCGCCGATATAGCAGATGTCGGGCTGGACCACGTCGACCACGCGCCCCTCGATCATGGCGCGCCAGACCGCGAGGTCGCAATCCTGCTCGCCGCCGGTGACGTCGAGATCAAGCGCCTCGCGCACTTCCCGCGTCCAGGCATGCTCCCAATAGGGACAAGGCTCCTCGAAATGGACGATCCCGTGGTCCTGCAGCAGCTTGCCGACCGCGATGGCCTTCGCAGGGGAGTAGCCGCTGTTGGCATCGACGAGAAGCGTCGCGTCAGCTCCGAGTGCCCGCCTGATCTGCGGCACGATGGCCTCGGTTCGGCCCGGCCATTCGTCGAGGTCGCGGCCGCATTCGCGCCCGACCCGGAACTTGAAGGCGCGATAGCCATGGACATCGCGCAGGCGCAGGAAGCGCTCGGCTTCCGCTTCCGGCGTGATCTCGCCGCGCTTCATGCTGGAGGCATAGACCGGAAAGGGACGCGGCGTGCCGCCGAGCAACTCGCAGACGCTTCTGCGCTCGATCCGGCCGCGCAGATCCCACAAGGCCGTGTCGAGCCCGGTCAGGGCGCGGCAGAGATAGGAGCCCGGGAATTTGTGCTCGCGTTCGCAGATCGTCGCTACGAGACCATCGACGGCGAAGGCATCTTCGCCCATCGCCCAGCGCGCCACCTGGCGGTGGAACACGGTCGCCGTGATGTCGGCATTGTAGGGGGAGAATTGCCCCCAACCCTGGCTGCCGTCCTCGCCCGTCGCGCGGACGAAACCGACATCCTGGGTCGAGAAGCTTTCGAGCCGGGTGATCTTCATGCTGCCGCTGCCAGATCCGCAACCGCCGCCCGGCGGGACTGCGGGATGGCGTCGGGTGCAGGAGGGGCTTGAATTGGTCTGATCCCAAGGTCCACTCTGTCGAAAATTGCAGTCCACTCGGGAAGCGGGTGGAACGGGGGCGCGCATGGTCAAACGCGAGGAGGGAGCTCTGCTCCAGTCGATCGTGCTCGATCGCGAGGGGACGCATGGGCTCAGCGTGCAGATCTGCGCGGGACTGCGCGAACTCATTCTCGGCGGGACCCTCAAGGTCGGCGAGCGCCTGCCGGCGACGCGGACGCTGGCGCAGGAATTCGGCGTCGCCCGCACGACCATCGTCGAGAGCTTCGAGCGGCTGGCGGCGGAAGGGCTGATCGAGACCCGCATCGGCTCCGGCACCTTCGTCAGCCGGGCTCTGGCGAACGAGCGGCCGGCGCCGGCCGCCGCCGCGATCGCCGCCCCGACCGCGCGGGTGAAGCTGGCGCAGGCGATGAACACCGCCTCGAAGCTGTTCGGAACGCGCCTGCCCCACCAGCCCCGCGCCTTCACCACGGCGATGCCGGCCTTCGACGCCTTCCCGATGGCGCAATGGGCGAAGCTCTCGGGGCGGCATTGGCGCAAGGCGAGGCATCAGGTACTCGGCTATCCCGACCCGCATGGCGAGCGCGTCCTGCGGCAGGCCATCGCCGCGCATCTGCGGCTCAACCGCGGCATCGCCTGCGAATGGCAGCAGATCTTCGTGGTCGCCGGCGCCCAGCAGGCCTTTCAGCTGATCGCCGCGACGCTGCTCGACCCCGGCGACAAGGTCTGGTTCGAGGATCCCGGTGCGATCGGCGCGCGCAACAGCCTGATCCAGTCCGGCGCCGATCTGGTGCCCGTACCGGTCGACGAATCCGGCCTCGTCGTCGAGGAGGGCCTGCGCCGCGCGCCCGATTTCAGGCTGGCCTTCACGACGCCCGCGCATCAGCAGCCGCTCGGCGCCAAGATGAGCCTGGAGCGCCGCCTCGCCCTGCTCGAAGCGGCCGAGGCCAACGGCGCCTGGATCATCGAGGACGACTGGGACGGCGAGTTCTGCTTCCAGGGCGCGCCGATGGCGACGCTGACCAGCATCGATCGCAGCGGGCGCGTCATCTATGTCGGGACCTTCTCGAAGACGCTGTTCCCGTCCCTGCGCCTCGGCTTCCTCGTCGCCCCGCCGCATCTCGTCGAACAGATCGGCATCTGCCTCGACGCCTTCTCGCCCGGCGTGCCGACAGCACTGCAGGGCATCGTCGCAGACTTCATCGTCGAAGGGCATTTTGCGACCCATGTGCGCCGCATGCGCAAGCTCTATCAGGAGCGCTACCAGACGCTGCTCGACGCGGCGCAGGAGCATCTGGCGCCCGATCTGCAGGTGGTCCCTACCCAGACGGGCATGCACACCGTCGCCTTCCCGCGCGCGGGGCTGGCCGCCTGCGCGATCGCCCAGGCGGCGGCCAAGCGAGGCGTGACAGTCGCGCCGATCAGCCGCTTTTGCCTCGAACCGCCCGCGCGGGACGGCCTCGTCCTCGGCTTCAGCGGCTTCTCGCCGGCCGAGATCCAGGCGGGGGTGATCGGGCTGCGCCGGAGCATCGATGACCTCGGCGCCAGTGGCGAATGGACTGGCGTTTCAGCGGGAACGGCCCTTAGCGGCAAGCCCAATTCTTCCTAGAGACGCAAGAGAGGCAGGCCCATGACGGGCCGCCGACCATCGGCAGGACCGGCATCTTGACGGAATGGGACGTGATCATCATCGGCGCAGGCTCGGCCGGCTGCGTGCTGGCCGGACGCCTGGCGGAGGCCGGCAAGGGCTCGACCCTGGTGATCGAGGCCGGGCCGCGCGATCTCAGCCCCTGGGTCCACCTGCCGATCGGTTACGGCAAGACCTTCTATCACCCGCGGCTGAACTGGATGTACCGCACGACGGCCCAGCCCGGGCTGGACGGGCGGGAAATCTACCAGCCGCGCGGCAAGGTCGTCGGCGGTTCGAGCGCGATCAACGCCATGGTCTATGCCCGCGGACAGGCCGAGGACTATGCGGAATGGGAGCGGCTCGGCAATCCCGGCTGGGGCTGGGCCGAGGTGCTGGCGGCTTACCGGCGCATGGAAGACCACGCGCTCGGCGCCTCCGCCTGGCATGGCGCCGGCGGCCCGCTCCATGTCGAGGACATCGCAGCGCAGGCCCATCCGCTCACCGCGCTTTTCGTCAAAGCCGCCGCCGAGGCCGGTCTCGTGTTCAACCCGGACCTGAACGGCGAAAGCTGCGAAGGCGCCGGCTTCTACCAGATCACCACGCGCGGCGGCCGGCGGGAATCGGCGGCGCGGGCCTTCCTGCATCCGGCAAGGCGGCAGGGCCGCCTCAAGCTCGAAACCGACATGCTGGTCACGCGCATCCTGTTCGAGGGGCGACGCGCGATCGGCATCGAGGCCCGGCGCGGCGGTGAGGCCGTGCGCTATCGTGCGAAGGGCGAGATCGTGCTCGCAGGCGGCGCCTTCAACACACCGCAGCTTCTGCAGCTCTCCGGCATCGGCCCGGCCGCCTTGCTGGCGCGGCACGCCATCGCACCGGTGCATGACCTGCCGGCGGTCGGGCGCCATCTGCAGGACCATCTCTGCTACGACCATGTCTACCGCTCGCGGCTGCCGAGCCTGAACGACGCGCTGCTGTCCTGGCCCGGCCGGATCGGCATGGCGGCCAACTACCTGCTGCTGCGGCGCGGGCCGCTGTCCCTCAGCGTCAACCAGGGCGGCGGCTTCTTCCGCACGAGGCCGGAGCTCGATCGCCCGGACATGCAGCTCTACTTCTCGCCGCTGAGCTATGAGCGCGCGGTGCCGGGCGTGCGCGCCCTGATGAAGCCCGATCGCTTCCCCGGCTTCAGCCTGAGCGTCTCACCCTGCCGGCCGCGCAGCCGGGGCCATGTCGCGATCCGCTCGCCCGATCCGCTTGCCACACCGGAAATCGCGCCGAATTATCTCGCCGATCCGGACGATTTGCGCGACCTTCTCGCCGGCGCGCGCTTCCTGCGCCATCTGGCGGCGACCCCGACCTTCGCCTCCCTGATCGAGGACGAGATCCGCCCGGGGCCGGCGGCCATCAACGAGAAAGCGCATATCGAGGCCATTCGCCGAAACGCCTATTCGGTCTTCCACCCCTGCGGCACCGCGCGGATGGGGCCGGATCCGCGCGACGCGGTCGTCGATGCCCGGCTGCGGGTGCACGGGATCGAAGGCCTTCGCATCGCCGATGCCTCGATCTTTCCGACGATCCCGTCAGGGAACATCAACGCACCGGCCATGATGGTCGGCCAGCGCGCCGCCGAACTGTTGCTGTCGACATGAAACCCGCCCGGCCGGCCCCGTGCCATTGTCGAATCGCGGCTGGCGGCCGACAACTTTCAGGTCGAGATTCAGGTCCGGACCCTGGCCTGATCCTTGCTCGGCCCGGCGCCAAGCCAAGCCGGGCAAGCGATCCTGCGTGTTGAGTTTGCCTGTCTGATGCCCCCGCCTCGGAAACGGATGTCCAGCATGACCCAGCCCTACACGCTCGACGATTTGAGGACGGATGCTGCGGCAGGCCGGATCGATACGGTGCTCGTCTGCCTCGTTGACATGCAGGGACGCCTGATGGGCAAGCGCTTCCATGTCGCCTTCTTCCTCGACGGCGGACATGCCGAGACCCATAGCTGCAATTACCTGCTAGCCACCGACATCGAGATGGAGACCGTGCCCGGCTACGCCGCGACGAGCTGGGCGGCGGGCTATGGCGACTACACGATGAAGCCTGACCTCTCGACGCTCTGCCGGGTTCCCTGGCTCGAGGGGACCGCGCTCGTCCTCTGCGACATCCTCGACCATCACGGGCATGAGGAAGTCCCGCACTCGCCGCGGGCCATCCTGAAGAAGCAGGTGAAGCGGCTGGACGCCATGGGGCTCAAGGCCTTCATGGCCTCGGAGCTCGAATTCTTCCTGTTCGACCAGAGCTATGACGAGGCCCGCGAGGGCGATTATCGCAACCTCAGGACGGCCAGCGCCTATAACGAGGACTACCACATCTTCCAGACCACCAAGGAAGAGGATGTGATGCGGGCGATCCGCAACGGCCTGCACGGCGCGGGCATTCCGGTCGAGAACTCCAAGGGCGAGGCTTCGGCCGGCCAGGAGGAGATCAATGTGCGCTATGCCGAGGCGCTGACGATGGCCGACCGGCATTCCATCATCAAGAACGCCTGCAAGGAGATCGCCTGGTCGCGCGGCAAGGCCATCACCTTCCTCGCCAAGTGGAACTACGGCGCCGCCGGCTCCTCCGCCCATATCCACCAGTCGCTCTGGAGCGCCGACGGCAAGACGCCGCTCTTCCTTGACAAGGATGCGGAATACGGGATGTCGGCGCTGATGCGGAATTATGTCGCGGGCCTGCTCGCCCATGCCTCCGAGACCACCTGTTTCCTCGCGCCCTATATCAACTCCTACAAGCGCTTCGTCGCCGGCACCTTCGCGCCGACCAAGGCGATCTGGAGCAGCGACAACCGCACCGCAGGCTACCGGCTCTGCGGCGAGGGCACCAAGGGCATTCGCATCGAATGCCGGGTCGGCGGCTCGGACCTGAACCCCTATCTCGCCATGGCCGCGCTGCTCGCCGCCGGCATCGCCGGCATCGAAAACAAGCTCGAACTGGAAGCCCCCTTCGTCGGTGACGCCTATGGCGGCCGGGACATCCGCGAGATCCCCAAGACGCTGCGCGAGGCGACCGCTGCGCTCGGCGGCTCGCGGATGCTGCGCAACGCCTTCGGCGACGAGGTGGTCGACCACTATGTCCGCGCCGCCGAATGGGAGCAGGAGGAATATGATCGCCGGGTCACCGACTGGGAGGTGAAACGCGGTTTTGAGCGCGCCTGAACCGGCCCGAGCCTCCTTCACAGCAGCATAGCCAGACGGAAATAGACGATGAAGATGATCCAGTGCGTGTCGCCGGTGAACGGCGCGCTCTATGCCGAACGGCCGGCCCTGAGCCTCGAGGATGCCAAGGCGGCGGCCGCCCGTGCCCGAAAGGCGCAGAAAGCCTGGGCCCGTCGCCCGCTCGACGAACGCATCGCCCTCGTCCTCAAGGGTGTCGCCCGCCTCAACGAGATGGGCGACGAGGTCGTCACCGAGCTCGCCGGGCAGATGGGGCGGCCGGTAAAATATGGCGGCGAGTTCAAGGGCTTCAACGAGCGCTCGAACTACATGGCCTCGATCGCAAGCGACGCGCTGGCGCCGCTCGTCATCGAGGACAGCGCCGCCTTCAAGCGCTTCATCGCCCGCGAGCCGCATGGCGTCGTCCTGGTGATCGCGCCCTGGAACTACCCCTACATGACCGCGATCAATGCGGTCGCGCCGGCGCTGATCGCGGGCAATACCGTCATCCTGAAGCATGCCAGCCAGACATTGCTCGCCGGCGAGCGGCTGGCACGGGCCTTCCATGAGGCTGGCGTTCCGGAGGATGTGTTCGCGAACCTCTTCCTCGATCACGACACGACGGCCAGCCTGATCGGCGACCGGCAGTTCGACTTCATCAACTTCACCGGCTCGGTCGAGGGCGGCCGCGCGATCGAGCGGGCCGCCGCCGGCACCTTCACCGGCATCGGCCTGGAACTCGGCGGCAAGGACCCCGGCTATGTCATGGCCGATGCCGATCTCGACGCCGCCGTCGATACGCTGATGGACGGGGCGACCTTCAATTCCGGACAATGCTGCTGCGGCATCGAGCGCATCTATGTGCATGACAGCCTCTACGAGGCCTTCGTCGAGAAATCCGTCGCCTGGGTCTCGAACTACCGCCTCGGCGACCCGCTCGACCCGCAGACCACGCTCGGGCCGATGGCTCACAGGCGTTTCGCCGCGACCGTGCGCGAGCAGATCGCCGAGGCCGTGGCGAAGGGGGCGCGGACGCTGGTCGATCCGCAACTTTTCCCGCAGGACGATGGCGGGGCCTATCTTGCGCCGCAGATTCTGGTCGACGTCGACCATTCCATGACGATCATGCGGGAGGAGACTTTCGGTCCGGCGGTCGGGATCATGAAGGTCCGCGACGATGCCGAGGCGGTGCAGCTGATGAACGATTCCCGCTACGGGCTGACCGTCTCGCTCTGGACCCGCGACAGCGAACGCGCCGCCCGTCTCGGGCAGGAGCTCGAAACCGGCACCGTCTTCATGAACCGCGCCGACTATCTCGACCCGGCGCTGTGCTGGACCGGGGTCAAGGAAACCGGCCGCGGCGGCTCGCTCTCGGTGATCGGCTTCCACAACCTCACCCGTCCGAAATCCTACCATCTCAAGAGAGCAGGCTGATGCCGATCACCGCGAACTGGAGCTATCCGACCGCCGTCAAGCTCGGCGCCGGGCGGATCACGGAACTGGCGGAGCATTGCAAGGCGCTCGGCATGAAGCGGCCTCTGCTCGTCACCGATCGCGGGCTCGCGAGCCTGCCGATCACCAAGAATGCGCTGGACATCCTGGAGGCCGGCGGGCTCGGGCGGGCGATCTTCGCCGAGGTCGATCCGAACCCGAACGAGAGGAACCTGGAGGACGGCGTCAGGGCCTTCAAGGATGGCGCCCATGACGGCGTCGTCGCCTTCGGCGGCGGCTCGGGTCTCGATCTCGGCAAATGCGTGGCCTTCATGGCCGGCCAGACCCGGCCGGTCTGGGATTTCGAGGATGTCGGCGACTGGTGGACGCGGGCCTCGGTCGAGGGCATCGCGCCGATCGTCGCGGTCCCGACCACGGCCGGCACCGGCTCCGAGGTCGGGCGCGCCTCGGTGATCACCAATTCGCAGACGCAGACCAAGAAGATCATCTTCCACCCGAAATTCCTGCCGGGCGTGACGATCTGCGACCCCGAACTCACCGTCGGCATGCCGAAGGCGATCACGGCCGGCACCGGCATGGACGCTTTCGCGCATTGCCTGGAAGCCTATTCCTCGCCCTTCTTCCACCCGATGAGCCAGGGCATCGCGCTCGAAGGCATGCGGCTGGTGAAGACCTATCTGCCGCGCGCCTATGCCGACGGTTCCGACATCGAGGCACGGACGCAGATGATGGCGGCGGCGGCGATGGGCGCGGTCGCCTTCCAGAAGGGGCTGGGCGCGATCCATTCGCTGTCGCACCCGGTCGGGGCGGTCTACCACACCCATCACGGCACGACGAACGCGGTGGTGATGCCGCCGGTGCTGCGCTTCAATCGCCCGGCGATCGAAGACAAGATCGCTGCAGCCGCCGCCTATCTCGGCATTTCCGGCGGCTTCGACGGCTTCTACGACTTCGTGCTGAAGCTGCGCACCGATCTCGGCATTCCCGACAAGCTCGCCGCGCTCGGCGTCGGAACCGACCGGCTCGACGAACTGGCGGAAGCGGCGGTCGCCGATCCGTCCACGGGCGGCAACCCGGTGGAACTCACGGTCGCCGCAGCCAGGCAATTGCTGGTCGAGGCAATCTGAAAGCCTGCGCGGCCGCCAACGCTCTATACGCTGCCATCCGGCATGGCGGCTCGCGCGCGGTCATCGCGCTCCCAATGCCCGGCGAGCGTGAGCGTCGCGTGATAGATGACCTCGCCTTCTGCGTTGCGGACGCTGACCGAAAGTCGGCGTTCGTCTCCATCCGGGATGACGTCGCGCGCCATGTCCGGCAAGGCGTCCAGCGCGCTCAACCGCGCAGCTGCGTCATCGGCGAGATCGATGCCCTCCTCATCCAGTATCGAGCGGTCACCGTCGGAAGTGTCGATGAAATAGCGCGGCATTTCCGTCAGATCCCCAATCCTCACCAAGATTTCTTTCAGCGTGGTTCGACCACCAGGTTGAGGTAGGTCGGGTCGAAATCAGCCATCGCAGCCAGCTGCTTCAGATCGGGCACGGTCAGGGTCCCGCCCTTCCAGACGATCAGCCCGCGCCGACGCAGATCCTGCAGCGTCCTATTCACGTGAACCAAGGAAAGCCCGAGGATGTCGGCGAGCTCCGGTTGGGTGATGGGGAACTTGAAGCTCTGGCCGTCCGTCAATCCGACGGCCTCGAGCCGGCAGAAGAGCTCGCAGACGAGATGGCCGAGATGCTCCACGGAGGAGCGCCGCCCGATGCCGGCAATCCAGGCTCGCTGGATTGCCGCGTCGATCACGGTCGAGAGCCAGAACAGCCGTCCGAGATGCTGCGACTTTTCGATGACACGCAGAAGCTCGCCATGCGGAACGAAGGCAGCCTCGCAGTCGCTCAAGGCGACGACGCTGTGGTCCATCGTCTTGAGCGTCAGGGCATGCAGATCGACGAAGTCGCCCGGCACATGGATAGCAGTGATCTGTCGCTCGCCACTCTTCAGGTAGACTTCTCGCGCCGTGAAGCCCTGGAGAACGAGGCAGCTTTCGCTCGGGCGACTATGCGTCGCCACCAGTTCGCCGCCCTTGGGAATGCGGACGATGCGCCGTTTCAAGCCCGCTACCAGTTCGCGTTCGTAGTCGCTCAGCACATCGCGATGAGAGAGCATCTGCAGAAGCGGTTCGAATTCGGTCAAGCTGTCGTCTTCCCGTTCCGTGAAAGCCTTCGGGCGCGTCATGGCCGAGAGATTCATCCTGCTAAGGAAAAGTCGCGCGCACCGGGCCGGGCACTCATCACCAACTGCCATCCGCCGCGCCGGTTCCAGCGCGTGCTCCCTTTCGATGTTCCCTGCCGCACCCCTTGACGGCTTCACGGAACACCGAAAACCGCGACCGCGTTTGGTTCCCGCGGGGAGGACGATCCGTGGCGGGCAATCTGCAGGTCTATCGCGCGAAGCGCGACTTCAGGAAGACGAAGGAGCCCAGCGACGAGGCCGTCGTGGCGTCCTCCGAGCGCTTGCGCTTCGTCGTCCAGAGGCATGACGCCACGCGGCTGCATTACGACCTGCGCCTTGAACTCGACGGCGTCTTCAAATCCTGGGCGGTGACCAGGGGCCCGTCGCTCGATCCACAGGACAAGCGTCTCGCCGTTGAAGTCGAGGATCATCCTCTCGCCTATGGCGACTTCGAAGGCACCATCCCCAAAGGCCAGTATGGCGGCGGGACGGTGCAGCTGTTCGACCGCGGCTATTGGAAGCCGGAGGGCAAGCTCAGCCCGCAACGACAGCTCCAGAAGGGCGAGCTGAAATTCGTGATCGAGGGCGAGCGGCTGCATGGCAGCTTCGTGCTCGTCCGGATGAAGAACGATCGCGACGGCGGCAAACGCACCAACTGGCTCCTCATCAAGCACCGCGACGAGCACGCCGTCGAGGGCGACGGCGACGCGCTGCTCCAAAACGACGCTTCCGTCGCCTCGGGCCGCACCATGGCGGCGATCGCGGCAGGCAAGGGCCGCGCGCCGAAGCCGTTCCTGCTGGCCGAAGAAGCGGTCGACGCCGCCGCAATCTGGGACAGCAGCTCAGGCCTGGCGGCAGAGGAGCGGCGCGCAGCGCCGGCGCCCCGCACGACACGAAAAGCAAATGGCAGCGCATCGAAAGCACGCCCGGCCGCCGGGAGCGATCTCCCCGATTTCATCCCGCCGCAGCTCTGCCAGAGCGTCGAACGGCCGCCATCGGGCGACGGATGGGTGCACGAGATCAAGTTCGACGGCTATCGCGTCCAGGCCCGCATCGAACGCGGCAGAGTGACCCTGAAGACGCGCAAGGGGCTCGACTGGACGGCGAAGTTCGGCGCTCTTGCCAAGGCGTTTCGGCCCCTCCCGGACTGCATCGTCGACGGCGAGATCGTCGCGCTCGACGAGCACGGCACGCCCGATTTCGCCGCGCTCCAGGCGGCGCTGTCGGAGCGGCAGACCGAGAACCTGGTTTTCTTCGCCTTCGATCTCCTCGTACTCGACGGCTCAGATCTGCGCCCGCTGCCGCTTCTCGATCGCAAGAAGCGCCTGGACGCGCTTCTGCGCAAGGAAGCGGACGGGGCGAGCCTGCGCTATGTCGAGCATTTCGAGAGCGGCGGCGATGCCGTGCTGAAATCCGCCTGCCGCCTCTCGCTCGAAGGGATCGTCTCGAAGCGGGCCGACGCAGCTTATGTCTCCGGCAGGAGCGAGAGCTGGACCAAGGCCAAGTGCCGGGCCGGGCACGAGGTCGTCATCGGCGGCTGGGCGACCACCGCCAGCAGGTTCCGCTCCCTGCTGGTCGGCGTCCATCGCGGGCCGCATTTCGTCTATATCGGCCGCGTCGGCACCGGTTACGGGGCGGCGAAGGTCGCCCGCCTGCTGCCGCTGCTGAAAGAGCATGCGGCCAAGGCCTCTCCCTTCACCGGCGCCGGTGCACCGCGCCGCGAACCCGGCGTGACCTGGGTGAAGCCCGATCTGGTCGCCGAGATCGAGTTCGCGGGCTGGACCGGCGACGGCATGGTCCGGCAGGCGGCGTTCAAGGGTTTGCGCGAGGACAAGCCGGCTGCGGAGGTCGAGACCAAGTTGCCAGCGGCGCCCGACGAGGCGAAGACGCCGCAGCCGGCGCCGGTGGCGCCGAAGTCACGCCGCGGCGGGCGGGTCGACGTCATGGGCGTAGCGCTTTCCAATCCCGGCAAACCGCTCTGGCCGGGTGCCGAGGACGGCAACCCGGTCTCGAAGCTCGACCTCGCATATTATTTCGAAACGGTAGGCGACTGGATGCTGCCGCATATCAAGGGCCGCCCCTGCTCGCTGCTGCGAGCGCCGGACGGCATCGACGGCGAGACCTTCTTCCAGCGCCATGCCGGCATGGGCACCTCGAACCTGTTCGAGCTGGTCAAGATCCCGGGCGACAAGAAGCCCTATCTGCAGATCGATCGCCTCGAGGCGCTGATTGCCGCGGCCCAGATCGGCGGAATCGAGCTGCACCCCTGGAACTGCCAGCCGGGGGACCCCGAAATCCCCGGAAGGCTCGTTTTCGATCTCGACCCCGGGCCGGGCGTGTCGTTCGACGCCGTCGTCGAAGCGGCCGGAGCCATGAAGCAGCGCCTCGATGCGCTGGGGCTCGTCAGCTTCTGCAAGACGACGGGCGGCAAGGGACTGCATGTCGTCACCCCGCTCGCCAAGCCGCGACGCGGCAGCCTGGACTGGGCGACGGCCAAGGATTTCGCGCGCCGGGTCTGCACGGCGATGGCCACTGAGGAGCCCGAGCGCTATGTGGTCAACATGGCGAAGCGCCTGCGCAACAACCGCATCTTCCTGGATTATCTGCGCAATGATCGCCTCTCGACCGCCGTCGCGCCGCTCTCCGCGCGGGCGAGGCCCGGCGCGCATGTCTCGATGCCGCTGGTCTGGACGCAGGTGAAGGCGGGGCTAGATCCCGCTCGCTACACGTTGCGAACGGTCCCGTCCCTGCTGCGCAAGAGCAAGGCCTGGGAGGGCTATTGCGAGGCGGAGCGGCCTCTGGCGGATGCGGTGCGCAAGCTCGGTCGCGCCGAATAGCAGAAGGCGCGGAACGGATGCCGCACCCGCGGCGTTGACGAAGCCGATCGGAGGCGATGTCGGCATGGCGCCAAGGACCTTCTGGAAAGGCTATCTCAAGCTCTCGCTCGTGACCTGTCCGGTCGCGATGATGCCGGCGCGCTCCGACAGCGAGAAGGTCCGCTTCCACACGCTGAACCGCAAGACGGGAAACCGCATCCAGAGCCGCTTCGTCGATGCGGTCACCGGCAAGCGGGTGGCCGATGACGACGAGGTCAAGGGCTATCCGAAGGGCGATGACGACTATGTCATGCTGGAGGATGACGAACTCGACGCCGTGGCGCTGGAGAGCACCCGCACGATTGACATCGAGCTGTTCGCGCCGCGGAACTCGGTCGGCTGGATCTGGTATGACGCGCCGCATTACCTCGTGCCGGATGGCAAGATCGGCGAGGAGGCCTTCTCGGTAATCCGCGAAGCGATGAAATCGACGAAGACGGTCGGGATTTCCCGCGTCGTGCTCTACCGGCGCGAGCGGGCCGTGCTCCTGGAGCCCCGCGACAACGGCATCGTGCTCTGGACGCTGCGCTATGGCGACGAGGTCCGCGACGAGAAGGACTATTTCGCCGGGATCGGCAAGGCAGAGCCCGAGGCCGACATGCGCACGCTGATGGAGAAGCTGATCGCCAAGCGCACGAAGGAATGGTCGCCCGACCTCGCCCAGGACCCGGTTCAGGATCAGTTGCTCGCACTGATCGAGGCGAAGCGGAAAGGCCGAAAGCCGCGGAAGAAAGCGGCGCCCCCGGCGAGCGGCGACAATGTCGTCAGCATCATGGACGCGCTACGCAAGAGCCTCGAGCCGCGGCGCAAGTGAGCGGCGCGCTCTGACTTGATCAGCTCGCCTTGCGACGCTGCTGCGCCTTTGCCGGAGCCTTCGCCCCGCCGGCCTTGGCCGCCCGCTTGGCGGAGGCCTTCCCCCTCGCCTTCGCGCTTTCGCGCAAGGCTTCGAGCAGGCTGACCACCTTGGTAGGCTCTGGACGTTTCGCCTGCTTGAGCTTGCGCCCCTCGAGCTTCGCCTTGACCAGTTCCGCCACGGCTGCCTCGTAGCGATCATCGAAGGCCTTGGGATCGAACTTGCCGGCCTTGGTCTTGATGATGTGCTCGGCGAGCTCCAGCATCTCCCCTTCGACCTTCATCTTCGGGATATCGTCGAAGGCGTCGGTGGCGGAGCGCACCTCGTAGTCGAAATTCAGCGTCGTCGCGATCAGCCCCTCGCCATGCGCCCGGATCAGCAGCGAGCGCATGCGGCGGAAGATCACCGTGCGCGCCAGCGCCGCGGTCTGCCGCTCGGCCATGGCGTCGCGGACCAGCGTGAAGGCCTCCCTCGCCACGGGCGTCGCCGGCGCGACGTAATAGGGCTTGTCGAAGAAGACGTCGTCGATCTCGTCGCAGGGCAGGAAGGTCGCGACGTCGAGAACCTTGTCGCTTTCAGGGATAGCGTCAGTGACCTCCTCCTGCTCGAGGATGATGTAGTCGCCGTCGCCGCGGTCATAGCCCTTGACCTGGTCCTCCTTCTCGACCGGCTTTCCCGTCACCTCGTCGACGAACTGGCGGTGGACACGATGCCCGGTCTTGCGATTGAGGGTGTGGAAGGAGATGCGCTCGGCCGTCGATGCCGCGGTGTAGAGCGCCACGGGACAACTCACCTCGGCAATCCTCAGGACGCCTTTCCAGATCGCGCGCGGTGCCATGCACCTCCCCCGATTCCCGACCAACCTCGCGAGCAACGGCCCGGCGAAGGCGATGTTCCGCCCGGCCTTCGGCGGGCTGCGGACAGTTGCGCGGAACCCCTGCCGCGCAGCGTCGTTGACGGCGAGGGGGATCAGCCATTTGCCGCACAGAGCCGCCCGCTTTGAGGACAGGCCAGGCGCCCTTGCGCAGGGACCACTGGCGGCGGCAGCGCTCGTTCTCGCGACCATAGCGATCGTGGCAGCATCGACCACGATCGGGCCCCTGACGCTCCAGATGCTCTTCCATCTCGCCGCGATGAACGTCGTGGGGCCGGTGCTCGCCGCGAGCCTGCCCACCTCGACACGGCTCGCCTTGCGGCGGCCCTGGCTGCTCTGGAGCGGCGCGGCGCTGCAAATGGCGCTGCTCTGGGCCTGGCACGCGCCGGCGGTGCAGCACGGGACCACCGGCGCTGAGCTGCCGCATGCAACGTCGCTCCTGATCCTCGCCGCTGCCGGAACCCTGTTCTGGGCCTGCGTGATCGAATCCGCCCGCCGCGGTAGCTGGGGCGGGCTCGCTGCGCTGCTCCTCACCGGCAAGCTCGCCTGCCTGCTCGGCGTGCTGCTGATCTTCGCGACGCGGGATCTCTACGGCCTGCCCGGCGTGGTGCTCGCCTTCTGCACCACCGGGCCGTCCAGCCTGGACGACCAGCAACTGGCGGGGCTGCTGATGATCACCGCCTGCCCGCTGAGCTATCTGACGGCGGGCGTCTGGCAAGCGGCGCGGATGCTGCTCGGGCTCGAGGACGCAGCCGGGCCGGTCCGGTCGAATCTGCAGAGCCATGGCCCTGCTTGAGCGCGCGCGGCACGGTGCCCGCTGGCTGCTCGCCAGCCGGCGGCGCTCGGCCGGCGGGCTGGCGCTTGCCGTACTGGCGATCGCCGGCGGCGGTTTTCTCTTCGCCTGGACGGGTGCCTACAACATCGCCGCCAGCCGGGGCCATTTCGCCGTGGTCGAGCATATGCTGCGCTTCGGCATGGTGCAGTCCGTCCGCGCGCGCGCGCCCACTGGCCCGGTGCCCGATCTCACAGACCCCTCGCTGATCTCGCTCGGCGCTGCGCATTTCGAAGCGGGCTGCGCCTATTGCCACGGCGCGCCGGGCCGGCCGATCAGCGCAGTCGTGCGCGGCATGCTGCCGACGCCGCCCGATCTCGCCGACCTCGAAGGCAAATGGCGCGACGGCGAGCTGTTCTGGATCGTCAAGCACGGGATCAAATACACCGGCATGCCGGGCTGGCCCGAACTGGAGCGCGACGACGAGATCTGGGCGGTGGTCGCCTTCCTGCGCCGCTTCCCCGGCCTCGACCGGCTGGGTTATGAGAAGCTCGCCCGCGGCGAGGTCGAGATCCCACCCGGCAGCGGCGCCGAGATCGCGGTGGGCGAGACGCCTGCCGACGCCGCCGGTGCCTGCGCCCGTTGCCACGGCGCCGGGAACCCGCCGGTCAGCGAGCTGGTGCCCCGGCTTCATGGCCAGCCGGCGGCGATGCTGGAGACGGCGCTTCGCGACTACGCTTCGGGCCAGCGCCAGAGCGGCATCATGCAGTTCGCCGCCAACAGCCTGTCGGAGGACGAGATCAGGCGCCTCGCCGGCTATTATGCGAAGCTGCCGCCGTTGCCCGCTCGACCGGTCACCGCCGATGCCGAGACCATCGCACGCGGCGAGCGGCTGGCGCAGGAGGGCGATGCCGGGCGGGACATCCCCGCCTGCCTGAGCTGCCACTCCGCAGCGGCCCGCCCGGACTACCCGCGCCTCGCCGGCCAGCCGGCGCGCTATCTCGAAGGGCAGCTGCGGCTCCGGCAGCGCGGCCTCAACCAGCACAGCGCGACGGGGGCGATCATGGCGCCGGTCGCGCGGCACCTGAGCGAGGCGGACATCGTGGCTGCCTCGGCCTATTTCGCGAGCCGTTCGCTGCAGTCGGAGGCACGGCGATGAGGCGGCTCCTGCCTCTCCTGCTCGCCTTGCCGCTCACCGCCTGCGAGGGCAGCCAGTCGGCCCTGTCGCCGCATGGCGACGAGGCCAGCCGGGTCGCGCTGCTGAGCTGGATCCTGTTCGCCGGGGCGGCTGCGATCTTCGCGCTGGTCGTCGGAGCGCTGCTTCTCGCCTGGCGCGGTCCGGAGCGGGCGCGAGCGGCCCTGGCCCAGGAGCGCGCGATCCGGCTCGGCGGCCTCGTCTTCCCGGTGGTGACGCTGACGCTGCTGCTCGGCTACGGCGTCTGGCAGATGCGGGACGCCGGCGCCGGCGAGCAGCAGCCGGAACTCCGCATCGATCTCGTCGGCGAGCAATGGTGGTGGCGCGTGGCCTATCACGCACCGGACGGCCGGGCCGTCGCGGACGCCAACCAGATCCGCATCCCGGTGGGGCGCGAGGTCGAGATCCGCCTCTCCAGCGCCGATGTGATCCATTCCTTCTGGGTGCCGAGCCTCGGCGGCAAGACCGACATGATCCCGGGCCGGACAAACCGGCAGCGCCTGCGCGCCGAGCGCCCTGGCATCTATGCAGGGCAATGCGCGGAATATTGCGGCGGGCCGCATGCGCTGATGTCGTTCGAGGTCGTCGCCATGCCGCCGGCCGAGTTCGACACCTGGCTGGCCGGCCGCGCGCAGCCTCGCGAAGCCCCGGCGACGGAGGAGCAGCGGCGCGGTCAGGAGGCCTTCATGGCCGCCGGCTGCGGCAGCTGCCACGCCATCGACGGCACGGCGGCGACGGGTACGATCGGGCCGGACCTGTCGCGCTTCGGCGAGCGGCGCCTGCTCGCGGCCGGCGCCCTGCGCAACGGCCCGGCGGAGGTGGCGCGCTTCATCGCGGACACGCAGGGCCCGAAGCCCGGCAACCTGATGCCGTCCTTCCGCAATCTCGACGATGCGGAACGCGCCGCCATCGCGACCTATCTGACAGGGCTGAAATGACGCCGATCAGGGAGCGGGCCACCCTCGATGCGGCCGCCGCGACGCTGCCACGGCCGGAAGGCGAACTCGATAAGCTGGAGGCTGCGTGGAAGCTGCCGCGGGGCTGGCGGATACTGTCCGCGGTCAACAACACCGTCGTCGGCCAGTTCTACATCGCGACCGCCTTCCTGTTCTTCATCTTCGCCGGCATCCTCGGGCTGCTGATCCGGCTTCAGCTGGCCGTGCCGGGCAATGATTTCCTGCCGCAGGAGACCTACAACCAGATCTTCACCATGCATGGCACGGTGATGATGTTCCTGTTCGCCGTGCCCGCCGTCGAGGCGGCCGGCGTGCTGCTGCTGCCGCAGATGCTGGGCGCGCGCGACCTGCCCTTCCCCCGGCTCGGCGCCTTCGCCTTCTGGGCCTATCTGATCGGCGGCACGGTCTTTTTCTGCACGCTGTTCTTCGGCACGGCGCCCTCGGGCGGCTGGTTCATGTATCCACCGTTGACCGGGGCGCAATTCTCGCCGGGCGTGGGGGCCGACTGGTGGCTGCTCGGCATCGGCTTCATCGAGATTTCGGCGATCGCGGGCGCGATCGAGATCATCGTCGGCGTGCTGCGCACGCGCGCACCCGGCATGACGCTGGCCCGCATGCCGATCTTCGCCTGGTCGATGCTGATCTTCGCGTTCATGATCGTCTTCGCCTTCCCGGCGGTGATCCTGGCGACGATCCTGCTCGAGCTCGAACGCGCCTTCGACTGGCCGTTCTTCATCGCCGCGCGCGGCGGCGATCCGCTGCTCTGGCAGCATCTGTTCTGGTTCTTCGGGCACCCGGAGGTCTACATCATCTTCCTGCCGGCGGCCGGCATGGTCTCGATGATCGTCCCTGCCATGACCGGCGTGCCGCTGGTCGGCTACCGGCTGATCGTGGTGGCGCTGATCGCGGTCGGGTTCTTCTCCTTCGGGCTGTGGGTCCATCACATGTTCACGACCGGGATCCCGACCCGCTCGCTCGGCTTCTTCTCGGCCGCCAGCATGGCCGTTGCGATCCCCAGCGGCATCCAGGTCTTCGCCTGGATCGCCACCATCGCCACCGGGCGCCTGCGCGCGACGGTGCCAGCGCTCTTCGTCATCGGTTTCCTGCTGATCTTCACGCTGGGCGGGCTCACTGGCGTCATGGTCGCGCTGGTGCCCTTCGACCGACAGGCCCATGACAGCTACTTCGTCATCGCCCATCTGCATTACGTGCTGTTCGGCGGTATGGTCTTCCCGCTGCTTGCGGCCATCACCTATTGGGCGCCCGCCTTCAGCCGGCGCCCGCTGAGCGAGCGGCTGGGCCGCTGGGCCTTCGGGCTGATCTTTGCCGGCTTCAACATCGCCTTCCTGCCGATGCACCTGACGGGCCTGCTCGGCATGCCGCGCCGGGTCTACACCTATCCGGCCGAGCGCGGCTGGGATTGGCTCAACATGGTCTCGACCCTCGGCAGCTTCATCCTCGCCGCGGGCATCCTCGTCTTCGTCTTCAACATCGTCAGGCATTTCCGGCCGTCAGGCAGCAAGCCGGCCGGCGACATCTGGGGTGCGGGTTCGCTCGAATGGCTGCCCAACCACACCTACGGGCTCCGCAGCGTGCCGCGCATCGACAGCCGCGAGCCGCTCTGGGAGCAGCCCGGCCTGGCGCGCGAGGTCGATGCCGGCGCGCATTACCTGCCCGGCACGGCGACCGGCACGCGCGAGACCATCGTCACGTCGCCGATCGAGGGCGAGCCCGAATATGTGATGCGCCTCAGCGGCCCGGGCTGGGCCCATGTCGTGGCAGCGGCCGGCACGGCCGGCTTCTTCCTGCTGCTCACGGTCAAGCTCGTCGTCCCGGCCGCGCTCTGCGCGGTCGCGGCGATCGTGGCGATGGTCGTCTGGATGTGGGATTGCGACCCACCCTCCGCCGGCGAAGTCGACATCGGCGGGGGCCTGCGCCTGCCGACCTATGCCTCGGGGCCGAACTCGCATGGCTGGTGGGCGGTCGCGATCCTCGCCATGGTCGCGGGAGCGCTCTATCTCTCCTTCATCTTCAGCTATCTCTACCTATGGGTCGTCTCGCCAACCCAGTGGCCCGGCGGCGCCGCCCTGCCGCCGCTGGCTTCCACCATGCTGCCCGTCGCCGCGCTGCTGGCGAGCGGAGCCGCCCTCTTCGCCGCCGCGCGCCTGCTGCGCCGCGAGCGCCTGCCGCGGATCGGCTTGGCCGCGCTGCTTGCGCTCGGCGCGCTTCTCGCCGCGGCGGCCGTCGGGCTTGACCTGTGGGCGCAGTGGCAGGCGGGCGTCCGGCCGCAGGCCAATGGCTATGGCGCGCTGGTCTACGGCCATGGCGTGCTGCAGGTCCAGATCGTCAGCGCGGTCGTGGCAGTCGGGCTTTTTGCCGCGGCGCGCAGCCTCGCCGGCAGGCTCACGGCGGCGCGTCGGGCGGTCTTCGACAATCTCGCACTGCTCTGGGCCTATGCGCTCGCGCAGATGCTGTTCGGTCTGGCGCTGACGCATGGCTTTCCGCGGCTGGTGGCCGAGGGGCTGCCGTCATGACGAAGCCGGAGCCCGTCGCGCGGCTGTTAAGGATGCTGTTCGGGCCGCTGGTCTGGGCCGCGCATTTCCTTTTGGTCTATGCGGCCGAATCCGTCTTCTGCCGCCTGCTGGACGGGCCCGGCCATAGCATCTTCGTCATCACCGCGACCGCGATCGCACTTGCCATGGTGCTGCTGCGCAGCTCCGCCGCGATGCGCCTGAAGCCCGCAGCGAGTTCGGACCATGAGGGCTTCCTGCTCCGGGTCGAAATGAGCCTCAGCGCACTCGCAGGCCTCGGCATCCTCTATGTCGGCACGGTCGGCGCTCTCCTTCCCGCCTGCCGCTAGCCCACTGCGATTGCAGCGGAACTTTCGCCTGGACACCCGGTTCAGGAAGACCAGCCTAGCGGCCCGACACAGGTGCGCGATGAACCGCTCCCACGAACACATCATCCACCGCGGCAACCGGGCATCGCTGTTCACGCGCCTTGCGCAATCGGTTTCGCGGTGGACCGGCAAGCCGGTGACCTTCTTCGCCGCGGTTTCCCTCATCGTGGTCTGGGCGGTATCCGGGCCGATCTTCGGCTTCAACGACACCTGGCAGCTCGTCATCAACACCTCGACGACGATCATCACCTTCCTGATGGTGTTCATCATCCAGAACAGCCAGAATCGCGACACCGCGGCGATGCAGATCAAGCTGGACGAGCTGATCGTGCGCTTGGAAGGCGCACGCGAGGAACTGCTGGATCTGGAGGAGCTCGACGAGGGCGATCTCTCGCAAATCCGCGACGATTTCACCGCCCGGGCGAACAAGGCGCGGCAAAAGGACCGTAGCGCGGCTTCGCAGCCTCAGGACGCGACCGGCGCGCCCTGAGGCGCTCGCCCACTACATCAAAACGATCAGCGAACGCGGCGCGAGCGTGATCTGCTGCTCGGCCTTCACGCCCTTGCGGCCTTCGTCCGAGTTCGGGCCGATCTCGGTGTCCAGCACCACCGACCACGATCCCTTCTTGACCCGCGGCGGGATCTTGAAATCGACCTCGCCGTCGAAGGAGTTGAACAGGATCAGCGCCTCGTCGCCGCCTTCCTCGACATCGGGCATGTGCATGAGGAGCCCGATCGCGAGCAGGCCGGCATCGTCCCAATGCTCCTCCTGCTGGTCGCCGCCGGCCGGGTTGACCCAGCGCAGGATGCAGCCATGGCGGAAGGAGGCCCGCCGGAAGATCGGGTGCTCGGCCCGCAGCGCCGCCAGCCGGCGCACGAAGGCGACCAGCGCCTCGTCGCGCTTCGAGATCTCCTCCCAGCGCATCCAGGCGATGTCGTTGTCCTGGCAGTAGACGTTGTTGTTGCCGCGGTTGGAATGGCCGTGCTCGTCGCCGGCGAGCAGCATCGGCGTGCCGTGCGAGAGAAACAGCGTCGCCAGCATGTTGCGCTTCTGGCGCTCGCGTACCGCGATGATGCCCTCGTCGTCCGTCGGCCCCTCGACCCCGTAGTTGAAGGACAGGTTGTGGCCGTGGCCGTCCTGGTTGTCCTCGCCATTCGCCTCGTTGTGCTTGTCATTGTAAGAGACGACGTCGTTCAGCGTGAAGCCGTCATGGGCGGTGATGAAGTTGACGCCTGACCAGGGGCGGCGGCCGTTCTGGTCGTAAACGTCGCCGGAGCCGGTCACCCGGGCGGCGAGATCGCGGACGATGCCTTCCTCGCCCTTCCAATAGGCCCGCACCGTGTCGCGGTACTTGTCGTTCCACTCGGCCCAGCCTGCCGGAAAACCGCCGACCTGATAGCCGCCGGGCCCGATATCCCAGGGCTCGCCGACCAGCTTGACCTTGCGCAGCACGGGGTCCTGGCCCATCGCGTCGAAGAAGCCGCCGCGCGGGTCGAAGCCATGCGGCTCGCGGCCGAGGATGGTGCCGAGATCGAAGCGGAAGCCGTCGACCTCCATGACCTCGACCCAGTAGCGCAGCGAGTCCATCACCATCTGCAGCACGCGCGGATGCGAGGTGTTGACGGTGTTCCCGGTGCCGGTGTCGTTGATGTAGTAGCGCGGCTCGTCCGGCATCGTCCGGTAGTACGAGAAATTGTCGATGCCCTTGAAGGAGAGCGTCGGGCCGAGCTCGTTGCCCTCGGCGGTGTGGTTGTAGACCACGTCGAGCACGACCTCGAGACCGGCATCGTGGAACTTGCGGACCATGTCGCGGAAGGACGACAGCCGCGCCTTGCCGAGATAGCGCGTCGTCGGCGCGAAGAAGCCGATGCTGTTGTAGCCCCAGTAGTTCGACAGCCCCTTCTCGGCGAGGTGGTGGTCATCGAGGAAGGCGTGGATCGGCAGGAGTTCGACGGAGGTGACGCCCAGGCTCTTGATGTAGTCGATCACGGCCGGCTCGGCGAGGCCGTCGAAGCGGCCGCGCTTGTCCTCGGGAACCGCCGGATGCAGCTGGGTGAAGCCGCGGACATGGGTCTCGTAGAAGATCGTCCGATCCCAGGGCACTGCCGGCGATGGCGGGCGCAGCGGGTCGGCATTCCAATCCACCACCACGCATTTCGGCGTGAAGGGTGCGCTGTCGAGCTCGCTGAACGTCAGGTCGCGATCCTCTTCCGCGCCGATCTCGTAGCCGTAATGCGCCTCGTTCCAGGCGAGCCTGCCGGCGTATTCGCGGGCATAAGGGTCGAGCAGGAGCTTGTTGGGATTGAAGCGGTGGCCCTCCTCCGGGGCGAACCGGCCATGAACGCGATATCCGTAGCGCTGCCCCGGGCCAATGCCGGGCAGATAGCCGTGGAAGATGCCGTCGGTATATTCCGGCAGCGTTATGCGCGCGGTTTCAGTCTCGCCGCTGTCGTTGAAGAGACACAACTCGACCCGCTCGGCATGGGCCGAGAACAGCGCGAAGTTGGTGCCATCCTCGTCGCAGGTCGCGCCGAGGTCGAGGTGATGGCCCGGCCTGACATCGATCGAACCGCCGCTTGCATCGGTCATCCGCTTCCGCCTTCTTTTCGATTGAAAGCGGTGACACGCCGCTCCGCGAAGCCTGCAACGTTCTGCCTGTCGCCCGGTTCCCGGGCGATCATCAGTACCGGACGAAGCGGCTTTGGCCGAGCAGGACCCGACAAGCCGGCTCATGCCGGCCGGGCGTCGCGACCGAGGTGCGCGGGATCAGGCGTGCGAACTCGGCGTGCCTTCGATCGGGCGCTTCTCCTGGCCGCTCGGCGACGTGATGCAGCTGTAATGTTCGATGGCATTGCGCAACGCCGCGCTTTCCATCTCTTCGATGGAGCCTGGCTTGCATCCGCCCAGCGCCTTGAGCCGGGACTGCGCGCGTTCCATGTCGAGCGGGGAACGAATCGGTGCGACTTGCATGGCTCACCTCCATGACTACAACCGGAGCCCCACCCCCTGGTTCCGCCCAGTTCAGCCTATTTTTGGGTCCTCGTCCATCGCCAGAAACGAGAACCGATGCGTCGTTGCCGCGTTAGGGGAAGGCCACGCTTCGCTGGCCGCAGAGGAGCCTGGATGAATCGCCCCGACGCCGTGCTTTCGACCTACCGGCTGCAGTTTCACAAGAATTTCCCGTTTGCTGCTGGGGCCGCGCTGGCCGGGTATCTGCGCCGGCTGGGGGTCAGCCATGTCTATGCCTCGCCGATCCTGACCGCGCGCGCCGGCTCGCAGCACGGCTACGACGTCATCAGCTATGACGAGATCAATCCCGAGCTCGGCGGCATCGCGGGCTTTCGCGTCATGGCGGAGGCGCTGCGGTCCGAAGGTCTGGGCATCATCCTCGACATCGTTCCCAACCATGTCGCGGTCGGCGGCGACGACAATGCGATGTGGCTCGACCTGCTAAAGCGTGGGCGCGACAGCCGCTATGCCGACTGGTTCGACATCGACTTCGACGACAGCGACCCGGTGCTCGGCGGGCGTGTCCATGTGCCGTTCCTCGGCGCGCCCTTGCAGGAGGTCCTCGACGGCGGCCAGCTGGAGCTCGTCGAGGATCCGCAGCGGGCCGGCTTCGCGCTGCGCTATGGCGAGCATCTCTATCCGATCCGGACGGAGGACGACGTGGCCGTCCGGGCGGGCGGCATCGAGAGCTTTCGCGAGCCCGAGGCCCTGCGCGAGCTTCTGTCCCGGCAGCACTACCAGCTCGACTACTGGCGCAACGCCTCTGACCGGCTCAACTGGCGGCGCTTCTTCGAGATCACGCAGCTCGCCGGCATGCGCATGGAGAACCCCGATGCCTTCGAGGCGGCACACCGGCTGGCCCTCGGATTCTACGAGGAGGGGCTGATCGACGGCTTGAGGATCGACCATGTCGACGGGCTGGCCGATCCGGCGGGCTATTGCGCGATGCTGCGCGCGAGGCTCGACGCGTTGGCATCGCGTCGGCCGGACTGGGCGACACCCGAGCCGGCCTGGCTGATCGTGGAGAAGATATTGGCGCCGGGCGAGGCGCTGCCCGCAGCCTGGGGCGTCGACGGCACGACGGGCTACGACTTCATGGACCAGGTCAGCGCCGTGCTGCATGGCGAGGATGCCGATAACCGGCTCGGCGGCTTCTGGTCCGAGATCAGCGGGCGGCCGGCGAGCTTCGCCGACGAGGAACAGAGCGCGCGCCGGGAGGTGCTGGAGCATGGCTTCGAAGGCCAGTTCGAGGCCGTCGTCGACCGGCTGATGGCGCTGGCCTCCGCCGCCGGTCGCGAGGAGGACATTCCGCGCGGGGCGATGCGGCGCGCCACCGCGGCGCTGTGCTGCCATATGCGCAGCTACCGGACCTATCTGACCGGGACGACGGCGCCGGAGGATCCGGGCCCCTTCTTCGGTGAGGCGCTGGAGGCCGCCCGCGCCCAGCCGCAGGCCGAACTAATCGCGCTGGAGTTCATCGCTGGCGTGATGAGCGGCACGCTGGAGGCGCTGCCGGTCGAATTACGGCAAACCGTGATCCGGCGCCTCAACCAGCTGACCTCGCCGCTGGCGGCGCGCAGCGTCGAGGATACGGCGTTCTACCGCTACGGCCGGCTGCTTTCGCGCAACGATGTCGGCTTCGATGCCGCCCGCTTCGCCATGCCGGTCGCGGACTTCCATAACCTGATGGCCGAGCGCCAGGAGCAGCAGCCGCGCGCGATGCTCGCGCTGGCCACCCATGACCACAAGCGCGGTGCCGATGTCCGCGCGCGGCTCGCGACCGTGAGCCATGACGTCGCGGACTGGCAGCAGGCGGTCTCCGGCTGGTTCGAGATCAACGACGCGATCAGGCCGGAGGGGCTGGATCGCGGCGACGAGTACCAGCTCTACCAGATGTTGCTCGGCACCTGGCCGGTCGAAGGCATCGGCGGCGATTATGGCGAGCGCCTGCAGGGCTGGTGGCAGAAGGCCCTGCGCGAGGCCAAGCTGCGGACCGGCTGGGTCGCCCCCAACGAGGCTTACGAGACGATCGCGTCGGACTTCCTCCAAGCCGCGCTCGACCCGGCTCGGAGCGCGCGCTTGCATGACGCGCTGCGCGCTTATCTCGACCGCATCGCGCCTGCCGCGGCGCTGAACGGGCTCGCGCAACTCGTGCTGCAATGCACGGTGCCGGGCGTGCCCGACACCTATCAGGGCAGCGAGTTCTGGGATTTCAGCATGGTCGACCCCGACAACCGCCGGCCGGTCGATTACGGCGCCCGTGAGCGGGCCCTGTCGCAGCCTGTAGATGAGGACGAGCTCCTCGCAACCTGGGACGATGGTCGGATCAAGCAGACCATCCTGCACCGGCTGCTGCTGGCACGCCGCGATCATCCGGCGCTTTTCGCGGGCGACTATGGTCGCCTGCCTGTGCAGGGCGCGCGCGCCGATCGGGTCATTGCGTTCACGCGAGAGAACGAGAAGCTAGCGCTTGCCGTCATCGTGCCCATCGGTTGTCCGGCGAGCGTCGCGCCCGATCTGACGCTGCGCGAGACGTGGTGGGAAGAGACCGACGTCGCGCTTCCGTCGATCGTCGGCGAATGGTCGCCGCTGGTGGGCAAGGCGATGGCAGCGGGAACCGCGTCCATCGCCGATGGCGGCCTCGGCTGCCATGTGCTTCTCGGGCGAAAAGGCCGAGATTAGGAGAGGAAAGCGCGGAAGGACCTGCCGTCGAGCCGGATTCCATCGGCTTCGACGGCGGCCTCGCCCAGGCCGAAGACGGGTTTGCCTGCCGGAAGCTCCGTCGTGACCACCTCCTCGCCGAAATTCACGAGCAGCACCCAGTCGCGCTCGCCGAGGCGCCAGCCGGCACGGATCGTCCGTGCGCCCAGCGCCTCGGCGCCGCTGCTGCGGCAGTCGTCGAGATGTGGGACGACATGCTCGAAGCGCAGCGCGATGAGCCTGCGGTAGAGCGAGAGCCACGCCTCGGCGTCGTCGCCGGGCAAGGGCTGCGAGGCGGCGAAGGTCTCAGGCAGATTGGGGTCGAGCGGCTGCCGATCGCTGCCGGGGTCCTGATGGGAGAATTCCCGCTTGCGCCCTTCTCGGATGGCCTGGGCCAACTCCTCCTTGTGATCGGTGAAGTAGAAGAAGGGCGTGCGGCTGCCGAATTCCTCGCCCATGAACAGCATCGGAATCTGCGGCGCGAGCAGGAGCAGGGCCGCAGCCAGTTTGACCGCCTCGGGATCGGCCAGGGCCAGGAGCCGCTCTCCGAACAGGCGGTTGCCGGTCTGGTCGTGGTTCTGCAGGCAGTTGACGAAGCAGGAAGGGGGGAGATGCCCGCTCGACATGCCGCGCGGGAGATCCCGGGAGGGCGGGGTCTCGCCCTGATAGGCGAAGCCTTCCGCGAGGATCCGCGCCAGATGGCGCGCCGGATCCGATGCGAAGCCGGCGTAATAGGTCGCGGTTTCGCCGGTGAGCAGGACATGCACCGCGTGATGGAAATCGTCGTTCCACTGCGCTTCGTATGCGGGCAGGAGACCGGCGTCGTTATCCTCGTTCTCGACGACCAGATGCACGTGCCTGTCGGCCGGCAGCGCCTTCCTGACCTCCCGGTTGAACTCCATCAGGAATTCGGTCGAGGGGATGGCGTGGACGGCGTCGAGCCGCAGGCCGTCGAAGCGGTATTCGTCGAGCCATTGGATGGCGCAGGCGATGTAGAAGGCGCGCACCTCCGGCCGGTCGAAATCGATCCCCGCGCCCCAGGGCGTCTCGGCGCCCTGCTGGAAGAACTGCGGGGCATAGGCGTGGAGATAGCAGCCATCCGGCCCGAAATGGTTGAAGACGACGTCGAGGAAGACGCTCAGGCCCAGCTCATGCGCGCGGTCGACGAGCTGCTTCAGCGCCGCCGGCGAACCATAGGCCTCTGCCGGCGCGAATTGCAGCACGCCGTCATAGCCCCAGGACCGCGTGCCGGGGAAATCCGCGACGGGCATCAGTTCGATCGCGGTGATGCCGAGTTCCGCCAGCCGCGGCAATTCGCGCTCGACGCCGGCGAAGCCGCCCGCGAGCCCGGGATGAATCTCGTAGAGGATGGTCTCGCGCCATGGCCGGCCGCGCCAGTCGCTGCAGCGCCAGACATGGCCGTCGGCATCGGTCAGGACGCTCCAGCCCTCGATCCCCTCCTCCTGCCTACGAGAGGCGGGGTCGGGCACCGCGGTGCCGTCCGGCAGGCGGTAGCGGTAGCGCGTGCCATAAGGCAGATCGGCGCGGTGCTCGAACCAGCCGGAGCCGATCGCCGCCATCGCCGCGCGCGAGCCGTCGGCCCATTCGATATCGACCGAGTCGAGGGCAGGCGCCCAGAGCCGGAAGCTTGCAAGCGAGCCCTCGCGCTGGGCGCCTAAACGGTGGCGCTCGCGCCATTCGGGATTGAGCATCGTGACAGCCTGCGACGTCAGAGAATCGGATGGCCGCCGGTCACGGCGATGGTCGCGCCCGAGACGTAGCTCGAGAGCGGGTCGGCCAGCATGACGTAGGCCGTCGCCAGTTCCGCCGGCTGGCCGGGCCGCTTCATCGGCACCTGCTTGCCGAACTCCGTGACACGGTCGCCTTTCATGGTCGAAGGGATCAGCGGGGTCCAGATCGGCCCGGGTGCGACCGTGTTGGCGCGAATGCCCTTCTCCGCCAGTAACTGGGCGAGCCCGCCGGTGAAATTCTGGATCGCACCCTTCGTCGTCGCATAGGCGAGCAAGGTCGGGTTCGGCTTGTCGGCATTGACCGAGGCCGTGTTGATGATCGAGGAGCCGGGCTGCATATGCGGCACGGCGGCCTTGGTCAGGTAGAACATGGCGTGGATGTTGACCGCGAAGGTCAGCTGCCACTCCTCGTCGGAGATGTCGCCGATCTCCTTGAAGGTCGCCTGATGGGCCGCGTTGTTGACGAGGACGTCGATGCCCCCGAGATCGGCCACCGCCTTCTCGACGATCGCCCGGCAATGTGCCGGGTCCTGGATGTCGCCCGGCACGAGGACGGCAGTGCGGCCGGCCTTCCGGACCAGTTCGGCCGTCTCGTTCGCGTCGTCGTCCTCGTCCAGATAGGAGATCAGAACGTCGGCGCCTTCGCGTGCGAAGGCGATGGCGACAGCCCGGCCGATGCCGCTGTCGCCGCCCGTGATGACAGCGCGCTTGCCCGCGAGCCGCCCCGAGCCGACATAGCTGTCCTCGCCATGGTCCGGCCGGGGCGACATCGCATCGGTCCGGCCCGGCATGGGCTGCTGCTGGTCGGGAAAAGGCGGTTCGGGGTGGCTCGCCATCGGGAATCCTAACTGCGCAAAAGGCGATCAGTGCTTGGTCTTGTGCTCGGGCTTCCCCTTGCGCTTGGTGGACGCCATCTTTTCCAGTTCGATTTCGCTCATCGACTTCTCCATGGACTTGGAGGCGCCTTTGAGTTCGCTCCTCTTCATGTCTCCGCGTTTGGCCGCGAGAGCGGCGCCGGCGGCTTTCTGCTGGGCGGCTGATTTGGCAGGCATGGCGTCCTCCTTCGCTTCAAGTGGCGGCTAGCGAGAGCCCGATCCGGCCACGTCCTCGCGGCCGGCGAGCAGATCCTCGTAGTCGGGGTTGAGCCGGGCCCAGTTCGCGATGAAGGAACAGGCCGGCACGATGCGCTCGCCGCGACTGCGGGCGAGGTCGAAGATGCCGCGGGCGAGCCTGGCGCCGAGCCCCCGGCCGCGCATGGCGCGCGGCACCTCTGTGTGGGAAATGACGAGGTAGTCGTCGATGCGCCGGTAGGTCGCGAAGGCCTCTCCGTCGGGGACGTCCATGACGAAGCGGTTATGCTTGGGCTCGTCGCGAACCTGACTATGACCGAGACTCGTCGGTTCCGTCCGCATGGCGGCTCCCTGCAATAGGCGGCTGTCAGGGATCAACCGCTGGCTCGGACGACGGTTCCCGGCGGGTGAGCCCGGCGGAGCCGTAAACGCGCTAAATCAGCGGAACCCCGGTCGTCGCAGCCTCGTTCCCGCTGGCAAAGCGAGGGACCTTTAATGATCCAGGCAACCGTTACCGCCATCCATATCGAGGAGCGGAAAGGTATTCCCAACAACCCGCGGCTTCCGGTGCTGCTCTATGAGGCGGCCTTCCCGCCCGAAGCGCCGGAACTGGCCTCGGCCATGGAAAAACGCTTCGCCGAGAATGGCTGGCCGCCGCAATGGCGAAACGGCATTTACGATTTCCACCATTACCACGCCCGCGGGCACGAGGTGCTCGGCATCGCGGCCGGATCGGTCCGGGTCGTGCTAGGTGGCCCTGACGGTCGCGAACTGACGCTGCGGGCCGGCGACGTGATCCTGCTTCCGGCCGGCACCGGCCACTGCCGCATCGAGGCTTCCGAGGATTTCCTCGCGGTCGGCGCCTATCCGCCCGGCCAGAGCGCCGACATCCTGCGCGATCCTCCGACCGCAGCGATCCGCGAGGCGATCGCCAAGCTCACCTTCCCGGTGGACGACCCGGTTCGCGGCAAGGACGGGCCGCTCAGCCAGCACTGGGTCGACACCCTTTAGATCCCCAGAGTGCCGATCTGGCTCGATTGCGCGGAATTCGGGGAACAGAATCGCCGCCCCAGGTGTTGGAAAGGCATCCCGCGGCATTGACCGCGCCAAAATCTCAGGGACCTCAAACATGAAAAAACTCGTGCTCGCGTCGCTCGTCGCGGCAGCGACTGCCTCTGGCGCATTCGCACAGACCTCCACCACCTCGCCTACGCCGGCACCCAAGGCGGACGCCGACAAGAACGCGCCGCTGCCCGGCGCCAACAGCTTCACCGAGGGCCAGGCCAAGAGCCGTCTCGAAGCCAATGGCTACTCGCAGATCGGCACGCTGGCGAAGGACGACAACGGCGTCTGGAAGGGCAGCGCCACGCATGGCGGCGCGCAGGTGACCGTATCCGTCGACTACCGCGGCAACATCACCCGCCATTGATCCGAGGAGCTACCAGATGACCCAGACATTGACCCGTTCCTATGACAACTACGAAACAGCGCGCGCCGTCGTCGAGCGGCTCGAAGCCGGGGGCATCCGCTCCGCGGATATCAGCGTCGTTGGCCATCACGAGAAGGCGAACGACAGCCATTACCAGAAGGCTGACGACAGCAATGCCGGCGAAGGCGCCGGCATTGGCGCAGCGCTCGGCGGCGCAGCGGGCCTGCTCGCAGGCATCGGCCTGATCGCGATCCCCGGCATCGGCCCGGTCGTCGCTGCCGGCTGGCTGGCCTCCACGGCCGCCGGAGCGGCCGCCGGCGGCGTTACCGGCGGCGTCATCGGTGCCTTCACCAACGCAGGCCACAGCGAGGAGGACGCCAACTATTATGCCGAAACCGTCCGGCGCGGCGGCAGCGTCGTCTCGGTGCGCGTGGCGGACGAGCAGGTGCCGGCGGTGGAAGCCATCCTGGACGGCGCAACGCCGATCGACCGCGACACCCGTCTGGCAGAGTATCGTGAGGGCGGCTGGAACCGCTTCGACGAAGCCGGCGCCCCGTATCGCCCGCCGGTCGTCTGAGTTCCTCCCCGCCTAGCCCCGCTTCGGCGGGGCTTTTTTCAGCGGTGCAGGTCTGCAGGATCGTGCGCAGCCGATACAGCTCCTGCGCTATCGCTGCGCATGAATGTGCTGACGACGACAGGCTTCCTGCACCGCGCCTGATACGGGATCGCCCCGGTAATCGCTGTCCTGCCGTCTGCTATTTGTCTCGCCGCCTTCGCGGGTCGCTCAGAGCGCTTCCTTCGACAGCGCGTCAAGCGCCTGGCCGAGGCCGTTGAACGAGAGCGGGAGGTTGATCGCCCGGCCCGTCGCATCCGTGAAGCCCAGCCGTCCGCGCTCGGTGGCCGCGCGCCAGCTCTTGAACTGCTCGTCCTTGACGACCACGTCGGCGATGCATCCGCCGGGCATGCAGCGGCGCCAGCTCAGGTCGAGCAGGGCGCCATCGTTCTCCATCGCCACCTGCACATTGCTCGGGAATGAGACGTTCGCCGGCACGACCGCCGTGGCGCGCAGCGGCTCGCCCTTGCCGGTGCGTCCGATGGCGAACTGCGCCAGCGGCGCGGACTGCCCCTGAACCTGGAATGTCTGCGCGACCTCGCAGGCCCGCTCGGGCTTGTCGGCCACGAGGCGCTGGCAGCGCAGCGTCCAGTCGCCGAAGCTCGCCGTGGTCTGGCTCGGTCCGGCCGGAACTGCGGGAGCTGCTGGCGCCGCCTGCGCGTTCTGCCTGGGCGCGCCAGCCGGCTGCGACAGGGCTGCGTTGCAGGTCAGCGCCAGCGCGGCGAGCGCGAGGGCAGCGGAGAGTGCGATCGGCTTTGCATTCTGGGTGGCGCGAAAAGGCATGGTGGAATCCGGGATCGAGGCAGGCAGACGATTCTTCTGCCAGAGTTCTCGCAGACAGGACGGCAAGCGTCTACGTCCGTCGCCCGGGTCCAGGCGATGAAACTGAGGCGCAGGCGTGAATCGTCCGTGGCGTCAAGGCCGCGCCGGCGCTGGCTCTTCGCCCCCCCCGTGGCCCCTCTGCACTGGAAACTCAGGGCGTGCGCCGCAGGACGTCGTTTCCGAAGAAGTCGGTCTGCTGGGGCGAACTCGTCAGGTTGGACCGGACATAGTTCGGCCCGCCCGTCGACGCGGTGTTGGGGCCGGGATCGAGATAGCTGCGCTGATCGGGAAGCGGCATCGACATCGGGGCCGAGACGACATCGGGCGCCTGGTTCTGGGAGACGCAGGCCGAGAGGCCCAGGAGGCACAGGAGGGGCAATCCAAGGCGGTAGGCGTTCATGGCAGTCTTCCCTCTGTCCTCGTCAGGGGCGCATTCCCCGGACAGCCAGAAGACTGAACCATTTGTTGCCGGCCGGCACAATGCCACCGGCTGCTCAAAGCCCGTCCTTTGAGAACATGGCGCCAATGCAGGAAACCGACACGCCGGACCGTGACAAGCCCCCACGTCATGCCTAGGTTCAGGCGGCAGACGGCGGCGCTCGACGGGTTTGCCTTGAAAGCGCGTGCCATTCTCCGACCTGTAGCCGCGGATGTGATCGAGTTGTCGCCTTCATCGTCCGCCGGACCAGTCGTCATGCCTGCCGAGCCCAAGCCCGGCCGCTAGTACGGCTGCAAGGTCCCCGTTCCGAGCCTGAGGAAACGATCCCATGTCGCATAACCTGCAGTTCTACATCGATGGCCAGTGGGTGCAGCCGTCCGGCTCCAAGACGCTCGAGGTGATCGATCCCTCGACCGAAGAGGCCATCGCCACCATCGCGCTCGGCGACGAAGCCGATGTCGACAAGGCCGTCGCTGCCGCGCGCGCCGCGTTCCCGGCTTTCGCCGCGACATCGAAGCAGGAGCGGCTCGCCCTGATGCGGCGCCTGCTCGAGGTCTACAAGGCGCGCTATGCCGACATCGCCGAAGCGCTGTCGCGCGAGATGGGCGCGCCGATCGAGCTCGCCACCAAGGCGCAGGCCGGCATGGGCACCGCCCATCTTTCGAAGATGATCGAGACGCTGGAGAATTTCGAGTTCGAGGAGGTGCGCGGCACCACGCTGATCGCGAAGGAGCCGATCGGCGTCGTCGGCATGATCACGCCGTGGAACTGGCCGATGAACCAGATCATGTGCAAGGTCGCGCCGGCGCTTGCCGCCGGTTGCACCATGGTGCTGAAGCCCTCCGAGATCGCGCCCCTGAACGCGATCATCTTCGCCGAGATCGTGCATGAGGCCGGCATCCCGAAGGGCGTGTTCAACCTCGTCAACGGCGACGGCCCGACCGTCGGCGAGGCGATCTCGCGCCATCCCGGCGTCGACATGGTCTCGTTCACCGGCTCGACCCGCGCCGGCATCCTGGTCGCCAAGGCCGCTGCCGACACGGTCAAGCGGGTGCATCAGGAGCTCGGCGGCAAGTCGGCCAACATCATCCTCGACGATGCCGACCTGAACCGCGCCGTGAAGCTCGGCGTCGAGAGCGTGATGCGCAACTCCGGCCAGTCCTGCAACGCGCCGACCCGGATGTTCGTGCCGGCTGCGCTGCACGACAAGGCCGTGGCGATCGCCAAGGCCGTTGCCGAGCCGCTCAAGGTCGGCGCTCCCGCTTCGAACGACACCTTCCTCGGCCCGGTCGTCAGCGAGACCCAGTACAACAAGATCCAGAAGCTCATCGAGGCCGGCATCAAGGAGGGCGCCGATCTGGTGGTGGGCGGCCCGGGGCGTCCCGAAGACCTCAATCGCGGCTACTATGTCCGCCCGACGATCTTCGGCAACGTCACCGACGAGATGACCATCGCGCGTGAGGAGATCTTCGGGCCGGTGCTGTCGATCCTGCCCTATCAGAGCGACGACGAGGTGGTGGTGCGCGCCAACGACACCCCCTACGGCCTGGCTTCCTATGTCCAGTCCGGCTCGATCGAGCGCGCCCGCAAGGTCGCGGCGCAGATGCGCTCGGGCAATGTCTACATCAATTACCCTGCCTGGGACGCCGGCGCCCCCTTCGGCGGCTACAAGCAGTCTGGCAACGGCCGCGAATACGCCGATTTCGGCCTTGAGGAGTTCCTCGAGATCAAGGGCACCGTCGGCTACGCCGCCGCGTGACGATATTGGCCGGCCGGGGCGTTCCGCTCCGGCCGGTCGGGCATGCCCGCCATCGCGCCGGCGTTATCGACGACGCGCCGCAGCAGCGCTAAACGCGCCACCAATGGGCCGAACAGTGGCCCTTCGAGATCAAGCCAATGAGCCAGACAGACCAAGCCGAGGCGCTGCGCGAGCAGGGCTTCGTGCCCCACACCTCGCATTGGGGCGTGTTCTCGGCGCGGATGAAGGATGGCGAGCTCGAGGTCAGGCCGCATGCGGGCGATCCCGACCCGAACCAGATCATCGAGAACTTCCCCGCGGCGCTGCGGCACCGGGCGAGGATCGCCCAGCCGATGGTCCGCCGCGGCTGGCTGGAAAACGGCCCGGGCCCCGACGCCCGGCGCGGCCGCGACGAATTCGTGCCCGTCTCCTGGGAGAAGGCGCACGACCTGCTCGGTGGAGAGCTCACGCGCATCAGGGACGGCGCAGGTCCTGGCGCGATCTTCGGCGGCTCCTATGGCTGGGCCAGCGCCGGGCGCTTCCACCACGCGCAGAGCCAGATCCACCGGTTCCTGAATGTCGCCTGCGGCGGCTACGTCAAGTCGGTCAACAGCTACTCCTCGGGCTCCTCGCAGGTGCTGGTGCCGCATATCATCGGCGAATACGAGGACCTGACCAAGCGCAACGTCTCCTGGGAGCAGATCGCCGAGCACACCGACATCGTGCTGGCCTTCGGCGGCATGGCGCTGAAGAACTCGATGGTCGCCGGCGGCAGCGTCAGCAAGCATGTCGAGCGCGGGGCGATGCGGCGCGCAGCCGAGCGCGGCTGCCAGTTCGTGCTGGTCGGGCCGCTGCGCTCCGACCTGCCCGAGGAGGCCAAGGCCGAATGGCTCTCCTGCATTCCCGGCAGCGACACCGCCCTGATGATGGGCATCGTCCATACCCTCGTCGTCGAGGGCAAGCATGACCACGCCTTCCTCGACCGCTGCACCGTCGGCTGGCCGGTCTTCGAGCGCTACCTGCTCGGCGAGAGCGACGGCCAGCCCAAGGATGCGGCCTGGGCCGCGAAGATCACCGGTGCATCGGCCGAAGAGATCGCGGCGCTGGCGCACCGGCTGCACGGCAAACGTGCGCTGATCGTCGTGGCGCATGCGCTGCAGCGCGCGGAGCATGGCGAGCAACCGGTCTGGATGGGCATGGTGCTGGCAGCGGCGCTCGGCCAGATCGGCCTGCCCGGCGGCGGCTACGGCTATGCGCTCGGCGCCATCGCCTATTACGGACGCCGCTTCAACGCCGTGCCGGTGCCGACCTTCTCGCAGGGCAAGAACGGCGTCACCGACTACATCCCGGTCGCGCGCATCTCCGACATGCTGCTCAACCCTGGCGAAACCTACCGCTACAACGGCCAGACCCGGACCTATCCGGAGATCAAGCTGGTCTACTGGGCGGGCGGCAACCCGTTCCATCATCATCAGGACCTGAACCGCCTGCGCCAGGCCTTCGGGAAGCTCGACACGCTGGTCGTCCATGAGCTCGCTTGGACGGCGACGGCGCGCCATGCCGACATCGTCCTGCCCTGCACGATGACGCTGGAGCGCGAGGATATCGGCGGCAGCTCGAACGACCCGCTGCTGCTGCCGATGCATCCGGTCGTGCCGCCCTATGGCGAGGCGCGCGACGACTACGAAATCTTCGCCGATCTCGCCGAGCGTCTGGGCGCGCGCGAGGCCTTCACCGAAGGGCGCAGCGTGCGCGACTGGCTCGAATATCTCTACGAACCGACCCGCGTGGGTCTCGCGGCGAAGGGGCTTCCGGCCCCGAACTTCGCCGAGTTCTGGGGCAGCGAGGGCTACATCCTGCCGCAGCAACCCGACGATGGCGGCCGCCTGCGCGCCTTCCGCGACGACCCCGAGGCCAAGCCGCTGCCGACGCCGAGCGGCAAGCTCGAAATCTTCAGCGAGACGATCGCGAGCTTCGGCGAGGCAGATTGCCCGGGCCATCCGACCTGGCTTGGCCCGACCAACGTACCTGATCCGGCGACGCCTTATGTGCTCGTCGCCAACCAGCCGCGCACCCGGCTGCACAGCCAGTTCGATTTCGGCGGCCATAGCGACGGCGCCAAGCATCGCGGCCGCGAGGTGGCGCGGATGCATCCGGAGGACGCAGCAATGCGTGGCATCTCCGACGGCGACATCATCCGCTTGCATAACGAGCGCGGCGCCTGCCTCGCCGGCGTCGTGCTGACCGACGGCATCCGTCGCGGCGTGATCCAGCTGCCGACCGGTGCCTGGTACGATCCGGTCGATCCCGCGGAGGAAAAGCCGCTCTGCGTGCACGGAAACCCGAACGTGCTGACGCGCGACATCGGCACCTCGGCGCTGGCGCAGGGCTGCACAGGCCAGCTGACGACGGTTCAGGTCGAGCGCTTCGACGGCAACCTGCCGCCGATCAACGCCTTCGAGCCGCCGCAGGCTGGCTAAGCCCGGCTGCCGGCTTCAGGCGGCCGGCCTGGCGATGCCGTAGCGCTCGGGATCGGCGAGAAGATCCTGAAGCGTGTGGCGGTCCAACTCCGCCAGGAAGGCATCCATCGCATCGGACAGGATGGCGCGCCAGCAATCCTGCCGCAGCGTCGAGCGACCTTCCGCCTCGCCGAAGCACTCCAGCACCGAGAAGGCCGGCTCGGTGAGGCGCACCAGCGCGCCGAGCGAGATCGTTTCGGGCGCGCGCGCCAGCACCAGGCCGCCGGAGCGGCCACGCTGCGCCTTGAGGAAGCCCTCCCGCGCCAGCAGGTTGGCGACCTTCATCAGATGGGTGCGTGAAATCTCGTGAGCGCTCGCCGCCTCCTCGACGGTGATCAACCTGTCGGGATGAGCAGCCGCGAATGTCAGAAGCCGCAATGCGTATTCGCTGAATTGGGTCAGGCGCATGGCGCCTCCTGTAGCACGATCGAAATAGACAGCAGCAGTTTATAACTATTCGAGAGTGCAAAAAGTTCAGCTTCGCTGCGAGCTCATGGCAAAGTTCGGGCATTTTCGCGGTTTCGACTGCCCGACCGGGTGCGACTGGTCGCCACAACCCCGGGCATGTATCCGGCAACAGCCAAAAACGACGCCGATTTCTGTTTACAGCACGATCCTCTCGGCCTAGTAAAACTGCATCTGAAATTCATATTTTAGAGTCAGTCCAGTTTCACCGAAAGCCTGCCCGGCACGAGCCCGTCCGCAGATCCCGACGGGACGGCCACGGCTTTCGGCCGCCTCCACGCATGCCTATTCCGCCGAGAAGGTCAGCCAGCGATGACGCCGCGTTCTGTAACCGCCCGCCCCGATCTGCCAGTCCGGCCGCGTCGCCACTTGCGTCTCCCCGTCGGACAGATCGCGCTCGGGCTGCTGCTTGCCAGCACGGTGAGCCAGGCCTGTCTGGCTCAGTCGGCCACGCCAGGCTCCGCGATCCAGCTCGATCCGATCGTCGTCGAGGGCAGCCGCGACGGCGTCCCGGCCTTCGTCCGCGAGCGCTTCTTCGCGACGGCCGGCGGCGCGACCCTCCTGACGACCGAAGCCCTGTCGCTGACCGGCAACCCGACCATGGCGAAGGCGCTGCGCGACGCGCCGGGCGTGGTGGTGCAGGAGTTCTTCGGCGGCAACGACCAGCCGCGTATCCAGATCCGCGGCTCCGGCCTGCAGCAGAACCCGGTCGAGCGCGGCATCCTGATGCTGCGCGACGGGCTGCCGCTGAACCGTGCCGACGGCTCCTATATCGTCGGCCTCGCCAATCCGGCCCAGGCACAGTCGATCGAGGTCTATCGCGGCCAGACATCGCATCGCCTCGGAGCAACTGTGCTCGGCGGCGCGCTCAACTTCGTCTCGCCGACGGGCAACAGCGCGCCGGGCTCCCAAGTGGCGGTGTCCGGCGGCAGCTTCGGGCAGCTCGACGTCTCCGGCCGGACCGGCTTCAACCGCGACGGCGTCGACGGCATGCTGCAGGCCGACATCAGTCGCCGCGACGGCTACCGCGTCTACAATGAATCGCAGCGCGTCAATGTCGGCGCCAATGTCGGCGTCGCCCTCACCGACAGCATCAAGACCCGCTTCTTCGTCGGTTATACCGATCTCGGCTTCGATGTCGCCGGGCCGCTGACCAAGCAGGCGCTGCGGGCCGATCCGCGGCAGATCCATGGCGGACCGCGCGTCGTCGGCGGTACCGCGATCGGGCCCGGGCCCAATGTCCCGCGCGACCGGCCGCGGCGCGAGACGCAGCAATTCTTCATCGGCAACCGCACCACGGCCGAATTCGGCCCGCATCTGTTCGATCTCGGCCTCGGCTACACCTATACCGACGACATGTTCCGCTTCCCGATCGCGTCCGGCGTGCGGGTCACCAAGGGCGGCGATTTCACGGCGGTCGGCCGCTATGCCTACAAGCCTGACCAGTCCGCGGCGCTGCCGCTGTTCGAGACGACGGCGCAATATGTCGTCGGGTCGGCCAAGCGCGAGAACTATCTCAACCAGGGCGGCGTGCAGGGCGCGCTCTTCGGCGAGAGCGATCTCGATGCCAGCACGCTCTCGCTCTATGCCGGCGCCAACATCCCGGTCTGGCAGGGCGTCACGATCTCTCCGGCGCTATCCTACTCCTACGCCACGCGCGACAATACCGACACCTATGCGCTCGCGCGGCGGCCGACCGTCGCCTACAGCCCGGCCTCGCCCTACACGCTCCTCCCGAATGGCTCGGTGCCGACGCAGAAATCCAGTTATGCGCGCAGCTATGACGGCTGGAGCCCTAGCCTCAGCGTGAGCTATCGGCCGGACGCCAACCAGATGTTCTTCGCCGCGCTCTCGCGCAGCTTCGAACCGCCGACCCATGACGACCTCCTGGCGACGGTCAACGGCACGCCCAACAGCAGCGCCGGGCGCCCGAACCCCGCTGCGCCGATGATGGCCGCTGCCGCCTTCACCACTCCGGCGCTGAAGGCGCAGACCGCGACCACGCTGGAGGGCGGCTGGCGCGGCCGCCATGGCGACTTCTCCTGGGACGGCGTCGCCTACTATTCCTGGGTCGACAAGGAACTGCTCAGCCTGCGCGACGCGTCCGGCACCTCGCTCGGCGCGATCAACGCCGACAAGACCACCCATTTCGGCATCGAGCTCGGGCTCGGCGCCAGGCTGCTGGAGCGGCTGACCGGGCGCCTCGCCTATACCTATCAGGACTTCCGCTTCGACAACGACCCGGTGCGCGGCAACAACCGCCTCGCGGGCGCGCCGCGCCATCTCGTCAACGCGACGCTGCAGTTCCAGGCGACGGAAGCCTGGATGCTCCAGGCCTCGCTGCGCTGGAATCCGGAGAAGACCCCGGTCGACAACATGAACACGCTCTATGCCGACCCTTATGCGCTGCTCGACCTGCGCACCGAATATCGCATCAACGAGAGCTTCACCGTCTTCGGCGAGGTCAGCAACCTCTTCGACAAGACTTATGCCTCCTCGACGCTGGTCGTCGACCAGGCCCGCGCGGACCAGGCCGCGTTCCAGCCCGGCACCGGCCGGGCCGTCTTTGGCGGCGTCCGCGCCCGGTTCTGAACATGTCGACCGCATCCACGTCCTCCGCCTCGACGGGCGTCGCAAGAACATCACCGCAGGAGAGCGCCATGCTCCATCGCCGCCGCTTCCTCGCCGCCGCCTCTGCGGCGCTCGTCGCGCCCGCCATCGCCCGCGCCGCCGAGCCCCTCGTGCTCTGGGGCCCGCCGGCGACGCCGGGGCTGCTGCTGGTGCGTGCGGCCGCCGATGCCGTGCTGAAGCCGCTCGGCCTGCCGGTCGAGGTCCGCGTCTGGCGCACGCCCGACGAGATGCGCGCCGGAATCAGCTCCGGCGGCATGAAGGCGGTGGTGGTGCCGAGCTATGTCGCCGCCAACCTGCATAACCGCGGCCTCGGCATCAGGCTGGCGAACATCCTGACCCATGGCCTCCTCCATGTCGTGGCGCCGGTGGGAACCGTGACGAGCCTCGCCGACCTCAAGGGCAAGCGCGTGGCGGTGCCGTTCAAGAACGACATGCCGGACTTCATCTTCCGCCGGCTGCTCGTCGCGCAGGGCATCGCGCCGGCTGAACTGAGCATCGACTATTCGGGTTCGGGCCCCGAAGCCGTGCAGATCCTGCTGGCGGGTCGGTGCGACGCGGCGCTGCTCAGCGAGCCCGCCGCCGCGGGCGCCCTGCTGCTGTCGGGCTTGCGCGGCAAGCCGCTCGAACGCGCGATCGACACCCGCAAGGCCTGGACGCAGGCGACCGGCGCCGCGACCCTGCCCCAGGCCGGCCTCGCCGTAACCGACGCGCTGACGAAGCAGATCGGCACTGACGGCATCGCGCTGCTGCAACGCGCGATCGAGGTCGCGCTGACGGAGATCACCGCCGACCCCGCCGCCACCGCGGCTCAGGCGGAAGCGATCTTCCAGCTGCCCGCGCCGGTGCTGGCGAAGGCCGTGCCCTTCAGCAACCTGGCGGCGCAGCCGGGCTCGGCCGCGCGCGCCAGCCTCACGACGCTGTTCGAAGCGCTGGCGGCGGATGATCCACGCATCATCGGCGGCAAGCAGCCGGGCGACGCCTTCTACGCGCTGTGAACGCATCGTCGTGATCATGCGCCACGGGCTCGCCTTTCTCGGCTGGGCCGGCCGCTATGTCTGGTCCGGCTGGGCCGGCGCGGCCGGGCTGTTCTGCATTGCCGCCGCCTGGCAGGCGGGGCACGAAGCCTATGGCTCCTTCATCCTGCCCTCGCCGCTCGAAACCGTCCGGGAGATGGGCAAGCTCGCCGGCGACGCCGGCTTCCGCCGCGCCGCCCTGGAAACGGCCGAGCGCGCCGCGGCAGGCTTTGCGCTCTCGGTCCTGATCGGCACGAGCGCCGGCATCGCTGCGGGCTATTCCTTCGCGGCCATGCGGCTGATGCGCCCGATCGTGACCGTGATCCTCGGCGTGCCGCCGATCGCCTGGATCGTGCTGGCGCTGATCTGGTTCGGCGCCAGCGGCGGCACCGCGATCATGACGGTGGTCGTCGCCTCGCTGCCGATCTCCTTCGCAGGCGGGCTCGAAGGCGTGGCGACGCGCGATCGCTCGCTCGACGCGATGGCGCGCTCCTTCGGCGCCGGAAGCTGGATGCGGCTGCGCACGGTCACCGCGCCGCATCTCGTCTCCTATCTCTTCCCGGCCTGGATCACGACGGCGGGCTCGGCCTGGAAGGTCACGGTGATGGCCGAGCTGCTGTCCAATGCCGGCGGTCTCGGCGGCGACCTCGCGAGCGCGCGCGCCCTGTTCGATATCCCGCGGGTCACCGCCATCGTCCTCGTCGTCGTCGCCTTCGCCCTCATCACCGAATACGTGCTGATCCAGCCGCTGCGCGACCGCCTCGAGCAATGGCGCCAGGCCGGCCTGCCCTGGGGCGTGAAGCGATGAGGCTGGAGCTGGACCGCATCGGCCACGCCTTCCTCGGCCGCGCCGTCTTCGAGAATCTCTCGCTGTCGCTCGGCCAAAGCGAGGTCGTCGCGCTGGTCGGCCCTTCGGGCTGCGGCAAGACCACCGTGCTGCAGATCGCCGCCGGGTTGGTCGACCCGCTGCGCGGGCGCGTGCGGCGCGGCTATCGCTGCCATGCGGTCGTCTTCCAGGAGCCGCGCCTGCTGCCCTGGATGACCGCGCGCGACAACATCGCCTACGGGCTCGCCGCGGGCGGAACCAGCCGGGCGGTCCGTCACGCCATCGCGGAGCGGCGCGCCGCCGAAGTCGGCCTGCATGCGCGCGATCTCGACAAATACCCGGCCGAGCTTTCGGGCGGCATGCGCCAGCGCGCGGCGGTCGCCCGCGCGCTGGCGGTGGACCCCGAGATCGTCTTCTTCGACGAGCCTTTCACCGCCGTCGATGTCGGCCTGCGGCGCGTGCTGCAGGACCTCGTCATCGAGGCCTCAGGTCGCGACGGGTTCTCCGCCCTCTTCGTCACCCATGACCTGTCCGAGGCGGTCAGGCTGGCGCATCGCGTCATCGTTCTGTCCGGCCGGCAGGAAGGCATCCTGGCCGAGCGCAGGCTGGACGGCCCGCCGGGCAGCCGCGACGACCGGGCCGTATTCGAACTCGTCCAGGATTGGACGCGGGATCCGGCCTTCGCCGACCTGTTCGACGGCAGCAGGGACGCGGCATGAGCCGGTGCGACATGGCGAAGCCCGCCCCCTCCTTCCACCCGCTGCTCAGCGAGGGGTTGAAGCTGTTTTTCCCGGTCGCGGCGCTGCACGCAATGCTGCTGCCGCTGCTCTGGGTCACCCTGCTCGGCCTCGACCTGCCTTTCGCGCGCGAGGTTCCGCCCGGGCAATGGCACGCACATGAGATGATCTTCGGGACCTATGGCGCGGCACTGGCCGGCTTCCTGACCTCCGCCATCCCGGAATGGACCGACACCGCGCCGCGCCGGGGGGGCGCGCTCCTGCTGCTGTTCGGGCTCTGGCTGCCCGGGCGCCTGGTCGGGCTCGTCGGCGCCGATACGCTGATCGCGCTCGCCGCGGCGACCGATCTCGCCTTCTACGCCGTGCTCTTCTGGTATGCGCTCTGCCCGATGCTGGAGCGGCGCAACAGCCGCCACGCCGCCTTCATCTTCTGGCTCGGCCTGTTCATCCTGGTCGAGGTCGCGATCCGGGCCGCCTGGCTCGCGGGCGCCTACGACGTTGCCGGGCGGCTGCTCCATGCGGCGCTTTCGATCTTCGTGATCTTCCTGTCGCTGGCGCTGGCGCGCATCGGCGTCGCGGTCATCAACAACGCGCTCGACCCCAGCGGCGAGACCACCCCTTATCGCCCGCATCCCGGCCGCCAGAACCTGACCACCGCGCTCGTCGCCTTGCAGCTGACCGCCGCGCTGTTCTGGCCGGCGTCGCAGGTTTCCGGCTGGCTTGCGCTGGCAGCCGCCGCCGCCTTCTTCGACCGGCTGGCGGAATGGTTCATCGGCCGGGAGGCCTTCCGCTTCGAAGTGCTCGCGCTCGCCCTCGCCAACGCCTTTGCCGGCATCGGCTTCCTGGCCATCGGCCTTGCCGGTCTCGGCGCGCCGCTGGCGGCAGCGACGGGCCTGCACCTCCTCTCGATCGGGGCGCTGGGCGTCGCGATCATGGCGGTCTTCGTCATCGCCGGCCTGCGGCACAGCGGCTACGACCTCGTCCTGCCTCCGGCGGCGAAGCTGGCGCTCACGACGATCGCCTCCGCCGGCCTCGTCCGCGTCCTGCCGGAACTCGGCATCGGTACCGCCTGGCTCGGCCCGCATTACGGCCTCGCCGCCGCGTTGTGGTCGGCCGCCTTCGCCATCTGGCTTGCGGGTTACTGGCCCATCCTCACGCGGCCGAAAGGCGACGCCGGGCATTGAAGTGGGCCGTCAGCCTCCGAGAAGCTGCAAGCTGCGCGCATCCATCCGTCCGCCGCAGCAGCGCAGGATAGCCTGCCGGAAGAGATTGTCGCGCTCGTCCGATGCGAGGGAGAACAGCGTCATGCTGGAGGCGAACTTCAGATCGTCCGGCGTACCGAAGATGGCGTGCAGGTCGCGATCCTCGATGGCGAGAACCGCCTCGGTGCAGCGCTTCAGGCGCGGCCCGAGCAGCAGATGGGCCAGATAGGCCCGCGCCTCGGCAAGATCGGCGATGCCGAACTGCTGGGCCGTCGCAGAGATGCCGAGGCCGCGCAGCTGCGGGAAGATGAACCACATCCAGTGGCTGCGCTTGCGGCCGGCGGCGAGCTCCGCCAGGGCTTTGTCGAACAGGGGCGCCTGGGCGGTGACGAAACGATCGAGCCTGGAGGCGTCGGCCATGGCCATCTCCTGCTTTTTTGGTGAGGTAGTCCGGCGCCCGGCCCCCTTCAAGCGGCGTGGCTCGACGCATTCGCCAACGGCCGCAGCAGCAGGCGGAACCTGACGGGCGATCGCGGGTTCTCGCACCGGAGCCGGTGGTGGCCTCCCTGAAAGCGGCGCAGGCAAGGTGGCAAAAATCGATCGATCCGTGGTCTCCGCCGAAAGACTGGCTCCGCGCCTCGCCGGAATGGAGGGCGTCGGCAGCCATTTCGGCAACATCGCCAGCGTCATGCTGATCGTTGCCGCGCTCTATCTGGGGCGCGACGTCTTCGTGCCGGTAGCGCTCGCCATCCTGTTCAGCTTCGTACTGGCACCACTCGTCAAGCTGCTGCAGAAAATCCGGATTCCGCGCGCCATCGCCGTCTGCGGCGTCGTGCTCCTGGCCTTCGCGGTCCTCTCCGCCCTGGCCGTGGCGATGGTGAGCCAGGCAACACAACTCGCCGGCGACCTGCCGACCTATCAGAGCACCATGCGCGAGAAGATCGCCTCGCTGAAGGGTGCCGGGCCGGGCAGCAACGTGCTCTCGCGCGCCGCCGATGTCTTGCAGGAGCTCGGCAAGGAGCTCGACCGGCCGCAGGACACCAAGCCCCTGCCCGGAACGGAGCAGCGCCAGCCGATCCCGGTCGAGGTTCACCAGCCGGAAGCGGGCGCGCTCGAGACGTTGAGCGCCTTCCTGGCGCCGCTGATCCATCCGCTGGCGACGACCGGCCTCGTCCTGATCTTCGTGATCTTCATCCTCCTGACGCGCGAGGACCTGCGGAACCGCTTCATCCGACTGACCGGAACCAGCGACCTGCAGAAGACGACCGCCGCGTTCGACGATGCCGGCAAGCGGCTGAGCCGCCTGTTCCTGACGCAGCTGCTGCTCAACGCCTCGTTCGGATTGGTCATCGGCACCGGATTGTGGCTGATCGGCGTGCCCAGTGCCCTGCTCTGGGGCATTCTCGCCGCAGTCCTGCGCTTCGTGCCCTATGTCGGCGCGATCCTTTCGGCGGTCTTTCCGATGGTCATCGCCGCAGCCGTCGATCCGGGCTGGACGATGCTGCTCTGGACGGCGGCGCTGTTCGCAATCACCGAGCCCATCGTCGGCCATGTCATCGAGCCGCTGCTCTACGGGCGCTCGACCGGCCTTTCCCCCTTCGCGATCGTCGTTGCCGCGACGTTCTGGACCTGGCTGTGGGGGCCGATCGGCCTCGTACTGGCGACGCCGCTGACGATCTGCCTCGTCGTGCTCGGTCGCCATGTCGAGCGGCTCGAATTCCTCGACGTGCTCCTCGGCGACCGGCCCGCGCTATCCGCGCCCGAAATCTTCTATCAGCGCGTCCTTGCAGGGGACCCGGCCGAGACCGCCGACAAGGCCGAGGAGGTGCTGAAGGAGCGCTCGCTGTCGGCCTATTACGACGAGGTTGCGCTGGAGGGCCTGCGGCTGGCTGCAGCGGACGCCACGCGCGGCGTCCTCGATGCGGAGCGGCAAGCTCGGATCCTCGAGACCGTTCGCGAGGTGGTCGACGATCTGTCCGATCGCGACGACAAGTCGCCCAAGGCCGGCGACGCCACGCGCGACACCGAAGCCGCAGCGGCGATCGACGAGAGCATCGACACGCTCGGCATGGCCGATCTGCCCGTCCTCGCGCCGGAGCAGCTTCGCGACGGTTTCGACGGGGAGGATCGCGTCGTCTGCATTGCCGCGCAGTCCGATCTCGACGAGGCCGCCGCGCTGATGCTGGCCCAGCTTTTGACCAAGCACGGCCTGCAGGCGCGCGTCACGGCTCCCGACACGCTGTCGAGCGCCAAGCTGGCCGCACTGGCGCAGGCAGCTCCGGCGCTGATCTGCCTGTGCTATCTGAACGGCGCGAGCACCGCGCATATGCGCTACGCCATCAAGCGGCTTCGGCGGCGCATGCCGAGCGTCGACATCGTCATCGCCTCGCTATCGGGAGCCGATCCCGCTGGCGACGCAGCCGGCCCCTCGCCGCAGGCGGACGAGACCGCCTCGACCCTGCGAGGCGTGACCCAGGCTTGCATCGAACGCGCCACTGCGCCCAGGATCGACGCCGCCGCTTGAGCGGCAAGGGGAGAGGATCGGCCTGAAACCGCGCCGTCTTCCGGGCTTCGCGAAGCCAAGAGCCCGGAACCCCATAACCGCCCCGGCACCGGGCCTTATCCTGAAACCGCAGTATTCATGGTTCCGGGGTCAGCCTGCGGCTTGCTGCGGAATGACGATACGGGAGACAGCAGGCGCTAAAACCGCAGCAGGCACTCGCGTAGTGTCAAAGGCACAGCTGAACGCTGCTCCTTGGGCCTGACGCGAAGCGTCAGCCCTGCCGTGGCGGCTGCGCGGACATCGCGCGGATTCAGGTCGAACTCCTGCTTGAAGGCCCGGCTGAAGCTCGACGCATCCTCGAAGCACAAGGAATCGGCGATGGCGTTGATGCTGGTGCTGTTCGATGGATCGGACAGGTCCGCATAGCTCCGCAGCAGCCGCCGCTGGCGGATATAGCGGGCGACGCCGCCATCGTCATGAAAGAGGCGGTAGAGTTGCGTCCGCGACATGCCGATCTCGCGGCAGAGCAAGGTGGCGTCGAGGCCGGGCTCGCGCAGGTTCCGGTCGATGAACTGCCGCGCCTTCTCGCGGCGGGTCAGGTTGATCTGGCTGGTAGCGATGTCGAGACGATCGGAAGACGGCCCCGTGCAGGCCAGCACCATCGCCCGGACGGCATTGGTGAGGCGCGGCACATCCTCGGCTTCGAGATCGACGAAGCTGCGTTCGAGCAGCGCTATATAATCCCCGAGCAGCCGGCCGAGCGGCGTGTCGAGGGCTTGCGCCTGGGCCGCCTCCAGAATCGGGGCCAGTTCGCGGAAGCTGTCGCGCGGGAGGTAGAGCTGGAGCCGCTCGTCCTGCGAGCGCTGGCTGACGAGTTCGCGCCCCAGCGAGGCGATGAACGGCACGGAGGGCGGCACGTCGAGCGCAAGACCTTGCCCGACCGAACCCAGGGTCCGGCGCTGGCCGAGCGTGATGACCCAGTGATCGACCGGGTTCGAGCGCAGGAGCGTGCGGTCGCGGACCGCCGTCAAACCCGGCGCCTTGACACGGCTCAAGCCGAAATTGTCCAGCGTCCAGACGATGCTGCTGGCGGCGAAGCCGGCTTCGCGATCCGCCAGAGCGACATTGAAGACGCCCTCGAACCAGCCCATCCATGCATCGAACTGTTCCCTGATGGGAAGATCGCTCGTGGTGAACCGGACTGGAATCATGATGCTACTGCGCTGACGAGGTACCGCTAGGTAACACGTTGCGCGGTAAAGTTGATACTTTAGAGACAAGTTGTCACGAAACGGCACCGGGCCGCGAAGAGCGGCTCGATTTCGCCTCGATCAAGACCAATTTTGCGCGATTTGAGACTTCCGCACTGCGGCAGAGGTAAAAACCACTCAGCGGCGGCAGACCTGGACGCGACGGTGAACCCAACGGCCACGGTGGTCGCGAACGCGCCGCGTCTCCCACCAGCAGCGTCGCGGGCCGACATGGCGGCCATGGCGCCATTGCGCCGGCACGACACCGCTTTCAGCGCCGAGGCCGGAGGCCATGGCGGCCGGTGCGGCGACGGCACCTTCCGTCGACAGAACGGCCAGCAGCAGCCCGGCGCCGAGCGCGAAAGTGCGAACCAACATCTTTGCTTTTCCTTGGTTGAAACCGAGCCGATCAGCCCCCGCTCAGAACCGCCAGATCAGCGGCACGATGAAGACCGCCACCACGAAGAACCAGAGCAGCAGCGGCAGGCCGAGCTTCCAGTAATCCCCGAAGGCGTAGCCGCCCGGCCCCATCACCATCAGGTTGGTCGGGGTGGCGATCGGGGTGAGGAAGGCGGCGGCGGCGGCGACCGCCGTGCTCATCAGCACCGGACGCGGCGAGATACCCATGCTGGTGGCGGCCGCGACGCCGATCGGGATCACGATCAGGGCCGTCGCCGTATTGCTGATCAGCTGGCCAAGCACCGCGGTCAGCACGAAGAGGCCGGCGAGCAGCGCCATCGGCCCGGCATCGCCGACCATGTAGACGAGTCGCTCCGCCAGGAGCTTGGCCGCACCGGTCTCCACCATCGCGGTCGAGAGCGGCATCATCGCGCCGACGAGGATCACGGTGGTCCAGCTGATCGCCCGATAGGATTGCTCGACCGTCATGATGCCGCAGAGGATGACGGCACCGGCGGCAAGCAGACCCGCTACCGCCGGCGGGACGATGCCGGTGGCCAGCATCAGCACCATGGCGAACAGGATGATGACCGCCTGCTTCGCACCGGGGCCCATCGGCACCGCCTGGCGCCGGACGAGTTCGGGCGAGCTGACGACCAGCACGTCGGGGTCGTCGAGATGGGTATCGAGCGCTTTCCAGGTGCCCTGAAGCAGCATGGTGTCGCCCGCCTGCAGCACGATGCCACCAGCATCCTTGGTGGCGTTGGCGGCCGCGATCTCGTTTCCGGAGCGCTGGACGGCCAGCACGATAAGGTCGCCGCTCTCGGTGACCATGCCCGGGAATACGCTCTCACCGATCAGCCCGGAGCGCGGCGGGATCACCACCTCCGCCAGGCCGGAGCGGCGGTTGAACAGCGTCTCTTCGCCCTGCCCCGTGGCTGCGCTGTCATCGCGGAAGGCGAGATGCATCGCCGCCGCGAAATTCGCCGCCGCCTCCGCATCGCCGCGCAGCAGGATGTGGTCGCCCTCGGCGATGGTGGCGCGACGCAGGGGGCTCGCGCTCTCGCCGTCCTGTACGGCGACGAGCTGCAGCCCGGGATAGGCGGCGAGGTCCATCGCCGAGGCCGGCTGGCCGACGAGAGGACAGGTGGCGCGCACGCGCAGCTGATAGATGCCGCTGGCGAGGCCGTATTGCTCGACCAGCGTCTTGGCGTGCCGGCTGAAATCGGCCGGCATGGTCGCACCGTTGCGCTCCGGCAGGAGCTTCTGGCCGAACAGGATCATGATCGCCATCGAGCCGATGAGCAGCGGGATGCCGGCGAGCGCGAACTCGAAGAAGCCGAATGCGCCGGCGCCGGCATCTGCAGCCGCATCCGAGACGAGGACGTTCACGGGCGTGCCCGTCAACGCCAGCATCGAGCCGGCATGGGCGGCGAAGACGAGCGGCATCAGGAGCTGGGAGGAGTTGCGCCGCAGCCTCACCGCGATGACCACGACGACGGGCAGGAGCGCGGCGACGGCACCGTTGACGCTGATCAGGGCCGTCAGCAGGGCGACAAGGGCCATGGTCAGGAGCAGGAGCCGGGTGCGGCTCTCCTCGCCGGCCCCCTTGATCAGGAGCTGTCCGGCCCAGGCGGTGACGCCCGTCATCTCCAGTCCCGAGCTTATGATGAAGAGCGACGCGATGAAGATGACCGCCGGATCGCCCAGCCCGCCGAGCGCCTGCGGCAGGGTCAGCACGCCAGTCGCCCAAAGGGACAGCGCCGTGCCCATCGCCACCAGGACGACGGGCACCTTGTTCGTGACGAAAAGGACGACGGCGACGCCGATGATCAGGGCCGTGTAGGCGATTGGGCTCACTCTTTCAGCTCCTGTTGGGCTTTTGCGCCGCCATCGGCCTCCCGGGGGGCGGGCGTCAGTCCTCGAGCGTGGCCATCAGGATGCCGAGCCGGCACCCCTTCTCGTATTCGTCGAGCTTCACGAACTCCTTGATCGTATGGATCTCGGCCTGGCCGGCACCGATGGTGATCGTCGGGATGCCGGCCTTGTCGAGCCAGTTCGCGTCGAGCCCGCCATTGGAGAAGAGATAGCTCGGCTCGATGCCGAGCAGCCCCAGTGCCCTGGCGGCGCGCTTCACCACCGGCGAATCCTCGGCCAGCTTGAACGGCGGATAGGAGGCGGCACGCCGGAAGGTCACCTCCGCGGTCGCGCCCTCATGGTCCGTCACAGCCGCCTTGGCCTTGGCGAAGGCCGCCTCGTAGCCGTCGACGATCTTGGTGGCGAAGGAGAGTTCGGGGCTGCGCGCCTCGCCCTTGAGGAAGGCATAGTCGGTGACGACGTTGGTGGCGTCGCCTGCCGGCTTGCCGTCCTTGCCACCGAAGATGCCGATATTGCTGGTGCCGAATTCGTCGCCCTTGACGACCTTGCCGAACCAGCCGGCGGCCTTGGCCTCGGCCAGGCCGATGGCGCCGACCAGCGTCGCCGAGATGCCCTTCTCCGGCGCGACGCCGGCATGGGAGGCGAGGCCCTTGATCGAGACCTCCCAGTTCTCCTGGCCGACGGCGCCGACGATCAGCTCGGAAGCCAGTTGGCCATCGACATTGACGCACATCACCGGGCCGCCGAGCTCCTTCGGATCGAGCTCGCGGGCACCGTGCAGGCCGCTTTCCTCGCGCACCGTGAAGAGCAGCGTGATCGGCGGATGGGGCAGCTTGTTCTTGAGCAGCGTCTCGGCCAGCACGACGAGCAGGGCGACGCCGGTGCGGGCATCGCCGCCGAGCGCGGTCGTGCCGTCGGAAACGATGCAGTTGCCCTCGCGCTTCGGCTTGGCACCGGCGCAGAGCGGGACGGTGTCGAGATGGGTCGAGAACAGCAGGCGCGGGCCGGGCTTGGTGCCCGGCAGGTCGACGATCAGGTTGCCGGTCTGGGTCGGGAGCGGGATGCGCTTGTTGGCGTCGTCGAAGCGAATCGCCGAGGCCGGCACGCCGATCTTCTTGAGGGCCTCGCTGACGGCGGCTGCGATCGCGGCCTCCTCGCCGGTGACGCCCTCGACCGAGAGGAAGTTCATCAGGTGGTCGATCGCCGCCTCGACATCGAGGGGAACATTGGCTGTGCTCATGGCATCCATCCGAAACTGGGGCTTCGATACGAAGCGGGCTTGCATGCGAGGCCGGGACGCCCTGAGACAGGCTGCCCCGCCCTCCTCGATTACGGCCTCACAGCCCCCAGGGCAGGCCGAGAACCTTCCAGAGCGCGAAGAGCGCAGTCCACAGCACGAACATCCACACGACATAGGGCAGCATCAGCGAGACGATGGTGCCGACGCCGGCATTGCGGTCGTATTTCTGGGCGAAGCCGACGACGAGGGCGAAATAGGCGTTGAGCGGGGTGATCGCGTTCATCGGAGAATCGCCGACGCGATAGGCCGCCAGCACGGCTTCCGGCTCGACGCCGAGCTTCATCAGCAGGGGCACGAAGACCGGGGCGAAGATCGCCCATTTCGCGATGGCGCCGGTCAGCAGCAGATCGATGATGGCGACGACGACGATGAAGCCGAGCAGCAGCGGCAGGGCGCCGATATTAGCCGCCTGCAGTGCACCCGAAAGGCTGAGCGCCATCACGGTGCCGATGTTGGTGTAGGTGAAATAGGCGACGAACTGGCTGAGCACGAAGAACAGGAAGATCGTGCCGCCCATGCTCTTGATCGACTTCTCGATCGCCGCGATCACCTCGGTCAGGGTGCGCATGGTGCCCGCGCCGATGCCGTAGCACCAGCCGCTGACGAGGAACATCAGCATGATCAGGGCGATCAGCCCGTTCATGAAGGGCGAGTTGCCGATCAGCTCGCCGGTCGCCGGATTGCGCAAGGGCGCCCAGGACGGCAGCGTCAGCACGCAGAACACGGCCGCCAGAGCGAGCAGCCCGAAGCCGGCATAGCGCAACCCGCGCGTTTCCGTCTCCGACAGGATCGCACCCTGCTCGGTCGTGGTGCCTTCGGCCGCTTTCGACGGGTCGTAGGCGCCCAGGCGAGGGGCAATCATCCTGTCTGTGATGAATGCGACGACGACGGTGAGGAAGATCACCGAGGCGATCGAGAACCAGAGATTGGAGGCAAGGCCGATCGTCCGGTTGGGATCGACCAGACGCGCGGCATCGTTGGTGAACTCGACCAGCACCGCATCGAGCGGCTTGATCAGCATGTTGACGGTGAAGGCGCCGGCCACCGCCGCGAAACCGAGCGCCAGGCCCGCCAGCGGGTTCCGGCCGACCGCGAGATAGGCGATGCCGGCGAGCGGGATCAGCACGAGATAGCCCGCATCGGCGGCGATCGACGCCAGGATGCCGACGAAGGCGAGGATGTAGGTCAGCGCCCATTTCGGCGAAACGATCACCAGCTTGCGGATCAGCGCGGTGACGAGCCCGGATTCCTCGGCGACGCCGGCGCCGATCATCGCGACGATCATCAGCCCGACCGCGGTGAAGCTCATGAAGTTCGGGATCAGCGACGAATAGATGAAGCGGATGCCCTCGATATTGAGCAGGCTGCGGATCTCGGTCGTCGCCGTCTCGATCTGATGGGTCTCGGCATTGATGCGCTCGAAGGAGACCCGCGCGCCGAACAGGCTGAGGATGGCCGAGAGCACGATCACGATGCCGATCAGGATCAGGAAGATCACGACCGGGTGCGGCACCATGTTGCCGACCTTCTCGACGCCGTCGAGAAAGCGCTGCATCGTGGTCTTGGGTGCGGTGCTTGCGGTAGCCATATCGGCCTCCCTCCGGCCAGGGCGAGGCCCGGCGCATACGATCGTGCCACCGCGCGGAGAGCGCAGCGGGGACGTCCCGCAGAACTTAAATGCCTGCGCCGCGAGGGCATCTGCACAGAATCCCAAAGCTTGGGCAGGCTGTCCCAAACTCGGCAAAAATGCGGCAGCACGGGCGCCGCGCCGACCGCATGACCGCAATGCGGCATGCCAAGGCGTCTCGCCTTGCTGCGGGAGCAGCGCTTCACTATCCTCCCCTCGTCGGAGGGGGGCTCCGATCTGACCGTCCCGGTTGGGACTCGGAGCAATGCTGATGCGTGCCTACGGATCTCTGCGGGTCCGCCGTGACGGCGGGCGCCGGCTGGCCGCTCTATTTTACCGGCCCCATCGATGACGCGGCATGCGCGGGCAGCGGCGCGCATCGTCCTGGCGATGGCTGCGGCGCTCGCTCTGTCGGCCTGCGCCTCGGTGCCCCGCGGTCTCCTGCAGCCCGTCGCAGCCGTTCCGGGCACAGACAAGATCGACATGCTGACCGCGACGACGCGCGCCTCTTCCGACGAGCCGGGCGTGCTCTATGACGGCCGGCGAGGCCGCGGCATGTCCTTCACCAACATCGTCGTGTCGATCCCGCGGGATCGTGAGCCCGGCACGATCCAGCTGCCGCGGACCGTCCCCGGCGACCCGGCACGGGATTTCGTCGTGACCTCCGCGACCTCGCTGCGGCGGGGCGAGCTGCCGCAATGGTTCGCCTCGGCCGGCGGGCGCAAGCGCCGGGCCTTCGTCTTCGTCCACGGCTTCAACACGCCGTTCGACCGCGCGGTCTTTCGCTTCGCCCAACTCACCCATGATTCCGATGCGGACGCAGCGCCGGTGCTGTTCTCCTGGCCGTCGAGGGGAAACCTGCTCGACTACCGGCTCGACCTCGACAACGCGTCCTATTCGCGCTCGGACCTTGCGGACCTGCTGGCGATGGCGGCACGAAGCCCTGCGGTCGGCGAGGTCGTCATCCTCGCCCATTCGATGGGCGCGTGGCTCGCGGTCGAGGCGCTGAAGCAGCTCGCCCTCAAGGAAGGCGGCGTACCGAAAAAGATCAACAACCTGATCCTCGCCTCACCCGATCTCGACATCGGCGTCTTCCGGCGCCAGGTCGAGGATATGGGACCGCGCCGCCCTCGCATCACGATCTTCGCCTCGCAGACCGACCGGGCGCTGCAGCTCTCGCAGTTCCTGGCGCGCGGCGCGACGCGGCTGGGCGCAATCGACCTCTCGCGCGAGGAGTACCAGGCCGAGTTCGGCGGCCTCAGCGGCGTCACCGTGATCGACATGAGCGCGATCCAGGCCGGCGACCGCATCAATCACGACACCTTCGCTTCCAGCCCCGAGATCGTCCGCCTCATCGGCGGCAGGCTCGTCGACGGGCAGGTCATAACCGATTCCGACGTCACAGGGGCAGGCACCGCGGTGGAGACGATCGGCTCGGCGGCAGGCCTGCTCATCACGGCGCCGATCCGGGTCTTCGACGCGGCCGCTACGCGATAGCAACTCCAAGATCCGAGAAGGAGAACAGCAGGCAAGAACAGCGGCAAGCGAGAGGCCTGAACAGAAGAGGCGATGCCGCGACGAAGCCAGCGAAAGCCACAACAGAGATCAGCAGCGGTCTTCGTCTTGTATCGAGTATGGAGGTCATCATGTCACTGCGCGTGAGCATCCGATCGAAGCCATCATCGAAAGCTGTCCATGACCGCCTGGCCAGCGCCGACAGCGACATATCCTGGGAGCAGATCGACGCCTGGACGGGCACCGGCTCCGCCACGATCGCCGTCTGGCCCGAACTCGACGCCAAACCGGTCTCCGCGCCGGAGCCGGCGATCTGGCACTTCGGCGACCTCGTAATGACAAGCCTGAGGCAATCCTTCCCATCACCTCCGCATTGGCCGCCGCACCTGCCGGATCATGGCTGCGTCGTCCTGCTGAGCAGCCGGCACCCGGCGCGCACGGCGGCATCGGTTCTCATCATGTCGCCGCATGCCGGGCTCGACCCGGCAACCCTGCCCTGGCCGGCCGGCCATTCGGGGCTGGATTGCGACGTGCTGACCCTGTTCATGCCGATTACTGCTTGCGATGGCGCGGCGCCCGCCGCGGCCGCGTCGCATCTCGACTCCAGCGCCGGCCACGGGGCGCTGCTTGCCGGCTTCATGCGGCAGCTTGCCGGGCATCTCGGGCAGATCCCGGAACACCGCAGAGGAATGCTGGCGGACGCGACGCACCAGCTGGTGATGGCCTGCATGGGCGAGCCGGCGCCACGCCCGGCCCCGCTGTCGCACCGCCCGAAGGCCGGCATGGTCGAACGCATGCGCGCCGTCGTCCAGCAGAACATGGGCTCGCCCGAATTCGGCCCGCAGCAGCTGGCCCGGCTGCTGGCGATGTCGCGCTCAAAGCTCTACCGCCTGCTCGACGGCGACGGCGGCGTCGCCCGTTTCATCAACAGCGAAAGGCTCTCACAGGCCGCGCGCGACCTGGCGACCGCGGATGAGGCGGTCTCGGTCCAGGCCATCGCCAGCAGGGCCGGCTTCCGCGATCACTCCACCTTCAGCCGGGCGTTTCGCCGGGCCTTCGGGTGCAGCCCGTCGCAGGCCCGCGAACAGGCGCTCCTCGCCCTGCCGGACCCCATCCCGCTGCCTGGGGCGGAGCGGGCAGTACAAGCCGCTGCGCAGTCCTGTGGAGGGGCGCCGCCCGCACGATAGGAGACCGCGCAACCGCGCCGGAGAATGGGATGAGCAGCCCAGATTTGGGATTCTGAGCTGATCCGGCCCGGAGGGAGTGTTGCTAGCCTTCCACGAGCCGCCTGAAAGATCGGTGCGATGACGCATGTCCGGCGCTTCGGGACCGGTATCTGTGGCGGCGACAGGACATCGCGATGCGGGCGAAGGATTCATGCGGAAGCCGAGATGCGACCGGGACAGGCGCGGCGTGAGCAGCATTGGCTCCCCCTTGGCGGTGCGCACTCGCCTGGCCAGTTGCCTCGCCGTCGCGGCGCTGGCCCTCGCCGGCTGCCAGCCCGAGGCCGACAAGGCGCCACCGGCGCCGGTCAGGATGGTCCGGACCATCGCGATCGAGCCGCCGCGGCAAAGCAGCGACCTCAGCTTCACCGGCCATATCGAGGCACAGGATCAGGCCTCCCTGTCCTTCCGGATCGGCGGTCGCCTGGCCGAGCGGCTGGTCGGCGTCGGCTCGACCGTCGCGGAAAATGAGGTCGTCGCCCGGCTCGATCCGGAGAACGAGCTCAACGATCTGCGCGCAGCGCGGGCGGCCCTGACCGCGGCCGAAGGCGCGCTGCGCAAGGCGGAGAACCAGTATCAGCGCCAGAGCCAGCTGCGGACCCGCAACGTCACGAGCCAGGCCGATTTCGAGGCCGCCGAACAGGGCCGCGTCGCGGCGCGGGCGCAGGCGGAAGCCGCGCAGGCGCGGGTCAGGACCGCCGAGGACATCGTCGCCTTCACCACGCTCAAGGCCGATGCGCCGGGCATCGTCACCAGCGTCGGCGCCGAGCCGGCAGAGGTCGTCCCGGCCGGGCGCATGATCGTCCAGCTCGCCCGCCGGGATGGGCGCGACGCCGTCTTCGAGCTGCCGGCCGAGGCGATCCGCGCCATCCCGGCCGACACGAATGTCTATGTGGCACTCACCGGCGATCCGGCGACCACGGTCCGCGGGCATGTGCGCGAGGTCGCGCCGCAGGCCGATCCCGTCACGCGAACCTTCCGGGTGCGGGTCGGCCTGATCGATCCGCCGGCCTCCTTCAGACTCGGCACTGCTGTGTCCGGCAGCATCCGAGGCGGCGAAGTATCAGGCATCGCGATCCCCGCGACCGCCCTGACCGAGCGCGGGCAGGACACGAGCGTCTGGATCGTCGATCCAAACGCGCTGACGGTCTCACTGCGCAAGCTCGATCTCATCTCGCGCGATCCGGCGACGGCGCTTGTCGGCAAGGGGTTGGCGCTCGGCGACATCGTCGTCACCGCCGGCGCCAATCTCCTGCAGGAAGGGCAGCGCGTGCGCCTGTCCGGAGCCGAGGCACGATGAGTTTCAACCTCTCCGAATGGGCCCTGAAGAACCGCTCGGTCGTGATCTACCTCATGATCGTGGCGGTCGCGGCCGGCATCTTCGCCTTCGTCAAGCTCGGCCGCAACGAGGATCCCTCCTTCGTCATCAAGTCGATGGTGGTCGCGGCCGCCTGGCCGGGCGCGACGATGGAGGACACGCTCAGCCAGGTCACCGAGCGGCTGGAACGCCAGATCGAGGAGACGCCGGGGCTCGACTTCGTGCGCAGCTTCACCAGGCCGGGCATGACGACGATCTTCGTCAACCTGAAGCAGTCCGTTCCCGGCCGCGACGTGCAGGAGACCTGGTTCAAGGTCCGCAACCTCGTCGCTGACATCCGCCATACGCTGCCCGCCGGCACGCAGGGCCCGTTCTTCAACGACCGCTTCGGCGACACCTTCGGCATCATCTACGGCTTCACCGCGGACGGCTTCACCGGCCGCGAGCTGCGCGACCATGTCGAGGCGGCCCGTTCGCGGCTGCTGCTGGTGCCGGACGTCTCCAAGATCGAGATCATCGGCGCGCAGGACGAGCGCATCTTCATCGAGTTCTCGGTGCGCGAGCTCGCCAATCTCGGCATCGACCGCACGGCGCTGCTCGCGGCGCTGCAGAGCCAGAACGTCGTGCGCCCGGCCGGGACCGTCCAGACCCGGGACGAGACGTTCTCGCTGCGCGTCTCCGGCGCCTTCCAGTCGGAAGCCGACCTGCTCGCGGTGAATTTCCCGGTCGGCGACCGCATGGTGCGGCTCGCCGACATCGCGACCGTCCGGCGCGGCTTCGCCGATCCGCCGCAACCGATGTTCCGCGTCAACGGGCAGGAGGCGATCGGGCTGGGCATCGCCATGCGCGACGGCGGCGACATCCTGGCGCTCGGACGCAACCTCAAGACGGCGATGGCCGGGATCACGGCCGACCTGCCCATCGGCATCGAGTCGCGGCTGGTCGCGGACCAGTCCGTCACAGTCGACGAGGCAATCGACGACTTCATGACCTCGCTCTGGCAGGCGGTGGCGATCATCCTGGTCGTCAGCTTCATCAGCCTCGGCGTGCGTCCGGGCCTGGTGGTCGCGCTCGCGATCCCGCTGACGCTCGCCGTCGTCTTCGCCGTCATGAACGTCGTCAACATCGACATGCAGCGCATCTCGCTGGGCGCGCTCATCATCGCGCTGGCGCTGCTCGTCGACGACGCGATGACCACGACGGATGCGATGGTGACGCGGCTCGCGGCCGGCGACGCGAAGGAGAAGGCGGCGACCTTTGCCTTCGACAAATATGCGGTGGCGATGTTCGCCGGCACGCTGGTCACGATCGCCGGCTTCGTGCCGATCGGCTTCGCGGCGAGCTCGGCCGGCGAATACACCTTCTCGCTCTTCGCCGTGGTGAGCATCGCGCTCGTCGTCTCGTGGTTCGTGGCCGTGCTCTTCGCGCCCGTGCTGGGCATGGCGCTGCTGAAGGCGCCCGAACCCTCGGCCAAGGCCTCGCAGCCGAGCCGCGTCGAGACGGGCTTCCGGCGGATGCTCTCGGGCGCGATCAGGCTGCGCTGGATCACCATCGCGGTCACGCTCGGGCTGTTCGCGGCCTCACTGCTGGCCTTGCCGCTGGTGCCGCGGCAGTTCTTCCCGGCCTCGGACCGGGCCGAGCTGCTCGTCGACATGACGCTGCCGCAGAACGCCTCGATCTATGCCAGCGAGGCGCTGGTGAAACGCTTCGACGCGGCGCTGAAGGACGACCCCGACGTCGCGCGCTGGAGCACCTATGTCGGGCGCGGCGCGATCCGCTTCTACCTGCCGCTGAACGCGCAGCTGCCGAACGACTTCTTCAACCAGGCCGTGATCGTCGCCAAGGACGTGGCGGCCCGCGACCGGCTGCAGAAGAAGCTCGAACAGCGCCTCGCCACCGAGTTCCCCAACCTGATCGCGCGTGTCTATCCGCTCGAGCTCGGCCCGCCGGTGGGCTGGCCGGTGCAGTATCGCGTCACCGGGCCGGACATCGCCGAAGTCCGCAGCATCGCGATGAAGCTGGCCCAGGTCGTCGCGGCGAACCAGCACACCGACCAGATCAATTTCGACTGGATCGAGCCCGCGCGCGAGTTGCGGCTGCGCGTCGACCAAGACGAGGCGCGCCGGCTGGGCCTGAGCTCGCAAGCGCTTGCCGGCATCGTCAACACGGTCGTCTCGGGCACGGTCGTGACGCAGATGCGCGACGACATCTATCTCGTCGACGTCGTCGTGCGCGCCCAGGGAGCGGACCGCATCTCACTCGATACGCTGCGCACGATGCAGGTCGCCCTGCCGGGTGGGCGCTCGGTGCCGCTCTCGCAGTTCGTCACCTTCAGCTACGATCTCGACACGCCGCTGATCTGGCGCCGCGACCGGGTGCCGACGCTCACCGTCGCGGCCGATGTGAAGCCCGAAGTCCTGCCGGAGACCGTGGTGAGCGCGCTGGCGCCCGCCATCGAGGAGTTGCGCAAGACCCTGCCGCCGAGCTACGGCATCGCCACTGGCGGCACGGTCGAGGAGAGCGCCAATTCGCAAGCCTCGGTCATCGCCGTCGTGCCGGTGATGCTGCTTTTGATGTTCACCGTGCTGATGGCGGAGCTGCGCAGCTTCAAGCTGCTCGCGATCGTGCTCAGCATCGCGCCTCTCGGCATGATCGGCGTCGTCGGGGCGCTCCTGCTCTCGGGCAAGCCGCTCGGCTTCGTCGCCCTGCTCGGCGTGCTGGCGCTGATCGGTATCATCACCAAGAACGCGGTGATCCTTGTCGGCCAGATCGAATCGGAGCGGACCGCCGGCAAGAGCGTCACCGATGCGGCGCTGGACGCGGCCTCGACCCGCTTCCGGCCGATCATGCTGACCGCCGTCTCGACCGTGCTCGGCATGATCCCGATTGCGCCGACCGTGTTCTGGGGGCCGATGGCCTTCGCGATCATGGGCGGCCTGCTGGTCGCCACCGTGCTGACCCTGATCCTGCTGCCGGTGCTCTACGTCACGGTGTTCGGCGGGGCATCGCCCGCCACGGGCCAGGCCAAGGCCCAGGACAAGGCGACAGCCAGGGGCAAGGCCCCTCGAACCGCGGGAGTGGCTGCACGATGACCTTCCGCACCGCCTTAGACCCGGCCGGCCTCCTGCTTGCGATCGCCCGTCCGTCGCTCGGCCGCCCGCTACTCGGCCTCGCCCTGCTGCTGGGCCTCGCGGCCTGCGACCGCGCCGAGGAAACCGCTCCCACGGCTGGCCGCCCCGTGCAGGTGGTCCAGGTCGAGGCGAGCAAGCTCGCCAGCGCCATCGAGCTCAGCGGCGAGATCCAGGCCGAGAAGACGGTCGCGCTCGGCTTCCGCATCGCAGGACGCATCGCCGAACGGCCGATCAATGTGGGCGACCGTGTCGCGGCCGGCCAGATCATCGCCCGGCTCGACCCGACGATCGAGCGCAATGCCGTGACCGCGGCCCGCGCCGCGCTCGAGGCCGCGCGGGGCGAAGTCGTCACCGCACGCAACGGCTTCGAGCGCCAGGAGCGGCTGATGGGCCAGGGCTTCACCACCCGCCCGCGCTTCGACCAGGCGCTGAAGGCTCAGGAGACGGCGCAGGCCGCGCTCGAGAATGCCGAGGCACAGCTCGAACTGGCGCAGGACCGACTGCGCTTCACCGAGCTGCGCTCCGAGGTGGCAGGCGTGGTAACGGCGCGCAGCGCCGAGCCCGGCGAGGTCGTCCAGCCGGGGCAGAACATCGTCCAGGTCGCCCGCGAGGACGGCCGCGACGCCGTGTTCAACGTGCCGGCGCAGCTCCTCGAGAGCAAGGCCGGCGAGCAGATCGTCCGGGTGCGCCTCGCCGAGGCCCCGGGCGTCAGCGCCTTGGGGCGGATCCGCGAGGTCGCGCCGCAGGCCGACCCGGTGACGCGGACCTTCCAGGTCAGGGTGGGGCTGCAAGACCCGCCCGAGGCGATGCAGCTCGGCGCGACGGTGGTAGGCGCGATCGAGACCAGCTCCGCCGTGATCATGTCGATCCCGGCCATGGCTCTGACCCAGTCAGGCGTTTCGCCCGCCGTCTGGATCGTCGACCCGGCGAACTCGACGGTCAGCCTCCGCCCCATCGACATCCTCCGCTTCGATCCGGACCACGTCATCGTCTCGCAGGGCCTGATGCCCGGCGAGACGATCGTCGCGGCAGGGGTCCAGGCGCTCCATCCCGGCCAGCGCGTGGCGCCGCTCCCGCCGCCAGCGGGTACCGGGCGCAGCGCTGCCGCATCTGCGGTCAAGGCGCCGGGCTGAGCGCCCGGGGATCAGCCGGCCCGGCCCTGCCGGGACGATTTGCGTTTCACCAGACGACAGACAGCCAACCGGAGGACACCGAAGATGAGCGATCTGGTCTTCATCTCATTCCCGACCGAGCAGCAGGCCGAGGAGGTCCGCAACAAGGTGCTTTCGCTGCAGCGCGAATATCTGATCGAGCTCGGCGATGCGGTCGTCGTCGTCAAGAACGAGGCCGGCCACATCAAGCTGAACCAACTGATGAACCTCACCACGACGGGCGCCGCGTCGGGTGCTCTCTGGGGCACGCTGATCGGCTTCATCTTCATGGCGCCGCTGCTGGGCACCGCGCTCGGCGCGGCCTCGGGCGCGCTTGGTGGCCGGCTGAGCGATGTCGGGATCAACGACAAGTTCATGACGGATGCCGCCGCCGCGCTGAAACCGAATACGGCAGGGTTGTTCCTGCTCATTCGCAAGATGACCACCGACAAGGTGCTGGCCGACCTGCGCGGGAGCGGCGGCACGCTGATCAGCACCTCCTTCGATGAAACGAAAGAGGCGGCCCTGCGCGAGGCCCTGGCGGCAGCGGCGCCCAGCGAAACGGCGGCCCCGGCCGCCACATGACCGTCGGCGTCGCGGGCGGCCCTCTCGCCGAGCGGGCGCAATGGGCGCTCGCGACGGCAAGGCTCGACGACTTCCAGCCGCTCCTGCCGGCGGAGGAAGAGGTCGTCGCACGGCTGCTCAGCGGCAATTACGATCGTCTCGGGGACGGTTCCCGGCCGCAGTCGCCGGACCCCGCTCGCGTCATCCGGGCCTCATTCCTGCGCTTCCTGATGCTTGGCGGGCAGGAGGGATGCCGCCCGCATGAGAAGGGCATCCGCATCACCGGCGCCTGGATCAGCGAGGTGCTCGACCTCGAGGCCTGCGTCGTCTTCCGCGACATCGGACTGATCGACTGCCATTTCGAGTCGACGCCGATCCTGCGGGCCGCGATCATCAACCGGCTCTTCCTCGACGGCTCGTCGCTGCCGGGCCTGCAGGCCGAGCGGCTGGAAGCGCGCGGCGGCGTCTATCTGCGCGGCGCCGAGGTGCAGGGCGAGGTCAATATCAGCCAGGCCCGACTCGGCGGCAATCTCGAATGCGACGGCGCGACGATCCGCACGTCACGTGGCTATGCGCTCGATGCCCGCGCAACCGAGCTGCGCAATCTGCTGCTGCGCGGCGCCACGCTGCGCGGCGGCGTCACGGTCGCCGGCGCCCGGATGGCGGCCGATCTCGACTGTGCGGGTGCCGTCATCGAGGCGGCGGAAAGCGCCGCCATCGACGCCGCCGAGGCCGAGCATGGCGGCAGCGTGGTGTTGCGCCAGGCGCGGATATCCGGCGAGGTCAAGCTCGTGGCCGCGGTAATCGGCGGTGATCTCGATTGCAGCGGCACGGTCGTCGAGCATCCCGGCATGATGGCGCTCGACATCAGCCGCACCGCCGTCACGGGCGCCTTCTTCATGCGCGGCGGCGCCAAAATCTCCGGCGCGCTGGCGCTGACGGGCGCTTCGATCGGGACGATCCATGACGAGGCGGCGAGCTGGCCGGCTCACGGCGACCTCCTGCTCAACCGCTGCCGCTACGGCGCCTTCATCGCCGCGCCGGTTGATGCGGCAAGCCGGCTCGACTGGCTCTCCCGCCAGGCGCCGGAGCGCTGGGGCGAGGATTTCTGGCCCCAGCCCTATGAGCAGCTCGCCTCCGTCTTCCGGGAGATGGGCCATAGCGAGGACGCGCGTAGCGTCCTGATCGTCAAGGAGAAGCTGCAGCGCCGCGCGCGCCGGGCCCGCGCCCGCAACCCGCTCTGGCGGGCCATGCTGAGGGTGAACGACAATTTCCTCGCCGTGACGGTCGTCTACGGGCGCCAGCCGCTGCTGGCCTTCCTCTGGCTCATCCTGTTCTGGGTGATCGGCGTCGGCGTCTTCGGCGTGGCCGAGGCGGGCGGCGCCTTCAAGCCGAACAGCGCCGTCGTGCTGCGCTCGCCGGAATGGACGCTCTGTGCCGTTCCAGCCTCCGAGCAGCGGCCCTTCGGCGCGCCACCTGTGGCGATGAGCGGGCGCGCCGCCCCCGGGCAGACGCAGCTCGCCTGCTACCGCGAGCAGGCGGAAGCTTCGAGCTACCCTGTGTTCAACCCGCTGTTCTACTCGCTCGACACGCTGCTGCCCGTCCTCGATCTCGGCCAGAAATCCTTCTGGCGTCCCCACCCGATCAACCGCTCCGGGGTGGTCGCGATCAATTATTTCTATTTCCAGGCCATCGTCGGCTGGGCGCTCAGCCTGCTCGCCGTCGCGGGCTTCTCGGGGCTGGTGAAATCCCCATGAGCGGGCAGCAAGGCCGGGCCACCATTCCTGGAACACGCACCCGGCCGGATTGCGCTTGGCCGCATCCCGTCGCATGAACCGACAGAACCGGCAGGGGTGCAGATGACGAGCGGCAAGATCCATCAAGGCGCGCAGGTTCTGATCGCGCTCATCCTGGTCGTCGCCGCGCTGTCGGTGGCGAGTTCCGTCTTCGCGCCGGTCGCCTTCGCGCTGTTCATCATCGCGCTGGTCTGGCCGCTGCAGCGCAGCCTCCAGGATTTCCTGCCGCGCATGCTGGCGCTGGCGATCAGCATCGTCGTCATGGTGCTGGCCTTCTTCGCCTTCGGTTCGCTGATCGTCTGGGCCTTCGGCCGCGTCGGCCGCTGGATCGTCAGCGATGCGGCGCGCTTCCAGTCCTTCTACGACCAGGCCACGGTCTGGCTCGAAGGCCACGGCATCGCGGTGACCGGGCTGTGGGCGGAGAATTTCAACGTCGCCTGGATGCTGCGCACGGCGCAGACGGTGACGGGTCGGCTCAACACGACGATGAGCTTCTGGCTCGTCGTTCTGGTTTACGTCATCCTCGGCCTGCTCGAGGTCGAGGATTTCGCCCGCAAGCTGAAGACCATGCGCAACCGCGTCGTCGGCGACGTGCTGCTGCGCGGCAGCGCACAGACCGCGGCGAAGCTCTACCGCTACATGCTGGTGCGCACGGCGATGAGCGTCGTCACCGGCCTCCTGGTCTGGGGCTTCGCGAAGTTCGTCGGGCTGCCGCTCGCCGCCGAATGGGGCTTCATCGCCTTCTCGCTGAACTATATCCCCTTCCTCGGGCCGCTGGTCGCGACCGTGTTCCCGACGCTGTTCGCGATGACGCAGTTCGGCTCGTGGCAGGCCGTGGTCGCGGTCTTCGCCTGCCTGAACCTGATCCAGTTCATCGTCGGCAGCTATGTCGAGCCGCGCGTGTCCGGCAGCGCGCTGTCGATGTCGCCGGCACTCGTCCTGTTCTCGGTGTTCTTCTGGAGCTACCTCTGGGGCATCTTCGGCGCCTTCATCGGCGTGCCGATCACCATCGCGCTGCTGACCTTCTGCAGCCAGCACCCGGCGAGCCTCTGGGTGGCGGACCTGTTCGGCTCGCCCTCACGCAAGCCGGTTCCGGCGAACGATGTCGTCAAGGCTTGAGAAAGTTCGCTCGCAGCGCAACCGGGAAGAAGACAACCGAAGCACCTTGCCCGTCATTGCGAGCGCAGCGAAGCAATGACGATCGGCCAGCCTCAAGACCCTGTCTCGGGAGGCGCAACCTCGACCCGTTCCGGCGCGAGCAGAGCAAGCCCGCCATCGGGGGCCGCCCCGAGGCGGTGGATGTAGAAGGCCGTCGGCTCGTCATCCGTCGCCTCCATCACCGGTGACGGCGCCGAGACGATGCGCAGCCGGCCGCAGCGGCCGATCCAGTCGATATGGCGGTGGCCGTGCAGCGCAACGAGCCGGTGCGCCTGCGGCTTGAGCAGGCGCACGAAGCGGCTGCCATTGATCAGCGCCGTGCCGATCCGCTCGGAGAAGGCCTTGGCCTGCTGCGGATATTCGACCGGATGATGATGCAGCGCGACGATCCAGCGCGCCCGCGGATACTGCCCGAGCGCGACCAGCATCGCCTGCATGTCCTCCTCGGCGACGAGGCCGAGCGCGTTGGTGAAGGAAAAATGCGTCTCGGCATTCGAGTTCAGCAGCAGTATGCCGAGACCGTCCGGCTCGTCCGGCGGCAGCACCAGCGGGAAGATCTCCTGCCAGAGGGCCGACAGCCCGAAGGACAGGCGCAGGCTGCCGGCATCGGCGAAGGCAGCGATGGCCGGGCGCTCGGTTTCAAGCCGCTCGGACAAGCTGCGGCCGACCTTGCCCTCCACCTTGTCCATGACATGCACGCGCCCGCCTTGCAGCGTCTCCATCGCCGAGAGCGTCCGCATCTGCCGCAGCCGCTTGCCCGGGCTCGTCGGGAGTTCGAGACGGGCTGGATTGGCGCGGTCGACGATGTTGACGTCGTGGTTGCCCGGCAGGATCAGCGTGCGCGCGGCGAGCTCGGGATGGCTCGCCAGCGCGTCGAGGAACTCGGCCCACTCGGCCGAGCGGCCGGCATCCGTCATGTCGCCCGTGATCAGCACCGCATCGAGCGGCGCTTCGGCATGGATGGCCGCCAGCCTTTCGAGCACGAGGTACAGTCGATCGTTGCCGCGCGGACCGGCACGGCCGCTCTCGATGCGGAAGCCGTAGCGCTCGCCGACGACATGGATGTCGGAGAGATGTGCGACCCGCCATTGCCGTCCGGCGGACGCGGTTTCGTCGAAGCCGGAGAGATCGCGCGGCTGGGCCATCAACGCGTCGACGATGCCCCAGGCCAGTGAGGCGATGGCGAGATAGGCGCTCATCACGCAAGCCGTGTTGGCAAGCGCAGGCACGACGAGGCGGAGGGGCTGCGCGAGATCGGCGAACTCGCCGACCCAGCGCGTCGCAGGCCAGATCGCGACCGCGAAGCCGCCGGCGACGACTACGGCGCCCAGCCCCGCAGCCAGCGCCGTCAGCGCCCGCAGCCGGGCCCGGCTGCCCTCGCTCGCGCCGACGGGCAGGAAGCGCTCGGCGAAATGGCGCATGCCTTCGCGGACGAGCACATATCCTGGCTGGACGGCGAGCGAATTCAGCGCCCAGAAGCTGCGCTCGACGGCCCGGAACAGCGGCCGGAAGCCGAACCAGCCGAGCGCCGCAATGCCGGCGAGGACAAGGAGCGGCCCGAGCCCCGCCAGCGCCGTGATGCGGGTGGAGACGGTCCCGAGCCAGGCCGTGGCGAGGAGCGGTGCGACACCGAGCAGGACGCCGGGAAGCAGGGCCAGGATGACCCATGCCAGGACGAGCTTCGGCAGGTTGATCTCGCCCAGCAGCGTGCCCGCGATGGCGATCAGCGAATGCTGCTTCGTGCTGCTGGCGTCGTCCTCGGCGTCGCCGTCGCGTGGTTCGATCAGCATCGTCTCATCATGGTCCCGAGGTCGTCATGGCGGGCGGCCGGCCAGTAACCATGAACGCGATCCGAAGCGGAACGGCCCGCCCGGAAAATGGGACATCGGGCACAGAACTGAGACAGGCGGCAAATGACCAGCACTGCCCCGGATGCTACGTTATCGTCGCGGCTGAATGCAAGTTCAGATCTGACCGACCAGCAAGAGATTTCACCATCGCATGAAACTGGAAAGAACAATTTCTTCCAGCGATAATATTTATTCCAAATGGCGACAGCACTCTGCTTGGACGCCCCTCTCCGGCCGCCGGCGGGCTGGCGTGACTGAGAGCCTGTTTGGCAACTCCATCAGCGCTCATCCTGAGGAGCCATTCCGGAAGGAAGGGCGTCTCGAAGGATGTTTCAGGAGGCTCGGGAGGCATCTGGAGCATCCTTCGAGGCGCCGCTTCACGGCTTCTCAGGGCGAGGGCTGGAGGGCCCAAACGGGCTCCGAGCGCCTCGACCGGGGCTTGCGATGAGCCCTTCCACGATCCCTCGCCTGCGCCCCTCTCGCAGCGCGCTTCTCCTGCGCGCTCTCGGCTTTCTCGCGCTCTGGCTCGCGCTGATCGGCACCGCCGCGAATGACTGGCCCTTCGGCCTGCTCGCCGCCGCCGCCGCGACATGGGCCAGCCTCGCGCTCTGGCCACCGGACAGCCGGCTGTCCCTGCCCGGCCTCGCACGCTTCGTGCTGCGCTTCCTGCCGCAGGCGGTGGTCGCAGGGGTAGACATCGCCCGGCGCGCCATGGCACCGCGCATCGCGCTGAACCCAGGGCTGGTCGACTACCAGACGACGCTTCCCGCCGGCCTCGCGCAGGGCGCGATGTGCGCGGTGATGAGCCTCCAGCCAGGGAAGCTCCCCATCTCCTGCCAGGCCAGCGGCGCCATGCTGATCCATTGCCTCGACACGGAGACGCAGGTGGGGGCCGAGCTCGCCGCCGACGAGGCCGCCTTCCTGCGCATCCTGCCGGAAAGGGGCCGGCATGGCTGACGTCCTGACTGCCATCGCCCTCTTCATTCTCGCCGCCATCGCGCTCGGGTTGTTCGCCGTGCTGCGCTCCCGCGTCGCGATCGAGCGGATGATGGCGGTGCAGTTGCTCGGGACGGGCGGCGCCGCGACGCTGCTCCTGCTCGGCGCGGCCACGGCCCAGCCGGCGCTCGCCGATGTGGCGCTGCTGCTGGTGCTGCTCTCGGCCTTCTCCTGCGCGGCCTTCACGCTCGGCGAGCGCGGGGCTGCGGCCGATGAGCCGGCCGAGCCGGGCCAGTCGTCATGATCTCGCTGGCCGACAGCTTTACGCTGGCCTTCGTCGCAGCCGGGGCATTGCTGTTCCTGGCCGGCACGCTCGGATTGCTGCGCTTCCCGGACACGCTGAGCCGGCTGCACGCGCTGAGCAAGGCCGACAATCTCGGCCTCGGCCTGATCGTGATCGGGCTGCTGCCGCAGACGCAGACGATCGCCGGCGGGGTGAAGCTGGTCTGCATCTGGCTGCTCGCGCAGCTTTCGGCGGCGACCGCGAGCCAGCTCATCGCCGGCATCGCCGCGCGCCGGCAGCCGGACGCATGAGCCTCGTCTTCGACGTCGCGCTGGCCGCCGGCCTCGTCGCGCTCGCGCTGCATGTCGTGCTGACACGCGACGGCAAGGGCGCGATCATCGCCTTCATCGGCTTCGGGCTGCTGCTCGGTATCGGCTGGGCCAGGCTTGCCTCCGTCGATGTCGCGCTGACGGAGGCCGCGATCGGGGGCGGGCTCACAGGAATGCTGCTGCTGCGGACGCAAGCCCATCTCGCGGGGCGTGGCGTCCGTCCGGCGCAGACGGGCCATCCATCGTGGCGCCTCGCCGCGGCGGGCTGCACCATCGTCACGCTCGGGCTCGGCTATGTCGTCCTCGCCTTCCCTTCGCCTGCGCCGAGCCTGGCGCGAGAAGTCGCCGGCTCCCTCGATGCCACGGGCCTCGGCAATCCGGTCACGGCCGTGCTGCTGGCCTTCCGCGCCATCGATACGCTGCTCGAGAAGATCGTCATCATCCTCGCCCTGATCGGCGTCTGGTCGCTCGCATCCGACCCGAACTGGGGCGGTTCGTCCCATCTGCGCCCGGCGAGCGTTCCGGAACCGCTCGTGTTCCTCGCACGCATGCTGCCGCCCTTCGGCGTGGTGATCGCGGTCTATCAGGTCTGGGTCGGGGCCGACCTGCCGGGCGGAACCTTCCAGGCCGGCACGATCCTGGCGGCGATGTGGCTCCTGGTCATGCTGGCGGGCCTGCGTCCCGCGCCCGAGACCAGAGCCGCGGGGCTGCGCATGATGCTCGCCGCCGGCCCTGCCCTGTTCCTCCTGATCGGCTTCCTTGGCTTCCTCATCGCCGGCGGCTTCCTGGCCTATCCGGAGGCCGTCGCGAAGCCGCTGATCGTCGCGATCGAGGTGGCGCTGACGCTCTCGGTCGCGGCCACGCTCGGCCTGCTGGTCGCGGGCCCTCCCGACAAGGAGCCCGCGCGATGAGCGCGCTCGCCCTCACCTCCGCCTCCCTGTTCGGGCTTTGCGGCGCGGCCCTCGTCGGCATCGGCCTGTTCTGCATCCTCACCCATCCCGAGCTGCTGCGCCGGCTCGTCGGCTTCAACATCCTCGGCGCCGGCATTTTCCTGGTCTTCGGGGCCGTGGCGCGGCGCGGCGCGGCGCTGGGCTTCGGCGGCGATCCGGTGCCGCAGGCGATGGTCATCACCGGCATCGTCGTCGCCTTCGCCGCGACCGCGCTGGCGGCGGCCCTGCTGCGCCGCCTGTTCGACCTGACCGGCAGGGCCTCGCTCGAAACCGGGCAGGCCGAGCTGCGCCCGCGGAGCGAGCCGTGACGCCAGCGACCTATAGCGCGACGCCGGGCGGCTTCCTGCTCGTGCTCGCCGTCATGCTGCCAGCCGCCGCCATGCTCACGATGCTTGTGTCGCGCCCGCGCCATGCCCGCACGATCGCGCTCGCGACCATGGTTTTCGGCCTCGCGGTCGCTTTCTGGATCGGCGCCGAGCTCATGCGCAGCGGTACCGCACTGATCTATCTCGTCGGCAACTGGCAGCCGCCGCTCGGCATCGCGCTGCGGGCGGACGGCCTCTCGCTGATGATGCTCGCCGTGACGGCGCTCGTCATCACCGGCACCGGCCTGTTCGCCCACCGCCTGTTCGGACTCGACGCCACGACCTGCGACGGCCGCGTGGCGACGAGCTTCTGGATGCTGCTGATGGGGCTGTGGAGCGGGCTCAACCTCGTCTTCGTCTCGCAGGATCTGTTCAATCTCTATGTTGCGCTCGAACTCCTGACCTTCGCGGCCGTGCCGCTGGTCTGCCTCGACGGGCGCGGCGAAACCGTGGCCGCAGCGCTGCGCTACCTGATGTTCGCGCTGCTCGGCTCGCTGCTCTATCTGCTCGGGGCGGGGCTGCTCTACGGCACCTATGGAACGCTCGACATCCGGCTGATCGCGAGCGCCAGCGAGCACGGCCCGGCGGTCCATCTCGCGCTGGCGCTGATGATCCCGGGGCTTCTCGCCAAGGCCGCGCTATTTCCTTTCCATCTCTGGCTGCCGCCGGCCCATGCGGGGGCGCCGGCCGCGGCCAGCACCGTGCTCTCGGCGCTCGTCGTCAAGGCGCCGATCTTCCTGATCCTGCGGCTGGTGCTGGACATCGCCCCGCCCGAGGCAGCGGCCTTCGCCGGCCAGGCGCTCGCTGTGCTGGGCGCGGGCTCGATCCTGTTCTGCAGCGTCATGGCGCTGCGGCAGGCGCGGCTGAAGCTGATGATCGCCTATTCGACCGTGGCGCAGATCGGCTATCTCTTCATCGTCTTCCCGCTCGCCGCTGGTGGCGACGGCGTGCCGCCCTGGGGCACGATCGCCTGGACCGGCGGCGCACTCCAGCTCACCTCGCATGCGCTCGCCAAGGCCGCGATGTTCATGGCGGCCGGCATCGTCGCGGAAGCGATCGGGCATGACCGCATCCGCGATCTCGGCGGCTTCGGCCGGGTTCTGCCCCTGTCGGCCGCGACCTTCGGTCTGGCCGGGCTCTCGCTGATGGGCATCCCGCCCAGCGGCGGCTTCATCGCGAAATGCCTGCTGCTGACCGCCGCGGTCATCGAAGACCATTACTGGCTCGCCTTCACCATTCTCGCAGGGGGGCTTCTGGCCGGTGCTTACGTCTTCCGCGTGATGAACCGCGCGCTCGCGACTCCCGCCGTGCCGCTGGTGCTGCGCCAGCCGATCCCGCTCGGCCTCGAACTCATCCCGCTCGCGCTGGCGGTGATGGCGGTCGCGCTCGGCTTCCTGCCGCTCGAGCCCTTCGGCCTGCTGCAGATCGGCCGGCCCGATGCAATCCCGGTGGTCGCGCCATGAGCGCCGCAAGCCTGCTCCTCGCCGCGACGATCCTGCTGCCGCTGGCCATGGCGGCCGGCTGCCTGTCCCAGCGGTTCAGGGCGCGGGCGCCGGCATTGCTCGTCCTCGCGCCGCTGCCGGCGATGCTCGCAGCCCTGCTCCTCCCGGACGGTGCCTCGGCCTCCTTCCCGGTTCCGTTCCGGATGACGCTGGCGCTGGATCGGCCCGGCGCGATCCTGCTCGGCGGCGCGGCGCTGCTCTGGAGCGCGGCCGGCGCCTACACCGCCTCCTATATGGGCGGCAAGCCCGGCACGCAGGGTTTTGCGATCTGGTGGCTGCTGACGCTCGCCGGCAGCCTCGGCGTCTTCATCGTCGCGGATTTCGCGAGCTTCTACCTGCTTTTCACCCTGGCGAGCCTGTCGGCCTACGGCCTCGTCGCGCATGAGCAGACCGCCGGGGCGAAGCGTGCCGGCGTCGTCTACATGGTGCTGGCCCTGCTTGCCGAAGCCTTCCTGCTGCTCGCGCTGGTGATGCTCGCCACCGGCAGCCCGGACTCCAATCCGCTGATCCGGGAGACGGCCGCGACCCTGCCCGCCTCACCACTGCGGGACGGCATTGTCCTCCTCGTCATACTCGCCTTCGCGTTGAAAATGGGGCTCGTGCCGCTGCATGTCTGGCTGCCGCTGGCGCATCCGGCCGCGCCGATGCCGGCCTCGGCCGTGCTCAGCGGCGTGCTGGTCAAGGCCGGCGTGATCGGGCTGATCCGCTTCCTGCCCTATGAGACGGCGCTGCCGGCCTGGGGCTTCGGGCTGGCGGTGGCCGGCGTGCTGACCGCTTGGTACGGCGCCGCTGTCGGCATCGCGCAGCGACGGCCAAAGACGATCCTGGCCTATTCGACGGTCAGCCAGATGGGGCTGGTTGCTGCGATCGCCGGTGCGGGCCTGGCGGCCGGCGATGCCGGGACGCCCGGCCTCGCGGCCTATTACGGGCTGCATCACACGCTGGTCAAAGGCGCACTCTTCCTCGCCGTCGGCATTGCTTTGGCCAGCGGGGGCCTGCGGCTGCGGGTCGTGCTGCTGCTGACCGGCCTGCTCGCGCTCAGCCTCGCCGGCCTGCCCCTGACCAGCGGCGCGCTCGCCAAGCTCGCGGTCAAGCCGATGCTCGGCTACGGCCTGCTCAGCCTTGCGGTCTCGCTCGCCGCCGCCGGCAGCACGATGCTGATGCTGCATTTCATCGCGGTACTCGCGCGGGAGACGGTTCAGAATCCAGATGCCGCGGCTCCAAAGGGTCAGGTGATCCCCTTCCTCGCCGTTCTGATCGCTTCTTTCGTCCTGCCATGGTGGCTCTACCCCTCCCTGACGGGCGCTGCGCTCGCCAGCGTCTGGGAATTCGCCTCGTTCTGGAAGCTGGTCTGGCCGCTGCTGCTGGGGGCGGCCGTCTTCGTCCTGTTCCGGCGCTTCAACGGCATCGCGGGCGCGATCCCGGAAGGCGATATCCTGGTCCTGGCCGAGCGGCAGGCTCCGCGCCTGTCCCATCTGGCTGCCGCGATCGAGCGGCTCGACCGCTCGCTGCGCCAGTGGCCGGTCGCCGGCCTTCTGCTGATCGGCCTCGCCATCCTGCTCGGCGGGCGCTTCCTTCTGACCTCGTAGCAAACGGACAAGACCTGACGTGACCGCCATCGAAAGCACCGCCCTCGTTGTCGCCGTTACGGTCGCGCTCTTCGCCTGGAACCGGCTCCCGGTGGTCGTGGTCGCGATCGGGGCTGCGCTGTCGCTCTGGGCGCTGGAAGTGGTCACGATCGAGCAGGCGCTGGCCGGCTTCGGCGACCGGGCGGTGCTCTTCGTCGCGAGCCTCTTCATCGTCAGCGCGGCGCTGGAGAAGACCGGCGTCACCGCCTGGGCGGGGCAACTCCTGATCTCCCGGGCCGGCGAGAGCCGCTCGCGCCTGCTGGTGATCATCATGGCGGCTTCCGGCTGCCTGACGGCGCTGATCAGCGGCGGCGGCGCAGTCGCGGCGCTGATGCCGGTCGTCGTCATGGCGGCGATCCGGCTGCGCCAGTCGCCTGCGCAGCTCCTGATGCCGCTCGCCTTCGCCGCCCATGCCGGAGCCAATATCCTGCTCACCGGCGCGCCGAAGAACATCCTCGTCTCGGAGGCGCTGGAGGATAGCGGGCTGCCCGGCTTCGGCTTCGCCGAGTTCGCCCTCGTCGGCGTGCCGCTGCTCGCCGGGACGATGCTGATCATCCTGCTGCTGGGCCGGCGGCTGCTGCCGGAACAGAGCCGTGCGCGGCTCCCGGCCGATTTCAGCCGGCACGCCCAGACGCTGGTCGAGCATTACGGGCTGACCGACGGCTTCTTCCATCTGCGCGTGCGGGCGAGTTCACCCTCCATTGGCCTTCCGGCGGCGGAACTGGACCTGCGGCGCCATGGCAGCGTCGAGCTCGTCTCCGCCCTCGCGGGCGCCTCAAGCAGGCCGCTCGGCGCCGCCGCGATCCGCGAAGGCGACTATCTCCTGGTCAGGGGTGAGGGGGACGCCGTCGCCCGCCTCTGCGCCGAGCAGCATCTTGCGCCCCGGGACGAGACAGCCGACGCAACCGGCGACGCGGCCGGAGCCCTGCTGAACGAGCGGACCGGGCTGGCCGAGGTGGTCATCCCGCCGCGCTCCGGCCTGATCGGGCAGGCCCTGCATCCCGGCATGACGACGGAGAGCGGCGATCTCATCGTGCTCGCGGTCCAGCGCGGCGGGCTCGATCTCGACCCGGGCAGCCCCGCCCTTCAGGCGGGCGACACCATCCTGGTGAAGGGAAGCTGGAAGGCGCTCGACCTCCGGCTCGCGGATCCGGATGTCCTCGTCGTCAACTCGCCCGACCTCGTCCGCCGCCAGGCGGTGCCGATGGGCGCCGGTGCGGGCGTCGCGATAGCTGCCCTGTCGGCGCTCGTCGTGCTGCTCGCGACCGGCATCGTGCCGCCGGCGGTGGCGGCGCTCATCTGCGCGCTGGGGCTGATCGGCGCCGGCATCCTCTCGGTCGAGGAAGCCTATCGCGCCATCCATTGGACCACGATCATCCTGATCGGCGCGATGATGCCGCTCTCGGTCGCGATGGTGCAGTCCGGCGCGGCCGACCTCGTCGCCAGCCATCTCGTGGCGTTGACGGGCGGCGGGGGGCCGATCGTCTTCCTCGCCGGGCTCTTTCTGCTGACCGCCTGCCTCGGCCAGATCATGAGCAACACCGCGACGACGATGCTGGTGATCCCGATCGCGATGGCGGCCGCGACCAGCATGGGCGTCTCGCCCCGGCCGATCCTGATGAGCCTGTGCATCGCCGGCGCCGCCTCCTTCATGACGCCGATCGCGACCTCGACCAATCTGATGGTGATGGGCCCGGGCGGCTACGCCTTTGGCGATTACTGGAAGCTCGGCCTGCCGCTGATGATCTGGTTCTTCGTGATGGCGGTATTTTATGTGCCGCTGGTGTGGCGGTTCTGAACGCGCGGAAACCCAATGAGCCCTCATCCTGAGGAGCCGCGAGCGGCGTCTCGAAGGATGCTTTCAGGAGGCTCCAGTGACCGCTGGACCATCCTTCGAGACGCGGCCTACGGCCGCTCCTCAGGGTGAGGGCTAAGGGGAAAGGCGTGCGCTACTCCGGCTTCTTCTCCACTGCCGCCGCGCTCGCCCGCGGGCCGAGCCGCTCGTCGATGCGCTCCTGCAGATAGGGGTAGAACGGGTTCGAGGACATGCGCAGCAGCGCGTCGAGATTGACGATCAGCGTGCCGCGCTCGCCGCGCGCCGCGACCGAGCCGAGCGCGATGCCGAAATCGTCCTTCGGATCGGGCGTCATGCCGTAGAGCCCGTCCGTCAGCGGAAACGGCAGCGCGACATGCGAGAGCGAGAAGACGTCGCGCGGATAGGTCAGGCCGAGCGCCCGCTCGCTCTCCTCGGTCGCGCCGGCCTCCGTCACCCGCTCGACAACATCGCTCGAATCCGGGCCTGAATTGGTGATGACGGACAGGCGGAAATTGCGCGGCGCCGGCGGCAGCATCCGCGTCAGCAAGGTGTCGGCCGAGCTGTTCAGCAGCGGCCCGAACTTGGCGCTGCGGTTGAGATCGAACAGCACGAGCTCGCTGCCATTGGCCGGCAGATGGGCATAGAGCGAGGAGAGGATCGCGCGGGTGCTGACCGTGAAGTCCATCACCGACTGGAAGGTGATCAGCGGCGCGATGTCCTTGAGGCGGCCTTCGCGCGACTGCCGCAGGATTTTCTGCTGCAGGGCTGCGGTCAGGAGATGGGATTGCCGCGCGCCGTTCACCGGAAACGAGTTGTATTTGAACGGGTTGAACTCGGGCAGCACGCTGAGCCAGGCCGCCTTGGCGAAGGCAGGCAGGATCGCCGGCAAGGCGGCGAGGCCGGCGAAGCGCGCGAAAGAGGTGATGCCGACCATCGGCGAGATCAGCACGAGCCGGTCCGGCCGCGCCAGCTTCGCATCGTCGAGGGCTTCGAGCGCGTACATCAGCGCGAGCGCGCCACCATTCGAGAAACCGACCAGATGCAAGGGCACCGACGCGCCCGACAGGCGGCGCGCCTCGCGTACGGCAAGCCGCGTCGCGGCGAGCCAGTCTTCCCATTCGACCTCGGTCAGGCCGGCCGGCACGGTGCCATGGCCGGGCAGCCTGATCGCCACCGCGACAAAGCCGCGCTCGCGATATTGCCGGGCGATGTGGCGCAGGCTGTAGGGGGAATCCGTCAGCCCGTGCAGGAAGACGGCCGCTCCCTTCGGCGGCCCCTCCGGCTGCAGCACATAGGAGCGGTTCCAGTCCTGCGCGAAGCGTCCGGGATAGATCGGGCTGTCGTCGAAATAGCGGTTGAACGAAACCCGCTCCTCCGGCTCGAGCTTCTGCGTCACCTCGGCTCGGACCTCGGCGAAGGCCTCGCCCTCGGCCGTGAGATAATCCTGCCAGCCGGACCGATCGAGCTCGGCAATCGAGAGCTCGCGGGGGATATAGGTATGCCAGGGCTCGAGTGGCGCGCCGCGCTGGGTCGCATAGATGCGGAAACCCAGCAGTGAGACGGCAACGATCGCGACGGCGATCGCCGCGCGTTTCAGGGCCTTCTTGAGAAAGATCCGCATCTCACCGCTTCCCGCGCAGGAGCGGCGATGCCGGTTCCGGCATCCCGCAATCTCGCCGTTATGTCGGCCCGTTCCCTGTCAGGGGAGTGCGCAGTATCCCAAAAACGCACCTTGTGTCCCGATTTTTTCTCGATCGTCCGAACTTCCCCGCCGGCACGAGGCATGCCGTCAGGAAAACATGTCGGCCGTGATCGCGCCATACCAGCTCATGTTCTCGGCCTGGGTCTGGCGGCGGAGTTCCTCACTCTCGCCCGGGGCAGAGACGAAGGTCTCGGTAGCCGCGATCCGTCCGTCCTTAGGCTCGTAGCGGCCACCCACCTTGATCGCGTCGTCGGTATCGATCAGGCTCCAGCAGGTGTTGACGTAACGCGCCGGGAAGGCCCGGCTGCCGGTCAGCTCGTGGCGGATGACCATGGCCGCTACCTTGGCCTGGCTGTTGGCGGAGAAGGCGGATTTCGGCATGTCGCCGGCGATGCAGGCATCGCCCAGCACGAAGACGTTCGGGTCGGAGGCCGATTTCATCGTCGCCGGGTCGATGGTGCAGTAACCGCCGGGGGGTGCCAGGCCCGCGCTGCGGGCGATTTCTCCGGCCATCTGCGCCGGGATGACGTTGACGAAGGCGCAGTCGCGATAGGTCTCGAAGCCGGTCTCGACGCTGTTCGTGCCAGGATCGACGGATTTGACGCCGTCATGCACCTTGGGACCGAGCCATTCGATCATGCCGCCATAGCGCTTCTCCCAGTCGGCCTGGAAGGCGGCCTGCTTGGAGAAGCTCTCCTTGGGGTCGAGGATGACGATCTTCGCCTTCGCCTTGCCGGCCTGCTTCAGCACATGGGCGAACATCGAGGCCCGTTCATAGGGCCCGGGCGGGCAGCGATAGGGGTTCGGCGGTGCGATCATGACGATGATGCCGCCATCCGGCACCTGCTCGAGCCGCTCGCGGACCAACTGCGTCTGGCGCCCCGGCTTCCAGCCATGCGGCATCGCCTCCTCGCTCTCCTTCGACCAGCCGGGGACGGAATCGTATTTCAGGTCGATGCCGGGGGAGAGGACGAGCCGGTCATAAGGCAGGCGCTGGCCGGTGGAGAGCAGTACCTCCCTGCGGTCGCGGTCGATCGCGGTCGCCCGGGCGCGCGCCAGCGTCAGCGCCTCGCCGTAATTTGCCGCCAGCGCATCGTAGCGGTGGACGATCTCGTCATAGCCCTTGAAGCCCCCGATATAGAGGTTCGAGTGGAAGCAGCTCTGGTAGGTCTCGTTCTCCTCGACCAGCGTGACGGCAATCGCCCCCTGGCTGTCCCTGGCAATGTAGCGGGCGGCGGTGGCACCGCCGGCCCCGCCGCCGACCACCACGACACGCGGCCTTGCCTGTCCGAGCACGGCCGGCGCAGGCAGGCCGAGCGCTGCTGCGGCGGCAAGCCCGGAGGCGACGAGGCCTCGACGATCGATCTGCATGGCTCCCTCCCGTTCTGTCCCTAGTCTCGCATCAGCGCGGCCCGGCGCCGTCGCGAACGCTCATTCGGCCTGCCTGAGACCGCCATAATACGCCGCCAGCGCCGCGATTTCCTCGGCGGACAGGCCCGCGGCGATCGTCTGCATCACCCGGTTTTCGCGCTGGCCTTGCCTGTAGGCCTGCATCAGCGCGACGAACTGGTCGGGGGGGATGCCGATAATCGCCGGGATGCCGCCCTGCTGCCGCCCGCTGCTCTGATGGCAACTGGCGCATTCCGCCGCGAGATACTCGCCGAGCGCGGCGTCCGCAGCGGCGGCGCTGCCCTGCGCCGCGAGCGCGCCGGCCAGCACCAGGGCTGCACGCCGCAGGCTATCGCCCGTTCGCGTCGTCATCGCCGAATTCCCGGCGTTTCGACGGGAAGTCCCTTGGCTCTTGCGGCGAGATAGAGCTCCAGCGCCAGATACTCCGGTGCGCCATAGTCGAACTGGGTCGCGCGCACGCCGAGCGAGCAGGCCCGCAGGCGCCGGTGCAGCGAGCCGACATCGTTCCATTCGAGGCGATAGGCCGGAAATGCGGTGCCGACACCTTGGGAGATAGTGTCACCGCGCAGCTTCTGGCCGACGAGCCCGTCATGGCACTGCGTGCAGGAGAGGTTGAGCTGGCCCTGACGGCGCTCGAACAGCGTCTTGCCAGCCTCGTAGAATGGTTTTGCCGGGCCGTCGGTCCTGACATCGAGCGGCAGGCCGCGCGAAAGGGAGGCGACATAAGCGGTAAGAGACAGGAGTTCCGGCGTCTCGTAGCCGAAGGGCGGCTGCCCCTGGCGCTCGACACGGCACTGCTCGATGCGTCCTTCGAGATTGAGCAGCCTGCCCGAGGCCGCATCGACCTGCGGATAGCGGGTGGCGGTGCCGCGCAGGCTCTGCTGCGGCTCGGCATGGCAGGTGATGCAGGCTTGCGCGTCGGGAGTAGGCTTGCGGCTGAACAGCTCGCGGCCCTGCTCGACCCAGAAGAAGGCCGGATTGCGGGCCTCGTCCGCCTGCTGGCGCTGCAATTCGGGGGATAGGAATTCCGTGCCGGATTTGATCTCTGCCTGCACGGGCGCAAGCAGGATGGCAACCAGGACCAGCCCGGCCGCCGGCGCCCTGCCTCGGCTGGCACGGCCCATGGCTCTCACGTCACGGTAAGCCTGGCGGTCCGGGTGAAGGTCGCGCCGCCATCCTCGCGCCATTCGAAGAGCAGGTCGCCGGTTGCGACGGCCTTCGTCGTGAAGGAGACGAAGGGGTTGGCGGAGACGCCGGTATGCATGTCGAAGCGAAAGACCGGCTCCCCGGCATAGGTCACTGTCAGCCGGTTCAGGATCTTGCGCGGCACGGTGCCGCCCTTGCCGTCGGACTGGCCGCCGCGATCCATCGGGTGGCGGGTCAGGACCTTGATCTCGACGATCTCGCCGGCGCGGGCCTCGGCCGGCATGGTGATGCGGGCGTTGAAGGACATGGTCTCCTCAGCCTCCGTCGATGCAGGCGCTGAGCGTCACGACGACATTCGCATCCGCCATGACGAAGCGGCCATCGCTCAGCGCAGCCACCGCCGCGACCTTCTGCGACTGCGCCAGCCGCAGGGTCGTCGCGACCTCGGCGCGACCGGCACGCGGGCTCAAGATAAAGCGCGCCATGTCGGGAAACGGGTTCTTCTCGGCGATCAGGTGAATCCAGCGGACATGATCGGCCTCGGTCATCGGGCTTTCGACGCGGATGCGGGTATCGACAGAATTGCCGTTCTCCACGAGAGGCGGAATGTCGAGCGTGATGCGGCCGCGTTCGGGCGCGGCGCCTTCCGTGACGCGGGCGACCAGTTCCGCGAGGTCGGGCGCGACCTCCGCTGCGGCAAGGCGCGGCAGCGCCGCCGCCACGAGCCCCACCGCGGCCCCTGTGACGAGGCACCGCCGGTCGGGGCCCTGGTCACGGCGTCCTGAGCGAGGCGAGATAGCTGACGACATCCTCGATCTCCTGGGCCGAAAGGGCCGGCTTGCCCCGATAGGCAGGGGCCACATCATGCAGATTTTCCGTCCTGAAATAGGGCGGCATCACCGTCTGCGGATTGAGCAGCGAGGCATCGACCAGCCGCAGGCGAATCTGGCCGGCATCGAGTCGTGCGCCCACGCCGGCGAGCGGCGGGCCGATCGTGCCCTGGAACGGCTCGGACGGATCCGCGCCGTTGTGGCAGATCAGGCAGTTGCCGCGCTCGCGGTCGCGCAGCAGCCCCTCGCCGCGCGCCGGATCACCGGCAAGGCCGCCTAGCGGACCCGGGATCGCGTCACCGACGACCGTGTATGGCTCGAGTGCGACGGCAGCCGGAGCCCCGGCGGCGGCCAGCACCGCGCCGACCAGCAGGAGCGCCGGAAGCATTTCGCCCGCCTCACGCCTTCTTCAGGTCGGCGTTCTTGAGCGGCAGGCTGCGGATGCGCTTGCCGGTCGCGGCGAAGATCGCGTTGAGCACGGCCGGCGCGGCGACCGCGATCGTCGGCTCGCCGACGCCGCCCCAGAAGCCGCCGGACGGCACGATCACCGTCTCGACAGCGGGCATCGCCTCCAGCCGCATCACCTCATAGGTGTCGAAATTCTCCTGCTCGACGCGGCCGTCCTTGACGGTGATCTCGCCATAGAGCGAGGCCGAAAGCCCGTAGACGAAGGAGCCCTCGACCTGCCGCTCGATCTGCGCCGGGTTGACCGCATAGCCCGGATCGGTGGCCGCGACGATGCGGCGGATCTTGAGCTGCCCCTCCGGACTGACCGAGACCTCAGCGACCGCCGCGACATAGGAGCCGAAGCCCATGGTCTGGCAGATGCCGCGGAAGACGCCGTCCGGGAGCGGCTTGCCCCAGCCGGCCCTCTCGGCCGCCGCGTTGAGCACGGCGAGGTGCTTGGGGTGGTCCTTCATCAGGGCGCGGCGGAATTCGAGCGGGTCCTTGCCGGCGGCATGGGCCAGTTCGTCCATGAAGGATTCCAGATAGATCGCGTTCTGGTTCAGGTTGACGCCGCGCCAGAAGCCCGGCGGCACATGCGGGTTGCGCATGGCGTGGTCGATCAGCAGGTTGGGCACCGAATAGCCGATCGAGGCCTCCGGCCCGGGCGGGTTGAGGCCCTGGAAGACGACCGGGTCGCGCCCGTTCTGGATGTTCTGCGGGAAAATGCCGGCGACGATCGACTGGCCGGAGATGCGCATGTGCAGGCCGGTCAGGTTGCCGTCCTTGTCGAGCGCGCCGGTCATCTTGCATTGGGTTACCGGGTGGAAGCGGCCATGCAGCATGTCCTCCTCGCGCGACCAGATCAGCTTCACCGGCGTTCCGGGGATCTGCCTGGCGATGGCGACGACCTGCCGGACCCAGTCATGCACCGCGCCGCGCCGGCCGAAGCCGCCGCCGAGGTCGATCTTGTAGGCCTCGCATTTGGCGATCGGCAGGCCCGAGGCCTCGGCCGTGGCGGCGAGCGCCGCCTCGCCGTTCTGCGTCGGCGTCCAGACCTCGCATTTCTCCGGCGTCCAGACCGCCGTCGCGTTCATCGTCTCCATGCAGGCATGGTTCTGGTAGGGGTAGCTGTAGACGGCCTCGACCGTGCGGGCGGCACCGGCGATCGCCGCCTTCACGTCGCCGTTCTGGTTGCCGACCACGGCGTTGGATGCATCGAGCCCCTCCTTCAGCCAGGCGGCTATGCTTTCGCTCGAAACCTTGGCGTGCTCGCCCTCGTCCCAGACGATCGGCAGCGCGTCGAGCGCGGTCTTGGCCTGCCACCAGTTGTCGGCGACGACGGTGACGGCGCTGTCGCCGACCGGCAGCACATGCCTGACGCCGGGCATGGCCTTGATCGCGGCGGCGTCGAAGCTCTTCACCTTGCCGCCGAAGACCGGGCAATCCTTGATCGCGGCATTGAGCATGCCCGGCATCGTCAGATCCATACCGTAGATCTTCTTGCCGTTGGTCTTGTCTGCCGTGTCGAGCCGCGGCAGCGGCTTGCCGACGACTGTCCAGTCCTTCGGGTCCTTGAGCGGCACCTCCTTCGGCGCCTCGAGCTTCGCGGCGGCTGCCGCGACCTGCCCATAGCGCAGTGAGCGTCCCGAGGCCTTGTGGCTGATCACGCCCTTCTGCGCGCCGCATTCGGCCGCCGGCACCTTCCACTCGTTCGCGGCAGCCTGGACCAGCATCATCCGGGCTGCGGCGCCGCCCTTGCGGACATAGTCATGCGATTCGCGGATGCCGCGGCTGCCGCCCGTCGAGAAATTGCCCCAGATCCGGTTGCGGGCGACGTTCTGGCCCGGCGTCGGGTATTCGGTCGTGACTCGAGCCCAGTCGCATTCGAGTTCCTCGGCGACGAGCTGGGCGAGGCCGGTGAGCGTGCCCTGCCCCATCTCCGAGCGGGCGATGCGGATCACCACCTTGTCGTCCGGATGGATCACCACCCAGGCGTTGATCTCGGGCACGGCTCCCTGCGCCAGCGCCTCGCCCGAGAAGGGAATGGCAAAGCCGAAGCTGAAAGCCCCCGCAGCGGCGGCAGAACCGGCGAGCAGGCTGCGGCGGGACAGGTTGGTTCTGGAAGAGGCGGTCGAGGTGGATGTCATTGTCGTCCTCCGGATCTGCATGGACGCGAGGGATGCGCGGGGCCCTGGGCCCGGCCGCGCTCGACCTCACGCAGGAAGTGCGGAACAGGCAGCCGCTCAGCCGCGGCCGAGCGTGCCGCCGGCGACGACGTCGAGGATCGCGGTCTTGACCCGCGCATAGGTGCCGCAGCGACAGATATTGGTGATCTCGGCGGCGATGTCGGCCTCGGTCGCCTTCGGATTGGCCTGCAGCAGCGCCGCCGTCGCCATGATCATGCCGCTCTGGCAGAAGCCGCATTGCGGCACGTCATGCTTGATCCAGGCCTGCTGGACGGGATGCGAACCATCGGGCGACAGCCCCTCGATCGTGACGATCTTCTGGTCTTCGGTGACCGCGCTGAGCGGCAGGACGCAGGAGCGGGTCGCGACGCCGTCGATATGGACCGTGCAGGCTCCGCATTGCGCGACGCCGCAGCCATATTTTGTACCCGTCAGGCCGATCTGTTCGCGGATGACCCAGAGCAGCGGCGTGTCGCCATCCGCCTCGACGTCGAGCGCCTTGCCGTTCACATTGAGCTTCGCCACCGTAAACCTCCCGGTTCGGTTTAAAAAGATCGGCGAGAGCGCCAACGCGCCTCGCCGGAGATCCGGCGCGCCGCGCGGCGCACCGGTTGTTTTTGATTGGAATCAATTGAAACTCAGCCGGAGCGATCCGCCAACGTCCGATACGCGGACACTCACGCGGCGTGATCGTTGACGGAGCAACGAATTGCCGGGTGGAAAAAAGCAATTCTTCTCGGTTTCTCGGCCTGTTATGGCCACATTGGCGAGGGTATCGCCCCGCCCCTGCGTCAGGGCGCCTCACAGCAACGTGAAGCGAGCCGCCATCCGAGCGGCCCATAGTGACGGTCTCCGCCACGGATGAGCACCAACGGCGTCGCGCTCCTGTCACGCTGCGGGGTCAGGTTCAGGCAATGGTTCCGCAACAAGCTGCATCAGCGCGGAGCCGAACAGGGAGATCAGGCGCGGGGGCGGCCAAGAAGCGGACCAGGAACATGGAACGATACAGAGGAGCAGATATCGGCAGCGCTCGGTCAGAGGCGCCGTTCAAGGTCGACCTGCCGCTCGATCCCCGCTGCGTGAACGAGAGCCTTTTCGCCATCGGGCTGTGGCTGATCGCCCGCGAAATGTCGCATCGCGCCCGGATTTCCATGGAGCCGAGGGACGGCCGCATCCGCGTCAGCCTGCCCGACGCCGATGCGGCCAGGGATTTCGGCGAGCGCTTCGCGCAGCGGCTGGTCGCCTGACGGCTGAAACAGTCGCGGATGACCTCGACCACGCCGATTCTCCGCCAACCCATTCAAATTTTAACAACTGGCTTAGAGCCACCTTATCGCCCCCTCGCTAGCCTAGGTGGAATGGTCACCTTTCTCGGACAAAAGCGACGGGCGACAACGCTGCCGCCGGCCGTCGAAATCGAGATCATTTCGCGCCTCTTCGGTGCCGCCCCCCAGATCATCTGCATCGCACTCGGCCTCATCATCGGTTCGGCGATGATGGCAGCGCAGACGGGCGAGGCGATCTATGCCTGGCTGGCGGCGGCCGGTGTCGCCACCTCCGGCTGGCGGCTGGCCAACATCGTCGGCTTCATGCGCCGCGACCAGCGCGTCGCGCTCACCCTCACCGAGGCAAGGCGCTGGGAGAAGGGCTATGCCTATTCCGCCTTCGCCTTCACACTGGTTATCGCCGTGCTGGTGGTCGCGACCTTCCGCACGGACGACCAGAGCGGCGAGGACGATCAGGGCGGCCATGTGCTCAGCATCGGGCTGGTGATGGCCCTGACCGCAGGATCCTATCTCAGGACCCTGCGCTTCTGGATCTGCGCGACGCTCTCGACGGTCGCCATCGGCACGCTCGCGGCAGCCTTCCTTTTGTCCGGCGACCCGCTCTACCAGGCGCTCAGCATCCTGCTGCTGGTCTATTTGATCTCGATCTATGAAAGCTCGGACTTCATGATCGGCCAGTTCGAGGAGCTGATCATCGCGCGGCGCGAGCTCGACCTCGCCTCACGGCAGGACGCGCTGACCGGCCTGCTCAACCGGCGCGGCGTCGACCGGCTGCTGGCCGAGGCTTGCCAGAGCGGCGAGCCGCTGGCGCTTCTGATGCTCGATCTCGATGGCTTCAAGCAGGTCAACGACAGGCTCGGCCACGCTGCCGGCGACGAGCTGCTGCGACAGGTCGGCAAGCGGCTCGGCGCCCTGATGCGCTCGGAGGACGTGGTGGGCCGCGTCGGCGGCGACGAGTTCATCGTCCTGATCCGGGGCAAAGCCGGCCCGGGCTTCGCGGATTCGGTCGCGGCGCGCGCGGTCTCCGCGATCAGCGCCCCCTTCGAGGTCATGGGGCAGCCGGTGCGGATCGGCACCAGCGTCGGCGTCGCGACGAGCGATGGCTGCGGCTCGGCCGCCCCCGACCTGGCGAAGGCACTGTTCGACCAGGCGGACGCCGCGCTCTACGAGGCCAAGCGCGCCGGCCGAGGCCAGTACCGGCAGGCGACGACACTCTATTCGGTCATCTAGGTCGGCGCACATTGGACGCGACCTGAGCAGTTTTCCGGTCTGCAGCTCTCAACATCCGTCGCGTTCCGGGGTATCAATGGCAAAGTCTGGAGCCTTTCCAGACAATGGAGGTGCCTGCCGATGCATCCCGCCAATCTGCAGATCGAGGGCCTTCTGGCGCTCGTCTCCGAGCTGACCAGCCAGTTGGTCAAGGCCGGCGTGCTGACGCCGGAGGCCGTCCAGGAGATGCTCTCCCGCGCCGAGACCGCGATCACTGACGACAAGCAGCGGCGCGACCAGCTAGGCGACAGCCACCGCGACGCCATGCTCTTCCCGGTGCGCTATCTCGGCCGGGCGCTGGCAGCAGCCGACGGGCAGGCGCAATGCGTCTCGGCCGTCACCGCCGCGGTGGGGCGCAGCAAGGACCGGCAAGCCCCGCCGCCCGCGCAGGCGCCCTGAGGCGGAACCGGACCTGCACTAGGCCCTCGGCTTCGACGGCGCCAGATTGCGGGTTTCGCAAGGCGTCTTCGAGAAGCGCAGCGGCGAGCGCATGGCGAGCATCGGTCCTTCGCTCGGGTGATCGATCGCCTCGAAGAAACCGACCGCCTTCAGATGCGGATCCTCGATCAAGTCATCCATCCTGTTGACCGGCGAGCAGGGAATGTCGGCCTCGGCGAGGATGGCGAGCCATTCGGCGCTCGGACGCGCCACGAGGCAGGTGGCGAGCCGCTCGTAGAGCTCGCCCACCATGGCGGCCCGTTCGGCGTCGACGCCGAGCGCCGGCTCCTCGGCCCAGTCGTCCCGTCCGGCTGCCCGGAAGAAGGAGCGCCAATGTGCCCCGGTATAGGGCATCACGGCGACGAAGCCGTCGGCCGTGCGATAGGGTTTGCGATGCGGCGAGAGCACGCGCGTATAGCCGGTCGGCCCGAGTGGCGGCACGAAGCTCTTCCCGGCCAGATGCTCGACCGCAAGGAACGACACCATCGCCTCGAACATCGGCACCTCGACCGCCTGCCCCTCGCCGGAAACGGAACGATGGTAGAGCGCGGCGTTGATCGCGCCGACGGCGAACAGCGCCGTCGTCTTGTCGGCGACGATGGTGGGCGCATAGCGCGGCTCGCCGCCGGCCCCCTGCTCCAGCCCGGCCCAGCCGGACGCGGCCTGGATCACGTCGTCATAGGCCGGCCGGTCGCGATAGGGCCCGTCCTGGCCGAAGCCGACGATCGAGCAATGGATCAGCCGCGGATTGCGCGCGAGCAGCGCCTCCGCGCCGAGGCCGGCGCGCTGCGCCGCCTCCATCCGCATGTTGTGGATGAAGACGTCAGCGCCGTCGATCAGCTCCAGCAGCCGTGCGCGGCCCGCGTCCTGCCGGAGGTCGAGCGCCAGGCTTTGCTTGTTGCGGTTGCAGTTGAGAAAGGCCGCGCCCATGCCGGGCGAGCGGGCGGGGCCGGGCGCGCGCATGATGTCGCCGCCCGGCGGCTCGACCTTCAGGACCTCGGCGCCCATGTCGCCGAGCGTCTGCGTCGCATAGGGGCCGGCGATGACCGTGGTCAGATCGACGATCCTGACGCCCTGCAGCGGTCCCGCCATGATGCCCCTCGACTCGTTTGCCTCAGCGGGCAGTAAAGCCGCCATCCACCGGCAGCGCTACACCGGTCACGAAGGAGGCATCGTCCGAGGCCAGCCAGAGCACGGCATGGGCCGCCTCCTCCGCCTTGCAGAGGCGGCCCATCGGCACCGAGGCGAGCAGGCGGGCCTGGTTCGCTTCGGCTTCCGTGGGGTCGCCGGAGCGGCCGGTAAAGCCGATCTTCATCGGCGTGTCGGCGAGGCCGGGGCAGACCACGTTCACGCGGACATTGTCCGGCGCAAAAGTCTGCGCCAGCGACTTGGTCAGGCCGACCACCGCGAACTTTGCGGCTGAATAGATTGGTGAGAACATCGAACCGACGAGGCCGGAGATCGAGGCGGTGAAGACGATCGAGCCGCTGCCGCGCTTGCGCATGTGCTTGATCGCCTCGCCCGCGGCCAGCGCTGCCGAGGTCACGTTGAGCGCGATCGCCCGGTCATAAGCTGCGAGGTCGAGGTTCTCGATGCCGCCGGGGCCTGGAATCCCGGCATGGGCCCAGAGGATGTCGAGGCCGCCCAGCGCCGCGGCCGCCTCGTTGATCGAGCTGCGCATCTGGTCGGGCTGCGAGAGATCGGCCTGGATCGTGACGAGGTCGTGGCCCCTGGCCCTGGCCACGCCCTTGAGCGCGGCCAGGGCCTCCTCGTTGATGTCGATCGCGGCGACCTTCGCGCCTTCGCGCAGGAAGAGTTCGACGCCGGCCAGGCCCATGCCGGAGGCTGCGGCAGTGACGATGGCGAGCTTGTTGGCGAGACGCATGGTTCTTCTCTCTGCTTGTTTTCGGGCCGCTTGGTCGTCAGCTGGCATAGGCGTCGGGGAAGCGCCCGGTGGTGCTGATCACCGTGGTGCGCGTCTCGAGATAAGCGTCGAGCGCCTCGACGCCGTTCTCGCGGCCCCAGCCGCTGCCCTTGAAGCCGCCATAGGGCGTCGACCAGCGGATGAAGCGATAGGTGTTGACCCAGACCATGCCGGCCTTGATGCGGCTGGAGACGCGGTGCGCGCGGCCGACATCGCTGGTCCAGAGTCCCGCGGTCAGGCCATAGGCACTGTCATTGGCGAGGCCGATCGCCTCCTCCTCGTCGTCGAAGGGGATCAGCGCCGCGACGGGACCGAAGATCTCCTCGCGGGCGATGCGCATGTCGTTGGCGACATTGGCGAAGACCGTCGGCTCGACGAAATAGCCCTCGCCATGGATGCCGCCGCTGAGCCGCTTGCCGCCAGCGACGAGCTCGGCGCCGGCCTGCCGGCCGAGCTCGATATAGGAGAGCGTCTTGGCGAGCTGCTCGGCATGGGCCTGCGGGCCCATATGGTTGGCCTCGTCGAGCGGCGGGCCGACGCGGACTTTTGCGGCGCGGGCGCGGAAGGCCTCGACGACGCGGTCATAGATCGGGCGCTGCACCAGCACGCGGGAACCGAGCGCACAGCTCTGGCCGCAGAGCGTCCAGGCCGAGTTGGTCGCGGCGTTCAGCGCCTGCTCGACATCGGCATCGGCGAAGATGATGTGGGGCGACTTGCCGCCGAGCTCGAAGGTGAAGCGCTTCATTGTGTCGGCGCCGACACGCAGGATCGCCTTGGCGGTCGCGCCCTCGCCGGTGAAGGTGATCTTGTCGACATCGGGATGGGCGGTCAGGCGCTCGCCGGCGCCGTCCCTGCCGTAGCCGGGCACGATGTTGACGACTCCGGGCGGGAAACCGGCCTGCTCGAACAGGCGCCCCAGCGCCAGCGAGGTCACCGGCGTCTGCTCGGCCGGCTTCAGCACGACGGTGCAGCCAGCCGCGAGTGCCGGGCCGAGCTTCCAGGCCGCAGCCATCAGCGGCACATTCCAGGGCGTGATCGCGCCGACGACGCCGACCGGCACGCGGGTGGTGAAGGCGTGGACGCTGTCATCGAATGGGATGGTGCGGCCGGACGCCTTGTCGGCCAGCGATGCCCACCAGTGATAGCCGAGATGGTGGCCGCCGGCATCGACGCGCGTCTCGCGCAGCGCGCGGCCATTGTCGCGGGTCTCCAGCATGGCGAGTTCGGCGGCATTGTCGCGGTAGAGATCGGCGAAGCGGCGCAGCAGAGCGGCGCGCTCATGGCCCGGCATCCTGCCCCACGGCCCTTCGAGCGCGGCCCGCGCCGCCGCGACCGCCTTGTCGATGTCGCGCGGCCCGCCATAGGCCGCGACCGCCCAGACCCGACCGGTCGAGGGGTCGATGCTCTCGATGAAGCCGCCATCCTCCGGCGCGACCCATTCGCCGCCGATGAAGAGATGCTCGTAGCGGGCGAGCTGAACGGCTTGCACGGCAGCAGTCATGGCGGCTCCGGATCGACAGACGGATTGTGGAAGATGGGGCGGCCGCCCGGAGAGCCGGGCGGCCGAAGAGCTCACTTCACGAGTGGGCAGTTACCGTCCTGCAGCGGGCGGAAGGCGCGCTCGGCGGGGATGGTGGCCAGCACCTTGTAGTAGTCGAAGGGCTTCTTCGACTCGGAGGGCTTCTTGACCTCGACCAGCATCATGTCGTGCAGAACGCGGCCATCCTCGCGCATCGAGGTCTTGCCGAAGAGCGGGTCGTCGAAGGTGCCGGCGTCGCGCATCGCCTTGACGACCGCCGCGCCATCCTTGGCGGAGCCGACCTTGGCGACGGCGTCGAGATAGGCCAGCGTCGCCGAGTAGGCGCCGGCCTGGTTCATCGAGGGGAAACGGCCGTTGCTGCGGGCGGCGAAGCGCTCGCCGAAGGCGCGGGTCTTGTCGTTGAGGTCCCAGTAGAAGGCCGTGGTCAGCTGAAGGCCCTGCGCGGTCTGCAGGCCGAGCGAATGGATGTCCGAGATGAAGAGCAGCATGCCGGCGAGCTTCTGCCCGCCCTGCACGATGCCGAACTCGGCCGCCTGCTTGATCGCGTTGATGGTGTCGCCGCCGGCATTCGCCAACGCGATCACGTTCGCCTTCGAGGACTGCGCCTGCAGCAGATAGGAGGAGAAGTCCTTCGAATCGGTCGGGTGCCGGACTGCGCCGAGGACGCTGCCGCCATTGGCCTTGACCACCGCGCTCGCATCGCGCTCCAGCGAATGGCCGAGCGCGAAGTCGACGGTGAGGAAGTACCAGGACTTTCCGCCGCCCTTGGTGATCGCGTCGGCGGTGCCGTGCGACAGAGCCCAGGTGTCATAGGTCCAGTGCACCGAGTTCGGCGTGCAGGCCTTGCCGGTCAGGTCCGAGGTACCGGAGGCCGTGAACAGCGCGACCTTGTTCTTTTCCTGGGCGATCGGCGCGATCGCCAGCGAGATGGCGCTGGTCGGCAGGTCGACGAGAGCATCCACGCCTTCGGTATCGAACCATTTGCGCGCGATGGCGCTGGAGATGTCGGGCTTGTTCTGGGCGTCCGCGGAGACGACCTCGATCTTGAAGCGCTCCGAGCCCGGCCGCTTCATGAAATCCTCGACCGCCATCTTCGTGGCCTCGGTCGCGCCCGGCCCGCCGATATCCGAGAAGATGCCGGACATGTCGGCGAGGACGCCGAGCTTCACCGGGATCTGCTGCGCCTGGGCGGAGGCCGCCGCAAGGCAGGTCGAAAGCGCAAGCGCGCAACGCGTCGCGTAAATCCGTGCCGTCATGTCTTCCTCCCGAGGCCGCTTTCGCGCGGCCGATATGTCGCTGCATGTCGGCTTTTGCCTGAGCAGCAATTCTTGTTTGTGAATTTAGAAAACGTGACCGTGAATTATATGTCAAGTAGGGAGTGGATCTCGGGCTTATCGAACAGCCCCGCACCCGGCTCCCGGCTTGCCTCGGGCGCGTGCTTGGGGTTGGGCTAGCGGCGGACGGATCGGCAGGGATTGCCGGAGAGGCGAAAGACGACATCGACATGCTGGTCAGGCAGGCTGCCAATGTTCTCGAACTGATGGAGTATTTCGCGCGGCGGAAGCGTCCGGCGACGATGGCGGAGATTTCCGACGATCTCGGCTGGCCGCGCTCGAGCACCTTCAACCTGGTCGGGACGATCGCGGAGAAGGGCTGGCTCTACGAGCCGCGCAGCCGCGGCGGCTACTATCCGAGCCCGCGCTGGCTGACGCTGGCGCGCATCGTCGCCGATGCCGAGCCCCTGCCCGAGCCTGTCCATGCGCTCGTCGCGCGGATTGCGGAGGAAACGGGCGAGACGACGGCAGTCGGGGCGCTCGCCGGGACCTCGGCGATCTTCATGGCGGTAGCGGAATCACGCCATTCCGTGCGCTACTTCGCCGAGGTCGGCGAACGCATCCCGGTGCATGCAAGCTCGGCCGGGCGGGCGATACTGGCGCAATATTCGCCGGAGGAGCGCCAGGCGATCTACCGAAAGATCCGCTTCGAGCCCTTCTCCGCGACGACGCCGATGAATGCGGAGCGGATCGAGGCCGATCTGCGCGACGCCGCCGCGCGCGGCTATCACCAGAGTTCGTCGGAGTTCATTCCCGACCTCGCGGGCGTGGCCCTGCCGCTGCCGATCGGCCCGCGGCGGCTTTCGATCGTGGTCGCGGGGCCGACCTCGCGCTGCCTCGAACGCCGCCCGCAGACGGCCGTGACGATGACCGAGATCATCAGGCGGATGCTGCCCGAGGCGGCCGGCAAAATTTTCGAGGGATTGGCGAAATAACCGACGCGCGATCATCGCGTGTCAGCCCGTCATGCTCGCCCGGGTGGCGAGCATCCCCGTCTTGAACACGACGCTCGGCCAGCGAAGCCGTGGATGGTCGGGCCAAGCCCGACCATGACGGAGCAGGCGCGCTATGAGGACTTACCGCCTGCTCAGGCGCGTTGCCTTACAGCCGCGCCGCGGCCGCTCGGCCGTGCCTTCTGCGGCTGACGCCCCGGCTGGGACGGAGCATCGTCCTCGCCGCTATGCTGATAGGCCCAGATCTCCTTGGCCTTGTCCCAATGTCGCCTGTCCTGCCCGTCGGGCCGTCCATCCTCGACCCAGAGACTGTAGGCGATCTTCCTGATTTCGCTGTGAGCCTTGTCGTTCATCATCCGCCCTCCGGAGCACCCGCCAGCAGCCAACAGCAGAGCATGCAACTATGGCCAGATGCCGGTGCACGTCGAACGTTCTCGAGACGCCTTCGTTCCCGCTCTCAGGGGCGCAGGCTCGCAGCGCCGGAATCCACCGACAGGGTGACGACGCGCAGCGCGGGATCGTCCGGATCGTTGGCGATCGCGAAGCCCAGTTGGCGGCAGAGCGCCAGCATGCGCGTGTTCTCCGCCAGGACCTGGCTGCGGATCGTCTTCAGCCCCTCCGCCTTCGCCCATTCGATGATCAGCGTCATCAGCGTCCAGCCGAGCCCGACACCCTTCAGGTCCGAGCGCAGCAGGATGGCATATTCGGCCTCCTCTCCTGCGGCATCCGCATGCAGGCGGACGACGCCCGCCACCTCGCCGGCCGCCTCCTCGAAGGCGACGAAGGCCATGGCCCGGGCATAATCGAGCTGCGTCAGATGAGCGAGGAAGGCGTGGCTGAACACCTTCAGCGGCGCGAAGAAGCGCAGGCGCAGATCCTCCGGCGTGACCTTCTGCAGCATGGCGGCGATCGCGCCCTCGTCCTCGGGCCGGATCGGCCGGACCAGGAAGCCCTGCCCGCCGCGCAAGCTGACGCGCCGGCGCCAGCTCGCGGGATAGGGCCGGATCGCGGGGCGGCGGCGGTGCTCCGGCCGGCGCTCCAGCATGATGCGGGCATCGACGGCCATGACGCCGGTCTCGTCGGCCAGCAGCGGGTTGAGGTCGAGTTCGCGGATCTCGGGCAGGTCGACAGCCATCTGGCCGACCGCGACCAGGGTGGCTGCGACCGCGTCGAGCTTGGCGGCGGGCACGTCTCGATAGGCCGCGAGCACGCGCGAGACGCGGGTGCGGGCGATCAGCCGGCTCGCGAGGCCGAGATCAAGCGGCGGCAGGGCGGCGTGGCTGTCGTCGATCAGTTCGGCGGCGATGCCGCCTCGGCCGAAGACCACGACCGGGCCGAAGCAGGGATCGGTCGCGAAGCCGACGATCAGCTCACGGGCCTTGGCACGCTGCGCCATCGGCTGCACGGCGAGCCCGGTGATCCGGGCTTCCGGCCGCTCGCTGCGCACCCGCGCCAGCATGCGCTCGGCCGCCTCGCGGATGGCCGCTTCGGTCGCAAGGTCGAGCGCAACGCCGCCGACATCGGATTTGTGGACGATGTCGGGCGAGACGATCTTCAGCGCGACCGGGCGCCCGCCCGCCAGGAGCGGCCGCGCCAAGGCGAGCGCCGCCTCGACATCGGCAGCCACGACGGGCCGCAGCGCCGGGATGCGGTAGATCGCGAGCAGGGCCGAGACCTCGCCGGGGTCGAGCCAGTCGCGCTCCTCGGCCAGCGCCTTCGCGACGATGGCGCGCGCCTCCGCGAGGTCGGGCTGCGGCATCTCCTCGGCCGAGGGCGGCGTCGCCATCAATTCGGACTGCAGGCGGGCATGGCGCAGCAGGTGCTGGAAGCCGACCACCGCCTCCGCCCCCGTCGCGAAGGACGGCAGCCCGGCCGTGGCGAAGCGGGAGGCCAGCGCCGTCCCGCCGCCGATCCAGGCGGCGAGCACCGGCTTGGAGGTGCCGGCCTCGCGCGCAGCGTCGATGACGGCATCGGCACAGGCCTCCGCCTCGGCCAGCAGATGCGGCGCGTGAACCGCGAGCACCGCGTCGACGCCGTTATCGCCGAGCAGGCTGGTCACGGCCTTGCCGTACTGCGCCGGCGTCGCGGCTTCCGTCACGGCTTCGTCCGGGAGCGCCGCCGCACCATCGCCCGCCCGCGTCGCCAGCGCTCCGCCGAGCTGGCGCAGGCGCCCGGCAGCCAGCGCCGCCAGCCCCGAGCCGTTGCTGACGATCGCCAGCCTGCCACCGGTCAGCGAGCGCGTCCGGCCCAGCGTCTCGGCCGCCGCGAACAGCTCGTCGAGATCGTTGACCCGCAGCAGGCCGGCGCGATGGAAGGCAGCGTCATGCGCCCGGTCGCCGGTGACGATCAGCCCGGCATGCGTCAGCGAGGACGCCCCAGTCGCCGCCCGCCAGGGTTTCAGCACGAGCACCGGCTTGAGGCGCGCCGCCGCGCGGGCCGAAGACAGGAAGCGCGCGGCATCCTCGACCTCGTCCAGCGCCAGCAGGATCGAACGTGTCCGCCCGTCCAGGCCGAAATGATCGAGACAATCGGCGATGTCGATATCGGCCTGCTCGCCCAGCGTCACGGCGCCCGAGAAGCCGACATCGCGACGCGCCGCCCAGGCCAGGATTCCGGCCGCGATCGAGCTGGACTGGGCGATGAGGGCGACACTGCCGGTCCGCGGCACGACGGGCGCGAAGCTCGCATTGAGGCGCAGGCGCGGGGCGACGAGGCCGATCGAATCGGGCCCGATCAGCCGGATGCCGGCCTGACGCGCCGCCTCCCCGAGCGGGGCGGCCTGCGCCTTGTCGCCATCGACGACCAGCACGCCCGCGCAGCCGCGGCGGCCCGCAGCCGCGGCTGCCTCGATTGCAGCCGAAGCCGGGACGATCACGAGATCGACCGCTTCCGGCAGCGCCTCGATGCCGGAGACCTGCTCGAAACCCTCAGCCGCGGCACCGCCGAGCGCAAAGCGGCGGCCGGCATAGCCGCCGGCCGCGATACTGGCTAGCAGAGGCGTCGTCGCAGCACCGGGTGGCGCCAGCACCGCGACCGCTGCCGGCTCGAGCATACGTTTCAATCTGTCGGTCGCCATGGCAGCCTAGGCTCTGGAAGCGGCTTTAACGTGCGGCGGCAGGTTCGTCGCGGATCGCGGCGGTGGCAAGCGCCCTTCTGTCGCGCCCTCTGGTACCGGCTATGGAACAGTTGCGGGGCTGCCCGCTTTCGAGAAGATGGGACCCGCAGTGACGACCTCGAACCCCGCCATGCCGATCACCTTCGACAACAGCTATGCCCGGTTGCCGGAGCGCTTCTTCGCGCTGACCCCGCCGACGCCGGTCAAGGCGCCGCGGCTGGTCAAGCTCAACCGCCCGCTCGCCGCCGAACTCGGGCTCGACGCCGACTGGCTGGAGAGCCCGGAGGGCGTCGCGATGCTGGCGGGCAATGCGATTGCCGCCGGCTCGACGCCGATTTCCACCGCCTATGCCGGCCACCAGTTCGGGAATTTCGTGCCGCAGCTCGGCGACGGCCGCGCGATCCTGCTCGGCGAGGTCCTGGACCGGGCGGGCAGTCGCCGCGACATCCAGCTCAAGGGGGCCGGCCGCACGCGCTATTCGCGCGGTGGTGACGGGCGCGCGGCACTTGGCCCGGTGATGCGGGAGTATCTGGTCAGCGAGGCGATGGCCGCGCTCGGCATCCCGACGACGCGCTCGCTCGCCTTCGTGCTGACCGGGGAACATGTGCTGCGCGACGAGCCCCTGCCCGGCGCGATCCTGACGCGGGTCGCGGCGAGCCATATCCGCATCGGCACATTCCAGTTCTTCGCCACGCGGCAGGATGCCGAGGCCCTGCGGCAGCTGGCCGACCACGCCATCGCCCGGCACTATCCTGCCGCCGCGGAGGCCGCCAATCCGCATCTCGCGCTTTTCGAAGCTGTGATCGCGGCGCAGGCCGAACTGGTGGTGCGCTGGCTGCTGGTCGGCTTCATCCATGGCGTGATGAATACGGACAACATGTCGATCGCCGGCGAGACGATTGATTACGGGCCCTGCGCCTTCCTCGACGCCTATGATCCGGCGACAGTGTTTTCCTCGATCGATGCCGGCGGGCGCTACGCCTATGGCAACCAGCCCAGCATCGCGCTCTGGAACCTGACGCGCCTCGCGGAAGCGATGCTGCCGTTGCTGGGCGCCGACACCGACGCAGCGGTCGAGGCCGCGCAGAGCGCGCTGGCTGCGTTCGCGCCGCGCTATCGTGCCGCCTATGATGCCGGCATCGCCCGCAAGCTCGGCCTCGCGGTAGTCGAGGAAGCGGATGTGACGCTGGGCGTGGAGTTCCTCGAACTGCTGGGCCGGCACGGTTCCGACTTCACCCTGACGTTCCGCCAGCTCAGCCGGCTGCATGCCGGGCAGGCAGATACGGCGCCGCTGCGCACCGCGCTCGGCGACGACCCGACGCTGGACGACTGGCTGGAACGCTGGCGCGCGCGTAGCGCCGGCACGGCGCCCGGCGCGATGCTCGCGGTCAACCCGGCCTATATCCCGCGCAACCACCGTATCGAGGCGGCGATCGTCGCTGCGCAGGAACGCGACGATTTCGCGCCCTTCGAGGAGCTGCACGCGGTGCTGGCGAATCCATTCGAGGAACGGCCGGAGTTCGCCGCTTACGAGAACCCGCCCGAGCCGCATGAGCGCGTGCGGGCGACGTTCTGCGGGACGTGAGGTCGTCATTGCGAGCGTAAGCGAAGCAATCCAGGAGCGGCAGCGCTCTACGTCTTCCTGGATTGCTTCGTCGCTGCGCTCCTCGCAATGACGGGACCGCGCCATGCGTCTCGCGCCAGCGGTGAAACGCGAAATGCAGAGGCCCGCGACCTGTCCAATCACGAAAACTGTGCTCTGATCGCGATCCGAGAACCGGATTGCGAGGACGAACCATGATGACCGGCCGCCGCCCGACGCTCTATTCCCGCCACGGCATGGTCGCCGCGGCGCATCCGCTGGCGGCACAGGCCGGGGCGCGGCTGCTGATCCAGGGCGGCAACGCCTTCGACGCCATCGCCGCGACGGCAGCCGCGCTCAGCGTGGTCGAACCGTTCATGTCGAGCCTGTCGGGCATGGGCTCCGCGACGTTGTGGAGTGCGGCGGAGGGACGCGTGCGCGTCCTCGATTTCGTGCCGCCGATCCAGAAGAGCTTTCCGGTGGAGCGCTTCTCCAGGCGCTCCGAGCTCGAACGCGGGCCGCATGCGGTCGCGATGCCGGGAAACCTCGCCGGCTGGTGCGAGCTGGCGCAGCGCTATGGTCGCCGGCCGCTTGCCGACATCTTGGCGCCGGCGATCGCCCTGGCGCGGGACGGCTTCGCGCTGTCCGAATTCGGCGTCACCGAGTTCAACGAGCAGGCGCCCCTGCTGGAGGCCTGGCCGGGGCTTTATCCCGGCTTCGCCGCGAATTACCTGCCCGAGGGCGGATCGGTGAAGCTCGGCCAGTTGCTGCGCCAGCCCGATCTCGCCCGCACCTTCGCAGAGATCGGCGAGAAGGGTCCAGAGCATCTCTATCGCGGCGAACTCGGCCAGCGCATCGTCACGCATCTGCGCTCGCTCGGCGGGCTGATGACGATGGACGATCTCGCGGCGGTCCAACCGCGCTGGCGCGAACCGTTCGTCACCTCCTATCGCGGCCTCGACATCAACGTGCCGCCACCGCCCTGCGAGGCCTTCCAGTTCCTGCTCAGCCTGAAGATCCTCGAGGGCTTCGATCTCGCCAGCCTGCCCAAGGACGGGCCGGAGCATCTCGACCTCGTCTATCGCGCGATCCGGCTCGCCGCCGGGGTGCGGATCGCGTCGAATAATCCCTCACCCGAAACCCTGGCGAAGATCTTCTCGGAGGCTTCGGTCGCGGCGCTCCGGCAGCGCGTCGCGGACGGCCAGCCGGTCGAGGGTCCGACGGAGCAATGGCTGCCGCAGCCGAGCGAGGACCCGGCCCACACCACCTCCTTCTCCGCCGCCGATGCAGAGGGCAACCTCGTCTGCATCACCAACAGCCTCGGCAGCCCCTTCGGCAGCGGCATCGTCGTGCCCGGCACGGGCGTCTGCCTGAACAACTTTCTCTACTGGTCGGACGTGCAGCCTGGCAGCCCGAACCGCTCGCAGCCCGGCGACGAATTGCCGATGTGCATGTCGCCCAGCATCTCGACGCGGGCCGGCAAGCCGGTGCTCGCGCTGGGAACGCCCGGCAGCTACGGTATCATGCAGACCCAGACACAGGCGATGGTACAGCATCTCGATTTCGGGCTGCCGCTGCAGCAGGCCATCGAGGCGCCGCGCTCGCGGCTCTGGGACGGACGCCTGATCGAGTCGGAGAACCGGATCGCGCCGGAAACGCTGGCCGAGCTGCGTCGCCGCGGCCACGACATCGCGGCTTTCGACACCGGCTGGACGATGCGCTGCGGCGGCATGCAGGCGGTCGGGATCGATCCGGCGACGGGGTTGATGACCGGTGGCGCCGATCCGCGCCGGGACGGCTATGTCGTGGCGGTGTGAATGGGCACCCGTAACGCCCCGTCATCCCGGGCGACCGGAGGGCGACCCGGGATGGCTCGCGCTTGATCAACGCGACGCCGTGACCACGATCTCGATGATCGCGCCGCCGCCCAGATCGGCTACGCCGACGGTGGCGCGGGTCGGCATGTCCTCGCCGAAGAAGCCGGTCCAGGCCGCGTCCATCGCCTTCTTCTGCGAGAGGTCCGTGACGAAGATCTGCGCGGCGACGACCGCCTTGCGGTCGAGCCCGACCTCGCCGAGATAGCTTTCGATCTTGCCGAGAATGTTTTCCGTCTGCGGGCCCATCGACTGCGTGGTGTCGTCGGCGATGACGCCGCCGACGAAGACGAGACTGCCGGTCTCGACGACGCGGTTCTGGATCGGCGTCTTGATGCTGCGCTTGATGGTCATCGGTCTTCTCCTGTGGTGGAAGCGATGCGTTGGCATGCCGCCGGCTGCGCAAAACGCGCGATGCCGAGGCCGTCGATCGGCACGTTGCTTGAGCCGGTCGCGATGATCTCGGCCATGACCGCTCCGGCACCGGGCCCGAGCTGGAAGCCATGGGCCGAGAAGCCGAACTGGTGGTAGACGCCCTCATGCTTCGCGCTCCTGCCGAAGACCGGCAAATCGTCCGGCATGCGCGCCTCGATCCCGGCCCAGGCGCGCACGACCGGCGCAGCCCGCATGATCGGGAACAGGTCCCAGACCGTCCCGGCATTGGTCGCGAGCTTGGCCCAGTCGAGCACGGTGCGGTTCTCGTCGCGGATGGCGCGGCCGAGATAGCCGCCGCCGATCAGCACGGTGCCGTTGCGGAACTGCTTGAAGGAGAGCTTGCGCTTGCGCAGGATCACCACCGGCCTGATGAAGGCCGGCATCGCGGCGGTGATCATCAGCATCGGCGCGATGACCTCGAGCGGCACGGGTTCGCCGAGATCGGCCGCGATGCGGTCGGCCCAGGCGCCAGCCGCGTTGACGATGCGGGGGCTGAGAAAGTTACCCTCGTCGGTCCCGACCCGCCAATTCGTGCCGTCGCGGCTGACGCTCGTGACCCGCACGCCCTCGCGTATCTCGGCGCCCAATTCGGCGGCCTTGCGCTTGAAGGCCTGCGTCGCGCGCAAAGGGATCGCCGCGCCGTCGCGGCGCGAGACCACGCCGCCGGGACAGCTATCGGAGACGGCCGGCACCAGCCGGCGCAGCTCGGCCGCGTCGATCAGCTCCTCATGGTGGAAGCCGCGCAGCGTCAGTTCGGCGACACGGGCGCGGCAGTTGCCGAGGTCCTCCTCGTCCTCCGCGACCAGGACCTGGCCATCCGAGGTGAAGCCGCAATCGTCGTCGACCAGGTCCTCGATGCGATGCCAGAGCGCCATCGAGGCGTTGGAGAGCGGGATTTCCGCGACATGGCGCGCCAGTTGCCGGACACCGCCGGCATTGACGCCCGAGGCATGCCGGCCGGCGTGATCCTTCTCGATCAGGATGACGGACATGCCGCGCATCGCGCAGTGCAGCGCCGTCGAGCAGCCATGGATGCCGCCGCCGATGACGATGACGTCGGCGCTGCGGCGCTCGCCGCTCACCGCACGACCGCTTTCACCGCCGCATCGGTCGGCGGCAGGGCGGCGAGTTCTGCCAAGGTGATCGGCTTCACCGGCGGGCGCAGGCGGGAATAGCCCACCTCGGCCGGGGAGACGCCGTGTGCCTGCGCGATCAACTCGACCACCGTCGGTCCGCAGAGCCTGCCCTGGCATGGGCCCATGCCGCAGCGCAGGAAGGCCTTCATCTGGTTGGGGCCGGTGACGCCGAGGCGGCTCGCGGTATCGCGGATCTGGCCGGCGGTGATCTCCTCGCAGCGGCAGACGATGGTCTCGTCGGCGGGCGGGGCGAGGAAGGTCTCAGCGGGACGATAAAGCAGGTCGAGGAAGCGCCGTCCGCGCAGGCTGCGCGCCAGCGCCCCGCGGATCGGCGCGGCCCGGCGGTCGCGCTCGGCCTCGGAGAAACGACCGAGCCGGCGTGCCGCGTCGAGGGCCGCCATCTCGCCGCGCAACGCCGCGCTCTCGGCACCACCGATGCCGGCCCCGTCGCCGGCGATGGCGATGCCCGGTATCGAAGAGGCGAACCAGTCGTCGACCTCCGGCGTCCAGCAATGCTGCTCGGGGTCGAACTCCTGCGCGCAGCCGGCCGCGTTGGAGAGGTTGATGCCGGGGATCACGCCATGATGCAGCAGCAGCGTCTCGCAGGCGATGGTCTCGCTGGCACCGCCGCGCTGGGCCTTCACAGCCGTGACCTTATCCGCTCCTTCGGCGGCGAGCGCCGTGACACCGGTCCTGAACGGCAGCTTGCGGCGCGCCTGCGTCATCAATCTCAGCCCCTTGGCGAGATAGGGCGAGCGGAGGAAATCCGGAAAAGCCGCGATCGCCGCCAGCCAGTTGCGGCGCGGCGTCGTGTCCAGCACCGCGACGATGTTGGCACCGGCCGCCGCGAGCTGCCCGGCCAGCAGATAGAGCAAGGGGCCGCAGCCTGCGATCACGGTGCGCCCGCTCGGCACGAGGCCGGAGCTCTTCAGCGCGATCTGCGCCGCGCCCGCCGTCATGACGCCGGGCAGGGTCCAGCCCGGGATCGGGAAGGGCCGCTCCTGCGCGCCCGTCGCCAGGATGATCTGGGCAGCGGCGATCAGCCTTGCCTTGCCGTTGAGCGAGAGGCCCAATTCGAAGCCGCCGGCCTCGTCGGGCGCGACCGACCAGACCGTGCAGCCCGGCGCGTAAGCCGCTTCCGTCCGCTCCAGCCGCGCGACGAGCGCCCCGCCTTTCCAGTAATCCTCGCCCAGGACCGCGCGGTCCGCGACCGGTGTCGTGGTGATGGCGCGGTAGATCTGCCCGCCCGGAGCCGGGCTCTCGTCGGCCAGCAGCACGGAGAGCCCCAGTTCGGCGGCGCGTGCGGCAGCCGCCAGCCCTGCCGGGCCGGCGCCGACCACGGCGATGTCGTAATGCTCGGCCAGCAGGCCGATCTCGGCAATAGTGTTCATGACCGCACCTCGTCCGGCTGGCGCCGCCCGGCCTGCGTCTCGATCCGCATGCCCTCGCGCAGGGGCACGAGGCAGCCCTGCCGGTTGCCGATGCCGTCGATGACGACGAGGCATTCGAAGCAGACGCCCATCATGCAATAGGGCCCGCGCGCTGCGCCCGAGACCGGCGTCTGGCGGCAGGCCGCGACGCCATTGGCGAGCAGCGCGGCCGCGACGGTGTCGCCGGCACGCGCCGTCATGGCGCGGCCGTCGAAGGTGAAGCCGAGCGAAGGGCCGGGCCTGGTCTCAGCTATGGGCCGGAACATGGAACCTCCGTGCCGAGAAGGCGGCAAGCGTTTCGGGCAGGGCGCCCGACAGGATGGCGGGTGCGAGCGTCAACACATGGTTGGCGGCAAGCGTCACGCCGGAATGGCAGGTGACGACGAAGGCGCCGGGGCAGCTTTCCGACTGGTCGTAGATCGGGAAGCCGTCCGGGCTCATCACGCGCAGCGCGGACCAGGTCCTGACGACGTTCAGCCCGGCGAGCCGCGGAAACATCCTGACTGCACGCTCGGCCATGACGGAGAGGATCGGCTGGCCGACCACCGTGTCGAAGCCGCGATCTTCCTGGCTGTCACCGATCATGACGCCGCCCTCGTCGGTCTGGCGGATCGTGACCATCGGGTTGTGCAGGAAGGGCGCGGTCTTCTCGGTGACGATGATCTGGCCCTTGCTCGGCTTCACCGGCGCGTCGAGGCCGACCATGGGGGCGAGCCGCGCATTGCCGAGGCCGGCCGCCAGCACGACCTTGGCCGTTGCGATCTCGCCGAAGGCGCCGCGCAGGAAAAAGCCGCCATCGCGCGGCACGATACTCTCCACCGTGCAGTTCGGCCGATAATCGACGCCGCGCCGCTGCGTCGCCTCGCGCAGCGCCCGGAACAGCTTCAGCGAGTTCACATGGCCGTCGAGCGGGCTGTAGACCGAGCCGACGACATCGGGGCCGATATCGGGCAGGCGGCGCCTCGTCTCGGCATGGTCGAGGATCTCATAGGGAAACTCGGCCAGCGACATCTGGTTGTGCAGCCGCTGCATCGTCTTGCGGCGCTGCTCCAGCTCGCCCTCGGACAGGCAGAGCATGAAGCCGCCGGGCTGGCTGTGCGCGACATCGAGGCCGGCCTCGTCGTTCAGCACGGCCGCAAGCTGGTGCCACTGCTCCGCCGAGCGGCGCGACCACATCGCATAGTCCGGCATGCCCAGCCCCTTGGACTGGACCCAGATCAGCGCGAAATTGCCGCGCGAGGCGCGAAAGGCGACATCGCCCTCGTCGAGGATGGTGACGCGGGCGCCGTTGCGCGCGAGGCCGAGCGCGATGGCGCCGCCGACGACCCCGCCGCCGACGACGACGATGTCGGCTTCCGATGAAGGTGAATGCGCAGTCACGGGATGTCAGCCTTTTCCGGATCCGACGAAGAGGCGGTCGAGGCCGAACAGCCTGTCGAGCGCGAACAGCATCACGGCGGTCAGCGCGATCAGGCAGGCGGAGATCGCCGCGATCAGCGGATCGATATTGTCCTGGATGTAAAGGAACATGCGGACGGGAAGCGTGGTGGTCTGGGGCGAGGCGATGAACACCGTCATCGTGACCTCGTCAAAGGAATTGATCGCCGCCAGCAGCCAGCCCGAGACGACGCCGGGCAGGATCAGCGGCAGGGTCACGCGCCGGAATACGGTGCCGGTGCCGGCGCCCAGCGAGACCGCAGCATGCTCGATACGCTGGTCGATGCCGTAGGAGGAGGCGAGGACCAGCCTGAGCGCGAAGGGCAGGATGACGATAACATGGCTCAACACCAGCCCGGTGAAGGTGCCGGACAGGCCGATCTGCGTGAAGAAGCGCAGGAAGGCGATGCCGAGCACGACATGCGGCACCATCAGCGGCGACATGAACAGCGCCGTCATGGCCTCGCGGCCGGGGAAGCGGTAGCGCGCGATGGCGAGTGCGGCCGGCACGGCGAGGATGATCGCGATGGTCGAGGAAAGGGCCGCCAGCCAGAGCGAGTCGCGGAAGGCGCGGATGAACTCGGGATAGTCGAAGATCGCCCTGAACCAGCGCAGGCTCGGGCCCCGCGTCGGCAGGGAGAGGTAGCCCTCCGGCGTGAAGGCGACGATGCAGACGATCAGCAGCGGCGCCAGCATGAAGACGAGGAAGAGCGCGTGGAAGACCAGCGCGAGGGGGCCGTTGCGCTTCATTCGAACACCTGTGCGTAGCGACGTTCGACGAGGCGGTTCGAGCCGACGATGATCAGCACCAGTGCGACCAGCAGCAGCGTCGCGACGGCGGCGCCGAGCGGCCAGTTCAGCGTGTTGAGGAACTCGTCATAGGCCAGCGTCGAGGCGACCTTGAGCCGGCGCCCGCCGATGATCGCCGGCGAGGCGAAGGCGCTCGCGGCGAGCGCGAAGACGATGATCGAGCCCGAGAGGATGCCCGGCACGACCTGCGGCAGGATCACCCGGCGCCAGATGGTGAGCGAACCGGCCCCGAGCGAGGAGGCCGCGTTCTCGATCTGCGGGTCGAGCCGCTGCAGCGAGGCCCAGACGGCGAGGATCATGAAGGGGATCAGCACATGGGTCAGCGCGATGACGACGCCGGTCTCTGTGAACATGAATTCGAGCGGCGTCGAAATCAGGCCGAGCGCGATCAGGCCCTGGTTGACGAGGCCGGTCGAGCCCAGCAGCAGGGCCCAGCCCAGTGTGCGCGCCACCACCGAGACCAGGAGCGGGCCGATGACCACGAGCAGGAAGGCGCTGCGCCAGGCCGGCGACATCCGGTTCAGGATATAGGCCTCGGGCACGCCGATCAGGATCGTCGCCAGCGTCACCAGAACCGAGATGCGGAAGGTCCGCAGAAAGATCTCGAAGAAATAGGAATCGGTCGCGATCTCGAGCCAGTTCTTCAGCGTGAACTCCGGCACGATGCCCTTGTACTGCCCCCAGTCGTAGAAGGAGAGCAGCACGGTCATGCCGAGCGGGATGATGACGAGCCCGAGGAAGACGAGCAGCGCCGGCCCGGTCAGCGCATAAGGCGTGGCCCGCTGGGGCAAGGCGAACGGAGCGGCGAGCGTCATGGCGCCACCCCATCCGACAGGTCTTGGGGCAGGATCGAGACATCGCCCGCCGCGAAGGCGAGGCGCACGCTCTCTCCCTCCGCCGGCACTCCGGCCCCGTCATTGTGGCGGATGATCGTGAGCTTTCCCGCCGCGCTCTCGGCCCCGAGCAGCCAATGCGCGCCCTGGAAGACGCACGAGATGATCCGCGCCTGGAAGCCCGGCGCATCGGCCGCCGCGAAGACAAGCCGCTCCGGCCGCACCGCGATGCGTACAAGACCGCGCGGCACCGCCGGCAGGCACAGCGACAGCGCCTCGATGCCGATCACCCCCGCCCCGTCGCCGGTTGCGGTCAGGACATTGGTCTTGCCGAGGAAATGCGCGACGAAGGAGGTCGAGGGCGCGCCATAGACGCTATCCGGCGCGCCGATCTGCTCGACGCGGCCATGGTTCATCAGCACGATGCGGTCGGAAAGCGCCATCGCCTCCTGCTGGTCATGGGTGACGAGGATGGTGGTGGTGCCGACCGAGCGCTGAATCTGGCGCAGTTCCCCCTGCATCTCCTCGCGCAGCTTGGCATCGAGATTGGAGAGCGGCTCGTCGAGCAGCAGCAGGGCCGGCTTGATGACCAGCGCCCGCGCCAAGGCGACGCGCTGCTGCTGGCCGCCCGACATGCGTCGCGGATAGCGATCCGAAAACCCCTTCAGCCCGACCAGCGCCATCGCATCGAGCGTTCGCTTCTCGCGCTCGGCCTTGTCGATGCGGCGCATCTCGAGACCGAAGGCGATGTTCTCGGCGACCGTCATGTGCGGAAACAGCGCATAGCTCTGGAAGACGATGCCCAGCCCGCGCTTGCTCGGCGGGACATGGCCGAGATCCTGCCCGTCGAGCAGGATGCGCCCGCGATCGACCGTGGCGAAGCCGGCGATCATCTGCAGCGTCGTGGTCTTGCCGCAGCCGGAGGGGCCGAGCAGCGAGACGAACTCGCCGCGCTCGACGGAAAGATCGAGCCCGTCGACGGCGGCGACGCTGCCATAGGACTTGCCGAGGCCTTCGAGAACGAGATGCGACATGGGTTCCGGACGATTTCTGCTTGAGCGCGGGCGTCATGGTCGGGCTTGACCCGACCATCTCATGCCATGCGGGCGAGAGCCCCTGTCACGAGATTCTCGGGTCGTTGCAAAGCGACGCCCGAGAATGACGGCTTACGGCTGACGGCTACCGCTCGACCTCGCGGTTCCAGCGCCGGGTCCACTCCTCGCGCTTGGCGTTGGCGACGTCCCAGTCGACCGCCTTGAGCTTCTTCACGTCCTCGCCATAGGGCAGGCCCTTCTGCTCGTCCGGCGTCAGTGTCACGGTCGTGTTGGCGGGGCCGAAGCCGGCGCCGGTCGCCATCACCTTCTGGATCGCAGGGGAGAGCATGAACTGGATGAAGGCGTTGGCTTCGGCCGCGTTCTTCGAGCCCTCGATCGGGCAGGCCGCGACACCGAGCGCATAGCCGCCCTCCTTCGGGTAGACGAATTCGACCGGGAAGCCGGTGTCGGCGAAAGCCTTGACGCGGCCCGAACCCCAGACACCGAGCACGGCCTGGCCGTTCTGGAACAGCTCCGTCATCTTCGCCGGTGACGGCTCATAGGCGACGATGTTGGGGTTGATCTCGTCCTTGAAGGCCTTGAAGCCGGGCTCGATATTGCCTTCGCCGCCCCCGCCCATCTGCGCGAAGGCGATCAGCGCATGCAGGCCGTAGGTGTTGTTGATCGGCGGCACGACGACCTTCTTGCCGTAGGTCTTGGCCTTCAGGTCGTTCCAGGAGGTCGGGGCCGGCCACTTGTTCTCGTCGAAGACCTTCTTGTTGTAGAACAGCCCGGTGCCGACGAGGCCGAGCCCCACCCCCCTGTTCGACTTGAACTTCATCACCGGCGCCACGTCCCTGTAGACGGGTGCGTCGGTCAGCGTGCCGCAGAAGCCGAGCGCCACGGCCTGATAGGCCGGGCCGTCATCGACGATGGCGACGTCGATCTGCTGGTTGCCCTTCTGCGCCTGCAGCTTGGCAAGCGTGTCGGTCGAATTGCCGGCGACGTACTCGATCTTGACGTTGGCCTGCTTCTCGAAGGCCGGGATGACCTCCTTGCGCATGGTCTGCTCGTAGGAGCCGCCATAGCCGGCGACGAACATCGTCTTTTGCTGGGCGAGAGCTGCTGGAGCAGCAAGCGCGGTGCCGGCGGCCAGAGCGAATGTGATGGCAAGTTTCACGGTATCCCCTCCTCGTTTTCGAGTGATGGGTGAAGGTTCCGTGACAGTCTGGAGTTGGTCAAATCGAAAGATTCACCCAGTCCATACCGAAATGTTATGAGTTGCGGCGGGGAGAATGCGACCATGCTAAATCCGCGCCAGATCGAGGCTTTCCGGACCGTCGTCGTCACCGGCGGGGTCACCGCGGCGGCGAAGGCGCTGAACGTCACGCAGCCGGCTGTGACGCGGCTGATCCACGACCTGCAATATGCGCTGGGCCTCACCCTGTTCGTGAAGCGCGGCTCGCGGCTCGTCCCGACCAACGTGGCGCTGTCGCTCTATCGCGAGGTCGAGCGGCAGTTCGTCGGCCTGGAGCGCATCGAGAACGCCGCGCGCAACCTGCGCGAGGGGCGCGCCGGCTCGCTTCGCGTCGCGGCGCTGCCGGCCTTCGGCGTCGGCTTCCTGCCGCGTCTGGTCGGCCATTATCTCAAGCAGCGGCCCGACCTCGAGATCGCGCTCTACAGCAGCATCTCGTCGCAGGTGGTCGATTGGGTCGCTTCGGGCTTCTGCGAGGTCGGCTTCGCGCAGATGCCGCTCGACTTTCCCGGCATCGACATCGAGATGCTGCCGTCGGTGGAGCAGGTCGCGGTGGTGCCGGCGGACCACCGCCTCGCGGCCAAGGCCGAGTTGGTCCCGGAGGATTTCGCCGGCGAGCCCTTCGTCTCGCTCGAGCAGTCGACGCAGCTGCGCTACCGGGTCGATGCGCTGTTCTCGGCCCATGGCGTGGCGCGCTCGACGCGGGTCGAAACGCCCCTGTCGATGATCGCCTGCGGGCTGGTCGCCTCGGGGGTGGGGGTCTCGGTGGTCGATCCGTTCACGGCTGCGGAATATCGCGGCAAGGGTATCGAGATCCGGCCGATGCGGCCGGCGGTGGTGTTCGACATCGCCGTGGTCTGGGGCGCGGGGCGCTTCCGCTCAGCCGTGGCGCGCGACTTCGCCGCGACGGTGCGCAGCGCGATCGAAGCGCACCGCCACGGCTAGACCATCGGGCCGCCCGAAACCGTAAGCCGCTTTTCGGTCCGATGCTCTGAACCGCGCCTCAATGCGCCTCGGCGGGCGCCGTGGCCTTGCCCCTGCGCAGGCGCCGGACCGTTCCGGCGACGGCGACATAGAGCAGCGGCACGAAGAACACGCCGAGCACGGTCGCGGCGATCATGCCGCCCATCACGCCGATGCCGATGGCGTTCTGGCTGCCGGAGCCGGCGCCGCTCGCGATCGCCAGCGGCAGCACGCCAAGTATGAAGGCAAAGGACGTCATCAGGATCGGGCGCAGGCGCTGGCGCGCCGCCTCCAGCGTCGCCTCGACCAGACCCTTGCCCTTGGCCTCCTGCTCGATCGCGAACTCGACGATCAGGATGGCGTTCTTGGCAGCCAAGCCGATCGTCGTGAGCAGCCCAACCTTGAAGTAGACGTCGTTGGACTGGCCGAACAGCGTCGCCGCCAGCAGCGCGCCGAGGATGCCGATCGGCACCGAGAGCATGACCGCGAAGGGGATCGACCAGCTCTCGTAGAGCGCCGCCAGGCAGAGGAACACGACCAGCATCGAGAGGATGTAGAGCGCCGTCGCCTGACTGCCCGAGAGCCGTTCCTGATAGGATAGCCCGGTCCATTCATGGGCGAAGCCGCTCGGCAGCTGCGCCATCAACCGGTCGACCTCCTCCATCGCCGAGCCCGAGCTGACGCCCGGCGCCGCGGCGCCCTGAAGCTGGATGGCAGACGAGCCGTTGTAGCGTTCGAGGCGCGGCGAGCCATAGCGCCACGTCCCGGAGGAGAAGGCGGAGAACGGCACCATCTCGCCGGACTGATTGCGGACATACCAGCGCCCGATATCCTCCGGCTGCATGCGGAAGGGCGCATCCGCCTGCACGTAGACGGATTTCACCCGGCCGCGGTCGATGAAGTCGTTGACATAGGCCGAGCCCCAGGCGGTCGAGAGCGTGTCGTTGATCGCCCCCAGCGAAAGTGTCAGGGCGCTCGCCTTCTCCTGGTCGATCTCGACGGCATATTGCGGCGTGTCCTCCTGCCCGTTGGGCCGGGTGCCGGACAGCTGCTTGCTCTGCCCCGCAAGGCCGAGGAACTGATTGCGCACCTCCATCAGCCGGGCATGGCCGGCGCCGGCGATGTCCTGCAGGTAGACGTCGAAGCCGGCCGTGTTGCCGAAGCCCTGGATCGCGGGCGGGGCCAGCGCGAAGACGGTGCCGTCCTTGATCGAGCGGAAGGCCCCCATGGCACGGCCCGCGATGGCCTGCGCCGTCGCCTGCTTGCCGGAGCGTTCGGCGAAGGGCTTGAGGCGCACGAAGGCGAGGCCGACATTCTGGCCCTGCCCGCCGAAGCCGAAGCCGGCGACGGTCAGGACGCCCTCGACGAGGTCCTTCTCCTTTTCGAGATAGTGCTTCTGCACCTCGTCGAGCACCCGCAGCGTGCGGTCCTGCGTGGCGCCGACGGGCAGCTGGACGCTGGTCAGCAGGATGCCCTGATCCTCCTCCGGCAGGAAGGAGCTGGGCAGCCGGGCGAAGAGATAGGCCATGCCGCCGGTGATCAGCAGGAACACCAGCAGGAAGCGCGCCGGCCTTGCGATCATGCCGGCGATACCGGACCGATAGCCGTTCGTCGTGCGCTCGAAATTGCGGTTGAACCAGCCGAAGAAGCCCTTGCGCGGGCCGTGATCGTCGATCGGCTTCAGCAGCGTGGCGCAGAGCGCCGGCGTCAGCACCAGCGCGACCACGACGGAGAGCGCCATCGCGGTCACGATGGTGATCGAGAACTGCCGGTAGATGACGCCGACCGAACCGCCGAAGAAGGCCATCGGCACGAAAACCGCCGAGAGCACGGTCGCGATGCCGATCAGCGCGCCGGTGATCTCGCCCATCGACTTGATGGTCGCTTCCTTGGGCGAGAGCTTCTCTTCGCGCATCACGCGCTCGACGTTTTCGACCACGACGATGGCATCGTCGACGAGCAGGCCGATGGCGAGCACCATGGCGAACATGGTGAGCGTGTTGATGGAATAGCCGGCCAGCGCCAGCACGCCGAAGGTGCCGAGCAGCACGACAGGCACGGCCAGCATCGGGATGAAGGTCGCGCGCAGGTTCTGCAGGAAGACGTACATCACCACGAAGACGAGCAGGATCGCCTCGAACAGCGTGTGCACCACCTTCTCGATCGAGAGGGTGACGAAGGGCGTGGTGTCATACGGGTAGGTGACCTCGACGCCTTCCGGCAGGGTCGGCTTCAGGCGGTCGATGGTCGCCTGCACGGCCTTGGCGGTGTCGATCGCGTTGGCGCCGGTGGCGAGGCTGATGGCGAGGCCGGTGGTCGGCTGGCCGTTATAGCGCGAGACCGTGTCGTAGCTCCTGGCGCCGAGCTCGACGCGCGCGACGTCGTTCAGCCTGACGATCGAGCCCGAGGGGCCGCTCTTCAGGATGATGTTCTCGAATTGCGCGACCGTCTGTAGCCGCGACAGGGCGGTGACCGTGGCGTTGAGCTGCTGGCCCTTGATCTGCGGCAGGCCGCCGAGCTGGCCGGCCGAGACCTGCGTGTTCTGCGCCTGGATCGCGGCGGAGACGTCGCTCGGCATCAGCGCGTATTTCTCAAGCTTCGTCGGGTCGAGCCAGATGCGCATGGCGTAGCCGGCGCCGAAGAGCTGGGTCGAGCCGACACCCTCCACGCGCTTCAGCGTATCGTTCAGGGTGGAATCGACATAGTCGGCGAGATCGGTCGTGTTCATCCGACCGTCCTTCGAGACGAAGGCAGCGACCATCAGGAAGCCGGTCGAAGCCTTCGCGACCGAGATGCCGGTGCTCTGCACCACCTGCGGCAGCTGCCTTGTGACGAGCTGCAGCTTGTTCTGCACCTGCATCTGCGCGACGTCGGGGTCGGCCTGGCTGTTGAAGGTCAGCGTGATCGAGGCGTTGCCGGTCGCGGTCGAGGTCGCCGTCATGTATTGCAGGTTGTCGAGGCCGGTCATGCCCTGCTCGATGACCTTGGTCACCGAATTCTCGACGGTCTGGGCGTCGGCGCCCGGGTAATTGGCGCTGATCTGCACAGTGGTCGGCGCGATCTGCGGATATTGCGAGATCGGCAGCGTGCGCAGCGCGAGCAGGCCCGCCAGCATGATGGCGATGGCGACGACCCAGGCGAAGATCGGACGTTCGATGAAGAAACGCGACAGCATGGCGTCAGTTCTTCACGGCCGGAGCTGCGGCAGAATCCGCCGATGCGCCCAGAGCGGCCTGTCGGTTGGCCGACCGGATCTCGCCGGTGGCCTCGTCGATCGTCACTTCGGTACCGGTCACGGTCTGGCCGGAGCGCACGAGCTGCCCGCCCTCGACGATGATGCGGTCGCCGTCCTTGACGTTCTGGTTGATCAGCCAGTTGTTACCGACGCTGCGCTCGGTCACGAGCACGCGCTCCTCGACCTTTCCGTCCGGGCCGACGAATTTTGCCGTCGCCTCGCCCTTCGGATTGCGGGCGACCGCGCGCTGCGGCAGCAGGAAGCTGTTCTGCGCGATGCCCTCCTCGACCACGGCGCGGACGAACATGCCTGGCAGCAGCAGCCGGTCCGGATTTGGGAACTCGGCCCTGACCGTGAAGGTGCCGGTGGTGACGTCGATGCTGGACTCGGCGAATTCGATCCTGCCGGGCGGCTCGTACGCCACGCCCGTGTCGAGCTTGAGCTTGACCGCGACATTGTTGCCCGAGAGCTTCAGACGCCCTTCGGCGACGGCCTGGCGAAATTTCAGGAGGTTTGTGCTCGACTGGATGATGTCGACATTGATCGGCTCGAGCTGGCGGATGGTGGTCAGCGCCGTCGCCTGGTTCGCCGTCACGAGGGCGCCAGGCGTCAGCGTCGAGCGGTCGACGCGGCCGCCGATCGGCGCCGTCACCTTGGTGAAGTCGAGATTGATCCTCGCTGTCTCGACGGCCGCCTTCGCGGCGGCAACGTCGGCGAGAGCCTGCGCCAGCGTGGCCCTGGCATCGTCGGTATCCTGCTGGCTCGTGGCATTCCGCTGCAGCAGCTCGCGGTAGCGGTCGGCCCGTAGCCTGGCGTTGACCGCGGCGGCTTCCGCCTTCTGCTGGGATGCCACGGCGCTGTCGAAAGCGGCCTGATAGGGTGCAGGCTCGATCTCGTAGAGCACGGCCCCGGCCTTGACCTCGCTGCCTTCCTGAAAAAGGCGCGACTTGATGATGCCGCCGACCTGCGGACGCACCTCGGCGATGAGGCTGGCCGCGACCCGGCCCGGCAGCTCCGCCGTGACGGCGACCGATTGCGGATGCAGCACCATGACGCTGACCTGCGCCTGGGGCTGCGGCGGCGCGGCGGCCTGCTCGCTGTTGCAGCCGGCAAGCGCGAGGCCGATGAGGGCACCTCCGAGGAGCAGCAGACGCTGCGGATTTTCGGCTCGCTTGATCGGCATCGGAGGCCTCATTAGGAAACTGATGAGTTTCTTAACTCTTGATTTCCGCAACTGTCAAACGGCATGATGTGTTCTGGAGAAATGCCAGATGGACAGTGATTGTGGATTGGGGACGGCGCCGGCTCAGCCGCGAGGCCCCGGACGGCCGAAGCAGCGCACCGACGATCAGGAGCGGCGGCGCATCGTCGCTGTCGCCTGCGAACTCTTTCTCGATGTCGGATATGGCGGCACCACGATGGATGCGGTCGCGGCACGCTGCGGCGTGTCGAAGAAGACGCTCTATCGCCTGTTCCCCGCAAAGACAGACCTGTTCGGGGCGATGATCGCCGATCATCGCCGGACCATGCTGGCCTTGCCGCGGCCGGACGATGCCTTGTCGCCGGCTCAGGCCCTAGCCCATATCTTCCGCCTCGATATCGACGAGGTGGAGAACCGCCAGCGGCTCGCCTTCATCCGCCTCGCGACCGCCGACGCCGACCGCTTTCCCGAAATCGGCACGGCGATCACGCAGGAGGGTGCGGAGCCGGCGCGCCGGCTGCTGGCCGACTGGCTCGAGCGCCAGCAGCAGCGCGGAATCCTGCGCGCCTTTCCGCCGGAAACGGCCGCGCGGATGCTGATGGACATGGTCTTCAGTGTGATGGTGAAGCGCTTCCCGGGCGACAATCTGTTGACGCGCGAGGCGCGCGTTGCCCACGCCCGGCAATGCATCGACGTCTTCCTGCACGGCCTGGGCCGGACCGTGCCGGGCGACTGAGAACGACACGCTCTCGCGTGACCGATCAGGGCGAGCCCGCACGAGCGTCCGGAAGGCCAGGTTCACCGGCGCGGCCCTTCCCCAAACAAAAACACCATCCCGAGCCCGGGATGGTGATGCTTTTTTGTCCAGATCGGCTGGCTTCCCTTGCAGAGCGCTGCGCTAGGCAGGCGGCTGAGCCCGGAAGCCGGCGCTGAATCAGGCCTTGGCGCGGGCGACGCGCTTGGGCTTAGCCGCCACGGCCGGAGTGGCGGCCTTGCGGCCGAGGCCCATCGACTTGGCCAGGGCGGAACGCGCCTCGGCATAGGCCGGCGCAACCATCGGGTAATCCGCCGGCAGGCCCCACTTGGTGCGATACTGTTCGGGCGTGAGGTCGTATTTGCTGCTCAGATGCCGCTTCAGCGACTTGAAGGACTTGCCGTCCTCCAGGCAGATGATCGCGTCCGGGGTCACGGATTTGCGGATCGGAACCGCCGGGACCAGTGGCGCGGCCGGGGGGGCCTCGGGCTCGGCACCGAGCTTTGCCAGCGAGCTGTGAACGCTTGCGATCAGCTCGGCGAGCTCAGCGCGCGGGACGTTGTTGCGGGTGACATAGGCAGCCACGATCGCGGTCGTCAGATCGAGAAGCTCTTCGTTATTCTCCGGCATCGTCCGTTCCAATCCAGAAAAGAAATCGCATAGTAACTGGTAACTGCACCCGGATTACGGCCTAGGCGGGGCCATGTCTATCGGTAATGCTTGGAAAATTCTGGCATCAATCGATCCATCCGCGCAGCAGACCACCCGTTACACGCCCAACGTGTAGCTGCAACGCTCCATAACCGACCGAAAACGCTGACAATTTTATTCAATCACTGAATCGCAGTAGCCGTCATTACGGGAGCGCAAGCGGCGAAGCAATCTGGAGACGCTGGACAGTACTGCCTCAGTCCCTCGATTGCTTCGCTACGTTCACAAAGACGATTTGATTCGCTCTAGCGACGGGTAGAGACCTATTCATGACCGGGTTCGCCGACTGATCGGCGCCGGCTCTAGAACAGGATGTCGTCTAGGTCGCTTTCCACCGGAACCGCGATCGACGGCGCGGCAGCGCCGGCTTCTGCCGGCAGCAGCGGTCCGATCACGGCCTGGTGGATCGTGCGCTCCGCGGCCATCGTGTAGTTCGGCCAGACCTCGGCGTTGATCAGCGCGCGCAGGCGATCAGCCAGGCCGACGCGCTGCGGCAACTCCTGGCCGGCGGCGGCACGGGAAAGTTCGGCCGCTCCCGAGGCGATCAGGTCGCTCATCGCGCCGGCGTTGGAGAAGGACAGCCGTGCCTGCGCCACGACCGTACCGAAGCCGCCGCCCTCGCGCGCGAGCTGGTCCAGCGTCGCGCCCAGGCGGTCGCCGGTCCGTCGCATCGCCTCGAGCGAGCCACGCATCGCCTCGTTGAGTCCGACGAAATGGGCCGCATCGAGACGCCCCACGCTGGTCAGCCCGCTCGATGCCTGCTGCATCTGCGCGAAGGTCGGCGTCAGCCGCTCGGCATCGCCGGCGACCTGGTCGGCCGCGAATTTCAGCTCCTGCGCGATGACGACGAGGCTGCGCCCACCGGTACCGATCCGCGCCGCACGCAGACCTGCATTGGTGCCGATCAGCACGATGCTGTCCACCGTGTCGCCCAGCGCCGCCACGGTCTTCTGGCAGGTTTCGAGAACGGTCGAGAGCGCAGACGTGACACGGTCGACGCCCGAACGCGCCCGGTCGCATTTGCCGAGAAGATCGGAGGCCTGGGCGAGCTCCGCTTCGAGATCGGCAAGGAAGGATCCGGATTTCGCGCCGTCGCCCTGATAGAGCGAGCGGACCAGATCGAGCAGGCCGGCGGTATCCCCGGCAAGGAGTGCGAGCGCCGCTTCGATCGCCTCGGCGTCCTGGGCGAGCGTCTGGGCGCTCTCCTCGAGTTGTGCGGACTCGAGCCGCCGGAGCAGCAACTCCGCCGCCGCTTTTTCCTCGGCGTCGAGCCCTGCGCCCGGCCCGGTGCCCTCGGCGATGTCGACGAGCAACCGCAGCGCGGCGATGACATGCTCAAGCCTCTGCCGAATGCTGTCGCCTGATTGCAGCGCGATGATCGCGCCGCCCGCCGCCATCGCGATCTTGCCGGAGTGGCGCGCGGCTTCGCTCGTCAGCGAGACGCTGCGATGCTGGCGTTCCGTGACCTCCGCCAGGGTCTCTTCCAGATTGCCCGCGAGAGACGACAGGGCGTGGCCGTAGCGCGCCTCGAAATCGCGTTGCGCCGCCAGCGCCGAGCCGAGCAGCGCGCTGAGATGGTCATGGTCGCGGGCGCAGCTCTGGATGGTGTGCTGGGCCTGTGTGGTCAGGGCTACGATCTCGCTGGTGAAATCGCCGAAGTCGCGACCGGCTGCCTGCACCGAGACGGCCTCGATGCGGGCGCTGCGGGCCAGGATCGTGATCAGCCGCATATGCTCGAGCAGGCGATCGAGAGACTGGGAGGCCGCCTTGCTGTGCGTCGCCAGATCCTGCAGCAGGCCTGTCTCGTCGCGCAGGCCGCCATTGATGGCACGTAGCTCCCCGGCGAGGCCGGACAGCGTCTCGCCGGCCTGGGCGATCTCGTCGCCGGAGAGCTCGGCCGAGAGGGTCGAGAGCCGTTCCTTCAGCCCCTCGAACAGGCCCAGACCGTCGCCGAGCCGGCTCCCAGCCTGCGCGAAGGTGACGTCGATCTCGCGGGCGCTGCCTTCCAGCGCCCGGATCAGCCGCGGCAGCGCCGCATCCTTATCGTGCATCCCTGCCCCGCTCACGCTTCTGCCGTGTTCATATGCCGCGCGCATTCTCGCCCCCTGCGCCGGGCGCCGCCTGCGGCCACGCCATGATCTCCTGCGGTACGCGCGAGAGCCTGACGATGCGCTCGGCCGCGCCAAGGTCGATCGCCTCCTTCGGCATGCCGAAGACGACGCAGCTCTCGGCGTCCTGCGCCAGCGTGCGGGCGCCGGCCTTGCGCATCTCGAGCAGACCGCGCGCGCCATCGTCGCCCATGCCGGTCATGACGATGCCGAGCGCGTTGGCGCCGGCATATTGCGCGGCCGAGCGGAACAGCACGTCGACCGAGGGACGGTGGCGCGAGACATGCGGGCCGTCCTTGATCGCGATGCGGTATTGCTGGCCCGAGCGCTGCAGCAGCATGTGACGGTTGCCGGGCGCGATCAGGACCCGGCCGACGCCGACCTCGTCGCCGTCCTCGGCCTCCTTGATCTCCATGGCGCAGATGCCGTTCAGCCTCCGCGCGAAGGCGAGCGTGAACTTCTCCGGCATGTGCTGGACGATGGCGATGCCCGGGCAGTTCGCCGGCAGCTGCTCCAGCACTTCGCGCAGCGTCTCCGTGCCGCCGGTCGAGATGCCGATGCAGACGATGCGGTCGGTCGCCTGGCGGACGCGGCCGAGCACCGGCGGCGGCAGGATGGCGTCGGCCGTCAGCTTCTTCTCGATCGGCATGCGCGGCTCGCGCGGCCGCAGCTTGGCCTGTGCCGCAGCGCGCACGGCATGACGGAGCCGGTCGGCGGTTTCCAGCAGCGCATTGCGGGTGTCGATGCGCGGCTTCGGCAGCACGTCGACGGCGCCTGCCTCCAACGCATCGAAGAGCGCCTTCGAGCCAGCATCGGTCAGCGTCGAGCAGATGATCACCGGGATCGGCCGCTGCGCCATGATCTTGCGCAGGAAGGTGAGCCCGTCCATGCCGGGCATCTCGATGTCGAGGATCATGACATCGGGCAGCTCGCTCTGGAGCTTGCGCGCGGCGGCGAAGGCATCCGCCGCCGTGCCCATGATCTCGATGCCGGGATCCTCGGACAGGATCGAGCTGAGCACCTGGCGAACCGACGCCGAATCGTCGACGACGAGGACGCGGATGGGTTTGCGGCTCATGCTGCCGATCTCCCGGCAGCCGCCCCGGTCGCCTGGAAGACGGTGGGTACGACGGAACGCAAGCCTTCGGCCCCGCCTCCGGCCATCGATTCCGAGTGTCCGAGCATCAGATAGCCGCCCGGCCGCAGATGCGAAGCCAGCCGCGACAGCACGGCCTGCTGCGTCGGCTTGTCGAAATAGATCAGCACGTTCCGGCAGAAGATCACATCGACGTCGTGGTCGAAGGGGTAGCTGTCGTCCATCAGGTTGAGGCGCTCGAAATGGACAAGCCGGCGCAGCTCGGGAACGACCCTGACCATATCGGCCCGTGCATCCTTCGAGCGCATCAGATAGCGCTGCTGCATGGCGGCGGGCACAGGGGCGACGAAGCTGCGCGGGTAGATCGCCGAACGCGCCTCCTGCAACACCTCGGTCGAGACGTCGGTGCCCAGGATCGAAAAGCGCGAAACCTTCCTGACCGCGACGAGATCCTGCAGCACCATGGCGGCGGTATAAGCTTCGGCGCCCGTCGAAGAAGCGGCGCTCCAGACCTTCAGGTCGAGCGGGCGGGCGCCACGGCGCTGCGCGAGCTGCGGCACGGCGACGTCGCGCAGGAACTCGAAATGGCTGGGCTCGCGAAAGAAGTCGGTCTTGTTGGTCGTGACGCAGTCGATCAGGTGCACGAGCTCCTGTTCGAGCCCGTTGCGATCGAACAGATGCGCGCCATAGGCCTTGAGCCCTGGCAGGCCGAGCGCCCGCACGCGCCTGCGCAGCCGCCCCTCCACCATGGTTCGCTTGGTCTGCGGCAGCTTGATGCCGACACGGGATTCGATGACCTTGGCAATCGCCGTGAAATGCTTGTCGGCCAGATGGTCGTAGCTCATCTGGTCGCGGGACGTGGGCGACGAAGTCTTGGGCGATGAGGCGTTGGGCACTGACTGCGTCATCTGTTCAGGCCGCCCTCTCGGGCAGGATCGATGCGAGAGCCGGCAGATCGTCCGATTCCATCAGCCGTTCGAGATCGAAGACGACGATGAAGGCTTCGCCCTTGCGGCCGATGCCGGCGATGTAGTTCGACTGCCAGCGGCCGCCGACATCGGGCGCCGCCTCGGTGTGGTCGCGGTCGAGCCCCGTCACCTCGAAGACCCGGTCAGCGACGAAGCCGACGCCGAGCGTGCGGCCCTTGACCGGCACGTCGAGGATGATGATCCGGGTGGCGTCGGTCGGCTCCGCACGCGGCAACCCGAGCTTGGTGCGCAGATCGACGATCGGGTAGCCCGCGCCGCGGACATCGATCATGCCGAGCAGGAAGTCCGGCGCATGCGGCAGCTTCGAGATCGGCCGCATGTCGAGGATCTCCCGGACATTGCGGATGTCGATGCCGAACAGTTCTTCGTCGATGCCGAGCGTCAGATATTGGGCGGTGTCAGCCATGGTGATCTCGCGATGTAGGCGGCCTGGCCTGAAGGGATGGCATCCCGGCCCCGCGACGCGCGGAGCCGGGCTTATCCCCGTCAGTTGCGGTGGAAGGCGGCGTCGTCCTGGTCTTCTGCGCCGTCGAGATCGAAGGCGAAGCCGCCATTGGCGACCTTCCGAGCGGGACGCGCCTGCGCCTTCTTCGGCTGGATCGCAGCCGCCATGCTGGCAGCCTTGCCGCGCAGCTGCTTCACCGCCTTGTCGACCGCCACAGGCTGCATCCGCGAGGCCGCGCCGTCCTCGAGGCGGAAGAAGGCGATGGTGGCCTGGAGCTGCTCGGCCTGGGCAGCGAGTTCCTCGGAGGTGGCCGAGACCTGCTCGGAAGCCGCCGCGTTCTGCTGGGTGACCTTGTCGAGCTGCTGGATCGCCTGGTTGATCTGGGTCGAGCCGACATCCTGCTCGCGGCAGGCGGCAGTGATCTCTTCGACCAGCTCGGCCGTCTTCTTGATGTCCGGCACCAGCTTGGCCAGCATCGAGCCCGCCTCCTGCGCCACCTTCACCGTGTCGGTCGAGAGCGTGCCG